>CAVSZN010000029.1:0-27257 GCA_963732425.1 uncultured Alphaproteobacteria bacterium
CGACGGGCCGCGCCACGCTGACGATCCACAGAATCGCGCCGCCGCTGGCGGCCCTTGCCGTGCTCGGGGACGCTTTACCTGCTCGGCGGGATGCTGTGATGCGCCAGGCCAACGCTCTCGGTCTGCTCCTGTCCGGCTGTTGCCCTGGCTGCGGCGACCGCAGGGTTCGTCCCGCTCATGCTCCCCGCGGTGACTCGGGGGTGCTGCGCGGGCGTGGATCAATGGCAGTGGATGGAATCGCGACGCTCGATGATGCCGTGGCCGCTTGCCGGCGCTCCGGCCTGGACGGCTGGGATTCGGTGGCCTACGCCCAACACCTTGTGGTCTACCGCAAGGTCACTTTCTACTCGTGCCGCAACCTGTGGGACACTTCGGCCGGCGCATTCCACCGCGGGCATGGGCTACCGCACACAATATAACCAGGCGCTCAAACAGATCGACGGGCTGGGCTTCGACGCCCGAGAGGCTTCTCGCTGCGTGTGCGCGATCAGACAATGCGGATTGGACCATGGGCCACACCTGGCTGCGCGTGCGCGTCCCATGGGTGGGTAGTCGCGCCACGCTTGCGCCGGGCATGCCGACAACCTGCCCGGGCAGGTTGAGCCTCGTCGCCGGCGCCGGTCTGGCCGGGGAATGACCTCGTCTTGGCGCTCACGCACCTCGGCATGATCGGCTTCTGCGGGTCCTGGAGTGGCGGTCGCTGCTTTCCGGCCGGCCCCTGCCGGTGTGGACGTTCGAGGAACGGTAGCACGCCAACGGCACCGTGTTGCGGACCAAGGGCTTCCAGATCATCCCCAAGGGCCGCCGCCTGCTGCTGAAGCTGCCTGGCGGCGGCGGCATGGGCGACCCGAAGGAACGCGACCCCGCCCTGGTGGCCCGCGATGTCGAGGACGGGCTGGTCAGCCCCGAGTCGGCGCGCACGGTCTATGGCCTGAAGGGCTGACGACGGGCTGGGCGGGCCGCGGCGGCGCCGCGCCTGCCTGCGCCGCCCCGCGGAACCGCCACGGCGCGCTGTTCTCGCGAGCATCAACGTCCGATCGGATCGGGCAGGCTGCTGGCGCGCGCTGGCATCGCTGCCGCACCATGGGCATGATCCGGTGCTGCAGGCGCGAGGCCCGCATCGGCGACGGAAGGACGCGGCCGGATGACGCTGCTGGTTGGAGGCGGGGTCTTCGTGCTGACCCTGGTTGCGGGTCTCATCGGCCTGGCGCTGCATCGCGCCCTGCCCGAGGACCATCGCAGCGGCGAATCGAAGGATACGGTCCGCCTGGTCCAGGCGCTGATCGCCTCGATGGCGACGCTGGTGCTGGGCCTGCTGATCGCGTCGGCCAGTACGCACTATCGCAACCAGGCCGAGGGCGTGTCGGAACTCGCGGCCGATGTCCTGGTGCTCGATATCGCACTCGCCCATGCGGGGCCGCAGGCCGACGTCGCACGGCGCGAATTGCGAGGCCTGGTCGAGACGGCGGTGCGCCATCACGTCCTTGAGACGCGACAGACCGTCCCGGCGATCGAAACGGCGCGCTTCGATGCCTTCCATGATGCGGTGGTGCAAATGCATCCGGCCGATGCCGGCCAGGCCGCCTCGCAGGCCCGCGCCCTCGACATGGCCGGGCGGCTTGTGCAGGCCCGCGTGCTGCTGATGATGCACGACGCCACCAATGAAGTGCAGTGGCCCTTCCTCACCGTGCTGGTGTCCTGGCTGGCCATGCTGTTCCTGGCCATGGGCGTGTTCGCCCGCGCCAACCGGATCATCGTCGTCGCCTTCATCGCCGGGGCGCTGGCGGTGAGTGGCGCGATTTTCCTGATCCTTGAACTGGAGCACCCCCGCATCGGCCTGCTGCGGGTCTCCGACCTGCCGTTGCGCTTCGCGCTGCAGCAACTCGGCCATTGGCACGGATCGACGGTGCCCTGAGGCAGGTGCCGTCCCGGCGCCATCGGCCGGGCCGCCACTGACGGCGGAGGCCGGCGGGCCCGCGTTCCGGCCGTGATCGGCGCTATGCGATCTGCAGTTCCTGCAGCGCCTGTTCCAGTTCCTGGAAGGACGGCATCAGGCCGCTCGGCACCATCTTGCGGCCGGTCTCGACCGCCACCTGCGGTGCGTTGCCGTGCAGATGCGCGACGAGGACGGCGCGGATCACCTCGAAGAACTTGCTTTCCTCATCGACCACGCCCTTGAGGCGCGACGCGAAGGGTCCCATCAGCCCATAGGCCAGCAGCACGCCCAGGAAGGTGCCGACCAGCGCGCCGCCGATCATCTTGCCGAGCACCGCCGGCGGTTCGCTGATCGAACCCATGGTCTTGATCACGCCCATCACCGCCGCGACGATGCCGAGCGCCGGCAGCGCATCCGCCATGGATTGCATGGCGTGGGAGGGGTGCATCTCCTCCTCCTTGATCTTCTTCAGTTCGCGCGCCATCACGTCCTCGATCTGGTGCGGGTCGTCGGCGTTCATGCCGACCATGCGCAGGTAGTCGCAGATCAGGTGGACCACGTGGTGGTCATGCGGCGATGCGCGGGAACTTGCTGAAGGCGGCGCTCTCCTCGGGCTTCTCGATATGCGGTTCGAGCGCCATCGGCCCCTTGGTCTGCGCCAGGCGCACCAGGTAGTAGAGCAGGCTGAGCAGGTCCATGTAGTCCTGCCGCGTGTAGCGCGATCCCTTCAGCAACTTCCCGAAGCCGCCGCCGACATGCTTGAGGTCGGCGACGCTGTTCGCCATCACCAGCGTGCCGACCGCGGCGCCGCCGATGATGGCGAACTCGAAGGGCAGCGCCTTGAGGATGATCTCCATCTTGCCGCCGGCGGCGATGTAGCCGCCGAAGACGCAGGCAAGCAGGAAGCCGAGGCCGGCAAGGGACATCATGGGGCGGCGTCCCGGACCTGGCGCAGAACGGTGATGGAGACGCGCCGGTTGGCCGCGTCATTCGGCGTCTCGGGCAGCAGCAGGTCGCGGTCGGCATGGCCGGACACGCTGCGGATGCGCGTCTCGGGCAGGCCGGCCTCGACCAGCAGGCGGCGGGTGACGTTGGCGCGCTCGGCCGAGAGGTCCCAGTTGCTGCGCTCGCCGCCGCCGCGAAACGGCGTGGCGTCGGTATGCCCGGCGATGGCGATCGGGTTGGGCAGCCGCGCCGCCGCCTGGGCCACGCGCGCGAGCAGCGCCCGCGCCCGCTCGTTCGGCGCGCTGCCGCCGAGGGCGAACATCGGCTGGCGTTCCGCATCGATCAGCTGGATGCGCAGGCCCTCGGGCGTCTGTTCCACCAGCATCTGCCGCGCGAGGTCGGCCAAGGCGGGGTCGGCGGCGACGGCCTGGCGGATCTGCTCGGCGGCCGTCTCGAAGGCTTCGCGTTCGCGACGGGCCAGTTCCTGGCGGAGGTCGGCCTCGCCGAGCGCCTCGGGTCGCGGTGGCGCGGCGGCAGCCTCGGCGGGGCCGCCGCGCGGCGCCTCGGTGCCGTCGTGCAGGCCGGGCGGGGCAGCGACCGTCAGGCGTGGTGCTTCGGCGTTCACCTCCCCGGGCGGGCCTTCGCGCCGGGGCATGGGTTGCGCCGGGGTGTCGGTGTCGTCCTCCTCGATGTCCATGACCGCGGGCAGCCGGCCCGGCTGGATGGTGGTCACGCCGCTGGTCGAGGTGACGTTGCCATCGTCGTTGGGCGTGCGCCCGCCGAAGGGCTGGCCGGAGCCCGAGACCGAGCGCGCCAGCAGGTTGGTCGGCGCGAAATAGTCGGCGAGGCCGCGGCGCTGTTCCTCCGTGGTGGCATTGAGCAGCCACATCAACAGGAAGAATGCCATCATGGCGGTGACGAAATCGGCGTAGGCGACCTTCCACGCGCCGCCGTGGTGGCCGGCCTCGCCGCCTTCCTCCCGCTTGATGATGATGGTGCCGCCGCCTCGGGCGCCTTTTGCCTTGCCGGACATCGGCGACGACCATGCGCCTGCGGTGCTGACTATTTCGCTAATCACCGCGCGTGGCGGAATGGCGGCTGTCGCGTGACATGCGCCGGGGGCTATGGTTTGGTCGGTTCCAGATGGATCTTCCCGCGCCAAACCTTGCAGGGCCTGCCGAGACCGCGCCCTTCATCATCTACCGCCCGGCGCGGCAGACCATGCCGCTCGTCTTCGCGTCACCGCATTCGGGCCAGGCCTACCCGGCGCAACTGGTGGCCGAGGCGCGCCTTGCGCCGCTCGCGCTGCGCCGGAGCGAGGATTCCTTCGTCGACGAATTGTTCGCCGCCGCGCCCGCCCATGGCGCGCCGCTGCTGGCGGCGACCTTCCCGCGCGTCTGGTGCGACGTGAACCGGGAACCCTGGGAACTCGACCCCGGCATGTTCGACGAGCCGCTGCCGCCCTGGGTGAACACATCAAGTCCGCGTGTCGGCGCCGGCCTCGGCACCATCGCGCGCATCGTCGCGAGCGGGGAGGCGGTGTATCGCCGCCGGCTTTCCTTCGCCGAGGCCGAGGCGCGCATCCGCGCGTGCTGGGAGCCGTATCACGCCGCACTCGCCGGCCTGATCGCCGAGACGCGGGCGCGGTTCGGCTTCTGCCTGCTGGTCGATTGCCATTCCATGCCGGCCCATCCGGCGCAGGCGGCCAACCCGCCGGACATGGTGCTGGGCGACGCCCATGGCACCGCCTGCGCGCCGCGCGCCACGCAGGCTGGTCGAGGAGGTGCTTGTCGGCCTGCGCTACCGCGTTCGCCGGAACGACCCCTATGCCGGGGGCTATGTCACCCGGCACTACGGTCGCCCGCGAGAGGCGACGCACGCGCTGCAGATCGAGATCGCGCGCTCGCTCTACATGAATGAGGTGCGGATCGAGCGCGGCCCCGGCATGGCGCCCCTGGTGCGGCACATGAATACCCTGATCGGGCATCTGGCGGAGACGGATTGGGACTTTCTGCGGGCTTAGTGCGGCGCAGCAATTCGGAGAAAAAATTTCTCCAAAACGAGAAAAATTTACTCGATCGTGGCGAAAAAAAGAAGGCGGTGCCCGAAGGCACCGCCAAGTTTAGGGAGGAAACGTCCAAGAAAAGCAGTGGATGGCTAGGCCAATCCGCTGCCTTCAACAATTTAGGTCGGCACCCTGACCCTCGCAAGAGGTATTTTGCGGTGCAGCAAAAATGACGCGGCGCAGCATGCCCGCGAATGTTTGTTGCGTGGCATGGGCCTTGCGCATCCACAGGCATGTCGAATCGTCGCATCGCCCTGATCGGTGTGCTCACCGTGCTCGCCTGCCTGGTGGGATTCGTGCCGGATGGCGGCGCGCAGCCGGCGCCGCTTGCCGATGGCGCCGCCGCCTGCCGGGCCGCGATCGCGACCGCCGAGCGCGAGAGGGCGGTTCCGCCGGGCCTCCTGCAGGCGATCGGCCGGGTGGAATCCGGCCGCCGCGACCCGGTCTCCGGCCAGTTCGCCCCCTGGCCCTGGACCATCAACGCCGAGGGGCGCGGCATGTTCTTCCCCACGCGGGAGGCAGCGATTGCCGAGGTGCGGCAACTCCAGGCCCGCGGCGTGCGCATCATCGATGTCGGCTGCATGCAGGTGAACCTGCACCACCACCCCAACGCCTTCCCGGCGCTGGAACAGGCCTTCGACCCGCTGGCCAACGCTCGCTACGCCGCGCAGTTCCTGGGCGAATTGCGCTCGGCCAGCGGGGATTGGGCCCGCGCGGCCGGTCACTACCATTCCCAGACGCCGGAGCGGGCCGAGGCTTACCGCGCGCGGGTGCTGGCCGCCTGGGCCGGCGAGCAGGGGCGCCCGCCCGGCGACGCGGCGGCCGAGGCCGCGCTGCTGGCGCGTTTCGCCGCCGGCGGGTCGGGGTCGGGTCCGCCCAGCCTGGCCAACGGCGGGGAACGGGCGCAGGTCATCCCGCTGCCGGCACATGCGGCCGGTCGGGGCCGGGGGCTCGATGCCTATCGCTCCACACCGATCATGGCGATCGGCCGGGCGCCGCCGGCGCCGGTGACCATGCGCAGCGTGCCGGCGCGCGGAACGCCGAGCTTCTTCCGGCGGCCTTCATGATGCGGCGCCGATCGCATGGCGCAGGCGACATCCAGGCCCTTGCCGTCACGGGCAATGGTGCCTGCCCGGGAGATTCTGGCGGACCGGGGCCGGTGCCGGCCGGACGGATGCAGCGTGCCGCACCCGGCGCCGGCGGCCGTGTCGGCCCTATGCCGTGGCGAATTCGGCGCGGATGGCTGCGCTGTGCTGGCCGAGCGACGGCACCGCGCCGAATGGCCGCACCCCGTCCGACAGCCTGGCCGGCGGCAGGGCGACCTGCACCGGCCCCTTTTCGGTCTGCACCGGCACGCGCCGGAGTGCCGGGTGCTGCTGCAACCCGCCGCAATCGTTCACGAAGCCATAGGCGGTGTTCGCGCGGCGCAGTTTCGTCGCGCATTCCTCCCGCGTCAGCGTCGCGAACATCGCCTGGATATGCGCATCCACCATCGGGCGATGCGCCACGCGGTCATTGTTCACGGTGAAGCCGGGCTTGGCCGGCAGATCCGCCTCATCGAGGAAATGCGCGCAGAAGGACGCCCATTCGCGCTCGTTCTGGATGGCGATCAGCACGTCGTGGCCGTCCTTGGTCTGGAACGCGCCATAGGGGCAGATCGAGGGGTGCGCCAGGCCGATGCGCGGCGGGTTGATGCCGGTGCCTTCGTATTGCAGCAGCGGGACGGTCATCCAATCCGCCATGCCGTCGAACAGCGACACGGCGATGCCCTTGCCCTGGCCGGTGATGGACCGCGACAGCAGCGCCTCCAGCACCGCGGCATAGGCGTGCATGCCGCAGCCGATGTCGCAGGCCGAGACGCCGACGCGCCCCGGCCCCTCGGCCCGGCCGGTGATGTAGGCGAGGCCCGATTCCGCCTGCACCAGCAGGTCATAGGCCTTCATGGTGGCGTATTCGCCTTCCTCGCCATAACCCGAGATGTCCACGGTGATCAGCCGCGGATGGCGCCTGCGAAGGTCCTCGGAGCCGAAGCCCGCGCGCTTCATCGCGCCGGGCGCGAGGTTCTGGATGAACACATCGGCCTTCGCGATGAGCCGTTCCAGCAGCGCCTTGTCGTCCGGCGTCTTGATGTCGAGGCAGATGCTTTCCTTGCCCCGGTTCAGCCAGACGAAATAGGAGGACAGCCCATTCGCAACCTTGTCGTAGCCACGGGCGAAGTCGCCTTCCGGCCGTTCGATCTTGATCACCCGCGCCCCCGCATCGGCGAGGCGGGACGCGCAATAGGGCGCGGCCACCGCCTGGTCCATCGCGACGACGAGAAGGCCCTCGAGGGGGCGGGATCCGCTCATGCGTTGTTCTCCGGCATCGGGGCAGTGACCGCGGCGCGCGCGGCGAGAAGGTCGAGGATGGACAGCACGCGGTGCTCGATCTCGCCGCCTTCGCTGTAGTCGGCGGGGACGGCGCAATGCACGCGGCCTTCGGTGATCAGCGTGCGGGTGCGCGCGGCGCGTTGCGCGTCACCGGCCGGATGCACCGCGATGGCATGGCCGCCCTGTTCCTTCACCGGCGGAAGCAGGGGATGTCGGTGTCGCCATCGCCGATGAAGATGATGTTGGCGAAGGGCACGCGGCGCGCCTCGGGCGGGCGGTAGGCATTGACCGCGGTGTTGTCCGCGAGGTCGAGCGCATCCTTGTTGATGCGGAACAGATACTGCGTCTTGGTGGTGTAGTTCACCGCGATCGCCGGCGCGATCGCCGCCCCCGAGGCGTTGTAGAGGAAGCCCGAGGCGAAGACGGCGCGGAAATGCCGCCGGATCGGCGTGCCTTCCACCAATTCGCGCAGGCCGGAGGAGATGACGTAGTGCTCCACCGCGAGGCCGCGCGCCGCGCCCGCCGCGTTGACGCGGTCGAACCAGGTCTCGACACCGGGGAACAGGGTGATGCCGGCGCCGTGCCGCGCCCAATCCTCCCGGCGCATCGGGATGTCGGCGGCGGCGGCCTCGACCAGCATGCGGTGCATGTAGGTCAGGATCGGGTCGCCCTGCTGCTCCTCGGCCAACTGGTTCGACCGTGCCCAGAAGGCGCGCGCGTCCAGCCCGAGCTTCGGCAGGAAAACATGTTCCTGCATGTTGCCCGGGGCGAGGGTGCCGTCGAAATCATAGGCGATGGCGACGGGCACGCCGGCCATGGTCAGTAGCTCCGCGGCATCCCCAGCACATGCTCGCCGACATAGGACAGGATCAGGTTCGTGCTGATCGGCGCCACCTGGTACAGCCGCGCCTCGCGGAACTTGCGCTCCACATCGTATTCCTCGGCGAAGCCGAAGCCGCCATGGGTCTGCACGCAGGCTTCCGCCGCCGCCCAGGCCGCGTCGGCGCCGAGCATCTTGCCCATGTTCGCTTCCTCGCCGCAGGGCAGGTGCGCCTCGAACTTCTGCAGGCCCTTCTGCACCAGCGCTTCGGCCGCGCGCATCTGGGCATAGGCCTTGGCGATCGGGAACTGCACGCCCTGGTTCTGCCCGATCGGGCGGCCGAACAGCACGCGCTGCTTGGAATACTCCACCGCCTTGTTGATGAACCACTTGGCGTCGCCGATGCATCTCGGATGCGATCAGCAGGCGCTCGGCGTTCATGCCGTCGAGGATGTAGCGGAAGCCCTTGCCCTCGATGCCGACCAGGTTCTCGGCCGGCACCTCCATGTTGTCGAAGAACACCTCGCAGGAATTGTGGTTCATCATCGTGCGGATCGGCCGGATGGTCAGGCCGTTGCCCAGCGCCGCCTTCATGTCGACGATGAAGGTGGACAGCCCCTCGGTGCGCTTGGCCACCTGGTCGCGCGGCGTGGTGCGCGCGAGCAGCAGCATCAGGTCGGAGTGTTCGGCGCGCGACGGTCCAGATCTTCTGGCCGTTGACGATGTACTTGTCGCCCTCCCGCTTTGCGAAGGTGCGCAGCGAGGTGGTGTCGGTGCCCGAGGTCGGCTCGGTCACGCCGAAGGCCTGCAGGCGCAGCTCGCCGGTGGCGATCTTGGGCAGGTAGCGTTGCTTCTGCTCATCGCTGCCGTGCTTGAGGATGGTGCCCATGATGTACATCTGCGCGTGGCAGGCGGCGGCGTTCGCGCCGCTGGTATGGATTTCCTCAAGGATCGCCGCGGCGGCGGACAGGGGCAGGCCCGAACCGCCATATTCCTCGGGGATCAGCGCCGAGAGCCAGCCGGCCTCGGTCAGCGCCTGGACGAATTCGGTGGGATAGCCGCGACGGGCATCGAGCTCGCGCCAGTATTCGCCGGGGAAGCGCGTGCAGAGCTTGCGCACCTCCTCGCGGATCTCGGCGTGGGCGTCGTTCTGGATGTTCATGTCCATGGGTTCTCTCCCGCTGCGTGCTGGATTAGGGCCCGGTTGCCGGGCTGGCAAGGCACCCGGAACGCGGTCGGGACCGCGCCGCAAGCGGCGTCCCGGCTCGGGCATGGGCTGCCCGGACGTGCACCTCGGGCGGCAAGCCCCGGTGCGGCCTGCATCCGGTCGCGGAGCACCGCGCCGGCGCGGCCCGGCAGCATGCGCGGCGCCTCGGCCGCATCGACCGCGACCACCGCGACGCGCGGCCCGGGCCCTGGCGCGGCGATCGTGCTCGCCAGGACCTCGACCCCCGCCATGTCGTCGATCCGCGATGCCGCGCCGCGCGCCACCGCCGTGAGGTTGGCGCCGCCCGAGGTAGGGCTGCGCTGGCAGCCGCCTTGCCTGCGGATGCAGGACGGGGCGGCAGCAGGCCGATGCGCACTGGCCCTCGGATGGGATGCCGGGGCGCGACCCTCGACGCGGTTGGCGGGTCCTTGAATTATGCGAAACAGAAGCGTTAGAATTTCTACCGTGAGTAGATTTTTCATCCTCCTCGCCCTGCTGCCCGTCGTCGCCCCCCCGGCAGCGGCGCAGACGCGCAGCCTGGTCGTCCCGCCGGGCAGCGCCGTCGTCATTGCGCCGCGTGGCGAGGCTGCGCCGCGCACCCACCTGGCCCCGCCACCGCGGCCGCAGCAGCGCATGGTCATGGTCGCCCCCGGGGGCGATACCCTGTCCGGCCCCTCGGCCCTGGCGGCGGCGGGCATGGCCGCGGCCGCCCTGGCGGCCGTGCTGTTCGCCGGGGGCGCCAGCGGTGGCGGCAGCGGCGGCAGTTCCGCCACCGGCAGCGCCAGCGGCACCGTCCGGCGGTAGCCCGGGGCCTCTTGCGCGGCGGCGGGCGGGCGGCCAGGGTCGCGCCCGACCTGAACCGGGAGAGCCCACCGATGCTGCCGCCGAGCGACCAACTGACCGTCTGTTTCGCCCATGTCGCCTATCGCTTCGGTGACCGCTTCGCCCCGCGCAACACCGGCATCCGCTTCGTCGAGGCGCGCTCGCGCGAGGAACTCGACGCGCATGCCGCCGGGATGGATGTGCTGGTCTGCTCGGGCATGTGGCGCAACGACCTGCCGGCGATCGCGCCCAGGCTGCGCTTCGTGCAGTCCTGCTCCGCCGGCACCGACCAGTATGACCGCGATGTGCTGAAGGCGGCCGGCATCCGCCTCGCCAGCGGCCAGGGCATCAACGCCAATGCCGTCAGCGAACACGCGATCGCCCTGATGCTGGCACTGCTGCGCCGCATCCCCGAGGCACGCGACAACCAGGCCAAGCGCATCTGGCGCGGCATGCAGGGCGACTTCGCCAAGCGCGAGGACGAGGCCGGCGGCAAGACCGCGGTGGTGGTCGGGCTGGGGCGCATCGGCGGGCGCATCGCGCGGCTGTGCAAGGCCTTCGGCATGACGGTGGTGGGCGTGCGGCAGAACGTCGCCGGCGGGGCGGAGGGTGCCGATGAGGTGCATTCCTTCCGCGACCTCGCCACGGTGCTGCCGCGCGCCGACTTCCTGATCCTTGCCTGCCCGCTGACCGATGACACGCGCGGGCTGGTGAATGCGGCCGCCCTCGCGGCGATGAAGCCGACGGCGCAGATCATCAACGTCGCGCGCGGACGGGTGATCGACGAGCCGGCGCTGATCGCGACGCTCCAGGCCGGCAGGATCGTCGGCGCCGCGCTGGACGTGACGGCCGATGAACCGCTGCCGGCCGACAGCCCGTTATGGGCGATGCCGAATGTGCTGGTCACCCCGCATACCGGCGGGCGAGACGCATATGTACGAGGACAATGTGCTCGACTTCATGGTCGAGAACATCGCCCGGCTGCAGCGCGGCGAGACGCGCGCTGGTCAACCAGATCGTCTGACGGAGGACCGCATCATGCCAACCCGCGAAGGCGCCCTGACCCGCGCCGCCACCTTCTTCGACGATGGCGGCTTCAAGTCGCTGCTCTCGGACCTCGTCGCCATCCCCTCCACCGCGCAGGAGGAAGGCCGCGAGGCCGATCTCGACCGCTACCTGAACGGCGCGATCCGCCCCTGGCTGGAACGGCTCGGCTTCACGGTGCAGGTGCGCCCCAACCCGCGCGAGGGCTTCGGCCCGATCCTGACCGGCATCCGCATCGAGGACGCCGCACGCCCGACCGTGCTGCTCTACGGCCATGGCGACACCGTGCGCGGGCCTTGAGGACCAGTGGCGCGCAGGGCCTCGAACCCTGGAGGCTGATCGAGGAAGGCGACCGCTGGTACGGCCGCGGCACCGCCGACAACAAGGGCCAGCACGCGCTGAACATCGCCGCGCTCGAAGCCGTGATCGCGGAGCGCGACGGCAAGCTCGGCTTCAACGTGAAGGTCGTGCTGGAGATGGCCGAGGAGCGCGGCTCCACCGGCCTGCGCGAGTTCATCGCCGCCAACGCCGAGGAACTCGCCGCCGACGTGCTGATCGCCAGCGACGGCCCGCGCGTCGAGCCCGAGATCCCGACCATCGCCACCGGCACGCGCGGCACCTTCCACTTCGACCTGGTGCTGAAGCTGCGCCCGGGCGGCGTGCATTCCGGCCATTGGGGCGGGCTGACGCGCGACCCGGCGATCCTGCTGGCCCATGCGCTGACCACCATGATGGACCGCAACGGCAAGGTGCTGGTGCGCGGCATCCTGCCGCAAGACGCTGTCCAACTCGGTGCGCGCGGTGCTCGATGGCTGCCCGGTCGGCGGCGGCGATGGCGCGGCGACGATCGACGAGGGCTGGGGCGAGCCCGGCCTGACCTCCGCCGAGAAGATCTATGGCTGGAACAGCCTGATCGTGCTGGCGATGATCTCCGGCCGGCCGGAGAACCCGGTCAACGCCGTCGCCCCCGACGCCCGCGCCCATATGCAGGTGCGCTACACCGTGGACAGCGACCCCTCGACCTTCGCCGCCGCCGTGCGCGGCGCATCTGGACGCCCATGGCTTCCAGGACATCGCGGTGGAGAATGCCGGCCTGCGCATGCCGGCCTCGCGCACCGACCCCGACCACCCCTGGGTGCGCTGGGCGCAGGCGTCGATGGCGAAGTCGCTCGGCAAGCAGGTGCAGATCATCCCGAATTCCTCGGGCGGGCTGCCGGGCGATGTGTTCGTCGACCACCTGCATGTACCGCTGGTCTGGGTGCCGCATTCCTACAATGGCTGCAAGCAGCATGGGCCGGATGAACACTACCTGATCGCCCCGGCGCGCGAAGGGCATCCTGGCCTTCGCCGGAATGTGGTGGGATCTGGGCGAGGCGGGCACACCCTGACCACGGTCGGGTTACCCTTCCTCACCTTGTCAAGCGTCCTTCGCAATGCCCGTGTTACACAAAGGGGCCAGTTTCCTGTCAGCGGCGTAAGGCCGCAGACAGAAGGGAACCGAGACCATGCGAAAGACAACGATTGCGGCGCTGAGCGCGGTGCTTCTGGCCGGCAGTGTCGGCCTGGCGGCGGCGCAGCCCGGCGCCGGGTGGGCCTGGTGGTCCCGGTGGGCCGGGCGGGCAGGGTGGCCGCCAGCACGGGCAGCATCATGCCGGCCACGGTGCCGGCGGCTTCCTGATGGGCGAGGCCTTCGCCCGCGCCGACACCAACAACGATGGCCGCGTGACGCGCGAGGAAGCCGCGACCTGGCTGCAGGCCCGCTTCGTCGAGATCGACGCCAACAAGGATGGCGGCATCACCATCGAGGAGTTCCGCGCCTTCGCCGAAGCGCAGCGCCCCGAAGGCCGCCGCGGCCCGCCCGAGCAGGCGCGTGAGCGCATGCAGGAACGCGGCGCGTCGATGTTCCGCTTCATCGACGCGAACCTGGACGGCAAGGTCACGATGGACGAGCTGCGCCCGATGTTCGAGGCCGCCTTCCGTGCCGCCGACCGGAACGCCGACGGCGCCCTGGCGCGTGACGAGGTGATGATGCGTGGTCCGGGCGGTCCGGGCCGCCGCGGTGGCCCGGGCGCTCCCGCCCAGCCGGGCGCCCCCGCCACGCCGCGCTGAACCCCGGGCCGGGGGTGATGCCCGGCCCGCCTGCCCGAAACGGACGCCGCCGCATTCCCCTGCGGCGGCGTTCGCGCATCGGCTGCCAACCGATTGACCCCCTGTGCCCCCTCGCGCAGTTTCGCGCGGAGAATGCCGCATGGGGGAAGCACGGGTGCAGTTTTCGCTGACCGACGAGCAGGAGGAACTTCGCGCCCAGGTGCTGCGCATCTGCGAGCGCTTCGACGACGCCTATTGGCTCGCCCGTGACCGTGACGGCGTCTTCCCGCATGATTTCCACGCCGCCATGGCCGCAGGCGGCTGGCTCGGCATCGCCATGCCGGAGGAATATGGCGGCGGCGGCCTCGGCATGATGGAGGCGACCATCATGATGCGCGCGGTCGCCGAGAGCGGTGCGTGCATGACCGGCGCATCCTCCATCCACATGAACATCTTCGGCCTGAATCCCGGTCGTGGTCTTCGGCACCGAGGCGCAGAAGCAGCGCTTCCTGCCGCCCCTGATCGCCGGGCGCGAGAAGGCCTGCTTCGGCGTGACCGAACCCAATGCGGGCCTCAACACGACCGAACTCAAGACGCGGGCGGAAAAGCGCGGCGACCGCTACGTGGTGAATGGCCAGAAGATCTGGATCTCGACCGCCCAGGTGGCCGACCGCATCCTGCTGCTGGCGCGCACCACGCCGCTCGACCAGGTGAAGCGCAAGACCGATGGGCTGACGCTGTTCTACACGGCGTTGGATCGCAGCAAGGTCGAGGTCCGGCTGATCGAGAAGATGGGCCGCCACGCCGTCGATTCGAACATGCTGTTCTTCGACGGGCTGGAGATCCCCGAGGAAGACCGCATCGGCGAGGAAGGCCAGGGCTTTCGCCAGATCCTGCACGGCATGAACCCCGAGCGCATGCTGATCGCCGCCGAGGCGGTGGGCATCGGCCATGCCGCGCTGGGCCGCGCCTCGAATTACGCGAAGGAGCGCGTCGTCTTCGGCCGCCCGATCGGCAAGAACCAGGCGATCCAGCACCCGCTGGCGCGCTGCTGGGCGAACCTCGAAGCGGCCTGGCTGATGACGATGAAGGCAGCGGCCTTGTACGACGCCGGGCGCGACTGCGGCGCCGAGGCCAATGCCGCGAAATACCTGGCGGGCGAGGCCGGCTTCACCGCCGCCGAGACGGCGGTGATGACGCATGGCGGCATGGGCTATGCCCAGGAATACCATGTGGAGCGCTACCTGCGCGAAAGCTTCATCCCGCGCATCGCCCCGGTCAGCCGCGAACTGATCCTGAGCCACCTCGCCGAACGCGTGCTGGGCCTGCCGAAATCCTATTGAAGGCAGGCGCCGGGCCAGACGCCTGCAGCCTGTGCCGGACCGGGCGCATATCCTCGCGACGGGAACGACCCAGGGGCTTGCGCGAACCGAGGCGAAGGGCGGTGGCTCTGAGACACCGTTGGCGGGTGCGCCCAAGGGCGCATCCCGAAGCCCGGCAGCGGCATTCTCAGCCGGTTTCTATGGTGCCAGACGCGGCGTGTGGCCCGTCACGTCCTTGCGCAGCATGCTGTCCGGGATGTTCCACATGAACAGGCTGTTGAAGGTGGCGATGGGCATCCGTGTGCCGGGTGCCTTCTCCGGGTCATGGATGATCACCTCCTGCGTCGCATCGTCGATGCCGATCAGCGTTGAACAATGCCCGTAGGTCGCGCCGCCATGCGTCTTGGTCCAGGAGATCAGCTGCGGGCCGTATTTCGTCAGCAACTCGGCCAGTCCGTGCAGCGTCCAGGCATTGCCGAGCGGGTAGGCGACCTGGATCAGGTGTTCGTTCTTCTGCAGCGTCGTGGTGTCCTGGATCACCTGGTGGCCCTGCGGCGTCCAGAGCGACGGATCGCCCAGCCTGGGACCGGCCTCGAAGTAATAGCCGACCATGCAGGCGCTGGCATACCAGCAGCCGGTCGGGTCATCGGTGGCGTTGTTGGCGCCATAGCCCAACTGGGTCACGAAGGGGACGTCGAGAAGGATGCCGGTCATGGTGCCTCCGCAAGACTGTGTCTGAGTCGTTTTGCGTGCCGGTCGGCGGCGCCTTCGCGGCCGCTACCGGACGTGGCGCCCAGCATAGCAGGACCTGATGGCCCGCCGGTGTGAAACGCTGCGGCACCCGATGGGCCATCACCGGCGCGCGCGCACCGGCCGGATGCTTTCGAGGCGTCTTGAGCGGAGAAGGGGCCGGGGGGAGTGGTGGGCGCGACAGGGATTGAACCTGTGACCCTTCGCGTGTGAAGCGAATGCTCTACCGCTGAGCTACGCGCCCGACCGGGGGGCGGACATAGAAGCGGGTGGGTGGAGGTGTCAAGCGCCCGCCCCTTGCCTCGGGTGCCGGATGGGCCAATCTGCTGTGGATGAAGATGCACCGTGCCGTCGCGATGCTGGCCGGCGCTGCCCTGGTGGGCAGCCTGACGGGCGCGCGCGCCTCGCCCTTCGAGGTCGGCTACACCGTCTCCCAATCCGGCCTGCCGGTGCTGGATGTGCACCTCGCGCTGCACCTGACCGACGCGTCCTACCGCCTCACCAGCGTCTCGCGCGCGCGCGGGCTCGCACGGCTGTTCCTGCCGAGCGAACAGCGTGCCGAGGTGCTGGGCGGCCTGGCGGGCCGGGATGTCCGGCCGCTGCGCTACATGACCGAAGGCAATTGGCGGGGCGGGCCGCGCCGCACGGTGCTGGACTATATCGGCGGCTCGCCGCGCCTGGCGGTGCTGGAACCGCCCGAGGGGCCGGACCGCATCCCTGTCCCGTCCGACCAGATCGCCGGCACCATCGACAGCCTGTCGGCCCTGGTGCGGTTGTCGCTGGCGGCGTTCCGCGACCGGTCGGTGCGACATGGCCGGCTCGGTCTTCGACGGGCGGCGGCGCCTGGAATGGTCTTCGCGAACGCTCGGGACCGGCCCGGCGCCGATGGCGGGCGTGCACGGCCCCGGCGCTGCGCTGCGCGCTGGAAAGCCGCCTGGTCGCCGGCTTCCGGCGCGGCGACGACCCGGCGGAGGCCGGCAAGCCGCGCGACGCCGAGGCCTGGATCGCGGTGCTCGGCCCCGGCATGCCGCCGATGCCGGTGCAGGTGGAGTTCCCCTCGACCTTCCTCGGCGCGATGCGGCTCGACCTGGTGCGCATCGGCGCTTCAGGCGCAGTAGGGCGGCGATCATCCGCTGGCAGGTCGTGCGGGGTGGCGGCGACCGGGCACCCCTCGGCCATCGCAGACCGGCCCATAGCCCCAGCCCGCGAAGATGCAGGGCACGCCGGCCCCGGCGGCCGCCTGCACGTCGTTGCGGTGGTCGCCGATCATGACGGCGCGCTGCCTGTCGGCCCCGGCCGCGGCCAGCGTCGCCAGCAGGTGCCGCGGGTCCGGCTTGCGGACCGGAAACGAATCGCCCCCGCCGAGCGCCGCGAAGCGATCCGCCAGGCCGAGTTCCTCCAGCAGTTTGCGCGCCGCCGCCTCCGGCTTGTTGGTGCAGACCGCCATGCGCCAGCCCGCCGCCGCCAGCGTGTCGAGGACGGCCGGAATGCCGTCGAAGGGCCGCGTCCGCGCGGTCGGCCTCGGCGGTGTAGTCGGCGGTGAAGGCGTCGAGCGCGGCCTCGTCGAAGGGCCGGGCGCGGGCGGTCAGCGCCTTGGTCACCAGGGCGCGCACGCCGTCGCCGATCATGCCGATCACCTCCGGCCGGGTGAAACCCGCCAGGCCCTGCGCGGCCATCAGCCGGTCGAGGGCGGCGTGGATATCGGCGGCGCTGTCCACCAGCGTGCCATCGAGGTCGAAGATCGCGATGTTTGACATGCCCTCCCGGTAGGCCGTCCCGGCACGCCCCGGCAAGGGGCCATGACGCAGGTCATCGAACGGCAATAAGGGGCAGGCCGGCCCGGCGGCGGCGTCGCGACCGGCGCGGCCGACACATGCCGCAAAGCAACTTGACCACGACCACGCTGGACGCGGCGCGGCGCGGCGCGTTACCGGAGGAACATGTCAGCCGCCGCCATCATTCTCGCCGCGGGCCTGGGCACCCGCATGCGGTCCACCCGGCCCAAGGTGCTGCACCCCCTCGGGGGGCGGCCGATGATCCGCCACCTGCTCGCGGCCTGCGAGGCGCGCTTCGGGCGCGTCGTCGTCGTCGTCGGGCCGGACATGCCGGACCTCGAGGCCGCGGTGGCGCCGCATGACGTCGCGGTGCAGCGCGAACGATTGGGCACCGGCCACGCGGCCTTGCAGGCCATGTCGCAACTCGGCGGCCATGCCGGCGATGTCGCGGTGCTCTACGGCGACAACCCGCTGGTGACGGAGGGCACGATCGGCCGGCTGCTCGCCGCCCGCGCCGAGGCCGACCTGGTGCTGCTGGCCATGCGCCCGGCCGATCCCGGCCGCTATGGCCGCGTCGTCACCGGCGATGATGGCATGGTCGAGCGCATCGTCGAATGGGCCGATGCCAATGAGGCGGAGCGGACCATCGGCCTGTGCAATGCCGGCGTGGTCTGCGCCGCCTCGGGCGACCTCGCGCGCTGGCTGGCGGCGGTGACGAACGACAATGCCAAGGGCGAATACTACCTGACCGACGTGGTGGCCCTGGCGCGCGCCGAAGGGCGCAGCGTGCGCGCGGTGGAGGCGCCCGAGGCGGAACTGCGCGGCATCAACAGCCGTGCCGAACTCGCCGCCGCCGAGGCCGTCCTGCAGGACCGGCTGCGCGAGGCGGCGATGGAGGCCGGCGTGACCATGACGGCGCCGCAGACGGTGTTCCTGTCCCACGACACGCGCCTCGGCCGCCGATGTGGTGGTGGAACCGCATGTCGTGTTCGGCCCCGGCGTCAGCATCGAGGAAGGCGGCGACGATCCGCGCCTTCAGCCATCTGGAAGGCTGCGTGGTGAAGCGGGACGCCATCATCGGCCCCTATGCGCGGCTGCGCCCGGGCACGGTGGTGGAGGCCCGCGCGCATGTCGGCAATTTCGTCGAGCTGAAGGCGACGACGCTGGGCGAGGGGGCGAAGGCCAACCACCTGGCCTATCTGGGCGATGCCACGATCGGCGCCGGGGCCAATATCGGCGCGGGCACCATCACCTGCAACTACGACGGCGTGCACAAGCACCGCACCGAGATCGGCGAAGGCGCCTTCATCGGCAGCGACACCGCGCTGGTGGCCCCGGTGACGCGTCGGCGCGCGGGCGCTGGTCGGCGCCGGCAGCGTGATCACGCAGATGTGCCGGACGATGCGCTGGCGATCGCGCGCGGGCAGCAGGCGAACAAGCCCGGCCGCGGCTTCAAGGGCAGGAAGGGGTAGCGCGAACGATGTGCGGAATCGTCGGCGTCGTCGGGCGCGAAGCGGCCGCGCCGCGCATCCTCGAGGCGCTGCGGCGCCTGGAATATCGCGGCTATGACAGCGCCGGCATCGCCACGCTGGTGGATGGCCGCATCGACCGCCGGCGCGCCGAGGGCAAGCTGAACAACCTCGCCGCCGTGCTGGACGCGAGCCCGCTGCCGGGCACCACCGGCATCGGCCACACCCGCTGGGCGACGCATGGCGCGCCGACCGAGCGCAACGCCCATCCGCACGGCACGCCGCGCGTCGCCGTCGTGCATAACGGCATCATCGAGAACCACGCCGACCTGCGCGACGAACTCGAAGCCAAGGGCCAGGTGTTCGAGACCGAGACCGACACCGAGACCTTCGCCCGCCTGGTCGACCAGAACCTCGCGGAGGGCATGGCGCCCGAACAGGCGGCCAGCGCCGCGCTGAAGCGCGCCGCATGGCGCCTATGCGCTGGCGATGGTCTTCGCCGGCCATCCGCGCAAGCTGATCTGCGCGCGCCAGGGCGCGCCGCTGGCCGTCGGGTATGGCGAGGGCGAGATGTTCGTCGGCTCCGACGCGCTGGCGCTCGCGCCGCTGACCCGGCGCATCGCCTATCTGGATGAGGGCGACTGGGCGGTGGTGGACGATGCCGGCGCGCGCTTCTTCGACGTGCACGACACGCCGGTCGAACGCGAGATCCGGCATGACCGCCGTCTCCGGCGCGGCCGACCGGCAAGGGCAACTACCGCCACTTCATGGAGAAGGAACTGCACGAGCACCCGGTGGTGCTCGGCGACACGCTGACGCAGTATCTCGACCCGATGACGCGCAGCGTGACGCTGCCGCCGCTGCCCTTCGACCCGGCGACCGTGCCGCGCATGACCATCACGGCCTGCGGCTCCGCCTTCCTCGCCGGCCTGGTCGGGCGGTACTGGATCGAGCAGCTGGCGCGCATTCCCGGTCGATGCCGATGTCGCGAGCGAGTTCCGCTATCGCGAGCCGCCGCTGGCCGAGGGCGGCGCCGCGCTGCTGGTCAGCCAGTCCGGCGAGACGGCCGACACCATGGCCGCGCTGCATCTGCTGCGGCGGCACGGCCAGAAGGTCGCTGGCCGTGGTCAACGTGCCGGAAAGCAGCATGGCGCGCGAGAGCGACGGCGCCGTGCTGACCGTGGCCGGGCCGGAGATCGGCGTCGCCTCGACCAAGGCCTTCACGGCGCAGCTCGCCGTGCTCGCCTGCCTCGCCATCGGCTTCGGCCGCGCGCGCGGCACGCTGAGCGCCGAGCGCAGGAGGCGGAGCTGACCGCCGCGCTGCTGGAACTGCCGGCCAATGCCGCGCAGGTGCTGGAACGCGACGAGGAAATCCGCGCCATGGCCGCCGAGGTCGCCAAGGCGCGCGACGTGCTGTTCCTCGGCCGCGGCACGCTGTTCCCGATCGCCATGGAAGGCGCGCTGAAGCTCAAGGAGATCAGCTACATCCACGCCGAGGGCTATGCCGCCGGCGAGATGAAGCACGGCCCGATCGCGCTGATCGATTCCGCCGTGCCGGTGATCTCGCTGTGCCCGTCAGGGCCGATGTTCGAGAAGACGGCGTCGAACCTGCAGGAAGCGCGCGGCGCGCGGCGGGCGGATCATGGCCTTCACCGACGAGCTCGGCGCGTCGCGCCTGCGCGCCTTCGCCGAGACGGGTGGTCGTGCTGCCGCGCGTCGGCGACTTCGCCGCGCCCATCCTGCACGCCATCCCGGTGCAGTTGCTCGCCTATCACGTGGCGGTGCTGAAGGGCACGGATGTCGACCAGCCGCGCAACCTGGCCAAGAGCGTGACGGTCGAGTGAACACTCGATCCCGGACGGGAGTGCGGCAATGGAAGTGCATGTGGCGCCGGGCAGCGCGCCGGTCCTGACGGCGGCGGACGATCTGCGCCGCTTCAGCGTGATGGCCGCGGCCACGCCCGATGCGCAGCCCGCTCTGGCCGAGGCGCTGGCTGGCGTCCTGGCCTTCGAGGGCGCCGGACCATGCCTGGGTGTCGGTCGATTGGCTGATCGGCGCATCGGGGCGGGCCGATGATGCCGACCTGGCGCGCGGGCTTCGATGCGATGCGCGCCTACGCCGCGAAGCAGGGCTGGGTGCGGGCCGCTCCGGCGGCGATCCGCGGGCATGTCGTCTGGCAGGATGCCGCGACGACGGGCTGAGGCTCGCTTCGAGGCATCCGGCACCGGCCACCAGACTGCGCCGCACGGCACATTCCCGACCGGTCCCGGAGTGACGGGGAGGGGCTGCACCCCTCTCCGTTCGCTGGCGTCATTCCGGCTGGACGCCGAGTTCGCGCAGGATGCGGCCATAGGCCTCGTATTCGCTGTTCACCATGGCGGTGAAATCGGCCCGCGACATGAAGTTCACCGGCACCTTGCGGGTCGCCGCGACGCGGCGGAAGGTCTCGTCCTGCACACCGGTCCGGCAGGCTTCCTCCAGCCGCGCCATGACCGGTTCCGGCGTGCCGCGCGGCGCATAGATGCCGACCTGGCTCAAGTTGCTGCGCATCGATGCCCTGCTCGCGCGCGGTCGGCACGTCCGGGTAGTCCGGATGGCGGCGCGCCGAGAACACCGCGATCAGCCGCAGCTTGTTGCCATCGATCAGCCCGCTCGCCGAGGCGACGACGGCCGATGAGAAATCGAGCCGCCCGGCCATCAGCTCGTTCAGATGCGGCGGGTCGCCGCGGAACGGAACATGGCGTGAATTCGACGCCGGTCGCGCGCTGGATCCGGAACACGCCGAGTTGCGGCAGCGAATTCGGCCCCGGGCTGCCATAGGTGAGGGGGCGCCGGCGGCCTTCCGCGACGAGGTCGGCCAGGTTGCGGATCGGGCTGTCCTCGCGCACCAGCACGCCGAGCACATTCTCATTGGTGCCGCAGACCGGCTGGAAGCTGTCCGGCCCGATGCCGAGGTTGCGCACCATGTGCGGCTGCACCACGACCGGCGTGACGGGGGTGAGGCCGAGCGTGTAGCCATCCGGTGCGCTCTGCGCGACGAAGCGCATGCCCACCACGCCGGAACCACCGTCGCGATTGGTCACCACCACCGGCTGGCCCATCATGCGGGTGAAGTGTTCACCCAGCGCGCGGCCGTAGGAATCGGATGCGCTGCCGGGCGCATAGGGCAGCACGATGGTGATCGGGCGGTCCGGGAACTGGGCCTTCGCCGCGACCGGGACGACCAGCGCGAGGGCAAGCAGGATGCGCTTCATGGCCTTCACTCCTCGATGATCGCGACGGCGCGGGTCCAGCCGGCGGAGCCGCGATGCACCTTCACCGGGAAGCAGGCGACCATGAAGCCGTCGGCGGGCAGGGTCTCCAGCTTCGACAGCTTCTCCATGTGGCAGTAGCCGATCTCGCGCCCGGCGCGATGGCCTTCCCAGATCAGCCCGGCATCGCCGGTCGCGGCCACCTGCTTCTTGGTCAGCGAGAAGGGTGCATCCCACGACCAGCCATCGGTGCCGGTCACGCGCACGCCCTGTTCCAGCATCCACAGCGTGGCCGCCTTGCCGACGCCGCAGCCCGAATGGATGTAGTCGTCCTCGCCATAGCGCGCGCCGGCGGCGGTGTTCACCACCACGATCTCGAGCGGTGCCAGCGTGTGCCCGATGCGCTTGAGTTCCGCCTGCACATCGCCGGGCGTCGCGACATAGCCATGCTCGAAATGCCGGAAGTCGAGCTTCACCGCCGGCTGGAAGCACCAGTCGAGCGGCACCTCGTCGATCCGCCAGGAGGGTTCGCCGCCCGGCACCAGCGCGTTCGTTCATGCGCGAGAAGAAGTGGTAGGGCGCATCGAGATGCGTGCCGTTATGCGTGCTGATGGTCACCCGCTCGACCGCGGCGTATTCGCCCTCGGGCAGGGCGTCGATCGGGATGCCGAATTCCTCCGCCATCGCCGGGCGCGGTCATGTGGTGATCGTGATATTCGATCTGCGGCAGCATGCGCGGCGGGTCGGAGGCGATGCCGGCCTTCAGGGCCACGGATATGTCGATGATTCTGCGTGCCATGGGGCGTTTCCTTCGTTCTTGAATCAGGCAGGCCAGGCGATGGCGGGGTCGAGCACGCCGCGGCATTCGCCAAAGCCGATCGACACCGCGCCGGGGGCTTCGGCGCGGCCGCGGAAGATGACCTCGTCGCCATCCTGGATCCATTTGCGCGTTTCGCCATTGGGCAGCGCGACGGGGCCGGTCAGGCCGATCTCGGCGAGGCAGGCGCGCGCGGTTTCCTCGGGACCCGAGACGGTGCCGCTGCCGAGCAGGTCGCCGGCCAGCAGGTTGCAGCCATTGGTGCCGTGATGGGCGACCATGGTCGCCGCGGTCCAGTACATCGCGGCGAATTGCGTGTCGGTCAGGATGAAGGGCTCGGCACCCTCGGCGCGCATGCGCGGCGTCAGGATCGCCGCCGTCATGCGGACCGACAGCCCGCCGTGGGAGCGGTTCCAGGCGCTGTCGAGATAGGGCAGGGCGGGCGGGTCCTGCACCGCCGCCGGCACCTCGAAGGGGGCCAGCGCCTCGGCGGTGACAATCCAGGGCGAGACGGAGGTGGAGACCGACTTGCCGAGGAACGGCCCGAGCGGCGGCATTTCCCACCGCTGCACGTCGCGCACCGACCAGTCGTTCAGCAGCCCGTAGCCGAAGATGCGTTCGGGTGCGCTGGCCATCGTCACCGGCTCGCCCAGCGCATTGTCGCCGGCGATCCAGACGGCCATCTCCAGCTCGTAGTCCATCGCCTCGGTCGGGCCGAAATGCATGGTCCCGTCCTGGCGCTGCCACTGGCCATGCGGGCGGGTGACGGGTTCGCCGGACACCCGCACCGATGACGCGCGCGAGTGATACGCCACCGGCAATTGCCGGAATGCCTGGGGCAGCGGGTTCCTCGGGTCGCGCTTCACGCCGAGCCGGGCGCAATGGTCGTAGCTCGCCATGAAGTCGGAGAAGTTGCGCACCGCGGTCGGCAGGTGCATCCGCGCCGCCGCCATCGGCACCAGCAGCGTCTCCGCCTGCCCTTGCGCGGGTGAGCCCTGGGTCAGCAGGGCCGAGACCTCGGTGCGCAGCGCCGCCGATGCCGCCCGCCCCTCGGTCATCAGCGCCGCGAGCGAGGAGGCCGCGACCGCGCGGTTCGTCACGAAGCCGGCGGCGAAGGCTGCGGAGAGGTCGAGGATCCGGTCGCCGATCGCCACCCCGCAGCGCGGGGCCATGCCATCCGTGCTGAACACGCCGAGCGGCAGGTTCTGGATGGGAAAATCCGTGTCCGGCGCATCGGCGCCGGCGACCCAACTGCGGCGCGCAGGGTCATGAGTGGCATCACGCTGGGCCATGGACGCTCCGTTCGCTCCCCGGCGGGCGATGCGTTCGCCTTGGCGCGCGCCTCACCCCCCAAACGCTTGTCTGCCGGCATGTTTCAGGACTGCGGTGGCTGCGCACCGTTGGCCATCATGCAGGCGTGGCGCCGATCATGCCGTCGTTGATCGATATGGCAAGATGAAATATATTTTCGCCATGAACATATCTGCCGCCACCGCCACGGAGGCCGCGACAGCCCGCCTGCGGGAGGAGATTGTCGCCGGCGCCCTGCCGCCCGAGGCCCGGCTGCGCCTGCGCGACCTGGTGCCGCGCTACGGCTTCGGCGCGACGCCGCTTGCGCGAGGCACTGTCCCGCCTCGCCGCCGAGGGCTTCGTGGTGTTCGAGGGGCAGAAGGGCTTCTCGGTGCCGCCGGTGACGCGGGTGCATCTGCTCGACATCACCCGGTCCCGCCAGTTCGTCGAGGTCGAGGCGCTGCGCCAGGCGATGGCCGAGGGCGGCGCGGCCTGGGAGGACGAGATCGTCACCGCCCTGTCGCTGCTGAAGCGCGAGACCGAGCGCCATCGCCCCGACGACGTCTGGCTCGACGCCTATGAGGCGAAGCACCATCGCTTCCACCGGGCGCTGATCGCCGCCTGCCCGCTGGCCGCGCTGCGCGGCTTCTGCGACGACCTCTACATGCAGACCACGCGCTATCGCCGCCTGATGAAGTCGGTCACGCCCGACTGGCCCCGCATGGCCGCGGCGCATGAGGCGCTGGCCGAGGCCGTCCTGGCCCGCGATGCCGCCGCGCTGCAGGCGCTGCACGACCATATCGGCACCACCGCGAGCCGGGTGCTGGCCATGCTGGGCGAAGCCCCGCCATCCTGACATCGGCGCCCGCTGCGCCTATCTTCCGGCAACACGCGCAGGAGGACCCGCCATGCTCGACGCCGTCGCCAAGATCCCGCTGAAGGATCCCGACCTTTTCCGCCAGGCGAACTACATCGCCGGCGCAATGGGTGCAGGCCGACAGCGGCAAGACGCTCGCCGTCCGCAACCCCGCCAGCGGCGAGGTGATCGGCACCGTCCCCGCCCTCGGCCGCGCCGAAACCCGCCGCGCCATCGAGGCCGCCAACGCCGCATACCCGGCCTGGCGCGCCATGCTGGCCAAGGACCGCGCCGTCATCCTGCACAAGCTCGCCGCGCTGATGCATGCCAATGCCGACGACCTCGCCGCCATCATGACCGCCGAACAGGGCAAGCCGCTGGCCGAGGCGAAGGGCGAGGTCGTCTATGCCGCGTCGCTTCATCGAGTGGTTCGCCGATGAAGGCCGCCGCGTCTATGGCGAGACCATCCCGCAGAACGCCAAGGGCCGCCGCATCATCGTGACGAAGGAGCCGATCGGCGTCTTCGCCGCCATCACGCCGTGGAACTTCCCCGCCGCGATGATCACCCGCAAGGCCGGCCCCGGCTGGGCCGCGGGCTGCACCGGCGTGATCCGCCCGGCCTCGCCAGACGCCGTTCTCGCGCGCTGGCGATCGCGGTGCTGGCCGAACGCGCGGGCATGCCGTCGGGCGTGTGCAACGTCATCACCGGCCCGTCCGGCGAGACGGGCAAGGAGCTCACCGCCAACCCGATCGTCCGCAAGCTGTCCTTCACCGGTTCCACCGAGGTCGGGCGCGTGCTGCTCGCGCAATGCGCCGAGACGATCAAGAAGACCTCGATGGAACTGGGCGGCAACGCGCCCTTCATCGTGTTCGACGATGCCGACCTCGACCAGGCGGTGCTCGGCGCGATGGCATCGAAGTACCGCAACACCGGGCAGACCTGCGTCTGCGCCAACCGCATCCTGGTGCAGGACGGCGTCTATGACGCCTTCGCCGCCAAGCTGAAGACGGCGGTCGAAGGGCTGAAGGTCGGCCCGGGCATGGAACCCGGCGTGACCCAGGGCCCGCTGATCAACGCCGATGCGGTCGCCAAGGTCGAGGAACACATCGCCGACGCGCTGGCGCACGGTGCGACCATCGTCACCGGCGGCAAGCGCCATGCGCGCGGCGGCAATTTCTTCGAACCGACGGTGCTGGCGAACGTGCCGCGCGGCGCGAAGATCTTCGGCGAGGAAACCTTCGGCCCGGTCGCCCCGCTGTTCCGCTTCAAGACGGAGGAGGAAGCGATCCAACTCGCCAACGACACCGAGTTCGGCCTCGCCTCCTACTTCTACGCCCGCGATGTCGGCCGCATCTTCCGCGTCGCCGAGGCGCTGGAATACGGCATCATCGGCATCAACGAGGGCATCATCTCGACCGCCGAGGTGCCGTTCGGCGGCTTCAAGCAATCCGGCCTCGGCCGCGAGGGCAGCCACATGGGCATCGAGGAATATCTGGAGGTGAAGTACCTCGCGATCGGCGGCATCGGGACGTGAGCGAGCCGATCTACCTCGAGGACCTGACCCCGGGCCGGCGCTTCACCGCCGGCCCGGTGACGGTCGATGAGGCCGAGGTCATCGCCTTCGCCGAGCGCTACGACCCGCAGCCCTTCCACACCGATCCCGAGGCCGCGAAGCGACGCACCCGCTGTTCCGCGGCCATGCCGCGAGCGGCTGGCACACCGCGGCGATGACCATGCGCATGATCGTCGATGCGGTGGGCGACATCGCCGGCGGCGTCATCGGCGGCGGCGGCGACCTGCAATGGCCGCGCCCGACGCGCCCGGGCGACATCCTGACGCTGGATGTCGAGGTGCTGGAGGTGACACCCTCGCGTTCCCGCCCCGAACGCGGTTCGGCGCTGATCCGCTATCGCACGCTGAACCAGGCCGGGGAGGAAGTGCAGGTCTTCACCGCCCGCGCCGTCGTCCCGCGCCGGCCGGCGGCCGGCTGAACGCTCAGCGCAGCTCCAGCGCCCGGACCCGCCTCGCATCGAGATCCCGGTATCGCCGTTCCGTGCCGTCCTCGAGGATGGCCGTGAGCACATAGATCCCCATGCAGGACGGCATGCCAAGCGTCACCGCCGACCCGGGTGCGAGGCCAGGCGGCCGCAGGATGTTCCTGGTGGAGGCGGGCGTATCCGGCTGGATCTGTTCATCGATCATGATCCGCCGGACCTGCTGCTGCGTCGCGTTCCGTACCTCCAGGTCGGTGGCGACAGCACAGGCCATCGCGGGGGCGGCGCCGAGGCCGCATGCAAGGCTGACAAGGACGGCAAGGCGTCGCATGGCGGGTCTCCGTTCCGGGTCCAATCCATTTGACCGCCACGATCCTGGCACGCAAAGGCACAAATGCGCCCGTATCGCGGCGCCCGGCCCGGGCTTGCCATCCGT
>CAVSZN010000030.1:0-22446 GCA_963732425.1 uncultured Alphaproteobacteria bacterium
CGACGCATCCTCGTGGCCGACCGAAGCCGGCCCGCACCAAGGGTGCATGCTTGCACCATGCCCTATCTCATCGAGGCCCTGCTGTTCCGTCTGCCCTTCGCCGCCTACGGGTTGTGGCGGCGGATGAACCCGCCGACGAACCGAGCACCATCCGCGCACCTGGGCGGCGGTGGGGGTGGTGCGGACGCGGGCGGCGCCCTGTGGTACGCCGGCGAGCAGCGCAGCCTCGCGCCCGGCGAGACCTATGTGCCGGCGCAACTCGACGCAGCCGCATCGAACCCGGCCATGGGGCGCCCCGGTGACAGGGCCGCCGCGGCCATCCTCCTCCTCGGCCTGCCGGCGGTTGCCGCGGTGCGGCCCGCGCGGCCTGGCGCGCGGGCGGTGGCGGCTGCGTGCGTGATGCGCGGCGGATGCCCCGGCCGATGTCGACGTTGCCGCCCCCTGACCGGAGGAGATCGCCGCCCGCCGGCTGAAGGTGTTCGAGACCGGCCTCTCCCACGGCACGCGCGGAGCTGCTCCAGGCGACGGCCCTGCGCCGCGACGCGCGGACTGACGGCCGCCACTGTCGTCGAATGGACACAGGATTGGCGCGAGGACGAGCAGCCCCGGCGGGACTTCACGATGCCATGTCGATGGCGCCATGGCACGCTGTTCGATTATTTCGGCGGCCAGGCTGACCTCGCGGCGGGTCGGATGCTTTCGTCCGATACGCGGCTTGCCGAGGATTACCTGCGCGCGCTGCGCTTCTTCCGCTTCCAGGCCCGCTATGGCCTGGGGCGTGCCGGATGCGGCGGTGTCCTTGCGATCCGGCGCGCCGTGCCGGGCCTCGCGCGGGGATTTGCGGAGCGGGTCTGGATGGAGGTGAAGCGCATCCTGGCCTGCTGCTCGCGGCCGTCGCTCTCATGGCGCAGACCGGCGTGCTGGCGGCCGCCCTGCCCGAGGCGCTGCCGCCGGCAGCGCCTGCCGCGCCTGGTCGCGATCGGCGCGCCGGCCGAACCGGTGTGCGGGTCTGGTCCGGGTCGAGGCGGCGATGGCCGAGGCAGCCTCGCGGCTGGCGCGCCGGCTGCGGCTTTCGGGCAGCGAGGCAGCCCTGCTCGTGGCCCGGCCGGCGGCTTGAGGGCGCGGGCCCGAACCTTTTCCGGGCGCGCCCGGTCTTTCAGGCGCGGATTCCTGCGCCGCTGCCCCTGGCGCAGGCCGACCGCCATTGGCGCGGCATCGATGCGTCGGCGCTGGTGCTGGCGTGGTCCTGGCTGGCGGAGGCCTTGCCGCGAAGCCCCTGGACGGCACCGGATGGAGCGCGGATCATGCGGCGTGGGTGGACCTCCGGCGGCGCACTTTGCTGGTGGAAGCCGTGCCGGACTTCCCGCTTGCACGCGTGGCGCTGGGCGTGCCGCCCGGCCCGGCGATCGGCGCGCTGCTGGAGGCGGTGCGGCACTGGTGGGTGGCGCGGGGCTGCGGCGACGGGCGCGAGGCCTGCCTTGCGGAGCCGCGCCGGCGCCTGGCGACCTGAACCCTATCCGTAGAGGGGCCGTTTGAGAGTTCCCGGTACCGGCCCTCTCCCCCCACCCGGCCACCGATCAAGCATACGCTCGTTGGGTGGCCGGGTCGGGGGGAGAGGGCGGGTGCCGGACGTCGGAATGCGCCCAAGGGCGCTTTCTCAGACGATCTCCGTGCATCGCGGGCGGCGGCCCGCGAACCGGCCCGGTCGCCGCATCAATCGATGCGCTTCTCGCGGCTCATGGCGGGAAAAGGGGCGGCGGGACCGCACTCGGGGGAATGAGGGATCCCGGCCCCGCCGCTGCTTCACCGGAACGAAACAAGAACTAGCACGCGCCGGCAAAAGATTTCAAGCGTCTTATGTGGCGGCCGGATACCGCCCCCGCCCGTTCCAGGCTATCCCGCGGTCATGGCCAAAGCCCTCGACACTCGGCCCCGCGCCCTGCTCCGTCGCTTGTGGCGGGGCCATGTCGCGGGGCACCGGCGCGGCATCCTGATCGCGCTCGCCTGTACCCTTGGCGTCGCCGCGACCACGGCACGTGTACCCGGTGGTGATCCAGCAGACCAGCACGAGGGGCGGCATGTGACCGGCCGTGGCGGGGGTGCCGGTCGTCATCGTCTTGTCACCTCGCTGAAGGCGGTCGCCCAGTTCGGCCAGGCGGTGGCGATCAATCCGCTTCGTGCTGCGCGTCATCGAGGGTCTGCAGAACGACCTGTTCCGCGCGCTGACGCGGGCGGACGCGCGGCGCGCGAGGCGCCGGCCCGCCACGCCGCGCGCTTCACCACCGATGCCGCGCTGATCCGCGAGGCGCTGACCAAGTCGATCTACGTCGCCGATGCGCTGACGCTGGTCGGGTTGATCGATGGTGTGGCTCGATTGGCGGATGTCGCTGATCGGCGGGCTGCTCTATCCATTGCTGCGCCGCCGATCCTGAAACTCGGCAAGCGCATCCGCCGCGCCTCGGGCGGCATGCAGGAACGGGCGGAGGCGGCGGCGGCGCTGACGGAATCCTCGGCGCCGCCCGCGTGGCGCGCTCCTCATCGCCTGGAAGCCGCCGAGGAGGCCCGCGCCGCCGACGCTGTTCGCGCGCCTGCGCGAGAGCCTGTTCAACATCGCCCGCGCCTCGCTTGACCCGATGCTGGAGGCGCTGGGCGGCTTCGCGGTCGCCGCCGTGCTGGTGTTCGTCGGCTGGCGGGTCGCGGCGGGGACGGGGACGGTCGGTGATTTCACCGGCTTCGTCGCGGCGCCGCCGATCGCCTCCTGTTCGGCGCGCGCGCTGGGCTCGCTCAATGCGGCCCTGCAGGAGGGGCTGGCCGGTCTCGCGCGCGGTCACGTGCAGGATGTGCCTTGGCGCATCGCCGATGCGCCCGATGCGAAGCCGCTGCCGCCCGGCCATGGCCGGATCGCCTTCGCCGGTGGGCTTCACCTATGACGGCGTGCCGGATGCGGCGTTGTCCGGCCTGACCTTCACCGCGAACCGGTCGGCCCGTCGGGCGCGGTAAGGCCATCGCGCGGTGCCGCGCCGTGGACGACCCGACCGAGGGCTGGGTGATGATCGACGCGCCGACATTCGCGGCGTGTCCATCGCCTCGCTGCGCGATGCCATCGCCGATGTCGGGCAGGATGCGACCGATTTCTTCGACGACACCGCGCTGGCCAACATCGCCTGCGGCCGGCCCGGCGCGACGCTAGGTGGAGCAGGCCGCCCGCGCCGCCGCCGCGCACGACTTCATCGCCGCGCTGGCCGATGGCTACGACACGCCGCTCGGCCCGGCGGGCTGCGGCTGTCCGGCGGGCAGCGGCAACGCATCGCCCTGGCCCGCGCCCTGCTGCGCGACCCGCGCATCCTGTTGCTGGACGAGCGACCAGCGCGCTCGATGCCGAGAATGAGGCATTGGTCGAGCAGGCATTGGCGCGGCGGCGCGCTGGGTGCACGCTGGTCATCGCCCATCGCCTGGCGGCACGGTGCGCTATGTGGCGATGGAGACGGCTGTGGAACAGGGGCAACCACGCGGCGTTGATGGAGCAGGATGGGCTCTATGCCCGGCTGGTCAGGACGCAGGCATTTCGGGGTGACAGAGGCAGGGCGGGGGCGGGGAGGCGACCGGGCGGGGCGTTGCCCCTCCCGGGCCCTCCCCACCAAAGGCCTCTTGGGGGCCTTTGGAAACCGCCACCTGGCATGCCCGTCGGCGCACCGCCATGCCATGGACGGCCCCGGCGCGGGCGGTGCTGCCCGCATGGCCCGGCACCAGGAATTGGCATTCCAAATGCCCCCTGGCATTTGGCGGGGTGGCTTGGAGGGGCAGAGCCCCTCCAACGCCGTCCCTCGCCATGACCAACCGCTGGGCCGAACTCGCCGTCCTCTCGCCGCCTCCCGCGCGCGGATGGGCGCGCAGTTCCAGGTGGTGGGTGTGCTCCGCCCTCTCGCGTATCGGCTCGGCGCCCGCCGCCGATTGGTGCGCAGCTCGGCACGCTGATCGGTGCCTATTCGGCCTCCGGCGCGGCTGGTCGCGTGCCTGCCGGCCGGGGATGGCGATGGCGCGGCTGGGTGATCGCGCGGTGCCGCTGCTCGGCGTCGCGCTGATGGCGCTGGGCGGCGTGGTGCTGGCGCTGGCCGGCGGCTTCGGCGTGGCGATGGCGGGCGGCTCGGGGTCGGCGGCGCGCTGCTGGCGATCGCCTGCGCCAAGACGGCGGTGGACCGGTTCTCGGGTGCCGCTCTGTCACCGGCGCTGGGGCTGATGCTGGTGGCTTGGCCCTGCGGCATCGGCCTCGCCTTGGCGGCGCTGCCATTCTCGCGGATCGGCGCGGCGGGCTGTGGCTGTCGGCGGCGGTCTGCGCGGCTCCTTTGCGCCGTGGTTCGCCCTGCCGCGGGGGAAGCCGCCGGCGCCGCGCCGTCGCGCCGGGCCTGCTGCGCAGCGAATGGGCGCTGCTCGGCTGGCGCCATCTGGGGCTCTACAACGCGGCCTTCGTCGTCGCGCTGGGCTTCACCCCCGCCCTCGCGCGGCTGGACCGTGGAGGCGGCGGGCGGTGTCACCGCCCTGGTCAGTTTCGGCATCCTGCCGCTGCGGTGGGGGCGGCGCGCTGGCCAGCGCGGCGGCCGGCCGCTCCTGGTCACGGTCGCCTGCATCGTGGCGATGGCGGGCTGCCTGCTGGCGGTGGTGGCGGGGCTTGCACCCTGGCCATGGCTGCTCGCCTTCGGGGTGCTGGCGGCGCCGCCGGCCTCGCTGGTGATGGCGATGGTCGGGCGTGCCTTGTCGTGTTCGCATGGGCGTGCACTATACGCTGTTCTATGGATCGCTGGCCGCGCTGCCGCCGCTGGCGGGGCTGGCGCGCGACGTCACGGGGGTGCCGGGGGCGGCGCGTGCGGCGGGCGTGGTGTTCCTCCTCATCGCGCTCGCCGCCGTGCCGGTCTATCTGGAGGCCGACACCGAGCACGTGTGCCATGACCGCCCCACCCAACCCCCACACGCTGTATCCGGTGCCGGGCGACACCGGCACGGTGACGCCGCGCCCCCTGCTGTCGCGCTGTTCCCCGACACTCAATTTAACGAATGTCACTGCTGGGGCCTATTCCCTACTATCACGACCATGAGGACCGCTGCGCTTCCTTGAACGCTGCGTGCGCTACAATTTCGGCTCTTCCAGCTGTCGATCGGCCGGTATTGCGCCATCGCGCATCGCGCCACCTTCCCACCGCGCGAACCACGCCATTGCCGGCCCTCGACCTTCCCCTTCGGCATCCTCGGCGGCTCCTCGCCGAGGCGCTGCCGCTGTCCGACTTCCGCCGGCGCGGTGGCGGGCCGACCACGGTCGGGCACCACGTCTGGCTCGGCACCGAATGGATGGCGATGCGGGGGTGACGATCGGCCATGCCACCACTCGGGGCGCGCGCGGTCGTCGCGCGTGACGTGCCGCCCTATGCCGTCGTGGCCGGCAACCCGGCGCAGGTGATGAAGCTGCGCTTCTCGACATCGAGCGCCTGCTCGAGATCGCCTGGCCGGCCGGCCGAGCGCGTCGCCCGTGCCATTTCCGCCCTGGTGACGGGTGGCGTCGCCGCCCTCACTCGCGCCTGAGCACGCCATCCACCAGGCGGCGGCCCAGGGCGTCTGGAAGGAGGCCCGCAGCGCGTCCTCGAAGACCTCCGCACCCAGCGCAGGCAAAGGCCTCCGGCTGCGCCTTCACGAAGGCCGCATAGGCGCGCTGAAGTCGAGGATGCCGGTCCGGCGCCGCCGCCGCGACATGGCCGTGGCGCAGCGAGAGCTGCTCCATCGCCTGTTCCACCGCAAGCCTGCGCAAGCCCAGCACCGGCCGGCCGCGAGGCCGGTGCGGTCGGCGCCGGACTTGCAGTGGATCAGCGCCGGTTCGTCCATGCGGGCAAAGACGGCCAGGCGCAGCACGCGGTCCTTGTGCGGTGCGCCGCGGACTTCCAGCGGCGCATCGATATGGACGAGCCCCAGGCCGGCGGCGGCTTCCGGCCGAGCTCGTTCCGCACCGAGCCCTCCCGATGGCCGCGCAGGTTGATGACGGTGCGGATGCCGTGCCGGCGCACCGCCTGTTCCAGTTGCCACGGCGTCGGGGCGGTCGAGCGATACAGCGGCCGCTCTCGACCACGCCCCAGTTGCGCCAGCCGACAGGCGCATGGTCGATGAACAGGGAATGAGCCAGGCGGCGCGGCGGCCGCCTGGCGCGGTGAGGTCTGGGGCGGACATGGCGATGGCTTATGACGGCTCCGCCGCGATTTTGTCAGGGCCAGCCCGTTTGCTGCCGGAGAGGCGCGCCCCCGCCCGCTACTCGCACCGCGCGCCCGAGATGCGGCACCGCTTCCTGCCACGGCCGGTCGCGGTTGGAACGCTCGACCATCTGTTCCGGCGTGGACCATTGGCCCGCAGCGCCGACGCGCAGGAAACCGTCCTTCATCTCCTGCTGCCCGACGCGCAGCGCCCCGTTCAGGCGGTCGATCGTCGCGCGCGGCGTGCCCGTGGGGAACACGAAGCCCTGCGGCAGGATGCTAGCACGAAATCCGACAGACCGGCCTCGGCCATGGTCCGGATGTTGGGGGCATGGTCGGCCAGCGGGGTGGCGGAAGGCGAGACGCCGAAGGCGCGCATCTGCCCACCGGTGATGACCCGCACGTAGGAGGCCAGGTCGTGAAGTCGACATCGCCCTGACAGGATGGCGGGCACCGTCTGCGCGGCGCCACGGAACGGGACATGGGTGCCCTCGACGCCGGTGCGCGCGCAGAACAGCGCGCCCGACAGGTGCGGCGTGGTGCCACGCCCGGCGAACCATAGGTGATGCCGTTCGCCTTCGCCCAGGTGATGAACTCGGCCAGGGTCTTCGCCGGGTTCTTCTCGGCGGCGACGACGGCGACATTGGGCAGGTCCCAGGCAACGCCGACCGGCGCGAGGTCCTTCACCGGGTCATAGGCCAGGCGCGCATAGCGTCGGGTCGATGCACAGATGGCCGACCGAGGCGATGCCGAGCCTGTAGCCGTCCGGTGTGGCCGACGTCGCCGCCAGCGCCCGCGCGGTTCTCGACCACGAAGGCTGGCCGAGGATCGGCGAGAGCTGCTCGGCATACAAGCACCAGCACGTCGGTGGACCCGCCTGGTGCACCGGCCGGTTCGGCCAGGCACCCTGGGCGTGGACTGCGAGAGGCCCCGCGCGGCGGAAGAACGATGCGACGGGTGGTCATGGTTGGTCTTCTCCCGGGTCATGTTGGCCTCGGGATATCCCGCATCGTCCCTCAAGGCCAGATGAGGGCCGCAGCGCATGGCGCCGGCGGCGGCATCGATCAGCGGTCCCGCTTCGCCTGCGCGTTGCGCACGAATTGCGCAGACGCGGCCGATCTCCCGCGGGTCGGTCGCGCATGGTGCGCTTGCGCGCGGCTTGGCGTGCATGCCCATCCCCGGCGCGTCGCCCGCGCCCGGATGCTGGCGCCGCGGTGGCGCGCTTGCGGTCCAGGACCTCGCGCAGCGCGGCGGCGTGCCAGGCGCGGCGGGCCTGCCCGTGCAGCACGTCGAGCGGGTGGTTCACCCGCTTGAGCGCCGCGGCGTAGACCTGCTTGCGGCGCGCCAGCGCGGCATCGTCGCCGGCGGTCGCGCGCGCCTTCACCCTTGCCGGCGACGGGCGCGGCGATTGGCATGCACCATGCCGCGCAGCCGGTCGCGCTGCTGCGCAGCGTGCGGGCGAGGGCGAGCACGTCCTCGGCCGGCAGGTCGGTCAGGGCAGGGTAGTGGCTGGGGCGACGGTCGAGAAATCATCGCCGAGCAGGCGACGTTCGGCGGCGATGCTGGTGGCCATGGGGCGTCTTCCGGGTTCGTTCGGCCCTAGAAAGGGGTGCGCGGGCCGGTCGGAAGCCCGCGCCGGCTGCCTGGGACGCAGGGCCCACGGCGCACGCGGCCGGCTGCGCGTGTCGTGCGTCGCTACGCCGGGCGTAGGTGAGCGCGCCGGGGCAGGTTCCTTCGCTTGGCTCACGAAACTCTGCTCCGTTGTTTTCGCGAGCATCCGTGCCCTCCGAACCTTTAGGCCATCCGACCCAGGACCGCTCCGCAAGTCTTCGCGCAGCACCGCCGAGAGCGTCACCAGCATCGACGCGGTCGCCCCCCAGATGTAGTGGCGATCATGCGGCCAGACCCAGAATTCCCGCATCCGGCCGCGGAATTCCTGGCGCGCGGCGTTCCGGGGCCGCGGGGTCGAGCAATTGCGCCAGCGGGTATTCGAAGGCCTCCGCGACCTCCTCGGGTCGTGGCGCAGGGCGAAGGGCGGGCGCAGCAGCGCCACCACCGGGGTCACCAGATACCCGGTGCCGGTCAGCGGTCGGCAGGCGGCCCGAGGATGTCGGGCATGGCGGGGTCGAGGCCGACTTCCTCCTGCGCCTCGCGCAGGGCGGCCTGTTCGGGGGTCTCGCCGGCTTCCATGCGGCCGCCGGGGAAGGCGACCTGGCCGGCATGGGAATTGAGCCGGGCCGAGCGCAGCGTCAGCAGGATGGTCGGGTCGTCATGCAGCACCAGCGGCACCAGCACGGCGGCCTCGATGGTCCGCCCGCCGCTGCGTGCGGCGCGGTCGAGGTCATCCTCCGGCGAGGGCCGGTCGCGCGGGATCAGCGCGGGATCGGCCAGCCGCGCCCGCAGCAGCAGCGGGGTCGAGCCGCGGTTGCGGCGGCGCTCACGATGTCGCGCCCACGGCCGGCCGGCCGGCCAGGCCGGCGCGCATCGCGCCATCGCCGGGCGCCACTCGCCCGGCTGCGTCGCACCGGCGGATGCCGGGGTGCCGCCATGGTCCGGGTCGCGCATTCAGTCTGCGGCCATGTCGATCTGCGGCATCTCGTCGATCGGGAAGAAGGTCCCTTCGCTCCAGACGCCCAGCACCTCGCGCCCGTCGAGCGTCTCCGGTTCCGCCAGGGCCACCAGTTCGTAGAACACCGCGCGGCTGATCCGCGCTTCGAGGCCCGGGCGCACCATGATGTAGGGGCGCGGCTCGCGCGTCCTGGGGCAGAGCTGCACGCGGATCGGGTGCCGCGAATTGGCGGTCACCATCTCATCGAGGTTGGTGCGGAAGGTCAGGCATTGCTGCGGCACGCCGCCGCCGCAGTCGCAATCGCGCCAGAACAGCTCGACGGCGACGAAGGGGGCGTCCTCGACCTCGATCTGTCCGCGCTCGGCCGGGGTTTCCAGCCAATAGGACCCGTCCTCGCCGCGCTTGAGGATCGACGCGAACAGGCAGACCATCGGCTTCCGCTGGATCGCGCTGCCCTTGTAGTACCAGGTCCCGTCGCGGCCGATGCGGATGGCATAGTTGCCGCATTCCTGCCGCGCCCGCGCCAGCACGCCCCCGGCCGGTGGCGCGCACCCTGGCGCGACGTGCCGTGGCACGCATCCTGCTTCCACATGCCGCGGCCCGATGCCGCCCGCCACCGTGGCGGACGCGTCGGTTCCCGTGCCTTGGACGGTGTTTTCCATGCCGTGGACGGTCATTGCATTTCGTCGCCCCAGGGTGCGTGCCACCGGCCGGGGGCGTGCTGGCGCGGGCGCGGCAGGAATGCGGCAACTATGCCATCCGCATCGGCCGCGACGGGACCTGGTACTACAAGGGCAGCGCGATCCAGCGGAAGCCGATGGTCTGCCTGTTCGCGTCGATCCTCAAGCGGGGCGAGGACGGGTCCTATTGGCTGGAAACCCCGGCCGAGCGCGGACAGATCGAGGTCGAGGACGCCCCCTTCGTCGCGGTCGAGCTGTTCTGGCGCGATTGCGACTGCGGCGGCGGCGTGCCGCAGCAATGCCTGACCTTCCGCACCAACCTCGATGAGATGGTGACCGCCGATTCGCGGCATCCGATCCGCGTGCAGCTCTGCCCCAGGACGCGCGAGCCGCGACCCTACATCATGGTGCGCCCGGGCCTCGAGGCGCGGATCAGCCGCGCGGTGTTCTACGAACTGGTGGCGCTGGCGGAATCGGAGATGCTCGACGGGCGCGAGGTGCTCGGCGTCTGGAGCGAGGGGACCTTCTTCCCGATCGACGAGATGCCGCAGATCGACATGGCCGCGGACTGAATGCGCGCCCGGACCATGGCGGCACCCCGGCATCCGCCGGTGCGACGCAGCCGGGCGAGTGGCGCCCGGCGATGGCGCGATGCGCGCGGCTGGCCGGCCGGCCGGCCGTGGGCGCGACATCGTGAGCGCCACCACATCGCGGCTCGACCCCCGCTGCTGCGGGCACGGCTGGCCGATCCGTCGCTGCATCCCGCGCGACCGGCCCTCGCCGGAGGATGACCTCGAGCGCGCCGCGCGCAGCGGCGGGCGGACCATCGAGGCCGCCGTGCTGGTGCCGCTGGTGCTGCATGACGACCCGACCGTGCTGCTGACGCTGCGCTCGGCCCGGCTCAATTCCCATGCCGGCCAGGTCGCCTTCCCCGGCGGCCGCATCGAGCCCGGCGAGACCGCCGGAACAGGCCGCGCTGCGCGAGGCGCAGGAGGAAGTGGGCCTCGACCCCGCCATGCCCGAGATCCTCGGCCGCCTGCCGACCCTGCTGACCGGCACGGGGTATCTGGTGACGCCGGTGGTGGCGCTGCTGCGGCCGCCCTTCGCGCTGCACAGTGACCCGGGGGAGGTCGAGGAAGCCTTCGAATACCCGCTCGCGCAGTTGCTCGACCCGGCGGCGCCGGAACTGCGGCGCCAGGAATTCCGCGGCCGGATGCGCGAATTCTGGGTCTGGCCGCATGAGCGCCACTACATCTGGGGGGCGACGGCCTCGATGCTGGTGACGCTCTCGGCGGTGCTGCGCGAGAGGACTTAGGGCAGATCCCGATCAGGTGGGATCACCGGACCGGACAAGGATGCTCGCGAAAACAACGGAGCAGGGACGTTTCCGTGAGCCAAGGCGAAGGGGAACGGCTCTGGCCTCCGGCCGCCGGGCGCGCTTCACCTACGCCCGGCGAAGCGCCTGCACGACACCGCGCAGCCGGCCGCGCGCCGGATGGGCCGAGCGTCCCAGGGCCGCCGGCGAGGGCTTCCGACCGGCCCGCGCATCCCCACTTCTGCGGCAACGGAACCGGAGGACATCGCATGGCCACCAGCATCGCCGCCGAACGCCGCCTGCTCGGCGACGATTTCGCGATCGTCGCGCCGAGCCACTACCCCGCGCTTGCCGACCTGCCGGCCGAGGAGGTGCTCGCCCTCGCCCGCACCCTGCGCGAACAGCGCGACCGGCTGCGCGGCATGGTGCACGCCAATCGCCGCGCCCGCCGCGGCAAGGGTGAAGCACGCGCCGACGCCGGCAGCGACGCCGCGCTGTCGCGCCGCAAGCAGGTCTTCGCCGCGGCGCTGAAGCGGGTGAACCACCGGCTGGACGTGCTGCACGGCCAGGCCCGCCGCGCCTGGCATGCCGCCGCGCTGCGCGAGGTGCTGGAACGCAAGCGCGCGAGCACGGCGCCGCACCCCGGCGCCGGCGAGACGCCCGGGATGGGCATGCACGCCAAGCCGTCGCGCAAGCGCATCGTGCGCACCGACCCGCGCGAGATCGGCCGCGTCTCGCAGTTCGTGCGCAACGCCCAGGCGAAGCGCGACCGCTGATCGATGCCGCCGCCGCGCCATGCGCTGCCGGCCTTCATCTGGCCTTGAGGGACGATGCGGGATATCCCGGGGCCAACCATTCCCGGGAGAAGACCAACCATGACCACCCGTCGCACCATTCTTGCCGCCGGCGCCGGCCTGCTCGCCGCACCCGCCGTCCACGCCCAGGGCGCCTGGCCGAACCGCCCGGTGCGCGTGATCGTGCCCTGGCCGCCGGGCGGGTCCACCGACGTGCTGGTGCGCCTGTATGCCGAGCAGCTCTCGCCGATCCTCGGCCAGCCCTTCGTGGTCGAGAACCGCGCCGGCGCGGGCGGCAATATCGGCCTCGACGCGGTCGCGAAGGCGGCACCCGACGGCTACACGCTGGGCATCGCCTCGGTCGGCCATCTGTGCATCAACCCGACGCTCTATGCGCGCCTGGCCTATGACCCGGTGAAGGACCTGATGCCGGTCGGCGTCGCCTGGGACCTGCCCAACGTCGCCGTCGTCGCCGCCGAGAAGAACCCGGCGAAGACCCTGGCCGAGTTCATCACCTGGGCGAAGGCGAAGCCCAACGGCATCACCTATGGCTCGCCGGGCGTTGGCACCACGCCGCATCTGTCGGGCGCGCTGTTCTGCGCGCGCACCGGCATCGAGGGCACCCATGTCCCGTTCCGCGGCGCCGCGCAGACGGTGCCGGCCATCCTGTCGGGCGATGTCGATTTCGCGCTCGACAACCTGGCCTCCTACGTGCCGGTCATCACCGGCGGGCAGATGCGCGCCTTCGGCGTCACCTCCGCCGCGCGCTGGCCGACCATGCCCGACATCCCGACCATGGCCGAGGCCGGGCTGTCGGATTTCGTGCTGACATCCTGGCAGGGCTTCGTGTTCCCCACCGGCACGCCGCGCGCGATGATCGACCGGCTGAACGGGGCGCTGCGCCAGATCGTCGCGCAGCAGGAGATGAAGGACCGCTTCCTGCGCGTCGGCGCTCAGGCCGAATGGTCCACGCCGGAACAGATGATCGAGCGTTCCAACCGCGACCGGCCGGCATGGCAGGAAGCGGTGCGCATCTCGGGCGCGCGGGTCGAGTAGCGGGCCGCCGGAGGGGGGCGGCGCCCCTCTCCGGCAGCAAACGGGCTGGCCCTCAACAAATCGCGGCGGAGGCGCCATAAGCCATCGCCATGTCCGCCCCAGACCTCACCGCGCCAGGCGGCCGCCGCGCCGCCTGGCTCAATTCGCTGTTCATCGACCATGCGCTGCTGCGCCTCGGCTGGCGCAACTGGGGCGTGGTCGAGAGCGGCCGGCTGTATCGTTCGAACCACCCGACGCCGTGGCAACTGGAACAGGCGGTGCGCCGGCACGGCATCCGCACCGTCATCAACCTGCGCGGCCATCGGGAGGCTTGCGGGTCGGATGCGCTCGGCCGGGAAGCCGCGGCCGGCCTCGGGCTCGACCATATCGACGCGCCGCTGGAATTCCGCGGCGCACCGCACAAGGACCGCGTGCTGCGCCTGGCCGGCATCTTCGCCCGCATGGACGAACCGGCGCTGATCCACTGCAAGTCCGGCGCCGACCGCACCGGCCTCGCGGCCGGCATCTGGCTGCTGGCGCAGGGGCGGCCGGTGGAACAGGCGATGGAGCAGCTCTCGCTGCGCCACGGCCATGTCGCGGCGGCGCGGACCGGCATCCTCGACGCCTTCTTCCGCGCCTATGCGGCCTTCGTGAAGGCGCAGGGGCCGAAGCCCTTCCTCGACTGGGTGCGCGAGGATTATTCCGAGGACGCGCTGCGGGCGTCCTTCCAGAGCACGCCCTGGGCCGACCGCCTGGTGGATGGCGTGCTCAGGCGCGAGTGAGCGCGGCGACGCCACCCGTCACCAGGGCCGGGAATGGCACGGGCGACGCGCTCGGCCGGCCAGTCCCACCAGGCGATCTCGAGCAGGCGGTCGATGTCGAGCGCCGAGAAGCGCAGCTTCATCACCTGCGCCGGATTGCCGGCGACGACGGCATAGGGCGGCACGTCACGCGCGACGACCGCGCGCGCGCCGATGATGGCGCCATGGCCGATGGTCACGCCCGGCATCACCATGCATTCGGTGCCGAGCCAGACATCATGCCCGACCGTGGTCGGCCCGCCGCCGCGCCAGGGATAGTCGGACAGCGGCAGCGCCTCGGCGAAGGAGCCGCCGAGGATGCCGAAGGGGAAGGTCGAGGGCCCGGCAATGGCGTGGTTCGCCCCGGGCATCAGGAAGGTGGCGCGATGCGCGATGGCGCAATACCGGCCGATCGACAGCGACCCGAAGCCGAAATTGTAGCGCACGCAGCGTTCGAGGAAGCGCAGCGGGTCCTCATGGTCGTGATAGTAGGAATAGGCCCCGGCGGTGACATTGGTGACGTCGGGGTACAGCGACAGCAGGGGGCGCAGCAGCACCGTGCCGGTGTCGCCCGGCACCGGATACAGCGCGTCGGGGTCGGGCGGGGCGGTCATGCGCGCGTCCTCGGTGTCAGCCTCAGATAGACCGGCACGGCGGCGAGCGCGATGGCGAGGAACACCACGCCCGCCAGCAGCGGCGCCGCCGGCACCCCGGTGACGTCGCGCGCCAGCCCCGCCAGCGGCGGCAGCGCGGCCAGCGATCCATAGAACAGCGTATAGTGCACGCCCATGCCGAAGGCGCGGCTCGGCGCCGACAAGCGCGCGCCCGACCATCGCCATCACCAGCGAGGCCGGCGGCGCCGCCAGCACCCCGAAGGCGAGCAGCCATGGCCAGGGTGCAAGCCCCGCCACCACCGCCAGCAGGCAGCCCGCCATCGCCACCATGCAGGCGACCGTGACCAGGAGCGGCCGGCCGGCACGCTCGGCCAGCGCGCCGCCCATCGGCAGCAGGGGCAGGATGCCGAAACTGACCAGGGCGGTGACGCCGCCCGCCGCCTCGCACGGTCCAGCCGCGCGAGACCAGCAGGGCGGGGGTGAAGCCGAGCGCGACGACGAAGGCCGCGTTGTAGAAGCCCCAGATGGCGCCAGCCGACAGCAGCGGCCCCCATTCGCTGCGCAGCAGGCCGCGGCGCGACGGCGCGGCGCCGGCACCTTCCCCCTTCGGCAGGGCGAACCACAGCGGGATGAAGGACGCCGCGCAGACCGCCGCCGACAGCCACAGCCCGCGCGCGCCAATCCGCCCCGAGCATGGGCAGCACCACCAAGCGCGAGGCCGATGCCGCAGGGCCAGGCCACCAGCATCAGCCCCAGCGCCGGCGACAGCGCGGCACCCGAGAACCGGTCCAGCACCATCTTGGCGCAGGCGATCGCCAGCAGCGCGCCGCCGACGCCCGAGACCAGCCGCCCCGCCATCGCCACGCCGAAGCCGCCGGCCAGCGCCAGCACCACGCCGCCCAGCGCCATCAGCGCGACGCCGAGCAGCAGCACCGCGCGGTCGCCCAGCCGCGCCATCACCATCCCGGCCGGCAGCGCGACCAGCACGCCGGAGGCCGAATAGGCACCGATCAGCGTGCCGAGCTGCGCCCAATCGGCGGCGAGCGCGCCGATCAGCAAGGGGCCGAGCGCGCCCACCACCTGGAACTGCGCGCCCATCGCGGCGCGCGAGGCGGCGAGGATGGCGAGTTCGGCCCAGCGGTTGGTCATGGCAGCGGACAAGGTTGGAGGGGCGCTGCCCCTCCAAGCCACCCCGCCAAATGCCAGGGGGCATTTGGAATGCCGATTCCTGGTGCCGGGCCATGCGGGCAGCACCGCCCGCGCCGGGGCCGTCCATGGCATGGCGGTGCGCCGACGGCGCCCCATGCCAGGTGACGGTTTCCAAAGGCCCTGAGGCCTTTGGTGGGGAGGGTCCGGGAGGGGCAACGCCCCGCCCGGTCGCCTCCCCGCCCCCGCCCTGCCTCTGTCACCCGAATGCCTGCGTCCGCACCAGCCGGGCATAGAGCCCGTCCTGCTCCATCAGCGCCGCATGGTTGCCCTGTTCGACGGCGCGGCCGTTCTCCATCACCACGATGCGGTCGGCATCGCGCACCGTCGCCAGGCGATGGGCGATGACCAGCGTGGTGCGCCCGGCGCGCAGCCGCGCCAGCGCCTGCTGCACCAGCGCCTCGTTCTCGGCATCGAGCGCGCTGGTGGCTTCGTCCAGCAACAGGATGCGCGGGTTGCGCAGCAGGGCGCGGGCCAGCGCGATGCGCTGCCGCTGCCCGCCCGACAGCCGCGACCCGCCCGGGCCGAGCGGCGTGTCGTAGCCATCGGCCAGCGCGGCGATGAAGTCGTGCGCGGCGGCGGCGCGGGCGGCCTGCTCCACCTCCTCGCGCGTCGCGCCGGGCCGGCCGCAGGCGATGTTGGCCAGCGCGGTGTCGTCGAAGATGGTCGCGTCCTGCCCGACATAGGCGATGGCATCGCGCAGCGAGGCGATGGTCACGCCGCGGATGTCGGCGCCGTCGATCATCACCCAGCCCTCGGTCGGGTCATACAGCCGCGGCACCAGCGCGATGGCGGTGGACTTGCCCGCGCCCGACGGGCCGACCAGGGCCACGGTCTGCCCCGGTTCCGCGGTGAAGGTCAGGCCGGACAGCGCCGCATCCGGCACGCCGTCATAGGTGAAGCCCACGCCGGCGAAGGCGATGCGGCCATGGCCGGGCGGCAGCGGCTTCGGCATCGGGCGCATCGGCGATGCGCCGCGGCACATCCTGCACGCCATAGACGCGCGCGAGACCGGCCAGCCCTTCCTGCAGCGCCGCATTCAGCGAGCCCAGCGCGCGCGCCGGGCGCGAGGCGATCAGCAGCGCGGCGACGAAGCCGGTGAATTCGCCGACCGTCCCCGTCCCCGGCCGCGACCCGCCAGCCGACGAACACCAGCACGGCGGCGACCGCGAAGCCGCCCAGCGCCTCCAGCATCGGGTCGAGCGAGGCGCGGGTGCGGGCGATGCTGAACAGGCTCTCGCGCAGGCGCGCGAACAGGCCGGCGGCGCGGGCCTCCTCGGCGGCTTCCAGGCGATAGGAGCGCACCACGCGGGCGGCGCCGAAGGATTCCGTCAGCGCCGCCGCCGCCTCCCCCACCCGTTCCTGCATGCCGCCCGAGGCGCGGCGGATGCGCTTGCCGAGTTTCAGGATCGGCAGCACCGCGATCGGGTAGAGCAGCCCGCCGATCAGCGACATCCGCCAGTCGAGCCACACCATCGAGGCGACCAGCCCGACCAGCGTCAGCGCATCGGCGACGGCGTTGATCGACTTGGTCAGCGCCTCGCGGATCAGCGCGGCATCGGTGGTGAAGCGGGCGGCGTGGCGGGCCGGCGCCTCGCGCGCCACGGCGGCGAGGTCGGCCCGCGTCAGCGCGCGGAACAGGTCGTTCTGCAACCCCTCGATGACGCGCAGCACGACGGATTGGATCGCCACCGCCTGGCCGAACTGGGCGACCGCCTTCAGCGAGGTGACGACGACGATGACGACCGGCACCAGCCACAGCCAGTCATGCCGGCCCTCGGTGTAGCGGTCGAAGGATTGCTGGATCACCACCGGATACAGCGCCGTGGTCGCGGCGACGCCAAGGGTGCAGGCGAGCGCGATCAGGATGCCGCGCCGGTGCCCCGCGACATGGCCGCGCCACAAGCGACGGAGCAGGGCGCGGGACGAGGTGTCGAGGGCTTTGGCCATGACCGCGGGATAGCCTGGAACGGGCGGGGGCGGTATCCGCCGCCCGGCATCAAGACACTTGAAATCTTTTGCCGGCGCGTGCTAGTTCTTGTTTCGTTCCGGTGAAGGCGGCGGGGCCGGATCCCCCACTCATCCCCCGAGTGCGGTCCCGCCGCCCCCTTTTCCCGCCATGAGCCGCGCGAGACGCATCGATTGATGCGGCGACCGGGCCGGTTCGGCGGGCCGCCAGCAATGCACGGAGATCGTCTGAGAAAGCGCCCTTGGGCGCATTCCGACGTCCGGCACCCGCCCTCTCCCCCACCCGGCCACCCAACGAGCGTATCCTTGATGGGTGGCCGGGTCGGGGGAGAGGGCCGGTGCCGGGATTCTCAAACGGCCCCTCTACGGATGGGTTCAGGTCGCCAGGCGCCGGCGCAGCTCCGCAAGGCAGGCCTCGCGCCCGTCGCCGCAGCCCCGCGCCACCCACCAGTGCCGCACCGCCTCCAGCAGCGCGCCGATCGCCGGGCCGGGCGGCACGCCCAGCGCCACGGCATCACGGCCGGCAAGCGGGAAGTCCGGCACGGCTTCGCCGGCGATTCGCGCCCGGAGGTCCACCCACGCCGCATGATCCCGCGCTCCAGGCATCCGGTGCCGTCCAGGCGTCGCGGGGCAAGGCCTCCGCCAGCCAGGACCGCGCCAGCACCAGCGCCGACGCATCGATGCCGCGCCAATGGCGGTCGGCCTGCGCCAGGACGCGGCGCAGATCCGCGCCTGAAAGACCGGGCGCCACCCGGAAAAGGTTCGGGCCCGCGCCCTCGGATCCGCCGGCCAGGGCCACGAGCAGGGCTGCCTCGCTGCCCGAAAGCCGCAGCCGGCGCGCCAGCAGCGAGGCTGCCTCGGCCATCGCCGCCTGCTCGGACCGGACCAGCAACCCGGCCAGCCGCAGCACCGGTTCGGCCGGCGCGCCGATCGCGACCAGGCGCGGCAGCAGTCCCGGCGGCAGCGCCTCGGGCAGGGCGGCCGCCAGCACGCCGGTCTGCGCCATGAGGGCGACGGCCGCGAGCGGATCAGGCACGGCCAGGATGCGCTTCAGCTCCATCCAGACCCGCTCCGCCGATAGCCGCGCGAGGCCCGGCACGGCGCGCCGGATCGCCGCGACAGCCGCCGCATCCGGCGCGCCCAGGCCATAGCGGGCCTGGAAGCGGAAGAAGCGCAGCGCGCGCAGGTAATCCTCGGCAAGCCGCGTATCGGCATCGCCGACGAAGCGCACCCGACCGGCCGCGAGGTCAGCCTGGCCGCCGAAATAATCGAACAGCGTGCCATCCGGCGCCATCGACATGGCGTTGATGGTGAAGTCCCGCCGTGCCGCGTCCTCGCGCCAATCCTGTGTCCATTCGACGACGGCGTGGCGGCCGTCGGTCAGCACGTCGCGGCGCAGGGCCGTCACCTCGACAGGCCGATGGTCCTTCACGGCGGTGACCGTGCCGTGGGAGAGGCCGGTCTCGAACACCTTCAGCCCGGCGGCGCGCAGGCGGGCGGCGATCTCCTCCGGTGCGAAGGGGGCGGCGACGTCGACATCGGCCAGGGGCCGTCCCGCCAGCGCATCACGCACGCAGCCGCCGACCGCCCGCGCGCCAGGCAGCGCGGCCAGCACCGCGGCAACCGCCGGCAGGCCGAGAAAGGATGGCCGCGGCGGCCCTGTCACCGGGGCGGCTCCCCATGGCCGGGTTCGATGCGGCTGCCGTCGAGTTGCGCCGGCACATAGGTCTCGCCGGGCGCGAGGCTGCGCTGCTCGCCGTACCACAGGGCGCCGCCCAGCATCAGCACCACCCCCACGGCCGCCAGGATCAGCAGGATGGTGCTCGGTTCCGTGCGCGGGTTCATCCGCCGCCACAGCCCGTAGGCGGCGAAGGGCAGCAGGAACAGCAGGGCCTCGATGAGATAGGGCATGGGTCTCCGTGCCGGTCGTCAGTGTCGTGGCAAGCATGCACCCTTGGTGCGGGCCCGGCTTCGGTGCCGGCCCGCCGCATCCGGGCACCTGTCGTCGGATGACCGTGCGGGGATGCGTGCGGATGCCGCACATGCCAGCCGGCCTACGCGGGGTGCCGTTGCCGGAAGCGCCAGCATAGCGCGGATCGCGCCTCAGCGCGCCGCGTACAGGCCGGTGACCTCCGGCGCGAATCCGCTCAGCGCGCGGGCCCGGTGCGGGCGCGGGCTGCGCGGCACCAGGCCGGCCATCGCCTCGGCCAGGCGCACCGCGGCCTGGGTGCCGTCGATCAACGGCACCGCGACGCGCGGTTGCAGCAGGGGGGCGAGGCCCGCCAGCGGCCCGCCGGCGAGGATGATCGCCTCCGCGCCATCCTGCTCGACGCTTTCGGCGCAAAGGCCGGCGAGCAATTCCAGCCGGTCCTCCGCGACCGTGCCCGGATCGCCGCTGAAGGCCGGGCCCATGCGGAAGCCGGCGCAGCGGGCATTGAGGCCGTGATGAGCCAGGCATTCCTCGAACATCGGGCGCAGCGCCGTGGTGAAGGAGACCACGCCGAAGCGACGGCCAAGCATGCAGGCCGCATGGAAGGCGGCCTCGCTGATGCCGAGCACCGGCACTTCCAGCAATTCCTTCGCGGCATCGAGCCCCGGGTCGCCGAAACAGGCGATCACCGCCGCGTCATAGGTCCCGCGATGGGCGGCCAGCGCCGCGAGCGTCGCCGGCCCGGCCACCAGCCAATCCGCACGCGTGACGATCAGCGGCAGGCCGAAGGGGGCGCTGACGGCGATGATCTCGGTCCCCGCCGACGCCACCGCACGCGCGGCGGCCCCGATCCGTTCGGTCACCGATGGCGTGGTGTTCGAGTTGACGACGAGGATACGCATCGGACGTTCCGCCTTGTTGCACCGCACACCTACCCGGTTGACCTGGAGCGTGTTCAGATTGTGTCATGACCTTGCTCAGTTCGGGGCAACGTCCAGGAAACGACGCCGGTCAACGGTGACAGGCCCGCTCCGCCAGATGGCGGGGCGGGCCTTGTGTTGAAGGGGGCGCACGCCCCCGGCCGCCGCGCCAGAAAGGGAAATGCAATGAAGCCTGCCGCACTCGTCACCGGCGCGCGGCGCGGGATAGGCCGCGCCAGCTGCATCGCCCTGGCGCAGAAGGGGTTCGACCTGGTTGGCGCCGACATCTCGGCCGAGGGCGCCGAGGAGACCCGGGCCGCGGTGGAGGCAGCCGGCGGCCGCTTCACCTTCCTGCTGTCCGATGTCGGCGACGTCGGCGCGCATGAGGTGCTGCTCGATGCCGCCTGGGGGACCTATGGCGGGCTCGAATGCCTCGCCAATGTCGCCGGCGTGCAGGTGCAGACGCGCCAGGACATGCTGGAGACGACGCCGGATTCCTGGGACCGGCTGCTCGACATCAACACGCGCGGCGTCTTCTTCCTCAGCCAGGCGATGGCGAAGCGGATGCTGGCCGATGGCGCGCCGGTGCGCGGGCATCGCTCGCTGGTGTTCATCTCCTCGGTCAATGCGGTGATGGCATCGCTGAACCGCGCCGAATACTGCGTGTCCAAGGCCGGCGTGACGATGGTGGCGAAGCTGTTCGCGATGCGGCTCGCGCCCCACGGCATCAACACCTACGACATCCAGCCGGGCGTGATCCGCACCGACATGACGCGCGGCGTGTGGGACAGCTACGGCGCGCAGATCGAGGCCGGGCTCGTCGCCGATCCGCCGCTGGGGCGAGGCGGAGGATATCGGCGGCGCCGTGGCGACGCTGGCATCGGGCGCGATGCCGTATTCGACCGGGCATTCCTTCCCGATCGACGGCGGGATGCTGATGCCGCGGTTCTGACGCGCCCCACCGGCGGCGCCGGCGCCTGGCCCTTGCCGAGGCCGGGAGCCCGGCGAAAGCCGGGCAAGCCGCAGGCTTGCGCCGCGCGTCATGGGGCCGGGAAAGGCCGGATGCCAACGCCCCGGGCCCGCGGCCGCCGGCATCAGTCCAGCCCCTCATCCGGGATGTTGAGCAGCGCACCGCAGGCCTTGCAGTGCACGGCGTCGGGTTCGTGCCGCTGCAACCCGCAGGAGGTGCAGGTGAAGCGCACCTTGGCCGGGCCGGAACAGCGCCTGCGCCAGGCGCAGGAACAGCGTGACGCCGGCCAGCATGATCACCACCGAGATCAGCCGCCCCACCGTGCCCGGCAGGGTGATGTCGCCGAAGCCTGTCGTCGTCAGCGCCGTGACGGTGAAGTACAGCGCATCGGCGTAATGCGTGATGTGCGGGTTGTGGGCGTGCTGCGTCTCATAGACCAGCGCGGTCATGACGAAGACGAAGACGCCCAGATGCGTCGCCGCCAGCACCGCTTCCTCGTTGCGGCGGAAGAAGGCGAAGTCGTCGCCGCAGCATGCCCAGCATCCGGTAGGAATGCAGCAGCCGCAGCGTGCGCATCACGCGCAGGAAGCCGAGCCCCTCGCCCGCCAGCGGCGCGAGGAAGGACGACGATGGCGACGACATCGGCCAGCGAGGCGAGGCGCAGCGCCTCGCGCCAGCGGGCGCCGGCTGCCGGCGAGGCGCGCGGCGAATTCCACCGCCAGCACGATGCCGATCAGCGCGTCGATGACCATGATCGCCATCGCTGCGCGGCACGAAGGACGTCGCGATGACGAAGACGATGGTCGCGAGGTCGAGCGCCAGCACGCCATAGCGGAAGCGCCGGCATTCCTGCGCGGTGCCGTTGTAGAGGTGGTGCAGCCGCGCCCGCAGCGGGGATGACGGCAGGCGCATTCAGTCCTTCAGGCCCGACAGTTCGGCGACCAGCGCGCCGAGCGACGCGGCAGTCATCCCCGCCGCGGCCCGAATTGACCACCGCCTCCATCATCTGCGCGGCGAGCGCGGTGGACGGGGCGAAGACGCCGTTGTCGCGCACCGCGCCGAGCGCGAGGCGCATGTCCTTGCGCATCAGTTCGGCCCGGAAGCCGGGCTTGAAGTTGCGGTCGAGCATCCGCTTCGCGTGGTTTTCCAGCACGAAGGACCGCGCCGAGCCGCCCAGCAGCGCCTGGCGCATCAGCATCGGGGTCGAGCCCCGCCTTGCGGCCCATGGTCAGCGCCTCGGCCACCGCCTGCATGGCGGCGACGATGATCAGCTGGTTGCCCGACTTGCAGATCTGCCCCGACCCCGCCGGGCCGAGCAGGGTGATGGTCTTGCCGACCGCGTCGAACACCGCCCGCGCGGCGCGAGAAGCCGGCATCCGCGCCGCCCACCATGCAGGTCAGCGTGCCGTCGATCGCCC
>CAVSZN010000031.1:0-100024 GCA_963732425.1 uncultured Alphaproteobacteria bacterium
GCCGCGACGGCAATGACACGCTCGAAGGCGGGGCGGGGGCCGATACACTCGTCGGTGGCGCCGGGGACGATGTCATGCGCCCGGGCCTCGGCCGGACCTGGTGCAGGGCGGGGACGGGCGCGACACCGTCTCCTACGCCGATGCACCACCCGGCTGACGGTTTCCTGACCGGTGGGCACGGCGGCGCGGCCGCGGCGACACGGTCTCCGGCATCGAGGTGGTGATCGGCACCGAGGGCCGGCACCATCAGCGGCACCTCGGCGGATGACGGATCGACGGCGGCGGCGTAGGATTGGCTGGTCGGATTTGCCGGTAACGACACGCTTGTCGGCGGCATCGGCGCTCAACACCCTCTGTGGCCGGCAGGGCGATGACGTGCTGGTCGGCGGCTCGCAGAACGACACGATCAATGGTGGGCCGGGCAATGACCGCATCGTCGCGGGTGGCGGTTTCGACCCGCTGTGGGGCGGGGCGGGCAATGACTATGAGATCATCCAGTCAACTACCGAGATCGACGAGGACGTCGACGGGGGCGACGATACGGTCTTCACCAGCGCCTCCTGGGCATGCGGGCCAATGTCGAATGGCTGGTGCTGGCGCCCGGCGCGGGCGACACATTTGCCATCGGCACCGCCGCGGATGACCGGATGATGGGCAATGAGGGCGCCAATCTGCTGATCGGCCAGGACGGCAACGACACGATCTGGGGCGGCGGCGGGGCGGACCGGATCCAGGGGCGCAACGGCGCATGACCGCCTCTTCGGCGAGGACGGCAACGACCTGATGTTCGGCGGCGACGGCAACGACACGCTCGAAGGCGGCGCCGGGCGCGACAACCTCAACGGCGATGCCGGCAACGACACGCTGCTCGGCGGCGAGGACACGACGACGGACATCCTGCGCGGCGGCTCGGGCGATGACTGGCTCGATGGCGGCGGCGGCTACGACGTGATGTATGGCGGCCTCGGCAACGACACCATGGTCGCCTCCCAGGCCAACGACATCATCGTCGAGTATGCCGGGCAGGGATGGGACGGCGTCATCGCCCGCGGCGCCGGCTCCTTCACCCTGGCCGCCGATGTCGAGGAGCTGATGCTGGAGGGCGCCACCACCGGCATCGGCAATGCCGCTTCCAACCGCATCACCGGCTCGGGCCGCGCGGAGACGCTGTTCGGGCGGGAGGGCAACGACACGCTGGAGGGCGCGGGCGGCAACGACATCCTGTTCGGCGAGGCCGGGCGGGACGCCTTCCTGTTCGCGCCCGGCTCGGGGCTCGACGCGGTGGCGGATTTCACGCCCGGGCAGGACCGCATCCTGCTGCAGGGCTTCGGCTTCGCCGATTTCGACGCGCTGATGGCCTCGACGCGGGACGTGCACGGGCGGGGCGATCCTCGACCTCGCCCTCGGGGGATTCGGTGCAACTGGCCGGGCGTGGCCAAGGCGGCGCTGCTCGCGGCGATTTCGTCTTCCTCGCGTGACCTTTCGACCCCACATGGCGAAGGGATCGTGCGACGAATGGAGGATGCGATGATCGCTCAGGCGGGACATGAGGCCGCGACCCTCGGCGGCGGCTGCTTCTGGTGCCTCGAGGCCGTGTACAAGGAACTGCGCGGCGTGGTGTCGGTGACCTCCGGCTATGCCGGCGGGCATGTCGACAACCCGTCCTATGAGGCGGTCTGCGGCAAGAAGACCGGCCATGCCGAGGTGGTGCGCGTGGTCTTCGACCCGGCGGAACTCGCCTATGCCGACCTGCTGCGCGTGTTCTTCACCATCCACGACCCGACCACGAAGGACCGGCAGGGTGCCGATGTCGGGCCGCAATACCGCTCGGTCATCTTCACCCATTCCGACGCCCAGGCGGCGACGGCGCGGGCGGTGATGGAGGAAGTGGCCGCGGCCGGCATCTGGGACGGCGCGCTGGTGACCGAACTGCTGCCGGAGGTGCGGTTCTGGCCGGCCGAGGCGGAGCACCACGACTATTTCGCGCGCAATCCGTGGTCGGGCTATTGCCGCGCGGTGGTGGCGCCGAAGGTGCTGAAGTTCCGCAAGGTGTTCGCCGAGCGGGTGAAGCGACCGGCGGCCTGAACCGAGGCGGCGGCACGGGCGGCGAACGCCGTGAGGGTGCCGCCCGCCATGCCTGCCTCACGCCTTCCAGGAAAGGGGTCACCCACCATGCTGTTCAGGCGCGGCACCGACCCGGTCGAGACCTTCCCCGACACGCGCAGCGAGGCCGAATGGCGCGCGGCCCTTACCCCCGAGGCGTTCCGCGTGCTGCGCCAGCACGGCACCGAGCGCCCCGGCACCTCGCCGCTCAACGCCGAGAAGCGCGCCGGCATCTTCGCCTGCGCCGGCTGCGGCAGCGGCGCTGTTCGACCAGGCGGCGAAATTCGACAGCGGCACCGGCTGGCCGTCCTTCTTCGCGCCGATCGACGGGGCGGTGGGCACCAGGTCCGACCGTTCCCTGTTCATGACCCGGACGGAGGTGCATTGCGCGCGCTGCGGCGGGCATCTGGGCCATGTCTTCGCGGATGGGCCGGCGCCGACCGGGCAGCGCTTCTGCATGAATGGCGCGGCGATGACGTTCCAGGCGCGGGACGCTTCATGAAGTTGAATTCGCCGCCGTGGTTGCTACCAGTTGCGGGAGAAGCATTGATCCGCGTCATCCAGCGGGCCGCGGCGCCACTCCATGCTTGCTTCGCGCGGCGCCGCGGCGCAGGTTCCGCCCGGCGGCACCCCCGACCGTCATGAACGCCCCGTAGGTCGAGACATGCGCCGCCGCGCCCTTCTTGCTGAGCACGCCCCTGCTGATGCTGGCCCGCCCGGCCGCGGCGGACATCGTCTTCGTCCTCAATTCGGGGGATTCGAGCATCCAGGTGCTCGACGCCACGACGCGCGAGGAATTGCGCCGCATCCCGGCCCTGCGGGAAGTGCATCACCTGGTCATGTCGCCCGATGGACGCGACCTGCTGATCGCCGATTCCGGCGGCAACGAGATCCTGTTCGTCGACCCCGCCACCGGCGATGTGCGCCGGCGCGAGCGCATCTCGAACCCCTATCACCTCGACTTCTCGCCCGACGGCAAGCACCTCGTCGTGTGCAGCCTGCGCCGCAACCAGGTGGACATCTACGAGGCGCGGAGCCTGACGCTGCTCGCCCGCCTGCGCATGCCCGAGAAGCCGTCCCACATGGCGTTCCGGCCGGATGGCAAGGTGGTGTTCGTCACCCTGCAGGGCAGCGGCACCATCGGCGCCGTCAGCCTCGAGACGCGCGACGTGCTGTGGGAAGCGCCGGTCGGGCGCGAACCCGCGGGCATCGTCTGGCATCGCGACAAGCTGATCATCGGCGTCATGGGCTCGGACCATTTCGCGGTGATGAACCCCGAGACGCGGCAGGTGGAGCGCCAGATCCCGATCGGGCGCGGCGCGCATACCGTCTTCATCCAGCCCGACGGCAAGGCGCTGTGGGCGACCAGCCGGGTGCAGAGCCGGCTGGCGGAACTCGACCCCAGCACGCTCGATGTCCGGCGCGTCATCGACATGCCGGGCGGGCCGGACTGCATCGCCTTCGACCCCGATGGACGGCTGTGGGTGACGCTGCGCTGGGCCGGCCGGATCGCCCGCCTCGACCCGCGCACCGGCGAATACGAGACGATCCGCGTCGGCCGCAGCCCGCATGGCATCTTCGTGCAGCCACGCCGCGTGGAGTCCTGATGCGGGCGGCGTGCGGGACGGGCGCAGGCCGGGCTGTGACGGCGTGCCGGCGGCACCTTGGCCTCCGTTCGACGAAGCGTCGGTGGCTCGCGGCCTGTCTCGCCGCGCTTGTGGCGGGGGTGGCGCTGCCGGCCGCGGCGCAGCCCGCGCCGGCGCCTTCCTGCGCGGCCGGGACGGTCTACCTGACCATCGATACCGGCTGGGGGCGGGAGGCGGAACAGATCGCCGAGATCCTCAAGCGCCGCAACGTCCGCGCCACGCTGTTCGTCGCGCATGAGCCGACCCACACCGGGGAACGCAGCCTCGGCCCGGGCTGGGCCGCCTTCTGGCGCGCCCGCGTCGCCGAGGGCCATGTCTTCGCCACGCATACCGACCGCCACTGGTATTTCCGCGGCGATGCCGGGCCGGGGCGCACCCGCTACGTCTCCCGCACCGGGGAGGGCGAGACGGTGCTCGACCAGGCGGCGATGTGCCGCGAACTGGCCCAGCCGATCGAACGCCTGCGCGCGGTGGCGCCCGATGCCGTGGTGCTGCCGCTGTGGCGCGCGCCGGGGGGCATCACCACGCCGGGGGCGATCCGCATGGCGCAGGCCTGCGGGCTGCGCCATCAGGGCTGGACCGCCCACGGCTTCCTGGGCGACGAATTGTCCGAGCGAGACCTACCCCAACCAGGCGCTGGCGACCCGCGCGCTGAACACGGTGCGCGACGGGGAGGTGCTGGTGATGCATTGGGGCATCCGCTCGCGCCGCGACCCCTATGCCAATGTGCTGGACCAGGTGATCGCCGGCCTGCAGGCGCGCGGCTTCTGCTTCGCCACCCTGCCGGCCGAGGGCCGGCGCTGATGTCCTGCCCGCGAAGTTCGCTGGATTTCCAGCGAGCGGTGCGGACAGGCAGGCCACCGAAAACAAAGACTGGTGGCCTGAGAACGACGTCCGCAGGACTTCGGCATCAGCACACCGGAGCAGATCCCGATCGGGTGGGATCGTCTGATCGGATAAAGATGCTCGAAAAAACAACGGATTAGGGATGTTTCCGTGAACCAGGGCGACGGAAACGGCCCTTTGCCGCGATGCATCGGCCCCGCATCCCGCCCCGCCATCATGTCCCATCGCGTGATCGGGACCTTCGGCGCCGTCGCGCCGTCGCCCGCCACGCTTTAGAAGTCTTCAGCCCATGACCGAATCCTTCAACCGCTTCCTCGACAGCATCACCGGCTGGATCTTCGAGATGATGGTCCAGCCGGCGATGTACGACCTCGGCCTGATGGACTGGGCCGATGATGCGATCGAATGGATCCAGTTCGGCCTGTTCGGCGTCGCCTCGATCATCGTCGTCTATGTGGTGTGCCGCCCGCTCGAGGCCTGGCGGCCGGTCGAGCCGGTGACGGACCGGCGCGCCATCCGCACCGACATCCTCTACACGCTGCTGACCCGCCTGGGGCTGCTGCCGCTGGTCGCCTTCGTGCTGCTGAACTCGCTCAGCGCCTGGTGGGCCGGCACCGTGGCCGAGAGCGGCTTCGTGCCGCCGACGCTGGAGACGCTGCTGCCCGGCCTGCGGGAGGCACCCTTCCTCGCCTTCTGCCTCTACGTCGTGATCCTCGATTTCGGCGAATACTGGCGCCACCGCTTCCAGCACCGCTTCGGCTGGTGGTGGGCGCTGCATTCCATCCATCACGCGCAGCGGCAGATGACCTTCTGGACCGACGACCGCAACCACATCCTCGACGAGGTGCTGGCGGCGCTGTGGTTCGGCATCATCGCGCTGCTGATCGGCGTGCCGCCGGGGCAGTTCCCGCTGCTGGTGCTGGTGATGCGCCTGGCCGAGAGCCTGTCCCACGCCAATGTGCGGCTGTCCTTCGGGCGGGTGGGGGAAAGGCTGCTGGTCTCCCCGCGCTTCCACCGGCTGCATCACGGCGTGCTGTCCACGGCCGACCACGGCAAGAACTACGCGGTGCTGCTGCCGGTGTGGGACTGGATGTTCGGCACGGCGGATTTCGAGCGCGACGTCTACCGGCCCACCGGCGACCCCGAGGCGCCGGAGGCCCTGGCCACCGGGGGGTGGTTGCGGCAACAATTCGTCGGCCTGAAGCGGATGGCCGGCGCCATCGCGGGACGACCCGGATCGTGAGATGAATGCACCGCCCCGCCTCAAGCCCCATTCATCCCATTGGGGCGTGTTCACCGCCGGCTGGCGGGATGGGCGGCTGGTGGTGCGAACCGCATCCGGGCGACCCCGACCCCAACCCGCTGCTGCAGAACTTCCCCGAGGCGCTGCGCCACCGTGCCCGCATCGCCGAACCGATGGTCCGCCGCGGCTGGCTGGAACGCGGCCCCGGTGCCGATGACCGCCGCGGGCGCGACGAATTCATCCCGATGGCGTGGGACACGCGTGCTGGACCTGCTGGCCGGCGAACTCGCCCGCGTGCGGGATGCGCATGGGCCCGGCGCGGTGTTCGGCGGCTCCTATGGCTGGTCCAGCGCCGGGCGCTTCCACCATGCGCAATCCCAGGTGCACCGCTTCCTGAACACCGCGCTCGGCGGCTATGTGAAGTCGGTCAATTCCTATTCCGCCGGCGCCTCGGCGGTGATCCTGCCGCATTTCCTCGGGCCGTTCGAGGCGGTGTCGCGGCGCAACGTCACCTGGGACCAGGTGGTCGCGCATAGCGAGATCGTCGTCGCCTTCGGCGGCATGGCGCTGAAGAACTCGATGGTCGCCTCGCGGCGGCGTCAGCAAGCATGTCGAGCGGCAGTCGATGAAGGCCGCCGCGGCGCGCGGCTGCGCCTTCGTCAACGTCTCCCCGTTGCGCGACGACCTGCCGGTGGAAGCCGGCGCGGAATGGCTCGCGCCGGTGCCGGGGACGGATACCGCGATGATGCTCGGCATGGCGCATACGCTGCTGGCCGAGGGGCTGCACGATGCCGCCTTCATCGCGCGCGTACTGCTCCGGCTGGGACGTGTTCGAGGCCTATCTGACCGGGCGCGCCGATGGCGTGGCCAAGACCGCCGACTGGGCCGCCGCGATCTGCGGGCTGCCGGCGGAGACCATCGCGGGCCTCGCGCGGCGCATGGCGGGCAAGCGGTCGCTGATCGTGCTCGCCCATTCGCTGCAGCGCGCCGAGCATGGCGAACAGCCGATCTGGATGGCCGGCGTACTGGCGGCGATGCTCGGGCAGATCGGCCTGCCGGGTGGTGGCTACGACTACGCGCTGGGGGCGATCGCGCATTACGGCAAGCGGCACAATGCGGTGCCGTCCGCCGCGCTGCCGCAGGGCAGGAACGGGGTGCCGGCCTTCATCCCGGTCGCGCGCATCGCCGACATGCTGCTGAATCCCGGCCAGCCCTTCGACTACAACGGCCAGCGGATGGAATATCCCGACATCCGGCTGGTCTATTGGGCCGGCGGCAATCCGTTCCATCACCACCAGGACCTGAACCGCCTGCGCCGCGCCTTCGCCGCGGTCGAGACGCTGGTGGTGCACGAGATCGCCTGGACCGCCACCGCGCGCCACGCCGACATCGTGCTGCCGACGACGATGACGCTGGAACGCGAGGATATCGGCGCCGCGCCGACCGACCCGCTGATGGTGGCGATGCACCAGGTCGCCGAGCCCTTCGGCCAGGCGCGGGACGACTACGACATCTTCGCCGACCTCGCCGAACGCCTGGGCAAGCGCGATGCCTTCACCGAGGGCCGCGATGCGCGCGGCTGGCTGCGGCACCTGTATGCCGCCACCCAGCAGGGGCTGGCGGCGAAGGGCCTGCCGGCGCCGTCCTTCGATGAATTCTGGGAGGCCGGCACCCTGACCCTGCCGCAGGAGGATGACGATGGCGGCATCCTGCGCGCCTTCCGCGAGGACCCCGAGGGCGCCGCCGCTGCCGACGCGCACCGGGCGCATCCAGCTCTCCTCGGAGACCATCGCCGGCTTCGGCTATGCCGATTGCCCGGGCCATCCCGCCTGGCTGGAGCCGGCCGATGCGCCGGCCGCGGGGCGCCCCTTGTGGCTGGTGGCGAACCAGCCGGCGACGCGGCTGCACAGCCAGTTCGATTTCGGCGGCCACAGCAACGGCATGAAGCGCCGCGGGCGGGAGGTGATGCGCATCCACCCCGCCGACGCGGCCCCGCGCGGCATCGCCGAGGGCGACATCGTGCGGCTGTTCAACGCGCGCGGTGCCTGCCTGGCGACGGCGGCGGTGACCGAGGATGTGCGGGCGGGCGTGGTGCAATTGCCGACCGGCGCCTGGTACGACCCCGAGGATCCGCAGGATGCGATGGCGCTGTGCGTCCATGGCAACCCGAACGTGCTGACGCGCGATGTCGGCACGTCATCGCTGGCACAGGGCTGCACGGGGCAACTGACCAGCGTGGAGGTCGAGCGCTTCACCGGCAACCTGCCGCCGATCCGGGCCTTCGACCCGCCGGGGTGAGGCAAGGTTGGAGGGGCTCTGCCCCTCCAAGCCACCCCGCCAGGGGGCAACGGCCCCCTGGACCGCGATCGATGGGCGCCGGGCGGGCAGGGTGCTGCACGCATGCAGGTAAGGGGCAATCGCGGCTGACCGCATCGGTCAGGCCCGTGAGGATGCCCGCTGGGACGGGCGGTCCGGGCCGCTTGCCGGATCCGGCACATGCGCGCCCCTGAGCGCTTCGCCGGATGGGCCCCACCGTCCCGCCGCGCCGCCCTGGTGACAGACAAAAAAAGGAGGGGGTCCGGGGGAGTTCACTCCCCCGCGCTGTTGCTGCCCAGCGCCGCCCGCATCTCCGCCCCCGTGCTGAGCCACCCGAAGAAGGCCTGCACATTGAACTCCGTCGCCTGCTGCGTGCCCGGTCCGGCCCCCATCGTCGCGTCGGTCAGCATCACCGGGAAGAATTCGCGGTGATAGGCATCGCGGATGGTGCTTTCGACGCAGACATTGGTGGCGACGCCGCAGACCAGCAGGGTGCGGATGCGCCGTGATGCCAGGATCTGTTCCAGCCCGGTGCCGGCGAAACCGGAATAGCGCGCCTTCGGCACGACGATGTCGCCGGGTTGCGGGGTGAGTTCGGGGACGATTTCATGGTCCCAGGTGCCGTGGGTGATGAGTTTGCCGGCATAGGCCTCGTTCGCGCGCATGAATTTCAGCGCATTCGACTTGTGCCAGACGGGGGCGGAGGGTGGTGCCTCGCGCTGGTCGGGGGAGAAGCCGTTCTGCAGGTAGATGACCGGGATGCCGGCGGTGCGGCAGGCCTCGGCGATGCGGGCGGTCTCCTCGATGACCGGGGGGGCGCCGGAGACGTCGAAGCCGACCAGGTCGATGTAGCCGCCCTTGGACAGATAGGCGTTCTGCATGTCGACGATGATGAGGGCGGTTTCCTCGATCGTGACGGTCAGCGGTTCGGGGCGGGCGGGCAGGGTGACGGTGCGGGGCATCGGTGCGGCTCCTGGGATGCCGCGGGTGAGGCAATGCGCGTGCCAGGTGAGCCGTTCAGCGCAGGCCGGAATGTCGCCGCCGCTTTCCTGGTGCGACGGTTGCGCTGCCGGGGAAGCCCTTCAGCCGGGGCCCAGACAGCAAAAAACCGCGACACACGGTGGCCCGTGCCGCGGCTTCCGGCTTTCTTCCGCCCTTTCGGGCGGAAGGCGGGGCTTCAGAAGCCCTCGCGCTCCAGGCGCTTGCGCTCGACCTTGCGGGCGCGGCGGACGGCCTCGGCGGCCTCGCGCGCACGACGCTCGGACGGCTTCTCATAGTGCCGGCGAAGCTTCATCTCGCGGAAAACGCCTTCCCGCTGGAGCTTCTTTTTCAGGGCCTTGAGCGCCTGATCGATATTGTTGTCACGAACGACGACTTGCACGCGGCGCAACCTCCAGCGCGTTGGATGTGAAAGAAGGCAATAAGCAATCGGCGTGACCGGAGACCGGTCTCGTCGGTTGCGGGACGCTTATCACGATTCCCCGCCGCGCCGGAAGCCCTCCCTTGCGGCGCGAAGCGCCTATATGCATGGTCACGCCACATTTTTCGAGTGCTTTGTCCCGCCATGGCCCTTCTGAAGATCGCCCGCATGGGCCACCCCGTCCTGATCGCGCCGGCGCTGCCGGTCGAGGACCCGACCGCGCCGGAGATCCGGCGCCTGGTCGCCGACATGGCCGAGACCATGGACGGATGCCTCCGGCCTCGGCCTGGCGGCGCCGCAGGTGCATGTCGGGCTGCGGCTGTTCGTCTGGCGCACCGGTGCGGGCGGCATCTCGGCGCTGATCAACCCCGAACTGGAACAGGTGGGGGAGGAGACGCGAACTCGGCTGGGAGGGCTGCCTGTCGATCCCCGGCCTGCGCGGGGCGGTGCGCCGCGCGACGCGGCTGCGCTTCCGCGGCTTCGACATCGAGGGTGCGCCGGTCGAGGGCGAGGCCTCCGGGCTGGTCGCCCGCGTCATGCAGCATGAGACGGACCACCTGGACGGGGTGCTCTATCCGATGCGCATGGAGGACCTGTCGCTGTTCGGCTTCAACGAGGAACTGGCGCGCGAGGCGGCCGCCGCGCGCCGCCGCGAAGGAGGGGTGATGGAAGCGCTCTCGGAATCCGACCGCGCGGGGCGCGATGCCGCCATCCGCGCCATCCTGCCGCTGGTGCCGCGCAGCGGCTGGACGGCGCGCACCATCGCCGCCGGGCTGCGCGCCGCCGGCCTGCCGGAGGATGAGGCCGCCTTCCTGTTCCCCCGCGGCGTGACCTCGGCGATCGAGGCGTGGTTCGACCTGACGGACCGCGAGATGGCGAGCGCTGGCCGGTGATGTCTCGGGGCTGCGCATCCCGGCGCGCATCCGCGCGCTGGTGGCGGCCCGGCTGCACCTGCTGGCCCCGCACAAGGAGGCGGCGCGCCAGGCGCTGGCGGTGCTGGCCCTGCCATGGAACGCGCCGGCCGGGCTGCGCGGCGCGGCGCGGACGGCGAGCGCCATCTGGTATGCCGCCGGGGACAGTTCGGCCGATTTCTCCTGGTACACGCGGCGGATGAGCCTCGCGGCCATCTACGGCGCGACGCTGACCTTCTGGCTGCGCGACGATTCCGAGGACGATCGGCCCGGCGCTCGACTTCCTGGACCGCCGGCTGGCCGGGCTGGCGCGGTTTCAGCGCTGCCGCCGCAAGGCGGCGCCGGCGAAGGCGGCCTGATTCTCCAGCGACATATGCATCACACCCCGCAAGGCCCTGTATCGGCGAGGGATTGAAACAAAATTTTCGTGGCCTCGACGCGCACGCCCGGCTAGTTAGCCGCATGCAGGAGATGCTTCGTCGCGCAACCGGGAATCGGGGGCATGTGCGCGAGGCGAACCACCCCGATCCAGAAGGGAGCGCCCGGCGCCCGATGATGATGAAGAAGACCAAGACCCGCACCGTCCTCGCCGCGCTCTGCGGTGTCCTGATCGCCGGCCCGGCGCTGGCCGATGCCTGCCTGCGTCCGGAGGAACGCTCGGCGATCGAGATCCGCGCCATGCGGTCCTACCTGATGGTGGCGGCGCTGCAGTGCCGCACCGGCCAGACCTTCGACGCGCCGGGCGGCTACAACGCCTTCCTGCGCCGCTTCGGCTCCGACCTGTCGGCCGCCGACCGCGTGGCGGCGACGCATTTCCAGCGCGCCTATGGCGGCTCGTCGCGTGGCGGGCGGCTCGACCAGTACAACACCAACCTGGCGAATGAGCATTCGCAGGACGCGACTGCGCGGCGGCTCGTTCTTCTGCCGCGATGCCGAGCCGCTGTTCCGCCAGGTGGTGCAGACTGCAGGCGGCCGACCTGCCGAAGCTGGTCGTCGAGCGCAACATCATCGAGGGCTACTCGGCGCCGGATTGCCCCGCGTCCACCGCCGACGCCGGCGCGCGGCGCACCGCGCGCCGCTGAACCGTCGCGACGCGGCGTAGACGAGAAGGGGCGGTCCCGATGGGGCCGCCCCTTTTTCATGGGTGCCGTGGCCGCGCAGCGTGCAGCGGATCGCGCGGCGGCCCGATGGCGGCTGGCGCCTTGCCGCGCAGCGCGCCGGCCGAGCGTGCGCGCCTGCGCATGCGCGCGATGACGGTCGGATGGGCGGGCGCCTGCAGACCGATCCGCCTGGCACGTGGCTGCTCCGGCAGGCCTCGCGTCCGAGCGGCGCCGTCGCGTCAGCGCAGGACGATCTCGACCCGCCGGTTCTGCGGTTCGCGCGTGTCGTCGGGCGTCGGCACCAGCGGCTGGCTCTCGCCGAGGGCGGTGATGGTGATCTCCTCCCGCGCGACGCCGAGGCGGACCAGTTCCGCCGCGACCGTTTCGGCCCGGCGGCGCGACAGGGCCTGGTTGTACTGCACCGTGCCGGAGCGGTCGGCGTGGCCGGCGACCTCGATGCGCGTGCTGCGCTGGGCGCGCGCCTGCTGGGCGGCTTCGGCGATGATCTGGCGGGCGCGCTCGGTCAGGTCGGCGCGGTTCCAGTCGAAGAAGACGATGAAGCTGCGTTGCTGCACCGGGGCCGCGGCGGCGGGCGCCGCGGGCGCCGCCGGGGCGGCGCTGAAGGCATAGCGCAGGCCGAGCATCACCGACTGGTTGTAGCGAATCCGGTTCGGCCGTGCCGGTCGCCACGGTCGCACCGGTCGCGGGGTTCTCGAAGCGGACCTGCAGGCTGCGGCTGCAGCGTGCCGAGGAAGCGGTATTCGGCGGTCAGCGCGAGGCCCGGCGCGAAGGATAGCGGGAAGGCGAGGCCGGCGATGCCCTGGTAGGCGAAGCGGCCATTGCTGTCGTCCACCGTCATGCGCAGGGCGCCGTTCTGGCTCAGGCCGCGCACGCCGGCCCATTCGGTCGTGACATAGCCGGCGCCGAGGCCGACATAGGGGGTGACCGGGCCGATCTGGACCGAGGTCGACCATCAGGTTGCCCATCACGCCCCAGGATTCCTGGCGGCCGCTGATGCCGCCATCAGCGGCCCAGCCGGCGACCCCGGAGGAGCCATCGGTGTCGTTGCTGCGATAGGAGCCTTCGATCTCGGCGCGCAGGCCATTGCCGAAGCCCCAGCCGAGGCTGAGCACGCCGGCGAAACCGGGCTGCGAAGCCGACCGTCGCCTCATTGCCGTAGCCGGCGCGGGCAAGCCCGGTCACCGCCGTCGAGTCGAGGCCGAGTCCCGTGTTCGGCAGCAGGCTGAAGCCGGCGCCGCCGGCGATGTAGAGGCCCTCGGTGAACTGCGCGTTCGCCGCCGGTGCGGCGGCAAGCCAAGCGCCGGCAATGGCTGCGCCGATCAGGGGGAGGCGATGTCGGTGGGCGGAGGAGGACATGCGGCGAGTATCAGTCATGGGTGTTGCAGGAATGTGGATGATCGATGCGGTTGCTGCAACGCAGAAAGGGGCGCCTCTCGGCGCCCCTTCCCGGTCTCCGACGCTGATCGGCTGATCAGCGGAGGATGATTTCCACGCGGCGGTTCTGCGGCTCGCGGGTGTTGTCCGGGGTCGGCACCAGCAGGTTGGTCTCGCCGAAGCCGCGGGCGACGATCTCGTTGCGCGGCACGCCCAGGCGAACCAGCTCGGCAGCCACGGTGTTGGCGCGACGGACCGACAGGCCCTGGTTGTAGGTGCGCGGAACCCGAGGTGTCGGTGTAGCCGTTCACTTCGATGCGCGTCACGGCCTGGCTGGTGCGGGCCTGGACGGCTTCGCCGATGATCTGGCGGCCGCGGGCGGTCAGGTCGGCGCGGTTCCAGTCGAAGAACACCAGGAAGGTGCGCGCCGGAGCCGGGGCAGCGGCCACCGGAACCACCGGGGCGGCGGTGCGGCCGAAGTTGTAGCGAACGCCGAACAGGATCGACCAGTTGTAGTTGTCGGTGCTGAACTTGACGCTTGTCGCGGGCGTTCAGGACCTGGCCGTTGACCGTCGCGTTGACGTTGGCGCGGCCGTCGATGTCGTCGCCGGTCGTGCCCATGAAGCGGCCTTCGGCGGTCAGCGCCAGGCCAGGGACAGACTGGATCGGGAAGGCAACGCCGAGGATCGCCTGGTAGCCGAAGGCGCCGTTGGTGCCGCCAGCGGTGAACTGGCCGGCCTGGTTGCCGTTGCGATAGTTGAAGCCGACGCTGTCGTAGTCGTTCCACACATAGCCGGCGCCGACGCCGACATACGGCATCACGCCACCGAGGTTGAAGTCGTACAGGGCGTTGACCATCGCGCCGTAGCTGCGGACCGTGCCGGTCGTGCGCGGCACGTTGCCACCGGAGACGGTGATGCTGTCGACGTCGTTCTGGCGGTAGTTGCCCTCGAATTCGAGGCGCAGGCCGTTGCCGAAGCCGTAGCCGACGGAGAGCACACCGGCCCAGCCCCACTCGAAGGAGATCGAGATGTTGCGGTCGCTGTCGGAGTTGTCGAGGAAGTTGGTGCCGAGGCCGGCGCCAACATAGATGCCCGTGCACCCGCGGGTCCCAGCTCTGCGCGTTCGCGGTCGCGGCCATCGGCAGCGACAGCAGCGTCGCGGCGAGAAGCGTCTTCTTCAGGCTCATTGGTATTCTCCTGCTCGGGGCCCTTCAGGGCCGTAAGATCTGTTCGCAGCCCGAACGCCAACAAGCGCCACCGGCCCGACACCCGCATCTTCTATCATTCTTCGCCGGCCCGCGCCAGGGCCTGCTGCCCGATGGCGGTCGCGGTGTTGCGGTTTTGCCACGGACCTTGGTGGCAAATCCGTCACAAGTCGCTCGAGCGCCTCGGCATCGGTCAGGCCGGCAAGGCTGCCGCGCGCCAGCAGCCGGTTCGCATGGCCCATCTTGCGGCCCGGCGCGGGCCTCGGCCTTGCCATACAGATGCGGCACCACCTGAGCCATGCGCAGCAGGCGGGGCCAGGCCTCGAGTCCCTCGGGTCCGATCAGGTTGCGCATCACCGCGTCGTGGTGCCGGTCGGGCGCCGCCAGCGGCAGGCCGGCGACGGCGCGGATGTGCTGCTCGAACTGCGAGGCGGCGCAGGCATCCATCGTCCAATGCCCGGAATTGTGCGGCCGCGGGGCGATTTCATTGCCCAGCAGGCGCGCCGTCCGGCAGCAGGAACATCTCCAGCGCGACGATGCCGACCAGGTCGAGCCCCTCCGCCACCGCCGCGACATGGGCGCGGGCGGCCTCGGCGACGGCGGCGGGCACCCGCGCCGGGGCGAAGGACAGGTCGAGGATGTGGTGCGCGTGGCGATTCTCGGCCGGGTCGAACACCGCGATGGCGCCATCCGCGCCGCGCGCGGCGATCGCCGAGACCTCCGCGGCGAAGGGCACGAAGGTCTCCAGGATCAGCGGCCGGGGCGCGAGTCGGGCGAAGGCGGGGGCGAGGTCCGATGCCTCGCCGCAGCACCGCCTGGCCGCGCCCGTCATAGCCGAGTCGGGTCGTCTTCAGCACGGCGGGCAGGCCGAGCTCGGCCACCGCCGCCGCGCAGTTCGGCCTCGCGTCTCGACCAGCCGCCAGGGCGCGACGGGCACGCCGACGCGGTCGAGGAAGGCCTTCTCGGCGGCGCGGTCCTGGCAGGTGGCCAGGGCGGCGAGGCCCGGGCGGCAGGGCACCAGGCCGGACAGGGCTTCGAGCGCCGCGGCGGGCACGTTCTCGAATTCGAAGGTCACCACCGCGACCGAGGCGGCGAAGCGGGCCAGCGCCGCGCGGTCCTCATAGGCCGCGACGGTGCGGTGGGCGGCGACCTGCATGCCGGGCGAATCGGCGCTCGGGGGCGAAGACGTGGCAGGCATAGCCGAGTCGCGCCGCGGCCAGCGCCGACATCCGGCCCAGTTGGCCGCCGCCCAGGATGCCGATGATCGCGCCGGGCGGCAGCGGGAAGCTGGTCATGCCGGCGTGTCCTCGGCCACGGCGGTCGGTCTGCGCGGCGCGCCAGGCGTCGAGTCGCGCCGCCAGGGCCGGGTCGGCGGTGGCCAGGATGGCGGCGGCCAGCAGGCCGGCATTCACCGCGCCCGCGCGGCCGATCGCCAGCGTGCCGACCGGGATGCCGGCCGGCATCTGGACGATCGACAGCAGGCTGTCCATGCCCTTGAGCGCGTGGCTCTCGACCGGCACGCCGAGCACCGGCAGCGCCGTCATCGAGGCCGCCATGCCCGGCAGGTGCGCCGCGCCGCCGGCGCCGGCGATGATGACCTTGAGGCCGCGGCCGGCCGCGCCCTTGGCATAGGCGACCAGCCGGTCCGGCGTGCGGTGGGCGGAGACGACGCGCGTCTCATGCGGCACGCCGAGCGCCGTCCAGCGTCTCGGCGGCGTGGCGCATCGTCTCCCAGTCGGAGCGGCTGCCCATGATGATGCCGACCAGCGGCGGCGGGCTTGTCTCACCTGTCATTCAAATCACCGTCAGTCGAAACGAAAGCGAAACGCCTGGCCCGAGGCGGCGCCGCGGTCCGGGAGCGCGAAGCGCGGCCGCGCCCGACCGACCAGCGACCGCCGACGCGGCACGGGGCGCGAAGCCAGGCGGCCCGGATGCGGGCGCGCCCGGCGTCCGCGGGCACGATTAGGCAATGATGTCGGGGACGAGGCGCCCTTCGAGCCAGGCGATCTCATCCTTCAGCTTCAGCTTGCGCTTCTTCAGCCGTTGCAGCTGCAACTGGTCCACCGGCGACCGGCATCGAGCCTGGCGATGACGGTGTCGAGGTCGCGGTGCTCGCTGCGCATCTCGTGCAGGCGGCGCAGCATGGCGTCACGGTCGGCGATCATGGCCGGCGGCCCCGAAGCGAAGTTGAAGGTGCATTCCTCAGGGTATCGCCCTTAACATGTCGGGCCGGGGCGCGACAGGCCATTCCGGACCTTCGCACATCCGGTGGGAAGGGGACGCGCAAGCCCCCGGCCCGGTGCCGCGGCGTGTTACCGCGGCGCATCACAGCAATGAGGATGCGCGACGCATGCCCATGAATGCCCGGATTGCCTCTCTCGAGCAACGCCATGCGGCCCTCGACCGCCAGATCCTGGATGAAGACCGCCGGCCCAGGCCCGAACGACACGGAACTGGTCCGCCTGAAACGCGAAAAGCTCCGCCTCAAGGAAGAAATGGAACGGCTGCGGAGCCCGGGCAAGCCGGCACTGAGCGCAGGCCGGCGCCGCCGCAGCCTCAGGCCGCGTCTTCGGTCTCTGGGGCGGCGGCGTCAGGCTGCCGCCGGCGGTCTGGATCGCGGCATTGAGGTCGGACTGGGTGCACAGCCCCAGGATCACCGGGTCGCGCGGCTTGATGTTCGCGCTGTTCCAATGGGTCCGGTCACGCACCTTGGCGATGGTGTCCTTGGTGGTGCCGAGCAGCTTGGACGACCACCGCATCGGGCAGCATCGGGTAGTTGCGCAGCAGGAAGGCGATGCCGTCCGGCCGGTCGTTGCGCTTGGACACCGGCGTGTAGCGGCCACCCTTGCTGCGCTGCTTGGGCAGCACGATGGTGCTTTCCTGCAGGTGCAGCCGGGCTTCGGCGGATAGCCTCGCAGCGGGCGATCTCCTCGCGCGTCAGCTGGCCGGAGGCGACGGGGTCGAAGCCGACAATGCCCTGCGCGACCTCGCCATCGGCGATGGCCTGGATCTCCAGCGGGTGCATGCCGACGAAATCGGCGATCTGGTCGAAGGAGAGCGACGTCTTGTCGATCAGCCACACGGCGGTGGCCTTCGGCATGAGTGGCTGGGGCATGGGCGGACCTCGGATGGTCGGGAGGGCAGGAGCGAACCCCCGCGACAATGTCGCGCTCCCTATAATGAGGCAGGATGGCAGGGTCAAAGCCTTGATGGGAAAGGACGCAAGATGGCCGTGATGGATGAGGAGGCGGGGCCGCGCCGCCGCCAGGTGCTGGAAAAGCCGCGCTTCGATGGCTGGGACGTGCGGCAGCTGCAGGAATACATCGCCGAATTGCAGGCCGAGATCGCCCGCGCGGAGATCGCCATCGGCGCCCGCAACGACCATCGGGCGGCGGCCGAGGCGTTCTTCCGAAGGGGTAGGGGGTTGTCCCGCCGGCCCCGCGGCGCGATGTGCGAGGGATCATGCCGGACACCTCCATCCTCGCCCAGGACCCGCTGCCCGAGGCCGGCAGCCGCCCGGCCTTCGACAATTCCTATGCCCGCCTGCCCGAGCGGCTTTTCGCGCGCCTGCCGCCGACGCCGGTCGTCGCGCCGCGGCTGATCCGGCTGAACACCGCGCTGGCGGAGACGCTCGGCCTCGATCCCGGCCTGGCTCGCCTCCGCCGGCGGGCGTCGCGATGCTGGCCGGCAACCTGGTGCCGCCGGGCGCGGAGCCGATCGCCCAGGCCTATGCCGGGCACCAGTTCGGGCATTTCATCCCGAGCTCGGCGACGGCCGCGCGATCCTGCTGGGCGAGGTGGTCGACGCCGGGCGGCGAGCGGCGCGACATCCAGTTGAAGGGCTCCGGCCCGACGCCCTTCTCGCGCCGCGGCGACGGGCGGGCGGCGGTCGGCCCGGTGCTGCGCGAATACATCGTCAGCGAGGCGATGGCCGCGCTTCGGCATCCCGACGACGCGCGCGCTGGCCGCCGTCGCCACCGGCGAGGACGTGTTCCGCGAGACCGCGCTGCCCGGCGCGGTGCTGACGCGCGTCGCGGCGAGCCATCTCCGCGTCGGCACCTTCCAGTATTTCGCCGCGCGGCGGGACCACGACGCGCTGCGGGTGCTGGCCGACCATGCGATCGCCCGGCACTACCCGGCGGCTGCCGGCGCGGCCGAACCCGCGCCGCGCGCTTGCTCGCCGGCGTGGTCGGCGCGGCAGGCGCGCGCTGGTGGCGCGCTGGATGCTGGTCGGCTTCATCCATGGCGTGATGAACACCGACAACTGCGCCATCTCGGGCGAGACCATCGACTACGGCCCCTGCGCCTTCATCGATGCCTATCATCCGGAGACGGTGTTCTCCTCGATCGACCACCAGGGCCGCTACGCCTACGGCAACCAGCCGGGGATCGCGCACTGGAACCTCGCGCGGCTGGCCGAATGCCTGCTGCCGCTGATCGACGAGGATGAGGAGGCGGCGCTGGCCCAGGCGCAGCGAGGCGCTGGCCGGCTTCGCCGCCGCGCTTCGGCGCGGCCTGGCGCGACGGGCTGCTGCGCAAGGTCGGGCCTGACCGCGGCGCAGGACGGCGACGAGGACCTGGTGCAGGACCTGCTGGAGCGCATGGCGGCGAACCAGGCCGATTTCACCCTGACCTTCCGGCGCCTGGCCGATGCAGCGGACGGCGAGGCGGGCGATGCCGCGCTGCGCGCGCTGTTCGCCGATCCGGCGGCCTATCGACGGCTGGGCGGCGGGCTGGCGGGCGCGGCTGGCGCGTGAGCCGGCCGGGCGCGGCTGCCGCGATGCGGGCGGTGAACCCGGCCTTCATCCCGCGCAACCACCTGGTGGAGGAAGCGCTGTCGGCCGCCGTGCAGCGCGACGACCTGGCGCCGCTTCGAGGACGTTGCTGGCGGTGCTGTCGCGCCCCTTCGACGACCAGCCCGGCCGCGAGCGCTACGCCCTGCCGCCGCGCCCCGAGGAACGCGTGACCGCCACCTTCTGCGGCACCTGACGCGAAACGCCCGGCCGGGACGTGACCCCTGGCCGGGCGCAACAGCGCAACATGACAGAAAAGCGGAGGGGGGCCGGGGGAGGTGTTCCTCCCCCGGCCTTGCCTCGTCAGGCGGCCTGGGCCTCGGCTTCGATGGCCCGCTGGCCGGCCTGCACCGGGATGCGGCGCGGCTTCAGCGTCTCCGGCACGACCTGCTTCAGGCCGACATGGAGCAGCCCGTTGGCGAGGTCCGCGCCCTCGACCACGATGTGGTCGGCGAGCACGAAGCGGCGCTCGAAGGCACGCCCGGCGATGCCGCGATGCAGGAAGCGGCGGCCGTCCTCGGGCTGCGGCTGCGGCTTGCCGGCGATGGTCAGGGTGTTCTCCTGGGCGGTGATGTCGATATCCGCTTCGGAGAAGCCGGCCACGGCCATGGTCAGGACGTAGCTGTCCTCACCGGTCTTTTCGATGTTGTAGGGGGGGTAGCCGGTGGCATCGGGCGCGTTGCGCGCGGTGTCCATCAGGCGTGCCAGACGGTCGAAGCCGATGGCGGAACGAAACAAGGGGGAGAAATCGATCGCGTTCATGAAGAACCTCCTGCGGTAGCAAGGTCCGTGACGGGAGCGGATCCGGTCTCAATGGGCCCCCAGAGGGCGACCCTGCCGTTCCGCGCCGATGGCCCCCGAGGGGCACCGTCGGCATGAACGGAAATGGGTGGCGGCTCGAACCGCTTCAAGGGTTCGGACGACGCGGCTGGCGGGTGACGAAGGGCGCAGGGGTCGCGCGGCATGGCTGGGCGGGCGGGTGCTGCCGTCGCGGCGGGGGGCGGTCATCGCGCACAGGTGGCGATGGATGCTGGCGACGCCCGCGGCATCGGTCCTGGCCCCATGCGATGCGCCTGGCTGGCCGGCGCGGCATGGTGCCGCCGCGTCGCGCCCTGCCATCGTCAGCCGCGGCAAGAAGCGTGGTGTCGCTGTCGAGGGCCGGGCATGGGCGCCTGGAGCAGGCGCGCCACCAGGGCGGGGCGGGTCGGGACCGCCGCGCCGCCCTGGGGTTGCCGGTCTCAGGCCTTCTTGCGGCCGCCGAGGCCGATGCCGGCGAACTTCTTGTTGAACTTGGCGATCTGGCCGCCGGTGTCGATCACGCGCTGCTGGCCGGTCCAGGCCGGGTGCGACTTCGGATCGATGTCCAGGCGCAGCGTGTCGCCGGCCTTGCCCATGCAGGACCGCGTCTGGAACTCGGTCCCGTCGGTCATGATGACGTTGATCTCGTGGTATTCGGGATGGATATCGGACTTCATGGGGCGACACTCATGCAAAATCGCCCGACGATGCCGACCGGCGGGCAGGGAAGGGGGCGTATAGGGGAGGCAGGGCGCCGGCGCAACGTCAGCCCGTCGGTGATCTCGCCCCGCTCGATCACATAGGTCTGTTCGACCAGCGGGCGCAGCAGTTCCGGGTTGCTCTCGGTGATCAGGATGGCGACATCGGGCAGCGCGGCGCGCAGGCGCTTCAGGGCCTCGGCGTAGCGCATGGCCAGGGCCGGGGCGAGGCCCTGGAAGGGTTCGTCCAGCAGCACCGCGCGGGTGCCCACCATCAGCGCGCGGCCGAGCGCCACCATCTTGCCCTGCCCGCCCGACAGGCCGGCCGCCTTGCGCGGGGCGAGGTCGCGCAGTTCCGGCAGCAGGCCATAGACGCGCTCGATCCGGCGCTGGATTTCCTCGGGCGGCCAGGCGCAGCACCTGGGCCGGCAGCAGCATGTTGTCCTCGACCGTGAAGGAGCCGAACAGCCGGCGTTCCTCCGGCGCATAGCCGATGCCGTGGCGGGTGCGGTGATGCGGGGGCAGGCGTGTCTCGTCCTCCCCGTCGATCACCACGCGTGCCGGTGCTGGCGGCGACCAGGCCCATCAGGGTGCGCAGGGTGGTGGTCTTGCCCGCGCCGTTGCGCCCGATCAGCGCGACGCGCCCGCCGGCCGGGACCGAGAGCGAGACGTTGCGCAGCACCGGCACGCCGGCGATGGCGACGGACACGCCGATTGAGCTCAAGCATGCCGTTCGATCCCGATGACGTCGCGCTGCACGGCGGGGTCGGCCAGCACTTCGGCCGGCGGGCCAAGTGCTGCGATGCGCCCCTGGCTCCAGACCGCGACGCGGTCGGCGAAGCGTTCCACCACATCCATGTCGTGCTCGACGAAGACGGCGGTGACAGCGGCATCGCGCAGCACGCGGGCCAGCGTCTCGACCACCTCCATCTTCTCGGAGGCGGCGACGCCCGAGGTCGGTTCATCCATCAGCAGCAGGCGCGGCTTCAGCGCGACGGCCATGGCGATGTCGGCGAGCTTGCGCGCGCCCTCGTTCAGCGCATCGGCGCCGGTCTCGGCGATCGCCGGACAGGCCGAAGCGTTCGAGCAGGTCGCGCGCCTCCTCCCGGTAGCGCGGCCGCAGCAGCGGGGTCAGCGGCGACCAGATGCCGTCGCGCGACGCCACGGCAAGCGCGATGTTCTGCTCGACGGTGTGCTCGATGAACAGTTGCGGCAGCTGGAAGGACCGCGCGATGCCGAGCTTCACGATGGCGCGCGGCGACATGCCGGTGATGCGCCGGCCCTCATAGGAGATGCTGCCGGCATTCGGCCGCAGGTAGCCGGTCGTCATGTTGATGAAGGTGGTCTTGCCGGCGCCGTTCGGGCCGATGATGGCGAGGAATTCGCCCTTCATCACCGCGAGGTCGATGTCGTCGGCCGCCTTCACGCCGCCGAAGGCGAGCCGCAGGCCGCGTGGCCTGGAGAAGCACCTCGCTCATCGCCCGCGCCCCCCGCCGATCGCGCGTGCCGCCATGCCCCACAGCCCGCCCGGCGCGAACAGGATGACCAGCAGCAGCACCGCGCCGAGGATCATCTGCCAGGCATCGGCGAAGGAGGCCGCGGCGTAGATGCGCACCAGCTCATAGGTCGCCGCGCCGAGGAAGGGCCCGAGCACGCCGCCCGCCCCGCCGAGGATGGCGATGAAGACCAGTTCGCCCGAGGAGGTCCAGTAGGCGAGCTGCGGCGTGACGTGGCGCGAGGTCATGGCGATCAGCGCGCCGCCCGATGCCCGCCCAGCATGGCCGACAGCGACATAGGCCGACAGCAGCACCCCGCGCGCCGGCACGCCCATGAATTCGAGCCGCGTCTCGCGCGTCTTGATGCCGGCCAGCGCCTCGCCCATCGGCGAGGACAGATACAGCCGCAGCAGCAGCGCCAGGATGAAGGCGAGGCCGAGCGCGATGCCGAAGATCGCCCATTCATAGGTGACGCGGTCGAGCGCCTGGCCGGCCACCGGCATGATCTCGACGCGGATGCCGTCGCTGCCCTTGGTCAGCGCGTACAGCTTCTCCAGCAGCGAATAGAACACCATCGACATGGCGAGGTTCAGCATGCCGAAGAAGATCTGCCGGTAGCGGGTGACGAACAGCCCGATCAGCAGGCCGAGCAGGCCCGCGCCGCCGGCGGCCATCGCCAGCAGCACCACCGCGTCGTTGACGCCGGGCGCGAGGAAGGCGACGACATAGGCGCCGAAGGCGATGTAGATCGCATGGCCGAAGGAGACCTGCCCGGCGCGCAGCAGCAGCAGGATGCCGAGCACCGCGATGCCCTTGGCGAGCGCGATGGTCAGCACGAAGCGCAGCCAGGGCGCGAGGATGGCCGCCGTGATCATGGCGGCGGCCACCAGCAGCGCGAGGAAGGGTTCGACGCGCCGCATGGTGAGGACGGGCCGGCCGGCGCCGGATGCATCGGGCGCGCTCATACGCGGCGGGTCTCGGTCACGCCGAACAGCCCCTGCGGGCGGACCAGCAGCACCAGCACCATGATGATGTAGGGCACCACGACTTCCAGTTCAGGCTCGAAATACACGGCGATGGACCGCCCCAGGCCCATCATCAGCGAGGTCAGCGCCGCGCCCTCGATCTGCCCCAGCCCCGCGGTCGCGACCACGGCGAAGGACAGCACGATGGTCTGCGCCCCGATGCCCGGCACCAGCGCGGCGGTGGGCGAGGACAGCGCGCCGCCGAGGGCGGCGAGCATCGCGCCGAAGGTGAAGGTCAGCAGGTAGATCTTCGACGCGTCGATGCCCATCGCGGTCGCCGCCTCGCGGTCGGTCGTGACGGCCACGATGACGCGCCCGGTCAGCGTCCGGCGCAGGAACCAGGCGAGGCCGACCAGCGTGACGATGGCGATGCCCGGCAGCAGGAACAGCTGGTAGTTGGTGAAGGGGATGAAATCCGCCCCGAAGGGCACGTCGATCGTCCCCAGCAGCCGCATCGCCCGGTCGTGGTGGATGGGCTGCACGCCCCAGATCAGCTTCTGCACATCCTCAAGGATCATGAACAGCGCGAAGGTGACGAGCAGCTGGACCACTTCCTCCTGCGCGTAGATGCGGCGCAGCAGGAAGCGTTCGATCAGCGGGCCGACCACCGCGCCGACCAGCGCGGCCGACAGGAACAGCGTGGGGATCGACGCCCAGTCCGGCAGGCCGAGGCCGGCGGCGAAGATGCCGATGGAGGCGGCGCTGTAGGCGCCGATGGCATAGAGCGAGCCATGCGCCACGTTGATGATGCGCAGCACGCCGAAGACGAGGTTGAGCCCCACCGCGACGAGGAAGATCAGCCCGGCGGAGGAGAGCCCGTCCAGCAGGCCAGGCCGAGCAGAAGTCCATTGTCCTGAAACCACTCGGCCATGGCCTGCGCTGCCTCAGATCGGCCGGCCGGCGGATTGCACGAAGTCCGGCTTCAGCGTCTTGAGCCAGTCGACGCTCTTCTGCCCGACCGGGGCCGAGACCTGCTCGCCGGGGAACAGCATCATCTCCTTCGGCACCGCGAAGGGGAAGCGGTCGTTGAACGACGACAGGCCGACGATCTGGTCCTCCAGCCCCTGGCCGTCCGACGCGCAGCGTGATGGTCGAGGTCGGCGTCGGGAAGGTCAGGCCGCGGAAGGCCGCGGCGAGTTCGACATCGGACGGCCAGCCGCCGCCCTTCGCCGCCACCGCCTTTTCCGTCGCCGCCTTCAGCGCCCACAGCGCCTGCGCGATGTGGTGGCAGGGGTAGATCGGGTATTCGTTGAACTTCTGGCGGTAGTCGTTGACGAACTTGTTGAACAGCCGCGGGGTCCTTGGGCGCCGGGTGGTTGTTCCAATGGTCGCCGCGGGTGCCGATGATATGGCCTTCCGGCATGGTGCGGCCGAGGATGCCCAGCGACGCCTCGGCCACCGGCAGCACGAAGGTCGTGCGCTCATGCAGCCGCCGCTCGGTCGCCTGGCGGACGAAGGTGACCAGTTCGCCGCCCCAGGAGGTCGAGTAGACGACGTCCGGGCGCAGCGCGAGCAGCCGGGTGATCTCGGTCGAGAAATCGGTCGAGCCGAAGCGGGGGAACATCTCGGCCACCACGCGCACGCCGGGCTTCAGCGCGTCCATGCCGGCCTTCCAGATCTCCCACGAATCGCGGCCCCAGGCGTAGTCCTGGTTGATCACCGCCATGGTGCGGATGTCGGGCTTCTTCTTCAGCAGGTAGACCAGCGGTGCGAGCACCTCCGGCGTCGCATAGCCCTGGGTGCGGAAGGCGTAGTCGTAGTTCGCTCTCCTCGAAGATGCGCTGGGTGCCGCAATCCCACAGGATCGTGACCTTCTTCAACTCGCTCGACAGCGGCGTGCAGGCGAGGCAGGAGCCCGAGGAGATCGCGGACATGATGACCTGCACGCCCTCGGACTGCACCAGGCGGCGGAATTCGCCCACCAGATGGTCCGTGCCGGGGCCTTCATCGACGAAGGTCGGGCGCACCGGCACGCCGGCGATGCCGCCCGCGGCGTTGATCTGCTCGACCAGCATCTCGCAGGCCTTGCGCGACGGCACGCCGAACACCGAGGCCGGGCCGGACAGGAAGGTGGTGACGCCGATCTTGAACTCGGCGGGCTTCGCGACCGGCTGGGCCGACAGGGTCGCGGGCAGCAGGACGGTGCCGAAGCCGGCGGTCAGCGCCTCGCGGCGCGTCAGGGATGCTGTCATCCGGAGTTCCTCCCTCAGGGTTTCCGACCGGGGTTCGTCCCCGGGCTTGATGCGGAACAATGGACGCGCATCGCACGACCACGCAAGCGCGCGGCCGCCGGCGGCGGGTTGATCGCGCCCGCCGCCATCCCTGCGGGAAGCCTTATCCAGGCCGGTGATTCCACCGGCGCGGGATCTGCTCTAGCGTCCGCGCCCCTTGCTGCTGCGGATGCGCCTATGACCTCGATCCTGTCGATCCAGTCCTGGGTGGCCTATGGCCATGTCGGCAATGCCAGCGCGATCTTCCCGCTGCAGCGCCTGGGGGCGGAGGTGTGGGGCATCCACACCGTGCAGTTCTCGAACCACACCGGCTATGGCGCCTGGCGCGGCCAGGTGTTCGGCGCGGACCTGATCCGCGATTGCGTGACCGGCATCGAGGAACGCGGCGCGCTGCCGCGCTGCGATGCGGTGCTGTCGGGCTACATGGGCTCGGCCGAGATCGGGGCGGCGATCCTCGATGCGGCGCGGCGGGTGAAGGCGGCGAACCCGGCGGCGCTGTGGTGCTGCGACCCGGTGATCGGCGATGTCGGCCGTGGCGTGTTCGTCCGCCCCGGCATTCCGGAATTCCTGCGCGACGAGGCGCTGCCGGCAGCCGACATCATCACGCCCAACCAGTTCGAACTGGAATGGCTGACCGGGCGCGAGGTGACGACGCTGGAGGATGCGAAGGCGGCGGTCGCGGCATTGCAGGCGCGTGGGCCGCGCTGCGTGCTGGTCACCTCGCTGCGCCTGGCCGATACGCCGGAGGGCGAGATCGGCATGCTGGCCGGGGAGGGTGGGCGCTTCTGGCGGCTGTCCACGCCGATGCTGCCGCTGTCGGTGAATGGGGCGGGGGATGCGATCGCCGCGCTGTTCCTGTTCCATCGGCTGCGCGGCGGCGGCGGATGCGGCGCTGGTCGGCCGCGGCGTCGTCGGTGTTCGGGCTGCTGCGGCGGACGGCCGAGGCCGGGTCGCGGGAGATCCTGACGGTGGCGGCGCAGGATGAGTTCGTCGCGCCGTCGCGGGTCTTCGCCGCGCTGGACTGTTGATCCCACGCGCCGAAGGGCGATGCCCTTCGAAAGGCTAACCCAGGCCGATCGGCGTCAGGACTGCCCGCGTATCGCCGGCACCCGACAGCAATGCGAGGTGTCCAGAGGCCCTTAGGCCTTTGGTGGGGAGAGGTCCGGAGAGGGGCAACGCCCCTCTCCGTCCGCCCTCACACCCGGTTGCGCGTCACCAGCCGCCCCGGCTTCTCCCCCGTCGCGCCCTTGCCGGCGACGAAGGTCGGCACGCCGTTCGCCCAGACTTCCTCGATGCCGAGGCTCTCCTGCTTCGGCTCCTCGAAGGTCGCGCGGTCGATCACCGTATCCGCATCGAACAGCACCAGGTCGGCATAGGCGCCTTCGCGGATCTCGCCGCGATCGATCATGCCGAACAGCGACGCCGTGCGCCCCGTCATCTTGTGGATCGCGGTCTCCAGGCTGAACAGCCGCAACTGCCGCGCATACAGCCCCAGCACGCGCGGGAAGGTGCCCCACAGCCGCGGATGCGGATGCGCGTCATGCGGAATGCCGTCCGAGCCGATGACCGATGACGGATGCGCCATGATCCGCCGCACATCCTCCTCATCCATCTGCCAGGTCACCTGGCCGGCCGGCAGCAGGCGCTCGGCGGCGAGCTTGATGTCGGTGTTCCAGCCGCGCGCGATGTCAGCCGAGGTACTTCCCCGCCATCTCCGGATGCGGGACGGACCAGGTGATCATCACCTTCACATCCTCGCGCAGCCGGTCCGGCATCAGCACGGTGGACCCGGCCGGATAGGGGTACATGTCGAAGAACACGTCCTGCGTCTGGTTGAAGGCGTCGATCAGCGCCAGCGTCTGCGGCGAGCGGCCGTAATTCTCCGGCATCGAGCATTTGTGGTGGCTGATCCACACCGGCACGCCGACGCGCTTGCCGATCTTCGCCGTCTCCTCGATCGAGGCGCAGACGCGGTCCGCCTCGTCGCGCATATGCGTGACGTAGATGCCGCCGAAGGTGCGCAGCGGCTCGGCCACCGCGATCACTTCCTCGGTCGTCGCATGCATGTTGAGCGGATAGTACAGGCCCGGTCGAGAAGCCCGACGCGCCCTCGGCCAGCGAGTTCTTCACCCGCAGGCGCATGTGCTCGATCTCGGAATCCTTGGCCACGCGCATCACGTCGCCATCCATGGCTTCGACGCGCATGGTCTGGTGGCCGACCAGGGCGAAGGTGTTCACCTCGGACCCGCGCTTCTTCAACTCATGCGCGTAGTCGCCGAAGCTGTCGAAGCGCCACCAGCCTTCCTCGCCGATCAGGTCGAGCGGCGGCGGCGGCAGCCGCTTGAAGCGGGCGGGCGAGAGCGAGACGCCGCAATTGCCGACGACGACGGTCGTCACGCCCTGGCTGATCTTGCAGGTCATGCACTCCGGCCCGCACATCACCGCGCGGTCGTCATGGGTATGGGCGTCGATGAAGCCGGGCGCGAGCGCGCGGCCGCCGGCGATGATCTCGCGGTCGGCGCGTGGCGCCGCCGAGGTCGCCCACCGCCACGATGCGGTCCCCGGTGACGCCGACATCGCCGCGCCGGCGCGGCCCGCCGGTGCCGTCGAAGATCGTCGCATCGCGGATGATGAGGTCGCAGCGCAGCGCCATGGCCATAGGTCCCGGAACAAGGAAATGTGGCGCCGATGATGGCCTGCCCGGCCGCAAGGCGAAACCCTGCCTGGCTGTTCGGGCGACGACACCGGGCGCATGGCTGGACCGCCGGGATTTCCCGATCCCGGCGGCACGACGCCGGCATGTGGGGCATTCCACCTGACGAATGATTGCGGCTGCCGCCCGGTCGCGGCCGGCGCGCCGTGGCCGGCGGGATCGAGGGGCGCGACGCGGCCCTGCCGGCCTGCCTATGGCGCGTCGAGCAGGCGCAACGCCGCTTCCGGCCCGGCCAGGATCTCCGCGAGCCTGGCGATGTCGGCCGGGTTCGCGTCCGGGCTGCGGCGCATCGCGCCGAAGGTCTCGACGATGCGCCGCAATGCCGCGTCATAGGCGGTCCCGCCGCCGAGGTGCCGGCCGGCCTGCTCCAGCCGTTTCAGCCCGCGCGCCCTGGCTTCCATCTGCTCGACCGCGGTGTCGTCCGCTGGCGTGCCGGGCCGCGCCAGCGGCTCCAGCAGGCCGACCGCGGCACCTTCCGCATAGGCGGCGCGGCAGGCGTCGCTGACGTCGCGCCGCAGGGCGGCGACGCGCCGGCGACGCTCCGGCTGGCGTCCTGCCGGGCTGGCTTCGAGGTCGTCGATCGCCTCGGCGAATTCCTCGGCGATATGGGCGGCACCCTGCGGGTCGCTGACCGCGATGTCCGGGCTGCAGCCATCCAGCCAGCGGTCGAGCGCGCGCTCCGCCGCCCCGGGCGAGCCGAGGCGCGCCGCCGCCGTCGCGACGGAGCCGGGCTTCGCGGCCTGCAGCAGCAGCGTCGCGAGAATCGCGTCAGGCACCATCGGGTCCTCGGCGGCGGCGGCGGTGAGCGCGCCCTGCACCAGCGCCTCGGGCGGCCCGTCGCGCGCCGCCAGCAGCGCCGCCCACAGCGGCTCGGCATGCCGCCAGACGCCGCCGAGGATGGCCATGGCGTGCCGGAAATCCGCCATGGTCAGCCCCGTTGCCTCCCAGGTGGCGGGCGGGGCCAGGCCTGGCGCCACCGCGGCCGCGCCGCGCCACAATGGCCGGCCGGCGGCATCGACCGGCCCGCAGGTCGGCGAAGTCGCGCCCGGCGATGACGGCCTCGATGGCCACCGCCTCGGCGCCCATCGCCGCGCGCACCGCGGAGGCGATGGGCATCAGCGCGCTGCGCGGCAGCCCGCCATCCTGCCGCCGCCAGGCGCGCGGCTCGGCGATGACGCCCTGCACCGGCAGGAACAACAGGCGCGGCAGGCCGATCGGGCGTGGCGGGCGAAGCCGGCGCAGCCGTGGCCGCACGGCATCGAGCAGGCGGTCGGCTTCCTGCCGGTCGGGCATGCTGTCGAACAGGGCGACGATGCCCGCCAGCGCCTTGTCGGACGCGGCGGCAACGGCATGGGTCAGGCGGCGATGCTCGGCGGCGCTCGTGCTCATGCGGCGCGGGCCCGCAGCCTTTCGTTGCGGGCGACGATGTCCAGCATGCGGCCGCTGCGCCAATCCTCGTTGGCGCGCACCACGCGGCGCAGCCGGGTCGGCCGGTCCCAATCCTCCTCGATGCCGAGCCATTCCTCGACCTCACGCGGCATGACCGGCGCGAGCATCGCCATTTCCCACAACACGCCGGCGCGCAGGCCCGGATCGGCGTCGCGCCACAATTCGGTGATCACCTGCCAGCCATCGAGCAGCCAGTCGGGCCGCGTCGCGCGCCGGCTGAAATCGGTCGAATCCTCGCGCCAGGCACGCAGCACCGCAGGGGTGTCCGACAGCAGCCCGTCGAGATCCTTGAACGCCGCGCCGGCGCAGTGAAGTGTCAGTTTCGCCGCATCGACCACCAGCATCGCCGCGTGCTGCTCGCGCGGATCGGCCGAATGCGCGATCCACAACGCGATCTCCTCGGCCATGGCGGCGAGCCGCCGGGCGAGCCCGCGCATGCGGGAGGTGGCGCTGTCGCCCGGCACGCCGATGCCGGCGACCGCGACGGCGATCGATTCGAGCCAGGCGGCGACGATCTCGACGCTGACGCCAAGCCGCGGTGCGAAGCGCGCCACCGCCCGGCGGGCGCGGATCTCGATATTGGCCGGCGTGTCGGCCTGCGGGGGCACCGCCGCTTCATCGCGTGTCTCGGTGCGGCGGACCAGGTCGAGCAGCAGCAGGAAATTGGCGCGCATGCCGGCGGCGCCGTCCTCGCTGCGGGCCTTGGCGACGGCGGTCGCGGCGGCCCGGCCGGCGAGGCCCTCGGCGGCCACCGCCCGCGCCGTCTCGCGCACCAGGGACGGCGCGATGGCGGAAGGGTCGGACAGCCGTTGCCACAGCCGGTGGTCATGCAGGGTGGGCGAGCAGATCTCGGGCAGGGCGCCCCAGGGCACGATGTAGTAGCCGCGCCCGCCGGCGGGGTTGGTGATCACCACCTCCAGCCCCGCCCGCGTGTCGGTCGGGCGGATGCGGGCGCCGAGCAGGAAGGGGGTGGTGAACGGCACCGTGACGCCGCGTTCGAGGAAGGTCGCCGGCTGGTAGGCCGCCGTGCCGAAGCGTTCGAGGACGTCGTTGCGGAGTTCCGTCATGCGGCGCCAGTCTCGCCGAATTCGGTAAAGGAGCGGTTTCAGCCGGGGCGGGCGCAGATGCGATCACCGGACCGGGCGAACAGGCCCGGCAAGACCACTGATCGGGCGCTGGCCCTCAGCGCCCTTCGAACACCGGCTTGCGCTTCTCGAGGAAGGCGCGGGCCGCGTTGCGGAAGTCCTCGGTGTAGGCGAAGGAGTCCTCGCGCACGCGGTCCTCGCGCGCTGATCGGCGACCTCGCCGCGCAGCTGCTGCATGGCGCACTTGTGGAAGCGGGCCGACAGCGGCGAGCCCTGCGCGATCCGCCCGGCCAGCGCCTGTGCTTCCTCATGCACCGTGCCATCGGCGACCAGGCGCGACAGCAGGCCCTTCTCGTGGGCTTCCTGCCCGGTCAGCACGCGGCCCTCGATCAGGATCTCGGCCGTGGTGGCATAGCCGCAGATCTGCAGGATCGGGTCGATCTCCTCATAGGCATAGAAGATGCCGAGGTTGCGCGCCGGGATGCCCATCCGCGTCGACGGCGCGCCGATGCGGAAGTCGCACATCGTCGCGATGCCGCAGCCGCCGCCCATGGTCCAGCCGGAACAGGCGGCGATGGTCGGGTGCAGGCAGGTGCGCACCGCCTGCAGGGCGACGTGCAATTCGCGCCCATAGACCTCCTCGCGCTCCGGCGTGCCGCGTTCATGCTCGAAGGCGGCGATGTCGGCCCCGGCCGAGAAGGCCTCCGTGCCGGCGCCGCGGATGACCACCGCGCGCAGCGTCTCGTCGGCGGAAAGCGCGGCCAGCGCCTCCCCCAGCGCGACCCACATCGGCAGGTCGAGGCAGTTGCGCTTGGCCTCACGGTCAATGAGGACGGTGGCGATGACGCCGTCGCGGGACGTCTTGATCAGGTCGTGCGACATGGCGCGGCTTGTACCGGGTTTCGCGCGCCCACGGAACGGCACGGCACGACGGAGCACCACGGCATGTTGCAATGCAGCAAGGACCGTGCGACGCTGACGCGTGAATTCATATCCACTCCGCTCGGGCGACCGGCCGACGCCACCCTGAGGGCGTCCACCCTGCGTATCGCTCGCCTTGCCGCCCGTCCGGGGTCGCGGGGTCCTGACTGCAAAGCCGCATACGCGCCTCGATCCTTGCGCGCCTGCCGGTCCCGGAAACCATGCCATGACCTTGACCCAGCTGCGCGCCGAATGGGCGCCGAACATCACGCGTGACCTGCTGGCCGGCACCGTCGTCGCCCTCGCGCTGATCCCCGAGGCGATCGCCTTCTCCATCATCGCCGGGGTCGACCCGAAGCTCGGCCTCTATGCCTCGTTCTGGATCGCCATCGTCACCGCCATCACCGGCGGGCGCCCGGCGATGATCTCGGCGGCGACCGGCGCGACGGCGCTGGTGATGGTCACGCTGGTGCGCGACCACGGCGTCGACTACCTGTTCGCCGCGACGGTGCTGACCGGCGTGGTGCAGATCATCGCCCGCTTCCTGCGCGCTGGGCGACCTGATGCGCTTCGTCTCGCGCTCGGTCGTCACCGGCTTCGTCAATGCGCTCGCCATCCTGATCTTCCTGGCGCAGATGCCGGAACTGATCGGCATGGGCTGGCAGGTCTATGCGATGGTCGGCCGTCGGCCTCGCCATCATCTACGGGCTGCCGCGCCTGACCGACGATCGTGCCCTCGCCGCTGGTGACCATCGTGCTGCTGACCGCCTTCGCCATGGCGACCGGCATGCAGTTCGACACCGTGGGCGACATGGGCCAGCTGCCGACCGAGTTCCCCGGCTTCGCCCTGCCGCAACGTGCCGTTCAACCTCGAGACGCTGCGCATCATGCTGCCCTATGCGCTGACGCTGGCGATGATCGGCCTGCTGGAAAGCCTGATGACGGCCGCGATCATCGACGAGATGACCGACACCACATCCGACAAGAACCGCGAATGCAGCGGGCAGGGCCTCGGCAACATCGTCTCCGGCCTGTTCGGCGGCATGGCGGGCTGCGCGATGATCGGCCAGTCGGTCATCAACGTCACCTCCGGCGGGCGGGGCCGGCTGTCCTGCCTGTGGGCCGGCGGCTTCCTGCTGTTCCTGGTGCTGGTGCTGGGCGACTGGGTGAAGCAGATCCCGATGCCCGCGCTGGTCGCGGTGATGATCATGGTGTCGATCAACACCTTCCAGTGGGGCTCGCTGCGCACGCTGGTGACGCATCCGAAATCGTCGAGCTTCGTCATGCTGGCGACCGTCGTCGTCGTGGTGTTCACGCACGACCTGGCCAAGGGCGTGCTGGTCGGGCGTGATGCTGTCCGGGCTGTTCTTCGCGCAGAAGGTGTCGCGCTTCTTCGGCGTGGCCTCCACGCTCGACGAGGAGACCGGCACCCGCACCTACACCGTGACCGGCGAGATCTTCTTCGCCACCGCCGAGGCCTTCCACACCGCCTTCGACTTCCGCGAGGAGGCGAAGGGCGTGGTGATCGACGTCCATGCCGCGCATTTCTGGGACATCACCGGCGATCAACGCGCTGGACCGCGTGGTGCTGAAGTTCCGCCACCACGGCATCCCGGTCGAGATCATCGGCATGAACCAGGCGAGCCGCACGCTGGTCGACCGGCTGGGGCGGCACGACAAGCCGGGCGCGGCGCTGCCGGCGGCGGGGCATTGACGCTGCCGCTGCGCGGCACCCCGCCAGGGGGCAGTGTCCTTCGGCCCGCCATCGCCTCGCATCGGCCGGGACGGGCGCCGGGGTAAGGTCCGGCGTTTAGCACCGGGTGCCGGCACCCAGGCGCCGCAGGCCGTCGATCCCGGGACCGCCATCGCGCAGCGTGAGCGGGTGCGATGGGGGCCTGATGCGGCCGGAGCCGGTCTGCCCGGCCGCCGATCGCCCGGCGCGGATCCTGGTCAGGTGGAATCCCCTGTTCGGCCGGAGATGCCCGCCAGGACAGGGACATTGAGACGGCGCCATGGGCCAGTGCGAAGGCGCGCGACCCTACCGCCACACCCCCGGCCGCACCGACGCCGCGATCAGCAGGCCGTAGATCACCAGCCCGCCCGCCACCGCCGCGAAGGTCCCGGGAAGGTCCGTGCCGGTGAAATTCGCCAGCAGCCACCCGCCGCCCACCGCCACGACCATGCGCGACACCGACGCCACGAAGGGCCCGCGCATCCGCCCCGCGCCCTGGGATGCGAAATACAGCGCCATGCCCAGACCGAACGGCCCGAAGGACGGCCCGACCCAGCGCAGATACAGCACGATCGCCTCCTGCACCGCGGGGTCGGCGGCGAAGAAGCGCGCCAGCGGATGCGGGAAGATCGCCGCCGTCAGCCCGATCACCCCGGCCGCCGCGCCGGCGATCAGCCCGCCGCGCCAGGCGGTCATCCGCGCCGATCCCCAATCCCCCGCGCCGACACGCCGCCCGACCAGGGAGGTCAGCGCCACGCCCACCCCGAAGCCGAGCGGGATGATCAGGAATTCCAGCCGCACGCCGACGCCATAGGCCGCGATCGCCGCGGTGCCGTGGCGCGGCGACCAGCGCCGTCATCAGCACCACGGTCAGGTTGGCGATGGTCGCCATCACCGTCGCGACGATGCCGACCGACAGGATGCGGTGGAACAGGTCCCGCCGCAGCGGTGCGTCGAGGTTCGGGCGGAAGCCGGCGCCGCCGCGCGCGATCATCACCAGCATCGCCACCGTCGCCAGCGCATAGACGGTCAGGTAGGCGATGGCCGCGCCCGGCAGCCCCCAGCCCAGCACCAGCATCAGGAAGCCCGACAGCGGGGCCTCGATCACCCAGACCGCGGTCATGATGATGGCCGGCAGGCGCATCCGCCCCGCGCCGCGCAGCGCCGCGCCCAGGATGTTCGCCAGCCAGATCAGCACCGCGCCGCCGAACAGGATGCCCGAATAGGCGAGCGCATGGTCGAGCGCCGCCCCGGTGCCGCCGACCGAGCGGTACAGCATCGGCCCGAAGCCGAGCGCGAGCGCCGTCGTCAGCAGCCCCATGCCGATCGCGATCACGGCGGCATGGGTGATCAGCGAGGCCGCTTCCTCCATCCGCCCCGCGCCGATCGACCGCGCCAGGGCCGAGGCGACGCCACCGCCCATCGCGCCGCCCGAGGTCATGTTCATCAGCATCAGCAGCGGCAGCACCAGCGCGTAGCCGGCCAGCGCCTCGGTGCCGAGGCGGCCGATCAGCGCGGCTTCCGTTGTCTGCGCCGCGGCCTGGACGAAGGTGACGAGGATGGTCGGCGCCGACAGCCGGGCGATCTCGGCGACCGGCGCGGCGGGCTGCGCGCCGGTCATGCCGTCCCGCAGCCGGTGCCGGTCATGCGCCATGGGCGGATCGGCCGCCGATGCGCGTCATGGGGCAGGGTGCGGTGCCGCCGGGCACGGCTCGCGGTGCTCACGCGACCCGTGCAGCAGCGGCTCGCCGGCGGCCAGGCGGCGGACATTCTCCGCCGCGATGGCGAAGGAACGCTCGAAGGTGCCGGTCGTCAGCCAGGCGACATGCGGCGTGACCACCACATTGGGCAGCGTCAGCAACGGGTCGGCCGGGTCGATCGGCTCGGCGGCGAAGACATCGAGCCCGGCCGCGCCGAGGCGGCCCGAGCGCAGCGCATCGACCAGCGCCGCCTGGTCCACCAGCCCGCCGCGCGCGGTGTTCACCAGCACCGCGCCGGGCTTCATCCGCGCGAGGGCGCCGGCGTCGATCAGCCCGCGGGTCTGCGGCGTCTCGGGGATGTGCAGGGACACCACATCGGCTTCCGCCAGCAGCGCATCGAGGGTGCGGAAGCCGTCCTCCGGCCCCGGCTTCGGGCGTGCGCGCGGTGTAGATCACCCGGCAGCCCAGCGCCGCCAGCACCGGGGCGAGCAGCGCCGGGATGGCGCCATACCCCACCAGCCCGACGGTCCGCCCGCCCAGTTCGAACAGGCTGTCCTGCAGCGCCGGGGGCTGCGCCCAGCCGCGCCCGGCGCGCGTCTCGGCATCGAAATGCGGCGACGCGGCGCAACGCGCCGAGCATCAGCAGCAGCGTCAGTTCGGCCACGGCGCGGGCATTCGTGCCCGGCAGGTTGCACACGGCGACGCCCCGCGCCGCGCGCGGCGTCGAGGTCGATGGTGTTCACGCCGACGCCGATCTTCTGGATCAGGCGCAGGCGTGGCGCGGCGGCGATATGCGCGGCGGTGAGCGGCCTCAGCACGTGCCAGATGACCTGGTGGACGGCAGCGCGGCGGCGAAGGCGGCCTCATCCGTTTCGGGGCAGAGCGTGAGGTCGAGGCCGGGCAGGGCGCGCAGGCGCTCGGCCAGGCGGGGCCGGCGGCGTAGTGGAGCAGGATCTTCATGGCCGGGCCGAAGGTTGGAGGGGCGCTGACCCTCCAGGCCACCCCGCCAAAGGCCGAAGGGCCTTTGGAAACCGCGACATGGCGCCGGGCAGGGCGGGTGCGCGGCGGCGGGCGGGGCTGGACGCAGGGTGCGTGCGACGGGCGAACATTCGGCATTCCAAAGGGCATTGCCCCTGGGTGGGGAGGGGCGGAGGGGCAAGGCCCCTTCGACCTTGCGGCCCGCACGGCGCCATCATGACCGCCCCAGCACCGACCCGCCGGCGAAGCGCGCCCGCGCGCCGAGCCCTTCCTCGATGCGCAGCGCCTCGTTCCACTTGGCCATGCGTTCGGACCGCGCGAAGGAGCCGACCTTCAACTGCCCGACGCCCCAGCCGAGCGCCAGGTGGACGATCGTCACATCCTCCGTCTCGCCCGAGCGGGCGGAGACGATGCCGGCGTAGCCGACCTCCTTCGCCGCCTCCCAGGCCGCCTTGGTCTCGGTCAGCGTGCCGCGCTGGTTCGGCTTGATCAGCACGGTGTTCGCGGCGCCGGCTTGCGCGCGGCCTCGCGCACGCGGGCGGCGTCGGTCACCAGGAAGTCGTCGCCGACCACCTGCACGCGGGCGCCGACTTCGCGCGTGAAGGCGGCGAAGCCTTCGGCGTCGTCCTCGGCCAGCGGGTCCTCGATCGAGGCGATCGGATAGGCATCGAGCCAGCCGAGCAGCATGCGGATCATGCCCTCGGTATCGAGTTCGCGCCCTTCGAGGCCGAGCCGGTAGCGCCCGCCCTTGCCGAAATCCGTCGCCGCGATGTCGAGCGCGATGGCGACCTGCTCGCCCGGCTTGAAGCCGGCGCGCTCGATGGCCAGCACCAGGGTCTCCAGCGCCTGCTCATTGGCGCTGAAGGCGGGCCACCAGCCGCCCTCATCCGCCACGCCCTGCAGCAGGCCGCGCTCCTTCATGATGGACGCCGGCGGCGCGATAGACCTCGGCGGTCCAGTCGAGCGCCTGCGCGAAGGATGTCGCGGCCGGGCAGATCACCAGGAAGTCCTGGATGTCCACCCGCCGCCCGGCATGCGCGCCGCCGCCGAGGATCTGGATCTGCGGCAGCGGCAACATCGTCGCGGCCTCGCCGCCGAGGTGCTTCCACAGCAGCATCCCGTTCGCATGGGCCGCCGCATGCGCCGCGGCCATCGAGACCGCCAGCGTCGCATTGGCGCCCGAGGCGCGACTTGTTGGGCGTGCCGTCGAGCGCGATCAACGCGGCGTCGAGGCCGGCCTGGTCGGCGGCATCCATGCCGGTGACGGCGGGCGCGATCTCCTCGTTCACCGAGGCGACCGCGCCGGTCACGTCATAGCCGCCGAAGGCCGTGCCGCCATCGCGGCGGTCGAGCGCCTCGCCGCTGCCGGTGCTCGCCCCGGCCGGCGCGATCGCCAGGCCGCGCGCCCCGCCGGCGAGCCGGATCTCGGCTTCCACCGTAGGCCGGCCGCGGCTGTCCCAGACACGCCGGCCGCGAACGGCCGCGATGGTGGTGTTGCTCATGTGCTGGTCCCGTTCCTCGATGGCCGGCGAGGCATGCCCGTGGCCGCCGGCGTTGTCCGCTGAAGTAGCGGAGCCTCCCGGCGGCGTCCACGCAGGCGGCGCCATGACGCAGCGCAATGCATGAAAGAAACGCCTGATGTATCCAGGGTTGAAAATCGGCAGATGGGACTGCCGGTATCTTGGGGAACGAACATGCTCCAGCCCACCCGACGTGTGATCATCGGCGGCGCGATCCTGCTGCCCTTCGCGGGCGCGGCAGCGCAGGCGCAGGGCGCGCCGACGCCCGAGGCCGTGGCGGCCCGCCTGGCCGAACTCGGCGTGAAGGTGCGCAACCAGCCCGTCGCGGCGGGCGACTTGGCGAACCTGCAATCGGTCAGCATCTCCAGCCCCCGCTCACGCGAGGTGACGGACGCGGATTGCGCGCTGTTCCAGCACCTGCCCCGGCTGTCCTCGCTCGACCTCGGGGGGGCGAACCAGCTCACGGCGGTCGGGCTCGGGCATATCGGGCGGCTGCCGCGGCTGATGTTCCTCGACATCAATTCGAGCACCGTGGGCGATGCGGGGCTGGAGGCGCTGGCCGGCGCGCCGGCATTGATCTCCCTGCGGCTGGCCAGCGCGACGAACATCACCGATGCCGGCATGGCGCATGTCCGGCGCATCGCGACGCTGAAGACGCTGGACCTGACCAACCAGCGCAACCTGACCGATGCCGCGATCGCGGCGCTGGCCGGGCATGGGGCGATCGAGGACCTCTCGCTGACCTTCTGCACCAGCCTGACGGATGCCTGCATCGAGCAGGTCGGCAAGCTGCCCAAGCTGCAGCGGCTGACGCTGAACGGCACGCGCGTCAACGGTTCCACCTTCCAGCACCTGGTGCCGCTGCGCGACCTGCGCTCGCTCGGCCTGCACGTCACGCCGGTGGACGACAAGGCGGCCGAGATCATCGGCCAGATGGCCGGCCTGCGGCAGCTTTTCGTGTGGCAGACACGCGTCACCGATGCGGGGCTCGCGCATATCGGCCGGCTGACGGCGCTGGAGACGCTCTATCTCGACCGCCTCGCCATCACCGATGCGGGCCTCGCGCACCTCGCCGGCCTGTCGAAGCTGCAGACGCTGTGGATGAACGCCACCCCGGTCGGCGACGCGAGCATGGCCGTGCTGGCCCGGCTGCCGGCGCTGCGCTGGGTGCAGATGGACGAGACCCGCGTCGGCGATGCCGGGCTGGCGACACTGGTGGCCAATCCCTCGGTCAACAGCGTCTCGGTCCGCCGCACGCAGGTCACGCCCGAAGGCGTTCAGGCGGCGATGCAGGTGCCCGGCCGCCACGCCAGCCTGCGCATCGGGCGCTGAGCGGCCTTGGTCGCGACGAACCCCGGGGGGTGACGCCCCCGGGCTGCCACCTTGCTTCAGGCCGGGGGGCGGTGATGCCGGGTGGCGGGAAATCGGCGGGCGATGGCGGCTGGACATCGGCCGACGGCGCGGCGTCCGGTCGTTGCCGGGTGGCCTTGGCGACCTCGGCGCGCATCCTTGAGCCGTCTTCCGGGCGCCCTGGCTGCCGGAAGCCACGGCTGCCCGGCGTTTCGCGGGGATCGTCACCCGATCAGGCGTTTCGACGGGGGCGGGATCTGCCCCCGGGGTGAGGATGCGGCGGACGGAGCCGCCGATGGAGCAGCAGCGGCCTCGTGCCTGGTGGGCCGCTTCACCCAGCGCCTGGCAACGGCGCGCCGGGTCGCGGGCCATGAGCCGCGTGGGGCGGGCATCAGGCGCCGATCTCGTCGCCCCAGGCGAGGCGCACCGACTTCAGGCGGTCCGGCGGGCAGGCCAGCAGCGCGCGCGCCACGCGTCGCACGCGGTCCTTCTGCGCCTCCTCGGTGAGGTATTCGACCGGGCTCTTGCCATCGACGCGCGCGAGGAACAGCGCCGGCAGCAGGGATGCGGCGCGGGATTCCAGCACCGCCGGCGCCTCCCACGCCACGCCGGCGAGATAGGCGGTGGCCAGCACCTCGAAGCAATGCAGGTAGGCCGCGGCCGCGGCGGGCCGCCAGAGGCATTTCAGCAGCAGGTGGTTCAGGCAGAAGGCGAGGTCGAAGGCCGGGTCGCCCCACCAGGCGCATTCCGCATCGATGAAGATGGGCCCGTCCGGCCCGACCAGGATGTTCTTCGGGCTGACATCGCCATGCACCAGGCTGAGTTTCGTCGCCGCCGTGCGGCTGGCGAGGCGCCAGCAGCGGCGCGGCAAGGTCGGGATGCGCGCGCGCGGTCGCCACCAGGTAGGGTTCGAGCCGGATGGCGTGGAACAGGGAGTCGGTCGGGAAATCGGAGGCGAGTTCCGGCCGCGCCGCGGCATGGGCATGGATGCGCGCGATGCGCCGGCCGACCTCGCCGGCGAAGGCGGCATCGGCTCGCCGTCGCGCAGCCGGTCCTTCCAGACCGGGTGCCGGCTCGGGGGCAGCCATTCCATCGCCAGGGTGCCGGTCGCCTCGTCCTGGCCGAGCAGGGCAGGGACCGAACCCGGCGCGGCGTCGCGCGCGCGGGCGAGCCAGCGGGCCTCGTAGCGGTTGCGCACGACCGGCGCGCGCCAATCCGCGGCCACCTTCAGCTTCGCCAGGGCGCGCTTGATGCAGACGTGCCGCCCATCGGGCAGCACGACGTGCCAGATGTCCGACGAGACGCCGCCCGACAGCGGCACGCCACGCGCCTCCGCCCCCGGGGCGAGCAGCCCCATGGCGCGCAGGCCGGCGGTCATTTCGTCCGGAAACTTGTCCATGTGCGAGCGAGGTTAGCGCAAGGCTGGCCGGCCGTCGATACCGCGGCGCGGGTCGCTTTCGCGTGCGGGATGCGGCAGGCGCTGTTAGGCTCGCCGCGGCAGGGAGAATTGGCCACTCACAGCCCAAGAAGAGGAGATCGCATGTCTGTCAGCCGTCGTTCCACCTTCGCACTTGCCGGTGCAGGGCTCGCCGCAGGTTTCGCCGCGCCGCGCCTGGCGCTGGCGCAGGACAGCAAGGTCCTGCGGTTCATCCCGCAGATCGACCTCGCCTTCCTCGATCCGCATTTCACCACCGCCTATGTGACCCGCGGCCACGGGCACATGGTGTTCGACATGCTGTACGGGTCGGATGCCTCCTTCAATCCGCATCCGCAGATGGTCGCCGGCCACACGATCGAGAATGACGGCAAGCTGTGGAACCTGACGCTGCGCCCGGGCCTGAAATGGCATGACGGCGAGCCGGTGCTGGCGAAGGACTGCGTCGCCTCGATCCGCCGCTGGGCCAAGCGCGACGCGCTGGGCGGCGCGCTCATGGAACGCACCGACGAACTCAGCGCGCCCGATGACCGCACCATCCGCTTCAGGCTGAAGCGGCCCTTCCCGCTGCTGCCGGCGGCGCTGGGCAAGGTCACCTCGCCGATGCCGGCGATGATGCCCGAGCGGCTCGCCAATACCGACCCCTTCACCCAGATCACCGAGATGGTCGGCTCCGGCCCGTTCCGCTTCGTCGCCAGCGAGCGCCTGGCCGGGTCGCGCAACGTCTATGTGAAGTTCGACGGCTATGTCCCGCGCGAGGACGGGCCGCAGGAATGGAATGCCGGCCCGAAGCGCGTGCTCCTCGACCGCGTCGAATGGACCACCATCCCCGATGCCGCCACCAAGGTCGCCGCGCTGCGCGCAGGGCGAGCAGGATTGGTGGGAGAACCCGACCCACGACCTGCTGCCGCTGCTGCGGCGCAACCGGCAGGTCAAGATCGAGATCAACAACCCGACCGGCTCGGTCGACATGATGCGGCCGAACCACCTGCAGCCGCCCTTCAACAATCCGGCGATCCGCCGCGCCATGCTGCACGCCTTCAGCCAGACCGACTTCATGCAGTCGATCGTCGGCGACGACGCGGCGATGTTCCATGTCCCGCACGGGGTGTTCTGCCCGAACACGCCGATGGCCAGCGAGGCCGGGCTCGAGCCGCTGAGCGGCCCGCGCGACCTCGCCAAGGTCAAGCGAGATGCTGAAGCAGGCCGGCTACGCGAATGAGAAGGTCGACCCTGCTCGCCGCCGACCGACTACGCGCAGTTCAAGGCGATCGGCGAGGTGATGGCCGACGTCATGGGCCGCATCGGCATGAACGTGGACTACGTCGCGACCGATTGGGGCACCATGCTGTCGCGGCGCAACAATCGCGGGCCGGTCGACCAGGGCGGCTGGTCCTGCTTCAACACCGGCTGGGAGGGGGCCGACCACATGGACCCGTCCAACCACTACGCGATCCGCGGCAATGGCGACCAGCGGTCCGCCTGGCCCGGCTGGTGCATCAGCCCGAAGCTCGAGGAACTGCGCGAGGCCTGGTTCGAGGCGCCGAACCTCGCCGCGCAGCAGGAGATCTGCCGCCAGATGCAGGTGCAGTGCATGGTGGACGTGCCCTCCATTCCGCTCGGCCAGTACCTCCAGCCGACCGCCTATCGCAGCAATGTGACCGGCGTGAAGAAGGGCTTCCCGACCTTCTGGGGCGTCCGGAAGAGCTGAACCGCGGGCCGGCGGGCCCCGCCGTGCCCGCCTGGCCGGCAGCGTCGCCGCAGCGGCCCCTCCGCGCGGCGGCCGCTTCATGCTAGAATGACGGCATGTCATGGCAGCGGGGCGCCGGCGGACAAGCATGAGCAAGGACGAGTTGGACATTCCCGAACATCTTCGACCCGACCCTTCGGAATGGTCCTTCGACATCGACGACGCGCTGTCGCGCGTCGTGACACTGCGCAGCCAGGTGCCGGCGGATGCCTTCACCACGCGCGCCCTGGGCACCGACCGGGAAGGCAGCGGCGTCGTCATCCGCGACGGGCTGGTGCTGACCATCGGCTACCTGGTGACCGAGGCCGAGGCGATCTGGATCACCGCCGCGGATGGCCGCGCGGTGCCGGGCCATACCCTCGCGATCGACCAGGAAACCGGCTTCGGCCTGGTGCAGGCGCTGGGCAGGCTCGACGTGCGCGCCGATCGAACTGGGCGACAGCGAGGCGCTGCGCGTCGGCGCGCCGGTGATCCTGGCGGCGGGCGGCGGGCGCGCCCAGGCGGTCAGCGGCAAGCTGGTCGCGCGCCAGCCCTTCGCCGGCTACTGGGAATACCTGATCGAGGACGCGCTGTTCACCGCGCCGGCCCATCCGTCCTGGGGCGGGGCGGGGCTGATCGGCCCGGACGGCAAGCTGATGGGCATCGGCTCGCTGGTGCTGCAGCAGGGCGAGGAAGGGCGGCGGCTCGACCTCAACATGGTGGTGCCGGTGCATCGGCTGTCGCCGGTGCTGAACGACCTGGTCACGCTGGGGCGGGTGAACCGGCCGGCGCGCCCCTGGCTCGGCCTCTATGCCACCGAGGATGACGAGGGGGTGGCGATCGCCTCGCTCGCGCCCGGCGGGCCGGCCGAGAAATCCGGCGTGCGCAACGGCGACCGGGTGCTGTCGGTCGATGGCGTGGTGGTCACCGACCTTGCCGAGATGTGGCGCGCCGTCTGGGCCTGCGGCAATGCCGGGGCGATGGTGAAGCTGAAGCTCGGCCGGCAGCGCGGGTCGCGGGAGGTGGCGGTGGTCTCGGCCGACCGCACCAGCTTCCTCAAGCATCCGCGGATGCATTGATGGCCGCGCGTGCTGGTCGTCCCGCCCGGGCAGGGCGAGCAGCATTGGCAGCCGCAGCCGGCCAATGGCTGGGTCGAGTTGCTGACGACGCCGCGCCTGCCCGGCGCGCCGGCCGGCTTCTCGGCCGGGCTCCAGGAACTGCCGCCGCTGGGCAAGATCCGCGAACACGCCCATCCGGCGCAGACCGAGATCTTCTGGATCGTCGAGGGCCAGGCGCTGGCGCGGCTCGATGGCGTGGTGCGGCGCATCACCGCGGGCACCTTCATGGTGGCGCCGCCGCATACGCGGCACGGCTTCATCAACGATGGCGGCGGGCCGTACCGGATGCTGTGGATGCTGGTCCCGGCGGGGCTCGAGGATTTCTTCGTCGCCATCGGCAAGCCGAAGGCTGCCGGGCGCGGCGGACCCGACGCCCTATCCGCGCCCGGCCGATACCGGGGCCATCGAACTGTCCACCGTGTTCGAGACGCTGGACCCGCCGCCCGCGCCGCCCTGGGACACCGCGCCGATCACCGACCCGGCCGTGCTGGACGCGCTGCGCCGCGAGGCGGTCTGACGACGCGGCCGTCTTGCGGCGCCCCCGCTTCGGGACGAACATCCGCGCCGGGACCAAGGGCAGGCGACGAATCGCCGCCAACATCGGAGGAAACATCATGACCCGTGGCATCACGCGCCGCACGGCGCTCGCGGCCGGCGCCGGCCTGCTGGCGGCCCCGCCCATCGTGCGGCGAGGCCAACGCGCAATCCGCCTTCGACTGGAAGCGCTTCGCCGGCGCAGCGGATCGAGGTCAGCCTGACCGCCAATCCGCGCAGCCAGATCCTGATCCAGAACCAGCGCGAATTCGAGGACCTGACCGGCATCCGCGTCGGTTCCGAGCAGATCCCCGAGCAGCAGCACCGGCAGAAATTCGTCATCGAGTTCGCCTCGGGCCGGCCGTCCTTCGACGTGGTCGGCATCAGCCTGCATGTGAACAAGCGCCAGGTCGGCAAGGCACGCTGGACGCACCGACATCCGCGCGCTGATGGCCGACGCCGTCGCATCACCGCGCCCGGATTTCGACTTCGCCGATTTCGGCGCCGGCGCGGTCGCCTATTCGCACCCAGGCGGATGGGCGGATGGATACGCTGCCCGAATTCACCGACTACTTCATCCTGTACTACAACAAGGAATTGCTGGCGGCGAAGAACATCGCCCCGCCGGCGACCTTCGACGAGATGTATGAAAGCGCGCGGCGGCTGAACGACAGTTCGCGCCAGATCTACGGCAATGTCGGGCGCGGGCTGCGCAACGCCAATGTCGTGCTGTGGTCGTCCTTCCTGCTCGGCACCCAGCAGCGCGACTGCATCGACGGCCAGCGCCAGCTGATCACCGACACGCCCGATGCGATCTGGCGCCGGCGAATTCTACAAGAAGCTGCTGCGCGACTGCTCGCCGCCCGGCGTGTCCGGCTTCAACTGGAACGAGAGCCAGACCACCTTCATGCAGGGCCGCGCCGCCTTCTGGCTCGACGGCGTCGGCTTCGCCGCACCGCTTGAGGACCGCACGCGCTCGCGCGTCGCCGGCAAGGTCGGCTATGCGGTGGTGCCGCGCGGCCCGGCGCATCACCACTGCGCCATGTTCGGCACCGGCTTCGGCATCGCCGAGGCGAGCCAGAAGAAGGGCCCGGCCTGGCTGTACCTGCAATGGGCGATGAACAAGACCAACCAGCTGCGCTTCCTCACCTCCGGCGCCGGCTCGCCGGCGCGCACCTCGCCCTATCGCAATGAGGAGGCGATCGCCGCCAGCCGCTTCCCGCGCGACTACTTCACGACGCTGGTCGAGAGCGGGCGCATCAGCCGCCCCGGCCTGCCCGAGATCGTGCCGGTCACCGAGTTCCGCGACACCATCGGCGCGGCGCTGACCAACACGATCGGCGGCGCCGATGTCGCGACCGAGCTCAAGCGCGCGACGGATGCCTTCCGCCCGGTGCTCGAACAATCCGAACGCGCGAGCTGACGCGATGGCCGGCAGCACGACCACGCTGGACGGCGCGGCGGCGGGGGCCAGCCCCCGCCGCCGGCGCAACTATGCCCGCCAGTACTGGTGGTTCGTGGTGCCCTGCGGCGTGGTGGTGCTCGGCACCATCGTGTTTCCCTGGGTCTTCACGCTGTTCATGTCGGTGCACGACTATCGAAGCTCGGCGGCGGCGCAGACCTTCGTCGGGCTCGACAACTACCGCGAAGCTGGTCTCCGACGAGCGCTTCCTGTTCTCGATCATCCGCACGCTCTATTTCACCGCGCTGGCGGTGGTGATCCCGATGGTGCTCGGGACTGCTCGCGGCGCTGGTCTTCCACCGCGAAGTTCCCGATGCGCGGCGCTGGCTGCGCACCATCTTCATCATGCCGATGATGGCGACGCCGGTCGCCGTCGCGCTGGTGTGGACGATGATGTTCCACCCGCAGCTCGGCGTGCTGAACTACCTGCTGTCGCTGGTCGGCCTGCCGCCCTCGACTGTGGGTCTATGCGCCCGACACCGTCATCCCGACGCTGGTGATGGTCGAGGTCTGGCACTGGACGCCGCTGGTGATGCTGATCGTGCTCGGCGGCCTCGCCGTCGCTGCCGATCGAGCCCTACGAGTCGGCGATGATCGACGGCGCCAACGCGTGGCAGGTGTTCCGCTACATCACGCTGCCGCTGCTCGCGCCCTTCCTGGTGGTCGCGCTGATCATCCGCACCATCGACGCGCTGAAGGCCTTCGACACCATCTTCGTCATCACCCAGGGCGGGCCGGGCACGGCGTCGCGAGACGATCAACATCTTCCTCTATCTGCAGGCCTTCGCCTTCTACAACATCGGCTATGCCTCGGCCGTCGTGGTGGTGTTCTTCGCCATCATCATCCTGCTGGCGCTGGTGCTGCTCTGGACGCGCGCGCAGCGGGTGAACGGAACGCACGGTGATGCGGCGAGAGCTCAAGCGCATCGCGCTGGCAACGATCGGCTTCGGCTCTCGGCGTGCTGGTGCTGGTGTCGCCGGCGATCCTCGGTCTTCCTGTGGATGCTGTCGCTGTCGCTCAAGAACGAGCTCGACAACACCGCCTACCCGCCGGTGTTCATCCCGAACCCGCCGATGCTCGCCAATTTCGTCGACGGTGTTCGAGCGCAACGACTTCCTGCTCTACGCGTGGAACTCGGTCATCGTGTCCGTCACCGGCGACGCGGTGCTCGCGCTCCTGTTCGGCGTGCCGGCCGGCTACGGCATCGCCACGATGCGCGCGACCAAGGTCGCGGTCCTCATCCTGATCGCGCGCATCACGCCGGCGCTGTCCTACCTGATCCCGCTGTTCCTGCTGTTCCAGTGGATCGGGCTGATCGGCACGCTCGCCGCCGCTGCATCATCACCCACCTCGTCATCACCGTGCCGATCGTCGTCTGGATCATGATCGGCTACTTCGAGAGCGCTGCCGCCCGAGCTCGAGGACGCCGCGCTGGTCGACGGCGCGACGCATCTGGCAGGCGCTTCCGCCACGTCGCGATGCCGCTGGCCGGCCCGGCATCGTCGGTGGCGACCATCCTCGCCTTCATCTTCTCCTGGAACAACTTCATCTTCGCCGTGGTGCTGGCGCGGCGCGAGACGCGCACGCTGCCGGTCGCGGTCTACAACGTGCTGACCTTCGAGCAGATCTCCTGGGGGCCGCTCGCCGCCGCCGCGCTGCTGGTGACGCTGCCGGTGCTGCTGCTGACGGTGCTGGCGCAGAAGCAGATCGTCGCCGGGCTGACCGCCGGCGGCGTGAAGGGCGGCTGAGGCGGGTTTGCAACGACGCCAAACCTGCCTATCTTCGAATGCAGAAGGAGACCCCGATGTCCCTGCGCCGCATTCCCCCCGCCGTCCGCTTCATGGTCCTGCATGGGCTGGTCGGCTTCGGCCTGTCGGCGCTGTTCGTGGCGGCGGTGCTGTGGGCCGACCCGGGTGGGGTCGGAACTCTGATCCTCAAGCATGGCGGCATCCCGGTGATCGCCATGCTGTGGTTCTTCAGCGGGCTGACCTTCGGCTCGGTGCAGATCGGCACCGCGGTGATGCTGCAGGACCGGCCGGACGACACGCCGCGCGGCGGCCACCGCCAGCGTCTGCGCTTCGCACCGGTGCCTGTGCGGGTCCGCCGCTGACCAACCTCATTCCTCGATGCCCAGCACCGAGGAAAACCGGTTGAAGAACCCTGTCAGTGTGATGCGCAACGTCAGTTCGACGATCCTGCGCCTCGCTGAAATGGTCGCGCAGGGCCCGGAACAGCCGTTCTGGCACGCGATGGCTGTCCTCCCACGCCGCGATCGAGAAGGCGATCACCGCCCGGTCGCGCTCGGTCAGCGCCGGGTGGTCGGTGCCCTCCGGCAGGCCGGCGACCACTTCGCGGCGGGATGCCCTCCACCGCCAGATAGGGCTGGTGGTGGCCGATGCAGTAGTCGCAGGCATTCAGCTTCGAGACGACGACGATCGCCAGTTCCAGGGAGCGCCGCGGCAGGCTGCCGGCCGCCGCAATTCCATCAGCATCGGCATCAGGTGGCGCAATGCCGCCGGCACGTGGGCAAACACCTCCAACTGGCCTTCGAAGGCGCCATAGGTGGTCACGTAACGATCCCAGATGGCGGCGAGCTCCGGCGAAAGATCAGCGGGACGAAGCGGTTGGACACGCGGCATGGGACAGGCTCCTGGCGATTGGTGCGATGCTGATGCGCGCCAGGGGTGCCTGTCCAGCGCTGGACCGCGGCGCCGCCACGCGCGAGAGCTCCGCGCCAGCACAGCCCTTCGAGGACAGCATCATGCGGAACACGGAAGAAATCTGGCGTCTGGTCGATGCCAAGGCGCCCGACGCCATCGGCCTGGCCGATCGCGTCTGGGGCATGCCGGAGCTCTGCTATGCCGAGGTGCAGCTCCTGCGCCGAGCACACCGCCCTGCTGGAAGCAGCACGGCTTCCGCGTGACCAAGGACGTCGCCGGCATCCCGACCGCGGTGATGGGCGAGGCGGGCGAGGGCGGCCCGGTCATCGCCATCCTCGGCGAATACGACGCGCTGCCGGGCCTGTCGCAACGAGGCCGGCGTCGCCGAGCACAAGCCGCTGCCGCGGCGACGGCTCGGCCATGGCTGCGGCCACAACCTGCTCGGCTCGGCCGTCGCTGCTCGCCGCCACGGCGGTGAAGGACTGGCTGGCCGAGAACGGCATCAAGGCGCGCGTGCGCTACTACGGCTGCCCGGCCGAGGAAGGCGGCGCCGCCAAGGGCTTCATGGTCCGCGCCGGCGCCTTCGACGACGTGGACATCGCGATCTGCTGGCACCCGGCCGCCTTCACCGGCGTGAACGAGGCGCGTCTCGCTCGCCAATACGCGCATCGACTTCACCTTCACCGGCCGGGCCTCGCACGCCGCCGCGGCGCCGCGATCTCGGCCGCTCGCGCGCTCGACGCCGTCGAGCTGATGAATGTCGGCGTCAACTACATGCGCGAGCACATGCCGTCCGACGCGCGCATCCACTACGCCTATCTCGACGCCGGCGGCATCGCGCCGAACGTCGTGCAGGGCGCGGCCAAGGTGCGCTACCTGATCCGCGCCCGGGACCTGGTCGGGCTGAACCAGCTGGTCGCGCGCGTGCGCAAGATCGCCGATGGCGCGGCGCTGATGACCGAGACCACGGTGACGACCAAGGTGGTCAGCGCGGTGTCGAACCTGCTCGGCAACACGCCGCTGGAGCAGGCGATGTACGACAACATGATGCGCCTCGGCGCGCCGGAATTCGACGAGGCCGACCGCGCCTATGCGCGCGAGATCCAGAAGACGCTGTCCGACGAGGACATCGCCGCCGCCTTCCGCCGCCACGGGCTGAAGGTGCGAGCGCGACAAGGCGCTGTGCGACATCATCGTGCCGCTCGATGCCAAGGGCGGCGGCGGCGATCGGCTCGACCGATGTCGGCGACGTGTCCTGGGCGGTGCCGACGGTGCAGGCGCGCGGCGCGACCTATGCGATCGGCACGCCGGGCCATTCCTGGCAGCTGACCGCGCAGGGCAAGTCCGGCATCGCGCATAAGGGCCTGGTGCATGTCGCCAAGATCATGGCCGGCACGGCGGTCGATGCCATCCAGAACCCGGCGCTGCTCGCCGCGGCCAAGGCCGACCACAAGGCGCGCACGGATGCGCACCCCTATGTCTGCCCGCTGCCGGCGGATGTGCAGCCGCCGATCCACATGTCGGGCGATTGAACGGGCCTGCGGCCCGCCCCGTTGTCGGGGCGGGCCGTGACGCGGCTGCTCAGACGTTCGCACCCTCGATGACGTCGCCGAAGCGTTCCCAATGATCGCCGCTCCACTTCTGCAGCTGCATCTGGCGGATCGGGTGGAAGTTCGTCGCGCTGGTGTTGACCTTGATGCCCGGCAGCAGCAGCGGCAGCTCCAGGTTATGGATGTTGGCCGCCTGGCGCATGATGTTCTCGCGTGAGAAATCGCCCTCGCACTGCTTGCAGCACCTGCCACATGGTCGTGCTGGTGTTGAAGGAGGTGGCGTAGCCGCTGTCGGCCATGTCGGCCTCGGGCAGGTATTTGCGCATCCATTCGCGCCAGCTGCGCATCCCCGGATCGTCGTTCCACGACGCGTCGGTGATGTCCTTCTGGTAGGCGGAGGTGATGATGCCGATGCCGCGTTCCGGCCCGGCCGGGCGCATCACCGCGGCGATCGAGATCGACACGTTGGACAGGAAGTGCATCGGCTGCCAGCCGACGTCGTGCACCTTGCGGATGGTCTGGGCGGCGAATTTCGGCGTCGCCGCGGTGATCAGCACATCGGCCCCGCTGCCCGCAGGGAGACGACCTGCTGAATCGACGGTCGGGTCCGTCACCTCATAGGACGCGGTGGTCACCATGGCGTCGAAGCGGCGCGCCGAGCACGTCCTTCACGCCGGTCACGTAGTCCTTGCCGAAGTCGTCGTTCTGGTACAGCAGCGCGACCTTGGCGTTCGGCTTCTGCTCCAGCATGGACTTGGCGTAGATCTGCGCCTCGGTGCGGTAGCTCGGCTGCCAGCCGATGGTCCAGGGCGTCTCCTGGTAGTTGCCCCACTTGTCCGCGCCGGTGGCGAGGAACAGGTGCGGCACGCGGCGCTGGTTCACATAGCGCACCACCGCCGAGTTGGTCGGCGTGCCGAGCGTGTGGAACAGCAGCGCGACGCGGTCCTGCTCGACCAGGCGGCGTGTCTGCTCGACCGAACGCGGCGGGCTGTAGCCGTCGTCGTAGCTGATGAAGTTGATCTGCCGCCCGCCCACGCCGCCCTGGTCGTTGACCATCTTGAAGAAGGCGGCATCGCCGCGCCCGATCACGCCATAGGCCGAGGCCGGGCCGCTATAGGGCATGAAGTTGCCGATCTTGATCTCGGTGGCGGTGACGCCGACCGTGACGGCGCGGGCAAGCCGCGGTGCCGCCAGCATGGCCGCCGAGGCGGCGAGGATTGTGCGTCGTTGCATCATGTTTTGGTCCTCCCTTGTCGTTTTGTTCAACCCTGGGGGCGCTGGCGGAGCAGCGCCGCGATCCTGCGCGGGAAGCCCGCGAAACCCTGCGGCAGCAGGTAGAGGAAGAAGATCAGGATGACGCCGTAGATGACGCCTGGCGCCGCGCGCGAGACCGACTCCGCGAGGTTGGGCAGGAAGACGACGAACACCCCGCCGAAGATCGGGCCGATGATCGAGCCGACGCCGCCCACCACCATGCCGACGAACAGGTTGATCGAGAGTTCGACGTTGAAGCTGTCCGGGCGCGACGAACTCGACGGCGATGGCGCTCAGCGCGCCGGCGAGGCCGGTGATGCCCGCGCTCAGCGCGAAGGTGCGCGTCTTGATCCGCGCGATGTCCATGCCCATCGCCTCGGCCGCGGTGGGATGGTCGCGGATCGAGCGCATCGCCCGCCCGATCCGGCTGTGCAGCAGGTTGGCCGCCATGATGAACAGCAGCGCGGCGATCACCAGCACGAACAGATAGAGATACTGGTCGTTGTCGAGCCCGGTGAAGGCCGGCGCGTCGGGCTTCACCAGGAAGGCGCCCTGCACGCCGCCGGTCCAGTCCTCGACCGCCTTGTATTTCAGGATCTGCGGCACCGCGACGGCGAGCGAGAAGGTGGTCAGCGCCAGATACAGCCCGCCCAGCCGCAGCGCGGGGAAGCCGATGCCGAAGCCGATCACGCCGCAGATCAAGGCGGCGATCGGCAGCGTCGCCCAGTAGGGCACGTCGAAATGCGACATCAGGATCGCGGTCGTATAGGCGCCGACGGCATAGAAGGCGCCGTGCCCGAGCGAGATCTGCCCGTTGAAGCCGGTGACGATGTTCAGCCCGAGGATGGCGATGGCATAGGTCACCGCCAGGGTCAGCTGGAACAGCTGGTAGCTGCTGGCGAAGGCGAGCGGCACCACCGCCGCCACCGCGAAGGCGACGACGATGAGCACCGCGCGCAGGACGCGGAACCGCGGCGCGGCGGGCGCCGTCGTGTCCGCGAGGGCGCCGCCGAGCGGCTGCTGGCTCGTGCCCATGCTCAGACCCTGCTCTGGACGACGCGGCCGAACAGGCCGGACGGCTTGACCAGCAGGACGCAGATGATGATGACCAGCGCGAGGGTCAGCTTCAGCTCGGTGCCCACCAGGTAGGCGCCGCCGAGATTCTCGATCACGCCCACCGCGAAGCCGCCGACCACCGCGCCGCCGGGATTGTCGATGCCGCCGAGCAGCGCGCCGGCGAAGGCATAGAGCAGGATGCCGAGCATCATGTTCGGTTCGAGGAAGACGACCGGTGCGATCATCATCCCCGCGATCGCGCCGATCGCCGCCGCCAGGCCCCAGCCCAGCGCCAGCATCCAGCCGACGCGAATGCCGACGAGCCTGCGTTGAACTGGCATTGAAGGCCGCCGCGCGCATCGCCAGCCCGAGCTTGGTGTAGCGGAAGAACACGAAGACCAGGCCGAGCACCGCCAGCGTCACGGCGGTGGAGCCGAGCTCATGCCCCGAGACCAGCCCGCCGAGCAGCGGCGTGTCGGATTCGAAGGGGGAGGGGAAGGCCTTGATCGTGTATTCGAACATCCAGCCCATCGCGTTGCGGAACACCAGCAGCAGCCCGATGAAGACGCCGACATTCGCGAGCACCGGATGCATTGTGCATCGGCCGCAGCATGATGCGTTCGATGAACACGCCGATGCCGAATGAGATGACCAGCGTCAGCACGAAGGCGACCCAGTAGGGCAGCCCCGCCTGGATCAGCGTCAGCGCGATATAGGTCGAGAAGGTCGCCATCTCGCCCTGGGCGAAGTTCAGGTGATGCGTCGACTGGTAGATCATCACCAGGGCGAGGGCGACGGAGGCGTAGATGCCGCCCGTTGCGATGCCGGCGATCAGCTGATGGGCAAGTCCCTGCATGATCTTCCCTCAGTAGCCGAGATAGGAGCGGCGGATCTGTTCGTCCTCGCGGATCTCCTGCGCCGGGCCGGAGACGACGATGCGCCCGGTCTCGAGCAGATAGGCGCGATCGGCGACGTCCAGCGCGAGGTTGGCGTTCTGCTCGACGATCAGGATGCCCACACCCTGCTCGGCGCGGACCTGGCGCAGGATGCCGAAGATGTCCTGCACGATCAGCGGCGCGAGGCCGAAGGACGGCTCGTCGAGCAGCAGCAGCCGCGGGCGCAGCAGCAGGGCGCGGGCGATGGCGAGCATCTGCTGCTCGCCGCCCGACAGCGTGCCGGCCTGCTGCTTCCAGCGTTGCCGCAGGCGCGGGAAATAGCCGAACATCAGGTCGAAATCGGCGGCCACCTCGCTTGTCCTTGCGGACATAGGCGCCGAGGCGGAAATTCTCCTCGACCGTCAGTTCCATGAAGGTGCCGCGGCCGTCCGGCACATGGGCGACGCCGCGCCGGGCGATGTCCTCGGTGGCCTTGCCGTCGATGCGTTCGCCGGCGAGGTGCACCTCGCCCTCGGTGCGCACCATGCCGCAGACCGCGCGCAGCGTCGTCGTCTTGCCCGCGCCATTGGCGCCCAGCAGCGCGGTGACGCCGCCCGGATCGACCGTCGAGGTCGATGCCGTGCAGCACGCGCGTCTGGCCGTAGCCCGCATGCACGCCGCGCAGGTCAAGCAGCGCGGTCATGCGGCGCATCTCCCAGATAGGCGGCGATGACGTCGGGGTCGTTGCGCACGTCATGCGGCGTGCCGTCGGCGATCTTCCTGCCGAAATCGAGCGCGACCACCTTGTCCGAGACGTTCATCACCAGGTTCATGTGATGCTCGACGAGCAGGATGGAGAGGTTGAACTCCACCCGCACGCGCCGCAGCAGGCCCGCGAGTTCATCCACCTCGCCGTGGTTCAGCCCGCCGGCGGGTTCGTCCAGCAGCAGCAGGCGCGGCCGGCCGATCAGCGCGCGCGCCATCTCGACACGCTTCTGGGTGCCGAAGGGCAGCGATGCGACGGGCACCTCCGCCACCGCCTCGAGGTCGAGCATCGCCATCAGCCGGCGCGCTTCCGCCCCGAGCACCGCGGCCTCCCGCCCCGACCCAGGGCAGCTGCAGCCCGCAGGCGAGGAACCCCGCGCGGCCGAGGTGATGCGCGCCGGCCAGCACGTTGTCGCGCACCGACAGCGTGCGGAACAGCGCGAGGTTCTGGAAGGTGCGCCCGATGCCGAGGCCGATCATGCGGTGGCGCGGCTGGCCGGTGACGACATCTCGCCGCGAAACGCGATGTCGCCCTCATTCGGCTGGTAGATGCCGCTGATGCAGTTGAACAGCGTGGTCTTGCCCGCGCCGTTGGGGCCGATCAGGCCGCAGATCTGCTGGTCATCGACATTGAACGACACGCCGTCCACGGCGGTGACGCCGCCGAAGCGGACCACGATGTTGCGGACTTCGAGGAGTGCGCCGCTGCTCATGCTGCGGCCCCGCGCGGTGGGGCGGCTGCAATGCAGAGCCACGCGCACCCGCCAGACATGGCGAGACGATGCATATGCCCTCCCTGGCTGTCGCCCTCTGCGTCGGGGCGACTTCGCCTGTGGCGGCATAAGACCGACCAAGTGGTGCGCGGCACAAGCCTTATCGCGCCGCGCAATTCTCAACAATCGTTCACGTTTGGCCTCGATGGCCACATGCTGCGCCGCCGCAGCGGCCCGCCAGGACCGGCGTTCGGCGCGTCGCACGCATCGGCCGCCCTGCGGCCAGGCGGAGGTTCAGCTCTTGCCGGCGTAGGACTTCGCCATGCCTTCGCCGGGGTCGGCCTGCGGGCCATAGGGCATGATCGGATAGCGCAGCCCGGCCTTGGACAGCCCGAGCAATCCCTCGACCGCGGTCGCGAGATCGGCCGGCGGCAGCGCCATCAGCATCTCGTCATCGGCGACGCCGCCGTAGCGGCGTTCGGCGTAGCAGGGGATGGACAGCGACGGCGCGCGGTCACGCAGGGCCTTGCCCCAGGAATTGGCGCAGGCGCTCTCCCCCGTCACCGAGAAGTCGAAGCGCTTGTAGGTCTTCCACTGCAGCCCGTTGATGAACAGGATCATCTGCGCGGGGTTGGCGTAGAACAGGCAGATGTCCGGCGGGTCGAGCCGCGCGCTGCGCAGCGGCGAGACCACGAGGCCCGCATAGCGTGGCGGCACGCGCGGCATCTCCGCCTGGTGCTTGGCCGCGGCCTCGCGGTTCTCGAACCACACGCCCTCGAACTTGCGGCCGGACAGGTAGAGTTCGGACGGCTCGTTCAGCCCGATCACGCCGCCGCAATTGGAGAAGCCGGGCACATTCGCCGTGGTGATGCCCATGGTGAAGCCGGCGATGCGCGCCTGGGTGACCAATTGGCAGGTCGAGAAGGTCTTGCCCGTCGGCGGGTGGCGCAGGCCGGGGACCTTCGCCATCTCCTCGGCGTCGGCGAACAGCTTCATGCCGATGGGCAAGGTGCGCAGGCGGAGCAGCTCGGTCAGTTGCCGGGCGAGTTCCGCGACGGAGCGTGGCATCGAGCGGCGCGGCGTCCGCCACGGTCGGGGCGTCATTCATGGTCGTTTCCTCCTGATGCCGGGGATGATGCCCCGATCCGGTCAGGAGGCAAGAATGGTTGAAGCCGCCGGTCCGCGCGAACCGACGGCTTCGACCTCGCCGGCGCGGGGGATCAGGCGACCGGCGCGGTCTCGCGCGCCGCGGCCATCGCCGCGAAGGGGCAGCCCTGTCCGCGGCGCTGCCGGCGGATCTCGGTCGCGTAGTGGCCGGGCCGGTGTTCCTCGGCGCTGGCCGGGATCACGACGCTGTCGCGATAGGCATTCCATTCCGTGTCGCTCCACTGGGTGAAGGCGTCGGTCGTGGTCGCCGAATTCATCACCGCATCGGCATAGGCGAATTGCGGGATCGGCTGCACCTGCAGGATGGGGCGGAGCTGGTTGATCTCGACCACCGTATCGGTGCGGGTGATGCGGATATTGGTGAACAGCGGGCCGAACCACTTGTCGAATTCGACAACGCCTTCGAACTGCTCATAGGCGGCCGGGCGCGGCAGGTTGGCCGGCGCGCGCGACAGCAGCGACCAGCCAGGTGCGGTGCGCACGAACAGGCCGGTCCACATCTGCACCACGCCGGGTTCCGGCAGGCCGGTCAGGAAGGGCGGTGAGAAACCACGGATATCCTCCGGCACTTCCTCATCGAAGCGGGCGCGGAAATGGGGGTACTGCACGGCGCCGAGGCCGAGCGGCATCCATTCATGCTCGAGCTCTTCGCACGTCCAAAGGACCTCGTGCCCGTCGAACATCAGCGAGAAGTCGAGCGGGGCGGTGATGTGCCAGCCGAAGCCGGCCGCGGTGGTGACCGCGTCGCAATAGCGGAAGGCGCGCGTCGGCAGGATGCCGAGACCCGACTTGTCGGCGCGCTCGGGCGCCGGGATGTCGGGGATCAGGCGGTGGAAGGCAACGATCGGGGTGCTGCGGTCCGGGGCCATGTTGTGGATCCTTGACGCGATGACTTGGGTCGGACGGGGGCGGGGGCTCCCGGACGGGAGCCCCCAGCTCCGGGTCTCAGGCGCGACGCATGCCGGCGCCGATGCGCACGGTGCCCTTGTCGGCGACGGAGGCCTTCGGGGTGCGCATGCCGGCGCCGATGCGCACGGTGCCCTTGTCGGCGACGGAGGCCTTCGGGGTGCGCATGCCGGCGCCGATGCGGACGGTGCCCTTGTCGGCGACGGAGGCCTTCGGGGTGCGCATGCCGGCGCCGATGCGGACGGTGCCCTTGTCGGCGACGGAGGCCTTCGGGGTGCGCATGCCGGCGCCGATGCGCACGGTGCCCTTGTCGGCGACGGAGGCCTTCGGGGTGCGCATGCCAGCGCCGATGCGGACGGTGCCCTTGTCGGCGACGGAGGCCTTCGGGGTGCGCATGCCGGCGCCGATGCGCACGGTGCCCTTGTCGGCGACGGAGGCCTTCGGGGTGCGCATGCCGGCGCCGATGCGCACGGTGCCCTTGTCGGCGACGGAGGCCTTCGGGGTGCGCATGCCGGCGCCGATGCGGACGGTGCCCTTGTCGGCGACGGAGAGCCTTCGGGGTGCGCATGCCAGCGCCGATGCGGACGGTGCCCTTGTCGGCGACGGAAGCCTTCGGGGTGCGCATGCCGGCGCCGATGCGGACGGCGCCCTTGTCGGCGACGGAGGCCTTCGGGGTGCGCATGCCGGCGCCGATGCGGACGGTGCCCTTGTCGGCGACGGAAGCCTTCGGGGTGCGCATGCCAGCGCCGATGCGGACCTTGCCAGCGTCGAGGATCTTGGAAGTGGTCGCCATGATGAGATCTCCAGGTTCGGTTGAGCCTGTCCGGCATGACCAGACCTCATCAACTTGGCGTTGATTTACTGCGAGAGCAAGTAAACATTCCTACTTGAAGGGCTTTTTTTTCTATGTAAGACTAGAGGGATAGGAAATTGGTCAGGGCGTCTCTGCAATCTCTTGTTCAAAGACCTTGACCATGAACGAGACCAACGGGAATTTCATGCACGTCTAACGTGGTTAACGCGTAATTCACGCAGTGAATTACAACCATTGCGCGAGTTATCTCGACTGCTGTTTCGCTCGATCTGGATGGTGCCGTGGCAAACCAGCGATGGTTGCATTCGCGCCACGCCGCCATTTCAGATAGCACCGCTGCCCGTCCGAAGACTGATCACGGTGGTTGGTGAATGTCTGGCAGCGCGTTAAGAGTGCGTGATCATGTCAGACTTCGCCGTCCGCTCCAGCAAGGACAGCAGACCTTCGAGCCCGCCCGATCTGCCGGATGTTGCCGATGGCTGCGCTGCCGGCGATCAGGCTGCGCATCACCATGCTCGGGCGGATGGATGTGCGCGCCGTCACAGGCGAACCGCTGCTGCCGCGCTCGCGCAAGACGCGAGGCGTCCTCGCCATCCTCGCGCTCGAATCGCCGAACATCGTGTCCCGCCAGCGCCTGGCCGACCTGCTCTGGAGCCGCCGGGGGGAGGAGCAGGCCCGCGGATCGCTCCGCCAGGCCCTGCATGAATTGCAGGAGGCGCTCGGCCCGGAGGGACGCGGCCTGATCATCGCCACCCGCGAGACCGTCGCAACTCAACGATGTCGGGGTCTGGACCGATGCCCGGGCGCTGCCCGCCCTGGCGCGCGACCGGGTCGAGGCGCTGAACCTGCTGCAGGCCGAACTGCTGTCCGACCTCGACGGCCTCGATACCGCCTTCGACGCCTGGCTCGCCGAGCAGCGCCGCCGGCTGCGCGACATCGCCCTGGAGGCGGCGACCGGCCGCCTGACCGCGGCCACCACCGCCGAGGCGCGTGCGCAGGAGAGCCCGCCGGGTCCTGTCCATCGACCCGGCGCAGGAACCGGTCTGGCGCATCATGATCCGCGCCGAGGCCGAACGCGGCGACCGCGGCGCCGCCTTCGCCGCCTGGGAGGAATGCCGGCGCGTCTTCGCCGAGCGCTTCCGCAGCGCGCCATCGCCCGAAACCGCCGCCCTGGCCGAGTCGCTGCGCGGGGAAGTCGCCGCTCCGCCGCCGCAGCCGGTCCGCCGCACCACGCTGCGCGGCGCCCGGCTCGGTGTGCTGCCCTTCAAGATGCTGGGCGACGAGACGCGACCCCGAGGTCTCGCTCGGCCTCGCCGGGGAGATCACCGCGGCGCTGGCGCGTTTCCGCTGGCTGGTGCTGGTCGATTCCGCCTCGGTCGCGGCGGTCGAGCGGCAGGAACGGCCCGAAGGCGCGCTCGACCTCGACTTCACCCTGTCGGGCACGATCCAGCGCGCCGGCGGGCGGGTGCGGGTGACCCTGCGCCTGACCGACCACCGCCCGCCCGAGGCGGTGGTCTGGGCCGAACGCTTCGACCGCGACGCCGGCGACCTGCTGGTCCTGCAGGATGAGATCGCCGCCGAGGTCGTCGCCCGTGTCGACCCCGAGATCCTGCTGATCGAGGCCGAATCGCGCCGCCTCGCGCCACACGGTGATGTCCACCGCCTATGACCTGCTGCTGCGCGCCATCCCGGCGATCTACCGGCTCGACCGCGACTCCTACGAGCGGGCCGGCGCCCTGCTGACCGAGGCGACCAAGCTCGAACCCGACTACGCGCCGGCCTTCGCCTGGCATGCCTATTGGCACCTGTTCCTGGTCGGCCAGGGCTGGGCGCCGGCCGGCGATGGATGTCCTGGCCAAGAGCGAGGAGCTCGCCTCCCGGGCCGTGGCGCTCGACCCGTCGGATGCGCAGGCGCTGGCCATTCTCGGCCATGTCCGCGCCTTCCTGCATCATCGGGTGGCCGAGGCGGTGACGCTGTATGAGCGCGCCCTGGCGCTGAACCCGAACCTGCCGATGGCGTGGGTCTTCTCCGCCCTGGCGCTGTCCTATCGCGGCGAGCATGAGGAGGCGCTGCGGCGCTGGGAACGCTACAAGCGCCTCGCGCCGCTGCACCCGCACGCCTTCTTCTTCGATTCGGCCCGCCTGGTGCCGCTGCTGATGACCAAGCGCCACGAGGAGGTGGACGCCGCCGCGCGCCAGGTGACGGCGCTGCATACCGGCTTCACCTTCCCCTACAAGGCCTGGCTCTCGGCGCTCGGCCATCTCGGCCGGCGCGAGGAAGCGGCCCAGGTCCGCGACCGCCTGCTCGCCATGGAACCCGATTTCGACCTCGCCAAGGCGCGCGAGCGCATCGCCGCTGCACCGGCCCGAGGACCTCGCCCACTACCTCGCCGGCCTGCGCAAGGCCGGGCTGGAATAGTCCCGGTCAGGCCGGGCGGATGCTGTCCCCCGGCCGGATCGTCCCGCCCTTCACGATCAGGCAGTTCAGCCCGCTGCGATGGATCAGCGGCTTGAACACCTTCTTGCCCAGCAGGTCCTCGAGATACTGGCACGGCACGTTCAGCCGCCCGCCGAGCAGCACCACCTCGCCGACGCGGAACTCGCCGCCCGACCAGGTGGTTCAGCGGCACGCCGCCGGTCGTCAGGTTGCGCCGCGTCTCATGGGGCGGCAGGTCGATGCCGTGGTCGCGCGCCAAGCGCATCGAGCGCCTCGATCTCGATCAGCGTCACCTGCCGGTCGGGCGCGGGCTTGTGGCTGTAGGTGCCGCGCGCGGTGGCATAGCGGTCGCCCTCGATGCCGACGCCCTCGACCAGCCGGGCGGCATCCAGTTCCACCATCGGCGCCGAGGCCTCCGGCGCGATATGGATCGCCAGCAGCACGCCGGTGAAATCATAGCCGCTCATCGCAGCAACTCCGCCGCCGCCCGCGTCAGCGCGCCATCCACGTTCCACAGCGATTCCAGCATGCGGAAATGGTCCGCCCCGGGGATCGGGATCAGCGGCCCCGGCGCCTGCGCCTCGGCGCGGATGCGATGGAACACGCGCGACTGGCGGCGCAGTTCCGGCAATTCCGCCCCGCCATAGGCGATGGCGATCGGCTTCTGCACCACGGGGCGGCGGATCGGCGAGAGGTCGGCGATCTCCGCTTCCGTCAGCCGCAGCTTCTCATCGAGATAGGTGTCGCGGATCGGGGCCAGTTCGAACACGCCCGACATCGCCAGCGCCGCCGTCACCGACGGATGCTCCGCCGCCAGCGCCGCGAGATGCCCGCCCGCCGACCAGCCCGAGACGACGACCGGCCCGGCGATGCCATGCGCCGGCCCGTTCGACGCCGAGCCAGTCCAGCGCCCGGCTGATCTGCCAGGCGATGCCGGTCAGCGAGGCATCGGGTGCCAGGGTGTAGCCGGGCAGCGCCGCCGACCAGCCCATCGCCAGCGCCCCCTGGGCGAGGATGGCGAAATCCTCCCGCCGGTTGCGCTGCCAATAGCCGCCATGGATGAACACCAGGCAGGGCGCGGCGGGGTCGGCGCCGGGGAACAGGTCCCAGCGTTCGCGCTCGGCCTCGCCATAGGGCAGGTCGAGATGCCCGGCATGCGCCGCGCGGAATTCGGCCGAGAGCGCGTTGCGCGCGGCGATCTGCTGCGCGCTGTCGGCCACCATGTCGGTGTTGTTGTAGGCGTCGTCGCGTTCCTTCTGCGACCAGGACGCGCCAGCCCTCGGCGAAGGCGTAGGGGGTCGGACATGCTCGCGCTCAGCCCGTGATCACCCGCACCGGCGCGCCGGCGTTGAAGGCGAGCGACCGCCTCGACGGCGCCCTCGTAATAGGCGCGGTAGTTCTGCTGGGTGACGTAGCCCAGGTGCGGCGTCAGCATCGTGTTCGGCGCCGACAGCATCGGGTGGCCGGGCGGCAGCGGCTCGGTGTCATAGACGTCGATGCCCGCACCCGGCGATGGTGCCGGCCTTCAGCGCGGCGATCAGCGCATCCTGGTCGATCAGCGGCCCGCGCGAGGTGTTCACGATGAAGGCCGTCGGCTTCATCTGCGCGAGGTCCGCCGCGCCGATGATGCCGCGCGAACGGTCGGACAGGATCAGGTGCAGCGTCACCACGTCGGCGGTGGACAGCAGCGTCGCCTTGTCCACCCGCGTCACGCCGACTTCGGCGGCGCGTTCATCGGTCAGGTTGGTGCTCCAGGCCACCACCTTCATGCCGAGTGCAAGGCCGACCTTCGCCGCCCGCGCGCCCAGCTTGCCCAGGCCCGACGACACCGAGGGTGCGCCCCTCCGTCCCCCAGCCCACCGAGGTCTGCCAGCCGCCCGCGCGCAGCGAGGCCTGCTGCGCCGGCAGGTCGCGCATCAGGTTCAGGATCAGCCCCCAGGTGATGTCCGTGGTCGGGTCGCCGAAGGAGGGCGTGCCGCAGAAGACGATGCCCTTCTCGGCGCAGGCCGCCGCGTCGATCGAGCGGTTGCGCGCCGCGGTGGTGATCAGCAGGCGCAGCTTCGGCAGGCGCTCGATCAGCGCGCGCGGGAAGGGGGTGCGCTCGCGCATCGCCAGGATGGCGTCGAAGGGGGCCAGGCGCTGCACCAGCGCCGCCTGGTCGGTGATGGTGTCGCGGAACACCGTGACCTCGACGCCGGCCAGGCTGTCCCACGGCGCCCATGGCCATCGCCACGCCCTGGTAGTCGTCAAGGATGGCGAGCCGCTTCAGCGGCGCGGTGGTCTGGCTCATGGGACGTCTCCTGTTTCTGCCTGTCTCAATTCGCCCCGTCCGCGGTCCTCGCGCAAGGCGCGCAGCGCGTTGAGGATGACCGCGACGTCGATCGCCTCCTGCAGCAGCGCACCCTGGACGGGCGTCAGGTGGCCAAGTGCCGCCGCCACCATCCCCAGCGCCGACAGGCCGATGCCGGCGGCGACGCTCTGCCGCGCGATGCGCAGCGTGCGCCGCGCGATGCGGATCGCCCGCGCCAGCAGGTCGAGCCGGTCCACCAGCACCACCGCGTCGGCGGCCTCGCTGCTCGCGGCCGCGCCCCGCGCGCCCATGGCGATGCCGACATGCGCGGCCGCCAGGGCCGGCGCGTCGTTCACCCCGTCGCCGATCATCATCACCGGCCCGGCCCGGCCTTCCGCCCGCACCATCGCGACCTTGCCCTCCGGCGTGCAGTCGGCGACCACGGCATCGAGGCCGAGCGCCCGCCCGACCGCCTGCGCCGGTCGCCTCCGCATCGCCGGACAGCAGACGATGCGCCCGATACCCGCGCGGCGCATGCCGGCCAGCATGGCCGGCGCATCGGGGCGGATCGGGTCCTCGAACACCAGCACGCCGCCCGGCGCGCCATCGACGCCGATGAACACCAGCGCCGCGCCCGGCGGCTGTTCCGGCGGTGCGGCGGGGCTTGTCCCGCCGATCGCGGCGGCGACGAAACCGCGCTGCCCAGCGCGACCTCCCGGCCATCGACCCGGCCGGCGATGCCCTCGCCCGGCGCCTCGCGCACGGCGAGCGGCGTGGACAGCGCGAGGCCGCGCGTCGTCGCCGCCTCGACCAGCGCCTCCGCCAGCACATGGCGCGAGGCCTGGTCGAGCGAGGCGGCGAGGCGCAGCAATTCCTCCTCGGCCATGCCGCCTTCGGGCAGCACGGCGGCGAGGCGGGCGCGGCCGACCGTCAGCGTGCCGGTCTTGTCGAGCAGCAACACCTCGCCCGCGCCATCGTCTCCAGCGCGCCGCCGCTTTTCACCAGCACGCCCGTCCCGGCGGCACGCGACAGCCCGGCGATGATCGCCACCGGCACGGCGAGGATCAGCGGGCAGGGCGTTGCCACCACCAGCACCGCCAGGCCGCGCACGGCATCGCCCGTGGCCATCCAGGCACCGCCGGCGAGCAGCACGGTGAAGCCGAGGAACCACAGCGACCAGCGATCCGCCAGCCGCGCCATCGGCGCCTTGCTCGCCTGCGCGCTCTCCACCAGCCGGACGATGCCGGCATAGGTGCTTTCGGCGGCACGGCGCGTGGCGACCAGGTCGAAGGCCTCGCCGGCATTGACGCTGCCCGACATCGCCGCCGCGCGCTGTGCCACGCGCTGCGGCAGCGGTTCCCCGGTCAGCGCCGAGACATCGAGCACGGCGGCGGCGGCATCGACGCTGCCATCGACCGGCACCACCGCGCCGCGCGCGATCAGCAGCCGGTCGCCCGGCTCGATGGCGTCGAGCGGCACTTCCTCCAGCCCCTGCTCGCCATGGCGCATGGCGCTGCGCGGCACGCGCGACAGCAGCGCCGTCATCTCCTGCCGCGCGCGCTGCCGGGCGCGCGCTTCGAGGAACTCGCCGCCGGCATACATCAGCGCGACGACGGCGGCGGCGAGCGCCTCGCCCAGCAGCAGCGCGCCGACCATCGACATCGCCGCGATCAGGTCGAGGCCGAATTCGCCGCGCCGGAAGCCGTGCCACAGGTCGCGCAGCAGCGCGGCCAGCACCGGCAGCGTGCCGATGGTGAAGATCCACCTGGCCGCGCCATGGCCGAGCAGCGCGGGCAGCAGGCCGGCGGCCAGCCCGGCCGCGGCGATGCCGAGCAGCAGGACGCGCCGGCCGGCCTCCTCCCCCATCAGGCCGGACCGGGCAGCGTGATACCGGCCAGCGCGTGGCGCAGCAGGTCGGGCAGGGGCGTCGTCCGCTTCTGCGTCGCGCGGTCCACATAGACATGGACGAAATGCCCCTCGGCGCTCGCCTCATCCTCCTCGTTGCGGAAGATGGCGATCTCGTAGCGCACCGAGGTATTGCCGGCGCGGCCGCAGCGCAGCCCGGCGGTGATCAGGTCGGGGAAGGCGATCGGCGCGAAGTACCGGCACTGGGTTTCCACCACCAGCCCGATCACCGGCGCGGTGCGGGACGTGCAGGAAGCCGCTGTCGATCAGGAAGCGCGCCACCACCGTGTCGAACCAGGAATAGTAGGTGACGTTGTTGACGTGGCCGTAGACGTCGTTGTCCATCCAGCGCGTCGGGATCGGCAGGAAGAAGCGGTAGTCGGCGCGGGTGCCGCGGTCCTGCGCCATGCTCAGCCCCCGAGCGCGCGGGTGACGATGGCCTCGTCCACGCAGGCCTCGAAGGATGGGCGCGCCCGTCAGGATGCCGGCCGTGGTCATGGCGCGGCGCAGCTGCTCGAAGGCTTCGCGCGGGAAATGCGGCGTCGGCGACCACAGGGCGAGCGCCCTGGTAGCGTGCCAGCGCCGCCGTCAGGGCAGCGCGCGGCACATCGTCGAACAGCGGGCGCGATGGTCGCCGCGATCTCGGCCGGCGCCGCCGTCGCGATCCAGGCGAGGGAGGCCGCCATGGCGCGGATCATCGCCTCGAATTCGGCGCTGCGCCCGGCGATGCGCGCCTCGGTCGCGTAGAAGGCCGTGTAGGCGGACGGGCCGCGGTCGGCCGCGCGATGCCACACCGCGGCACCCTGCGCCTCGGCCAGCGCGGCGTGGGGCTCGAAGGCCTGCGCGACGTCGAGGCTGCCGTCGAGCATCGCCGCGATATTTTCCGCCATGCCGCGCCCGGCGACGCGGTTCAGCGCCTCGGGGTCGATGCCGGCCTGGCGCAAATCATCCTGCAGGCACCACCAGGGGGTCGGCACCTCGCTGACCGAACCGAAGCGCAGCGACGGCAGGTCGGCCAGCGTGAAGCCCGGCCGCGGCCCGCGCCCGATGAGCAGGAACGGGTCCTTCATCACCACCGCGCAGAAGGAGCGCAGCGGGCAGGCGGGGTCGCGGTCGCGCAGCATCATCGGGCGCATCGGCCCGGACCAGGCGATGTCCGCCGCGCCGGAGAGCAGGTTCTCGGCGGCCTTGGTCGGGTCCCCGGCGGTCGCGCGGCGCACCTCCACCCCTTCGGCGGCGAACAGGCCGCGCGCCTCGGCGACGTAGAAGGGCGCGTAGAACACCGCGCGGAAGGGTTCGGCGAGGGTGATGGGGTGCAAGGCGGCCTCCGGGCAGATGCGCCCATCCTGCGAGATGCGCCAGCCTCTCGCCAGCCCTGCCGATTCGCCCCTGGCGTCGGCTGCGAACTTCGCGCCATAAGGCATTGCCCGACAGGGGTGGCACGCGACGCCCTTCGCCGCACCCCGTTCAAACGCTATATCTGGTGTCTGCCGGCGCCTTCGGACACAATCCGTATGGATCCGGCCATCAGATGATCCCCTCGGGAGACCCATGTCAGCCGCGCCTCGGTCCGAAACATCGACCCGTCTGGAACCGTTCCGCCTGCGCGGCGCGAACTTCAACCTGCTTGTGCTGCGGCTGCTCGACCCGCGCCCCGAGGCGGTGGTGCCGGCGATCGGCGACCAGTTCCGCCGCGCGCCCGGCTTCCTGCGCTTCGCCCCCATCGTGCTGGGCCTCGGCGACCTCGAGATGCCGGCCAATGAGGTGGATTTCGCCGGGCTGATCGAGGGGCTGCGCGAACTGCAGATCGTGCCCGATCGGCACCACCGGCGGCACGCCGGAACTGCGCAACGCGGCGATGGCCTTCGGCCTGCCGCCGATCCGCAGCATCGGCGGCAAGGAGACCGACGAACCGCTGCCGGCCGCCGCCGCCGCCCCGGCCGAGCCGCAGGCGCCGCCGGCGCCGCCCCCGCCCGCACCGGGCACGGCGCGCCCGACCATGATCATCGACCAGCCGGTGCGCGCCGGGCAGCGCATCTGGGCGCAGGGCGGCGACCTGGTGGTCACCTCCACCGTGAATGCGGGGGGCGAGGTGATCGCGGACGGCAATATCCATGTCTATGGCGCGCTGCGCGGGCGCGCGATCGCGGGTGGCGGCAACAACGCCGAGGCGCGCGTCTTCGCACAGAATTTCGACCCCGAACTGATCTCCATCGCCGGCTACTACGCGGTGCGGGACGGGCTGGCCGGGGCACCGATCGGCAAGGCGGTGCAGGTGCGGCTGACGGGCGAGCGCATGCGCTTCGACCCGATCGGCTGACGCGCGTGGATTGACGATGCCGGCAGCGGCCCGAGCCCGCCGCCCCGCATTTGGCGGGGCCGGTCGGGGCAGCGGGCCGGGGGGCGCCGGCAGGACATTGAACGAGGAGGCAGGGGACATGGCACAGGTCGTCGTCGTCACATCGGGCAAGGGGGGCGTGGGCAAGACCACATCCTCGGCCGCCGTCGCCACCGGCCTCGCGCAGCGGGGCAAGAAGACCGTCGTCATCGACTTCGACGTCGGCCTGCGCAATCTCGACCTCATCATGGGTGTCGAGCGGCGCGTGGTGTTCGACATCGTCAACGTCATCAGCGGCGAGGCGCGGCTGAACCAGGCGCTGATCCGCGACAAGCGCGTCGACACGCTGTCGATCCTGCCGGCCAGCCAGACGCGCGACAAGGACGCGCTGACCAAGGAAGGCGTGCAGAAGATCATCGAGGAACTGTCGAAGGATTTCGACTACATCCTCTGCGACAGCCCGGCCGGCATCGAGAAGGGCGCGCTGCTGGCGCTGTACTTCGCCGACCAGGCGATCGTGGTGACCAACCCGGAAGTCTCCTCGGTGCGTGACAGCGACCGCATCCTCGGCGTGCTGCAGTCGCGCTCCAAGCGCGCCGAGGAAAAGCGCGAGCCGGTGAAGGAACACCTGCTGGTCACCCGCTTCGACCCCGCACCGCGTCGAGCGCGGCGAGATGCTGAAGCTCGAGGACATCCAGGAGATCCTGTCGATCCCGCTGCTCGGCGTGATCCCGGAAAGCGAGAGCGTGCTGAAGGCGTCCAACACCGGCACGCCGGTGATCATGGATGCCGAGAGCATGGCCGGCCAGGCCTATGCCGATGCCGTCGCCCGCTTCCTCGGCGAGGAGAAGCCGCACCGCTTCATCGAGGCGGAGAAGAAGGGCATCTTCAAGCGCCTGTTCGGGGGGAGGGCCGCGTGATGAGCTGGCTCGATTACTTCCGCGGCCGCCGGCAGGAACAGCCCGCCAGCGCGTCCGCCGCCAAGGAACGCCTGCAGATCGTCCTCGCGCATGAACGCATCGGCCGCACGCGGGAGGATTTCCTGCCGAAGCTGCAGCAGGAGCTCGTCGCCGTGGTCGCGCGCTATGTCGCGATCGACCCGGGCAAGGTGAATGTGAATCTCGACCGCGGCGGCGACATGTCGACGCTGGCGATCGAGATCGAACTGCCCGCACCCACGGCGATGCGCATGGCGGCGAACGCGCGATGAGCGAACGGCGGAGGCGGCGCTCAGGCGAGCGCTGCCTGCGTCACGTCCTCCGCCACCAGCCCGCGAAGCCCGGCGCGTGGGTGATCGCGCCCGCCGACAGCATCGCCGCCTCCAGCCGCGCCAGGGCCTCGGGCGGGAAGCGCGGCGTCGTGGTCCAGACACCAAGGTCGCGATAGCGCGCCACCGCCCTCGCCGCCGCAGCCTCGTCGAGCCCGTCGAAGAAGGGCGCGATGGTCGCGAGGATCTCGCGCGGTGATGCCGTGGAGAACCAGGCCAGCGTGACGGCGAGGCCGCGCACCATCGCCTCGAAGGCGGGGCGCTTCGCCGCGATCACGTCCGCCCGCGCGTAGAAGGCGGTGTAGGAGGTCGGGCCGCGGCTCGCCTGCGCGTACCAGGCATGGCCGGTGCCGGCGATCTCCATGGCGCTCGCGATCGGCTCGAAGACCTGCGCGACGTCGAGCGTGCCGGCCGCGACCGCCGCGGCATTCTCCGCCATGCCGCGATCCGTCACGCGCGCGATGCCGTCGGGGTCGAGCCCGGCGCGGCGGATGTCGTCCTGCAAGGTCCACCACGGCGTCGGCACTTCGCTGACGGTGCCGAGCGTCATCGTCGCGAGGTCCGTCAGCGTGGAAGTCCGGGGCGCGGCTGCCGGCCGACCAGGAAGAACGGATCGCCCATCACCACCGCGCCGAACAGGCGCAGCGGGCAGGCGTGGTCCTTGTCATGCGCCAGCAGCAGCCGCATCGGCCCGCCCCAGGCGAGGTCCGCGGTGCCGTCCAGCACGCTGTCCTTGGCGAGCGACGGCACGATGCCCGGCAGCAGGCGCACCTCCACCCCCTGCGCCGCATAGTCGCCGCGCGCCAGCGCCGCATAGAAGGGCGCGTAGAACAAGGCGCGGAAGGGTTCCTGCAGGGTCACGTGGTCCATCGCGCACTCCGGGGCTGGCGGGCCGCGAAAGGTGGCGTAACGTCGATGCCAGGACAACAGCCGGGGGTGTTTGCCATGTTCCGACGTTCATTGCTTGGCGCCGGGCGCGGCAGTTCTCGCGGCTCCGGCGCTGGCGCAGGATCGCTATCCCAACGCCGCCCGGTGCGATTGCTGATCCCGGTGGGCGTCGGCGGCGTGACCGATGTGGTCGGCCGCATCATGGCGAGGCGCTGATCGACGCAACCTCGGCCAGCCGGTCGTTGCGGACAATGTGGTCGGCGCCGGCAGCACGATCGGCGCCGCGGCCTTCCAGCGCCTGCCGGCGGATGGCTACACGCTGTTCATCGGCACCAACAACCACCCGATCATGCAGGCGCTGCGGCCCGATTTCCCGTTCAACCCGATCACCGATTTCGTCCCGCTCGCCCTGGTCGGCCGGCAGCCCTTCGTGCTCGCGGTCAATCCCGAGGTGCCGGCGCAGGATGTGGCGCAACTGATGGCCTGGCTGCGCCAGCGGCGCGACGAGGCGAATTTCGGCTCGACCAATCCCGGCGCCACCAACCACATGGCGGGCGAGCTGCTGAAGCAACTGGCCGACGTGACCTACACCATCGTGCCCTACCGCACCGCGGCGCTGGCGGTGCAGGACCTGGTGGCGGGGCGGGTGCAACTGACCATCGACAGCCCGACCATGCTCGCGCCGCTGATGGCGGAGGGGCGACTGCGCGGCCTCGCCGTCTCCTCGCGCGACCGCTCGGTCCTGGTGCCCGGACTGCCGACCCTCGCGGAATCGGGCGTCGCCGGCTACGACCTGACCGCCTGGCAGGTGCTGTTCGCCAAGCCGGGGACGCCGCCCGCCATCGTCACGGCGGTCGAGGCGGCATCGGCGCGCGCGCTGGCCGACCCGGCGGTGCAGGAAAGGTTGCGCCGCGCCGGCGTCGATGCGTGGCCGGACGCATCGGCTGCCGCGGCGGCGGCGCATGTGCGCGAGGAAGTCGGCGGTCTGGGCGCCGATCGCCGAGCGCGTCCGCACGCAGGGGGGTTGAACGATGGCGTATGAAGGCATCCGGGCACATCGCCCGCTGATCATGGGCCGCCGCGGCGCGGTGGCGACCAATCATCCGGTCGCGACCCAGGCGGGCTCGATGTGCTTCGCGCGGGCGGCTCGGCGGCGGATGCGGCGGTGGCGATCTCGCTGACGCTCGGCGTGGTGGAAGCACCGATGTCGGGTCTCGGCGGCGATGGCTTCTACCATCACTGGTCGGCCAGGACCGGGCGGGCGGAAACCTTCGCCGGCACCGGCCAGGCGCCGGCGGCGGCGACCGTCGCGCGCTATCGCGCCGAGGGCGGCATCCCGATCGACGGGCCGCTGTCGGTGCAGACGCCGGGCAAGGTGGCGGGCCTGGCCGCGCTGCATGCGGCGCATGGTGCGAAGACCTGGGGCGCGCTGTTCGGCCCGGCGGTGGAGGCGGCGCGCGACGGCTTCGCGACCACCCATTCGCTGCGTCATTTCTGCATGGAGAATCCGCGGCGCGTCGGCGCCGACCCGACCAGCAGCGCGATCTTCCTGCCCGGCGGCGCGCCCTCGACCGTTGGCGCGCTGGTCACGCAGCCCGCGCTGGCGGCGACGCTGCAGCGCCTGGCGGCGGAAGGGCCGGCCGATTTCTACACCGGCGCCCTGGCGCGCGACATCGCCGCCGACATGGCGACGATCGGCGCGCTGGTGACGGCCGCGGACCTCGCCGCGGTGAAGCCGCTGTTCGCCCCGCCGGTCGCGATATCCTGGCGCGGCTTCGAGGTGCGGCAGACGCCCGCGCCCTCGATGGGCTTCGCGATGCTGCAGATGCTGCGGATGGTCGAGGGCTTCGACCTCGGCGCCATGGGCTGGGGCAGTGCCGCGCTGCTGCACCTGATGATCGAGGCGAAGAAGCGCGCCTTCCTCGACCGCGAGGCCGAGGCCGGCCGCGAGGCGCCCGACTTCGCGACGCTGCTGTCGGATGCGCGCATCGCCTCCCATGTCGCGGCCATCGGCGAGCGTGCGGCGCCAGCTGCCGGTGCGCGAGATGGCGGAAGCCGACACGACGTATTTCTGCGTGGTCGACGCCGAGGGCAACGCGGTCTCGGCCATCCAGTCGATCAACAGCGCCTTCGGTTCCGGCGTGACCGGCCCGCGCACCGGCATCCTGTTCAACAACCGCATGTCCTACTGGCATCTCGACGAGGGCCACGCCAATGCGCTCGCCCCGGGCCGCCGCGTGCGCCACACCATGAACGCGCCGATGGTGATGAAGGACGGCAAGCCCTGGATGGTGTTCGGCACGCCGGGCGCGGACAACCAGGTGCAGGTGAACTTCCAGGTGCTCGTCTCCTGCGCCGCCTTCGGCTTCGACCCGCAGCAGGCGCTGGAGGCGCCGCGCTGGACATCGTCGCAGCCCGGCCAGGAATCCAACTACCCGCATGGCGGCGGCGACGTGCTGACCATCGAGCGCGGCTTCGGGGAGGCGGCGATCGCCGGGCTGCGCGAACGCGGCCACCAGGTGAAGGTCGTCGGCGACCTGGAAGGCGCCTGCAGCGTCGAGGCGATCCGCCTGCTGGACAATGGCGTGCGCATGGCCGGCTCCGACCCGCGGCGCGATGGCTGGGCGGCGGCGTGGTGATGCGGGGCTTGCGGCGGCGCACAAGGCCTGCCTAGGCTCGCGGCGGGATGCTTCGATTTTTTCTCCGCCGCTTCGCGGTCGCGGTGGCCGTTGCGTTGACGGTTCTCACGCTCGCCTTCCTGCTCACGCGGGTGTCGGGCGACCTTGCGATCTCGATCGCCGGGCCGAACGCGACCGCCGAGGATGTCGAGGCGATCCGCATCGCCTATGGGCTGAACCGGCCGCTCTACGTGCAGTATCTTCGACTGGCTCGGCCGCGCCGTGCAGGGCGATTTCGGCGAGAGCTACTTCTTCCGCGACCGCGTCGCCAACCTCATCGCCGCGCGCATGCCGGTGACCCTGACGCTCGGCCTGGTCGGGCTTGCCGTGGCGCTGGTGGTGTCGCTGCCGCTCGGCATCATCGCCGCGGTGCGCGAGGGCAGCTGGGTCGATCGCGCGGTCGGCCTGGTGGCGATGATCGGCCAGGCGATGCCCTCCTTCTGGCTCGGCCTGGTGCTGATGATCGTCTTCGGGCTGCAACTGGCCTGGCTGCCGATCTCGGGCACCGAGACGTGGGAGGGCTTCATCATGCCCGGCGTGGTGCTGGCCTTCTCCGCCATCCCGTCGCTGACGCGGCTGACGCGCTCGGGCATGATCGAGGCGCTGTCGTCGGACTACATCCGCACCGCGCGCGCCAAGGGGCTCACGCGGCTGTCCATCCTGGTCAAGCACGGCTTCCGCAACGCGGCGATCCCGGTGGTGTCGATCGCCGCGGTGCAGCTCGGCTTCATGCTCGGCGGGTCGGTCGTGATCGAGACCGTCTTCGCCCTGCACGGCGTCGGCTACCTGGCCTGGGAGAGCATCAGCAAGAACGACTTTCCCGGTGGTGCAGGCCGTCGTGCTGGTGCTGGCCATCATCTATATCGGGCTGACGCTGCTGGCGGACCTGCTGAACGCGGTGCTCGACCCGCGGCTGCGCACCGCATGAGCGCCGCCGTGATGCCCGCCGGGCGCGGCGCGCGGCTGCTGCGCAACCCGGGCTTCGTCATCGGGGCGACGATCGTCGGCCTCGCCACCATCATCGCGCTGATCGCGCCGTGGATCGTGCCCTATGATCCCTTCGCGATCGACCTCGAGCGCCGGCTGGTGCCGCCCTCCTTCATGGAAGGCGGCGACCCGCGCAACTTCTTCGGCACCGACCAGCTCGGGCGCGACTACTTCTCGCGGCTGATCTACGGCACGCGCATCTCCATGGTGATCGGCGTGCTCACCGTCATCACCTCCGGGCTGATCGGCATCACCATGGGCGTGCTCGGCGGCTTCTACGGCGGCAAGATCGACGACGCCGTGGTGTTCGCCATCACCACGCGGCTGTCGATCCCGGCGGTGCTGGTCGCGCTCGCGGTCGCCGCGCTGCGCGGGTCCTCCTTCCTGCTGGTTGTGCTGGTGCTGGGCTTCCTGCTGTGGGACCGCTTCGCGGTCGTCGCGCGATCGACGACGATGCAGATCCGCAACCTCGACTACGTCTCGGCCGCCTGGTGCGCCGGCGCGTCGCAATGGTGGGTGCTGACGCGCGAGGTGCTGCCGAACATCGCCACCCACCTCGCCGTGGTGGCGACGCTGGAGATGGCGCTGGCCATCCTGCTCGAAGCCGCGCTGTCCTTCCTCGGCCTCGGGGTGCCGCCGCCGCTGCCCTCCTGGGGGCTGATGATCAGCGAGGCCAAGGAATACATGTTCTTCAGCCCGTGGGTGATCATGATCCCGGGCGCCGCGCTGTTCATCCTGGTGCTGGGCGTGAACTTCCTCGGCGATGCGCTGCGCGACATGATGGGCACGGATCTTTCGCGATGACGGCGCTGCTGGAAGTGCGCGACCTGCGCGTCACCATCGGCAGCACCGCCGCGGTGCGCGGCGCCTCCATCACGGTGAACAAGGGCGAGACGCATTGCCTGGTCGGCGAATCCGGCTGCGGCAAGTCGATCAGCGCGCTGTCGGTGATGGGCCTGCTGCCGAAGGGCTCGAAGCGCGAGACGACCGCGCTGCGCTTCGCCGGGGAGGAGATCGGCACCTACGGCGAGAAGCAGATGGAACGCCTGCGCGGCGACCGCATGGCGATGATCTTCCAGGAACCGATGACCAGCCTGAACCCCGCCTATACCGTGGGCTCGCAGATGACCGAGGTGCTGCGCCGCCATCGCGGCACGCCGCGCGCCCAGGCGGTGGATCGCGCCGCGGAACTGCTCGCGCGCGTCGGCATCACCGCGCCGGGGCTGCGGCTGGGGCAGTTCCCGCACCAGCTTGTCGGGCGGCCTGCGCCAGCGCGTGATGATCGCCATGGCGCTGATGTGCGACCCGGAACTGCTGATCGCCGACGAACCGACCACGGCGCTCGACGTCACGGTGCAGGCGCAGATCCTGCGCCTGCTGGCGACGCTGCAGAAGGACCTCGGGCTCGGCATCCTGCTCATCACCCACGACCTCGGCATCGTCGCGCGCATCGCCGACCGGGTCTCGGTGATGTATGCCGGCGAGGTGGTGGAGAGCGCGCCGACCGCATCCCTGTTCGCCACGCCCGAGCATCCCTACACGCGCGGCCTGCTGACCTGCGTGCCGGTGCCGGGCAAGGTCAGGCGGGACGAACCGCTGGGCAGCATCCCGGGCGTGGTGCCGCGCATCGGGCCGGGCTTCGTGGGCTGCGGCTTCCGCGACCGCTGTTCGCAGGCGCACGCCGCCTGCGCCGGCGCCATTCCGCGCCATGGCGTGTCGGACGGGCATGAGGTGCTCTGCACCCTGGCGCCCGGCTGGGTCGCGCGGGACAGCCGCATGAGCGAAGCCGCCGCCATCGAGGTCCGCGGCCTGCGCCGCGAGTTCCGCGTCCGCCAGGGCATGTTCGCGCCGCCGAAGCAGGTCGATCGCGGTCGATGACGTCTCCTTCGCCGTGCCCGCCGGCAGCGTGCTCGGCGTGGTGGGCGAGAGCGGCTGCGGCAAGTCCACCCTGGCGCGGCTGATCCTGGGCCTGCTGGAACCCACCGCCGGCGACGTGCTGGTCGATGGCCAGCGCCTGTCGGGCGATGGACCGGCGCGCGCGGGCGCGGCTGATCCAGCCGGTGTTCCAGGACCCCTTCGCCTCGCTGAACCCGCAAGCGCCGGGTGCGCGACATCGTCTCGATGCCGCTGATCGCCCAGGGCGATGTCGGCGGGGCGGAGATCGAACGCCGCGTCGCCGAGGCGCTCGACCGCGTCGGCCTGTCGCGCGACCAGGGCATGCGCTTCCCGGCGCAGCTGTCGGGCGGCCAGCGGCAGCGCGTGGCGATCGCCCGCGCCCTGGTGCTGCGCCCGCGCATCGTGGTGTGCGACGAGCCGACCTCGCGCGCTCGATGTCCGCGTGCAGGCGCAGATCCTGAACCTGCTGGCCGAACTGCGGCGCGACCTCGGCCTGACCTATCTGTTCATCAGCCACAACCTCGCGGTGGTCGAGCATATCGCGAGCGAGGTGGCGGTGATGTATCTCGGCCGCATCGTCGAGCGCACGGAAAGCGAGGCGCTGTTCGCAGCGCCCGCGCCACCCCTACACGCGCGCGCTGCTCGCCTCGGTGCTGACGCCCGAGCCGGGGCTTGGCGTGCCCGATGTCGGCCTGGGCGACATCATGCCGGACCCGGCGAACATCCCGCCGGGCTGCCGCTTCCACCCGCGCTGTCCGGTGGCCCTGCCGCTCTGCGCGACCACGGTGCCGTCCGCGGTGCATGACGCGGCCGGACTCGTCGAATGCCACCTCGTGCAGCCCGAGGCCACGCCCGGCCGTGCATGACATCCAGCATGTCGTGCTGACACGCTTCAATCTGCCCCTCAAGACCTTCGCCACCGACCGCGCCGGTCAAGCGACGCTGACGGAGGAATGGCTCGAACACCGCATCAGGTTGTTCCGCGATGTCTGCGTGCCGTCCATGGCCGCGCAGACCTGCCGCCGCTTCCGCTGGATCGTGCTGATCGACGCGGCCGGCGCCGCGACGCTCCGGCCGCGGCTCGAGGCGATTCTCGACGGTATCGAGGCGGTCATCCTGGAAGCCATCGAGCCTTGGTCCTGGCGCAAGGATTTCCGGCAGGCGTTGGAACCCTTGCCGCGCCGGATACTGGTCACGCGGCTCGACAATGACGATGTCCTGCACCCGGACTATCTGCGCCGCGCGCAGGAGATCCTGCTGCCCTATGCCGACGCGCGGCCCGACTTCATGCCGCTGCCGCTGGTGCTGACATTCAGCCGCGGCATGTGCTGGAACGGCGAGCACTTCCTCAACATGGTGTTCCCCCAGAACGCCTTCGCGACCTGGCTGATCGACCGGTCGGAGGACGATGCGGCGGGCTTCGCGCCGCTCCCTCTCGATATCAGTCATGTCAGGGTTGGCGAACGTTTCCCGGTCATCGACATCCTGCTGCAGGACCCGATGTGGGTGCAGTTCATCCATGGGCGGAATGTCAGCAACAAGGCCTGGGGCAAGCCTGTCGAGGCAATGTCGGAATCGATGGAGGCGGCCTTTGGCTACCTGCGCGCCATCCCGCCATGATGCCGCGCCCGGGCCGGTGGGGGTGACCGGCGCGCGGGTGTCGCGCGCCGGCCGGGCCTACTTCCACTTCGCCAGGTAGAAGCGCGGCAGCTCGTCCGGGAAGGTCGGGAATTCGAGCTGCTTCTGGAAGCCGAAGGTGCTGACATAGGTGTGCAGCGGGCACCAATAGGCCTGCTCCGTCGCGCGGCGGATCGCGGCGTCGTAGGCCATCTTGCGCGCCGCCTCGTCGGCGGTCGATCCGCCCTCGTTGATCAGGCGGATCATCTCCGGGTCGCGCGCATAGTCGTTGGCGCCGCCGGCGAAGTAGTTGGGCATGATCGCCGAGACGTCGTTGATCGAATAGGATCCCCACGACCCCATCTCCATCGCCAACTCGCCGCGCTGGGAGCGCTGGATCTGCGCGGCCACCTGCATCAGGTTCAGACGGGCGCGGATGCCCACGGCCTGCAGGTAGTTCTGCACCGCCTCGGACCACTGCCGCGGCTGGACGTAGGAGGTGAGTTCGATCTCGAAGCCGTTGGGGAAGCCGGCCTCGGCCAGCAGCGCGCGCGCCTTGGCCGGGTCGTAGGCATAGGTCACCGCAGCCTCAGCGTTGCAGCCGAACTGCGACGGGAAGCAGGGTGCCGCCGGCACGCGGGACCCGCCGCCGACCAGCCGCTCGGCGATCGCCGTGCGGTCGAGCGCATGCCAGACGGCCTGGCGCACCTTCAGCTTGGTCATCGGGTTGTCCGCCCCGCTGCGGCCCGCCGCATCGAGGTTGAGGAAGCCGACGCGCATCGATTCCTGCCGCGTCGCCTGCAGGTAGGGCAGGCGGTTCACATTGGCGAACTGATCCGGATTCATGTTCCAGATCCAGTCGACGCGCTGGCCGAGCAGTTCGGTCAGTTCGGTCGCGGCATCGCCGATGTAGCGCGCGGTCAGCTTCTGGATCGCCGGGCGACCCTTCGGCCCGCCCTGGTAATAGTCGTCGAAGCGCTCGAAATCGACGCCGGTGGCGACATCGACCTTGGTGAAGCGATACGGCCCGGTGCCGATCGGCGCGCGGGAGAAGCCATCGGCGCCCACGCGTTCGCGATAGGCCTTCGGCCAGATCGGCATCACCAGCGCCAGGTATTCCAGCGCGGCCGGCGTCGGCCGCTTCATGTTCAGCCGGACGGTGTGCTCGCCGGTCTTCTCCGCGCCCTCGATCCAGCTGTAGTTGGACGGCGTGGCGACGCGCGTGGCGGGGTCGGCGATGGTGTTGATGGTGTAGACCACGTCATCGGCGCCGAAGGTGCTGCCGTCATGGAACTTCACGCCCTGCCGCAGCGTGAAGTCGAGCGTCTTGCTGTCCACCCAGCGCCATTCGGTCGCCAGCGCCGGGACGATCCGGAAGGTCGGCGGGTCGCGATGCACCAGCCCGTCGAAGGCCTGGTGGCCGATGATCAGCCCGGTCCGCTGGCTGTTGAAATACGGATCGACATTCGGCACCGCGTCGCGGAAGGCGATGCCGCAAGCGTATTGGCGCTGCGCTGCGCCTCGGCCGGTGCGCGGCAAGCCACGGCAGCGCCAAGCCCCCCGCCGTCGCCGCGATACCCTGTCCCAGACTGCGTCGCCCGATGGCCATGGTCATGATCTCCCGTGTTGTGCCGGGCAGCCTAGGGACTGGACACCCGGCGGCAAGCCCGGCAAGCCACGTGGCGCTTGCGCGGCCGCCCGCGCGCAACGCCAAATCCGCCGCAGGGGAGACGGAACGCATGCGGACTCAGGTCGGGATCGTCGGCGCCGGGCCCGGCCGGGTTGCTGCTGGCGCAGATGCTGCACCAGCGCGGCATCGACAGCCGTCGTGCTGGAAGCACGTTCCCGCGAGCATATCGAAGGCCGCATCCGCGCCGGGCTGCTCGAACAGGGCTCGGTCGAGACGATGACCGAGGCCGGCGTCGCCGATCGCCTGCATCGCGAAGGCCTGGTGCATCACGGGCTGCAACTGCGCTTCGGCGGGCAGGGGCATCGCGTGGACCTGTCCGGCCTGACCGGCGGCAAGGTCGTCACCATCTACGGCCAGCAGGAGGCGGTGAAGGACATGGTGGCGCTGCGCCTCGCCGACGGCCTGCCGCTGCATTTCGAGGTCGAGGACGTCGCCATCCACGACATCGCGACGACACGCCCGCGCATCACCTGGCGCGCAGGACGGCGCGGCGCGCGATGCTCGATTGCGACGTCATCGCCGGCTGCGACGGCTTCCATGGCATCTGCCGCGCCGCCATCCCGCGCCGCCGACCTGCGCGTCTTCGACGGCGTCTACCCTTTCGCCTGGCTCGGCATCCTGGCCAGCGCGCGGCCGATGTCGGAGGAACTGATCTATGCCCGCCATGCCGACGGCTTCGCGCTGGCGACGATGCGCAGCACCAGCATCAGCCGGCTCTATCTGCAATGCGCGCCGGATGAGGACCTCGCCGCAATGGTCCGATGACCGCATCTGGTCGGCGCTCGGCACGCGCCTCGGCGATGGGCTGGAGGAAGGGCCGATCCTGCAGAAGGGCGTGACCGCCATGCGCTCCTTCGTCGCGGAGCCGATGCGCCATGGCCGGCTGTTCCTGGCCGGGCGATGCCGCGCATATCGTGCCGCCCACCGGCGCGAAGGGGATGAACCTCGCCATCGCCGATGTGCGCGTGCTGGTGCGCGCGCTGGAGCATTTCTTCGCCGGGCGCGGCGAGGCGTTGATGGACAGCTATTCCGCCACCTGCCTCGACCGCGTGTGGAAGGTGCAGCGCTTCTCCTGGTGGATGACGCAGCTGCTGCACCGCTACGACGGTGGCGACGCCTTCGAGGACCGCATCCGGATGGCGGAACTCGACTACCTCACGCGGCTCGCCGGCGGCGCTCACCACGCTCGCCGAGAATTATGTCGGGCCTGCCCTACGCCGGCTGAGCGAGGATCGCCTCGACCACCTGCTGCACCTCCAGCGCCTCGCGCAGCGTCGCGAGGTGGTGCTTCTCGCCCGCGCGTCATCGCCGCGACGCCGTCGAGTTGCCGCTTCAGCACCATCGGGCGCATGCGTTCATTCGGCACCGCATCGGCCGCGGCCGACCAGACGCCATCGGCGCCGCGCCGCTCGGCGAAGGACCAGTCGCGCAGCCGGATCGCGCCGGCCGAGCCTTCCAGCACCCAGGCATTGTGGTCATCCGCCAGCGTGGTGCCGACGCCGCCCGACAGGCTGACCGGCACGCCGCCGGCGGTCAGCCGCGCGGCGATCGCGCGTCTCCGACCGGCCCGGCGCGGCGAAGGTGGCGCGCGCCGCCTCCAGCGCCAGCGGACCGAGTTGGCGGCGCGTGAGGAACAGGAAATGCGACACCACCTCCCGCGTGAAGCCGCCCTGCTGCGGCTTGTCGAGCCAGGTGACCGCATCGCGCTGCCAGGATCGCGGCCAGGCGGCGAAGGCGGCGGTGATGGACAATTCGCGCGGTGCGCCGACCAGCGCCTTCCGCGCGCCACGCCGCCAGCTGCGCGACCGCCGGCGAGGACGCCATCGGGAAGTTCACCGCGCCGCGCGCGCCGGAGGCCTCGGCGGCCTCGACGAAGGCGAGCGCCTCGGCCGGGTCGACCGCCAGCGGCTTTTCGAGGAAGGCCGCCTTGCCGGCCGCGAAGGCCGCCTTGGCATGGGCCAGGTGGAAGGCGGGCGGGGAGGCGACGTAGAGGCAGTCGCAGGCGGCGATCACCGCCTCGGGCGATGCCAGCATCGCAACGCCCGGCAGCGCCGCGGCCAGCCGCGTCGCGGCATCGGGCGAGGGGTCCCACACGCCCACCAGCCGCACCTGGTCGTGCTCGGCGGCGAAGCGGGCGAGGCGTTCGCCCATGATGCCGAAGCCGATGATGCCGAGGCCGATCCGTTCCGCCATGTGTCCATCCTCCCGCGTTGGAGCGACCATATCGCCGGTTGTGCGGCCGGGGTCTATCCTCGGCGGCGAGGACGACGGAGGAACGCATGACGGAAACACCGGTGCTGCTGACGCGCGAGGGCGCCGTGGCGCGGCTGACGCTGAACCGCCCCGAGCGGCGCAATGCGATGAACAGCGCGATGGGGCAGGCGCTCGACGCCGCGCTGGACGAACTGGCGGCGGACAGCACGACGCGCGTCGTCATCCTGTCGGGTGCCGGCGGGCATTTCTGCGCGGGGCTCGACCTGACGCAGGTCGGCTCGGTCGGCAACACCGAGGCCGAGCGGCTGGCCGCCGCGCAGGCGCGCAACCATGCCACCGGGCAGCGCTTCGTGCGGCTGTCGGCACTGCCGCAGATCGTCATCGCCGCGATCCAGGGTGCCGCGCATGCCGGTGGCCTCGGCTGGGTCTGCTCGGCCGATTTCGCCATCGCCACCGCCGATGCGCGCTTCTGCGCGCCGGAGGTGCGGCGCGGCCTGGTGCCGGCGCAGATCCTGCCCTGGCTGGTGCGCCGCATGGGCCGCTCCGCGGCGATGCGCATGACGCTGCGCGCCGATGTGATCGACGCGGCCGAAGCCGGGCGGCTTGGCCTGGTGCATCAGGTGGTGGCGGATGCGGCGGCGCTGGAGGCGGCGGTCGGCGCCATCATCGCCGACATCCGCCAGGGCGCGCCGATGGCGCTGGCCGAGACCAAGGCGCTGATCGCGGCGCTCGGCCCGCTGTCGCCCGATGGCTATGCCGAGGCCGGCGCGCAGGCCTTCGCCAAATGCGCCGCGGGGCCGGAGGCGAAGGAAGGCATCGCCGCCTTCACGGAGAAGCGCGCGGCGCGCTGGAGCGCCTGATCTCCCGGCGCAGCGATGCGCCGACCAGCGCCGCGACGATGGCGAGTTGGGCCGCCACCAGCAGCATCGGCAGCACCCAGCCGCCCGACAGCGTGACCAGCAGCGAGAAGGCCGAAGGTCCGGCGACGTAGCCGAGGAAGATGAACAGCGTGCTGCCCGAGGTGACGTCGCCGACGCGGTCCGGCGGCGACACCCGCGCGACCTCGGCCAGCGAGATGCCGTTCCACGACGCGCCGACGAAACCCGCCAGCCCGCACAGCGCCATCAGCGCGGCGGCGGGCGCGCCCACCGGCAGCAACGCCAGCGCGGCGACCGAGCCGGATGCGACGAAGGCCTGCACCACCAGGTTGCGCGTCGCATTGCCGGTGCGGTCGGCGATCCAGCCGAGCAGCACGCGCGCCACCACGCCGGCCACCTGCATCACCGCGAAGGTGCTGCCGGCCTGCACCAGGCCCATGCCGCGCGTCTCGACCAGCCAGGTGACGGTGAAGGAGAACAGGCAGCCCTGGCACAGCGCGAAGGAGACCGACAGCGCCACCAGCTTCGGCAGCAGCGGGTCGATGCGCAGCGCGGCGATGGGCGCGGCGATGCTGTGCGGCGAGAGCACGTCGCGCAGGCCGATCCGGCGCGCCGGGTCGCGTTCGGCATCCAGCATGCCGCGCAGCGGCTGGATCACCAGCGCCGCCGCCAGCGCCGTCACCACCGCGACCAGCAGCGCCACCGGCCAGCCCGCCGAGGCCGCGATCGGCGCCGAGATCAGCCCCGCCATCGCGCCGCCCAGCGGCGCGCCCGCCTGCTTGACCGAGAAGATCAGCGTGCGGTGTTCCTTCGGCGCCGTCGCCGCCAGGATGCGGCTGCCGGCCGGCGGGGAGGGGCCATAGCCGACCCCGAGCAGCAGCGAGGCGAGGCCGAGCGCCGCCACCGTGCCGAACCCCGCCGTCAGCATCGCCGCCGCGCAGATCGCCGCACCCGCCTGCAAGCGTGCGCACCGGCCCGAGCCGCGCGAGGAACGGCCCGCCCAGCAGCAGGAACAGCACCGTGCCGAGCGCGACGAGGGAGGAGAAATTGCCGACCCGCTCCGGCGCCAGGCCGGCGCTCGCGGTGATCAGCGGCGCGACCACGGGCAGCGACTGCGTCATGAAGGACGCGACCGACTGCATCAGCAGCGTCGCACCGAGAGCCGCGATCCATGGCGCCATGGATCGCAGCCTATGCGCGCTGCGCGCTGCCGTTAAGCCCGCGCGTCGGCTTGCCTGCGCGAACGACCCGGCGCGCTCCGAGCCATCGCCGGCGAGCACGGCATCAGGCAAGGAAGGAAACGACCATGGCGACAAGCGCTGGCACCGATCGGATTCATCGGCCTTGGCATGATGGGGCTGCCGATGGCGCGCAGCCTGATCGCGCGCGGCTTCCGCGTGCTGGCCTGCGACACCTCCGACGCGGCGCGCGCCGCGCTCGCCGAAGGGGCGCGGCCGGCGCCGTGACCTTCGCCGACGAGCCCGGCCGCGGTGGCCGAGGGCGCGCAGGTGCGTGGTGCTGATGCTGCCCAACAGCCGCATCATCGCGCGGTGATGGAAGGGCCGGGCGGGCTGCTCGCCGCGCTGCGGCCGGGGATGCTGGTGATCGACATGAGCTCGTCCGAGCCGGCGGAGACGCGGCGCCTCGCCGGGCTTGCCGAGGCGGCGCGGTGCCGATGATGGTGGATGCGCCGGTCTCGGGTTCCGTCGCCAAGGCGAAGACCGGCACGCTGGCGATCATGGTGGGCGGCGACGACGCCGCCTTCGCCCAGGCCGAACCCGTGCTGAAGGGCATGGGGGAGGCGATCATCCGCACCGGCGCCGTCGGCAGCGCGCATGCGATGAAGGCGCTGAACAACTACGTCTATGCCGCCGGGCTGCTGGCGACCGCCGAGGCGCTGCGGATGGGCGAGGCGCTCGGCCTCGACCTCGGCATCCTGACCGATGTGATGAACGCATCCTCCGGCCGCAACATCGCCACCGAGACCAAGTCGCGGCAGGAGATCATCAACGGCCGCTACGCCGGCGGCTTCCAGCTCGGGCTGATGCGCAAGGACCTCGACACCGCCGGCAGCATCGCCGAGGAGACGGGCTTCCCGGCGACCATGCTGGCGCTGTGCCGCGAGCGCTGGGCCGGGGCGGTCGAGGCCCTTGGCCCCAAGGTGGACAATACCGAGATCCACCGCTTCATCGGCGCGGCGGCGAAGCGGTAGGGTCCGCCGCTACTCGAAGATCGCGACGGCGCGGATCGGGCTTGCCGTGCCGCCGCGGATCTTCAGCGGAAAGCCGATGAAGCGGAACCGCCCGCGCCCGATGAGTTTGTCGAGGTTGGCGAGGCATTCCATGTGGGTGATGCCGCGTTCCGCGCAGGCCATATGCGCCTGGAAATTGGGCTCGCCCTCCGGGGCGGGGCTGATCGCCTCCACGCCGAACATGCCGATGCCCTGGTCCGCCAGCCAATGGATGGCCGGCAGCGACAGGCCCGGGAAGTCGTGCAGGTAGCCTGGCTTGCCGAGCAGGCGTTCATTCGTCGCCAGCCACACCAGCACCGTGTCGCCCTTCTGGATCGTCTGGCCGGATTTCGCCACCGCCTCCTGCACCTCCTCCAGCGTCGCCGCCGTCTTCAGCGGGATGTGCGAGAGGTCGATGCAGAAGCCGCTGGTGTAGAACTTCTCGAGCGGCACCTCGTCGATCGACAGCGCGCCCGGGCGCGGGTCGAAATGCACCGGCGCATCGACATGCGTGCCGGCGTGGTCGGACATGGCGAGCGACATCGCCTTGCTGCTGAACACCGTGTTGCCGGCGTGCTTCTTTTCGCAGTGGTCGTTCCAGACGGTCATCACCACCGGCGGGTGGCTCGGATGGGTCTGCGTCCGGTGGAAGATCTCGCGGCTGAGATCGACGATCTCCATGGCTTCGATCCTTATGCCGGCGCGTCGCAAAGATACTGCCGGATGTGATAGGGCTGCGCGGCGAAGGCCGGGCAGAAGGAGGCGACGACCGGCTCCAGCCGATCATACAGGTCCTTGAACTCGGCGTTCAGGCCTTCGAGCCGTTCGCGCGCGGCCTCCGCTTCGATGGCGAGTTTCGCCAGGTCGATCGTCAGCAGCCGCCGGTCCCGCACGACGAAGCGCCCGCCGATCATGACATGGCGCACGCCGTTGCCGTCCTCGGTATGGACCACCTGGTTGACCGACCAGTTGTGCGGGATCCAGTTGATCGATGCCGAGGTCGAGGAAGACGATATCGGCCTTCTTGCCCGGCGCGATCTCGCCGATGTCGTCGAAGCCCAGCGCGCGCGCCGAGCCCTGCGTCGCGGCGGTGTAGATATCCTCGACACCCGCCCAGTGGCGCGGATCGGGTGTCTGCACCTTGGACAGCATGGAGGCGTAGCGCATCGCCTCATACATGTTCTGGTTGTCGGAGCAATTCGCCCCGTCGGTGCCGATGCCGACATTGACGCCGAGTTCGCGCGCCCGATGGAAGCGGAACATGCCATTGCCCAGCCGCATGTTGCTGCCGGGGTTGTGCGCGAGCGACCCGCCGCGGTCGCGCATGATGCGCAGGTCGTCGTCATCCAGCCAGATCGCATGCGCTGCGGTGAAATCCGGCCCGATCAGGCCGAGGCTGTCCATGTGCTGCACCAGCGTCTTGCCATAGGTGCGCATGCCGACCAGCGCCTGCACCTTGCTCTCGCCGACATGGCTGTGCAGCCCGACCTTGTAGTCGCGCGCCAGGTCGCGGCAGCCGCACATGAAGGCATCGGAGCAGTGATGCGGGATGGTCGGCGCGACCGCCGCGCGGATGTCCTTGCCGTTCCAGCGCCAGTTCGACAGCGCGCCGCGCATCGCATCCAGCGTGCGTTCCCAGGCCGGCAGGCGCAGCCTGTCGACGCGTGCCTGCAGCGCGGCGGGCAGCGCTGTCATACAGGCCGGGGATCGCTTCATAGACGGTCTTGTCGGCGACCATCGGCGCGACGACGGCGCGCATGCCGACGCCGGCATAGGCCTCGGCGACGGCATCGAGCCCCTCGGCCGTCGGCATCGGGAATTCGTAGTACAGGTCATAGGCGGCGGTGCAGCCCTTCAGCACCATCTCGGCGGCGACGATCTGCGTCGTCAGCTTCTTGTCCTGCAACGATCGCGACCCGCCGATCCAGGGCGCGGCGGCCAGCAGCAGTTCCAGCGTCCATTTGTCGCCCTGGCCGCGCGCCAGGCCGCCATGACCATGGGTATGCGCGTTGATCAGGCCCGGATGCATCAGCGTGCCGGCCGCATCCACCACCTTCGCATCGGGCGGTGCGGCGATGCCGGCGCCGATCTCGACGATGACGCCGTCGCGGACCAGCACATCGGCCGGTGCCGCGCGGCGCAGCGAGGTGTCGGCGAGCAGCCCGCCGCGGATGATGATGGTGCCGGCTTCGGTCTCGGCCATGGTGGGGCCCCTCGGGTCAGGCGGCGGGCGGGGCCGAATGCTCGGACCCGCTCGACCAGGGAAACAGGATGCGTTCGACGAGCGTGACCGCCTGGAAGATCAGGATGCCCATCAAGGCCAGGATCACCACCGCGCCATAGGCGAGCGGCGTGCGGAAGAAGGCCATCGATGTCTGGATCAGGTAGCCGAGCCCGGCATCGGCACCGACGAATTCCGCCACCACCGCGCCCACCACCGACAGCGCGGCGGCCACCTTCAGCCCGCCGAACACGAAGGGCACGGCGAAGGGCAGGCGGATGCGCAGCAGCATTCTGCAGGCGCCCGGCACGGCAGGCGCGGCCGAGTTCGACCAGTTCCGGCGGCGTCGCCAGCAGCCCGGCGACGGAGGAAACCACCAGCGGGAAGAACGCCACCAGGAAGGTGACGATCACCCGCGGCAGTTCATTGGCGCCGAGGGCGACGATCAGGATCGGCGCCAGCGCCACCTTCGGGATGGATTGCGTCACCACCAGCAGCGGATAGATCGCCGCGGAGATCGGCGCGCGATGACGCGATCAGCATCGCCAGCGGCAGGCTGATGACGACCGAGGCGGCGAAGCCCAGCATCACCGTGCCCAGCGTCGCCATGGTGTGGCGCAGCACGTTCGGCCAGGTCGGCCGATGGTGGCGGTGAAGATCGCCGAGGGCGCCGGCAGCAGGAATTCGCGGATGCCGAAGAAGCGCACCGCGCCTTCCCACACCACGAACAGCCCGATCACGGCGATCCAGGCGGGCAGGGCGGCCTTGAGCCGCGCCATCACGTCACGCCGCGCGGGCGGCGCGGTCGCCGAAGATATGGGCGCGGATGCGTCGCGCGCAGCGCTGGAACTCGTCGCTGCCTTCCTGGTCGAAGGTGCGCGGCCGGGGCAGGGCGACCTCCACCACATCGACGATGCGCCCGGGGCGCGGCGACATCACCACCACCCGGTCCGCCAGCAGCACCGCCTCGGGGATGGAATGGGTGACGAACAGCACGCCCATCTGCCGCGCAGCCCACAGGCGGAGCAGTTCGAGCGACATCTCCTCCCGCGTCAGCGCATCGAGCGCGCCGAAGGGTTCATCCATCAGCAGGATGCGCGGGTCCTGCAACAAGGCGCGGCAGATCGCGACGCGCTGCTGCATGCCGCCCGACAATTCGCGTGGCAGCTTGCCCTCGAAGCCCGCCAGCCCGGCGGTGGCGAGCAGCGCGCGCGCCTTGTCCTCGGTGTCGCGCGCCATGCGGCCCATCAGCCGCAGCGGGAAGGTGACGTTGCGCAGCACATCGGCCCAGGGCAGCAGCGTCGCCGCCTGGAACACCATCGCGGTCTCGGCGCGCGGCGCCGTCACGGCCTGCCCGTCCAGCATGACGCGCAGCCGGTCGAAGCCGGCGCCAGCCCGGCGACCAGCCGCAGCAGGGTCGACTTGCCGCAGCCCGAGGCGCCGACGATGGCGACGAATTCCCCTGCCGCGACGTCGAGCGAGACGTCGCGCAGCGCTTCCACTTCCGCACCGTCGCGGCCGCGGAAGGTCTTGCCGACCCCGCCGAGATGGATCACGGCAGGAAGCTGGTATCGACCGCCTGGTTCGGATTCCAGGCCGGGTCCAACTGCAGGCTCTCCGCGACGACGCGCCAGGTGAAGGCGAGGCGCTCCGGCGAGAAACGCCCAAGCCGCGTCTCCACCTGGTGCGGATTGAAGACGAAGGCCATCGTCGCGCGGAGCGAGCCTTCGCAATCGTCCTGCTCGACCTCGGGGTTGCGCGCGACATGCAGCCGGCAGGCATCCGCCTGGTTGGCGTTGGCCCATTCGAAGGATTGCTGCGCGCCGCGCAGGAAGCGCCGCACCAGGTCGGGGTTGGTGCGGATGATCTCGTCCGTGGTCGATCAGCGATGCGGCATAGATCGCGAAGCCCGTCTCGACGAAGGGCAGCACCACGATCTCCTCGCCGGCCCGCTGCGCCGCCTTGTTCTGGTAGTAGTGATGGATGGAATAGAAGGGCGCGGCATCGACGCGCCGCGAGATCAGCAGCGCGGCCATCGCCGAGGCATCGGTGTTCACCCAGGTGATGCGTTCGGGGTCGGTGCCGGCGCGGCGCGCGACCTCGGGGAAATACAGCCGATGGCTGTTGCCCGGCGTGATGGCGATGCGCCGGCCTTCCAGCCCCCGGAAATTGGTGATGCCGGAGGAGCGCAGCACGAACAGGCGAGTGCGGCGAATAGGTATAGACCGCCGAGATCGCCCGCACCGGCACGTTCTGCCGCGCGCGGGCCGCGAGCACCGCGCCGAGATCCGCCACGCCGAACTGCGCGGCGCCGGCGGCGACCTTGTTGACCGTATCGCCCGAGCCGTAGCCGCGCGTCAGCGACAACTCGATGCCGTTGTCGCGCCAGAAGCCGCGGGCGACGCCGGCGAAATAGGCGGCGTGCTCACCGGATGGAATCCAGTCGAGCTGCAGCAGCGCGCTGTCCTGCGCGCGGGCCGGCTGGGCTGCGAAAGTCGCCAGTGCCAACAGTCCAGCCGCGATGCGATGAAGCATCATGGTCCGTCTCCCTGTCTATGGCCGCGGTGCGAGTTCCCTGCGCGGAGCAGACAGCGAAACGGACCGGCGTGCAACCCGCTACGTGTTCGCGCCGGCGAGGGCCGCGATCACCGCGTCGGTCACCTGCACGGTCGTCGCCGTGCCGCCGAGGTCGGGCGTCAGCACGTCGCCGCGCGCGGTCACCGCCTCCACCGCGCGCATCAGGCGCTGCGCCGCGGCGGCCTCGCCGAGATGCTCCAGCATCATCGAGGCGGTCCAGAAGGAGCCGAGCGGATTGGCGATCCCCTTGCCGGTGATGTCGAAGGCCGAGCCGTGGATCGGCTCGAACATCGAGGGCCGCTTGCGCGACGGATCGACATTGCCCGTCGCCCCGATGCCGAGCGAACCGGCCAGCGCCGAGGCGAGGTCCGACAGGATGTCCGCATGCAGGTTGGTGGCGACCACGGTGTCCACGGAACCGGGCTTCATCACCATGCGCGCGGTCATCGCATCGACCAGCATCTTGTCCACGGTCAGTGCCGGATACTGCGCGGTGACCTCGGCGCAGACCTCGTCCCACATCACCATGCCGTGGCGCTGCGCGTTGGACTTCGTCACCACGGTCAGCAGCTTGCGCGGGCGGGACATCGCCACCTCGCAGGCATGGCGGCAGATGCGCGCGACGCCTTCGCGGGTGAAGACGGCGACATCCATCGCCACCTCGATCGGCAGGCCGCGATGCGCGCGTCCGCCGACGCCGGCATACTCGCCCTCGGAATTCTCGCGCACGATCACCCAGTCGATCTGGCGGCCCAGATCCTCGCGCAGCGGCCCCACCACGCCCGGCAGCAGTTTCGTCGGGCGGACATTGGCGTATTGGTCGAAGCCCTGGCAGATCGCCAGGCGCAATTCCCACAGGGTGATGTGGTCGGGGATGTCGGGCGCGCCGACGGCGCCGAAGAAGATGGCGTCGAAGCCTTCCAACTGCTTCAGGCCGCCATCGGGCATCATCTTGCCGGTGCGGCGATACATCTCGCTGCCCCAGTCGAAGGTATCGAAGGCGACGGAGAAGCCGCCCTGCGCCGCGGCCGTCGCCTCCAGCACGCGGCAGCCGGCCGCGATCACTTCGGGTCCGATGCCGTCGCCCCCGATGGCGGCGATCCTGTGCTGGCGCATGCTGCTGTCCTCCTGTGCCGGGCTTCCCTGCCGCCGAGCGGGCCCGGGCGCAAGCCCCTAGCGCCGGAAGCGCAGGTCCAACCCGCGTGCCCGCCAGCCGGCCTCGATGGCGTCGAGGTCGAGCAGCCCGGCCGGATTGGCGCGGGAGGGGCGGGTCGGCTGGCCCGGTTCCGCCTGGGTGCGCCACAGCGCCAGCAGGCGCGACAACTCGACCAGCGGTTCGCCATGGTCGTCGACGCGCAGGTTGATGTCGGGGAAGTCCTCGGTGGTGGTGACCATCAGGGCGGCGGATTGCCGGCCGCGCCGGTCGCCGCCGGCGGCCTGCCCGGCATGCAGCGCGGTCATCAGGCGCTCCGGCAGGGGCAAGTCGGTGCGGGCGGCGAAGACCTCTGCCGTCACCGCCACCACCGCCCCGTTCGCCAGCATGTTGCCGGCGACCGAGAAGCCGTCACCGGCCACGCTGCCGCACCATTCCACGCAATTCGCCCCGGTGTGGGCGGCGACCCGCCCGTGCCGGTCCACCACATGGATCTGCCGCAGGCCGCGGCCCTCATCGCCGGCCAGGGCCGAATCCAGCGCCAGTTGCGGCGACAGCCCGCGCGCCAGCGCCGTCCAGCACCGCCGGGCCCAGGTAGCGGTTGCTGATCGACTGGGTGGAGACGGCGCCGACCTCCGTGCGCAGGAAGGGGCAGGCGGCGCCGACCGCGAGGTTGCAGGTGGTGACCGCGACGGCGAAGGCGCCGCTCGCGGCGTCATGGGCGACGATGGACCAGGTCATGGCGAAGGCCTCCGGGGGTTTCCCGGCCAGCATGCCCCGCCGCGGCGCTGTTGACAGCAGGGGCTGCTGCCGCCGATGACAACGGCAAGACCATCGGGAGGACCAACGTCATGACCATTCGCCATTCCCCGCCGTGCGCTCGGCGCGTTCGCCCTGGCTGCGGGCCTGCCTGGCACGCTGCGCGCGCAGGCCGACTGGCCGACCGGGCAGGTGCGGCTGGTGGTGCCCTTCGGCGCCGGCGGCGCGGTCGACACGCTGTCGCGCATCGTCGCCAATGCCTTCGGCCCGGCGACGCCAGGGCCAGACCCTGGTGGTCGAGAACCGCTCCGGCGCCGGCGGCAGCATCGCCGGCCAGGTGGTCGCGCAAAGCCGCCCGGATGGCGCGACGCTGATGATGGCCGACCTTGGCGCCAATGCGATCGGCAAGGTGCTGCAGCCGGGCCTGGCCTACGACCCGGTCACCGCCTTCACGCCCATCATCCACCTGGTGAACCTGCCGATCGTCGTCATCGTGCGGACGGAATCGCCGGTGCGCAGCCTGGCCGAGCTGATCGCGCTGGCGCGCAGCCGGCCGGACGGCATCACCTATGCCTCGCCGGGCGTCGGCCATGTCAGCCACCTGGCGGCGGAGACTGCTGGCACGGCGCGCCGGGGTGAAGTTCACCGCGGTGCATTACCGCAGCGGATCGGACGTGCTGCGCAGCCTGCTGGCGGGCGAGACGGACTTCACCTTCCCCTCGGTCTCCACCGCGCTGCCCTTCATCCGCGAGAACAAGGCGCGCGCGCTGGCGATCGGCACGCCGCGCGCGGTGCCGGCGCTGCCGGGCGTGCCGGCGGTCGCCGCCACCTATGCGGGCTTCGAGGCGATGACCTGGCACGGCATCGCCGGGCCGGCCGGCATGGATGCCGCGCTGACCAATCGGATCAATGCCGTGTTCCGCGCCATCGTCACCGATCCGGAGGTGAAGTCCACGCTCGAGACCCGCCAGGCGGCCGAGGTCATCGCCGGCACGCCGGCGGAATTCGCCGCGCTGATCGCCGCCGATGTGGCGAAATGGACGCCGGTGATCCGCGAGGGGAATATCCGCGCGGAGTAAGGCTGCCGCGATGCCCGGCGGCCGCGGGCGTGCGCGTGCCCCCGGCCGGCCGGGCTGCGTGGCATCGGCCGGCAGCCGGCATGGGTGTCGGCAGCCGGTCGGATCGCGTGGCGCCAAAGCGCGAAGGCGTCGCCATCCTGCGGCTTGCGGCCGTGCCGGCCCCGGCGGTGGTGCCGCCAGGGCAAGGCGAGGGGCGTCGCCCCTCACCTTGTGGCGCGCGTGGCGCCTTCAGCAGCCGAGCCGGTCGGCCAGTTCCTCGAAGGAGGAGGCGACCGCCTCCCAATCCTGCTCGGCGCGCGTGTCGGTCGCCTGGCCCGGCCCGTGTTCGGCCGGGCGCAGCACGAAGGCGGTCTTCAGCCCCGCCTTGCGCGCCGCCGCCAGGTCGCCGTTATGCGCGGCGACCAGCGCCACCTCGCCCGGTGCCAGGCCGAGGATCTCGGCCGTGCGGGTATAGGCTTCCGGCTGCGGCTTGTAGGCCTGCACCGTCTCGGCACCGAGGATCGCATCCCACGGGATGCCGGCGCGCTTGGCCATGTTCGCCAGCAGCAGGATGTTGCCGTTCGACAGCGGCGCGATGAAGTGCTTCGCGCGCAGCCGGATCAGCCCCGGTATCGCGTCCGGCCAGGGGTCGAGCCGGTGCCAGGCGCGGTTCAGCCAGTCGAGTTCCCCGGCCGCGATGCCGGCCGGATCGATGCCGTGGTCCGACAGCACGCCATCGAGGTTTTCCCGATGCAGCACATCAAGCCGCGTGAAGGGCCGGCGGCCGGAGCGCACCGCCTCCATCGCCGGCTGGTAGCGCTTCCGCCAGGCATCGGCGAAGCCATGCGGGTCGATATCGGCCCGGCCATGGCGCGCGAGGAAGGTCCTCGCGTCGCGCGCGATGCCGTTGCGCCAGTCGACGACGGTGCCGAAGGTGTCGAACACCAGCGCCGGACGCCCGGAAGCGCGCTCATTCCGCGGCCTTCGCCGGCTCGGGCTGGGCCCAGCGCGTCTCGAAGTCCCACACCTCGGGGAAGCCCATCAGCTCGGTCATGCGCTTGAAGCCGTAGGATTCGCCGAGCGCGATGCTGTCGCCCTGCTGCTTCAGATGCCCATAGACGCGCTCCAGCGCCGCCGCGACGGCCAGGAAGCCGACCGCGGGATAGATCGCGATGGCGTAGCCGATCTCCTGCAGCGTCTTGGCCGGCAGGATCGGCGTGCGGCCGCCCTCGACCATGTTGGCCAGCAGCGGCTTGGAGATGGCGCGGCCGATCGCGCGCATCTCCTCCTCGCTCTCGGGGCTTTCGATGAAGACGATATCGGCCCCCGCATCGCCGAACATCAGGCCGCGGCGGATCGCTTCCTCCAGCCCCAGCGTGGTGCGCGCATCGGTGCGCGCGACGATCAGGAAGTCGGGGCTGCGGCGTGCCTCGGCGGCGACCTTGATCTTCAGCACCATCTCCTCGGCCGGGATGACGCGGCGGCCGGGCGTGTGGCCGCACTTCTTCGGGGTTTCCTGGTCCTCGAGCTGGATGCCGGTGATGCCGGCGGCCTCATACCCCATGACCGTGTGGCGGACGTTCAGCAGCCCGCCATAGCCGGTATCGGCATCGGCGATCATCGGCGTCTTCACGCCGCGCGCCATCTGGCCCATGCGCGCGACCATGTCGGCATAGGTCGCGATGCCCGCATCCGGCACGCCGAGATGCGAGGCCACCGTGCCGAAGCCGGTGCCGTAGAGGCAGTCGAACCCCATGCCATCGGCGACCTTGGCCGAGATCATGTCGAAGATGCCGGGGGCGACGATGAACTTCTTCTGTTCGAAGGCACGGCGAAGGGCGGGATCGGCCATGGTGCGGGTCCTATTGCTGCGGTCGGATGTGGCCGGCCTGCGCGGCGGCGGCCCAGATGCGGTCGTCGCGCTGCATCGCCTCGAGCAGCGCGGGGGCGGGGCGGAAATCACGCTCGACGCCGAGGGCGACGAGGCGCTGCTGGAACTGGGCATCGTCGAAGACGGCTGCATCGTCGCCGCCGATCGTGCGCGGCAAGCGCCGGGGCCATGCGCGGCGGTGCCAGCATGCGCGACCCAGCCCGAGAGGTCGAAATCGGCGATGCCCTGTTCCTGCACCGTCGGCACGTCCGGGAAATAGGGCGTGCGCTCGGCGGTCGAGACGGCGAGCACGCGCACCCGCCCGGTGCCGATATGCGGCGTGGCGCTGACCGTGCTGGTCCAGCCGGTCGGCAGGTGGCCGGCGACGATGTCGTTCATCAACTGCCCGCCGGAGCGATAGGCGACGTCGGGCATCTCCACCCCCGCGCGGCGCGCGAGTTCCTGCCCGACGAAGGAGGACAGCGCCTCGGTGCTGCCGGCGCCGACGCGGCCGGGATTGGCGCGCGCGTAGTCGATCATGGCGCGCAGGCTGTCGAAGGGATGGTTGGTGCCGGAGGCCAGCACCATGGTGTTGCGCGTCAGCATCGCGATCGGCGTGAAGTCGCGGATCGGGTCATAGGGCAGCGACGGCAGGTGGTAGCGGTTCATCACATGGGTCGAGACCACCACCAGCAGCGTGTGCCCGTCCGGCTCGGCGCGGGCCACCACTTCCGAGCCGACGACACCGGCCGCGCCGGCGCGGTTCTCGACGACGAAGGGCTGCGGCAGGGTCGGGCGCAGCGCCTCGCCGAGCGCGCGGGTCAGGATGTCGGTGCCGCCGCTCGCGGCATAGGGGACGATGACGCGGACCGGGACGGGTCGGCCAGGCGGGTGCCTGTGCCAGCAACGGCGCCGGCAGCGCGAGGCCCGCGGCGGCGAGGAGCAAGGGGCGGCGACCGATCGACATGGCGTTTCTTCCCGTTTCCGTCCGATGACATGCCCCGGCGACGGGGCGCTGTAAACGGGGCATGCGTGCCCCCTGTGACGGCGGCCGCATCCGGGCAATGATCGGCGGGCATTCATCGGGAGGCCCCCATGCCCGCCAGCGACATCGCCGCCATCGAAGCCGTGCTGCAGACCTATTTCGACGGTCTGCACGAGGGCGACACCGAGAAGCTCGCCTCCGCCTTCCATCCCTGCGCGCATCTGTATTCCGACAAGGACGGCGTGGTGCAGGACCTGCCGCGCGAACAGTGGTTCGACTGGGTGCGCAAGCGGCCGAACCCGAAGGCGAGCGGCCTCGCGCGCGAGGACCGCATCCTGATGCTCGACCAGTCCGGCCCGGAGACGGCGATGGCCAAGGTCGCCTGCCAGATACCGCCGCGCTACTTCACCGACTACCTGGTGTTCCTCAAGACGACCGAGGGCTGGAAGATCGTCAGCAAGGTGTTCCGCGCCGACATCCGCGACTAGATCGGATCCCGATCAGGTTGGATCACCTGGTCGGGTGAAGATGCCCGCGAAAACACCGTGCCGGAGACATTGCCGTGAGCCGGGGCGAACGGACATGGCTCAAGCGACGACGCCGGACGATCGGCCTCGCCCGATCGGGCGTGGCCGCCGCTTCCGGCTACTGGACCGCGCAGGCCACGGCGATGGCGCTGGTGTCGTAGTATTCGCGGAACTCGGCCACCTGGCCGTCGCGCAGCCGCAGCACGTCCACCTTGGCGAGTTCCTGCTCCATGCCGCTGCGGTGGAAGCGGGCGCGCACCGTCGCGGTGACGGCGGCCCAGTCGCCATCGACGATGACCTGCCCGATCCGGTAGTCGAGGATCCGGCACTCTGCGGCGAGGGCGGCGAAATAGGCCGGCCACCCCGTCCCGCCCGATGCGTTCCCCGCACCACGGCGCGCCCGGCTCCTCGCCCGAGATCCAGCGGACATCCTCGGCCAGCGCCGCCATCACGGCGGCCATGTCGCCGGCGAGATAGGCCGCGTAGATCGCCTCCACGCGGTCGCGGTTGCGCGTTGTCAGCTCATCGGCCATCGCGGCGCGCTCCTTTCATTCGGATAACGAAAGGTCGCCCGCCGCGATGGCGGCGATCAAGGAAATTCGGTGCCGGCGGTCAATCCACCCGCGCGCCCGATGCGCGCACCACCGGCACCCATTTCTCGATCTCGGAGGCGATGAAGGCGCGGGTGGCGTCGGGCGTCATGCCTTCGGGGATGGTGTTGCCCAGCGCGATCAACCGGTCGCGCACCTCGGGTGTCTTCAGCACCTCGGCGATCTGTTCATAGAGGAACTGGCGGATCACCATCGGCGTGCCGAGCGTGGTGGACCACGGCGTCCAGGTGGTGGCCTGGAAATCCGGCAGCCCCGCCTCGGCCGAGGTCGGCACATCCGGGATCATCGGCGAACGCTCGCGGCGTCGCGATCACCAGCCCGCGCACCTGGCCCGAGCGGATCGGCTCGGTGACGAAGGAGATGGTGTCCGCCTGGAAGGAGGTCCGCCCCGCCAGCAGGTCCTGGAAGGCGGCGGCCGAGCCGCGATAGGGCACGTGCTGCGCCTGCACGCCCATCAGGTGCAGCATCAGCGCCGCGGCGATGTGCCCGGTGGTGCCGTTGCCCGATGACCCGAAGTCGAAGCGGCCGGGATTTTCCGCCAGGCGCGTGCGGAATTCCGCCAGGGTGCGCGCCGGGAAATTGTTGTTCACCACCAGCACGATCGCCGAATGGCTGGAGATGGTGATGTGGTCCACGCCGGTCAGCGGATGCACCCGCAGCCGGTCGCCATACAAGCCCGACATTCAGCGTATGCGACCCCAGCGCGCCGACCAGCAGCGTGTAGCCGTCGGGCGGCGTTTGCGCGACCGTCTCGAAGGCGACGGTGCCGCCGCCGGAGGGGCGGTTCTCCACCACGAATTGCTGGCCGAGACGCTGCGACAGGGCCGTGGCGACCAGCCGCGCATTGATGTCGGCATTGCCGCCGGGCGCGAGTGCCACGACGATGCGCACCGGCCGGTTCGGATAGTCGGTGCCCGGCGCGCGCGGCTGCGCCATTGCCGGCATGGCGGCCAGCGCCAAGGCCGCGCCAAGAAGCATCCTGCGGATCATCGTGGTTTCCCCGTGTTATGTGATGGTGTGTTCAAGGACGCCGACGCGCTCGACTTCCATGCGCAGCCGGTCGCCCGGCTTCAGGTAGCGTGGCGGGTCGCGGAAATGCCCGACGCCGGCCGGCGTGCCCGTCGCGATCACGTCGCCCGGCTCCAGCGTCATGTAGCGCGAGAGGAAGGCGATCAGCGTGGCGACGGGGAAGATCAGGTCCCGCGTGTTGCCGTGCTGCACCTCCTCGTCGTTCAGCCAGCAGCGGATGTCGAGCGCCCATGGCTCGCCCACCTCGTCGGCTGTCGCGAGGCATGGCCCCATCGGGCAGAAGCCGTCCATGCCCTTGGCGAAGGAGGTCATGGCCAGCGGCACGTCGAACTGGAATTCCCGCGCGCTGACATCGTCCAGCACGGTGTAGCCGGCGACATGGTCGAGCGCCACGCCCTCGCTGACGTTGCGGGCGCGCCTGCCGATGACGACGGCGAGCTCGGCCTCCCAATCCGGCTTCTTCACCGCGGGCGGGATGCGCACCGCGGCACCCGGCCCGACCACGGAGGATGTCGGCTTGAGGAATATCTTCGGCATCTCGAGCTTCGGGCTGCCGACTTCCTTCGCGTGGTCGCCGTAGTTGCGCCCGACGCCGAGGATCTTGCCCGGCTTCAGCGGCGCGAGCAGCCGCACCGAGGCGAGCGGGACGCGCAGCGCCGCGTTCTCCGCCCGCGCGGCGAAGGCCAGCGCGCGGCCCGCGGCGACCATCGCCGCCTCATCGGCGATCAGCGCGACCATCTCGGCGGGGATGGCGGCCTCGGCGGTGTCGGCCTCGCCCGCCGCGCGCATCGCCGCCGAGAGCGCCGGGCGCAGGGCGACGCATTCATCGCCGACCAGCCCGCCCAGCACCGGGCCTTCGATGGTGACGAGCCTCATGCCGCGAGCGCCGCGTAGTCGAGATCCGCCATCACCTGCACGCGCAGGATGAAGCGCGGCTCATCCGGGCCGTAATCGGCGACGGCGTTGTGCAGCGTGCCGATGTTGTCCCACATCAGCACGTCGCCCTCGTTCCATTCATGCTCGTAGAAGAACTTCTCCTGCGCCTGGTGGCGGAACAGGTAGTCGAGCAGCGCGTCGCTCTCCGCACGCTCCATGCCTTCGACGAACATCGCGTAGCCGGAATTGCAGTAGAGCACCTTCCGCCCGGTGATCGGATGCACCCGCACCATCGGCTGGGAGACGGGCGGCTTCTTGGCGCGCTGCTCGGGCGTCAGCGGGCCGCGGATGGAACCGGGGCGGATGCGCATCATGTCCCAGAACTTCGTGAAGTCGTGGATCGCGGTGCGGCCCTCGATGCGCGCCTTCACCTCGGCCGGCAGGTCGTCATAGGCCGCATGCATGTTGCGGAACTGGGTGCAGCCGATCGGCCTGCCGTCGCGTCGCGGGATGCGCTTGGCGTGCAGCACGTTGGCCAGCGCGATCTCCTTCGAATAGGACATGTCGGTGTGCCAGCCCTGGCCGGCATCCGACAGGCCGATCGGCTTGCCCGCCGCGTCCTTCATGTTGGACAGGTGCATCACCTCGGGGTGGCCCTCGGCGTGGAACAGGTTGGCGACGTTGACCTCGAGCGCGCCGAAGCGGGACCCGAAGGCCGACAGCGCCGCGGCATCGAGGTCCTGCCCCGGGAAGCACAGCACGCCGTATTGGCCGAGCGCGCGCAGCACGGTCCTGAAATCCTCGGGCGGCAGGGCGCGGGACAGGTCGATCCCCTCCACGCGCGCACCCAGCCCGGCATTGTTCGGGGTGATCCGCATTGGAACGCTCCTCGTCTTGATTGGGAGGGAGCCTGCGATGCCCGCACGGCCTCGTCAACGCGACCGGAGGCTTCCGCCGCGCGCCGCGCCGGGGCAGCATGGCGCCATGGACACCTCATCGAACGACCCGCGGGTCGTCGTCATCGGCGGCGGTATCGTCGGCCTCTGCGTCGCCTGGCATCTCGCGAAGCGCGGGTTGCGCCCTGTCGTGCTGGATGCGCGGCGCGACCATGCGGCGTCATCGGGCAATGCCGGGGCGATCAGCCATGGCTCGGTCGCGCCGCTCGCCATGCCGGGCGTGCTGCGCCAGGTGCCCAAGATGATGATGGATCCGGCCGGCGCGCTGCACATCCCGCTGCGCTACTGGCTGAAGGCCGCCCCCTGGCTGCTGCGCTTCGTCGCCTCGGCGCGCACCCCGCAGGTCGAGGCGGCCGCCGATGCGCTCGGCGCGCTGTTCTTCGGCACGCTGGAACGGCACAAGGAGATCCTGCTCGCCGAGGGAGCGACCGACCTCATTCGCGAGGCGGGGCAGATGTATCTCTATCGCGACGATGCGCAGATGGCGAAGGATGCCGCCTCGCTCGACCTGCGCCGCCGCCATGGCCTGCGGACGGAGGTGCTCGACCGCGCCGCGCTCGCCGCCCTCGAACCGGCCGTCTCGCCAGCCTATACCCGCGCCATCCTGCTGCCCGACCATGGCTCCTGCGTGAACCCGGCTCGGCTGACCGAGGTTGTCGCGGCCGGCGTCCGGCGCCAGGGCGGCGAGATCCGCGAGGCGGAGGTCCGCTCCATCCGCACCGAGGGCCGCCGCGTCGCCGCCGTGGTGACGGATCGTGGGGAGGTCGCGGCCGACCAGGTGGTGCTCGCCGCCGGCGCGTGGTCGGCACGGCTGCTCGCCCCGCTCGGCATCAAGGTGCCGCTCGAGACCCAGCGCGGCTACCACGTCATGCTGCCCGATGCCGGGGTCACGGTCGGGCGCGTGCTCTCGCCCGCCGACCGCAAGGTGTTCATCTCGCCGATGGAGGAAGGCCTGCGCGTCGCCGGCTCGGTCGAGATCGCCGGCCTCGACGCGCCGCCCAACGAGGCGCGCGCGCAATTGCTGCTGGGCGACCTGCGCGCGGTCTTCCCCGATGCGCGGACGGACGGCGGCAAGACCTGGATGGGCCATCGCCCCTGCCTGCCGGACAGCGTGCCGGTGCTGGGCCCGCTGCGCGACTGGGACGGCATCTGGTGCGCCTTCGGCCATGGCCATCTCGGCCTGACCGGCTCGGCGCCGACCGGGGCGCTGATCGGCGCGGCGATGGCCGGGGAGAAGCCGAATTTCGACTTCGCGCCGTTCCGCGCCGAACGGTTCTGACCGCCGGTCAGATCACGAAGGCGACGGCCCCGGTGAAGCGCAGCACCGGCGGGTCCGCATCGTCGGTGACCGGGTAGTAGGCCGGGATGCCCGTCGTCTCCTGCGGGCCGTTCATCGGGTCGAGGATGGTCCACTGGTCGGCGCGGGCATCGGCGTAGCCGACCACGACGAAATGGCCCCGACCACCGAGGCATCGACCTCCCATTCCGCGAAGGCGAGGGCGGGCTTGCCGAAATGCACGCGCCGGTGAAGCGCGGCGCGCAGGTCGCCGGTGCTCGAAAAGGTCTCGACCTGGTTCGGCACGGCCATGCTGCGCAGCACGCCCGAGAGGTTGTTGATCTCCGCGCCGGTCGAGGGGTTCCAGGGCTTCGGGTAGGCCTGCGACAGCGCGATCACCCCGCCTTCATCGGCGATCGGGTCGGCATGGAACACATTCGCCCAGATGATCAGGCAGCAGGCAGGGCCGCAGGTGACCTGCGTCCGTTGCCGGTAGGTCCTGTAGGTGCGGCTGTGCCTGTCGGTGAAACTGGTCATGGCGGTCATCGGATGGCCCTTTCGGTGTGGCGTTCCACATCCGGACCGAGCCTGCCGCAGGCCATTGCCGCGCGCAGTGAAGCAGATCGCACCGCCTCGCGGGCCGTGAAGCCCTGTCCTTCCCGGCCGGTGCGCGGGGTCACAGCGCCAGCGTCAGGATCGCCTCCAGATCCGCCGGGCCGGTGATCGGGCCTGGGATTGGTCGCGATCGGCGCGTCCCCCGTCCAGCGTGCGGCCAGGCCCGGGATGTCCGCGGCGGCGATGCCCTGTTCGGACAGCCGCGTCGGCAGGCCAAGGCCGCGCACGAAGGCCTCGATGGCCGGCCCGGCCTCCTCGCCGCCGAACAGATGGGCGAGGTCACGCTGGCGGTGCTCATTGACCGGCGCGTTCCAGCGCATCACCGCATGCAGCATCAGGCAGGAGGTGATGCCATGCGGCACGCCGCGCGCAGCACCCAGGATGTAGCCGAGCCCGTGGCTTGCACCGACCGGCACGCCGGCCCAGCCACCCATCACCGACAGCCACATCGCCTCCTGGCACAGCGCGCGGGCGGCAAGGTCGTCGGGGTGGCGCTTCACCCGCGGCAGGCCCTCGGCCAGCATCACCATCGCCTGGCGCGACACCGCGTCGGAGAAGGCCTGCGGCTGCGTCGAGCACCAGCGTTCCGCCGCATGGTCCAGCGCGCGGATGCCGGAGGACAGCAGCAGTTGCGCCGGCGTCTCCAGCGTCGCCGCCGGGTCGAGGATCACCGCGCGCGGCACCATCCAGGGGTCGAGCGCGCGGTACTTCCGCCCCGCCGCGATATCCGTGTAGCCGGCATGGGGCGCGAATTCGGCGGCCGAGAGCGTGGTCGGGATCGCCACCATGCGCGGGGCCGGGGCGGCGCCATCCCAGAAGCCCGGTGCGGCGCCGCGCGAGGCCGCCGCGCCGATCAGTGTTCCCGCATCGGTGATGCCGCGCCACACGGCAAGGCAGGCCACCTTGGAGCCATCGATGACCGAGCCGCCGCCGAGGGCGACGACAAGATCCGCCTCCTGCTCGCGCAGCAGCGCGGCGAGGGCAAGCACGTCCTCGACCGGGCTGTGGGCGCGCATGGCGGAGAAGAAGCCGGCCAGGCGGCCGCCGATCGCCGCCTTGGCCGATGCGACCAGCGGGCCGTTCGCGAGCGAGCGCGTCGTCACCAGCACGACGCGCGCGGCATCGGCGATCTCGCGCGGCAGCGCCTCGGCCAGGGCGGTGCCGTGATAGACGCGGCCCTGGGCCGGCCATTGGTGCAGGCTGGCGACCATCGATCCCTCCTCATGAACGCGCCGGAGGATGGGGCGACGGCCGCCGCCCGGCAACCTATTGCGCGGCGGCGAGCGAGGCCTGGCGGTCGGGCACCAGGTGCTTCACCTTCGGCAGCACCTCGGTCTGCAGCAGCCCGAGCGAGGTCTTCCACGCCTCCGGGCTGTCGGCATAGTCGAAGCCGAAGACCAGCAACTGCCCGAAGCCGCCGACCTCGTGATAGATGCGCTCAAGCTTCTCGGCGACGGTCTTCGGGCTGCCGACCAGCCATGG
>CAVSZN010000032.1:0-24963 GCA_963732425.1 uncultured Alphaproteobacteria bacterium
GATCACGCCCATGCGCACGGACGGGTCTGTGGACGAGAAAAAGCTTCGAGGCGCTGGTCGACTGGCAAATCCGCGAAGGCACCAACGGCATCGTGTCCACTTGCGGCACCACCGGCAAGTCGCCCTACGCTCTCGCCAGGCAACAAGCACAAGCGCGTGGTCGAGGGGTCACGCTTCGGCGTCGCCAAGGGCCGCATCCCGGTCATCGCCGGCACCGGCTCGAACAGCACCTCGGAGGCCATCGACCTCACCCGCCACGCCAGGAAGGCCGGCGCCGAGGCGGCCATGCTGGTCACGCCGTACTACAACAAGCCGACCCAGGAGGGGGCTCTACCTCCACTTCAAGGCGGTGGGCGGAAGCCGTTGATATCCCCATCATCGTCTACAACATCCCCGGCCGCTCGCGTGGGTCAACATCCACGGTCGAGACCATGGCCCGCCTGGCCAAGATCCCGAACATCGTCGGCGTCAAGGATGCCACCAACGGACCTCGCCCGCCCGATCCACACCCGCGCCATCCCTGCGGGCGAGGACTTCCGCCCAGATGTCCGGCGAGGATGCCCACCCATCCTGGCCTTCCTCGCCGGCGGCGGCGACGGCTGCATCTCGGTCACCGGCAACATCGCCCCGCGCCTGTGCGCCACCATGCACACCGCCTGGCAGGAAGGCCGCCTGAAAGACGCCCTCGGCCATCCAGGACCGCCTGATGCCGCTGCACGACGCCCTGTTCAGCGAAACCTCGCCCGGCCCGGTCAAATACGCCGCCTCCCTGCTCGGCCTCACCGCCGAAACCGTCCGCCTCCCCCTCGCCCCACCCGGCGAAGCCACCCGCGCCCGCGTGCGCGAAGCCATGACCAGCGCGGGGTTGCTCAACTAGGGAAAGGGAAGGCCAGGGGCTTCGCCCCTGGACCCCCAGCAGGGGGCCGAGCCCCTGCACCCTCGACCCCTTTTCCGCCTTCGGCGGGAGGGGGCCGTACGGGCGGTGGAGAGTGCTTCGACGGCCCCCTCCCGCCGAAGGCGGAACACAAAGGAACGAGGTCCAGGGGCTCGGCCCCTGGCGGTTCAAGGGGGCAGAGCCCCTTGCCTTCCTCCCCTACTTGGAGCTCCCCGCATGGCCACCGCGCCGCGTCGCAAGTCGAAGGGCCTGATCTCGCACGGCGTGGCCGCGCAGAACCGCAAGGCCCGGTTCGACTACCCATCAAGCGAGACGATCGAGGCCGGGCTGGTGCTGCGCGGCCCCGAGGTGAAGTCGCTGCGCCTCGGCCGCGCCACCTGGGCGAGGCTGGGCTGGCGAGCGGGACGGCGAGCTGTGCCTGTTCAACTGCTACATTCCCGAATAGCAGGCCGGGTGCTGATGTCGGGTTCGAGCCGCGCCCGCCGCGCAAGCTGCTGGTGCATCGCAAGCAGGTGGCGACGCTGTTCGGCGCCACCCGCGACGGCCTGACGGTCGTGCCGCTCGACATCCACTTCAACGACCGCGGCGTCGCCAAGGTCCTGCTGGGCCTCGGCGAGGGCAAGAACAAGCACGACAAGCGCGCGGCCATCGCCGCGCGCGATTGGCAGCGCGACAAGGCCCGCCTGATGCGGGACAAGGGCGCGGGAGTAGCGGGCGGGGCCTGCATCCACCGGCCGCGCCGCACGTATGGCGCCAAGGAGCACCGATGGCCGAGGACGATTTCCTGGACGGCGCGGTGAAGCGACAGGCTGATCCGCACCAAGGAACGCCGGGCGCCGAAGGCCGGCTGCTGACCGGCACCCAGGGCGACCCGGCGCGCGACCGCCTGCCGCCAGGCCAGACCCTGGTGGAAGGACTGGCCGGTGCTCGACCTCGGCGCGCAGCCGGATGTGGCGCAGGAGAAGTTCCGCCTGCGGCGTCGAAGGCGCTGGTCGAGTACCGCTCGCTTGCTCGACTGGGACGCCTTCATGGCCCTGCCGCAGACCGAGATGGTGCGCGACATCCACTGCGTCACGCAATGGAGCCGCTACGACAACCGCTTCACCGGCGTGCCGGTGCGCGACCTGCTCGCCATCGCCAGCTCGAGCCCGAGGCGCGCTTCGTCTCGCTGACCGGCTACGACGGCTACACCACCAACCTCGCGCTCGACGAGTTCGCCGAGGCCGACGTGATGTTCGCCCATGCCTGGGAAGGCGCGCCGCTTACGCGCCAGCATGGCGGGCCGGTGCGCCTGGTGCTGCCCAAGCTGTACTTCTGGAAAAGCCCGAACTGGGTGACGCGGGTGGAACTGCTCGCCGACCCGCCCGGGGTTCTGGAGGTGCGCGGCTATCACTATCGGGCGATCCCTGGACGGAGGAGCGTTATGGCTGACGCATCCCGTCGTGCGGTCCTGGCGGCGCCGCTGCTGTGACTCCTTCGCCGCCGGCACCGGCGCGGATGGCGGCCAGCCCGCCGGCGCCCGGGACAGGTCGTTTCGCGCTGCCATCGCTCGAGGGCGGGCAGCACGACCTGGCGCCTGTCGCGGACGCGTGCTGCTGGTGGTGAACACCGCGTCCTTCTGCGGCTGCACGCCGCAATATGCGGCGCTGCAGCGGTTGCACGACCGCTTCGAGGCGGGCGGGCTGACGGTGGTCGGGGTGCCGTCGAACGACTTCAACCAGGAAAGCGCCGACAACCGCACCATCCGTCGTTCTGCGACGCCCAGTTCGGCATAAGTTCCCGATGGCCGCGCTGTCTGTGCGCGGGCCACAGACGGTGCCGCTGTTCCGCTGGCTCGCTGCACGCGGCGGCGGCGAACCGCGCTGGAAATTCCACAAATACCTGGTGGCCGGGATGGCGGACGGTGCGCGGTTTCGCCGTCGGGTGGAACCGGAGAGCTCTTATGCTGCGGCGCCGCATCGAGGCCAGCCTGTCGGTTTCTTCCTGATCAACCGACTGCAGCGACGGGATCGCCGCACGGCATCGTGTCCAATGCCTCGCCGAGCGATGGCGGGGCTGGGGAACCTCGCCATGGCGACCCCGACGAGGGGCGGGCGCGCGTCCTCTGCGAGCCGCGCGGAACGCCGCGCGACGATGAGGTTGCTGCGTCGGTAGGGTGAACGTGGATGACGCAGGCCGTTGAGCAAGACCGGCATCGGATCGATGGGACGTCGCGCGTGAGGGTCGAGTATTTCCCGTCCAATTCGCGTAAAGTCATGATGCGCGATTTCATCGACCAGTTGTGCGAGACGGTTTAAATACTTACGAATTCATGAAATTAAATGTGGAGTGTTGCCTGGAGTGGGGATTACTTGGGAAAATTCCGAAGTCACATTAGCATATTCATGCTTCTTGAGGGCAATTATTAACTTGCGCATTTCGCTATGGAGTGAATATGAGGGTCTTGATGCCGATTGCCGGCCAGCGTCGAAGTGATGGCGTCGAGCGACAATGTTGCGGGCTACGCCTGCAGGTTGGAGCACGGGGCCAGGCCCGTCCTGCCTGAACTCGTCGCTACGCCCTGAGCGATCGCCTGGCGCCACCGGCTCCATGCCGCGCCGGAACTCGGTTTTGACCTCCCCGAAACCGCCCGCTCCGTTGCCGAAGTCGTGGTTTCGGATGCGCCAAGCGGAGCGCCGGCATCGGCGATACCGGGAGTGTCGACTGTCGCATGGAGGCGCCGGGGTCCCGCACGGGCTCATGGCGTCTATGGATGCGCCGCCCATTCTCGAGGATACCATCGCCCAACGGCTCGCGGCACAGCGGGCGGATGCATGCCTGCGGCCATGACGGGCATATACCGCCATGCTGCTCGGCGCGGCGTGATACCAGGGGACGACGCGGCCGGTCGATCGCAGCGTCGTTCTGGTCTTTCAGCCGGCCGATCAAGGGGCGCGGCGCTGACGCGATGTTCGGACGCGTTCCCGATGCGGCACCTGTTCGGGCTGCACAATGGCGGGCCTGCCGTTGGGCGCTCTCTTTGCCGGCAGGGACCGGTCATGGCGGCCGTCGCCGACATCACCATCCGCTGCTCCGCGGGCCGAGGGCGGACATGGCGGGGCGCCGCATCTTTGCAGTGACCAGATGCTGGTCGCGGCGCATGTGGTGGTCGCGCTGCAGGGAATTTCGTTGCGCGGAACCTGCCGAACAACAGGCCGCGGCGATCAGCATCGGCACATTGCCGAGCCGGCGCGGGGAACGAGATGCCGCCTGCGCGGCACGGCGCGCTGGCTCGAACCCGACATTCGCGAGCAACGCAACGGCGCATCACCGAGGTTGTGAGGCCACGGCAGCGCCTGGGGCGCGTCGGGCACGGTCGATTCCCTCGCGTTGGCCTGAGCGGACCGGTGGTGAATGCTGCCGTGGCAACCGAGCACGGTACCGGCTGCTGCGGCGGAGATCCTGGTGATCCTGGTGATCGCCACGCAGGCACCGCTGATGGATCGGCGATGACATGGGCGTGCTGCCGGCGGCGGTGCCCGGTTGTTACCTCATCCTGGGGCGCGGGCGATGCGGCGCTGCTCCATCCCCGTGTTACGACTTCAACGACGCCCCTTTTGCCGCTCGGCGCGAGCCTGCCGGCGCGCTCGCGGGCGCGCCCGACCGGCGGGCACCGTGTCGCGTGAGACGCGGGCTTGCGTGAGCGCGGTCGGCCGCGCGTCGAGGCGCGCGAGCAGCGCCCGCACCGCCTCCTCGAACATCTCCGGCGTCAGCCGCCGGGTCGAGGTGTTGTACCGGCTGACATGGTAGGAATTGGCCAGCAGCAGCCCGTCGGGCAGCGTCGGCGATGGCGCCATGCGCGAAGCGATACCGCGACGCCGGGATGCCCTTTGCCCGCAGCAGCGCCGCATGCGCGACCACGCCGAGTGCGAGCACCGCGCGCAGCTTCGGCATCCCCGCCAGTTCGGCCTTCACATAGCCGTTGCAGGTGCGGATCTCGGCCGGCGTCGGCAGGTTTTCGGGCGGCACGCAGCGCACCGCATTGGCGATGCGGCAGCCAGCAGTTCCATGCCGTCATTCGGGTCCTCGCGGAATTCGCCGCGCGCGCCACGCCGAACTTCAGCAGCGTGCCGTACAGAGCTTGCCGGCGTAATCCCCGGTGAAGGGCCGCCCTGTGCGGTTCGCCCGCGCACGCCGGGGGCCAGGCCCAGCACCAGCAGCGGCGCGTCGACCGGCCCCCAGGACGGGCACCGGCCGTTGTGCCAGGCGGGGTTCGCGGCGCGATTGGCGGCGCGGTACTCGACCAGGCGCGGGCACAGCGGGCAGTCGCGCGCCGGCGCCTCGATCACGCCTCAGGCTCCGGCAGTTCCGCATCGGCATAGGGGTCGGCCGGCGGTGGCGCGCGTCGGCCGCGGCGCCGCGCCGGGGGCGGCGCGGTCGGGGCAGCGACGGGAGCGGCGGGCCGCGCGCGGGGTTCGACCTGCCGGCGGGCGATCTCGGGCGCCATGTCGGCGACATCGAGGAAGTTGTCCGCCTGGCGGCGCAGTTCATCGGCGATCATCGGCGGCTGCGCCCGGGTGGAGGAGACGACCGTCACCCGCACGCCCATCCGCTGCACCGCCTCGACCAGCCGGCGGAAATCGCCATCGCCCGAGAACAGCACGACATGGTCGAGATGCACCGCCATCTCCAGCATGTCGACCGCGAGCTCGACATCCATGTTGCCCTTCAGGCGCAGCCGCCCGGTCGGGTCGGTCTGCTGCTTGGCCGGCTTGGTGACGACCTGCCAGCCATTATAGGCGAGCCAGTCGGTCAGCGGGCGCAGCGGGGAATAGTCCTCGGTCTCGATCAGCGCGGTGTAGTAGAAGGCGCGCACCAGGTAGGTGCCGCCGCGGAAGTAGTCGAGCATCTGGGCGAAGTCGATCTCGAAGCCCAGCGCGCGCGAGGTGTGGTAGAGATTCGCGCCATCCACGAACAGCCCGACCCGCTCAGCCCCACCCGATCGCCGCATGCCGCCACTCATCACTGTCATTCTCCGCCCGGCGCCCGAAGGACGTGGCATGCCCGCTACACAATTCGCGGCGGCCTGTCATGGGCGCTGAGACGGCGCTGGTCGCGATCGGGGCGAATCTGCCGCGGTTGGATGGCACGCCGGCCATCGAGACCTGCCGCTGGGCGGTGGGGCGCTGGGTCGGATACCGGGCATGCGGGTGGCCGGCCGTCTCGTCCTGGTGGGGTCGGCGCCCATCCCGCCGGACCCGGCGTCGCCGCCCTACATCAATGGCGTCGCGCGGTTGCATGGGGTGACGACGCCCGTGGCGTTACTCGCCGCCTTGCATGCCATCGAGGATGGGCCGGCCGGCAGCGGCCCATGCCTGGACGCGCCGCGGGTCGCTCGGACCTTGACCTGATCGACGTTGGCGGCCGCGTGCTGGAGGGGCCGGCCCGATCCTGCCGCATCCGCGCGCGCATCTGCGCGCCTTCGTGCTGCGGCCGCTGGCGGAGGTCGCGCCCGGGTGGGTGCATCCGGTGCTGCGGCGTGCCAGTCGAGGCGCTGGTCGAGGCGTTGGAGCCGAGGAAATCCGCCGCTTGCCTGGGAGCTCGGGTGAACGTCCCAGGCGTGGTCGCAGGGGCCTTGCCCCTCCACACCACCCCACCGGTTGGAAAGCCGCCTAATCACGGCCGGCGTGACGGGGGCCGACTGCCAAAGCGGTTTCCTCGCCGCGCCCAAGGGTGGGTTCCGGCGCCGACGCCCCGGGCGCCCGATGCGAAATCACGATGTCCAGAGGCCCTTAGGCCTTTGGGGTGGGGGAGGGGCAGGGGAGGGGCAAAGCCCTTCCCGGTTCCACCCTTGCCGGTCGCGCCCGACCCGCTTTCACCTTGCAGTGAGCCCGCCCATGGCTAATGCGGAAGGTTCACCTGTACTCCCGGGCGCCCGGATTCCCCTTCCCACCTTCGGAGCCTCCAGTGCCGTCACCGTCGAAGACTGCATCGAGAATCCGAACCGTTTGAACTGCGCGGATTGCCGCGCAGCGTGCCCGCAACATCAGCCGCGGCCGAGGCCATCGAGGTCGAGCGCGACAACGACAAGAACCCGGTCGTTGCCCTGCGCGAGATCGCCGAGGAAAAGGTCGAGCTCGGCGGCCCCGTCGAAGGCGACCTGATCAGGTCCCTGAGCCGCGCGCCCGAGCCCGAGCCCGCCGAGGAGGAGGTGATGGACATCATCGCCACCGACGAGAACATTTCGGCATCATGGAAGTCCAGGAGGAAGCCCTGCCGGGGAACTCGGCACCGAGGACCTCTCGCCCATGATCGAAGCGGCGATCGCCGCGGGAACCGGGCGGCAAGCGTGAGGCGCCGCCCACTACGCCAGGGCGCCGGCGGCACCCGACCAACCGGCCCCGCGCAGGCCCCCCGAGGGCCTGCGCAGCAGGAGGCGACCGATGCGGGCGCCGACATGCCCGCAAGGTCGCCGCCTATGACCCCCGCGCCGCGGATCGAGGCGGCCTACGCCCTCGCCGCCGGCGCATGCGCCGCAGCGCCGCGAGGATCTGGGCGAGCCCATCGTCCATCCGGTCGCGGTCGCCGACATCCTGGTCGGCTACCGGCTCGACAGCGCCGACGACCGCGCTGCTGCACGACACGGTCGAGGATACCGGCGTCACCCTGGCCGAGTTGGAGAAGCCGCTTCGGGGCAAGGAAATCGCCCGGCTGGTCGATGACGAGCTGACGCGCCTCGAACTGCAATCCGAGCGCACCAAGCAGGCGGAGAATTTCCTGGTCTGGGCGACCAGCGAGGACATCCGCGTCCTCATCGTCAAGCTCGCCGACCGGTTGCACAACATGCGCACCATCGGCGCCAAGGCAGCCCCGAGAAGCGCGCCTGCAGTCCCCCCCCGCGCGCGAGACGCTGGAGATTTACGCCCCGCTCGCCGAGCGCATCGGCATGGATGCGCTCAAGACCGAGATCGAGGCGCCTTTTGCCAGAAAACCCCGCACGCCTGCAGCAACTACTGCCGCGCGCCTGACCTATCTGCGGCCAGGGCCGACCTGATCGAGGAGATCGAGCAGGACCTCCGCCGCGTGCTGGCCGAGAGCGGCGTCGAGAAGGTCGAGATCCTGGGGCGCGAGAAGTCGCCCTACTCGATCTGGCTGAAGATCCGCAGCGCAGCGTGGCGTTCGAGCAGTTGTCGGACATCATGGCCTTCCGCGTCATCGTCAAGGACAAGCACGCATGACCGCTGCCTCGGCGGCATCATTTCCGCCTATCGCGCTGCGCCGGTTCAAGGATTGGATCAGCACGCCCAAGACCAACGGCTACCAGTCGCTGCACACCGGCGTGACGGTGCCGAGCGGCGCAATGCCAAGATCGAGGCGCAGCCCCGCACGCGCGGGAGATGCATGAGGTCGCCGAGTTCGGCGTCGCCGCGCACTGGATTTACAAGCAGGGGGAGGCCGGTGCGACGAGCCAAGCGCTACCCCTGGGTGCGCGACCTGCTCGATATCTTCTTTGAGCGCCTCGCACCCGCAGGACTTCCTCGATCACACCAAGCTCGAACTCCATCGCGACCAGGTGTTCTGCTTCACGCCGAAGCTGATCGATGCCATGTGGCGCGACGCCGGTGGACTTCGCCTACCAGGTGCATTCCCAGGTCGGCCACAGCCGAGGTGGGTGCCAAGGTCAGGCAGGATCGTGCCGCTGCGCCACCCGCTCGAGAATGGCGACCAGGTCGAGATCATCACCGCGCGTGCGGCACGCAAACCTGAAACGCTTCCTGCACACCCAAGGCGCGCGCGCGCGCATCCGCCGCGGTCGTCCATGCCCGCCAGCGCGCGACGCAGAAGGAGGAAGGCCGCGCCGCGATCGCCAAGGCGTTCCGCGCCGCCGGGCTCCATTCTCGGAGAAGCTCACCGAGCCGGCGCTCAAGACGCTGAAACAGCCAGATTTCGAGACGCGGGCGCGTTGTGTCGCCGCCGGCAACCTACACCGCGCGACGTGCTGACGGCGGCGGTGCCCGGAACTGCGCACCCCGGCGCGCACCGTCGACCAGATGCCGCTGGCCGCCCGCGTGGCCGGCTCGGCGCCGGGCCGACGCTGACGCCCGGCAAGGCGGACCGCTCCGCCCCGCTGCGCCGCGGCGACACGGCGATGGGCATCACCGGCCTGGTCTCGGGCATGGCTGTGCATTTCGCCGGGTGCTGCCATCCGCTGCCGGGCGACCGCATCGTCGGCATCGTCACCACCGGCCGCGGCGTGACCATCCACAAGAACGATTGCCACGGGCTCGAGGCCTTCTCCGCCACGCCGGAACGCTTCATCGACGTGGACTGGGAATATGAGGACGGTGTGCGCGGCGCGCATATCGGCCGCATCGAGCTGACGGCGGAGAACAAGTCCGGCACGCTGGCCAGCCTGACCACGGCGATCGCCCGTCAGGATGGCGCGCTGAACAACCTGCGCATTCTCAATCGTGCCGGTGAATGGTGCGAGGTGCTGGTCGATGTCGAGGTTCGCGATACCGCACACCTGGCGGCGATCCTCGCCGCGCTGCGGGCCTGTTCTTCGGGGGTGACGCAGGCGGCACGGGCGAAGGGATGACCCGGGGCAGGGATGGCCGGCGCCCGGCGATGCGGCGCCGATCCATCCGCTGCGGTCTCCGGCGCGTGCAGGAAACTTACCAGCCCGGCCCGCCGGCCCTCGTCAATTCAAGCATCCAGCGCAGCGCCGTCGCGTAGCCGCGGGCGCCGCAGCGATCACGGCCGTCGCGGCTCCCGAGATCAGCGAATGGTGGTAGATCGCCTCGCGCTTGTGGATGTTCGAGATGTGCAGCTCGATGATCACGCCGCGGAACATCTTCAGCGCATCCAGCACGGGGATCGAGCGAAAGGTCAGCCCCGCGGGGTTGATCACGATGCCGCCGGCCTCCTCGTCGATCGCCTCGTGGATCCATTCGACGAGCTGTCCTTCCCAGTTGGTCTGGCGGAAGACGATCGCCCAATCGCCGGCCTCGGCTCGGCACATGGCTTCGACCTCCGCGAGCGTTGTACGGCCGTAGATTTCCGGCTCGCGCTTGCCAAGGCGATTGAGATTCGGTCCGTTCAGCACGTGGATGGCGCGCGGCATGGCGATTCCTCCGGTCATCGTCGATCTGTCGGCACGTCAGCCCTGGTAGCCGAGCTGTCGCGGAAGCCAGAGCACGAGCTCCGGCACGTAGGTGATGATGGCCAGCGCCGCCACCATCGCGGCGAGGAAGGGCAGCGTATCGCGCACCACGGCCATGAGAGGCTGCCCGGACAGCTTGGCGCAGATGAACAGCAGCAACCCGTAGGGCGGCGTGATCAGGCCGATCATGATGTTCACCACGACGACCACACCGAAATGCACCATGTCGATGCCGAGCGCCTGCGCCGTCGGCACCAGCACGGGCACCACCACCAGCAGGATGGTGCTGCCTTCCAGCAGGCAGCCCAGCACAGAGCAGGATCACGTTCACCACCAGGAGAAGACTCCCGGGGCGACAGTCCCAGCCCGCAAGGAGGCCGCGCACCGTGTTCGGCACGTTCTCGCTCGTGATGACGTAGTTCAGGGCAAGGGCGCCGGCGATCAGCATGCCGATCGCGGCGGTGGAGCGCGCGCTTTCACCGGACCGCCTGCATGTCTGCGCAGCGTCAGGCTGCGGTAGAACACGCGGCGACAGGATCAGGCATAGGCGGCGGCGACGGCGGCGGCCTCGGTCGGCGTCATCACGCCGCCGTAGATGCCACCGAGCAGGATCACCGGCATCAGCAACGCCGGCAGCGCATTCCAGCGTCAAGCCGGGGATTCGCGCACCGGCACCGCGCTCGGCGACCGGGAAGTCGTGACGGTGGGCCATCCAGCATTGATGCCCATCATGCGCCAGCGCCATCAGGACGCCAGGGATGACGCCGCCGAGGAACAGCTAGCCGATCGAGGCGTCGGAGACGAGCGCGTAGAGTACCATCGGGATCGACGGCGGGATGATCGGGCCGATCACCGCCGTGGCCGCGGTGATGGCGGCGGCGTAGCTCGCCGGATAGGCGCCGTCCTTGCGCATCATGTCGATGATGATCTTGCGCGTGCCGGCGGCGTCGGCGACCGCCGAGGCCGGACATGCCGGAGAAGATCAGCGAGGCCATGACGTTGACGTGGCCGAGGCCACCCTTGAAGCGGCCGACGGTGGCGACGCAGAAGCCGAGCAGGCGGTCGGGATCGTGCCGGCGTTCATGAGTTGGCGGCGACGATGAAGAGCGGAACGGCGAGGAGGAGGAAGCTGCCGTTCAGCCCGTTCAGCACCTGTTCGGCGGCGATCGACACGTCCTGCCCGCTCAGCGCCAGGTAGATGATCGTGCCGGTGATCTTGATAAGGCCGATCCGCGCAGCAGCGACAGGCCGACGATGCCCGCCAGCGCGAGCGAGAACGGGCTGTCGAGGTTCATGCGCGGAGTTCCGCCGCGTGCCGCCGCCCGGCGATGGAACGCCAGACGATCCAGCCATGGCGGATGATCATGGCCACCGCGAAGACCACGGAGATCGAGAAGATGGACTGTCGGAAGCGGATCCCAGTAGGCGGACCGCTCGACCTTCATGAAGGCGACGTAGTCGAGCACCGCCGGCAGGGAATAGCGGCCGAACACGCCCACGACGACGCTGCCGGTAAGGGCATCGAAGGCGCGGCGCAGCGCCGGGGGACGGCGCCGTCGAAGCGGATTCCCTCCGCATCCTCCCGCAGCACCAGCGCCGCGCCCCACAGCAGCACGCCCACAGCCCAGGCGAGGGTGAAACCTCGCTCGTCCAGCCGACCGGGAGTTGATGCGTATTACGCATCCGGATGATGAAGGCGACGAACATCATCGCCAGCAGCGCGGCGAGGACGTTTCTGGCACGCCGCCGCGCCCAACCGGCGAGGCCGCTGAAGGATCGTGACATGCAGGGCCTTTCGGTCGGGCGGGGCGGCGCCGCGGCGGCTCAGCGGACGGCGGCGATCCGCTCCAGGATGCGGCCGGCCAGGTCTGCGACGGCAGGTGAGGTAGCGGCGCTGCGCCTCGGCGCGGAAGGCGGCGACGTCGGGTTCGTAGACCTCCAGGCCCTGCGCGCGGAAGAAGGCTGCGTCTCCTGCTCCTGTGCCAGGTGGCGCTGCGTGCTCTGGTCGATCGCCTGGTTCGCCGCCGCCTGGATGGCGTCGCGCTGTTCCTGGGGCAGCCCGTCCCAGAAGCGCGCCGAGATCGGACAGGTCATAGGCGACGAGGTGGCTGGTCAGGACGATGCGTTTAACGATCCTGCGCACGGCGCGGCTGGTCGGCAGCGGGTTGTCCTGGCCGTCCACGACCGCTCTGGAGCGCGGTGTAGAGCTCGGCGAAGGCCACGGCGTCGGATTCGCTTGGAGCGCCTCGCCGAGGAACTGCCAGGTCTCGCCCTGCGGCATCCGCAGCTTCATCCCCGCCATGTCGGCCGGCGTGGCGATGCGCTTGCGCGGCTTCAGGTTGACGTGCCGGGTGCCGAAATAGAGCGGCCCGAGGATGTGAACGTCGAGTTGCTCGCGCCGACTGGTGCTCGAACTCGGCGCCTATCTGTTCCGCGACGCGGCGCATATGCGCAAGGTGTTCGACGGCGAGGTCGGCGCCGAGTTCAAGCGCATGGCGCGCGAGCAACTCAACATTCACATCCTCGGGCCGCTCTATTTCGGCACCCGGCACGTCAACCTGAAGCCGCGCAAGCGCATCGCCACGCCGGCCGACATGGCGGGGATGAAGCTGCGGATGCCGCCGGGCGAGACCTGGCAGTTCCTCGGCGAGGCGCTGGGCGCGAATCCGACGCCGGTGGCCTTCGCCGAGCTCTACACCGCGCTCCAGAGCGGTGCCGTGGACGGCCAGGACAACCCGCTGCCGACCAGCCGCACCATGCGCTTCTATGAGGTGACGACGCAGTTCGTCCTGACCAGCCACCTCGTCGCCTATGACCTGCTGTCGATCTCGGCGCGCTTCTGGGACGGGCTGCCCCAGGAACAGCGCGACGCCATCCAGGCGGCGGCGAACCAGGCGATCGACCAGAGCACGCAGCGCCACCTGGCACAGGAGCAGGAGACGGCCGCCTTCTTCCGCGCGCAGGGCCTGGAGGTCTACGAACCCGACGTCGCCGCCTTCCGCGCCGAGGCGCAGCGCCGCTACCTCGCCTCCGCCCAGTCGCAGACCTGGCCGGCCGGCATCCTGGAGCGGATCGCCGCCGTCCGCTGAGCCGCCGCGGCGCCGCCCCGCCCGACCGAAAGGCCCTGCATGTCACGATCCTTCAGCGGCCTCGCCGGTTGGGCGCGGCGGCGTGCCGAGAACGTCCTCGCCGCGCTGCTGGCGATGATGTTCGTCGCCTTCATCATCCAGATCGTGATGCGCTACGTCTTCAACTCCCCGGTCGGCTGGACGAGCGAGGTTTCCACCCTCGCCTGGCTGTGGGGCGTCCTGTGGGGCGCGGCGCTGGTGCTGCGGGAGGATGAGGAGATCCGCTTCGACATCGTCTACGGCGCCGTCCCCCCGGCGCTGCGCCGCGCCTTCGATGCCCTTACCGGCAGCGTCGTCGTGGGCGTGTTCGGCTATTCCCTGCCGGCGGTGCTCGACTACGTCGCCTTCATGAAGGTCGAGCGGTCCGCCTATCTCGGGATCCGCTTCGACATCCTGTTCTCGATCTATGTGGTCTTCGCGGTGGCCATGATCATCCGCCATGGCTGGATCGTCTGGCGTTCCATCGCCGGGCGGCGGCACGCGGCGGAACTCCGCGCATGAACCTCGACAGCCCGTTCTCGCTCGCGCTGGCGGGCATCGTCGGCCTGTCGCTGCTCGGCCTGCCGATCGGCCTGTCGATGATCACCGGCACGATCATCTACCTGGCGCTGAGCGGGCAGGACATGTCGATCGCCGCCGAACAGGTGCTGAACGGGCTGAACGGCAGCTACATCCTGCTGGCGGTGCCGCTGTTCATCTTCTCCGCCGGGTTGATGAACGCCGGCACGATGACCGACCGCCTGCTGCGATTCTGCAACCTGCTGGTCGGCCGCTTCCGCGGCGGGCTCGGCCATGTGAACGTGGTGCAGAGCGTGATCTTCGCCGGCATGTCGGGTTCGGCGATCGCCGATGCCGCCGGCAGCGGCAAGATCATCATCGACATGATGCGGCGGAACAACGCCTATCCGGCGAGCTACGCGGCGGCCATCACCGCGGCCACGGCGGTGGTCGGGCCGATCATCCCGCCATCCATCCCGATGGTGCTCTATGCGCTGATCTCGGACACCTCGATCGGCTACCTGTTCATCGGCGGCGTCATCCCCGGCCTGCTGATGGCGCTGGGCATGATGGGCATCAATGTCTGGATGGCCCGGCGCCACGACTTCCCGGTGGCCGAGCGGGTGCCGTGGCGGGAATTTCCCGGCCTGACCTGGGATGCGATGCCGGCGCTGATGATGCCGGTCATCCTGCTGGGTGGCATCTATGGCGGGGTGATGACGCCGACCGAGGCCGCCGGCGTCGCCGCCGCCTATGCCTTCCTGGTGGCCGCCGTGCTCTATCGCAGCATATCGGTGCGCGAGACCTATGCATGCGGTCCTTGCCAGCGCCCGCTCCACCACCGCGATCGGCATGCTCATCGCCGGTGCGCTGGCCTTCAACTACGTGGTGACCAGCGAGAACATCCCGAACACCGTGCGCGGCCTGCTGGCGGGGTGGGAATTGTCGCCAGCCGCAATTCCTGCTGGCCGTGAACATCGTGCTGCTGGTGCTGGGCTGCCTGCTGGAAGGCAGCACGATCCTGCTGGTGGTCGTGCCGGTGCTGATCCCGACGGCGCAGGCGCTTGGCGTCGACATGGTGCATTTCGGCGTCGTGGTCGTGGTCAACATCATGATCGGGCTGATCACGCCGCCCTACGGGCTGCTGCTGTTCATCGTGGCCAAGCTGTCGGACGCGCCGCTCTCGGCCGTGGTGCGCGACACGCTGCCCTTCATCCTCGTGCTGGTCGGCGCCCTGGCGCTGATCACCTACGTGCCCGACCTCGTGCTCTTCCTGCCGCGGCACCTGGGATACCAGGGCTGAACGCGCCCCTATCCACCCGAGCGTCCGAATGGGAGATCGCCGTGCCCCGTGTCATCCACGTCCTCAATGGGCCGAACCTCAATCGACTCGGCAAGCGCGAGCCCGAGATCTATGGCCGCACGACGCTGGCCGAGGTCGAGGCGATGTGCCGCGCCGCGGCCGGCGATGCGGAGGTCGTCTTCCGCCAGACCAATTATGAAGGCCAACTGGTGGAGTGGATCCACGAGGCGACCGACAATGTGGCGACGGGCATCGTGATCAATCCGGCGGGCCTGACCTTCGGATCGATCCCGGTGCTGGATGCCCTGAAGATGTTCGCCGGCCCGATCATCGAGTTGCACATCTCGAACATCCACCGGCGCGAAGCGATCTATCACCGCTCGCTGGTCTCGGGCGTCGCCACGGCCGTCATCGCCGGGCTCGGCGCCCGCGGCTACGCGACGGCGCTGCGCTCGATGCTTGAATTGACCGAGGCAGGCGGGCCGGGCTGAAGCCCCCGGCGCGGTTCCTGCCGCACGCGCCGGAGACCGCAGCGGATGGATCGGCGCCGCATCGCCGGGCGCCGGCCATCCCTGCCCCGGGTCATCCCTTCGCCCGGTCCACCTGCGTCACCCCCGGGCAGGCGCGCAGCGCGGCGAGGATGGCGGCCAGATGCGCGGTGTCGCGCACCTCGACATCGACCAGCACCTCGCACCAATCGCCGGCGCGGTTGAGGATGCGCAGGTTGTTCACCGCGCCGTCCTGGCGCGCGATCGCCGTGGTCAGGCTGGCCAGCGTGCCGGACTTGTTCTCCGCCGTCAGCTCGATGCGCCCGACATGGCTGCCGCGGACGCCGTCCTCATATTCCCAGTCCACGTCGATGAAGCGTTCCGGCGTGGCGGAGAAGGCCTCGAGCCCGTGGCAATCGTTCTTGTGGATGGTCACGCCGCGGCCGGTGGTGACGATGCCGACGATGCGGTCGCCGGGCAGCGGGTGGCAGCAGCCGGCGAAATGCACCGCCATGCCGGAGACCAGGCCGGTGATGCCCATGGCCGCGTCGCCGCGGCGCGCGGGCGCGCGGCGGTCCGCCTTGCCGGGCGTGAGCATCGGCCCGGCGCCGAGCCGGCCGCGCGGGCGGGCCAGCGGCATCTGGTCGATGGTGCGCGCCGGGGTGCGCAGTTCCGGCACGGCGGCGGTCAGCACGTCGCGCGGGGTGAGGTTGCCGGCGGCGACGGCGACGCACAGCGTCTCGAAATCCGGCTGCTTCAGCGCCTTGAGCGCGGGTTCGACGAGCTTCTCCGAGAAATCGAGCCCGGCGGCGCGGAACGCCTTGGCGATGGCGGCGCGGCCGTCTTCCTTCTGCGTCGCGCGCTGGCGGGCATGGACGAAGCGGCGGATGCGCGCGCGCGCCTTGCCGGTGACGACGAAGCGTTCCCAGGCCGGGTTCGGCGTGCCGCCGCGCGCGGTGATGATCTCGACCTGGTCGCCATTCTCGAGCGGGTGGCGCAGCGGCACGATCTTGCCGTTGACCTTGGCACCGACCGTGTTGTCGCCGACCTGGGAATGCACCTGGTAGGCGAAGTCGACCGGCGTCGCGCCGCGCGGCAATTCGATCAGGTCGCCCTTCGGCGTGAAGCAGAAGACCTGGTCGCGATGCAGTTCGAGCTTGGTGTGATCGAGGAAGTCCTGCGGGTCGGAGGCGGATTCGAGGATCTCGAGCAGGTCGCGCACCCAGGGGTAGCGCTTGCGGTTCGTCGCACCGCCCTCGCCCTGCTTGTAGATCCAGTGCGCGGCGACGCCGAATTCGGCGACCTCGTGCATCTCGCGCGTGCGGATCTGCACCTCGATCTTGGCGTTGCGCCGCTCGGGCACCGTCACGCCGGTGTGCAGCGACTGGTAGCCGTTGGTCTTGGGCGTGCTGATCCAGTCCTTGAAGCGGCCCGGCACGACGCGATAGGCGGAATGGATGCCGCCGAGCGCCGCGTAGCAGTCGTGCTTGTCCTTGACGATGACGCGGAAGGCCATGATGTCCGACAGCTGCTCGAACGCCACGTTCTTGCGCTGCATCTTCAGCCAGATCGAGTAGGGCGACTTCTCGCGCCCCAGGATCTCGACCTTCTCGACGCCGCTCTCGGCGCAGCACGCGGCGGAGGTCCTGCTCGATCTCCTCGATCAGGTCGGCGCCCTGGCCGCGCAGATAGGTCAGGCGCGCGGCGATGGTCTGCCAGGCATCCGGGTTCATCTCGCGGAAGGACAGCGTCTCGATCTCGGTCTTGAGCGCGTCCATGCCGATGCGCTCGGCGAGCGGGGCGTAGATCTCCAGCGTCTCGCGCGCGGTGCGCAGCGCGCTTCTCGGGGCTGCCCTTGGCCGCCGATGGTGCGCATGTTGTGCAGCCGGTCGGCGAGCTTGACGAGAGGACGCGGATGTCCTCGCTCATGGCCAGGACCAGCTTGCGGAAATTCTCGGCCTGCTTGGTGCGTTCGGATTGCAGTTCGAGGCGCGTCAGCTTGGTGACGCCATCGACCAGCCGGGCGACTTCCTTGCCGAAGCGCTTCTCGATCTCGGCCAGGGTGACGCCGGTATCCTCGACCGTGTCGTGCAGCAGCGCGGTCACGACGGTCGCGGTGTCGAGCCGGTAGCCGGCCAGGATGTCGGCGACCGCGACCGGATGGACGATGTAGGGCTGGCCATCCTCGCGCCGCTGCGGCGCATGCGCCTCGGCGGCGAGGGCGTAGGCCGCCTCGATCAGCTTGACGTCGGCGCGGGGGTCGTAGGCGGCGACCTTGCGGGCGATCTCGGCGCCCGGATCGGTCGCCACCTGCGGTGCGCAGGCCCTCGGGGGCCTGCGCGGGGCCGGTTCGTCGGGTGCCGCCGGCGCCCTGGCCCATGGCGCGGCGCCTAGCGCTTGCCGCCCAGTTCCGCGGCGATCGCCGCTTCGATGTCGTCGGGCGAGAGGTCCTCGGCGCTGCCTTCCGGCAGGGCTTCCTCCTGGACTTCCATGATGCCGAAGATGTTCTCGTCGGTGGCGATGATGTCCATCACCTCCTCCTCGGCGGGCTCGGGCTCCGGCGCGCGGGACAGGGACTTGATCAGGTCGCCTTCGAGGGCGGCGAGCTCGACCTTCTCCTCGGCGATCTCGCGCAGGGCGACGACCGGGTTCTTGTCGTTGTCGCGCTCGACCTCGATGGCCTCGCCGCGGCTGATGTTGCGGGCACGCTGCGCGGCGATCAGCACGAGCTCGAAACGGTTCGGGATCTTCTCGATGCAGTCTTCGACGGTGACGCGCGCCATGGAGGCTCCAAACACGTTTGGGGGCGCGCGGAAGGGGAATCCGGGCGCCCGGAAGTACCGGTGAACCTTTCACATAGCCATGGGCACGCTGCACTGCAAGGTGAAAGCGGGTCGGGCGCGACCGGCAAGGGTGGAACCGGGAAGGGCTTTGCCCCTCCCGTACCCTCCCCACCAAAGGCCTAAGGGCCTCTGGACACCGTGATTTCGCATCGGGCGCCCGGGGCGGGATCGGCGCCGGAACCCACCTTTGGGCGCGGCGAGGAGACCGCTTCGGCAGTCAGCCCGTCACGCCCGGCATGATTAGGCGGCTTTCCGACCGGCACCGTCATTTGGTGGCGGTGGTGTGGAGGGGCAAGGCCCCTCCAATTCTCACGCTGGGACGTTCACCCAAGCTCCCAGGCAAGCGGCGGATCTCCTGCGGCTCCAGCGCCTCGACCAGCGCCTCGACCGGCACGCCCCAGCACCGGATGCACCCAGCCCGGCGCCACCTCCGCCAGCGGCCGCAGCACGAAGGCGCGCAGATGCGCGCGCGGATGCGGCAGGATCAGCCCCGGCCCATCCAGCACCCGCCCGCCGACGTCGATCAGGTCGAGGTCCAGCACCCGCGGCGCATTCACGTAGGGCCGCGCCCGGCCGGCCGCATCCTCGATGGCATGCAGGGCGGCCAGCAGCGCCTCGGGCGTCGCCACCCCCTCCAGCCGCGCCACGCCATTGATGTAGGGCGGCGAGGCCGGGTCCGGCGGGATCGGCGCCGAGGCCCACCAGGACGAGACGGCCACCACCCGCATGCCGGGTATCCGGCCCAGTTCGCCGACCGCCCAGCGGCAGGTCTCGATGGCCGGCGGGTTCCGTCCAGCCGCGGCAGATTGGCCCCGATCGCCACCAGCGCCGTCTCAGCGCCCATGACAGGCCGCCGCGAATTGTGTAGCGGGCATACAGCCGCGCCCATCCGGGCGCCGGGCGGAGAATGACGTGATGAGTGGCGGCATGCGGCGATCGGGTGGGGCGGAACGGGTCGGGCTGTTCGTGGATGGCGCCAATCTCTACCACACCTCCCGCGCGCTGGGCTTCGAGATCGATTTCGCCCAGTTGCTCGACTATTTCCGCGGCGGCACCTACCTGGTGCGCGCCTTCTACTACACCGCGCTGATCGAGACGGAGGACTACTCCCCGCTGCGCCCGCTGACCGACTGGCTCGCCTATAACGGCTGGCAGGTGGTCACCAAGCCGGCCAAGCAGCAGACCGACCCGATCCGGGCGCCTGCGGCTGAAGGGCAACATGGATGTCGAGCTCGCGGTCGACATGCTGGAGATGGCGGTGCACCTCGACCATGTCGTGCTGTTCTCGGGCGATGGCGATTTCCGCCGGCTGGTCGAGGCGGTGCAGCGGATGGGCGTGCGGGTGACCGTCGTCTCCTCCACCCGGGCGCAGCCGCCGATGATCGCCGATGAATTGCGCCGCCAGGCGGACAACTTCCTCGACATCGCGGACATCGCGCCCGAGATCGCCCGCCGGCAGGTCGAACCGCGCGCGCGTGCGGCCACCCCGGCCGCCGCTGCCGCCGCCGCCGCGCCGGCCGCCGGCCGCGACGCCGCGGCCGACCCGCGCCACCCCCGCCGACCCCTTCGCCGACGCGGAACTGCCGGAGCCGGAGGCGTGATCGAGGCGCCGGCGCGCGACTGCCCGCTCTGCCCGCGCCTGGTCGCCTACCGCCTCGCCAATCGCGCCGCGAACCCCGCCTGGCACAATGCGCCGGTGCCCTCCTGGGGGCCGCTCGATGCGCCGCTGCTGGTGCTGGGCCTGGCGCCGGGCGTGCGCGGGGCGAACCGCACCGGGCGGCCCTTCACCGGGGATTACGCGGGCAAGCTGCTGTACGGCACGCTGCTGAAGTTCGGCGTCGCACGCGGCGAATTCCGCGAGGACCCGAATGACGGCATGGAATTGCTCGGCTGCCGCATCGCCAATGCGGTGCGCTGCGTGCCGCCGGAGAACCTGCCGACACCGGCCGAGATCCGCACCTGCAACGGCTATGTGAAGGCCGAGTTGGCGGGGATGCCGAAGCTGCGCGCGGTGCTGGCGCTTGGCGTGGTCGCGCATGCCGCGCTGCTGCGGGCGAAGGGCATCCCGGCGTCGCGCTATCGCTTCGCGCATGGGGCGATCGCCACGCTGCCCGACGGCCTGCTGCTGGCCGATTCCTACCATGTCAGCCGGTACAACACCTCGACCCGGCGACTGACGCCGGAGATGTTCGAGGATGCGGTGCGGGCGCTGCTGGCGCGGCTCGACGCGAGCGGCCGGGCTGAGTCAGGCGACATCGGTGCATCCGCTCGGGTCGGCGCGCGCCGCGAAGCAGCGCCGCATGCCGCGAACAACCGGGCACCGCGCCAGGCTAATCGCCCATGTCGATCACTGCGATCCCGATCAGGATGAGAATCACCCAGGCAACAGGTGCCACGAGCATGCCGAGTCCAACGCGCGCGAGGCGCGGGCCGACATGCAAATCCTCGGTTGCCAGGCGCTGGTTCGAGCGTCGGGCCGCCGATGCGGCGGCACCTCATCCCCGCGCGCAATGTGGCCAATGCGGCTCACCGCGGCCATGGGCCGCCGGCTGGATCGCGCGCAACGATTCCCTGCAGCGCGACCGATCACATGCGGCCGCGACCAGCCTCGTGGTCACCGCAACGCTGCGCCGGCCCCGCGAGGTCTACCCTGGCCGCGCAGCCGGATGGCGATAGTAGGCGACGGCCGCCATGTCCAGTCCCTCCCCGTCAGAAGCCGAACGCGGCCAACGGCCAGTCACGGCCACTTGCGCGAGCCCGATACAGGTGCCGCATCGGGAAGCGCTCGAGCCGCGCGTCCCGCAACATCGCGTCAGCGCCGCGGACCGATTTCCTCGGCCGGCTGAAATACCAGAACGATCGCTGACGCTAAACCGCCGCGTCGCAGCAAAGGTAACGCGCCGCGCTGAGCAGCATGGCGATATGCCCGTAATGGCCGCAGGCATGCATCCGTCCGCTGTGGTCACGAGGCATAGGGCAATCCGATAGTCCTCGAGAATGTGCAGCGCATCCACGCGGCCTGCAGCCCGATGATGGCGCGCAACATCTCGATGCTCTCCGGCTCCACCGCCGTCGCGAAGCCGCGCACCGTCCGCCCGTCCCGCGCCACCAGGTATTTGTGGAAGTTCCAGCGCGGTTCCCCGCCGCCCTGCGCGGCGAGCCAGCGGAACAGTGGCACCGCCTGCGGCCCGCGCACATGCGACAGCGCGGCCATCGGGAAACTCGATGCCGAACTGCGCGTCGCAGAATTCGCGGATCTGCCGGTTGTCGGCGCTTTCCTGGTTGAAGTCGTTCGACGGCACGCCGACCACCGTCAGCCCGCGCGCCTGGAAGCGGTCATGCAACCGCTGCAAGGCCGCGTATTGCGGCGTGTAGCCGCAGAAGGACGCGGTGTTCACCACCAGCAGCACCCGCCCGCGCCAGGCGGCGAGGTCCAGCTCGCCACCCTCCAGCGATGGCAGGCGGAAGGACCAGGCATCGGTCGCGGCCGGCGCCGGCGGCCATCAGCAGCGGCGCGGCCAGGATCGCGCGGCGGGATGCATCAGCCATACCGCTCCTCCGTCCAGGGATCGCCGCGATTGTGGTAGCCGCGCACCTCCCAGAATCCGGGCCGGTCCTCGGCGAGCAGTTCCACCCGCGTCACCCATTTCGGGCTTTTCCAGAAATACAGCTTGGGCAGCACCAGCCGCACCGGCCCGCCATGCTGGCGCGCCAGCGGCGCGCCTTCCCAGGCATGGGCGAACATCACGTCGGCCTCGGCGAACTCGTCCAGCGTCAGGTTGGTGGTGTAGCCGTCGTAGCAGGTCAGCGAGACGAAGCGCGCCTCGGGCTTCGGCCTGGCGATCTCCAGCAGGTCGCGCACCGACCACGCCGGTGAAGCGGTTGTCGTAGCGCGACCATTGGCGTGACGCAGTGGATGTCGCGCACCATCTCGGTCTGCGGCAGGGCCATGAAGCCGTCCCAGTCGAGCGCGATGCGGTTCTCGACCAGGCCTTCCACCCGCAGGCGGAACTTCTCCTTCGCCACATCCGGCTGCACGCCGAGGTCGAGCACCGGCCAGTCCTTCACCAGCGTCTGGCCCGGCGGCAGGCGGTCGCGCGTCGGGTCGCCATGGGTGCCGGTCAGCAGCCGGCCTTCCTCGGCCCAGCGTTCCTTGGTGCGGATCAGCTTGTCCTTGATCCGCGCCGGTCAGGGGGATGTCGTCCTCGGCCATCGGGTCTCCTTGCCGCCATTACGTGCGGCGGGGCGCGGGTGGATGCAAGCCCCGCGATACCGCGCGGCCGCTGCTCCCGCCCCTTGTTGCGCATCATCCGCGACTTGTCGCGCTGCCAGTCGCGTTCGGCGATCGCCGCGCGCTTGTCGTGCTGCTTCTTGCCCTCGGCGACGCCGAGCAGGATCTTGGCGAGGCCGCGTTCGTTGAAGTGGATGTCGAGCGGGACGATGGTCGCGCCCTCGCGGGTCATGGCGCCGGTCAGCGTCGCCACCTGCTTGCGGTGCACCAGCAGCTTGCGCGGCCGGCGCGGCTCGAACTGCGAGACGAAGGACCCGGCCTGCCATTCGGGGATGTAGCAGTTGAACAGCCACATCTCGCCGTCGCGCTCGCCGGCCCAGGCCTCGGACAGGGTGGCGCGGCCGGCGCGCAGCGACTTCACCTCGGGGCCGACCAGCGCCAGGCCGGCCTCGATCGTCTCGCCGATCTTGTAGTCGTAGCGGGCCTTGCGGTTCTGCGCGGCGATGCCGTGCGAGATCAGGCCCTTCTTCTTCGGTTCAGGCCATGTTTCTTGCCCTCAAACGGCGGGCGCCGGCCATCCGGCCGCCTTGCCTTCGCGCCCTGCACTGTTGCGCCGGGTACCCCGGTGGTCTGGGCGCGGTCGCGCTGTGCGCTCCGCGGCCCGAGGCACGGGCCTCGGGCCGAGATCGTGGTCGAGCGGCGTCAGTTCAGCAGCCCCACCGAGACCATCGCCTCGCGCACCCGCGCCTTGCTGGCCTCGCCCACCGGGGCGAGCGGCAGGCGGCAATGATCCGTGCTTTTCGCCAGCAGGGACGCCGCATACTTCACCGGACCCGGCGAGGTTTCGCAGAACAGCGCGTCGTGCAGCGGCACCAGGCGGTCCTGGATCGCCATCGCCTCATCCACGCGCCCGTCGCGCCAGGCCTTGTGCATCTCGGCGCACAGGCGCGGCGCGACGTTCGCGGTGACGGAGATGCAGCCTGCCCGCCGGACGGCGTTGAAGGCCAGCGCGGTGTGGTCCTCGCCCGACAGCTGGATGAAGTCCTCGCCGCAGGCGCGCTTGGTGTGCAGCGGGCGCGTCAGGTTCGCCGTCGCATCCTTCACGCCGACGATGTTCTTGTGCTTGGCCAGCCGCCCCATCGTCTCGACGCGTCATGTCGACCACGCTGCGCGGCCGGGGATGTTGTAGATGATCATCGGGATGTCGGCGGCATCGGCGATCGCCGTGAAATGCAGGAACATCCCTTCCTGCGTCGGCTTGTTGTAGTAGGGCGTCACGACCAGGATCCCGTCGGCGCCGGCCTTCTCGGCATGGCGGGCGAAGTCGATCGCCTCGGCGGTGCGAATTGCTGCCGCGCCGGCGATCACCGGCACGCGGCCGCGCGCGGCGGCGATGCACATCTCGACCACGCGCTTGTGCTCGTCATGGCTCAGCGTCGGGCTCTCGCCGGTGGTGCCGACCGGGACCAGGCCGTCGGTGCCCTCGGCGATCTGCCATTCGACCAATTCCTGGAAGGCTTTCTCGTCCACGGATCCGTCGGCACGCATCGGCGTGATGAGCGCGACCATCGAACCCCTGAACATGACGGCTTCCTCCACTTCTTCGGCGATACTGGCTGGCATCGCCCGCCCGGCCGGGACAAGGTCGGCGGGACAAGCGGGGGGCGTTGTTCAGCGACCAGTCCCCGAGCGACCATCGTCACCTGCCGGGCGATTTCCACCCCGGGCAGGATGATCGGCTAGGGAGGCAGGCCATGCGCCGCTTGCTCATCCTCGCCCTGCTCGCCCTTCCCGTCCCGCCGCCGCGCAGCCCTCGGCGCCGAAGCCGCCCGTGCCGCCGGGCGACCAGCGCTTGCCGCCGCCTCGGCGGACGGTGGGGGCAAGGCCGAGATCCTTCGCCACCGTGGCCGATCCGCTCGCCGCGAAGATCGCGTTGTCGATGCGGCTGTCAACCGTGCCGCCCCGGCTTCGGCCGCCGAACTCGTCGCGTTCATCGCCGAGAATCCCGACTGGCCCTACCCGACACGCTGAACCGACGGGCCGAGGCCGCGCTGGCGGTACCGTGGCGACGACGCGCTGGCGCTGCGCCATTTCACCCGCAACCGCCGCGCGATCCTGCAGGGGCATTACGCCACGCCGAGGCGCTGGACCGGCCGGCCGTAGCCGCCGAGGTGCAGGCCGTGCTCCGTCGGGGCTGGGCCGAGACGCCGGGCGATCCGCTGACCGAGGAGGCGCTGTTGCCGCGGTTCGGCAGCCAGCTTTCCGCCGACGACCATTGGCGCCGCTTCGACCGCCTGGCCTTTGCCCGCGACTTTGCCGGCGCCGGCCGCGAGGCGGTCCGTCTTTCCGGTTCGCAGGCCAATGCCGCCGCCGCCCGGCTGGCCCTGGCGCGCGAGGATGACAGCCTGCTCGCCGCCACGCCCACCGATATCGGC
>CAVSZN010000033.1:0-118811 GCA_963732425.1 uncultured Alphaproteobacteria bacterium
CCAGCCGCTTGCGCAACCGGTCCATCATGGCGGCGGTGACGATGCCGTCGATCGTGTCGCCATTGTCGGCGCTGAAGCTGGATCACGGCGGCCCGCGTGGCGGGACCGAAGCGCCCTCGACATCGAGGTCGAGGCCGAGACCTGGTTCAGCGCGTTCTGCAACTCCGCGCCTCCGGCCCGCGATCGCCGAAGTCAAGCAACGACGCCTTGGCCGCCGCCGGCGCGCCGCCAAGCAGGCCGGACTTGCTCCATTCCTCCATCTTCTGGTCCGACGCCTCGAAATGCATCGCGTCCTCGACGGGAAACGCAGCCCCAGAAGAAGCCGTGGCGATTGAAGATGGGATGGATGGCGATCAGCCCCTCCTGGGCGCGGCCATCGCCACGCTTGTCGAGCACGCCTTCGACCTTCAGGTCGATCGCCGTCCCCCAGGAATGATTGCTGATGGCGGATGTGCTGCCCCGGACGAAGCGGCAGCACAGCATGCCGGCCGATGTCAGCGCGGCGAAAACCTCCGGCTGTTCAGCCTTCACATCGACGAAGATCGCGCGGAGCGTCTCCACCGCCGGGCGCAGCCCGGTGACCCTGAACGGCCCGACATCCTGCGTGACGACCAGTTCCAGCAGCTTGTTGTTGGTCGGCGCGCGGCATTCCTGGTCGTAATTGCCGCGGGGATTGCCCAGCACGCGCAGCATCGTGCTGTTGCGCGCGCCGCGGAGGTCTCCGTTGAGTGTCATGCGGCCGGCACCAAGGTCGACCGTGCGGGAAAGACCAGCCATGACGCACCTCGTCGAATGACGGCCACATCATAGCGTTGTTGCAATTCCGAATCCATCAGGAAGGCGCCCGGCGCACGCCGATCCTCTCCAGCCGGTGCGCATCCGCCGCGTTCACCGCATTCTCCGGCATCTCCCCCCGCGCCAGCGCGGCGATCTGGTTCACCGTGTCCATCGCCTGGTGCTCCATGGCCTCGGGCGTCATGCCGGCGATGTGCGGCGCCGCCAGCACGTCGGGCCGGCGCGCGAGGAAGGCCGATGGCCGCTGGTCCGCCGCGCGGCCGACATCCATCGCGGCGCCCGACAACTGGCCGCTGTCGAGCGCGGCTTCCAGCGCCCTTTCATCCACCAGTTCCCCGGCGCGAGATTGATGAACCGCGCGCCGCGCTTCATCCGTGCGAAGGCCGCCGCATCGAACAGGTCGCGCGTCTCGGGGCTGGAGATGGCCAGGCAGACGACGATGTCGGCTTCCGCCAGCACATCGGCGAAGCCGCGCTTCGCGATGCGCGGGTCCTCGACGCTGGCATAGGGGTCCGACACCAGCACGCGCATCCCCAGCGCCAGCGCCACCTCCGCCAGCCGCCGCGCGATCCGCCCATAGCCGACGATGCCGAGCGTCGCCGCCGACAATTGCAGCCCCATCCGGCCCTGCGGTTCCTCGCCGCGCCGATAGGCCTGGATATAGCCCGACAGGTCGCGCGCCAGATCGACGATGAAGCCGATCCCGACTTCGGTGACGCTGTCGATGAAGCCCGGTGTCGCGCGCGTCACCAGCACCCCGGCGGCACTCGCGGCGGGGACGTCGATGGTGCTGATGTCCACCGCGACGCGCAGGAAGGCCACGAGATCAGGCGCGGCGGCGAAGGTCTCGGCGTTGCCCGGCGTGGCGCGGTCGGCGACGATCGCCTGGCAGCCGCGCGCGGCCTCGGCGAGCGCGGCGCCGCTCAGCACGGCAGTGCCGGGGTTGCGCACCACCTCGGCATGCTGCCGCAGGGCGGCCAGCGCCCGCTCCCCGTAATAGCCGGTGAACATTTCGGGCGTATGCGCCAGGAACACGCGCAGCATGGCCACGTCCTTCCAACTTCATGTGCGTCGATGATGACGGGGATACGGCCCGCTGTCAGCGGCTGCCGGGCATGCCCTGGACCTGCCATTCCCGCACGGCCTCGAGCGGCCAGAGCAGCATCAGCACGTTGAGCGCGAGGTTGTCGCGAATGACCCAGGCGGCCAGCCCTTCCATCGCCAGCACGATGACGACCGAGGCCAGCACCGGCAGCCGTGCCGCGAGGAAGAACCCCACCAGCATCGCGACACCATCGCCGAAGGAATTGACGATGCTGTCGCCGAAGTAGTCGAGCGAGGCGGTCACCTCCCGGTATCGGTCGATGATCAGCGCGGTGTTCTCCAGCACCTCCCACCCGCCTTCGAGCAGCATCGCCACCACCGCGCGCCACGGCACCGTCCAGCCCGGCAGCAGCCAGCGCAGCGCGGCGTAGAACAGGAAGCCATGCGCGAGGTGCGACAGCGTGTACCAATCCGTCAGGTGCTGCGAATTGCCCGATGACCACACATCGCCATGCCACAGGCTGACATAGCCGCAGGTGCAGACCACCACGCGCCCCAGTGCGAATTCGATGCCGGCCACCGCGGCGAGGATGCCCGCCATCGCGGCCCAGGGCCGCCAGCGCGCCGTCACGCGCGCCACCGCGCCAGCAGCATCATCGCACCCCCGCCAACAGCCCCCAGAAGGCACCGCCGATGCCGAGGAAGGCAATACCGGACGCGGTGACGACGAAGCAGACCAGCGCCGCTTCCCGCCCCTGCGGCGCATGGACGGCGCCCAGCATCGCGCCGCCGAACGGCCCCAGCAGCGCGAGGCCCGCCACCGCCTGGATCAGCACCGGCGGCGCCGCGGCGACGAAGGCCGTCACCGCGCCGGCGAGCAGCCCGAACACCACATAGGTCGCGCCCGCGACCACGGCCGCCACCCAGCGCCGCGCCGGGTCCGGCCCGGCGCCTTCCCCCGCGCACAGCGCCGCGGTGATCGCCGCGAGGTTCACCGCATGCCCGCCGAACGGCGCGCCCGCCAGGCTGAACAGCCCCGTCGTGGTGAACAGCGGCCCCGCTTCGGGCCGGTAGCCATTGGCCGACAGCACCGCGAGGCCGGGGATGTTCTGCGAGGCCATGGTCACGATGAACAGCGGCAGGGCGATCCCGCTCAGCGCCGCCACCGAGAAGGACGGCAGCACGAATTCCGGCCGCGGCATCCAGCCCGCCACCGGCAGCGGCGCCGTCGTCGCGATAACCGCGACGGCCACCAGCACCGCCGCCGGCACCGCCAGCAGCCGGTTGATCCGCGCCATCACCGCCCAGGCCAGCACGATGGCGAGGCCCGCCGCCGGCTGTTCGGCCACCGCCCGCACCGGCGCCAGGCACAGCGTGAACAGGATGCCCGCCAGCATCGCATTGGCCAGCGGCGCCGGGATCGCCGCCACCGCGCGACCCAGCGGCTTCCACAGCCCCGCCACCGTCAGCAGGACCCCACAGGCCAGGAAGGCGCCGACCGCCTCGGCAAAGCCGCCCGCCGGGGCGGCCGTCGCCGCCAGCAGCGCAGCACCCGGCGTGGACCAGGCGACCGAGACCGGCAACCGCAGGCGCAGCGACAGCAGGATGCCGGCGAGGCCCATCGCGACCGACAACGCCATCAACCCCGAGGCCGCCTGGGCCGGACTCGCCCCCACCGCCACCAGCCCCTGCAGCACCACCGCGAAGGAGGAGGCGAAGCCAACGAAGCCGGCGAGCAACCCGGCCGAGACAGCCTGCATCAGCGTCGCCCCCTGGCAGCGCATCGAGTACCGCGCCCATGCGGGCGGCGGCATCGGGCGTCACCTGGCGGATTTCCCGCGCCAGGCGGTTGGCGAAGTCGGTCACCGCCGGGTCAAGCCCCGCGGTGTCGAGCACGACGCGCGGATGCGATTGCCGCGCAAGCCGCGCCAACTCCTCGGCGTCGTCCCAGATCAGGCCGAAATACTCGTTCACCTGGTGCACCAGGCCCGCCGATGGGCGGCCCCGCCGGCCATGCTCCAATGCGGAGAGATAGGCCGCCGAAACCTGCAGCGCCGCGGCCAGGTCCTTCAGCGTGACGTTGCGCTGTTCCCGCAGCACACGCAGCCTTGCACCGAAGGGTGTCATGCCGGGCGGAGCGGGGCGGGGCGGCGGGGAACATCGGGACGTTATCGGCGATCCGGGCTTTGCTCGGCAAACAGCGGTGCGGATGGCCCGTTGCTGCGAAGCACCGTGGCCGGCCGCGGAGGTGCTGGCTCAGAGACCGTTTGGCAAAGCGCCCAAGGACGCATTCCGACGCCCGGCACGGTCCCTCGCCCCCACCCAGGACCCGGTGCCTTCGGAAACCGTCATGCGGCGCGGGGCTGTCGAGTGGCACGCCGGGCCAGGGCGGTGAGGATTCCACCGGGGCGCCATGGCCGCGGCATCGGCTGCTCGTCACGGCCGGACCCAAGGTGGTCATGGCCCATGCCCCTGGCAGGTGATGGGAAGGTCGAGGGGCAAGGCCCCTCCAGACGTCGCCTTGCCCCTAGGCCCCGGACAAGCGCGTCCGCCCGAACGGCATGCTGCGCAGCCGCTGCCCGGTCAGCGCGAAGGCCGCATTGGCCACCGCCGGCGGCACCCCGGGGGTGCCGGGCTCGCCGATCCCGCCCATCGGCGCGCCGCTTTCGATCACCCGCACATGCACCTGGGGCATCCGGTCGCGCCGCAGCACGCGATAGGTGTCGAAGTTGCGGGTCGCCACTTCGCCGCCTTCGAAGCGGATTTCCTCGAACAGCGCGGATGACAGGCCGATGGCGGCCGCGGACTGGACCTGCTCCCCGATGGTGCGCGGGTTGACCGCGCGGCCGGGATCGACCGCGACCCAGAGGTCGTGCACCACCACCTCCCCGTCGCTGACCGACACCTCGGCGATGGTCGCGACCTCGGACCCGAAGGGTGAGGCCAGGGCGACACCCCGGGCGCGGCGCGTGCCGTCGGGCGCATCGAACGGCCCGCGCCGCCAGCCGCCGGAGAATTCGGCGACGGTCCGCAGCAGCGCGGTGTGCCGCTCACTGTGCGCGACGAGCGCAAGGCGCAGCGCGTAGGGGTCGCGCCCGGCGGCGGCGGCAACCTCGTCGAGGAAACTCTCGAAGAAGAAATCGTTCATCGAGTGCCCGACCGAGCGCCAGAAGCCCAGGTTGACCCCCGGCGGATGCGGCACCGGGACGAATTCCACCCGCTTCGTCGCGAAGCGATAGGGCTTGCCGGTCAACCCCTCCATGACGGACCCGTCGATCGGCGGATTGCCCAGCCGGGCGGTGCCGAAATGCCGGGTGATCGGCCCCTCGCCATAGCCGGCGGCCTGCAGCGCGACGATCTCGCCGGCCGCATCCAGCCCGGCGCGGAAGGTCGCGAAGGCCAGCGGGCGATAGGCGTCGCGGCCGAATTCCTCCTCCCGGCTCCAGATCACCTTCACCGGCCGGCCGGTCGCCTTGGCCAGCAGGATCGCCTGCGGATGCGCATTGGCGGCGCCATAGGCGAAATGCCGGCCGAAGAAACCGCCGAGCGGCGGGGAATGGATGCGCACCTTGTCGGCCTCGATGCCGGCGACGCGCGCGGCACTGGCCTGGAAGAAGTCGGGCGCCTGGTTCGGCACCCAGACATCGAGCGTGCCATCCGCGTTGAACCGCGCGGTGGCGGAGGCCGGCTCCAGCTGGGCATGCGCCAGGTAGGGCGCATCGTACTCGGCCTCGATGACGCGGGCGGCGCCGGCCAGGGCGGGGCCGACCTCGCCGGCTTCCTCGGCGGTGTTGCCGTGCGTGCCGGCCGCGGCCTTCAGGCGGCCGAGCATCGCCTCGGCGGTGAAATCCGCCTCCATCACCGGGCCCTGGAGCGCCTGCCAGGCCACATGCGCCTGCGCCACGGCCACCTTGGCCCGCCACCAGCTGTCGGCAACGACGGCGACGGCGCCGGGCAGCCGATGGACGGAATGCACGCCGGGCAGGGTGCGCAGCGCGTCCTCATTGGTCACCGCGGCGGGCTGCGCGCCGGCGCGCGGCGCATGCACCACGGCGGCCAGCAGCATGCCGTCCACCGTGACGTCGATGGCATAGACGATCCTGCCGGTCGATCGTTCGCGCACGCCAAGGCGCGGCAGCGGCCGGCCGATCAGGCGGAAACCGGCCGGGTCGCGCAGCGGCGGGTTGGCGGGAGGTTCGAGCGCAGCCGCGGCGGCGGCGAGTTCGCCATAGGTCAGCACGCGCCCGCCGGCCTGGACGACGCGCCCCGGCTCCGTCGTCAGCGACTCGGCCGGCACCGCCAGGCGTTCGGCGGCCGCGGCGACCAGCATCGCCCGCGCCGTGGCGCCGAGGGTGCGAAAATGCGCGAAGGAGGACCGCACCGAGAAGGAGCCGCCGGTGAAGCGCGCATTGCCGCCCTGCATCACCCGGTAATCGGCCCCTGGCGGGGCGCAGGTGACGGTGAAGGCGGCGGGGTCGGCGTCGAGTTCCTCGGCGACGATCTGCGCGATGGCCGAATCGATCCCCTGGCCGCCTTCGACGAAGGGATTCTGCAACTGCACCTCGCCATTGGGCATGATGCGCAGATAGGCGGCGACCTTGCCGGCATGGCGCAGCGCGGCACCCGGCGCGCCCTGGGCGCGCGGCGCGCGCGCCGGAATGGCCAGGCCCAGGAACAGCCCCGCCCCGGCGGCGGCGAACATGCCCCGCCGCGACAGATTGACCGGCCGCCCGGCCGCCATCCCCGCCGCCAGGACCTCCGCAAGGCCGCCGGTCACAGGCTTTCCCCGGCCAGCGCGATGGCCCGGCCGATGGCGTTGTAGGTGCCGCAGCGGCAGATATTGGTCATCGCGTCGCGGATCTCCTCCGCGCTGGGCTTCGGCGTGGCGGCCAGCAGTGCCGTCGCCGCCATCACCTGGCCCGACTGGCAATAGCCGCATTGCGGCGCCTGCGCCGTGACCCAGGCCTCGACCACCTTGGCGCCGACCGGGTGCTGCTCGATCGCCTCGATGGTGACGACAGGCTGGCCGACCGCGGCCTCGGCCGGGAAGGAGCAGGAGCGCGTCGCCTGCCCGTTCACCAGCACGGTGCAGGCGCCGCATTGGGCGATGCCGCAGCCGTATTTCGTGCCGGTCAGGCCGAATTGTTCGCGAAGGACCCAGAGCAGGGGCGTGCCGGGCTCCACCTCGACGCTTCGGGTGGCGCCATTCACATGCAACTCGATCATCGTCCCACCCGTCCGGTCGCTGCCAAATTCGGCGCATGATAGCCCAACGGCCCGGTCGAAAGAACGCCCGTCACGGCAGGCGGTACAGCGCGCGCAGCCCCGGCGGCCCGCCATCCGGCACGATGTCCCACACCATCCAGCCGGCACCACCGCGCCGCAGCACGAAAACCACCGGCGTCATCTGGCCATGCTGCCGGAAAGCCGCCCGCACCCGCGCGGTGCCGCCATCCTGCGCCAAGGTGCGGATGGTGAGGTTCTGCACCTGCGGGTCCTGCGAGGCCGTGATGGGGTCGAACATCAGGGCGGGGACATCGCCCGTCCGTTCCGCCTCACGCAGGTCGCGCGCGATGGCGGCGTCCAGGTCCGGTGCGAAGAACCGAGCCCGCAGCCGCGGATCATGCACCACGCCGCGCGCCGTGCCGGTTACCGAGGGCATGTGGGCGCGGTAGATCCCGGCGACGAAGGCGTGGGGATCGGCGGCCCCCTGCGCCATGGCGGCATTGACCGCGCCGATGGCGGCAAGCAGGCCGGACAGGACGATCCGGCGGGACGCAGATGCGACGGCCATGGCCATGACGCTCCGGCGCGATGATGGCCGAATCCCTACGCCGCGCCGGCTGGCGGCGCAAGAATAACCGCCATCGCAATGAATTGCCCGATCGTCACGGCCAGGCGACCTCCGGCGGCAGGGACATCAGGATCGCCTCGACGTTGCCGCCGGTCTTGAGGCCGAACAGCGTGCCGCGGTCATGGATCAGGTTGAATTCGACATAGCGGCCGCGGCGGACCAGCTGCGCCTGGCGTTCCGCCGCCGTCCAGGGTTCACGCATGCGCCGGCGGACGATCGCCGGATAGGCTTCAAGGAAGGCGAGGCCGACATCCCGGGTGAAGGCGAAATCGGCCTCGATGCCGTGGCCCGGCGTGCGGTCCCCGAGCCAGTCGTAGAAAATCCCGCCAAGGCCCCGCGGCTCGTTGCGGTGCGGCAGGAAGAAGTACTCGTCGCACCACTGCTTGAAGCGGGGGTAATAGGCCGGGTCCGCCTTGTCGCAGGCGGCCTTGAAGGCGGCGTGGAAGTTGCCCGCATCCTCGGCGGCCTCGGGGCTGTCGGGAAACATCGGCGTCAGGTCCCCGCCGCCACCGAACCAGGCCCGGCTGGTGACGATGAAGCGGGTGTTCATATGCGCCGCCGGCACCCGCGGGTTGCGCAGATGGGAGACGAGGGAAATGCCGGTGGCGAGAAAGCGCGGGTCCTGCTCGGCGCCGGGGATCTGCTTGCGGAATTCGGGTGAGAATTCCCCGAACACGGTCGAAACGTTGACGCCGACCTTCTCGAACACGCGCCCCCGCATCACCGACATCACGCCGCCGCCGCCCTCGGGCCGGGTCCAGGCGGTGCGCTCGAAGCGGCCGGCCGGCAGGTCGCGATGCGGCCCGGAGCCCAGTTCGTCCTCGATCGCCTCGAATGCCGCGCAGATGCGGTCCCGCAATGACTCGAACCACAGGCGGGCCGGCGCGGCCATCGGGTTGTCTGACGGAGCCGGCGCCTTGACCTCGGCGGGGGACACATCACTCATCTAATGCTCCTGTGTGGCGGCGAGGTGCCATGGACACCCCGCGCGAGCGCCCCTTATAAGGGCCGCCGCGCAGGGAGGGCAGCGTGCGTGGCTGCGCGCATGCCCTGAGCTAGTATGGCGGGTGCCGCACCGGTGCCCGGTTCGGGTTGATGCGGCCGGCTCCGCCCCTCGGCGTGCCGGCGGAAGGGATGGTGAGGCATGGCGGATAGTGGCGAGGCCACCGGCTGCCGATGGGACGCCGCGGCGGGATTTCCTGAACCTTGTGACGGCATCCTTCGCCGCCGTGGGCGTTGGCGCCATCGCCTGGCCCTTCATCAACTCGATGCAACCGGCGCGCGACGTGCTCGCCCTGGCCAGCACGGATGCGGAACTCGGCACCATCGTGGCCGGCCAGGCCGTGACCATCATGTGGCGCGGCAAGCCGGTGTTCATCCGGCACCGCACGCCCAAGGACATCGAGGAAGCGCGCGCTGTCCCGATGGCCGACCTGAAGGACCCCGCGACCGACCAGTCGCGCGTCCAGAAGGAACAGTGGCTGGTGATGATCGGCATCTGCACGCATCTGGGCTGCATCCCGCTCGGCCAGAAGCCGACCGACAACAAGGGGCCCTTCGACGGGTGGTTCTGCCCGTGCCACGGCAGCGCCTACGACACCTCGGGCCGCATCCGGGTCGGGCCGGCGCCGCGGAACCTGGACATTCCGCCTTACACCTTTACTTCCGATACCAAGATCCGGATCGGCTGAGGGCGAGACGATGGCAAGCGGCCTGCACAAGAGCGACATTCCCAACCCCGTCCTGCGCTGGATCGACCAGCGCATGCCGGTCTTCACCATGATGCAGAAGGAGTACGGCTCCTTCCCGACGCCGCGGAATTTCAACTACTTCTGGAATTTCGGCGCGCTCGCCATGGTCAACCTGATGATCATGATCGCGACCGGCATCTTCCTGGCGATGCACTACACGCCGCACACCACCATGGCCTTCGACAGCGTCGAGCGCATCATGCGCGACGTGAATTTCGGCTGGCTGCTGCGCTACGTGCACGCCAACGGCGCGTCGATGTTCTTCATCGTCGTCTACATCCACATCTGGCGCGGCCTGTACTACGGGTCGTACAAGGCGCCGCGCGAACTGCTGTGGATCCTCGGCGTCGTCATCTTCCTGCTGATGATGGCCACCGCCTTCATGGGCTACGTGCTGCCCTGGGGCCAGATGTCCTTCTGGGGTGCCACCGTCATCACCAACCTGTTCTCGCGCCTTCCCGCTGGTCGGCGACTGGATCGTGACGCTGCTGTGGGGCGGCTTCAGCGTCGACAACCCGACGCTGAACCGCTTCTTCGCCCTGCACTACCTGATGCCCTTCGTGATCGTCGGCGTGGTGTTCCTGCACGTCGTCGCGCTGCACATCACGGGCTCGAACAACCCGCTCGGCATCGAGCCGAAGGGCCCGCAGGACACCCTGCCCTTCCACCCGTACTACACGGCGAAGGACAGCTTCGGCCTGGTGATCTACTTCATCGTCTTCGCCGTGCTGGTGTTCTTCATGCCGAACTACCTCGGCCACCCGGACAACTACATCCCGGCCGACCCGCTGGTGACGCCCGCGCACATCGTGCCGGAATGGTACTTCCTGCCGTTCTACGCGATCCTGCGCGCGGTGCCGGACAAGCTCGGCGGCGTGCTGCTGATGTTCGGCTCGATCGCGCTGCTGTTCGTGCTGCCCTGGCTCGACAGCAGCCCGGTGCGGTCGATGCGCTTCCGCCCGATCGCGCGCATCGCCTTCCTGCTGTGGACGGTGTGCTTCTTCGTGCTGCTGTACTGCGGCGGCAAGCCGCCGGAGGGCTGGTACGTCACCGCCAGCCGCCTCGCGACCGCCTACTACTTCGCGTATTTCCTGGTGATCCTGCCGCTGCTCGCGCGGCTCGAGAAGCCGCTGCCGCTGCCCGAAAGCATCGCCCGCGCCGTGCTCGGTGGCGGACCGCTGCCGGCCGGCGCCGCGGCAAAGCCGATGGAGAAGGCCTGACCATGCTGCGTTCTTCGCTCAAGGCCCTCGCCATCATCGGCGGGCTGATCGCTCGCCACCCCGGCCGCCCATGCGGCCGGGGAGGCAGATCCACATCCCGAATGCCAATTTCAGCTTCAACGGCATCTTCGGGACCTATGACCGCGCCAGCGCCGCAGCGCGGCTTCCAGGTCTATTCGCAGGTCTGCGCGGCGTGCCACGCGATGCACCTGCTGTCCTACCGCAACCTCACGCGAACTCGGGCTGACCGAGGCGCAGGTCGCGGCCATCGCCTCCCAGGTGCAGGTCCAGGACGGGCCGAACGACGAAGGGCAGATGTTCGAGCGGCCGGGCCGCCCGTCCGACCGCTTCCGCAGCCCCTTCCCGAACCCGCAGGCGGCGCGCGCGGCCAACAACGGCGCGCTGCCGCCGGACCTGTCGGTCATCGCCAAGGCGCGCGAGGGCGGGGCGAACTACATCTACGCCCTGCTGACCGGCTATGAGGACCCGCCCGCCGGCATGGTGATGGGCGATGGCATGAACTACAACCGCTACTTCCCGGGCCATCAGATCGCCATGGCGCGCCCGCTGAACCCGGACCAGGTGGAATTCGCCGACCACACCCCCGCCACCGTCGCGAACATGTCGCGTGACGTCGCGACCTTCCTGGCCTGGGCCGCCGAGCCCGAGCTGGAGGAGCGCCGCGCCATGGGCGTGAAGGTCGTCATCTTCCTGACGCTGCTCGCCGGCATCGCCTATGCCGTGAAGCGCCGCGTCTGGGCAGACGCGCACTGACACGCGCGCGCCGCTTGCGCGGCGCGGGCATCCCGGCAATCGGGACCGGAACGGCGGGTCGATGGGCAACCATCACCCGCCGTTCTGCATTTCGGGGCTTCGGCCATCGCTGGCACGGCGGACGGAATGCTGCGACATTCGCCGCCGAACGGCCGGCAGCCGACCAGGCCGGCGATGGTGGCACAGGGAGCACCGCATGCAGTCCAGCGCCGGCGCCAGGAACGCGCGCCGCATCACGGCGGCCGAGGCCGCCGCCCTCGTGAGATCCGGCGACTGGCTCGACTACGGCGCCGGCTTCAACCAGCCCGATGCCTTCGATCGCGCCCTGGCGGCCCGCGCCCCGGACCTTCGCGACGTCACCATCCGCAACTGCCTCAGCATGCGGCCGCGCGCCTTCCTTGAGGCTGATCCGAAAGGCGAGCATTTCCGCTGCCTCAACTGGCATTTCTCGGGCTACGACCGGCGCATGCACGATGCCGGGCTGTGCCACTACATCCCGTGCAACCTCGGCGAGATCCCGGACTACTACCGCCGCTTCACCGACCGGCTGGACATCGCGGTGATCAAGGCGACGCCGATGGATGCCGCGGGGAATTTCAACTACGGCCCGCTCAACCTGTGGCACCCGGCGGTGGTCGAGCGGGCGACGACCGTGATCATCGAGGAATCGCCGCATATCCCGCCGGTGCGCGGACCGGTGGCGACGCTGCATCGCAGCCAGGTGGACTACGTCATCGCCGGCGATGATGCGCCGATCCCGGAGTTGCCGAACGCCGCCACCACCGATGTCGACCGCGCCGTCGCCCGGCTGATCGCCAGCGAGATCGAGGACGGCGCCTGCCTGCAGGTCGGCATCGGCGGCATGCCGAATGCGGTCACCACGCTGCTGCTCGACAGCGGCGTGCGCGACCTCGGCATCCATACCGAGATGCTCAATGACGGGCTGGCGGAACTGTATCGCGCCGGGCGTGTCAGCGGCACCCGCAAGGCCTTCGACCAGGGCAAGGTGACCTACAGCTTCGCCCTGGGCAGCCACGCGCTGTACGACACCGTGCGCGACAACCCGGACTTCGTCTGCCGCCCGGTGGACGAGACCAACCTGCCCGCCACCATCGCGCGCAATGACCGCGTGGTGGCGATCAACAACACGACGCAGATCGACCTGCAGGGCCAGGCCTCCTCCGAATCGGATGGCCACCGGCACATCAGCGGCACCGGCGGGCAGTTGCAGTTCGTCCGCGGCGCCTATGCGTCGAAGGGCGGCAAGTCCTTCATCTGCCTGGCCTCGACCTATGAACGCCGTGGCGTGCGGAAAAGCCGCATCGCCGTCGACCTGACGCCCGGCAACATCGTGACGACGCCACGGTCGGACATGATGTTCGTGGTCACCGAATACGGCATGGTCAACCTGAAGGGGAAATCTATACCGGAGCGCGCAATTGCCCTTATCAAACTCGCGCATCCGGATTATCGAGACGATCTGACTCGCGAAGCGCGGGAGAAAGGATTGCTTCGTCCATCCTGCTGACGGGAAGGCCCAACGGGTTGCCCGGGCCGGCCGTCCGGGACGACGCCAATGGGACCGTGACAGTGACACGCTCGCCGTCCGGCACGCCCGCGCTGATCCAATGCCTGAAGGTCGAACCGATGAATAACGCTCGCACGCGCCGCCACCATCATGTCGGCGCCGTCATGGCACTGTGTGCGGGCTTGCCCGTCTCCGCGCTGGCGCAGGACCAGCCGAGCGCCCCCGCCGTGCCGCGGAACGCCTTCTACCTGGGCGTCGGCGCCAGCGCCAACCTCGCGGATTTCGGCACGCAGGACGTCTATGCCGTCGGCACCTCCGACGTGTTCCGCAACGGGGCACGGATCTCCAGCGGGTCGGCGGCCGGGCCGGGCAGCGTCGGCATGGGCACCGACACCGCCATCGCCCCGGTGGTGCAGCTCGGGTATTTCCAACGCTTCGCCGACAGCGCCTGGCTGTGGGGAGCGAACCTCAACTACAGCTACATGAATGCCTCGGCGTCCGTGCAGAACGCCCGCATCCCGCAGGCCGGGTCCTACACGCCGACCGGCAGCAGCAACGCGGTGCCCTTCACCGGCAACGCCATCGTGCAGTCCTACCAGACCGAGGTTACCCATCAGGTCGCGCTGATGCCCTATGTCGGCCGCGCCTTCGAGGCCGGCGGGTTCGTCTATCTCGGCGCCGGGCCAACCCTGTCGCGCATGAGCACCAGGCTGAACGGGTTGATCGGCTTCGCGGATACCAACGGCAGCCGCAGCGACATCTCCGGCGCGCCCCAGAATTTCGGCACCGAGGGCTGGGTGCTCGGCGGCGCCGCGATGGTGGGCGTGACGCTGTTCTTCGACGCGTCCTGGTTCGTCGATGTGCGCTACACCCTGTCGGCAACGCAGCGCCAGACGGGCAACTACGCCAGCACCTTCTCGAATCCGAACGGGCAGGATGGCACGCTCATCAACGGAACGCTGGTCGGCAGTTCATCCGGCCGCTTCGCCAACCAGGGCATCACCTTCACCATCAACCGGGCGTTCTGAGCCGCCCTCAAGGCCGCTCGGCGACCGCCTCGATCTCGATCAGCGCACCGCGCACCAGCGCGGTGACGCCGATGCAGCTGCGCACCGGGCGCCCGCCCTCGGGCAGCGCGGCGGCATAGGCCACATTCATCGCGGCATAGTCGCGCTCGAAGGCCGAGAGATACACGCGCACCGAGACCAGGTGCTCGAGCCCCAGCCCCAGCGCCGCCAGCGCGCGCGCCAGGTTGCCCATGGTCCGTGCCGTCTGCGCGGCGATGCCCTCGGGCAGCGGCGCCTCGGGGTCATCGAGGTCGCGCGGGAACTGGCCGGTGAGGAACACGAGCCCAGCCGTCTCCACCGCATGGGAGGACGGTGAGACGGACGGCGGAAAGCCGGCCAGAAGGTGGTGGCGCAAGGCGGTCAGTCCTCCTTCCTCGCACCGTCCAGCAGGGCCTTGGCGCGCGCCTCCGCCCGCAGGTCGTTGGCCTTCTCGGCCTTGGTCCGGCCGTGCTTCGCGCGGTTGGCGGCGGCGGTGGCCTCGGCCTCCTTCCGCGTGCGCGCCTTGCGCTGCTTGTTCAGGTTGACGATCTCACCCATGCGGTGAGGATACGCCGCATCAGCCCCCGAGGGAAAACGCCCATGCCCATGATCTCGCTGTCCGCCGCGGACGGCCATCGCCTGTCCGCCTATCGTGCCGGACCGCAGAACGCCGCCCGCGCCCTTGTCGTGGTGCAGGAAATCTTCGGCGTGAACCGTCACATGCGCAACGTCTGCGACAGTTTCGCCGCCGAAGGCTATGCCGTCATCGCCCCGGCGCTGTTCGACCGCGTCGGTCGCGGCATCGAGCTCGGCTACGAGGCCGCCGACGTGGCCCAGGGCCGTGAATTGCGCGGCAAGATCGATGACGGGCTGACCGTGCTCGACATCCTCGCCGCCGCCGCCGCGCTGCCGGCGGGGGTGAAGCGCGGCATCGTCGGGTATTGCTGGGGCGGCACCATCGCCTGGCATGGCGCCACCCGCACCAGCGCCTTCTCGGCCGCCAGCGGCTGGTATGGCGGCGGCATCGCCGCGGCGAGGAACGAGGTCGCCCGCTGCCCGGTGCAGATGCATTTCGGCGAGGCCGATGCCTCCATCCCGATGACCGATGTCGAAGCGATCAAGGCGGCCCAGCCGGGCGTCGACATCCACGTCTATGGCGGCGGCCACGGCTTCGGCTGCGATGAGCGCGGGTCCTTCGTGAAGGCCGACTACGAACTGGCGCAGCAGCGGACGCTGGCGTTCTTCGCCGCCAATCTCTGACGGTGCCGGAGAGGGGCGCCGCTCCTCTCCGCGCCTAGAGCAGATCCCGATCAGGTGGAATCACCTGATCGGGTCAAGATGCTCGCGAAAACAACGGGCTGGAGACGTTGCCGTGAGCCAGGGCGAACGGAAACGGCTCTAGCGGCCGTGCCGCCGAGCCCGCCACGGGCCCGCGGCGTCCGCTGCTGGCAGCACGCCGGCGCGACGCGACGTCGCCGTGCCTGCCGCACGCAGGGCCAACCTGCATGACCGTCCGGGACATCCAACGCCCGGCGCCAGCCGATGGCGTTCCCAGGGCGACTGCCCTTTGGCGGCGCGATCCGGAGGGGGCAGGCCCCTCCGGCTGCCGCCGCGCCGTTATTGCGGCTGGATCCCCGAGGCCCGGGCCGCGGCCCCCCACTTTTCCATCTCGGCCTGCACGAAGGCGCGCATCTCATCCGGCGTGTTGGACACGATCGACGCGCCGAGCGTCCTGTGCCGGTCCACCACGGTCGGGTTCTGCAGGGCGGTGCGGATGTCCGCGTTGAGTTTCGCCAGCACCGGCGCGGGCAGGTTCGCCGGCGCGATGATCATGCCCCAGGTCGCCGCCTCGAAGCCCGGCAGGAAGCCCTCGCCGATGGTCGGCACGTCGGGCAATTGCGGGCTGCGCTGCGCGCCGGTGGTCGCCAGCGCCTTCAGCGCGCCCGACTGGATATGCGGCAGGGCGGCCGGGACCGTGTCGAACATGATGTTCACGCGGTTCGCCATGAGGTCCGGATGCGCCTGGGTGCTGCCGCGATAGGGCACGTATTCCAGCGTGATGCCGGTGCGCTGCGCGAACAGCACGGGGGCGAGCCGCACCACCCCGCCGGTGCCCGCGAAGGTCACGCCGGGGTTGCGCTTCGCGTAGTCCACCAGTTCGGCCGGCGTGTTCGGCGCGAAGGCGCGCGGCGCGCACAACACCAGCGGGGTCGAGGTGGTCTGCGTCACGAAGGTGAAGTCGCGCATGGTGTCGAAGGGCAGCCGGTAGAATGCCGCATTGACCGGGTGGCCGACCGAGACGAGCCCCAGCGTGTAGCCATCGGCCGGGCTGCGGGCGATCACCTCGGTGCCGATCACGCCATCGGCGCCGGCGCGGTTGTCCACCGGCACGGGCTGGCCCCAGGCCGCCGAGAGCGGCTCGGCCAGCAGGCGGGCGGTGATGTCCGACACCCCGCCAGGCGTGTAGGGCACGACGATGCGCACGGCTCGGCTGGGCCAGGCCGCCTGCGCGCCGGCGCCGCGCGCCATGAGGAGGGCAGGCGCCGCCAGCGCCCCTGCGCCAAGGGTGCGTCGTGTGATGGTCATGGTGTTTCCTTCCGCGGACTTCCCGTGGTCCGTGCAGCCATCCTGGCCGTTTGGACAGCGCAGCGAAAGGCCCGCCAGCGCCGGACCCGCAGCGCCGCGCCGCGCCACCGCGGCATGCGGCTGGCGTCCGGACGCTCGAATCCCGCCGGTGCCGGGCCGGTCGCCCCAGCGCGCGGGAGGCCGGGTGCCGGCGCAGGTGCCACGCGGGTTTCGCCAAGCCCGGCGTCGGCCCCGCCGGACCGGCGCGCCCGTGGGTTCGGCAACCCATGCGCGCGGCGTCCGTTCCCCGGGGGCCGGCGGGCGATCGAGCGATTCCTCTGCGGACCTCGTCCGCCGATCAGGTGATGTCACCCGGCCGGGTTCTGCTCCTGAGCGGATTCCGTTCGCCCCGGCCCACGGCCTCCGCCCTAGCATGTTGTTTTTACGAGCATCTTCACCCGCTCGCGTGATTCCATCTGAGCGGGATCTGCTCTAAGCCACGCTGCATGAGGATTCTCGCCATCGAGGGCGCGCTTGCCCGCTGCTCGGTCGCCCTGCTCGACGGCGACGCCGTGCTGGCCTCGCGCCAGGCGGAGGCCGCGCGCGGCCACCCGGCCTTGTTGCCGCGCTTCGTGGCCGAGGTGCTCGCCGAGGCGGGCCTGGCCGCCGGCAGCCTCGACGCCGTGGCGGTCGGCGTCGGGCCGGGCGGCTTCACCGGCCTGCGGGCCGCCATCGCCCTGGCGGAAGGCCTCGCCCAGGGGGCGGGCAGGCCGCTGATCGGCGTGACGACCGGCGAGGCGCTCGCCGCCGCGCTGCCGCCTGGTGCTGCCGCGGGCCGGGCGCTGTGGGCCGCGATCGACAATCGCCGCGGCCGTGTCGTGCTGGAATGCTTCGCCCCGGATGCCGCGATACCCGGCCCGCCCGTCGTCGCACCGCTCGATTCGCTGCCGGCCACGCCGGCGGCGGTGCTGGTCCTGGGCGATGCGGCCGGGGCCGTGGCCGACCTGCTGACCGCGCGCGGCGATCGGGCCGAGGCCCATCCCGGCCTGCCGCTCGCCGAAGCGGTGGCACGCGTCGCCGCCCGGCGCCGCGCCGGCGGGCTGCCCCCGCGCGGCGCGGCACCGCTTTACGCCGAGCCCCCCGCGGTCAGCAGCGCGGCATCCGGCGCGGCGCCCGCCCGGGCATGATGCTCGGCTCCGTCGGCAGCGAATCGGCCGCGCTGCTGGCCGCCCTGCACGCGCAGGCCTTCCCGCCCGCCGAACGCTGGGGCGCCCAGGCGATCGCCCTGATGCTCGACCTGCCCGGCCATTTCGCGCTTCTCGCGTCGGATGCGAGGCCAGCCGCTCGGCTTCGCCATGGGCCGCGCCGTGGCTGGATGAGGCCGAGGTGCTGACGCTGGCGGTGCTTCCCGCCGCCCGGCGGGCGGGCCTCGGGCTGGCCCTGATGCGGGCGCTGGCCGCCGAGGCCGTCGCATCGCGGCGCCGCCGAACTGTTCCTGGAGGTCGCCGAGACCAACGCGGCGGCGCGCGCCCTGTATGCCGCGCTGGGCGCGATGCCGGTCGGCAGGCGTCCGGCCTATTATCCGGATGGCGGCGCTGCGCTGGTGTTGCGGCTCGGCCTCAGCCGCCCCGGCGCAACAACAGGCGGGTGACGCCCGCTTCGTCCTCTGCCTGGAGCAGGACCGAATGGCCCTGTTCGGCGGCTGTGCGCGGGACATTGCGGCGCGGCTCCTCGCCGGAAAGGAACACTTCAAGAACATTGCCGGGTTTGAGACGATCAAGTGCCAAGCGGACCCGCACAAAGGTCATCGGGCAAGTCTCGCGCGTTATGTCCAGGGTTGCATCGGCGGCTGTTTCTTCGCCCACAGCCGCAAAATTTCCGTCTGTCATCGATTTCACCCTAGTGCGAATTGCGGGCAGCAACCAGTGCAGGTAGAAGCACAATGGCTATATATACAGGGGGCACAATCAATGGCTGAATCCAACCTTCACGGCGACCTTCTGGGACTGACTGCCCAGATTGTTTCTGCACATGTCTCGCACAACCCGGTTCCGGCCGCGGAAGTTCCTGGACTGATACAGGAGGTTTTCCGCATGTTGTCCGGTGTCGGCAGCCATCCGGCGCCCGAACCGGAACGGCCGCAACCGGCAGTGCCGATCAAGAAGTCCATCACGCCGGGCTACCTGATCTGCCTGGAAGACGGCAAGAAGTTGAAGATGCTGAAGCGGCATCTCAAGACCTCCTACAACCTGTCGCCCGAGCAGTATCGCGAGCGCTGGGGCTTGCCGGCCGACTATCCGATGGTGGCGCCGGACTATGCCAAGCATCGTTCGTCCCTGGCCAAGAAGATCGGCCTCGGCACGACGCCGCGCGACCGCGGCAAGTCGAAGGGTTGAGGCGCCGACCTGGGGAGGTGCGGCTAGGCGCCTCCCCGGTCCGCCACAACCCCGGACTGCCGCGCAGCCCGTCATCGGGCCGCGCCGAAGGGCACGGGTGGTCCAGCGCGCCGGCATCGGCCGCGGCATGGCGGCTGGCACCTTGGCTGTGGCCTGACGGCGCCGCCCGGATTATCGTCCGCGGCCGCGCCGGGAGTGGCGCAAGACAAATCGGGGTACCGACCACCGCATGGAGAGCCGCATCCAGGCCCGTCCGCTGACCCAGGACCATTCGCCGTCCCGGATCGAACAACTCTGCATCGAGCGGGGCCTCAAGATGACGGGGCAGCGCCGCCTGATCGCGCGCGTGCTCAGCGAGGCCGAGGACCATCCGGATGTCGAGGACGTCTATCGGCGGGCCCTCGCACTCGACAACAAGGTCTCGATCGCGACCGTCTACCGCACCGTCCGGCTGCTCGAGGAAAAGGGCATCCTGGAACGGCGGGATTTCGGCGGCGGGCGCGCGCGCTACGACCCGGCCGACCGCGGCCACCATCACCACCTGATCGATGTGGACACCGGCAAGGTGATCGAATTCGCCGATGAGGAGTTCGAGGCGCTGGCCGATATCCTCGCCCGCAGGCTCGGCTTCGTGCTGGTCGGCCAGCGGCTCGAACTGTTCGGCCGCCGCGCGGAACCGCCCGCGGCCGAGACACCCGCCAGGCGCCGCAAGCCCGGACGCGATTCGTGAGCGAGTGCGAGGACCCCGGCTTCGGCGAACTGCGCTCGGGCAATCTGGGCGTGCGGCTGGCGCGCGATGCCGCCGAGATCGATGCCGTGCAGGCGCTGCGCTACCGCGTCTTCTATGAGGAGATGGGCGCCCACGCGGATGCCGCGACCGCCGCCAGCCGCCGCGACCGGGACGATTTCGACGCGGTCGCCGACCATCTGCTCGTGGTGGACCACGACAAGGGCGAGGGCGCCGAATCGGTCGTCGGCACCTATCGGCTGACGCGCCGCGCGGCGGCGGCGAAGCTCGGCCGCTGGTATTCGGCGGCGGAATACGACATCTCCCGCATCCTCTCCGTCGAGGGGGAGGTGCTGGAATGCGGGCGGTCCTGCGTCGATGCCGCCTATCGCACGCGCGGGTCCATGCAACTGCTCTGGAGCGGCATCGCCGCCTACATCTTCAAGCACGACGTCTCGATCCTGTTCGGCTGTGCCTCCCTGCCCGGCACCGACCTCGATGCGCTGGCCGACCAGCTGACCTATCTCGCCTCCCACCACCTGGCGCCCGAGGCGATCCGCCCGCGCGCCCTGCCCGACCGCTATGTCGAGATGATGCGCAAGGACCCGGCGACCATCGATGCGAAGCGGTCCCTGGCGAGCCTGCCGCCGTTGATCAAGGGCTACCTGCGGCTGGGCGGCTTCGTTGGCGAAGGGGCGGTGATCGACCCCCAGTTCAACACCACCGACGTCGCCGTCATGGTGAAGACGGACCTGATCACCGAGAAGTATTCGAAGCACTACCAGCGCAAGATCCGCGAGGCATAGGCCAGCGGCCGGCCGTCGATCGCCGCGAGGCCCGCGCCGATCAGCGCCATGCCGAACAGGTGGCGCGGCGCCAGCGCCTCCCCCAGCAGCAGCGTGCCGAGCAGGATGGCGCTGACCGGGATCAGGAAGGTGACGAGCAGCAGGTTCACCGCCCCGGCCAGCGCCAGGATGCGGAAATACAGGACATAGGCGAGCGCCGTGGACAGCCCCGCCAGGCCGAGCACGGCGGCCACCGTGGCGGCGGCCGGTGGTGGCAGCGCCCAGGGCCGGTCGAGCGCCAGCGCCAGCGGCAGCATCACCGCCGCGGATGCCGTCACCTGGCCGAGGGCCGCCTGCATCGGCGCGACGCCGATGGCGCGGAAGCGCCGCCCGAACACCCCGGCGAAGGCATAGGACAGGGTCGCCGCCAGCATCGCGACCGTGGCCAGCCCCGCCGCCGCCGCCCCGCCGAGGATGTCCGCCCCCATCATCGCCGCGACGCCGGCCAAGCCGAACAGCACGCCCGCCAGTTTGCCCGGCGTCGCCTTCTCCTCGGTGGTCAGGGCATGGGCGACCAGCACGGTCCACAGCGGCGTGGTGGCGTTCAGGATGGCCGCCAGGCCCGAGGGCAGCGTCTGCTGCGCCCAGACGATCAGGGTGAAGGGTATGACATTGTTGATCAGGCCCATCACCGCGACCGCGCGCCAGGCCCGGCCGCCGCGCGGCGGCGCGCATGCCCAGCAGCGGCAGCGCCGCCCACAGCATCAGCGGCGGCGATCGTCACGCGCAGGGCGACGAGGGTCAGTGGCGGGATCTCCGCCACCGCCACGCCGACGAAGAAGAACGACCCGCCCCACAGGACGGACAGGGCGACCAGCAGGGACCAGGCGAGGGCGGACATGGCGCGGTGATGGGCCATCGCGCGGGGCGAGGGTAGTCCGGGGATTGCGGCGGCGCGGGATCAGGGCGGGGGGGGCGCCCCTCCGAGCCACCCCGGCAACGGCCCGCCGCCTCACTCGTAGGGCGGCACGACCCCCGGCTTCGGGTCCAGCGGCAGCATCCGGTCGAGCCCGGTCAGCCGCTCGAACAGCGCCGCCACCTGCAACGCGCGCGCGTCCTGCCGCGGCGGCGCGACCACCTGCAGCCCGACCGGCCGCCCGTGCTGGTCGAAGCCGCAGGGCACCGCCACGGCCGGGCAACTCGCCATGGTCGCGAAGGCGTTGATCAGCGACCCGCCCATGTAGTTGTCCAGCACCTTGCCGCCGATCTTCTCCGGCGCGCGCAGCATCACGTCGAAGGCGGGGGAGGAGGCGCCGGGCGTGACCAGCACGTCGCAGCGGGCGAAGATGTCGCGCAGCGCGCGGAAGAAGCGGGCGCGTTCATGCTCCGCCCAGGCGAGGCGGGAGGGTGTCTCGGCCAGGCCGCGCTCGGTCTGCCAGATGATGTCGGGCTTCAGCAGGTCGCGCTTGGTGGCGAGCAGTTCCTCGCGATCGACCACGAAATGCTGGCTGCGCAGCACCAGGAAGGCCTCGTTCAACGCGCCGAGGTCGGGGAAGACCTCCTCGATCTCGATGCCGAGGGCCTCGAAGCGGCGGACTTCCTTCGCGCAGATCGCCGCCATCTCGCGGTCCATCGCCATGGCGCCGCCGAAATCGGTGGCGAAGGCGATGCGCAGGGGCTTCTCGCGCTCGGCGGCGGCGACGGCCTCGACGAAGGACCGCGCCGGCGCGTCATAGGTCATCGGGTCGTCGATGTCCCAGCCGGCCATGGTGTCGAGGAACAGCGCCAGGTCGGGGATGTTGCGCGCCATCGGGCCCTGCACCGAGAGCGGCGACCACAGATCCTCCTGCGCGCCGCGCGTGACGCGCCCGGGGGAGGGCCGCAGCCCGACGACGGAGCAATAGGTCGCCGGCCGGCGCAGCGAGCCGCCATGGTCGGACCCATGCGCCAGCCAGACCTCCCCGGTGGCCAGCGCGACGGCGCCGCCGCCGGTCGAGCCGCCGCAGGTCAGCGAGGTGTTCCACGGGTTGCGCGTGCGGCCGAACACCTCGTTGAAGGTCGACCCGCCGGCGCCGAATTCCGGCGTGTTGGACTTGGCGATGACGATGCCGCCGCGGCGCTCGATGCGCTCGACGATGCGGGTGGCTGCGCTCGGGCACGTGGTCGGCGAAGATCGGGCTGCCGAAGGTGGTGCGCACGCCGGCGACCTCGGTCAGGTCCTTGATCGCGACCGGCAGGCCGGCGAGCCAGCCGGCTTCGCCCTCGGCCTCGCGCCGCTCGCCGCTTCATCAGCGCGCGGGCGTGGTCGCGCGCGCGGTCGAGGCACAGCGTCGGCAGCGCGTTCACCGCCGGTTCCACCGCGTCGATGCGCGCGGCGGCGGCGTCGATCAGCTCGAGCGGCGAGATCTCGCGCGCGCGCAGCTTCGCCACCGCCTCGGTGGCCGTGAGGCGGATCAGGTCATTCGGCATGGGGCGGTCAATCCAGCGGAATGGCGGCTTCGACGATGTGTTGCAGGCCGGGCACGTCGGGCGAGGTCAGCGCCATCGTCAGCCGCAGCACCTTGGTACCACCGGCACCCTCCCGCGCGACGCGCTCGACCTCGCGCTGCGAGGTGACGCCGACCTGCTTGAGGAACTTCCGCAGTTCCATGTTGAAGCGATCCTCGTCCATGGCATGTCTCCTCCGCGTCGGCAGCCGTTTCCCGATCCGGCCGCCGACCGTTAGCCTGCACCCGACAGGAGCATCGCGCCATGTACAACCCGCCGCAGTTTCGCGAGGACCGCCCCGAGGTGCTGGCGGAGATCATCCGCGCCGCGCGCCTGGCCCTGCTGGTCAGCGCGGCGACGGATGGCGGCGTGCCGGAGGCGACGCACCTGCCGATGACGCTGGTGCCGGAGGAAGGCCCGCACGGCACGCTGTACGGCCATGTGGCGAAGGCCAATCCGCAGTGGCGCGGGCTGGCGGCGGCCGGTGCCGCGCGGGCCATCTTCACCGGCCCGGAGGCCTATGTCTCGCCCTCGCTGTACCCGTCCAAGCAGGAACACGGCCGCGTCGTGCCGACCTGGAACTACGTCGCCGTGCATGCCATCGGCCCGGTCGAGGTCGTCGAGGACGCGGCGCGGCTGCACGCCATCGTCTCCCGCCTGACGGAGCGGCATGAGGCGCCGCGCGCCGCGCCCTGGGCGGTGACCGACGCGCCGGACGACTTCGTCGCCGGCGCAGTTGAAGGGCATCGTCGGCATCGTGCTGCGCATCGAGACGCTGATCGGCAAGCGCAAGCTCAGCCAGAACCGCGCCGAGCCGGACCGCGCGGGCGTGCTCGCCGGCCTGTCCGCCAGCGAGGAACCGGCCGACCGCGCGGTGGCGGAGGCGATGCGCGGCTGAGGCAGGCGGCGGAGAGGGGCCTGCCCCTCTCCGGGCTCGCACCCCACCCAAGGCCCGGGGCCTTTGGAAACCGTCACGTGGCGACCACCGCGATCGGGACGCGCCGCTATCGCGGCGCACGCAGCAGCATCGCCAGCCCGGCCAGCGTCACCAGGCCCGCCGGCGACGTCGGTCGGCCGCAGCGTCTCGCCCAGCAGCGCCCAGCCGATCAACGCCGCCACCGGTGGCGCCAGCAGTTGCAGCGCGGCGGCGGAGGACGCCGGCAGCCGCCGCAGCAGCACGAAATACAGCGCATAGCCGCCCAGCCCGACGACCAGGATCGACCAGGCCAGCGCCGCCACGCCCGGTCCAGTCCGGCGCCGTCGCCGGCAACGGTTCCAGCGCCAGGGCGAAGGGCGCGACCACCAGCGGCGGCGACGGCCGTCTGGCCCGAGATTCGACGTCCAGGGGTCGAGCCGCCCGCGCGCCGGGGCGAAGGCCAGCAACCCGCCCGCCTGGAACAGCGCGCCGGCCAGCGCCAGCGCGATGCCCCGCGGCCGCGGCAGCGTGCCAGCCCGGACGCGGCGCGCGGCAGGCCGAGCATCGCCACCCCGACCCAGCCCAACGCCAGGCCCGGCCCAGGCCTGACGGCCAGGCGCCGGCCGAACACCAGCCGCTCCCCCAGCGCCACGAACAGCGGTGCGGTCGCCGACAGCAGCGCGACCAGCCCCGAGGGGATCAGCGCCGAGGCCGCCCAGGCGCAGCCGAGATAGCCGCCCATGCCGAAGGCGCCCATGGCGGCGATGCGCGGCACGTCGGCACGGGCCGGCAGCCTGCGCCGCGCGTGACCCAGGCGACAGCCAGCAGCACCGGGACGCCGATCGCGAAGCGCAGCGACAGCGCCATCAGCGGCGGCCATTCCAGCGCGACGATGCGCGCCGCGTTGAAGGCCGAGGCCCAGACCAGGACGAACAGCCCGGCGAGGCCGAGCGTGCCGGGGCTCATCCGCCCAGGCGCCTCTCGATCCGCGCCAGCGTCTCCTTGAGCGTCGCGATCTCGGTGGCCTGGCGCCGCAGCGCCGGCGACCAGCGAGGCGATGCCGAGCAGGCCGAGCGCCGGGATCGCGCCGGCCCAGGCATAGAGCATCCGGCTGCGATTCCAGGCCATCACCGCCCCAGGGCGTCGATTCCCAGGCGAGATGCGCGCAGGCCAGCAGGCCGGCGATGCCGACCGCCTGCATGATGCGAACGAGGATCATGCCGCCCCCCGCCGCGCGATGGCGGCGTCGAGCGTGTTCTCCAGCAGGCAGGCGATGGTCATCGGCCCGACGCCGCCGGGCACCGGGGTGATGGCGCCGGCGACCGCCGACGACCTCGGCGAAGGCGACGTCGCCCACCAGCCGCCATCCGGCAGGCGGTTGATGCCGACATCGATCACCACGGCGCCCGGCGCGACCCAGTCCGCGCGCACCATCTCCGGCCGGCCGACGGCGGCGACCAGGATGTCGGCGCGGCGGCATTCGCCCGGCAGGTCGCGCGTGCGGGAATGCGCGATGGTCACGGTGCAGTCGGCGCCGAGCAGCAATTGCGCCATCGGCCGCCCGACGATCTGCGAGCGGCCGAGCACCACCGCCCGCGCGCCGCGCAGCGCGCACACCCGCCTCGGCGAGGATGTGCATCACCCCGCGCGGCGTGCAGGGCACCAGGCCCGGCTGCCCGGCGGCCAGCCGCCCGGCATTGAGCGGGTGGAAGCCGTCCACATCCTTGGCCGGATCGACGGCGGCGATCGCGGCCTCGGTGCGGATCTGCGGCGGCAGCGGCAGCTGCACCAGGATGCCGTCCACCGCCGGGTCGGCATTCAGCGCGGCGATGGTGGCGAGCAGCGCGGCCTCGGTCGTCTCGGCCGGCAGGTGGATGGTGGCGCTGTCGAAGCCGGCCGCCTGGCCGCCTTGTCCTTGTTGCGGACATAGACGCCGGAGGCCGGGTCCTCGCCCGACCCGCACGACGCGCAGGCCAGGGCTGTAGGGCAGCGCGGCGACGCGTTCGGCCAGGCGGGCGCGCAGGGCGGCGGCGATCGCCTTGCCGTCGAGGATGCGTGCCGTCATGCGAGGGCCTCCAGGCCGGGGGCGAGCGCGGCCGGGTCGCCGGCGACGCGCAGCAGCTTTTCGCGCGACGCCGCCCCCTGCACGAGGCCGACGGCCGAATTGGCGACACCGAGCGCGCCGGCCAGCGCCTCGCAGGCGGCGCGGGTGGCGCGCCCATCCTCGGGCGCCTCGGTCACGGCGATGGCCAGGCGCGGGCCGTCGGCGGCGGGCTTCGCCCCGCCCAGGCCGGGCCGGCGCGATTTCGGCTGGACCTTCACGCGCACCAGCACGCCATCGCCCTCGGCCCGCCAGAAGCTCACCAGCCGACGCCGCTGCTCAGCCATGCCGACATAGATCTCGCCGAGCAGGATGCGCAGCGCCTGCAGCAGCAGGATCAGCACCAGCGGCGACAGGTCGACCCCGCCAAGGTTCGGCAGGAAGCGGCGGATCGGCCGCAGGGCGGGCTCGGTCACGCGGTAGAAGAAGTCGGAGATCGTCCAGACCAGCCGGTTCCGCGTGTCGAGCACGTTGAAGGCCAGCAGGAGCGACAGGACCGCCGCGATGATCAGCGCCCAGACATAAAGACTGATCGCGGTATCCAGCAGCCAGAACAGCGCGCGCATGGTCTCTCCTCGAAAGCGGGGGCAACCTAGTGAGCGGGGGCGGCCCGGACAAGGCTCGCGCAAGGCGCCTTGACTTCCCTTCCGGGCTGGGGCACTCAGCCGGCCTCGCGCGGGTCGGGGCTGTAGCTCAGATGGGAGAGCGCCTCGTTCGCAATGAGGAGGTCAGGGGTTCGATTCCCCTCAGCTCCACCACCCGCCCGCGAGACTTCCCTTACATTGTCATGCTCGCCTACCGTTCCGCCGCAACGCAGGAGCATGACCGCATGACCGACACACCTCACGGCCTTCCGGGCCATGGCCAGGTGACCATCCTGCGCGCCATGGCCAGGCATTGGTGGGCTTTCGCGCTGCGCGGCGTGGCGGCCATCATCTTCGGCATCCTCACCTTCATGAATCCGGGGCCTGAGCATCTTCGTGCTGCTCGCCTTCCTCGCCGCCTGGATGGCGGTCGAGGGCGGGACGACGATCTGGCAGGCGGTCGCCGGCACGCGGGCCGCACGGCGCCTGGACCTGGCTCGACGGGCTGCTGTCGCTCGCCGCCGCCGCCGCGCTGCTGCTGGCGCCGGGGTTGTCGGTGTTCGTCTTCGTGCTGGTCGCCGGCGGCTTCGCCGTCGCGGTGGGCGTCGCGCGCATCGTGCTCGCCTTCCGGGTGTCGGATGTGCTGCTCGGCGTGCTCGGCGCCGTCACCGTGCTGTTCGGCGCCATCCTGCTGACCCGGCCGGGCGCGGGGCTGATCGCCATCGCCTGGATCATCGCGCTCGAGGCGATCGTGATGGGCGTCGTGCTGGTGGCGCTCGGCTTCCGCCTGAAGCGGCTCAACCAGCAGGGGTGAGCAACAGCACCAGCGCCATGGCCGCCTGCAGCGCCGCCATGGCGTAGGACAGCGGCCTGCGCAACGGCGCCCACCAGGCCGGCGCCGACGCCGCCGTCCGCAGCCGCCGGTCGGTCGGCGGCAGCACGGCGAACAGCATCGCCAGCACGCGCGAAGCCGGTCACCGGCGGCGCCAGGACCGCCAGCCAGGCGACCAGGCTCGGGACGATGGCCAGGCCCAGATAGCGCGCCTGCACATCGGGGCCGGCCAGCGCGGCCGCCAGCCCCCACCAGGCGCCGCCGACGAAGCTGGCGATCACGGCGCCATAGGCGAGGCCGGCGCTCGCGGCGAGGCCCGCCCGCCGCCGGCCAGGCCAGCATGACGGCGAGGGCGGCGACGCTCGGCAGCAGGCCGGCCAGTCCGAGCCACAGCGCCGGGCGCGGAATGGTCGATTCGCTCATGCGGATACCCCCCGGCCCATCTGCGCGAGAGCCGGCACCCCTGCCAAGCGGAATTCAGGCGCGGATCCAGGTCTCCGAGAAGGCGAGCATGGCCGTCGAGATGCGCTGCCCGGCGATCTCGCGCGGGATCGGCGCGCCGGGGCGGACCTGTCCGTTGACCGTGACGCTCGCCGTCTCGCAGCCGACGAACAGGCTCGGCATGGTGTGCGCACCGGTCGCCGAGGTCGGTGGCGTCAGCGCGAAGCAGAACGGCGTGCCGAGGCCCGACCAGGCCAGCGTCACGGTGGTGTCTCGCCCGCGCGCACCGTCTCGCTGTAGGCTGGTGATGGCGTCGCCGACCGAGCTGCACGCTGTCGAGCGCGCGGTATTGCAGCCCCTGCAGCCCCGGCAGCCCGCGCCAGGCACCGAAATGCGAGACGTAGTCGGCCACCAGCCAGCGCGCGAGCGGCTCATTGTCGGTGAAGCAGATGTTGGCGCGCTCGGCCGGTGGCGCCGCCTCACCCGGCGACAGCAGCAGCACCAGCGCATGCCCGCGCCCATGCGGCGACAGCACGACGCGAAAGAAGGAGGCCAGGGTGGTGAACGGCCCCGCCGGGTCCTCCTTCAGCGATATGCCGGGATTCTCGCCCGACCATTCGACGGTGCCGGGGAACAGGATGGTGTCGGCCATGGATGCTGCCTCATGCTGGGATGGCGGCGAGCCTGCGCCCCACGGCGCTGGCGCGGCAACCGCCGCCGCTTGCCCGCAGGCGGCGCCGCGCGCGAATGATCCACCGTCGGGATGGGATGACCGGAATGCGTGCGCTCGCCACCCTTCGCTTCGCTCATGGTGCTCGCCGTCGCGCAGCCGTCCGGCGCGCAGACGCTGCGCATCGGCATCGGGTCCGACCCGAATGTGCTCGACCCCGCGGTCAGCGGGTCCTTCGTCGAGCGCGTCGTCTTCTCGGCACTGTGCGACAAGCTGATCGACACCGCGCCGGACCTGTCGTTCCGGCCGGAACTGGCGACGCGATGGGAATGGGCGCCGGATGGCCTGACGCTGACGCTGACGCTGCGCGGCGATGCGCGGTTCCATGACGGCACGCCGCTCGATGCCGAGGCGGTGCGCGTCAATCTCGAACGCTACCGCACCGCGCGCGAATCGCGCCGGCGCAGCGAACTGGCCCAGGTCAGCGCGATCGAGGCGCCGGACCCGTCGCACCATCGTCATCCGGTTGTCGGAACCCTTCGCGCCGCTGCTCTCGGTGCTGGCGGATCGCGGCGGGATGATCATGTCGCCCACCGCGCTGGCGCGGCTGGGCGAGCGGATCCGCGACGAGCCCGTCTGTTCAGGCCCCTTCCGCCTGACGCGCCGCGTGCCGCAGGACCGCATCGAGATGGAACGCTTCCCCGGCCATTGGAACGCCGCGAACATCCATGTCGAAAGGCTCGTGTTCCTGCCGATCCCCGACAACACGGTCCGGCTGCTGAACCTGCGCGCCGGGCAGCTCGACATCATCGAGCGGCTGTCGCCCTCCGACGTCGCCGATGCGCGGCGGGACCGCCGGCTGCGGGTGGTGGAGGCGACCGCCCTCGCCTACCAGACCATGTCGATCAACACCGCCGACGGCGCCCTGCGCGACCCGCTGGTGCGCGAGGCGCTGGAACGCAGCATCGACCGCGCGGTGATCAACCAGGTGGCGCTGGAAGGGCTGCTGGTGCCAGGCAACCAGCCGGAGGCGCCCGGCACCGCCTATCATTTCGCGGATATGCCGCCACCGCCGCGCGACCCGGCCCGCGCCCAGGCGCTGCTGCGCCAGGCCGGGCATGAACGCGTGGCGTTCTCGCTGAAGGTGCCGAACAGCCCGGTCGAGGCGCAGGTCGCGCAGATCATCCAGGCGATGGCGGCCGAGGGCGGCTTCGATGTGCGCATCGAACAGATGGAATCGAGCGCCATGGTCGCCGCCACCAGGCGCGGCGACTTCGACGCCGCCATCGCCATCTGGTCCGGCCGGCCGGACCCGCACGGCAATGTCGCGATCTGGCTGGCGAGCGACGGCTTCCTGAACTGGGGCCACTATGCGAACCCGACGGTCGATGCCGCCCTCGCCGCCGCGCGGCGCAGCACCGTCACGGCCGAGCGGCAGGCGCAATACCACCGCGCCGCCGCGGCCTGGCTGGCCGACCGGCCGCATCTGTTCCTGTATCACCACCGCTGGTTCTGGGGCCTGCGCGCCGGCATCGCGGGGTTCGAGCCGAACCCGGACGGCATCATCCGTTTCGCCGGCATCCGCGCACCCTGAGGGTCAGCCGGGCCAGGGGCCTTCCAGCACGGCGCGCGTCTCGGCGACGCCGGCCGCCCAGATGCGCGCCATCACGTCGTCCGGCTTCTGCCAGGCGCCGCCGAAGCTGCCATCGCCCAGCATGGCGCGCACGGCGTCCGGCCCGCTCGCCTTCATCAGCGCCATGTCCACGGCCGGCTTGGTGCCATCGGGGGCCGGGGCATGGGCAAGCCGCGTCCAGGGGAAATTCTCCAGCCAGTTGCCGTGGCTGCCGGTGGCGTCATCGGATGTCGCAACCGCCCAGGTGCGCGGCGCATTCCACCAATTGTGGAACTTGATGGACAGGGACGGATCCTGCGCCATCAGGTCCTGCGCCAGCGCGCCGACCGGCGCGTTCCCGCCATGCCCGTTGACGATCAGGATGCGGCGGAAGCCCGAGCGCGCCACCGAGGCGACCAGGTCGCGCGCCACCGCGAGCAGCGTTTCCACCCGCAGGCTGACGGAACCGGGGAAGGCCGCGAAATATGGCGCCAGGCCGAAGGGCATTGCCGGATAGACCGGCACGCCGAGCGGTTCGGCCGCCTCCACCGAGACGCGCTCCGCCAGGATCGCATCGACGCAGAGCGACAGCCCGGCATGTTGTTCCGTGCTGCCAAAGGGCAGCACGCAGCGGTCGTCGAGGCGCAGATAGGCCTCGATGTCCTGCCAGTTGCTCTCGGCGATCCTCATCGCCCGCGCCCTACCGGGCGACCGGCGTCACGTCCCAGGCATAGGTCTCCTCGTCGCTGCGCCCGACGCGCAGCGTCGCCCGGTCGCGCCGCATCGCCCAGGCGGACCCCACCGCGGCGATCGGGATCACCACGCGCTGCGCGGTGAACAGGGCGCCGACCTGCTGCAGCAGTTCCTCGCGCTTCCCGGTATCCAGCTCGACATTGGCGGCCTCGATCAGCCGGTCGATCTCGGCGTTCGAGAAGCCGGTCCAGTTGAAGGCGCCCAGGCGCAGCTCACGGTTGTTGGTGTGCGCATTGGCCGCATAGTAGTAGTTCGCCTCCCCGGTCAGCGTGCCCCAGCCGGCCATGATGTTGGACAATTCGCCGCGCGAACGGGCGGGGAAGATCACCGCGGCGGGCTGCCCGGCCGCCTGCACCTCGATGCCGATGCGCGCGAGCATCTGCGCCATCGAGGTGCCGACGCCGTTGTCGCCCGGCAGGCGGTTGTTGGTGAAGTTCAGCACCATGCGGAAGCCGTTCGGGTAACCGGCCTCGGTCAGCAATTGGCGGGCGCGGGCGACATTGGGCGTCGGCAACTGGATCGCCGGGTTGAAGCCGAAGATGCCGGGGGTGACCATCTGGGCCTGCGGCGTGCCCATGCCTTCCATGGCGATCTCGGCCAGGGCGCGGCGGTCGATGGCGAGGTCGATGGCCTCGCGCACCCGCGCGTCCCGATACGGGTTGGCGGGCAGGCGCGAGCCGTCGCGCGCGGTGACCTGCGGCGTCGGCTCGCGCTGGTCGAGCGCGAGGTTGAACACATAGACCGTCTCGGCCTTGACCACGCTCAGCGTGCGGTCGCGTTCGAGCGTCGGCACGTCGGCGGCCGGGACGCGGACGATCATGTCCACCTGGCCGGTGCGCAGCTGCGCCACACGGGCGGCGGGGTTCGAGATCTCGCGCCGGACATGGCGCGCCCAGGCCGGCCGCGCGCCCCAGTAGTTGTCGTTGCGCTCGACGGTGAACTGCTCACGCGGGGTCCAGGACCCGAAGCGGTAGGGGCCGGTGCCGATCGCCGCGCGGCCGCTGTTGAAGGCCTCGTTGCTGGTCTCGGGCGTCAGCCCGGCGGTGGCGCGCGCCGAGACGACGAACAGGCGGATGAAATCATTGGGCAGCGTCGGCGCCGGCCCGTCGGTGACGACGCGCAGCGTGTGCGGGTCCACCACCTGCACCTCCCGCACGCGGCGGACATAGATGCTGGTCGGGTTGGGGCCGGTCAGCGTCTGCATCCGGCGGATCGAGGCGGCGACATCCTCGGCGGTCATGTCAGACCCGTCATGGAACTTCACGCCCCGGCGCAGGCGGAATTCCCAGGTGGTCGGGTTCACCACGCGCCAGGATTCCGCAAGGCCCGGTTCGATCTGCAACCGGTCGCCGGAATGGGTCAGGGTGTCGAAGACATGCTTCAGGGCCTCGGAATGCGTGCCCGTGGCGGTGTAGTGCGGGTCGATGCTCTCGGGGCCGGCGATGACGCCCATGGTCAGTGTCTGGGCGCCGGCCCGGCCGGCCAGCAAGGCGCCGGCGGCAACGGTGGCGAGGGCGAGGCTACGGATGGCGCTACGCATGGCTTTGTTGTCTCCCGGGGAAGCATCCTGTGGCCGGATGCTAGGAATGCCTTGCGCCTTCTGTCCACTGGCCGATATTCCCGGGGATGCTCGGCCATGTCATTCAGCGCCTCCTGCAATCGGCCCTCGTCATGCTGGCGATGTCGGCGCTGGTCTTCGCCGGGGTCTATGCCATCGGCAACCCGATCGATGTGCTGATCTCCCCCGACGCGACGCAGGACATCCGGGACCAGGCGATCCGCCATCTCGGGCTCGACCTGCCGCTGTGGCAGCAATACCTCGCCTTCCTGGGGCGGCTGCTGCGGGGGGATTTCGGCACCTCCTTCGTGTTCGGCATGCCGGTGCTCGACCTCATCCTGTCGCGGCTGCCGGCGACGCTGGAACTGGCGCTGGCGGCGGTGCTGATCGGCACGCTGCTGGGCGTGCCGCTCGGGATCTATGCCGGGTACCGGCCGAATTCGCCGCTCTCGCGGGGGATCATGGCGCTCTCGGTGCTCGGTTTCTCGGTGCCGACCTTCTGGGTCGGGCTGATCCTGATCCTGACCTTCGCGGTCAATCTCGACTGGCTGCCGGCCGGCAACCGCGGGCCGACCATCGACATCCTCGGCGTCGGGTGGTCGTTCCTGACGCTTGAAGGGCTGACCTTCCTGGTGCTGCCGGCGCTGAACCTGTCGCTGTTCAAGCTGGCGATGATGATCCGCCTGTCGCGCGCCGGCACGCGGGAGATCATGCTGACCGACACGGTGAAGTTCGCCCGCGCCGCCGGGCTGTCGGACCGCACGATCCTGCGCAAGCATGTGCTGCGGCTGATCGCCATCCCGATCGTCACCGTGTTCGGGCTGGAGCTCGGCTCGACGCTGGCCTTCGCCGTGGTGACCGAGACGATCTTCTCCTGGCCCGGCGTCGGCAAGCTGATCATCGATTCGATCACCGCGCTCGACCGGCCGGTGATGGTCGCCTACCTGGTGCTGGTGGCCTTCCTGTTCGTGCTGATCAACCTGGTGGTCGACCTGTCCTATGCGCTGCTCGACCCGCGGCTGCGGCGCGGCGGGGCCGCCGCATGAACGCCTTCTGGCGGGAATACGCCGAGAACCGCGCAGCGCTGGCGGCATTGCTCGTCGTCATCGCCATCCTGGCCGCCGCGCTGCTCGCGCCGTGGTTCGCGCCGCAGGACCCCTACGACCTCGCCAGCCTCGACCTGATGGATGCGCGGCGGCCACCGGGCTTCGTCGGCTCAAGCGGCTATGTGCATTGGCTCGGCACCGACGCGCAGGGGCGCGACCTGCTGTCGGCCATCCTGTACGGGCTGCGCATTTCGTTGCAGATGGGCCTCGCGGCAGGGCTGGTGGCGCTGACGGCGGGTGCCACGCTCGGCATCCTCGCCGCCCAGGCGGGCGGCTGGATCGAGACCGCCATCATGCGCGTGGTCGACCTGCAACTGTCCTTCCCGGCCATCCTGCTGGCGCTGGTGCTGGTCGCGGTGCTCGGGCAGGGCAAGACGCAGCTGGTGATCGCGCTGGTCGCCGCGCAATACGCGTATTTCGCGCGCACCGCCTATGGCGCGGCGAGCGCCGAGCGGCGCAAGGACTACATCGAGGCCGCCGCCGCCACGCCGCTGACGACGGGCCGCATCGTGTTCCGCCACATGCTGCCGAACGTGCTGCCGCCGCTGATCGTCGTCGCCACCGTGCAGGTGGCCAACGCGATCTCGCTGGAGGCGACGCTGTCCTTCCTCGGCCTTGGCCTGCCGCCGACGGAACCCTCGCTCGGCATGCTGATCGCCAACGGCTTCCAGTACATGATGAGCGGGCGGACCTGGATCTCGGTCTATCCCGGCGTCGCGCTGATCGTGCTGGTGGTGGCGATCAACCTGGTCGGCGACCAGCTGCGCGACCAGACGAACCCCCGGTTGCGGCGATGACCGCGCCGCTGCTCGCCGTGCGCGACCTGCGCACGCATTTCCATACCCGCGCCGGCGTGGCACGCGCGGTGGACGGCGTTTCCTTCGACCTCGCGCCGGGCGAGATCCTCGGCCTGGTGGGGGAAAGCGGTTCGGGCAAATCGGTCACCGGCTTTTCGCTGCTCGGCCTGGTGGACCCGCCCGGGCGGATCGCCGGCGGATCGGTCATGTTCGACGGGCGCGACCTGGTGGGCCTGCCGGCCGAGGCGATGCGCGCGCTGCGCGGCCGGCGCATCGCGATGATCTTCCAGGACCCGCAGGCGACGCTCAATCCGGTGCTGACGATCGGGGCCCAGATGGCGCTCGCCGTGCAGGCGCATGACAAGCGTCTCGACCCGTGCGGCGCAGGAGCGGGCGGCCGCGGTGCTGACACGCGTCGGCATCCCCGATGCGGCGCGGCGGCTGGGGGCCTATCCGCATGAATTCTCGGGCGGCATGCGCCAGCGCGTCGCCATCGCCACGGCGCTGCTGCACGGCCCCGACCTGATCGTGGCGGACGAGCCGACGACCGCGCTCGACGTCTCGATCCAGGCGCAGATCCTGCACGAGGTGAAGGCGCTGGCGACGGAGACGGGCACGGCGCTGATCTGGATCAGCCACGACCTCGCCACCGTCTCGGCCATCGCCGATCGCGTGCTGGTGATGTATGCCGGGCGGATCGTCGAAAGCGGCCCGGTCGGCGCCGTGCTGGGCGCGCCGCTGCATCCCTATACGCGCGGCCTGCTCGACAGCCTGCCTGCCATGGCCGAGCCCGGGCAGCGGCTGCGGCAGATCCCGGGCATGGCGCCGTCGCTGCTGGCCCTGCCCGCCGGCTGTCCCTTCGCGCCGCGCTGCCCGCGCGCCGACGCTGCGTGCGGCGCCGCGCCGCCGGAGGCACGCCTGCCCGGACGCCTCGCGCTGTGCCATCACCCGATCGAGGTGGCGGCATGACGCGATATCGTCATCGCCGATGCGCTGACGCGGCGCTTCGACCCGCATCTGTCGATCGGCGACCGCATCGCCGCGACCTTCGGCGCCGCCGTGGAGACACGGCCGGTGCGTGCGGTCACCGATGTCTCCTTCAGCATCCGCCGCGGCGAGACGCTTGGCCTGGTCGGTGAATCCGGCTGCGGCAAATCGACCCTCGGCCGGATGGTCGCCGGCATCCTGCCGCCCAGCGCCGGTGCGGTGATGGTGGACGGGCAGCCGGTGATGCGCGGGCATCGCAAGGCCACCACGCGCATCCAGACCGTGTTCCAGGACCCCTTCGCCTCGCTTGAACCCGCGGCGACGCATCGGGGAGACCATCAGCGAAGGTCCGGTCGCGCATGGCCTGGTGGCGCGCACCGCCGCGCTGGCCTTCGCGGCGGAATGGCTGTCGCGGGTCGGGCTCGATCCCGCGGTCGCGACGCGCTTCCCGCACCAGTTCTCCGGCGGGCAGCGGCAGCGGGTGGCGATCGCCCGCGCGCTGGCGATGCAGCCGGACATCCTGGTCTGCGACGAGCCGGTGGCCTCGCTCGATGTCTCGATCCAGGCGCAGATCCTCAACCTGTTCCTTGAGTTGCGCGACGCGCTCGGCCTCACCTGCCTGTTCATCTCGCACGACCTGTCGGTGGTGCGGCATGTCTCGCATCGCGTCGCCATCATGTATCTCGGCCGCATCGTCGAGCTGGGCCCGGCCGCGCGCATCTATGGCGCGCCGCGGCATCCCTATACGCAGGGGCTGCTCGACAGCGTGCCGAAGCTGCGGCTGGATGATGCGGCGGTCAGCTTCCGCCCGATCGCGGGGGAATTGCCCTCGCCGCTTGCGCCGCCATCGGGCTGCGCCTTCCATCCGCGTTGCCCGCGTGCGACCGAACTGTGCCTGCGCGAGCGGCCCGAATTGCGCCAGGCGGCGGACGGCATGGCCGTCGCCTGCCATCATGCCGAGGAGAACACCAACCCATGACCAACCCCGTGATCGATGGCGTGACGGCCTGGCTGCCGGAACTCGCCGCCATCCGCCAGGACATCCACGCCCATCCCGAACTGGGCATGGAGGAGACGCGCACCGCCGCGCTGGTGGCGCGGGAACTGCGCGCGCTCGGCATCGAGGTGACGGAAGGGCGTCGGCAAGCTCGGCGTGGTCGGCACCATCCGCGGCACGCAGGCCGGGCCAGCGGGTGGTCGGGCTGCGCGCCGACATGGACGCGCTGCAGATCGCCGAACAGACCGGCCTGCCCTATGCCTCGACGCATCCGGGCGTGATGCATGCCTGCGGGCATGACGGGCACACCACCATGCTGCTCGGGGCGGCGCGCTGGCTCGCGCAGCACCGCGACTTCGCCGGCACGGTGCATCTGATCTTCCAGCCCGCCGAGGAAGGCCGCGGCGGTGCGCGCGCGATGATCGAGGACGGGCTGTTCGACCGCTTCCCCTGCGATGCCGTCTATGGTCTGCACAATGCGCCGACGATCCCGCAGGGGGTCTTCGGCATCCGGCCCGGGCCGGCGCTCGCCGCCTCGGACCGCTTCATCGTCACCTTCAAGGGCACCGGCGGGCATGGCGGGTCAACGCCGCACCTCGCCACCGACGTGACGGTGGTGCAGGCGCATTTCGTGCTGGCGCTGCAGAGCATCGTCTCGCGCAACGTGCCGGCGATCGAGGCGGCGGTGCTCAGCGTCGGCTCGATCGAGGGCGGCTCCCCGATCTCGCCGAACGTGATGCCGTCGTCGATCACCATCACCGGCACGGCGCGCAGCTACATGCCCGCGGTGCGCGACCTGCTGGAGAAGCGGATCGGCGAATTGGCGCACGGCCTGGCCGCCTCCTATGGCTGCACGGCGGAGGCGATCTATCGCCGCGGCGCGCCGGCCCTGGTGAATCATGAGGAGCAGACCGAGGTCGCGCGCGCGGCGGCCCGCGCCCTGGTGGGCGGTGACGCCGTCTCGCTCATCCCGCCGATCACCGGCGCGGAGGATTTCGCCCTGATGCTCGAGGCACGGCCGGGCGCCTTCATGTTCCTGGGCGCCGGCAAGGGCCCGGACGGCACCTCGCCCGAGGTGCATACGCCGCATTACGACTTCAACGACGCAGATCATTCCGCTTGGCGTCGCCTATTGGGTGAGCGTCGTCGAGCAGGAAATGGGCATGGGCGGCGAATAACACGCCGCCGGGCCGAAAAAATCCGGTAGTGACGTCGACGACCATCATGTAGCGTTTTCACGATTGCATGAAATGCGATGACGCCGTGCCCAAGGGCGGGCCGGCGAACCGCCGCGTCCATGGTCTGGGAGACTTGCAATGAACGAAGACGACCTGCGTCAGATGATCGGCCGCGTGCAGCGCGGCACGCTGTCCCGCCGGGGCTTCGTGAAGCGGATGGCGGCCGTTGGCCTCACCGCGCCGATGGCCACGCAGCTTCTCGCGATCGCCGGCGCGGCGCCGGCCGCGGCGCAGTCGGCTTCCGGCCTATGCGCCCGACGCGGCGCGGCGGCGGTGGCGCAGCTGAAGATCCTGTACTGGCAGGCCTCGACGCTGCTGAACCCGCATTTCGGTTCCGGCACGACCAACCAGGATGCGAGCCGCGTGTTCTACGAACCGCTGGCCGGCTGGGCCACGGACGGCACGCTGCACCCGATCCTCGCCGCCGAGATCCCGTCGATCGAGAATGGCGGCCTCGCGGCCGATGGGCGCTCCGTCACCTGGAAGCTCAAGCGCGGCGTGAAGTGGCATGACGGGCAGGATTTCTCGGCCGACGACGTCGTCTTCAACTGGGAATACGCGAAGAACCCGGCGGTGGCGGCGGTCACCTCCGGCTCCTATCGCGACGTCAATGTCGTCAAGGTGGACGACCACACGGTGCGGGTGGAATTCACCCAGCCGACGCCGTTCTGGGCCGATGCCTTCGTCGCCGCGGTCGGCGGGATCATCCCCAAGCACCTGTTCAAGGACTATGCCGGGGCGAATGCGCGCGACGCGCCGACCAACCTGCGCCCGGTCGGCACCAGCGCCTACAAGTTCGTCTCCTTCGCGCCGGGCGACAATCTGCGCGCCGAGCTGAACCCGAACTACCACCACGACAACCGTCCGTATTTCGACACGCTCGAGATCAAGGGCGGCGGCGATGCGGTCTCCGCCGCGCGCGCCGTGCTGCAGACCGGCGACTACGACTACGCCTGGAACATGCAGGTCGAGGACGCGATCCTGAAGCGGCTGGAAGCGGCCGGCCGCGGCAAGGTGAACATCGTCGAGGGCGGCAGCATCGAGTTCGTGCAGCTCAACTGCACCGACCCGAACCAGGAGGTCGATGGCGAGCGGTCCTCGATCAAGACCGAGCACCCCGCCTTCCGCGACCCGGCGGTGCGCCAGGCGATGGCGCTGCTGATCGACCGCAACGCGCTGGAGCAGTTCATCTATGGCCGCGGCGGGCCGGCGACGGCGAACTTCCTGAACAACCCGCCGCGCTTCCGCTCGCCCAACATGCGCTGGGAATTCAGCATCCAGAAGGCGAACGAGCGTGCTCGACGCCGCCGGCTGGGCGCGCGGGCGCGACGGCATCCGCGCCAAGGACGGCGTGCGGCTGAAGTTCCTGTTCCAGACCTCGGTCAATGCGCCGCGCCAGCGCACCCAGGCGATCTACAAGCAGGCGGCGCAGCGCGCGGGCATCGAGCTTGAACTGAAGTCGGTCACCGCCTCGGTGTTCTTCTCGTCGGATGTCGCCAATCCCGACACCTACACCAAGCTGTACGCCGACATGCAGATGTACACGACGACCATGCCGCAGGCCGACCCCGAGCGGTTCATGAACCAGTACGTGTCGTGGGAAGTCTCCGCCAAGGCGAACAACTGGCAGGGCCGCAACATCGTCCGCTGGCGCAATGACGGAATACGACCGCATCTTCCGCGAATCGCAGGGCGAGCTCGACCCGGTGAAGCGTGCCGCGCTGTTCATCCGCATGAACGACCTGGTGGTCGGCAGCAACCACATCATCCCGCTGGTGAAGCGCCCGACGGTCAGCGCCAGCCTGAACAAGCTGCACCCGGTGCTGAGCGCCTGGGACGGCACCACATGGCTGCTGAGCGACTGGTGGCGCGAGACCTGATCGCGCCTCGCGTGCTCCAGTATCTGACCCGCCGCCTGATCATCGCGATCCCGAGCCTGCTCGGGATCAGCGTGATCCTGTTCACCGTGCTGGCCCTCGCACCGGGCGACCCGTTCGAGGAACTGGCGACGAACCCGGCCATCCCGCCCGATGTGCGCGCGCATCTGCGCGCGAGCCTCGGGCTCGATGACCCGGTGTATATCCGCTACTTCGCCTGGCTGACCGTCGATGCTGCGCGGCGAATGGGGGTATTCCTTCGTCAGCCGCATCCCGGTCGACCAGCTGATCCTGCAGCGGCTGCCGACCACCATCGCGGTGATCGGCCTGTCGCAGGTGCTGGCGCTGGCGATCGCGATGCCGGTCGGCGTCTTTGCCGCGACGCGGCCCTATTCGATCTTCGACCAGGTCGCCAACACGCTTCGCCTTCATCGGCTTCTCGCTGCCGACCTTCTTCACCGGCCTGCTGCTGATCATGCTGTTCTCGATCCAGCTCGACTGGCTGCCCTTCGTGTTCCGCACGAACATCGAGGCGACCGGCTGGATGTGGTGGTGGGAGATGTTCCGCCAGTCGATCATGCCGATCGCCGTGCTCGGCCTGTTCCAGGGCGCGGCCTGGACGCGCTTCGTGCGCTCCGCGGTGCTCGACGTGATCCGGCTCGACTACGTGACCACGGCGCGCTCGAAGGGCCTGCCGGAATCGCGCATCACCATGCGCCATGTCGTGCGCAACGCGATGATCCCGGTGGTGACGCTGGTCGCGCTGCAGATGCCGGTCGTGTTCGGCGGCGCCATCGTCACCGAGCAGATCTTCCGCGTGCCCGGCATCGGCTCGCTGCTGATCACCGCCATCCTGTCCAACGACACGCCGGTGATCATGGCGGTGACCTTCGTCTTCTCGGGCCTCGTCATCTTCTTCAACCTGCTCGCGGATGTGCTCTATGGCTGGCTCGACCCCCGCATCAGCTACCGCTAGCGCCGCCGCGCCGCGCCCGCGCATCGGGCCGTGGCAGGAGGCCTGGCGCCGCTTCCGCAAGCACCGGCTGGCGGTGATCAGCGCCGGCGTGCTGGCGGCGTTGATCGTCGCCGTGGTGATCGGCCCGTTGGTCTGGACGCTGCCGATCGACGAGATCGACTTCACCGCCCGGCTGCAGGGCCCGTCCTGGGCGCATCCGCTCGGCACCGACGATCTCGGGCAGGACCTGCTGGCGCGCATCCTGTATGGCGGACGCATCTCGCTCGCGGTCGGGTTCGCGGCGATGGCGGTGGCGATCTTCGTGGGCGTGCTGGTCGGCGCGATCGCCGGCATGGCGGGCGGCGCGGTCGATGCCGCGCTGATGTGGGTGACCGACCTGTTCCTGTCGCTGCCGCAACTGCCGCTGCTGCTGCTGATCATCTACCTGTTCCGCGACACGCTGACCGGCGCTGGTCGGGCTGGAATTCGGCGTCTTCATCCTGGTGGTCGCGGTGATCGGCGGCTTCCGCTGGATGCCGGTGGCGCGCCTGGTGCGCGCGCAGTTCCTCTCCCTGCGCGAGAAGGAATTCGTCGAGGCCGCGCGCGCGCTCGGTGCCTCCCGCCCGCGCCTGGTGCTGCGCCACATCCTGCCCAATGCGCTCGGCCCGGTGATCGTGGCGGCGAGCATCGACGTCGCCGCCGCGATCATCGCCGAAATCGACGCTGTCCTTCCTCGGCCTCGGCTTTCCGCCCGATGTGCCGACCTGGGGGCGGCTGCTGTTCGACGCCAAGGACAATCTCGACTTCGCACCGCATTGGGCGCTGTTCCCCGGCGCCGCGATCTTCCTGACCGTGCTGTCCATCAACTTCATCGGCGACGGGCTGCGCGACGCGCTCGATCCGCGCCGGATCATCTCGGCATGAGCGCGTCCCTGGTCGATCCGCTGCTGTCGATCCGCGACCTGCGGGTCCATTTCGCCACCGATGACGGCATGGTCCGCGCGGTGGACGGCGTGAACATCGATGTCGGCAAGCAGGAGACGGTCTGCGTCGTCGGCGAATCCGGCTGCGGCAAGACCGTCACGGCGATGACGGTGCTGAAGCTGATCGCCATGCCGCCGGGCAGGATCGTCAGCGGGCAGATCCTGTGGCAGGGCCGCGACCTGGTGCCGCTGCCATCCGACGAGATGCGCGTCGATCCGCGCCAAGGAGATCGCGATCGTCTTCCAGGAGCCGATGACCTCGCTCAACCCGGTCTACTCGGTCGGCGAGCAGATCGCCGAAGTGGTGCGCCAGCAGGAGAGGCTCGGCAAGCGCGCGGCGATGGACCGCGCGATCGAGATGCTGAACCTGGTGAACATCCCGAACGCATCGCGCCGCGCGCACGACTATCCGCACCAGTTCTCCGGCGGCATGCGCCAGCGCGTGATGATCGCCATGGCGCTGTCGTGCAATCCGCAAGCTGCTGATCGCCGACGAGCCGACCACCGCGCTCGACGTCACCATCCAGGCGCAGATCCTCGACCTGCTGGCCGAGATGAAGGACCGGCTCGGCATGGCGGTGATGCTGATCACCCATGCCATGGGCGTGGTGGCGGAGGTCGCGCAGCGCGTCGTCGTCATGTATGCCGGCAAGGTGGTCGAGGAAGCGCCGGTGCGCGAGCTGTTCGGCAATCCGCGCCATCCCTATACGCAGGGGCTGATCCGCTCGATCCCGCGGCTCGATCTCGCGGCGACGGAGCATCACCGGCTGGAGGCGATCCCGGGCACGGTGCCGAGCCTGCTGCACCCGCCGCCGGGCTGCCGCTTCGCCGCGCGCTGCCGCTTCGCCACCGATGCCTGCCTCGCCGCCGAACCGCCGCTGCGCGAGGTCGCGCCCGGCCACAAGGTGGCCTGCATCCTGTGAGCGCCGCGAAGGAAACGCCGCATGGCGACGCCGCTTCTGTCCGTCCGCGACCTGGTCAAGCACTTCCCCGTGCGCGGCGGCATCCTGCGCCGCGTGGTCGACCACGTGCATGCCGTCGATGGCGTGAGCTTCGACCTCGGCGCCGGCGAGACGCTGGGGCTGGTCGGCGAATCCGGCTGCGGCAAGTCCACCACCGGGCGCTGCATCCTGCGGCTGATCGAACCGACCTCGGGCGAGGTGCTGTTCGAGGGGCACGACGTGCGCGCGCTGGACGGCAAGCGATCTCGCCGCGATCCGCCGCGACATGCAGATCATCTTCCAGGATCCCTTCGCCTCGCTCAATCCGCGCATGACGGTGGGCGCGATCATCGGCGAGGCGCTGGAGATCCACCGCCTCGCGAAGAACCGCCGCGAGCGCGAGGAGAAGGTCGCCGACCTGCTGGAGACGGTCGGGCTGAAGCCCGAGCAGATGTCGCGCTTCCCGCACGAATTCTCCGGCGGGCAGCGCCAGCGCATCGGCATCGCGCGCGCGCTCGCGGTCTCGCCCAAGCTGATCATCTGCGACGAGCCGGTCTCGGCGCTCGACGTGTCGATCCAGGCGCAGGTGATCAACCTGCTCGAGGACCTGCAGGAGAAGTTCGGCCTCTCCTACCTGTTCATCGCGCATGATCTGTCGGTGGTGGAACACATCTCCGACCGCGTCGCGGTGATGTATCTCGGGCGCATCGTGGAGATCGCGCCGTCGCGCGACCTCTACGTCAACCCGCTGCATCCCTATACCGAGGCGCTGCTCTCGGCGGTGCCGATCCCGGACCCGACGGCCAAGCGCCAGCGCATCCGGCTGGAGGGCGACGTTCCGAGCCCGATGAACCCGCCGTCCGGCTGCCATTTCCATACGCGCTGCCCGATCGCCGATACCGGGATGTGCCGCGAGGTGGCGCCGCAAACTGCGGGAAAGCAGCCCTGGGCATTGGGTGGCCTGCCACAAGCGCGGGTGACCGGACGCGATGCCGGCCGCGACCGTCACGGTGAAGCCCCATCCGACCCGATCGCGCCCGCGCAGCAGCGATCGGATCACGCCCCTCGGCCGCGTAGACCCTGCCGAAGTCACCTGACAGCGGTTCCGGCGCTGCGCCCACCAGCACGCGAAGCGCCCGCGGCGATGATCCGGCGGCCGCAGCGCCGCCAGGTCCACATGGATGAACATCGATCCCTGCTGCCGAGCCGCCCCCGCGCATCCAGCCCTTGCCGACATCGACCCGCGCTGCCAGCGCGGCGGATCCAGCACGGCGCCAATGTCCGCAGCCTGCTGAAGCAGGTCCCGATCAGGTGGAATTACCGGTTCGGGTGAAGATGCGCGCCAAAACAACGCCTTGAAGACGATGCCTTGAGCCAGTGCGAACGGAAGCGGCCCTAGGGTCGCAGCTGGGCTTGCCGGATCGCCCGCCGCAGCTTGGCCACGCCGGTGCGCGGATGCCCGTTGTTGCACAAGCGCATGCCATCCTCGGCCAGCCGGCGGACCGCCTCGTCCGTCGCGCCGGGCAGCACGACCAGCCGGTCGGCAAGCTCGATGCAGTATTCGCGGCTGTCGGTGGTGACGCGCGGCATCGGCTCGCCGCCGGCAACGAGATCAGGCGCGGCGAGGAGTAGGGCCAAAGGCAACAAGGCACGCATCCCACGCACGATACCGATGCCGCGCCTGGCCCTCGGGTGACCGCAGCATGAAGCCCTGTTCATCGGCTGGCCCGGCGCGCTCATGCTCCACCAAGTCTGATCGAGACCCGCAGCCCCGGCGGCACGCCCCGCGGCGACGCATCGTCCAGCAGCAGGTCCCCGCCATGCAGATGCGCCACCGCCTGCACCAGCGACAGGCCCAGCCCCGACCCCGGCGTGCCGCGGGAGGCATCGGCCCGGAAGAAGCGCTCGCCGGCGCGGGCGCGGTCCTCCGGCGGCAGGCCGGGCCCGGTGTCGGAGACCGAGACCTCGATGCCCTCGCGCGGGCCAAAGCGGGCGGAAAGCCGCACGGTGCCGCCCGCCGGGGTGAATTTCAGCGCGTTGTCCAGCAGGTTGCCCACCGCCTGGGCAAGCAGGTCACGGTCGCCCACCAGGTCCAGCCGCTCGGGCAGGTCGGTCTCGATCACCTGCCCGCGGCTTTCCGCCACCACGCCGTAGAATTCGGCGACATCGGCGAGCACCGGCACCAGGTCGATCGGCGCGAAGGCGGCACGGCGCGCGCCGGCCTCGGCCTCGGCGATGCGCAGCAGCGCCTCGAACACGCGGGAGATGTTGTCGAGGTCGGTGATGCCGCGTTCCATCGCCGCGCGCAGCGCCTCGGCGTCGCCGCTGTCGGTCAGCGCTTCCTCCAGCTTGGCCCGCGCCCGCGCGATCGGCGTGCGCAGGTCGTGCGCGATGGAATCCGACACGCCGCGGATGCCCTGCCATCAGCCGGTCGATGCGGTCGAGCATGGCGTTCATGCTCTCCCCCAGCCGGTCGAACTCGTCCTCCCGCCCGGAGGACGGAACGCGGCGCGACAGGTCGCCCGCGGCGATCGCGCGCGCGGTCTGCGCGGCCGGGCGCAGCCGGTGTTCCAGGGCGCGGCGCAGCACCGCCGCGCCGACCAGGGCGAACAGCGCCGGCGGCGGCGGCCGACCAGGCGAGCCCCTCGGCCAGCAGGTCGCGCAGGCGCTGCTTTTCCTCGACATCGCGCCCGATCAGCACGCGGTAGCCGTCGAGCGTCGATGGTGTAGATCCGCGCCTCGACCTGCGTGCCCTCGCGCGCCACCAGCGCGACCGACCAGTCGCCGTCGCCACCCGCCTCGGAGCGGCCAGCGGTCGAGATTGCCGGCGAGGCGCCGCCCGGCGGTATCGACCATCACATAGATGGCGTGGTTCTCGACATCGGCGGCCAGCCGCTCGGCGATCGCCTCGGCCACGGCGGCGGGCCCGGCCTCGCGCCAGCGTTCCGCCAGGCCATAGGCATCGGTGCGCAGCGCGGCATCGGTCTGGCGGTCGAGCGAACCGGCGGTGGCGAACCACAGCACCAGCGCGAACAGCACGGCCGAGGCGCTGAACACGCCGGCGAACAGCAGCGCGAAGCGGAACGACGCGCTGCGCAGGAAGCGCAGCAGGGGGTCCCAGGCGCTCGGGGCGGGCTGCACGGGTCAGCCGGGGGATGACGGCAAGGGCCGCCACCCCGCGCCGCGCCATCGTCACGCCTCGGCGCGGATCATGTAGCCGGCGTTGCGCACGGTATGGATCAGCGGCTTGTCGAAGCCCTTGTCCACCTTCTGGCGCAGCCGGCTGACATGCACGTCGATCACGTTGGTCTGCGGGTCGAAGTGGTAGTCCCACACCTTCTCGAGCAGCATGGTCCGCGTCACCACCTGCCCGGCATGGCGCAGCAGGTGTTCGAGCAGGCGGAATTCGCGCGGCTGGATCTCGATCCGCTTGCCGCCGCGCGTGACGGTGCGCGACAGCAGGTCCATCTCGAGATCGGCGATCTTCAGCTTCGTCGCCGGCGCATCCACCGTCGGCCGGCGCGCCAGCGCCTCGACGCGGGCGAGCAGTTCGGCGAAGGCGAAGGGCTTGACCAGGTAGTCGTCGCCACCTGCCTTCAGCCCCTTCACGCGTTCATCGACGGCCGACAGCGCCGAGAGGAACAGCACCGGCGTCCGGTTGGACTGCCCGCGCAGCGTCTCCACCAGGCGCACGCCATCCACGCCGCCGGGCAGCATGCGGTCCAGCACCAGGATGTCGAACTGCTCCGACGCCGCCAGGAACAGGCCGTCGCGGCCATTGCCGGCGTGCTCGACCACATGGCCGGCTTCCTGGAGGCCCTTGCGCACGAAGCGCGCGACCTCGGCATCGTCTTCGACCAGCAGGATGCGCATGCGATCTCGTCCTCAGCCTTCGTTCGGCCGCCGGCCGATCTGCACGGCGATGTCCTGGCTCCGCCCGCCGCGCGTCAGCGTCAGGCGCACCGTCTCTCCGGGCGGCAGCACGGCGACGCCGCGCACCAGGGCGCGCGATGTCGCCACCGGCTCCCCGTTCAGCGCCGTCACCAGGTCCCCCTGGCGCAGCCCGGCACGGGCGGCGGGGCTGCCGCGCTCGACACCCATGATCACCGCGCCGCGCTGGCGTCGGCCCTGTTCCTCGGCATCGGAGACCGACACGCCGAGCCAGCCGCGATCGACCCGCCCGCCGCGGATCAGCGCCTCGACCACCGGCCGCGCGAGGTCCGAGGGCACCGCGAAGCCGATGCCGGCGGACGCGCCCGAGGGCGAATAGATCGCGGTGTTGATGCCGATCACCTCGCCCGCCAGGTTGAACAGCGGCCCGCCGGAATTGCCGGGGTTGATCGGCGCATCGGTCTGGATGAAGTCGTCGAACGGCCCGGCGCCGATGTCGCGCCCGCGCGCCGAGATGATGCCGCTGGTCACCGAGCCGCCCAGCCCGAACGGGTTGCCCGCCGCCATCACCCACTGGCCCACGCGCATATTGGCCGAGACGCCGAGCGAGACGGCGGCCAGCGGCCCCTGCGGCGTGATCTTCAGCAGCGCGAGGTCGGTCAGGTCGTCCGCGCCCATCACCCGCGCGACGTATTCGGTGCCGTTCTGGGTGGTGACCTGCACGCGCGTCGCATTGCCCACGACATGGCCGTTGGTGACGATGATGCCCGAGGGCTCGATGATGAAGCCCGACCCGGCCCCCTGCACCAGATGCGCCGCCGCGGCGGCGTTCCTGCGGCGTGCGCGCCGCTCGATGGCGCCGGCCTGCTCGCGGCTGGTGACCTGGATGCTGACCACGGCCGGCAGCACGCTTTCCGCCAGGTCGGCGAAATCGGGCAGGCCGCGCTGCGCCGCGCCGGGCCGCGCGCAGGCGACCAGGGCGGTGGGCAGCAGCAGCGCCAGGCGGCGCGACAGGGGCTGCAACTCGGCAGGGGGGGAAGGATGTCCTCACAGGATGCAATCTGCGCTGACGCACCCGGCCGTTCAACCGCCGCGCCGCCGGATCCTCCGGCCAGGCATGTTTCGGGTAGCGCCCGCGCATCTCCTTGCGGACCTCCGACCAGGTGCCTTTCCAGAAGCCGGCGAGGTCGCCGGTGACCGCGATCGGCCGCCCGGCCGGCGACAGCAGCGCCACCTGCAGCGGCACCCGCCCGCCCGCCAGCGGCGGCATGGCGGCGAGGCCGAACAGATGCTGGGCGCGGGCTTCGAGCGTCGGCACGTCGCGCGCATAGTCGATCGCGGCCGAGCGCCCGGCCGGCAGGGCCATCCGCGCCGGCAGCGCGGCGTCGAGCGCGCGGCGCTGGTCCCAGGGCAGGCGGTCGAGCAGCAGCGCCGGTCACGTCCAGCGCCGCCAGTTCCGCCAGCCGCGTCCGGCCGTGCAGATGCGGCGCCAGCCAGTCCCGCACGCCGGCGACCAGCGCGGCGTCCGAGACATCCGGCCAGGCCTCGCCCTCGACCCGGCGCATCCAGCCGATCCGCGCCTGCGCCTGGCGCGCGGCATCGGTCCAGTTCAGGTCGCGCAGGCCGCGTTCCGCCGGCGGCATCGGCCAGCGCGAGCGGCGACGGCCTCGCGGGTCGGCATGGGCGAGGGTGGCTTCCTCCAGCACCAGCGGGCCGAACATCAGGCGGCGGCGCGCGACCACGGCGCCGGCGCGGGCGTCGAAGGCCGCCCCTTCCTCCCGCCGCAGCCGTCTCGGGGAAGCGGGCTTCGAGCACGGCGCGGTCGATCGGCGCGGCCATGCGGATGCGCGCCTCGGTGCCTTGCAAGGCGAGGTCCGCCACCGCCAGCAGCGGCGGATTTCGCCAGCGGGTCGGTCGCCGGCAGCCGCGCGCCCTGGCCGGAGGCCAGCCGGAAGGCGCCATCCATCGTGCCGCGCTTGGCCGCGATGCGGTCGGGGAAGCCGGCGGCGAGCAGCGCGCCGGCATCGCCCTCGGCATGCACGCCGCCATGCACGCCAAGCCGCCGCCGATGCAGCGCCGAGGCACGGCGGATGCGATGGATCGTCGCGCGGTCCGCATCGGCGCGGTCGGCGCCATGCAGCAGGTCGAGCCGCAGATGGATGTCGCGACGGCGCCTCCCGCCCGCGTGATCGGGTCGCGTTCCTCCAGCAGCGCGGCGAGGTCGGCGGCCAGCGCCCGTTCCCCGTCATCCGTCGCGGCGACCAGCATGCGGGCGAGGCGCGGATGCGTCCCGAGCCGCGCCATGCGCCGCCCCGTCGCGGTGATGCGCCCGTCGCCATCGAGCGCATCGAGGTCGGCCAGCAGCGCCCGCGCCGCCTTCACCGCCCCGGCCGGCGGCGGGTCGAGGAAGGCCAGGTCGGCCAGCGACGCCGCCCCAGCCGGCGATGTCGAGCACCAGCGACGACAATTCGGCCTCCAGCATCTCCGGCCGGTCGGCGAGCGGCAGGCCGCGATGCAGCGCCTCCGACCACAGCCGGATCGCGACGCCCGGCGCGGTGCGCCCGGCACGGCCGGCGCGCTGTTCGGCCGCCGCGCGGCTGATGCGGATGGTGACCAGCCGCGACAGGCCGCTGGCGGCGTCGAGCCGCGGCGCGCGGCGGAACCCGCCATCGACCACGATGCGCACGCCGGGCACGGTCAGCGACGTCTCGGCGATCGAGGTCGCCAGCACCACCTTGCGCCGCCCGTCGGTCGTCGGGTTCAGCGCGATGTCCTGTTCCGCCGGCGGCAATTCGCCATGCAGCGGCACCACCAGCGCATCGAGGCCGGACAGCCTTTCCTGCGTGCGGCGGATCTCGCCCCAGCCGGGCAGGAAGGCGAGCACGTCGCCCGGATGCTCGCGCAGCGCGTCGCGGATGGCGCCGGCCATGGCCTCGGGCAGGTCGCGCGCATCGGCGAGGTCGCGGGCGCGGTGCTTCAGCGTGACCGGCCAGGCGCGGCCGAGGCTTTCGATGACCGGCGCGGCGCCGCCCGGCCCGGTCCCGCGCGCCCGAGAAGCCCCGCGAAGGCCGCGCCATCCAGCGTCGCGGACATCGCCAGCAGGCGCAGTTCCGGCCGCAGCGCCCGTTGCAGGTCGAGGCACAGCGCCAGTGCCAGGTCGGTGTCGATGTTGCGCTCATGCGCCTCGTCGAACAGCACGGCGGCGACGCCGTCGAGGCCCGGGTCCGATTGCAGGCGGCGCACCAGCAGGCCCTCGGTGACCACCTCGACCCGCGTGCGGTCGGAGAAGGCGCGGTCGAGCCGCGTCGGCCAGGCCGATCGTGCCGCCCGGCGCCGCTTCGCCCAGCATGCTCGGACATGCGCCGCGCGGCGGCGCGGGCGGCGACGCGGCGGGGTTCCAGCACCAGGATGCGGGCGCCCTCGGCCCAGGGCTCGTCCTTCAGGACCAGCGGCACCAGCGTCGTCTTGCCGGCGCCGGGCGGGGCGATCAGCACGGCGTTGGAGCCGGCGCGCAGGGCGTCGCGCAGGGCCGGCAGGGCCTCGGCGACGGGGAGGTCGGGAAGGGCTGCATCAGGCGGAAGGAGGAGGGGCTTGCCCCTCCGGACCACCCCACCAAAGGCCAAGGGCCTCTGGACCCGGTACTGGCGCGGTGGGCGGGGCGGGTGATCGGCGGCGCCCGGGCCGGCGCGGAGCCCTTGCGCCAGGTCCGTGGCCGTGCTGGCGCCATGCCCGCACGCGCGCTGCGCGTGCGGCACGCTGCGGACACCGACTGCCCGGCGCCAGGGTCCGGCCCCTGGGGGGCGAGGTCCGGAGAGGGGCAGCGCCCCGCTCCATCCGGCCCGTCGCCACGCGAACCAGCGCCGCAGCGCGTCCGACACGCCCACCAGCGGCGCCTGCGCACCCGCGCCGCCACCGCCCCGCCGCCAGCGCCGCCGCCAGCGCGCAATCCAGGCTGTCGAGCACCGGCACGCCCACCAGCGGCGCGACGCGCGGCGCCAGGCCGGCCAGCCCGGCGCCGCCCAGCACCACGGCCCCGGCGCCCTGCGCCACCGCGGCGCGCGCGGCCTCGGCCAGCAGGGCGACGGCGCCATCCGGGTCGCGGGCGATCATGTCGCCGGTCGGCGCGACGCCGCGCACCAGCACGCGGTCCGGGCCATGGCCGCGGACCAGGCAGAATTCCTCCAGCATCGGCACCCACAGCGCGCCGCCGGTCAGCAGGGCGATGCGCGGCGCCAGCGCCAGGGCGGCGGCGATGGAGGCCTCGGCCATGCCGACCACCGGGATGGGCAGCATTTCGCGCGCCGCCTCGATCCCCGGTTCGCCGAAGCAGGCGATGATGGCGGCGCCGTAGCCGCGCGGATTGTCGGCCCCGACCTGCTCGGCCAGCGCGGCCAGCACGGCATGGCCGGCGACCGCCACCGCGGCGCGGGTCGAGATGTAGCGCGCGCCGAACGGCGCGGTGACCGGGACGACCTCGGCGGCCGGCAGGCCGAGGCGCGGGATCGCCTCCGCCGCGCGCGCCGCGAGCAGTTCGGTGATCGCCGGGTCGGTATTGCCGTTCAGCAGCAGCAGACGCATCGCATGGGATCAGCATGGGGGCGGGCCGCGTGCAAGGGCCGAGGCGACGAGCAGGCGGCGGCGCGGCGCGGCGCCGGCCATCGCCGCATGTCCTGCATGCAGTTTGCCGCCGTTCTGGGCATGGCCGGTGCGGCCATGCGCCCTCGGCAAGGGGTCCGGGCATGGCATGACCTTGCACCGCCTCCCACGGCTGACCGGCCCGGACCGATCCGGGCGGCGCCGGGCGGCAGGCTGGCTGGCACGGGCATCAAACCGGTCCGCCACGACGCCCGTCGTCAGACCAGGACCGATCGACGCCGGGCCACGACCTTGCCCGGCGCCCGTGAGGAGAGCGCATGTTTTTCTACCTGATCCGCCGCATCCTCTATGCGATCCCGATCGCGCTGGCGGTCGGTTTCGTCTGCTTCATGCTGGTGCAGATCGCCCCGGGCGACCCGATCAACGCCATCGTGCCGGCCGATGCGCCGGGCGACGTGGTGGAGCAGGTGCGGCGCGACTACGGGCTCGACAAGCCGCTGCCGGTGCAGTTCGGGCTGTGGCTGCTGAAGGTGGTGCAGGGCGATCTCGGGCGCTCGCTGGCGACCGGGCGGCCGGTGTGGTCGGACCTGTCGGGCGCCATCATGAACACGCTGCGCCTCGCGGTGGTCGCCTCGGTGATGGGCTTCGTGATGGGCTGCGTGCTGGGCGGGCTCGCCGGCACCTTCCGCGGGTCGTACATCGACCGCGTCGCCGTCGGCATCGCGGTCGCCGGCGTGTCGGTGCCGCATTACTGGCTCGGCATGGTGATGGTGGTGATCTTCTCGGTGCAGCTGAACTGGCTGCCGGCGATGGGCGCGGGGCCGGGCGGATCGGCCGACTGGGTCTGGGACTGGGAACACATGCAGCACCTGGTGCTGCCGGCGGTCACGCTGGCGGTGATCCCGATGGGCATCGTCACGCGCACGGTGCGCGGCATCATCGCCGAGATCATGAGCCAGGAATTCGTCACCGCGCTGCGCGGCAAGGGGCTGACGCGCGCGGCGCATCTTCGTCCATGTCGTGAAGAACGCCGCGCCGAACGCGCTGGCGGTGATGGGGCTGCAGCTCGGCTACCTGATGGGCGGGTCGATCCTGGTGGAGACGGTGTTCTCCTGGCCCGGCACCGGGCTGCTGCTGAACAACGCGATCTTCCAGCGCGACCTGCCGGTGCTGCAGGGGACCATCCTGGTGCTGGCGATGTTCTTCGTGACGCTGAACCTGTGCGTCGACCTGGTGCAGACGGCGCTCGACCCGCGGATCAAGCGGGCATGAGGGGCGAAGCAGGCAGCGGCGCGGAACACGGCGCGACAGCCCGCGCGGCGACGACGCACATGACCGGCATCAAGGGGAACGGCCGATGAGCGCCACCACGCCGACGGCCGCCGAGGCCGAACTCGCCATCCAGGCGAAGCAGGCCGTCGCCCGCGGCCAGGGCTACTGGGCCGGCGTGTGGAAGCGGCTGCGGCGCGATCCGCTGACGATCGCCTGCGCGCTGGTGCTGCTGGTCATGCTGCTGGCGATCGTCTTCGCCCCGCTGCTGGCACCGCACGAACCCTACCAGGGCAGCATGATCCGGCGCCTGCGCGGGCTCGGCACGCACGAACTACCCGCTCGGCACCGATGAACTCGGCCGCGACATGCTGACGCGCCTGCTGTATGGCGGCCGCCTGTCCTGGTTCATGGGCATCACGCCGGTCGTGCTCGCCTTCGGCATCGGCACCACGCTGGGCGTGCTGGCGGGTTTCGCCGGCGGCCGCGTGAACATGGCGATCATGCGCACGACGGACGTCTTCTACGCCTTCCCCTCCGTGCTGCTGGCGGTCGCCATCTCGGGCGCGCTCGGCGCGGGCATCATGAACGCGATCCTGGCGCTGACGCTGGTGTTCGTGCCGCCGATCATCCGCGTGGCGGAGAGCGTGACCACCGGCGTGCGCAACCTCGACTTCGTCGATGCGGCGCGGGCATCGGGCGCGACGCGCCTTCACCATCGTGCGCGTGCATGTGCTGGGCAACGTGCTGGGGCCGATCTTCGTCTATGCGACGTCGCTGATCAGCGTGTGCATGATCCTCGCCTCCGGCCTGTCCTTCCTCGGCCTCGGCACCAAGCCGCCGGAGCCGGAATGGGGCCTGATGCTGAACACGCTGCGCACGGCGATCTATGTGCAGCCCTGGGTGGCGGTGCTGCCGGGCGTGTGCATCTTCGTCACGTCGATCTGCTTCAACCTGCTGAGCGACGGGCTGCGCCAGGCGATGGATGTGAAGGCCTGAAGCCAGCCGCATCGGCGCACTGAGGCCGCTGGCGGCCTGCCGGTTCCACATGCATGCCGACCCGGTCAGGTGGTTCCGCCTGACCGAGGGCCGCCCCGGCAGTGTCAGGCTCCCGCCACGCAGCGCCGGCGACGCTCACCGCTGTGGCGGCGCCGGCCATGCCAATGGCGCCGGCAGGCGATTGTCTCGCAGGCGCCGAGCGTCAGCGCCGCCGACGCGCAATCGAGGCGTCGCGCCTTACCGCCCGGCCATGATCGCATCCCGCGCCTCGGTGACGCCCTGCACCACCTCGCGCAGCAGCAGCGCCGAACCCCCGGCACCGCAATAGGCGGCGAGCGGGCGGCAGGCGGCCTGCGTCGCCACCGGCAATTCCCACGGCGGCGGCGTGGAGAAGCGCAACCGCGGGTCTGCCACCGCGCCGGTGACGCTGCGCGTGTAGGCGACGTCGAAGACGGGCTCGGTGTCCTCGGCGCGTTGCGCGGTCCATCGCGTGGCGACCTCGACGCCGTGGCTGTCGGGTGCCGTCCCGCAATGGCGGAAGATGACGCGCGAGACGGTGGCCTGCCAGGGGCCGGGCAAGGCGGCGCGGCGGCCGGCCTCGCGGCCCGGGGCGAGCGTTTCGAGCAGCCGGCGCTCCACATTCTCGGGGGCGAGGGTCGCGGCGATCCCGGCCGCGCAGGGGCCCCACTGCTCCTGGGCAAGCGCGGCCGCGCGCAGTGCCTCGGCCTGGGCACGGGCGTCGGCCTGCTGGCGCCGCCTCTCCTGGTCGTCGCGAATGGCACGCGCAATCAGCCCAACCGGCACGCCGACGATGACCGCGCCGGCCATCACTCCGACGGCGAGGATCGGCCCGAGCGCCGCTGCTGCCGCCATGGGGGCGATGATGGCCGCGGCGATGAAGGTCGAGGTCATGCGCGCGCCGGCGAAGTCTTCGCTCCCGCCCCGGCCTGCCTCCGGCTCGCCGGGGGCAGGCGCCACAACCGGCGGCGGCACCGGCACCTCGCTGGCGGTCGTGAAGACAGACCAGTCGATCGCGGCGAGCCACAGCCGGGTATCGACGTTCACCCGCGGGGCCATGGGCGCCGGCAGGCCGGCCAGGCGCTGCGGATAGGGGCGGACGAGACGCCGCACCGGCACGCCGGCGGCAGGATTCTCGGCGGCAAGCATGGCGGCCGCGGCTGCCGTCTCATCGGCCGGCACGTCGCCGATGCGGCAGCCCGCGCCAGGACCCTGCGCGATCGGTGAGGAGCAGTCGATCGTGACGGTGCCAATGAAGAACGTGCCGGGCGTCTGCGGCACGGTGAACGTGAAGTCCCGCTGGCCGCCCTCGGCGGCGGCGCCGGCGGCGCGCAGCCGAAGGAAGTAGCGGCCGGGAAGCGGCCCGAGAACCGACCAGCCCTCGGCCGCGGCAGCGCGGGAGGGTGCGGCGGACAGGGCGTGCCGCCCATTCGTCACCACGGTGCGGGTCAGGTCCTGCCCGGTATCGAGGTTCCACAACTCGGCGGCCTCGAGCAGGCCGGCGCCGGCGGTGCCAAGCGCCGGATTGGTCACGCGGATGACCAGCACCGAGGCCATGCCGGGTGCCATCCCCGGCACCAGCGGCGTGACCTGGACGGCATCACGCGCGACCGTCGAGCACCCGGCCAGCAGCGCGGTGGCAGCAAAGGCGGCCCGGCGCGAACGCGACCGGTGCGGCCTTGACCCTTCCTGGGCGTTCCTCATAACAAAAGCGTAAGCGCATATTGGTCACGCGCATTTGAGGTACCGCAAATGCGCGATGCGGGGCGTCAGCTCATCGGCACGCCCACCCAGCGCTGGAACCCCGGCCGTTCCCCGATCGCCGCATACCAGGCCGCGAGCGCCGGCAGGTGCGCCATCCCGTCGACCCGCACCTCCGGCCCGAACCAGCGCCGCGCGTAGCAGCCGAGCACGATGTCGGCGATCGTCATCGCCGCGCCGTCGATGAAGGGGCCGCCCTGCGTGGCGATATGCGTGTCGAGCGCGGTCCAGCATTCGCCGGCCGCCTTCGCCGCCGCCATCACCGCGCCCATGTCGCGCTTGTCAGCCGGTGTGCGCACCATGCCCCAGAACAGGTTGCGCTCGGCCGGGCCCAGGGTGGAAAGCTGCCAGTCCATCCAACGGTCCGCACTCGCCCGCGCCGCCGGGTCGGCCGGATAAAGCGCGCTGCCATGCTTCATCGCCAGGTAGCGCAGGATCGAATTCGATTCCCACAGCACGAAGCCGCCATCCTCGATGGTCGGCACGCGGCCATTGGGGTTCATGGCGCGATAGGGTGGCTCATTGACCACGCCGTGCTCCATGCCGGCATCGACGCGGTCATAGGGGATGCCGATCTCGTCGAGCATCCAAAGCACCTTCTTCACATTGACCGAATTGACCCGGCCCCACACCTTCAGCATCCGCGCCTCCCTGAGAATGGCGCGCAGGCTAGAGGGTTTTGCGCGGCGGCGGAATCGGCAGCCGCCCTACAGCAGCGGCCGCATCGGCGCCGGCTGTTCCCAGTATCGCCCGACGCGGCGCATGGCGCCGAGATTGCCGATCGCCAGCCGCTGCTCCTCAAGGCGGATGAAGCCGCCCTTGCGCAGCCGCTGCAGCACCCGGTTGGTGTGCACCACCGACAGGCCCAGCGCGTCCGCGATGTGCAACTGCGTCAGCGGAAACGGGATGCTGTCGCCATCCACCAGGCCGGCGGAGGCGGCGCGCTTGAACAGGTGCACCAGCAGCGCGGCGACGCGCTCGATCGCGGTGCGCCGGCCCACCGTCAGCACCGCGTCATCGACCAGCCGTTCCTCATGCGCCGCGAGCCAGGTGATATCGAGCGCGACGCCCGGATGGTCGCGGAAGAATGCCGGGAACCGCGTCGGTACCGAAGGCACAGAGATTCACCGGGGTCAGCGCCTCGACCCCATGCGGCAGCCTGGCGAGCAGTTCGCCCTGCAGGCCGAGCAGGTCCCCCGGCAGCAGGAAGTTCAGGATCTGCCGCCGCCCATCCTCCAGCGTCTTGAAGCGAAAGGCCCAGCCGGCCAGCAGCACATAGACGCGCTGTGTCACCTGCCCCTCCCCCAGGATGGTGGCGCCTTCGGAACACCGCCGCTGGCCGGCCTTGGCGGCGGCAATGGCGGCGAGTTCGCCCTGCGTCACCGGCTTGAAGGCGGGCAGCGGGCGCAGCGGGCAATCCTGGCAGGGGAGTGCCGGGTCGATCGTTTCCATTATCCCATGTTAATGACGCCGCGCCGCAATGGTTGCAGTATGCGCCCCTTCAAGGAGCATGATCGGCTTGGCCGTATTGGACGCCCTCGCCCGCCGGGCGTGGACAGGGTGGGCAGTGGGGGCAGCGTCCTTCGCGGTCGCCTTCCTCGCCCGCTACCATCTTCCCGAAATCGATGGCGGGCCTGCCCTTCGTCACCTTCTTCCTGGCGGTCCTGCTGACATCCTTCGTCGGCGGCTGGATGCCGGCGACCGCGGTGGCGGCGCGCCTCGCTGGCGGCGGCCGGCGTGTTCTTCCTGCACCCGCCGGACGCCTGGAGCTTCGACTGGCCGCGCGACGCGGTCGCGCTGACCTTCTTCGTGCTGGTCGCCGGCAGCCAGATCCGCTGGTGCACCGGCTGACCAAGGCGATGGCGCGGCTTGAATGGAAGCGCGCGCAGATGGAGGCGCTGCGGGCCTCCGAGCAACTGATGTTCAGCGAATTGCAGCATCGCATCGCCAACGGCATCCAACTGGTCGCGAGCCTGCTGTCGCTGGAGGCGAGCCGGGTCGAGACGGCCGAGGATGCCGTCGGCGTGCTGGATGACGCGGTGACGCGCCTGTCCATCGTCGCCACCATCCATCGCCGGCTGCACGACCCCGCGCTCGGCGACACCGGCTTCGAGAAGGCGCTCGAGACCCTGGCGCGCGACATCCTGGTCGCCGCCGGCCGGCCGGAGGTGACGGTGCGGGTGACGGCGCCGCGCCTGGCGATCTCGCCGGCGGACGCCACCTCCCTGTCGATGATCGTCGCCGAGGCGGTCACCAACGCCATCAAGCACGCCTTCGCCGACCGCGAGGAGCGGCCTGGTCGAGATCCGCTTCGAGGAAACCGCGGATGGCGGGCGCCGCCTGACGCTGCGCGACGACGGCCCCGGCTTCGATGTCGTGCCCGACACCGAGGGCGACAGCCTCGGCATCCTGGTCATGGCCAGCATGGCGCAGCGGCTGGGCGGCCGCTTCGAACTCGGCAATGCGCCGCAGGGCGGGGCCCTCGTCACCGTCTTGCTGCCGCCGCCCGAGGCCGAGCCGGGCTGACAGGCGGGGCGCTTCGCCTACCGCTTCGCCTCGATCGCGTCCCAGATCGCCTTTTCGAGGTGCACGCCGTCGAAGCGCGCGATCTCCTGCAGGCCGGTCGGCGAGGTGACGTTGATCTCGGTCAGGTAGCCGCCGATCACGTCGATGCCGACGAAGATCATGCCGCGCTTCTTCAGCTCCGGCCCGATGGCCTCGCAGATCTCGCGCTCGCGGTCGGTCAGCGTCGTCGGCTCGGGGCGGCCGCCGACATGCATGTTGGAGCGCGCCTCGCCGGCCGCCGGCACGCGGTTGATCGCGCCCATCGCGACGCCGTCCACCAGGATGATGCGCTTGTCGCCCTGCCGCACCGCCGGGACGTATTTCTGGATCACCAGCGGCTCGCGCGAGCGTTCGGTGAACATCTCGACCAGCGAGTTCATGTTCGGATCGTCGGGGCGCAGGTGGAACACGCCCGCGCCGCCATTGCCGAACAGCGGCTTGATGATGATGTCGCCGTGCTCCTCGCGGAAGGCGGCGATGCGGCGGCGGTCGGCGGTCACCATCGTCAGCGGCATCAGGTCGGGGAAATGGGTGACGAACAGCTTCTCCGGCGCGTTGCGCACCTCGGCCGGGTCGTTCACCACCAGCGTCTTCGGGTGGATGTGCTCGAGGATGTGGGTGGCGGTGATGTAGCCCATGTCGAAGGGCGGGTCCTGGCGCATCAGCACCACGTCGGCGCCGGTGCCGAGGTCGAGTTCCTCCTCGGCGCCCGAGCGTGTAGTGGTTGCCCTTCACCGCGCTGCACCGTCACCGGCGCGGGCCCAGGCGGTGACGCGGCCGCCGCGCAGCGCCAGGTCGCGCACATGGTAGTGCCACAGCGCATGGCCGCGGGCCTGCGCCTCCAGCATCAGGGCGAAGGTGCTGTCGGCGTCGATGTTGATGGTCTCGATCGGGTCCATCTGGACCGCGACGCGAAGGCTGCGGGTCATGGGCGCGCTTCCTGATCCTGGTCCGCGAGGGACACGCGATTGATGGCCCGGTCGGGTCCCCGGCTCAGGGTCCGGACGGGCCGCTGAGCCATGGGTCCGCCGCGGACCGCTTGGGCCTGTCGTGCCACCCCCGCGCGGAATCCGCCAGTGGCGCAGGCGCGGCCAGGATAATACAACCATGAGTTGTTTTAGGTTAACGCCACACGATTGTAGGTTAAGTCCTGCCGCGGTTGTGGCATAGGTTGCCGCATGGTTAAGGCCCGCGCAGCGCGGGCCGGCGACGCGGCAGGAGGCCGCCACCACCCCTCGCTCCGAGTTGCGCCATGATCCTCCCGCCCCTGCCCTCCATCCTGGTCCTGCTTGAAGACCCGTTCGCGACCGGAACCGAGGATGTGCTTGTCGCCGGACCCGCGCCCCAGGCGCCGGCCACGCAGGGCATGCCCGCCCTGGACGTGGCTGAGGCCGCGCCCAAGGCACCGCTGGCGGACGAAGCGCCGCCCGCCACCGCCATGCCGCCGGCGCCCGCGGAAGCGCCGACCGCCACCGTCGCGCCGCAGCCCACGCCCGACCCTGCGCCGGCCGCAGCACCAGCCCATCAGGACACCGCGCCGCTCCCCGCCTCGCCCAGCGGGCCGGGCTTCGCGCTGCCGGCCGAGGACGCCTTCCCAAGCCTGGCCGCCCTCGACGCCATCCGTGCCGCCCATGCCGGCCCGCCAGCCGGGCCGGACGCGGCGGAGCGGGCGGAACTGGCGGCGTTGCTCGGCATCGACCCGGCCTTCGCGGCCGATGCCGACCTGTTCGCCGCGACCATCGCGGCGCTGCCGGCCCCCGATGGCGACCAACTCCTCGCCGAATGGCTCGACGAGGCCGGGATCGGTGAACTGGCGTCGCCATCGCCGGCAGGCAACGGGGATTGGCTGCTGGGCTGACCCCGGGCGGTCGGCTGACGTCGGCGCCCCGACGTCGTCCTCAGGCCACCAGGCTTTGTTTTCAGTGGCCTGCCTGTCCGCTCCGTTCGCCGGAAATCCAACGAATTTCGCGGGCAAGACACTGGCGAGCCGGTTCAGCGCGGCCGGGCGAGCCGCAACCCATGCAGCGCCGGCATCAGCGGCAGTGCCGCCGGAAGCCCGCGCGGCGCTCCCGCACCCTCATCTCCGCCGCGACGCCTGCAGCCGCGCCTTGCCGGTCGACGGCGCCTCGGCGGCAGGCGGGGACGGCGCCGCACGCGCCGCCGCTTCGAAGCGATAGGGCGCCGTCCCTTCCTCCGCCGGGTCCAGCACCAGGCGATGTTCGAGCGGCGGGAAGGCGCGGCTGCGGCAATCGGCCCGGTCGCACAGCCGGCAGGACAGACCGATGCCGACCGCCGCCGCCTCAAGGTCGATGCCCTCGGCATAGACCAGCTCCGGCGCGCGGGTGATGTCGCAGCCCATGGCGACGACATGCACCGGCGGCGGTTCGCCCCAATGCGCCGGGCCGGCCCCTGCACCGTCTGCGCGATGGTCAGGAAGGTCGCGCCATCCGGCAGCCGCGCCACCTGCACGCGGATCCGCCCGGCGTGGTGAAGGCCTCATGCACCACCCAGCGCGGGCAGGACCCGCCGAAGCGCGCGAAGGGGAAGCCGGCGGCCGAGAAGCGCTTGCCGACATTGCCCGCCGGATCGACCCGCAGGAAGAAGAAGGGCACGCCGCGCGCGCCATCGCGCTGCAGGGTGGAAAGCCGCTGCGCCGCCTGCTCGAAGCGACACGCCGAACCGCGCGGCCAGCGCCTCGATGTCGTGGCGCAATTCGCGCGCCGCGTGCGAGGTAGGGCGCGTAGGGCATCAGCAACGCCGCGGCGGCGTAGTTCAGCAGGCCGATGCGCATCATCTGCGCGGCCTCGGGCGTCGAGGGCTCGGCGCCGGCCATCGCAGCCTCCACCGCGTCGCGCGCTTCCAGCAGCATCAGCGTGAAGGCCATCTGGAAGCCGCGGGATTCGCGCGGCAGCGATTCCGACAGGTGCAGCGTGCGCGCCGCGGCGTCGTGGCGGCGCATCGCGCCTTCCAGCGGGCCGACGATGACGGCAAGACCGTGGGCGCGGCGCAGGCGCTCGGCGATGGCGTGGTTCATCTCCGACGGGCGCGCGCCCATCTCGCGCCCGATCGTCTCGGCGGCGGCCTCCAGCGCGGGGAAGTGGTTGGCGCGGTCGTGGAAGAAGTCGCGCGTCTCCTCGTTCGGCAGCAGGATGCGCCGGCCGGTCGGCAGGGCGAGGCCCGACGAATCCTCCCGCGCCACGCGCCAGGCGCGATACAGCGCCAGCACCGCGCGCGCGCGCATTCGGCGCCGATGCCGGCGAGCGTCGCGACCTCGCCTTCCGGCACTTCGTCCAGGCCGAGCATCGGGTCGGACAGCACCTCGCGCAGGCCGGATTCCAACTGCCGCTCCGCGCTGCCGGACAGCGCCGCCAGTTCGACGCCGCAGCACCTCGGTCAGCTTGATCAGCAGCGAGGCGGTCACCGCGCGCTGGTCGTGCTCGATCAGGTTCAGGTAGCTGGCGGAGATGCCCAGCCGCGTGGCGAGCGCCTGCTGCGTCAACTCGCGCTCCATGCGCAGGCGGCGGACGGTGCGGCCGATCAGCGGTCGCGCCATGGATTTACAACCTTCACAAATCCGGCGCGCTGTCTTGTGAAGAACACCACGCCCTTGCTGCGCTGCACCCAAGATTACGCTGGTGATTTTGGGCGGTGCAATGTGAATTATTCACGGGCGCCGGATGCACCGGCCACGACACGTCACTTGAGGGATCATTTCATGCGCCCGACCAGCACGCCCTGTTTCGCCCCCGATGGTTCCGGCGGCGGCCACTCCGCCGCAGGACCCGAACCGCTTCGCCGGCATCCGCCGCGACTACACGCGATGCCGATGTCGCCCGCCTCGCCGGTTCCTTCCGCGTCCGTCACACGCTCGCCGAGAACGGCGCGCGCCGCCTGTGGCAGCTGCTGCAGAACGAGCCCTTCGTGAACACGCTCGGCGCGCTGACCGGCATGCAGGCGCTGCAGCAGGTCAAGGCGGGGCTGAAGGCGATCTACCTGTCGGGCTGGCAGGTGGCGGCCGATGCCAACAGCGCCGGCCAGATGTATCCGGACCAGTCGCTGTATCCGGTCGATTCCGTGCCGAAGGTGGTCAGCCGCATCAACAACTCGCTGCGCCGCGCCGACCAGATCGCGACGATGGAGCGCCTCGACGGCAAGGCCGATGACCGCATCCACTACATGGCGCCGATCATCGCCGATGCCGAGGCCGGCTTCGGCGGCGCGCTCAACGCCTACGAACTGATGCGCGCGATGATCGAGGCCGGCGCCGCCGGCGTGCATTTCGAGGACCAGCTCGCCAGCGAGAAGAAGTGCGGCCACCTCGGCGGCAAGGTGCTGGTGCCGATCAGCCAGCACATCCGCACGCTGAACGCGGCGCGCCTGGCCGCCGATGTGGAGGGCGTGCCGACCGTCCTGCTGTGCCGCACCGACGCCGAATCCGCGCAGCTGCTGACCGCCGATGTCGATGAGCGCGACCGCCCCTTCATCGGCAATGACCGCACGCCGGAAGGCTTCTTCCGCATCCGGCCGGGCATGGGCAAGCAGTATGCGATCGCCCGCGGCCTGGCCTACGCGCCCTATGCCGACCTGCTGTGGTGGGAGACGTCGGACCCCGACCTGAACGATGCGCGCGACTTCGCCGAGGCGATCCACCGCGAATTCCCCGGCAAGATGCTCGCCTACAACTGCTCGCCCGTCCTTCAACTGGCAGCGGAAGATGGGTGTCGAGGCCGCGGCGCGGTTCCAGCGCGAACTGGGCGCGATGGGCTACAAGTTCCAGTTCGTGACGCTGGCCGGCTTCCACAGCCTGAACCTGTCGATGTTCAACCTGGCGCGCGGCTATGCGGAGCGCGGCATGGGCGCCTACAGCGAGCTCCAGCAGGCCGAATTCGCCGCCGAGGCCGAAGGCTTCACCGCCGTGCGCCACCAGCGCGAGGTCGGCGTGTCCTACTTCGACGCGGTGGCGATGGCGGCCTCGGGTGGCCGGTCCTCCACCACCGCGATGGAGCACTCGACCGAGACCGCGCAGTTCGTCGCGCCGGAGCCGCGCCCGACCAACGACACCGCCAAGACGCCCGAAGCGGCGCACTGAGAACGAGGAGACGAGCCATGACCAACGATCGCCACGACGACGGCCTGGTGCATTCCCACCGCTGGGCCACCGAACCGACCCGCCCGGCGCAGCCGAAGCCCCGCGTGTCGCCCTCGCCGGTCGAGGATCGCGATGACGGCCTGGTGCACAGCCATGGCTGGGCCTGCGGGCAGCGGGGGCGGCCGTCCCACTGACGACAGCCCATGCCAGGCGCCGGGGCCCCGGGGGAATCCGTTCCCCGGGGCCCTTCGCGCGGCACCCCACTGCGATCCATCAGGGACGCATCGCCGACATGGGCGGATGCGCCATGCCGCCCTTCCGCGCCGGGAACGCCCTGATACCCGCCACCCACCATTCGACCGCCGCCATCCTGCTCCATTGGACGATGGCGCTGGCCCGTCGCGGCTCCGAGCCTATGGCGTGAGGTCGGCGTAATCCTCGCTCGGCCCCGGCGTCCCGCGCGCGGCGCGGGCCAGCGCGGCCTCGATCCGCTCGGCGATCGCGTCGCGGTAGTGCATCGGGTCCCAGTAGTTGATGGCCTCGCGCGTGATCGGGCTGGCGCGCCAGAAGTCCAGCACCACCGTGCCGGGCCGCGCCTGCGCCATGGCGACCACCTGGCGCTTGCACGCCTCCGTCACCGCCGCGCTGCCGGAACCGGGCGCGCCCTGCGCACCGAGGTACAGCGGCATGAACAGCAGCATCAGTCGCGTCTGCGCCGGCGTCTCGGCCACCATCCGCCCGAGCAGCGCCATCGGCGGCAGCGGCAGGTCGGTGGGCGGTGTCGGGATGTGCCGCTGCGTCTCGGCCGGCAGCGGCGGCAGGTTGGCGGCGGCGCGCGCGGCGTCGTAGCGGTCCTCGGGCGGCAGGAAGCGGGTGTAGCCGTCGCGCCCGTAGCGCGGGCGCATCATGCCGGTCATCACGGCGAATTGCCGCCCGGCCTCCTGCACCGCGTAGAAGGACAGCATCTCCCGCAGTGCCGGCCAGGGGGAGGCGTCGTAGAAGGCCTCGGGGAAGTCGCGCGGCGTATAGCGCTGCAACGGCCCGGCGTCGCACCAGACATGGTCGAGGCCGATGACGATCGCGCGCGGCGCCGGGTGGGCGCGCAGGAACACCTGGAACAGGCGAGACTGCTCATAGGCCGTCGCCGCATTCATCGCGAGATTGGCGAAGCGCGCGTCGAACGCGTCGTCCAGCGCCGCGGGCCGCAACATGCGGCTGGTCGAGGTGCCGAGGATCGCCGCGTCGAAATGCTGCGAGCGCGCCAGCCCGGCGAAGGCGAAGCGGGCATTGGTCGAGATCGGCGGCCGTTCCGCGGGGATGTGGAAAGGCAGCACGCCCCAGGGGTCCACCAGCACGACGAAGCCATAGACCACCGCGCAGCCCGCCGCCGCCGTGGCGACGGCGCGCAGGAAGAAGCGCTTCCAGGCGCTGCGTTCCCGCGCCTCGGCCGGGTCAGAACTGGAAGTAGATGAACTCACTGGGCGTCCTGGTGCCGGATTGCAGGAGAAGCAGCAGCAGCACGATGCCGACCGGCACCGCGAGCCAATGAAGCGGCCGCAGCCGCAGCAGCGCGACCTGCTGGCTGGTCGGCCCGAACAGCGCGGCCGCCGCACCGATCACGAAGGCGACCGCGTGGTCCACCTTCACCTGGCCGAGCCCTTCCAGCCCGGCCATGCCGCGCAGCAGCGTCCAGGCCGTGGCGAAATCCGGCGCGCGGAACAGCACCCAGCCCACCATGACGAACAGCAGCGTCAGCGCCCAGCCGAGCAGCGCCGGCATGCGCAGCCCCGCCCGCGCCCAGGCGCCGTTGATCGCGAGGGCGATGCCATGCAGCCCGCCCCAGACCACGAAGGTCCAGTTCGCGCCATGCCACAGCCCGGCCGAGCAGCATGGTGGCGACGGCGTTGCGCGCCTGCGTGACGCCGCCGCCGCGATTGCCGCCCATCGGGATGTAGAGATAGTCGCGCAGGAAGCGCGACAGCGTCATGTGCCAGCGCCGCCAGAAGTCGCGGATCGATGTCGCGCGATAGGGCGCGTCGAAGTTGTAGCGGCATGCGCAGGCCGAACATCAGCGCCAGCCCGATCGCCATGTCGGAATAGCCCGAGAAGTCGAAGTAGATCTGCAGCGTGAAGGCCACCGGCGGCCGTCCAGGCCTCGGCCGCCGAGGCAGGCGCCGTCATCGCCGCGAGGAACAGCCGGTCGGTGACCTGCGAGACATGGTCGGCGATGCCGAGCTTCTTCGCCGCGCCGATGGCAGAACAGCACCAGGCCGCGCGACAGGTTCTCCCACATCTCCGCCCGGCGCGGGCTCGGCGGCGAACTGCGTCGATGATCTCGTTGTGGCGGACGATCGGCCCGGCGATCAGCTGCGGGAAGAAGGTGACGAACATGAAGAAGTCGAGCAGCGGATAGGCATGCGCCTGCCCGCGCCGCAGATCGACCAGGTAGGATATCTTCTGGAAGACGAAGAACGAGATGCCGAGCGGCAGGATGATGTCCCAGGGGCTGAAGGCGATCGCCGAGCAGCGCGGCGAAGGTGCCCGCGAAGAAGTTGGTGAACTTGCAGATGCCGAGCACCAGCAGGTTCAGCACCACCCCGATCACCGGCCAGTCGCGCCGCGGGTTCGCCTCATGCAGCCGGCCGATCAGCCAGTTGGCCAGCGTCAGCCCCACCAGCAGCGGCACGAAGCGCACATCCCACGCCGCGTAGAAGGTGAGCGAGGCCACCACCGCGACGATCTGCCGCAGCGTCCGGCTGCCGGCCGCCGCGTAGTAGAGCGCGAGGGTGACCGGCAGGAAGCCCAGGATGAAGATCTGGCTCTGGAACAGCACGGCGCGGGCCTAGCACGGCGCCGGGGGGCGTCCTAGCCGGGGCGCGCCGCGGCGCTTGTCACGGCCCGCCGGCCTTGGTTGCATGGCGGCCGCCGACCAGGGAACCGGAATGCCCCGCAGGACCGCCTTGCTCTCGCTGCTGTTCTGCGTGCTGGCCACGGGCCTTGCCGCCCAGCCGGCCATGCTGGTGCTGGATGGCTCCGGTTCGATGTGGGGCCGCACCGAGGAACGCAGCCGCATCGACATCGCGCGGGAGGCGATGCGGCGGGCTGATGGCCCGCTGGGCCGCCGGGCGGCCGGTCGGGCTGGCCGCCTACGGCCATCGCCGCGCGCAGGATTGCGCCGATGTCGAGGTGCTGGCCGCCCCCGGCGCCGACCCCGCCGCGATCACCGCCCTGGTCCGGGACCTTGCGCCGCGCGGCAGAACGCCGCTGGCCGAGGCGGTGCGCCAGGCGGCGCAGGCGCTGGGCGGCACCGGCGGCAGCGTCATCCTGCTCACCGACGGGATCGAGACCTGCCACCCCGATCCCTGCGCCGTGGCCCAGGCCATGGCGCGCTCCGGCCTGCGCGTCGCCGTCCATACCATTGCCTTCGCGGTCGGCGACCCGGCGGCGATCGCGCAGCTGCGCTGCATGGCCGAGGCGACCGGGGGCCTCGCTCTGACGGCCGATGGCGTGGCGGAACTGGCCGAGGCGCTCGACCACGCGGCGGCCGCCCCGGCACCGGGCGCGCGGGCGGCCGCCCCGCGCGGGGAACCGGTGCCGGTGCCGCGCCTGATCGTCACGCTGCGCCTGTGTGCGGGCTGCGACCCGATGACCGGCGATGCGCGCATCCTGCTGCGCCGGGGCGAGGAGGTGGTGGCCACCAATGGCGACCCCTTCGGACGGTTCTTCGACCTGCCTGCCGGAGGCTACCTTGTCGCCGTCGAGACGCCGCTGTTCGACCGGGGCCCCGTCCCCGCCACGGTGCCGCGCGCCGGCCCCGGCCGGGTCGAGGTGGTGCTCGATGCCGGCTGGCTGGTCGGCGATGTGCGGTCGGCACCGTCCGGCCAGCCGGTGACGGCCCGCAGCCGCCTTGAATGGCAGCCGCTGGCGCCGCCGGAGGAAGGCCAGCCGCGCGGCGCGGAGGCGCTTGGCGGCAGCCCCGCCTTCCTGGTGCCGGTCGGCGCGCACCGGTTGCGGGCCTGGGTCGGCAATGCGGAAGGCAGCGCCGAGGCCGCCGTCACCGCCGGCGAGGTGGTGCTGCTGCCGGTGCCGGTCCGCTTCGGCACGCTGGCGCTGCGGCATGCCGGCTTCGGCGAGGCGAACCCACGGGTGAGCGTCACCGCGGCAGGGGACGACCGTGTCGTGTTCGACGACTGGCCGGACCGGGAACGGGTGGAGATCCCCCTCGCACCCGGCCGCTACCGCGTCGCCGCCATCCGTGCCGGCGACTACGCGGAGGCCGAGGTCGAGATCCGCGCCGACAGCGTCGAGGAGGTTACGCTGCGGCGCGAACCTTGAGGCTGCCGCGGCAGGCGGAGATCGGCCTTGCCCCCCGCCCGGCCACAGCCGGCGGGAGGCCCGGGGGACCCGGATACCATCCCGTCGGACGGCGCCGGGCGCATGGGCGGCCTCGGCAAGGATCCAACACGCGTGCCGATGGCATCACCGCACGCATGAAGGGTGCATCGCGCCCGGCGCCGTGCCGGCCAGGCCGCCCGCACGGCGCGTCGCCATGGCCCGGCGGTCCGGGGCGCCCGGCACCTTGGCGGGGTGAGGCTTGGAGAGGGGCAGCGCCCCTGTCCGGTCACCACCACCGCCGCTTGCGCATGACCGTGCCGGGCTGCTCTCAGAACCTCTCCACCCAGGGCCGCACCTCGATCTCCCACGACCAGGATGACCGCTGCTGGCGGATCAGGTGCAGGTAGGTCTCGCGCGATCGCATCCGGGTCGAGCAGCGTGTCCTGCCCGCCCTCCGGCCGCCGGGCGCTGCGGATGCCGCCGTCGATGACGATGTGGGCGACATGGACGCCCTGCGGGTGCAGTTCCCGCGCGAGCGACTGCGCGAGGCCGCGCAGCGCGAATTTCCCCATCGCGAAGGGTGCCGACTGCGGATACCCCTTCACCCCCGCCGAGGCGCCGGTCAGCAGGATGGTGCCCGCCCCCGCGCGGGATCATCCGCCGCGCCGCCTGCTGCGCCGCCAGGAACGCCCCGAAGGCGCAGACCTGCAGGGTTTTCTGCACATCGGCCGGCACCAGTTCGGTGATCGGCCCGCGCGTGCGGAAGGACGGGTTGTAGATGACCACCTCCGCATCGCCCTCCTGCGCGAACAGCGCCGCGATGTCGGCTTCGGAGGCGGCGTCGCAGGCATGGGCGCTGGCGCCCGTCTCGGCCACCAGCGCGTCGAGCTTGGCGACGTCGCGCGCCGCCAGGGCGACGGCGTAGCCCTCCCGCGCCAACAGCCGCGCGAGGGAGGCGGACAGCCCATCCCCCGCACCGATGATCAGGGCCTTCGGCATCGCATCGCTCCTTCAGGGCAGGGAGGCATGTGGGGTGCCGTGCCGCGGGGCGAAGGGTTGCACCGCGACGGGCGGCGCATCGCCGCTCCGTCCCGATCCATCGATCACGCCGACGGGGCGTGCCAGGTCATGCTTTCCAAAGGCCCCCGGGCCTTTGGCGGGGCGGCGCCCCTCCGGCGGTTCCCCCGCCGTCAGTCGATCGTCTCCAGCAGCGCGCACAGCGTCGCGCAGCGTGCCGCCATGTCCTGCCACAGGATGTGCTCGAAGGGCGCATGGGCGCCGGCGCCGGTGCAGCCGAGGCCATCGAGCGTCGGCACGCCGATCGCCGCGGTGAAATTGCCGTCCGAACCGCCGCCGCGATGCTGCTTCGGCAGGTCGTAGCCATGGCGTCGCCGCGAAGCCGCGCGCCATCTCGTACAAGCGCGGTGATCTCGGGCGTCTCGACCATCGGCGGGCGGTTCATCCCCCCCGTCACCTCGATGCGGATGCCATCGGCCTCGCCGGCCATGCCGAGGATCAGCCGCTCGATCCGCTCGCCCTCGGGGACCGAGGTGACACGGCAATCGATCTCGCAGCCCGCCTCGGGTGGCACGACATTCGGGCGGGTGCCGCCCCAGATCGGCGCGACATTGGTGGTGGTGCCGCCGGCCAGGTCCGTCAGCGCATGGACCTCAAGGATCCTGCGCGCCAGCGCGACCACGGCGGAGCGCCCATCCTGCCAGTTGCCGCCGGCATGGGCGGAGACACCATGCACCTTCATCACGAAGCGCCCGACACCCTTGCGCGCCGTGACGCAGGCACCGCCCGCGCCGGCCGGCTCGGGGATCAGCACGGCGCGCGCCCCCGTCGCGGCACGCTCGATCGGCGCGCGGGAGGTCGGGCTGCCGACCTCCTCGTCGGGCGTCAGCAGCAGGATGATCGGGCGCTTCGTCGCCACCTTCTGGCGCAGGATCTCCCGCACCGAATGGAAGGCGAAGAAGGAGCCGGCCTTCATGTCGTAGATGCCGGGGCCATGCGCCTTCGGCCCCTCGACCTTCCAGGGCATGGAACTGGCGAGGGTGCCATGGTCCCACACCGTATCGAGATGGCCGGCGACCACCACCGGCGCCCCCTCGCCCGGCGTGCGGGCAACCAGCGTGTCGCCATAGCCGTCACGGCCCGGGATGCGCTCGATCGCCGCGCCGACCGCGCGCAATTCGGCCTCGGCCTTGCCGATCAGCCCGTTCACCGCGGCCGGGTCGGTGGTCGGCGTCTCATGCAGCACCCAGGTCTTGAGTTCCTCGAGCAGGCGTTCGGAGGAACCGATCTCGGTCTGCGGCATGGGAAGCGTCCTTGTGCAGGGGGTCATCCGGCTTCTGGCAGGGGGGTTTTCCCTTGTCCATCCCGGCCCGGGGGGCTACCGACCCTCCCGCAGCGCACCATGGGGATCCCGCCTCCTATGCCCGAACTCTACGCCTTCGAGGACCTGACCGTCGGTCTCTCCGCGAAATTCTCCAAGACCATCACGGAGGCGGACATCGTGCTGTTCGCCGCGGTGACGGGCGACACCAACCCGATGCATCTCGACGCCGAATACGCCGCGACCTCGATCTTCAAGGAACGCATCGCGCACGGCATGCTGGCGGCCGGGCTGATCACCAAGGTGCTCGGCACGCAATTGCCCGGCCCGGGCACCATCTACATGTCCCAGACGCTGAAGTTCCGCGCCCCGGTGCGGATCGGCGAGACGGTGACGGCGACCGTCGAGGTGATGGCGCTGCACCCCGACAAGCACCGCGCCACGCTGCGCACGGTCTGCACCGTGAAGGGCGAACCGGTGCTGGAGGGCGAGGCCTATCGTCTCCGTCCCGTCGCGCGCGCAATGTCGCGAAGGCGGCGGAATAGCCCATGCGCGCGTCTGTGTGTTCTGCGGCTCGGCCGCCGGCGCGCGGCCGGACTATGCACGCGATGCGGAAGCACTCGGCCGCGCCATCGCGGCGCGCGGCCTGGGCCTGGTGTTCGGCGGCGGCGCCATCGGGCTGATGGGCATCGTCTCGCGCGCCGTGATCGCCGCCGGCGGGGAGGTCACCGGCATCATCCCCCACGGCCTGGTGATGCGCGAGGCCGGCAACCGCGACCTGCAAGGACCTGCGCATCGTCGCCTCCATGCATGAGCGCAAGGCGATGATGGCCGAGATGTCCGACGGCTTCCTGGTGCTGCCCGGCGGCTTCGGCACGCTGGAGGAAGTGGTCGAGGCGCTGACCTGGCTGCAACTGGGCATCCACCGCAAGCCGGTGGTGTTCATCGACACGCTGGGCTTCTGGGGCCGGCAGATGGCGATGTTCGACCACATGACAGCCGAGGGCCTGCTGCAAGCCCGAGATGCGCGCCATGGCATGCATCGCGCCCGACCCCGAGGCCGCGCTCGATGCGCTGGCATCCTTCACCCCGCCGGACGTGCCGCGCTGGCTGCTGCCGGATGAGGGCTGAACGCGCGTGGCGATGATCATCGAGGACTGGCGCGCGGTGCCCGCGGCCGCGCGCGGGGCGACCATCGCGCTGGGCAACATGGATGGCGTGCATCTCGGCCATGCGGCGGTGCTGCGGGCGGCGCATGCGGCGCGGCCCGACCTGCCGCTCGGCGCGCTGACCTTCGAACCGCACCCGCGCGAACATTTCCGCCCCGACGACCCGCCCTTCCGGCTGACCCTGCTGCCGGGCAAGGCGGCCGCACTCGCCGCCGCCGGGGCGGGCCATGTCTTCGCCCTGCCCTTCGACGATGCCTTCGCCGCGATGTCCGCCGAAGCCTTCGTCGAGGAGGTGCTGCACAAGGGCCTGGGCGCGAAGCACCTGGCCTGCGGGCCGGATTTCGCCTTCGGCCACCGCCGCGGCGGCGACGTGGCGTTCCTCGCGCGGGAAGCCGAGAAACGCGGCATGGGCCTGACCGTGGTGCCGCCGCTGCTGCATGACGGGGAGGCGATCTCCTCCACCCGCATCCGGCGCCTGCTGCAGGACGGATACCCCGACCGCGCGGCGGAAAAGCTCGGCCGGCCGTGGGAGATCCGCGGCACCGTGGTGCATGGCGACAAGCTCGGCCGCGTGCTCGGCTGGCCGACGGCGAATATGTGGCTGGGGCGGCATCTCGAACCGGCGCGCGGCGTCTATGCGGTCACGGTGGCCCTGCCCGACGGGCGGCAGGCCAAGGGCGTGGCCAATGTCGGCCGCCGCCCGACCCTGGGCGGCGACCCGGAGACGAGGCTCGAGACCTTCATCTTCGACTTCGAAGGCGACCTCTATGACCGGGAGATCGGCGTGTGCCTGGTGCGCTTCCTGCGCGCCGGACGCGAAATTCGCCGGGCTCGAGGAACTGAAGGCGGCGATCGCGCAGGACGCAGAGGATGCCCGCGCGGCGCTGGGGTGAATGGCGCGGCGGCGCGCCGGGGCATCACCCGTCGCAGTCGGTTGCCGCCGCGAGCGGCGGGCGAAGCGCCGCCACCGGCGCGCGCCGGTCCGACTGGCGCGCAGGTCGGCGAGACGCGTCCTCGCCACGCTGGGCGCGATGTCGAGCGCGCCCGCCGCCTCGGCCAGGCTCCGCCCGGCCATGAGGTGCGCGAGCATCCGCCGCGCCGGGCTAACGCCGTGCCGGGCCTAGCCCAGCCCGGCCGCGGCCAGCCCCTCGAACAGCCTTTCCCGCTGCGCGAGGAAGACCGGGCTGCGCGAATGCCACAGCACGTCCTCGCGCAGTTCCGCGATGCACAGCGTCGGCCGGCGCGCGCGCAGGTCGCGCACCAGCCGCTCAGCCGGCGGCAGCGTGCCGTTCAGCGCCAGCGCCGCCGCGAGTCCCAGGACCGGCGCCGCATTCCCCCCGGCCCCGAGTTCGCGCAGCGCCCGCCGCAGCGGCGCCTCCCCGTTCCCCTCGCGTGCGAGGAACAATTCGATCATGCCGAGGAAATACGTCCAGACCGGCCGCGACGCATGCTCGGGCGGTGCCAGGGCGAGCGCGGCGGCGACCTCATCCGCGCCCTCACCGGCATGGCCCGCCAGCGTCAGCGTCCAGCCGAGATTGGCGCGGGCCGCATGGCGCGCCGGCGCCAGCGTGAGCAGGCGCCGGAAGGCCGCGACCGCGTCCTCCATCCGGTCCGGCTGCAGCCGCCGCAGATGCGCGAGCGCCATGACCAATTCGGCCTCCGCGGGCGCGAGGGCGATCGCATGCTCGACGGATTGCGCCGCCAGGCGCAGGTCCTCGGCCGGATCGAGGCTGTGCCCCCTCGCGATCATGTCGGTATGCGTGATGGCGAGGTGCGCCCAGGCCGGTGCGAGCGTGGCATCCGCCGCGACGGCGCGGCGGAACAATTCCCGCTGCGCAAGCCTCGCCGCGGGGCGGCGGTCGCGTTCGGCCCAGGCCCGCCCTTCGTTCAACAGCCCCAGCGCCTGCGCGCGGTCCTGCGCGGGCGCCCGGGCGCCCGGCAGGCCGAAGCTGCCCAGCGCGGCGCCGGCGACGATCACCGGGACCGTCGCGACCACCGCGCGCAGCATGTCCCGCCGCGCGGCGGCCGGCATCGCCGCCGCCGGCTCCGCCGCCGCGTCGAGGATGTAGCCGCGCTTCGGCAGCGTGCGCAGCATGCCGGCATGGCCGGCCCCGAGCGCGCGCCGCGCCTCGCCCACGCATTGCGTCAGGGATTCGTCGCCCACCGTCACGTCCGGCCAGATGGCATCCAGCAGCGCATCGCGGCTGACCACGCGGCCGCGGCGCGCGGCCAGGAAGGCGAGCAGCGCGAAGGTCTTGGGGCGCAGCGCCTGCTCCGTCCCGTCGGGCCGGCGCAGCGCGCCGCGCGCGTCGTCCAGCACGAACCCCGCGAAGGCCGGCACAGGCTGCGAAACGGCAGGATGATCCATGGCTCCGGCTCCGTGGCGGCGCCCGGTCCGGTATCCGGACCGGGGCCATCATAGCGGAATTTCCGAAGAATTTCGCATCCGCTTCAGGCCCCCCCGGGCCGCCCTGTGCGCTTCGTCATGGTCATCGCTCCCTGCCGTCGAGGCCACCCATGGCGCCGCGTGCGAACGGTCACACGTCAGCGCCCCATCCGGGCGTAACCTCCACCGATGTCGCGATGGCGGGAGGTTCCCCATGATGCGGCTGGTCTCCTTCCTCGCGGCGGCGGCCCTGGCCGGGCTTGCCGCCGCCCCCCCGGCCCATGCGGCCGAATCCTTCGCCGCGATGGACCTGCTGTGGGTCCGCCCGGCGGCCGAACCCGGCGCCCCACAACCCTGCGCCCGCCTTCTGGTGGTGAACCTGCCGCGGGACTGGATGGCGGGCGACGCCGCCGCGGTGGTGCTGATCGGCGCCGATGCCCCCGCCGGCGCCGCGGCAAGGGTGGTCGCCGCGCTGCTCGGGGAAGGCGCGGCGGTGCTGGAATTCCCCTCCCGCGCTGTCGAGGGCTGCCCGCTGCCGGCGCCTGCCCCGCTGACCGACGCGCTGGGCGCGCTGCGCACCCTGACGGACAATCTCGGCGCCGGGGTGGTGGTGGCCATCGGCCTGGGCGCCGCCGGCCCCGGCGTGCTGGAAGCGGCGCGCGAAGAGGTCGCGGCGCGTCACCTCGATGCGGCCGGGCCGCGACTGGCCGCCGCCGTCGCCATGGCCGGCCCGGCCAGGCCGGTGTTTCGCGCCGGCACGCCGCCCGCCGCGGCCGAGCGCTGGCCGCTGCGCGCGCCGCGGCTCTGCGCCGCCCTGGCGCCGCTGGCGGGCGAGGATGCCGCGCGCTGCGCCGCCGCCCTGCTGTCCCACCCGCAGGGGGTCAGCCTGAGCCGCCGCCAGGCGCGCTGACGCCCCGCGGCGCTTGACGCGCCGCCGCGTGCTTCCGCATAAGCCGGCCATGCTCTGGATCGCGCAGCGCGCGAATTATCGTCCCGGCCCTCCGCTGAGGGCCGGGTTCCAGCGCGCGCTTTCCCCCGACACGCCGCCCGCCCCGACTGATCGGCGCCGGGCGCACCGAGACAGGCACCCATGACCGACAGCCCCGCCGAGGCCCGCGACTATCGCGGCACCGTCTTCCTGCCCAAGACCGCCTTCCCGATGCGCGGCGACCTGCCGAAGCGCGAACCGGCGATGCTGGAACGCTGGGCGCGGCTCGGCCTGTGGGAGAGGCTGCGCGCGCAGTCGAAGGGCCGCGACACCTTCGTGCTGCATGACGGCCCGCCCTATGCCAACGGCAACCTGCATATCGGCCACGCGCTCAACAAGATCCTGAAGGACGTCATCAACCGCGCCGCGCAGATGGCCGGGCTACGACGCCAACTACGTCCCCGGCTGGGACTGCCACGGCCTGCCGATCGAATGGAAGGTCGAGGAGGAATACCGCTCCAAGGGCAAGGACAAGGACGCGGTCCCGGTGCTCGACTTCCGCGCCGAGTGCCGCGCCTATGCGACGCATTGGCTCGGCGTGCAGTCGGCGGAGTTCCAGCGCCTGGGCGTCGCCGGCGACTGGGCCGACCGCTACGCGACGATGGACTTCGCCCGCGAGGCGATGATCGCCGGCGAGATCGGCAAGTTCCTGCTGAATGGCTCGCTCTATCGCGGCCTGCGCCCGGTGATGTGGTCCCCGGTCGAGAAGACCGCGCTGGCCGAGGCCGAGATCGAATATCACGACCATGTCTCAGCCCGACGCTGCACGCGAAGTTCCGCGCTGCTGAAGGCCGCGCGCGGCGGACCTGGTCGGCGCCGACGTGGTGATCTGGACCACCACGCCCTGGACCATGCCGGGCAACCGCGCCGTCGCCTATGGCGCCGGAGATCGACTACGCGCTGGTCCATGTCGAGGGCGTGGCCGAGGCATCGCTGCTCAAGGTCGGCGACCGGCTGCTGGTCGCGCTGCCGCTGCTGCCGCGGCTTCGAGAAGGAGGCCGGCATCGGCGCGCATACGCATCAAGCGCGTGCTGAAGGGTGCCGAACTGGACGGCGCCGATCGCCGCCCATCCGCTGCGCGGCGCAGCGGCTACGACTTCGACGTGCCGCTGCTGCCCGGCGACTTCGTCACCACCGAGGCCGGCACCGGCTTCGTGCACATCGCGCCCGGCCATGGCGAGGACGACTTCAACCTCGGCCGGCCAATTCGGCCTGCCGGTGCCCGAGACCGTCAACGACGACGGCACCTTCACCCATCACGCGCCGGGCTTCGCCGGCCTGCACGTCTTCAAGGCGCACACCGCCGTCTATGACGCGATGCGCGCCGCCGGCACGCTGGCGGCGATCGGCAAGCTGACGCACTCCTACCCGCATTCCTGGCGCTCCAAGACGCCGGTGATCTTCCGCGCCACGCCGCAATGGTTCATCGCGATGGACGATGCCAACGCGATCCGCGCGCAAGGCGCTGACGGCGATCGACGACACGCATTTCGTGCCCGATGCCGGGCGCAACCGCATCGGCTCGCATGATCGCGGCGCGGCCCGACTGGTGCATCTCCCGCCAGCGCGCCTGGGGCGTGCCGATCCCGGTCTTCGTCGTCCAAGCAATCCGGCGAGCCGCTGCGCGACCCGGCCATCATCGAGCGCGTCGTCGAGGCCTTCCGCACCGAGGGCGCGGACGCCTGGTACAAGCCCGGCGCCGCCGCCCGCTTCCTCGGCGACGGACCGCGACCCGGCGCTCTACGAACAGGTGATGGACATCGTCGATGTGTGGTTCGAATCCGGCTCGACCCACGCCTTCGTGCTGCCGCCGCGCGGCCTGCCCTTCCCGGCCGATCTGTATCTCGAAGGCTCGGACCAGCATCGCGGCTGGTTCCATTCCTCGCTGCTGGAATCGGTCGGCACCAACGGCGTCGCGCCCTTCAAGGCGGTGCTGACGCATGGCTTCGTGCTCGACGAGCAGGGCCGCAAGATGTCGAAATCCATGGGCAACGTCACCGCGCCCCAGGATGTGATGAAGCAGTACGGCGCCGACATCCTGCGCCTGTGGGTGATGAATGCCGACACCGCGCTCGACCTGCGCATCGGCCCGGAGATCCTCAAGCAGCAGGCGGAACTGTATCGCCGCATCCGCAACACGCTGCGCTGGCTGCTGGGCAGCCTGGAGGCTTCACGCGAAGCCGAGACGCGTCGCCCTATGCCGAGTTGCCGGAACTCGAACGCTGGGTGCTGCACCGGCTGACCGAACTGGATGCCCGTATCCGCGCGGCGGCGGACCCGACCTCGGCCGACCGCTTCGCCTGGACCGGCGTCTATCCCGAGATCCACAATTTCTGCGCGACCGACCTGTCCGCCTTCTACTTCGACATCCGCAAGGACGCGCTGTACTGCGACCGGCCGGACAGCCTGCGCCGGCGTGCCGCGCGCACGGTGCTCGACATCCTGCATCGCTGCCTGTGCCGCCTGGCTCGCCCCGGTGCTCGCCTTCACCGCGGAGGAAGCCTGGCTGGCCCGCTGGGGCGCCGGGGATGGGGCGGCGGAGGCTGCGGATGGCAGCGTGCATCTGCTCGACTTCCCCTTCGTGCCGGAGGGGTGGAAGGACGATGCGCTGGCGGCGAAATGGGCGCGCGTGCGCGAGATCAGGGGACAGGCCACGCAACTGCTGGAACTCGACCGCAAGGAAGGGCGGATCGGCTCGTCGCTCCAGGCCAGGGTCGACTTCGGTCTCGCCGAACCGCATGCCGCGATCCTGCCGGCCAAGACCTGGGAGGAAGTGCTGATCGTCTCGACGGTCGCGATCGACCAGCCGCCGCCACTGGCCGGGCACCTGGCGACCGGCACGGCGGAGGACAATATCCGCGTCTCGACGGCCATCGCCCCCGGCACCAAATGCGCCCGCTGCTGGCGCGTGCTGCCCGAGGTCGGCGCCTCCGCGAAGCACCCGACCCTGTGCCTGCGCTGCGAGGATGCCGTCGAAGCCCAGGACGCCATGGCCGCCCAGCCCGCATGAACCTCCGCGCCGGCCTTGCCCTCGCGCTGCTGGTCCTCGGCATCGACCAGGTGCTGAAACTGTGGGCGCTGACCGACCTCGCGCCGGGCGAGTACATCCCGCTGCTCGGCAGCGGCAATGTGGGGCTCAGCGCCATGCTGATACTCAACCCCGGCATCGTCTTCGGCACCGTGCTGCCGATGGGCGATGGGCCCAACATGCTGGTCCTGCTGCTGGTGGCCATGGTCGGCGGCGTGATGCTGATGCGGATGATCCGCTCGCGCCTGCTGGTGCTCAACCTCGGGCGCGGCGCGGTGGTCGGCGGCGCCGCCAGCAACCTGGCGGACCGGCTGCGCCATGGCGCCGTGGTGGATTACCTCGTGGTCCGCCGCGACGATGTGGGCTTCGCCTTCAACCTCGCCGACATCGGCGTCGTGCTGGGTGCCGCGGTGATGCTCGGCTGCGCGCTCACCTATGCCATCGCATCGTTGAGGCCCGCATGAGCCTGCGTCTCGGCCTGCCCGTCGCCGCCGGCATCCTGGTCGCCGACCAGGCCAGCAAATGGTGGATCCTGGAAGGCATCCGGCCTGCCCGATGTCGGCAGCATCCCGCTGTTCGAGGCCGGGCCCTTCGGGCTCGACCTCACCATGGTGTGGAACCGCGGCGTCACCTTCGGCCTGCTGTCGGGCAACGGGTCCTGGCACCACCTGGCGCTGGCGCTGCTGGCCGCGGTCATCGCCGGCTTCCTGCTGCGCTGGATGGCGCGGGCCGAGAACCGGCTGACCGCGCTGGCGCTGGGCGCCGTGGTCGGCGGCGCGGTCGGCAACGTGATCGACCGCGTCCGCTTCGGCGCGGTGGTGGATTTCGTGGACGCCTATGCCTGGGACTGGCACTGGTATGTCTTCAACATCGCCGATGCGGCCATCGTCTGCGGCGTCATCGCCCTGGTCGCGGACGCCTTGTTCCGGCCCAAAGCCGGGCCTAAGGAAGGGTCATGAGGAAGCGCCTGCCCCCCGCCATTGCCGCTCTCGCCCTCGCCGCGCTGCTGCCGGCCTGTGGCGACAGCACCGCCCGCACCCTGGGCCTGGTGCGCGACGCCCCGGACGAGTTCCAGGTCACCACCCGCGCGCCGCTGTCCCTGCCGCCGGACATGACCACGCTGCCGAGCCCGACGCCCGGCGCGCCGCGCCCGCAGGAACGCAGTTCCCGCGAGCAGGCCGAGGCGCTGCTGTCGCCCGGCCTCGCGCTGCAGGACCCGCGCCGCGCCGCCGCCGCGCGCCCCAGCGTGGGCGAAGCCGCGCTGCTGCAGCGCGCCGGTCCCGACGCCGCCGGCAACATCCGCCAGCCGCGTGGATGAGGAAAGCCTGCGGCTCGACCGGCCGGACCGCAGCCTGACCGACCGGCTGATCTTCTGGCGCGACCCGCCGCCGCCGGGCACGCCGGTCGACCCGGCCCGCGAATCCCAGCGCCTGCGGGAAAACGCGGCGCTCGGCCGCGATGTCGAATTCGGGTGAAACCCCGGTGGTGCAGCCGCGTCGCCAATCCTTCTGGGAATGGCTCGGCTTCTGACGTCGCCGCCGGCGGCCGCTTGAACGGCTCCCGCCGCCGGCCTCCGGCTCAGTCCGGCAGGCGCGGCGGGCTGAGCGGCCCGGCCGCCAGGCCGCGGCGCGCGGTCGCGTAGCCAGGCCTGGATGTGCGGCGAACAGCGGCGTCCCGGCGGCGCGCCGGACGTTGCGGTGGCGGATATCCTGGCCGACAGGCGGCCAGTGCCCGCGCCGGACCGGCCCGGGCCTTGCCGCGATGCGGACTTCCCATCTTCGGGCATACACTTCGGTAAGCGTGCCATGTTTGGCTTCACCTGGCGCCACACCGGGCCCATCTTCCGGATATGCCCGAGATCACCCGCCGCCATACCCTCTGCGCCGCCGCCGCCGCGACGCTCGCCGCCACCCCCTGGCGCGCGCCGCCGCCCAGCCCGCGGCCGCCGCGCCCCGGCCGCCGACGCACCGCTGTTCGGCGCCAAGCAATGGACGCTGGCGAACGGCCTGACCGTCGCGCTGGTGGAAAGCCGCCGCGCCCCGGTCGTCGCGCAATACCTGTATTATGCCGCCGGCGGGGCGAGGACCCGTCCGGGCGGTCGGGCGTCGCGCATTTCCTCGAACACATGATGTTCAAGGGCAGCCCCAACGTGGCGTCGGGCACCTTCTCGCGCCGCGTCGGCCGCGAAGGCGGCAACGACAACGCCTTCACCTCCCGCGACGTCACCGCCTACTACCAGCAGGTCGAGGCGTCCCGCCTGCCGATGATCATGGCGATGGAGGCCGACCGCCTGGCCGCCGCGCTGATCCCGGCCGATGAGGTGGAAAGCGAGCGCCGCGTCGTGCTCGAGGAACGCCGCCAGCGCACCGACAGCAATCCGCGCGCCCGCTTCCAGGAAGCCTTCCGCGCCGCGCTGTGGGGCCCGCAGACCTGGCCCGGGCGGCCGATCATCGGCTGGGAGGACGAGATCCGCGCCATCTCGCGCGACAACCTCACCGACTTCCACGGCGCATTTCTACGCCCCGGCCAATGCCACGCTGGTGCTCGCCGGCGCCGTCTCGGAAGCCGAGGCCCGCGCCCTGGCCGAGGAACATTACGGCCCCGTCCCCGCCCGCGAGGTCCGCCGCCGCGACCGCGCGCCGGCGCCCGACCGCCGCCCACGAACCCCGCCTGACGTGACCCGCGAGCCCCAGGCGCGCGAGGCGCTGATGCTGCGCGCCTGGATGGCGCCGTCGCTGACCACGCGCGAAGTCCGAACAATCCCTGCCGCTCGAAGTGCTGGCCCATCTGCTCGGCGGCGGCCAGGGCTCGCGGCTGCATGCGGCGCTGGTCGAGACCGGCCTCGCGGTCCAGGCCGGCGCGTCCTACGACAGCGAGGCCGCCGGGGCGACCGAGTTCATGGTCTATGCCGTGCCGCGCCGCGGCGTGACGCCCGAACGGCTGGAGGAAGCCGCCAACGCGGTCATCGCCACGCTGCTGCAGGATGGCCCGACCGAGGCCGAGGTGGCGCGCTCGATCCGCCAGATGTCGTCCGGCGCGCTGCTGTCGCTCGACAGTTTCGGCGCCGCGCCGCGCATGCTGGGCGGCGTGCTCGCCATCGGCCTGTCGGCGGATGTGGTGGAATACTGGCCGGCGCGGCTGCGCGCCGTGACGCAGGCGCAGGTCGCCGAGGCCGCCCGCGCCGTGCTCGGCGGCGCGCCGAACACCGTCGCCTGGCTGCTGCCGGAAGGGGCGTGATCCGATGACCGACGCCTTCACCCTGCCGATCCAGGTCGGTCGAATGCCGGCCGCCTCTCCGCCTGGCTGGTCGAGGACCATTCGGTCCCGGTCGTCTCGCGTCTCCTGGTCCTGGCCCGGCGGGGCCGCGATGGACGCCGCCGGGCCGCGAGGGCACCGCCGCCATGGCCGCGGCGATGCTGACCGAAGGGGCGGGCGACCTGCGCGCCCTCGCCTTCGCCGATGCGCTGCGCGATTCGGCGATCGGGCTGAACTTCTCCGCCGGGCGCGACAGCTTCGAGGGCAGTTTCCGCTGCCTCGACCGATGCCCTGCCCGAGGCGGTGCGCCTCGCCGACGCTGGCGATGACGGCGCCGCGCATGGATGCGGATGCGCTGGAGCGCGTCCGCGCCCGCGCCATCGCCGGCGCCCGCACCCAGTTGGAGACGCCGCGCGGCCAGGCCGGGCCGCGCCTTCTGGGCCTCGGCCTTCCCCGACCATCCGGCCGGGCGGCCGGCCAACGGCACGGCCGAAAGCCTCGCCGCCATCCCGCCCGAGGCGCTGCGCGCGACGCTCGACGCCCAGCTGCGCCGCGACGGGCTGCTGATCGGCGTGCGCCGGCGCGATCCGCCCGGCCCAGCTCGCCACGCTGCTGCGAGGACTTGTTCGGCGCCCTGCCCGCCGGCGCGCCGGCAACCCCGCCGCCGCTGCCGCGCCTTCACCGCCTTCGGCCGCCAGGTCGTCACGGTGCCGAGCCCGCAATCGCAGATCGTCTTCGGCCAGCCCGGCATCACCCCGCAGGACCCGGATTGGGAAACCGCGCAGGTCGTGCTGCGCGTGCTCGGCGGCGGCGGCTTCTCGTCCCGCCTGATGGAGGCGGTGCGCGTGCAGCGCGGGCTGACCTACGGCATCGGCGTCGGGCTCGACACGCTGTTCGGCGGCGGCGTCATCACCGGCGCCTTCGCCACCGAGAACGCCAAGGTCGCCGAGGCGCTGGAGGTCACGCGCGGCGTCTGGGCCGACCTCGCGCAGCACCGGCCCGACCGAGGCCGAGCTGGAGGAAGCCGTCGCCTACCTGACCGGCTCCCTGCCGCTGCAATTCACCGACAGCCGGCGCATCGCCGCGACGCTGCTGGCGATGCGCCGCAACGACCGGCCGATCGGCTGGCTGGACGGGCGCAACGACCGTCTGCGGGCGATCACCCGGGCCGATGCGGTGCGCGCTCGCCGGGATCGCTGCTGAAGCCGGACGTCGCTGGCGGTGACGGTGGCGGGGGAACCTGTCGGGCTGTAGCGGCGGGCGCCGGCAGGCGCCGTCGCCGATGCGGGCCGCGGCGGGCATGATCGATGATGGCCGCAGCGCTGCCGCCCCGCGAGCACCCCGGCCAGGCGCTCACGCACCGCTGGCGGCCGGAGCGTGCCGGCGATGACAGCGCCGGGGCGGGACATCGCCACGCCGAGGCGCGGTGTCGCGCCGGTCGGTCGCGCCGCCCGCCATGAACGCCGCCACAGCCGCGTGATGTGTCCTATCCTGAGCCGCGTGCAAGAATCGGGACGACGGCAAAGGGGAGGACACGAGCGCACCATGGCCGAGCAGCGAAGTGGACAAGGCCTGGGCCGTCGTCGAGGCCCTGGCCGGCAGGCCCGACGCGGCGGCAATCCGGCCGCTGTTCGCCGCCGATCCCGACCGGCCGGCGCGCATGACCCACCGCGCCGGCGATCTGCTGCTCGACCTCTCGCGCACCGCGCTCGGCCCGGCGGTGCTGCCGGCGCTGCTTCGCCCTCGCCCGCGCCACCGATGTCGAAGGCTTCCGCGACGCCATGGCCGGCGGCGAGACGGTCAACGTCACCGAGGGCCGCGGCGCGCTGCACATGGCGCTGCGCATCCCCGACGGCGCCCCGCCCTACCCGCCCGGCTGGGGCGACCGCCCGGCGACCCAGGTCGGCACCATCCAGTCCGGCATCGCCTGGAAACTCGCGCGCCAGACCCGCCAGCGGATGCAGGCCTTCACCGAGGCCGTCCATGCCGGCACCATCCGCGGCGCCACCGGCGAGACCTTCACCGACGTGCTGAACATCGGCATCGGCGGCTCCGACCTCGGCCCCTTCATGGCGGCGCGCGCGCTGTGGACGCCGGCGTGCCCGATGCGGGCGCATTACCTCGCCAATGTCGACGCCCATGCCTGGGAGGCGCTGCGCCCCGGCTCAACCCGGCGCGCACCCTGGTGCTGGTCGCCTCGAAAACCTTCACCACGCAGGAGACGATGACCAACGCCGCGCTGGTGCGCGACTGGCTGGCCGACGGCCCTGGGCGATGCGGGCGGCGGCGACGCATCTCGTCGCGCTGTCCACCAACGAGCCGGCGGCGGCCGCCTTCGGCATCCCGGCCGAGCGCGTCTTCGGCTTCTCCGACACGGTCGGCGGGCGGTTCAGCCTCTGGAGCGCGATCGGCCTGTCGCTGGCGCTCGCGCTGGGCTGGCCGGCCTTCGCGCAGCTGCTGGCCGGCGCGCGGGCGATGGACGAGCATTTCCTCGCCGCGCCGCTGGAGGAAAACCTGCCGGTGCTGCTGGCGCTGGCCGAGGTCTGGCACGTCAACGGCCTCGGCTACCCCGCCCGCGCCGTGCTGCCCTATGACGAGCGGCTGGCGCGCTTCCCCGCCCATCTCCAGCAGTTGGAGATGGAAAGCCTCGGCAAGGGGCTGCATGCGGACGGCACGCGGATCACCCGCCGCACCGGGCCGGTGGTGTTCGGCGAACCGGGCACCAATGCGCAGCATTCCTTCGTGCAGCTGATCCACCAGTCGCCGGTGCCGGTGCCGGTGGATTTCGTGCTGGTCGCCAATCCCGACCACGCGCATCCGGACAGCCATCGCAAGCTGCTCGCCAATGGCCTGGCGCAGGCCGAGGCGCTGCTGGTCGGCAAGTCCGAACAGGCGGTGCGGCGCCGAGATGGCGGCGGCCGGCGCCGCCGCCAGGGCCAGATCGACCGCGTCGCGCCGCATCGCGTCTTCACCGGCGACCGGCCGAGCACGGTGATCCTGCTGCCGCGGCTCGACCCCTCACACGCTCGGCCAGCTGGTCGCGCTGTATGAGCACAAGGTCGCCTGCCTCGGCGCGCTCGTGGGGCATCAACCCCTTCGACCAATGGGGCGTGGAACTCGGCAAGCAGCTGGCCGGGCATATCCTGCCGGCGCTGGATGGGCCGGCATCGCGGCAGGACCCGACAACGGCGCCGCTGATCGCCGAGATCAGGCGCTTGCAGGCGGAGTGAAGGCGGCGGCCGGCATGGCCAGCCTCGGGGCGCTCGCGGGCGACGCCATGCCGGAACCGGATCGGCGCGCGCTTCGAAGGGCAGGCGACGATGGTGCGCCGTGGCGCGCATTCCATCGGGCGGGGCGCCGCTCGGCGTGGTCGCCGAGGTATCAGGGACCCAATGCACGCACCGCCGCCTCGCAGCGTCGCGCCGCGTCCTCCCACCCCGCCCGCGTCGCCGGCACATCGTCGAAGCGCAGCGGCGCGCCGATCGACAGCCGCAGCTTGCGCGGCGCGGGATGCGACGCTCCGGCGGCCAGGCCGCGTGGCAGCCTTCGAGGAAGGACGGCACCACCGGCACCGCGCTGCCGGCCACCAGCACGCCGATGCCCGGCTGGAACGCCGCCATCGCGCCGTCCCGCGCCCGCGTCCCCTCGGGGAACAGGATGTAGACGAGCCGGTCCTCGACCAGCCTTTCGCGCAGCGTCGCCAATTCCCCCGCCTTGGTCCGCTTGCGCCAGACCGGCAGCGCATTCACCGCATAGGCCGCGAAGGCCGAGGACAGCGTCGAGCCGAAGAAGGTATCCCCCGCCGCCAGCGCATGGGCCCGCCGCGCCGCCTCCCCGCGCAGCACGCCCGACAGCGTCAGCGCATCGAGATGGCTGGTGTGGTTGGCGATCAGCACGAAGGGCGGTTCCGGCAGGTTCTCCCGCCCCGTCACCGCCAGCCGGTGGAACGCCGCGAGATACCCGCGCAGCCCCGCGCGCCGACGCTGCCGAGCACGACAGGCTGCCCAGGCCGCGTTCGCGCGACAGGCTGCGCAGCCGGTCGGCGGTCTCAAGCCCATGGTCGCGCGCGGGGCGCAGCTTGAAGTCCATCAGCCCCCCGTGATCAGCCGCGCCGGCTGGCCCATGCCGAAGCCGACGAAGAACTGGATGAAATGGAAGGCGGCCGGCGCCACCAGCAGCAGCGAATTGAAGCGGTCCAGCACCCCGCCATGGCCGGGCAGGATGGTGCCCATGTCCTTGATGCCGATGTCGCGCTTGATCGAGGACAGCATCAGGTCGCCGGCCTGCGCGCCGATGCCGACGATGACGCCGAAGATCAGCAGCCAATGCGGCTGCGCCATCGGCGTGCCGCGGAAGATGAAGAAGGCCAGCGTCGCGACCAGCAGCGTGGTCACGCACAGCGCCCCGACCGCGCCGGCGATCGACTTGTTCGGGCTGGTCGCCGGCAGCAGCTTCGGCCCGCCGATCAGCTTGCCGAAGGTGAAGGCCGCCACGTCCGACAGCGCCACGGTGGTCAGCAGCATCAGCAGGATCGGCCGGTAGCCCGGCTCATTCGCCATGAAGGACAGATGCGCGAGCCCGGCGCCGAACAGCATGTACGCCAGGATGCCGAGCGCGGTGCGCTGCACATAGCCCTGCCGGCCGGTCGAGCGGGATGGTGCCGATGACGATGACGCCGACGGTCAGCGGCCACAGCGCGACGAAGAACCCGTACCAATGGTCGAGCGCGGCGAAATTCGCCGCCAGGATGCCCACCACCACGATCCCGGCGACCAGCGGCTCGCGGAACAGCCCCGTCGCGCGGTCGAATTCCCGCAGGCAGGCGAGGCCGAGCAGCGTCACCGCCCCGATCACCCATTCCCGCCCGAGCAGCACCGGCCCCATCATCAGCGGCAGCAGCAGGCACCAGGACCCGGTGCGCAACCACAATTCGCGCCGCAATTCGGGCGTGCCGCGCCCGGCCAGCGTCATCGCGCCGATCACCGCGAAGGCGACCAGCGACGACCGCCACGGTCGCGGCGACGATGCCGATGGTCACCGGATGGGCGAAGACCGCCTCGCGGATCATGCCTTCGCCCTCAGCGCCGCGGCGGCGCGCGACAGCCGCAGCCAGGCGGTCAGCAGCGAGCCGAGCGGTGATCACCACCAGCACCACCCACGGCGTCCAGGCATCGCCGCGCCAGGAGGGCGGGATGACGGCGCACCACAGCGCCATCGCCGTCACCACCGCCATGCGATGCTGCTTGGCCATCGGCCCGCCGAAATCCGACGGCGCGCCCGCCGCCCGTGCCGTGGTGCGGACATAGGCCGTCGCCATCGCCGCCAGCGCCGCCGCCAGCCCGAGCGCCACCGACCCCGCCGCCACGCCGAGCCCGACCAGCACGGCGGTATCCGACACCCGGTCCGGCACCTCGTTGAACAATTCGCCGACCGGCGAGGCGACGCCGCGCCCGATCGCCACCATGCCGTCCAGCAGGTTCGCCATCAGCCGCGCCTGCACCAGCAGCGCGCCGAGCAGCCAGAACAGCCAGGCCGCGCCGGGCAGCCAGGCCACCGCCGCGAAGGCCAGCCCCGCCGCCAGCCCGGCCACCATCCCCGCCACGGAAATCCCGTTGGGCGAGGCCCCGCGCGCCACCAGCGCCGCCGCCATGCGCTGCGTCACGCCAAGGTCGCGCGCCGCGATCGGTCGCCGTCCGATGCTTCCACCTGTCCCCGCTCACGCCTTGTCCGGCCGGGCATCGTCACCCGCCGGATGCCGCCGGGGTGGCGCCCCTGCCGCCGCAGCATGACGCGCCGCCGCACCCACCGGAAGGAAAGCCTTCGGGCCGCGTGCTATCTTCGCTCACATGTCCGCCGCCGCGGCCGAGTCGCCCCCCCGGCCCCTGATCCGCCGCCTCTCCGAGACCACCGCCAACCGCATCGCCGCCGGCGAGGTGGTCGAACGCCCGGCCGCCGCGGTGAAGGAGATCGTCGAGAACGCGCTCGATGCCGGCGCCACCCGCATCGCCGTGCTGCTCGAAGGCGGCGGCATGGACCGCATCCTGGTCGAGGATGACGGCATCGGCATGGGCGCGGCGGACCTCGCGCTGGCCATCGAACGCCACGCCACCTCCAAACTGCCCGAGGAAGCGACGCTGTTCCGCATCGCGACGCTCGGCTTCCGGGGCGAGGCGCTGCCCTCCATCGGCGCCGTCGCGCGGCTGTCCATCACCTCGCGCCCGGCGGGCGGCGCCGCCGCATCGCATCGCCGTCGAGGGCGGCCATGTCGGCCCCGTCACGCCGGCCGCCGGCGCCCCCGGCACGCGGGTCGAGGTGCGCGACCTGTTCTTCGCCACCCCGGCGCGGCGCAAATTCCTCCGCCACCCGCGCACCGAGGCCGACCACGCCATCGAGGCGGTCCGCCGCCTGGCGCTGGCCTGGCCCGCCGTCACCTTCCGCGTCGAAAGCGACGGGCGGGAGGCGCTGACCCTCGCCGCGACGGATTGGGAAGGCCGCATCCGCCAGGTGCTCGGACCGGGCTTCGCCGCCGCCGCGGTGCCGGTCGAATCGGTCGGCGTGGCGCTCGACCTGCGCGGCCTCGCTGCCCTGCCCTCCTTCACCCGGCCGACCACCATGGGCCAGCACCTGGTGGTGAACCGCCGCCCGGTGCGCGACCCGCTGCTGCGCGTCGCACTCCGCGTCGCCTATCGCGACCTGATCCCGCAGGGGCGGCACCCGGCCGCCGCGCTGTTCCTCGACATCCCGCCCGAGAGCGTCGATGTGAACGTGCATCCGATGAAGACCGAACTGCGCTTCCGCGAAGGCGAGCAGGTGCGCGGCGCGGTGATCTCGGCGCTGCGCCGGGCGCTGGCGGTGGGTGCCGGCACGGCGGTGGCGATGCCGGCGCTGACCCCGGTGTCGCCCGCGCTGGACCCGGCCATGCCCCCGGCGGCGACCGCCCCCGCACGCCGTCGGCTTCGCCGAATCCCTCGCCCCGCTGACCCCGCCGCCCGCCGCCTGGCCGACCCAGCGCAGCCTCGGCCTGGCCCCGGCCGCGCAACCCCTGGCGACGCTTCAGCGCGAACGCGCCCCGGACCACCATCCGCTCGGCCGCGCCGTCGCGCAGATCCTGGAAACCTATGTCATCGCCGAGGCGCCCGATGGCGCGCTGGTGCTGGTGGACCAGCACGCCGCCCATGAACGCCTGACGCATGAGGCGCTGAACGCGCAACTCGTCGAAGGCGGCGTGCGCGCCCAGCCGCTGCTGCTGCCCGCCGTGGTCGACCTGCCCGCCGCCGATGCGCTGCGGCTGGTCGACCACGCCGAGACCCTGGCCCGGCTCGGGCTCGAAATCGAGGGCTTCGGCGGCGGCGCGGTGCTGGTGCGCGCGCTGCCGGCGCTGCTCGGCAACCCGGACCCGGCGCCACTGCTGCGCGACCTCGCGGAGGAACTGGCCGATCTCGGCGAGGCGGCATCGCTGCAACGCCGGCTGGATGCGGCGGTGGCTCGGCTCGCCTGCCATGGCAGCGTGCGCGCGGGGCGACGGCTCAATGCGGCGGAGATGGATGCGCTGCTGCGCGCCGATGGAAGCCACGCCGCGCGCGGCGACCTGCAGCCATGGCCGGCCCACCGTGCTGCGGCTGGACGGGGCGGCGCTGGAGCGCATGTTCGGCCGGCGCTGATCCGTTGCTGGTGTGCTGCCTCCAGAATCCCGCGGCGTGCGGGACCAGGACACCAGCCGATTGTTCCCGGTGCCTGCTGTCTGCTTCGCTCGCAGGGAACCCGGCGAACTTCGGCGGCAGCGGCCTGGAGCGGCGGGCGTTCGCCCGGGCTGCCGGCATCCACTCAAGGGTCCTGGCCCTGCGAGCATCCTTACCCGAACAGGTGAGGCCACCTGATCGGGGCCACGCCTTAGACCGTCCTCGCCCTGCCCCCCGGCGCGCGCAGCACATGCAGCGTGGCCGCACCGTGGCTGCGGCTCGCCACGACGGCGAAGCCGGGCAGGTCGAAGCGGCTCATCGAGCGCCGGTCTCGGCCACCACCAGCGCGCCGGGCGCGATCCAGCCGGCGGCGTCCAGCCGCTGTGACCGCCTTCGGCAGCAGCCCCTCGCCATAGGGCGGGTCGAGGAACACCAGCCCGCACGGCACCCGCGCCGCGGCGGGCGCGTCGCATCGGCGGCCAGCACGGCGGAGCGCGCTTCCTCCTTGCAGGCGGCGATATTGGCGCGCAGCGCCGACAACGCCGGTCGGTCGATCTCGAAGAAGGTCGCATGGCTGGCGCCGCGCGACAGCGCCTCCAGCCCCAGCGCGCCGGTGCCGGCGAAGGCATCGAGCACGAGCTGGTCCTGCACCACCGTCCGGCCGCCCCAGGGGGCGTGCCACAGCATGTCGAACAGCGCCTGGCGCACGCGCTCGGCGGTCGGGCGCGTCGCCGCGCCGTCCGGAGCGCGCAGCACCCGGCCACGGTTGCGCCCGGCGATGATGCGCATGGCCTATTCCCTCGGTCGGCGGGCGGTCGGCATCGGCCGGCCTTGCCGTGGCGCCGCGGAGCGGTCCGCCGGCTGGGGCGGGCGATTGGCGCGCGGTCGCGCCATGCGCTCGCCTGGCCTGGTGGCCGGCGCCACGGAGACCGGCGTCATTTCTCGCGACCGCGCGGGCTTTCGCGTCCGCGCACCGGGCGGCGCGGCCCCATCGAGGCATTGCGCGCCCGTGGCGGGCGGCGCGGCCCCTCGCCCTCGGGCGGCGGGTCCCCCAGCAGCGGGGATTGCGCGATCTCGCGCAGCCGCTTCGGCGCCTCCAGGCCCAACTGGTCGCGCAACACCTTGGCGTTGACCTCCTCGACCGCCCCGCGTGGCAGGGCACCGAGCTGGAACGGCCCATAGGCGGTGCGGATCAGTCGCGTCACCTCCAGCCCGAGATGCGTCATCACGCGGCGAATCTCGCGGTTCTTGCCTTCCTTGATCGACACGGTCAGCCAGGCATTGGTGCCCATCAGGGAATCGAGCCCGGCCTCGATCGGGCCATAGACGACGCCCTCGATGGTGACGCCGCGGATCAGCGCGGCGAGCGCCCGCTCGTCCACCCGCCCATGCACCCGCACGCGGTAGCGGCGCGACCAGCCATTGCTCGGCAGTTCCAGCTTGCGGGCCAGTTCGCCGTCATTGGTCAGCAGCAGCAGCCCCTCGCTGGTGAGGTCGAGCCGGCCGACCGAGACCAGGCGCGGCAGGCCCGGCGGCAGGCGTTCGAACACCGTCGCGCGGCCTTCCGGGTCGCGATGCGTCGTCACCAGGCCGTCGGGCTTGTTGTAGCGGAACAGGCGGGTGCGCTCGGGCGCGGCGATCGGCTTGCCGTCCACCGTGATGTGGTCGCCCGGATTGACGAAGGTGGCCGGGGTCTCGACCACCTTGCCGCCGAATTTCACCCGGCCCTCGGCGATCATCTTCTCCACGTCGCGGCGGGAGGCGACGCCGGCGCGCGCCAGCCACTTGGCGATGCGTTCGCCGCGCTTGGGGTCGTCGCCGTCCTCGCTCACCGGCTCGCCTCCACGAAGGCGGTGAAGATCGACGGGTCGCGCGGGTCGATCGCGTATTCCGGATGCCACTGCACGCCGAGGGCGAAGCGGTGGCCAGGATGCTCGATGCCTTCCACCACGCCATCGGGCGCCACGCGCATTCACGACGCCGCTGCCGGCCGTCGCCACCGCCTGGTGATGCGCCGAATTCACCGCCATGCGCGGCGCGCCGACGATGCGCGCCAGCAGCGTGCCGGCGGTGATCGCCACGTCATGGCCCGGCTCGGTGCGCGGATTGGGCTGTTCATGGGCCAGCGCACCGGGGACCTCGTCGGGGATGTGCTGGATCAGGGTGCCGCCGAAGGCCACCGCGAGCAGTTGCTGCCCGCCGCAGATGCCCAGCACCGGCTTGTCGCGCGCCAGCGCGGCACGGGTCGCGGCCAGTTCGAAATCGGTGCGCCCGGGCTTCAGCGTCACCTTGGGATGCGGCGCCCCGCCGCCCCACAGGGCGGGATCGACATCGAAGGCGCCGCCGGTCACCAGCAGCCCGTCGATCTCGTCGAGATAGGCGGCGGCGAGGTCCGGCTGGTGCGGCAGCGCGACCGGCAGGCCGCCGGCCGCGATCACCGCGTCGAAGTAGTTCTGCCGCAAGGCATACCAGGGCAGTTTCGACCAGCCGCCGGCCGGTTCCGAATCCAGGGTGACGCCGATCAGGGGACGGGTGCGCATGCCGCTTGCTAGCCGCGTTTTGCGCCCCGACGCCAGCGTGTTTTACGGCTGGCGACGGCGGGTCCTGCGGATCGGGACGGCCTGTACTGCCGCTGAACCCGGCGTGGTTTTCACTGTGCGGCAGCGTGGCTTGCGGCTCGGCCGACAGCGGTGTTCCGCGCGCCGAGTGCCGGCGTGGCCGGGCCGCCGCTTCAGCCAGACGCATGTTCGGCTGGCCCGCCACGGGGGCTGGCGCCGCGCCATCGCGGAATGCAAATGATCCTCACATGTCCCGGTTCGGCGAGCGACGCGGCTACCATCACGGCAATCTGCGCGAGGCGCTGGTCGCCGCCGCCGTCGATCTGATCAGCCAGCACGGCCCGGAAGGCTTCACCGTGGCCGAGGCGGCGCGCCTGGCGGGCGTCTCCCCCGGCGCGCCCTACCGCCATTTCCGCGATGCCGAGGCGCTGCTCGCCGAGGTCGCGCTGCGCGGCTTCGAGCGCTTCGCCGAGGCGCTTGTCCGCCGCCTGGGCCGGCGGCAAGCCCGACCCGCTGCGCGCCTATGAGGCGCTCGGCCGCGCCTATCTCGCCTTCGCCCGGCGCGAGCCCGCCTACTACGCCGCGATGTTCGAGACCCGCATCGCCCATGACGCCCATCCCGGCCTGCTCGCCGCCTCGCGACCGCGCCTTCGGCGTGCTGCGCGACGCCACCGAGACCCTGGTCGCCCGCCTGCCGGAAGGCCGCCGCCCGCCGGTGCTGATGGTGGCGCTGCATGTCTGGTCGATGTCGCATGGCATCGCCTCGCTGTTCTGCCGGCCCGACCGGTCGCGCCGCAAACTGCCCATGGCGCCGGAGGACCTGCTGGAGGCCGGGCTGCTGATCTATCTGCAAAGCCTCGGCCTCTCGGCCAGGCGGCTCGAACGAAGTCATCCGACGGGCAGCGGAAATCCGCTTGACCGGGACCGATGTCGATCCCCAATGTAAATGTCGCTTGCATTTACATCCCGCAGGCCGAACCCATGAGGAGCACCATGTCCGCCACCGCCTATCCCGACGCCGCCGACTATCCGAGCCGTCGCGAGCGCCGCGAGCGCCGCTGGCGGGACCCCCGCTTCGAAGGCGGCCCCTGCGCCGGCTTCAACCCCTGGAACGCCCCCAAGCCGCTGCTGATCGCGGCGATGATCCTGGGCTTCATGCTGTTCTGGCCGATCGGCCTCGCCGTGCTGTTCTTCATGATCGGCAGCGGCCGCATCGGCCGCCGCTGGTCGCGCCGCGCTACGGCATGGCGCCCGGCTGGCGGCGCGGCCCGATGGAATGCGCCGGCTGGCCGCGCTGGTGCGCGCGACGAGCAGCCCTCATCGGGCAACGCCGCCTTCGACGAATACCGCGTCGACACGCTGCGCCGGCTGGAGGAGGAGCAGAAGGACTTCGCCGCCTTCCTCGAACGCCTGCGCTTCGCCAAGGACCGCGCGGAGTTCGAGCAGTTCATGACGGACCGTCGGACGCGCCCGCCGGAACCGCCTGCCGAGGGCTGAACCCGACGGCCGCGAGCAACACGCACCGCTTCCCCGCCCGGCTGGTTTCCAGCCGGGCGGTTTCCGTTCTACGCCTTCCCGCATGACACCGATCGAGATCGCGCTGGCGGAAGCCGCCGCCGCCGCCGCGCGCGGGGAGGTGCCGGTCGGCGCCGTCGTCACCGATGCGGCCGGCGCGGTGCTCGCCCGGGCGGGCAATGAGGTCGAGGCCCGCAGCGACCCCACGGCCCATGCCGAGATCCTGGCGCTGCGCGCCGCCGCCGCCCGCCTCGGTTCCCCCCGCCTGCCGGGCTGCACCCTGACGGTCACGCTGGAGCCCTGCCCGATGTGCGCCCAGGCGGCCTCCTTCTTCCGGGTGAAGCGCGTCGTCTTCGGCGCCTACGACCCCAAGGGCGGCGGCGTGGAGCACGGCGCGCGCATCTTCGCCGCATCCTCCTGCCACCACGCGCCGGAGGTGGTCGGCGGCCTGCGCGAATCCGACTGCGCGGCACTGCTGCGCGACTTCTTCGCGGCGCGGCGTTGACCCTGCCGCGCGCGGTTCGCCATTCATCCCCGGGCAGCACGAGGTGGAGCGAGACGCCATGCATGAAGTGAACGGCAACGACCTGCTTGGCGGCACCGACCACGAATTCGTCGTGAACCTCTACAGCGTCATCCTGAACCGCTGGCCGGACGAGGATGGCTACCGCCACCATCTGGAACGCGTCGAGAACCGGCCGGAGATGCGCCGCCAGTTGATCGACGAGGTGGCCGGCAGCCCGGAAGGACGCAACATCGGGGTCGCCGTGCGCTGGCCGGACGCGCCCGCGGCAGCCGCGACACCGGCCGCCCCGCCGCCGCCCGGCGCGGCGGCGCCCGCGGACCTGGCCGGCCACGCTGGCGGGGCTGCGAAGCGGCCTCGCGACGATGGAAGCCGCGGCGCTGATCGAGGCGCAGCGCCTGCTGGCCGAGGCCCTTGCGGCCGTGGCCGCCCACCAGGCGGCGCAGCTGGAAGCACGCATCGCCAGGCTGGAGCGGCACGGCGGCTGAACCGCCCGCCGCCTTCAGCCGGCCTGCACAGGCGCCGACCTTCGACGCGCCGGCAGATCAGGCGTGCGGATGGCCGGAGCGGAGCCCGATCAGGCGGCACGAGGCGACCGGCGGATGATGGCCGCGCAAGCGACGGCATGGGGCGGCGGCCACGAGCCTGGGCGAATGGAGCCGCCCGCTTTCCGCCGTGAGGCGTTCACACGCGCATGGAACCAAGCCCGGCGGGACGCAGCGCCGCACGCGTCACCAACCCTGACCCGCCGGCAATCCTGGGGCGCCGCCTGCTGTCGCCCCCGGCGGCGCATCACGGCGAAGCCGCCTGTTGCGCCGGGAAGCCCGAGCGGGCCGCGATGCGAGGACAGTATCGCCCCGTTTCGCCTGGATGTTTTCAACGCCGGTGATTGGCGGTGCGTCGGTGTCGCCTTCAGGACCCCCGGGGCGGGGCCGGCGTCAGTTGGTCCGCGCCGCCGCGCCGCCCGCGCGCCCGACATGCGGCCCGGCGCTGGCCAGCGCCCCGGCGCGCTGCGCGTCCTCGATCGTGCGGAAGAAGGTGTAGGACAGCGTGATGGTGGTGACGTCCCGCGTGTTCGGGTCCTGGGCGATGCGTGGATCGACCCAGAAGGAGACCGGCATATCCGCCCGCTGGCCCGGTGCGAGCGTCTGCTCGTCGAAGCAGAAGCAGGCGACCTTGTGGAAGTAGCGACCGACCTTCTCGGGCGTCACGTTATAGACGGAGATGCCGGTCACCGGTGTCTGCGCCTGGTTGGTGGCGGAATAGAAGGCGAGGCCCTCCTCACCGAGCCGGACGGTCATGCCGGCCTGCTCGGGCCGGAAATTCCACGGCAGGTTGCGGTCGGTCAGGCCGGCGAAGCGGATATTGATGCTGCGCTCGGTGGCGCCTGGCGCGGCCTGGCCGGTCTGCACCGTGCCATTGTAGCCGGTGATGCTGCAGAACAGCGTGTAGAGCGGCACCGAGGCGAAGGAGAGCCCCACCATCCCCGCCGCGACCGCGCCGATGGTGAACCCCGCCCGCCTGTTGCGGCGCTTCATCGCCGCGGCCCGTGTCTCGTCCATGACGGTCATCTGCGTCCGGGTTGGCGGCTTGGCAAGGGTCTCGCCGCGCGGGTTTCAGCCACGCAGCAGCCGCGCCATGCCGACGAAATAGAACAGGGCCGACAGGCCCACCAGCACCAGCAGAATGGCGATGTTCCGCCCACGCCGGCGCTTCTCGAACAGGGTCCGTTCCTCCGGGGTCATGCGCCGAGGACCAGGCGGTCGATCGCCAGCGCGGCGAACAGGATGAACAGGTAGTACAGCGAGAAGCGGAAGCAGGCCCGCGCCGGTGCATCGCGCGTCAGGCTGCGGCCGGCCTCGTCCTGGCTGTCGCGCAGCACGGCGAGGGCGTGGCGCAGGAACATCGCGCCCAGCACGGTGGCCACGGCGGCATAGGCGGGGCCGGAGAAGCCGACCAGCCAGGGCAGCAGGCCGATCGGGGCGAGCAGCACGGTGTAGATCACGATCTGGCGCCGCGTCTCGCGCGCCCCGGCGGTGACCGGCAGCATCGGCACGCCGGCACGCGCATAGTCGTCATGCGCCCACAGGGCGAGCGACCAGAAATGCGGCGGCGTCCAGAAGAAGACGATGGCGAACAGGATCAGCGGCACCAGCGTCACGTCGCCGGTCACCGCGGCCCAGCCGATCACCGGCGGGAAGGCGCCGGCGGCACCGCCGATGACGATGTTCTGCGGCGTCCGCCGCTTGAGCCACATGGTGTAGACGAAGACGTAGAAGGCGATCGACAGCGCCAGCACGAAGGCGGCGGCGACGTTCGTTGCCAATCCACATCACGGTGACCGAGGCGACCGACAGCCAGATGCCGAAGGCCAGCGCCGCACCCGGCGCGATCCGCCCATCGGGGATCGGCCGCTTGGCGGTGCGGCGCATCACCGCGTCGATGTCGCGGTCGTACCACATGTTGATGGCGCCCGCCGCGCCCGAGGCGACGGCGATGCACAGGATGGCGGTCACCGCCAGCACCGGGTGCATGGCGCCGGCGCCCGGGGCGACCAGCAGGCCCGACCAGGCCCGAGAACACGACGAGCGACATGACGCGCGGCTTCAGCAGCGCGATCCAGTCGCCGACTTCGGACATGTCGTAGGACGCAGGAAGGGGGGCCGTGCCCCCCTGTCCCGGTTCCATGGCGGCGTCGCTCATGGTCACTCCATCAGGCGGCGATCCTTAGTGGATGCGCGGCAGTTCGTCGAAGGTGTGGAAGGGCGGCGGCGAGGAAACCTGCCATTCCAGCGTCGTCGCACCCGTCGCCCCAGTAGTTGTCGGCCAACTTCTCCTTCGAGCGGAAGGTCAGGTAGACCACGTAGAGGAACAGCAGCAGCGAGGCGGCCGAGATGTAGGCCCCGATCGAGGCGAGCATGTTCCAGCCCCACAGCGCCTCCGGATAGTCCGGGTAGCGGCGCGGCATGCCCTGGTTGCCCGAGAAGTGCATCGGGAAGAAGGTCAGGTTCACGCCGACGAAGGTCAGCCAGAAATGCACCTTGCCCCAGAATTCCGGGTACTGGTGGCCGCTCATCTTGCCGATCCAGTAGTAGAAGCCGGCATAGATGCTGAACACCGCGCCGAGCGACAGCACGTAGTGGAAGTGCGCCACGACGTAGTAGGTGTTGTGCAGCACCTGGGTCGATGCCGGCATTGGCCAGCACCACGCCGGTCACGCCGCCCACGGTGAACAGGAAGATGAAGCCGATCGCGAACAGCATCGGCGTCTTCAGCTCGATCGAGCCGCCCCACATGGTGGCGATCCAGGAGAAGATCTTGATGCCGGTCGGCACCGCGATCACCATGCGTCGCCGCCATGAAGTAGGCGCGGGTGTCGACGTCGATGCCCGACTGGAACATGTGGTGCGCCCACACGACGAAGCCGACGACGCCGATCGCGACCATGGCGTAGGCCATGCCGAGATAGCCGAAGATCGGCTTGCGGCTGAAGGTCGAGATGATGTGGCTGATGATGCCGAAGCCCGGCAGGATCATGATGTAGACTTCGGGGTGGCCGAAGAACCAGAACAGGTGCTGGAACAGCACCGGGTCGCCGCCGCCCGTCGGGCTTGAAGAAGGCGGTGCCGAAGTTGCGGTCGGTGATCAGCATGGTGATCGCGCCGGCCAGCACCGGCACGCGCCAGCAGCAGCAGGAAGGCGGTGACCAGCATCGACCAGACGAACAGCGGCATCTTGTGCAGGGTCATGCCCGGCGCGCGCATGTTGAGGATGGTGGTGATGAAGTTGATCGCGCCCATGATCGACGACGCACCCGCCAGGTGCAGCGAGAAGATCGCCATGTCCATCGCCGGGCCGGGTGGTACTGGTTGGACGACAGCGGCGGATAGATCGTCCAGCCCGCGCCGGCACCCTCGCCGACGAAGGCCGAGGCCAGCAGCAGCATGAAGGCCGGCACCAGCAGCCAGAAGCTGATGTTGTTCATGCGCGGGAAGGCCATGTCCGGCGCGCCGATCATCAGCGGCACGAACCAGTTGCCGAAGCCGCCGATCAGCGCCGGCATGACCACGAAGAACACCATGATCAGGCCGTGGGCCGATGACCAGCGTGTTCCACATCTGGCCGTCGGCGAAGATCTGCATCGCCCGGCTGCTGCAGCTCGATGCGCATCAGCACCGACATGCCGACGCCGATCAGCGCCGCGAACACCGAGAAGATGATGTAGAGCGTGCCGATGTCCTTGTGGTTGGTCGAGAACAGCCAGCGGGACACGAAGCCCGGCTTGTGGTCGTGGTGGTCGTCGTGATGCGCGTCGGTTGCGGTGGCCATCGTTCTTCCTCCGGGTCGCGCCTTAGCGGCGCGCCTCCGCGATCTGGACAGTGTCGGTCTGGCGCGGTCGCGGCGAGCCACCGCGGGCCGGCCGGTTCGTCGGCGCGGGCGAAGCGCGTGCGCGCCTCGGCCACCCACTTGTCGAAATCCTCACGGCTGACGGCGCGGACCGCGATCGGCATGAACCAATGGTTGGTCCCGCAGATCTGGTTGCACTGGCCGTAGAAGACGCCTTCGCGGTCGGCGCGCATCCAGGTCTCGATCGTGCGGCCCGGGATCGAGTAGCGCTGCACGCCGAGCGCGGGCACGAAGAAGGAATGGATCACGTCATAGCCCTGCGTGACCACGCGGACATTGGCGCCGACCGGGATCACCAGCTCATTGTCGACCGCGAGGCGGTACAGGTGGCGGCGCTCGGGCGGCAGCTGGTCTTCCGGCGATCGGGTAGCTGTCGAAGGCGAAGTTGCCGTTGTCCGGATAGGCATAGTGCCAATACCACTGCCGGCCCTGCACGTTGATCGTGATGTCGGCGTTCGGCGTGCGGTCTTCGTAGTAGATCAGCCGGAAGGACGGGATCGCGATGACCAGCAGGATCACCACCGGCACCACCGTCCAGGCCACTTCCAGCATCGTGTTGTGGCTGGTGGTGGACGGCACCGGGTTCGCCTCGGCGCGGAAGCGCCACATGCACCAGGCCAGCAGCCCGGCCACGAAAATCGGTGATCACCACGATGATGGCGAACACCAGGTCGTTGAAGTGGTGGATGGCTTCCTTGATCGGGCCACCCGCTTGCTGCAGCCCCATGCCCCAGGCGGTCGGCGCACCCACCATGCCCTCGGCCATGGCCGGCGTTGCCGCCGCCGCCGCCGCCAGGCCGCCGATCGCCGCCCCGAGGCGCTTCCAGTCGCTCAACCGCATCACCATTCCCCGTGCGCGTCGCCGCATCAGCTTTGCCAGTGCGCGTCGCCGCGCAACCCCGATTTGCCCGGCGCGTTCCCGCGCAACCCCAGAACTCCTACGCCTCACTCTCGCCATCCGAAAGACGGACAATCAGCGACACGTGCACCACCGGTCCCGAGGCCCGGCGCCGCGGGCGGACCATAGTCGCGCCACCCCGCACCGCACAAGTGATCACGCCCCCCGGAGACGCAATCCTGCGCAAGCGAAACATTGCCTTGCGTATCGCAGGCCGCGCAGCGCCGCGGCATGCCGGCACGGTCGTAACTCGCGCGAGGCCGTGCACGCCGGCCGCAAGGCCAGCGCCGGACGCCACCGACGGCGCCGCCTCTATTCGGCCGCGAGGGCCTGCGGCAGCGCCGCCGGGTTGCGCATCTGCACCAGCGTGAAGATGCCGGCCGGCGGGCACGGCTCGATGCTTTCGACGGTCGTCGTCTCGGGTTCGAGCAGGTCGCACAGCGCGAAATCCGGATGCCAGCCGAGTCGGCGCGACAGCGGCGCCATGGCGCGCTCGACCCACCAGCGCGGCCCGCCCTCGGCGGCGAAGTGGTTGACGAACAGCAGATGGCCGCCCGGCCGCACCACGCGCGACATCTCGGCGAACAGCTTCTTCGCATCCGGCACGACCGAGGCGGTGAACATCGCCACCGCGATGTCGAAGGCGCCGTCCTCGAAGGCCATGCGCTCGGCATCCATCTCGACCAGGCCGCGCACATTGCCCAGCCGTTCGGTCGCGACGCGTTCCTGCGCCTTCTGCAGCATCTCGCGCGACAGATCGATGCCGACGACCTGCAGGTCCCGCCGGTACAGCGGCAGGGCCAGCCCGGTGCCGACGCCCACTTCCAGCACGCGCACGCCCGACAGGCGGTTCACCGCCGCGACGGCGCGGCGCCGGCCGAAGCCGGAGACCCCGCCGAACACCATGTCGTAGATGCTGGCCCAGCGACGATAGGCGTCCCGCACGCTGGCAGCATCAAGCGCCGCGCGCGCGTGGCCGCGTTCTCCGGCCCCTTTGGCCAATCCGATGTCCGCCATCGATCCCCTCACGCCCGCGCTCCGAGCGCCGGAGCCGCAGCTCGCCGGCCAGGCCCGCGGGCCGCCGAAACCATGCACGCGATACGCCATCTCGCTAGACCAGCGGCGGTCGCGGCGCAAGCATGGCCTGAAACCGGCCGCAAGAATGCGGGGGACAGGCATGCGACAGGCACGGTGCTGGCGCATGGCCGGAACCCGCGATGGCCGGCGACTCGGCCAGGCCCGGAACCGCCGTGCCGGCGCAGCGCCGGCCGGCCCGTCACGCGGCGCGACGGCGGTCCGGCAGCGCCACCAGGATCCCGCCGACCGCGACGATCGACCATGCCGACCAGCGTCAGCGATGTCCGGGATGTCGCCGAAGACCAGCGCGCCGGCCAGCACCGCCCAGATGATCTGGGTGTAGGACATCGGCGCGAGCAGGCTGGCCGGCGCGCGGGCGAAGGCCATCACCAGCAGCCCATGCCCCGCCCCGCCCAGGATGCCGAGCAGCATCAGCGCGCCCCACCCCTCGGCCGAGGGCCAGGTCCAGGCGAAGGGCGTCGTCGCCGACATCACCACCGAGGCGGCAAGGCTGGTGTGGAAGATGGTGGTGCGCGGGTCGTCCAGCCCGGCCAGGCGCCGCGTCAGGATCTGGTAGACGGCGAACAGCGCGGCGGTGCCGAGCGGCAGCATCATGGCCCAATGCACCGGTCGCGGCGCCGAACAGGAAGGGCGGGCGCAGCAGCACGACAACGCCGATCATGCCGATCCCGACGCCGGCCCATCGGCGCCAGCCCACGCTCTCCTTCAGGACGATCGCCGCGAGGGCAATGGTGAACAGCGGCGAGGCGAAGCCGACCGCGGTCGCGTCCGCGAGCGGGATGTACACCAGCGCGGTGGTGAACAGCAAGTTGCAGCCGGCCAGCGTGAGGCTGCGCAGCGTCTGCCAGCCCGGGCGCGCGGCTGCGCCAGGGGAAGTGCCCGGTCGACAGGCGCAGCGCGATGGCCACGGTGATGAAGCCGAACAGGAAGCGCGCCCACATCACCTGCGGCACGGGAAAGCCCGCGGTCAGCAGCTTGGTGAGCGTATCCATCATGACGAAGGTCGCCAGCGCCGCGAGTTGCAGCGCCACACCGGCCAGGCGCGATTGCATGTTGCCCGCAGCATTGCCGCAATGCGGCACCGGCGGAACCCATCGCGACGCACATCGGCAACGCGGCTGGCGCACGGCGCGGCCCCTGCCTAGGCGCGGGAGCCCTCCGGGGCCGAGGAATGCGCAGGATGTGCGCGAGGGCGCGCCCCCTCAGCAAATCCGGGCGGGGCGCGCTGCGAAAGCGTGGGCGGCCTGCCGCCGCTGCACCCCTTCAGCCTGGCCGAGGCGGCCCGCGCGGCGTCCGGGTCCGGGCAGCAAAACGGCCCGGGGCAGTCGCCTCGGGCCGCAAATGCCGCGCGCAAAATTGATCAACCGCCACCCATGGCCGACGCGGCGCCGGTCCGCGCCTCGCCAGGCCTGCACGATGGACGGCGCCCTGGGACGGGCTACGCCGCGTCCTCGCGCCGATCCCGCGGCTTCACATAGGCGAGCGCCGCATGTTCGGTGCAGTACGGCTTGCCGGCCATCGGGTCGCCACCGCAGAAGCGGAAGCCGCTGGTGCCCGGCTCACCGATCGGCCAGCAGCAGCTGCGCGAACCGAAGCGCGGCCGCGCGGCCGGGAAGGCGCCGCACCACCGGCGCCGCAGGCGCGGCAGCAACCGGCACCGGCGCCACGGGCGCGGCGCGCAGCATCGGCGGCGGCGCCTGCCGTGCGGCGGCAATCGGGCGCGGCGCGCGCGGCACCGGCGCCGGGCGCGGCACCGCATCGCGGCGGATCGGGCTCGGGCGCGCCGGCAGGTTCAGCCGGTGCGCCTTGCCCACCACCGCATTCTTCGAAATGCCCATCCGGCGACCGATCTCGGCCGTCGAATGCCCCTCGGCCCAGAGCGCCTTCAGGCGCTCGATCGCTTCCGCGGTCCAATCCATCGCAAGCGTCCCCCTACTTCCCCTAGACACAACATACGGTAGGGCGAAGCGTGGTCGGGACACAAGTTCTGCGATGTACCCGCACGCAAAATTCCTGTGGACAACCCCGACACAGCGATGTGAACCCGCCAAATTGAAACTTGCAATTTAAAAGCGTTGCAGGTTGCAAGCATTTCGGCTCCGATGCCCCGGCACCACGGGACACCCCGATGCGACCCACCGATTTCGGCGCCATGCGCTGCCCCGTCGCCCGCGCCATGGCCGTGCTCGGCGAACGCTGGACCATGCTGATCCTGCGCGAGGCCTTCGCCGGCACCACCCGCTTCGACGCCTTCGCCGCCAATCTCGGCATCGCCCCCAACATCCTCTCGACCCGCCTCGACCACCTGACCGGCCACGGCCTGCTCGAACGCGTGCCCGAAGGCGGCCGCCACGCCTATCGCCTGACCGACCGCGGGCGCGACGCCTTCGCCCTCTACCTCGCCATCCGCGACTGGGGCGCACGCCATTTCTCCGGGCCGGAGGGCCCACCCACCCTGATGGTCGACCGCGCCACCGGCGCGCCGGTGCATGCACCGACGCCGCGGCGCGCCGATGGCAGCCCGATCGGCCCCGATGACGTCCGCATCCTGCCCGGCCCCGGCGCCAATGACGCCACGCGGCGCCGCTTCGGCTCCGCCGATCCGCAACCCGCCCCGCCGGGACCACCCCGCATGAATGACGCCGCCGGCCTCGCGCCACCGCCACCCACCACGCGAGACCGGCTGCGCCGCATCCTGGCCCTTGCCGCCCCCACCACGCTGCTCGCCGCGACCCAGGTCGCGGCCCTGCTGATCGAGCCCTGGCTTGCCGCGCGGCAGGGCACGCTGGCCCTGGCGGGCTGGGCGCTGGTGCTGCCCTTCGCCCTGCTGCTCGGCCAGATGACGGCCGGGGCGATGGGCGGCGGCGTCGTCTCCGCCATTGCCCGCACGCTCGGCGCCCACAAGCCGGAGGAAGCGGCGGCGCTGGCCGTCCATGCGCTGGTGATCGCCTGCTTCGGCGCCGCGCTGTTCGCCATCCCGCTCGCCGTCTTCCCACGCAGCGTGCTCGGGCTGATCGGCGGGCCGCAGGCCGCCGAGGCGGCCGCCGCCTATTCCGCCTGGCTGTTCGGCGCCGGCGCGCTGCCGACCTGGCTGACCAACACCCTCGCCTCGATCCTGCGCGGCGGAGGGCGACATGCGCTGGCGGCGCGCGGGGTGATCGGCGCCTGGATCGTCTATCCGCCGCTTGCCTGGCTTCTGATCGAGCCGGCCGGGATGGGCCTCGCGGGTGCCGGCCTCGCCTTCGCGCTGGTGATGACGGGGTCGGCGGCCCTGATGGCCGTGGCGGTGATGTCCGGCGCGGCCGGCTTCACCCTGACCTTGCGGACGCCGCTGCGCTGGGCGCTGTTCCACCGCATCCTGTCGGTCGGCCTGGTGGCCTGCGCCATGGCGACGGTTGCCAACCTCGCCACCATCCTGGTGACCGCCCGCATCGCCTCGCACGGCGCCGCCGCGGTCGCCGGCTACGGCATTTCGGCCCGGATGGAATTCCTGATGATCCCGCTGGCCTTCGGCGTCGGCTCGGCGCTGACCGCCCTGGTCGGCCGCGCGGTCGGCGGCGGGGACTGGCCGGAAGCACGGCGGCTCGCCTGGACCGGCGCCGGCCTTGCCGCCGCCGTCACCAGCGCGATCGCCATCCCGGTCGCCATCTTCCCCGCCGCCACCGCCGCCGCCTTCACCCCCGACCCGGCGGTGCGCGCCATCGCCACCGAGGCGCTGTCGATCATCGGCTGGGCGATGCCGGGCTTCGGCATCGGCATGGCGCTGTATTTCGCGGCGATGGGTGCGGGGCGGATGGCCTACCCGGTGGCCGCGGCGCTGTCGCGCATCGCCATCGCGGTCGGCGGCGGGTGGCTGCTGGCGGACCTGCTCGGCTTCGGGCTCACGGGCCAGTTTGTCGCCGTGGCGCTGGGCATCACCGCCTATGGCGCCTTCTGCGCGGCGGCGGTCCGGCCGGGGGTTTGGGGGCGGCGATAGGCGGGCGCGCGGCGTCACGGCATCGGCGGAATTCAGGCTGTTCCGGGGCCCCGCGGCGCTTGTTGCCCCGGCGCGACAGCGCCGGCATGCGGCGCCATTGCGGAATACTCTTCCTTATCTGTAACGTCTCAACATCGCGTGATTGCGAAGGCCTCGATGCACGACACCCGGACTGCCGCATCCGCGTTCAATCCGCATGTGCATGGGGCGCGCGGCCTCTTTGCCATGATGATCATGGCCTACCATGTCCTTGATTCGGAGCGCCCGACCTATCCCGGCGCCCAGGCTTCCCCATGGCGGGACATCGCCGGCGCGATGCCCTTCGGCGTCGAACTGTTCTTCGCCATCAGCGGCTTCGTCATCATCGGTGCGCTCGGGCGGGCGCCGGGCCTGGGCGCCTTCCTGCGCGACCGGGTGGCGCGGATCGGGCCGGTGCTCTGGGCCTCGGTGCTGTTCATGGGCGCCGTCGGGGTGGTGCTGGGCCGGCGCGAATTCGGTGAGAAAACCCCGGAGGAACTGCTGTTCGGCCTGGGCGCCAGCCTTCTCGCCCTGCCCGGCATCTTCCCGATCTGGGGTTTCCACGCGGCGGCCTGGTCGATCAGCTACGAATTCGCCTTCTACCTGCTGTGCGGCCTGGCCGCCTGGCTGAGCGCGCGCTGGGGCAATGGGCGCGCGGCCCTGGTCTGGGTGCCGGCGGCGATCCTGCTGGCCAATGCCTATCCGCGGGCCTTGCCGTTCCTGGCCGGCGTGCTGGTGGCGCGCGGCAGCATCGAACGGTTCCGCCCGCTCAGCCAGGCGCCGGGGCTGCTGCTGGTCGGCTTCATGGGGTGCTGGTCGCTGGTGGCGGCACTCGGCCCCGACCGGCAATGGATGCATGCAACGACGCTGGTGCAATGGGCCCATGATGCGCGCCTGCCGCTCGCGCTGGCCGGCATGGCGCTGCTGCTGCTGGCCTTCCAGGGCATCGTCGATGGCGCCGGGTCCTTCGGGCGCTTCCTCGTGCTGCGGCCGATGCTGTTCCTCGGCACCATCAGCTACAGCATCTACATGTGGCACGGGCCGGTGATGGGCGGAGTGCGCCATGTCGTGATGCCGCGGCTGGTGGCGGACCAGGACGGCACGCTGGCGCAGCTGCTGTTTCCCCTGGTGTCGCTGGCCATCGTCATCCCGGTCTCGATGGCAAGCCACAGGCTGCTGGAAGGGGTGGGGTCGTCGCTGGTGCGGCGCTTCCTGGGCACATCGTGGCGCGGGCCGCGCGGAGCGGCGCCGACGCCCGCCTAGGGCAGATCCCGATCAGGTGGAACCGCCTGATCGGGTGAAGATGCCTGCCAGAACAATGACAGAGAGACGATGCCGTGAGCCAGCGCGAGCGGAGCCGGCTCTGGTGCAGATGCCGGTCAGGTGCAATCACCCGATCGGGTGAAGATGCTCGCGAAAACAACGGGCTGGAGACTTTGCCGTGAGCCAGGGCGACCGGAGGCAGCTTTGGTGCCCTGATTCCGAAGTCCTGCGGCCGTCGCTCCCAGGTCGCCAGCGCGGTCCCTATCCAAGCCGCACCGGCCGACGCAGCATCCAGAAGAACATCGCACCCAGCGCATAGGCGGCCATCGACAGCCAGAATGCGATCCGGTAGCTGCCGGTCACGTCGAACAGCAGCCCCGCCCCCCAGGAGCCGAGCCCGGCGCCGAGCCCCGACCCGATGGTGATGACGCCAAGGATGGTGCCGAGCCGCGGGCCCGCCGAACAGGTCGGCGGTCTTCGCCGTGATGGCCGGGCCGCGCGCGCCCCAGGTGATGCCGAAGAAGCACGCATGAATCCACAGCATCACGTGCTGGTCGCGCCGAATGGATGCCGAGGGCGGCGGCGACGCCGACGATCGAGATCAGGTAGGTGAGGATCGCCGCCTTCTCGCGCCCGATCACGTCGGAGATGCTGCCGGTGACGATCACCCCCGGCAGCGCCAGCAACGCCCCGGTGCCGAGCACGAAGGCCGCGTAGAGCGGGTCGAACCCCTGCCCGACCGCGAAGGCGATCTGGTGCAGGGAGACGAGGAAGCTGCCGATGCTGGTCAGCATGTAGACCAGCGACAGCAGCCAGAAATGCCGTGTGCGCATCGCCGCCGCCAGGGTCCAGTCGCGCGCGCGCTCGGCGGCCGGGGCGCCGCCGGCGGGTGGAACGACAGGCGGCGGCAGCGCGGATTCGGCCCGACGGAACATGGCGGCGAGCGGCACCACCAGCACCGCCATCGCGCCGGCCTGCATCCAATAGGCGCCACGCCAGCCGGCACCATCGATCAGCAGCTGCGCGACAGGCGCGGAGACGGCACGGCCGAAGCCGTTCGCCGATTGCAGGATGGAGATGGCGAGGCCGCGCCGTTCGACGAACAGGCGCGAGACCAGCGGCACGAACACCACCATGCCGATGCAGCCGGCGCCGAGCGTCATCACCACGCCGTAGAGGAACACCATCTGCCACAGCGCCGTCGCCATCGCGCTGCCGACCAGGCCGATGGTCAGCAGGCAGCCGCCAAGCAGCACCATGCGCCGCGCGCCCAGCCGGTCCACCAGCCCGCCGACCAGCGGCGAGGACACGCCACCGACCACCTGGCCCGACCGAATAGGCGACGGAGGCTTCCGCGCGCGACCAGGCGAAGTCGGCGACGAAGGCCAGCAGGAACACGGTGTAGGCGTGCATCAGGCTGGCGCTGACGGTGAAGGCGAGGAAGCCGCCGGCGACGACCAGCCAGGCCTGGCGCGAGGGGCGTGCGCTCACCGCCGCGGCGCCGCGCCGGCCCCGATGTCCCACCAGATGCCGGCCATCAGGCCGAGACCTTCGCGCAGCAGCGGCGCGAGGGCATGTTCGTCCGGCCCATGCTGGTTGCAGCCGGCATAGGAGTTCGGCACCCAGATCACCGGCACGCCGAGTTCCTCGGCGAAGATGTTGGACGGGTTCGAGCCCGAGGAATTCGGGATGACGTTCGGCGCGCGGTTCGCGGTGCGCGCCATCGAGCCCGCGACCATGCCCACCCAGGGGTCGGCCGGGTCGGTGCGGGAGGCGCCGAACATGTCGCGCTCCATCACCGGCACCACCTGCACCATGGGGAAGCCCTCGGCGTCGAGATGGGCGCGGAGCGCGGGGATGATGGCCTCGCCGGGCACATCGACGGTGTGGCGCACCTGAAGCCGCGCGCGCGCCTCGCCCTGCACCGCATTGGTCGGCGCATCGGGATGGCCGGTGATCTGGGCGAGCATGATCACCGAGGTCCAGGCGAAGATCTTCTCGGATTTCGTCAGGCCCGGCTCGCCCCAGTCGGGGTCGGCCTCGGGCAGGCCGGGGATGTCCTCGAAGACGATGTCGCGCGTCGCCTGCAGCACGCTGTCGGGCACCTGGGCGGGCAGCCAGCCCTTCACGCGGATGCGGCCCTGCGGCGTGACGATGGTCGACAGCGCGTGGGCGAGGATGAAGCCCGGATCGGCCAGCACGCCGCCCCAGTGGCCGGAATGATGCGCGTGGTCGCGCAGCCGCACCACCAGGTCGAAGGCGACGCCGCCGCGGGCGCCGAGCTTGATCTCGGGCATGAAGGTGGTCTGCCGCGGGCCGTCGAGGCCGATGAAGACATCCGCCGCCAGCAGGTCGCGATCACGCTGCATCAGCGCGCGCAGGCCCGGGGAGCCGACTTCCTCGCCGGTTTCGACGAACACCTTGGCGTTGAAGCCGAGGCTGCCGCGCTCGGCGATGACGGCGCGCAGCGCCTCGATGGCGATCAGGTGCTGGCCCTTGTTGTCCACCGTGCCGCGGCCGTACCAGAGGTCGCCGGCCGCGGTCACGGCCCAGGGGTCGCGGCCATCGGTCCATTTGCCGGCGAGGCCGCGCACCACGTCGCCATGGCCGTAGACCAGCACCGTCGGCAGCGCGGCGTCCTCGATGCGGGTCGCGAGCATGACCGGGCCGCGGCCGGGGTTCGGGTTCTCCAGCAGGCGGATGTCGAAGCCCATGCCCTCCATCACGCCGGGCAGCACCTCGGCGCAGTAGCGATGCAGGTCGGGCAGGCGGTCGGGCATCTGGCTTTCGGTCGGCACCGCCACCAGGCGCCGCAGATGCGGACAGGTAGGTGCCATCGTCAAACAGGCCGAGCGCCGCCGCGATGGCGCTCTCGCGTGTTCCAGCCATGTCGATGCTCCCGCTGCCGGGGCCAAGCGTTGCATCGCGCAGGCCGCGGCGGAAGCCCGCCCCAGCCGCCCGCAGGCGGCGCACGGTGCATTCGAGGCCGGAAGGGCAACGACGAAGCCTGCGCCCGGCAGCGCCGGCCCGCCATGCGCCGCGGATGGAACGCGTCAGGTCTCGGGGTGCCGGAATGACGCCCGTGCCGCATGGATTGTCGTCCGCCCCCGCGGAGACGCCATGCGGGTCGAGGATGGCCTATGGCACCAGCGCGCTGCGCAGGAAGCCCGCGGTCAGCTGGTAATGGTCCTGGAGCCGCGCGATCGCCTTGCCCGGCTCGCGCGCCAGGGCTGCCTCGGCAATCGCCTCGTGCTCGGCCGCGACATCCCGGCCGGGATAGGCGACCGGGCGCGCCAGGGCACGGTAGCGCTCGGCACGTTCGCGCAGCGTCTCCGCCATGTCCCGCAGCGTGGAGGATGGGCAGGCGGCGAGCAGCGCGCGGTGGAAGGCCGCATGCGCGCCTTCCCAGTCCAGGTCGCCGCGCGCGAGACGGTTCAGCCGCCAGCGCGCGACCACGAGGGCTTCCTCCCAGGCGGCATCGCCGGCGGCGATGCTCTCGCGCAGCACCACTTCCTCCAGCCAGCAGCGGGCGCGCACCAACTCGTCGAACTCGGCCACCGTCGCCGGCGCGGCGCGGAAGCCGCGCCCGTCGATGCGCTGGACCAGGCCCTCGGAGGCGAGTGAGGACAGCGCCTCGCGCACCGGGCTGGCGCCGGCGCCATAGGCGGCGCCGAGCGCCTGGACCTTCAGCTTTGAGCCCGGGGCAATGCGCCCCAGCAGCAGGTCACGGCGCAGGCGCCGGTGAACCTGAAGGGTCAATCCATCATCGGTAGCTAGTTGCATGGCGGTCATTTTATCGATAAAGTTCACGGAACACCAGATATACCGAGAGAAAGAACCTCGCCATGCGGCTGTTGCGTTTTGATGATGGCGGGCGACCCGCAACCGGTGTCCGGATCGACGACACGGTGGTTCCGGTGCAGGCGCTGTCCGGTTTTCCCGATGACCCGACGGCCATCCTCGCCGGTGGCCCCGAATTGTGGTCCCGCCTGTCGGCGGCCGCCATGGCATCGGATGCCCGCAGGCCGCTCGCCGGCTTGCGGCGGCTCATGCCGATCGAGCGCCCGGGCAAGGTGATCTGCATCGGCCTGAACTACGCGCTGCATGCGAAGGAGGGCGGCAATCCCATCCCCGACTACCCCGCCGTGTTCCTGCGCGTGCAATCATCGCTGCTCGGGCCTGACGAACCGATGCTGCGTCCCGGCTGCTCGACCAGGCTCGACTACGAGGCGGAACTCGCCATCGTCATCGGCCGCACCGCGCGCTGCGTGACGGAGGACGCGGCACTCGGGCATGTCGGCGCCTACAGCCTGTTCAACGATGGCTCGGTGCGCGACTACCAGCGCAAATCCACCCAATGGACCATGGGCAAGAACTTCGACGCCACCGGCGCCTTCGGCCCGGAACTTGTGACGCCGGACGAGTTGCCGCCCGGCGCCGCGCCGCTGCGCATCACGGCGCGCGTCGACGGCCAGACCGTGCAGGACAGCACCACGGGCGACATGATCTTCCCCGTCGCCCGCTGCATCGCGATCCTGTCCGAGGTCATGACGCTTGAGCCGGGCGACGTCATCGCCACCGGCACGCCCTCCGGTGTCGGCTATGCCCGCAAGCCGCCGATCTTCCTCGCCCCCGGCATGACGGTGGAGGTGGAGGTCGAGGGCATCGGCGTGTTGGCCAACACCATCGCCGACGACCCGGCCTTTGCGACGTGACGTAGCGCCGCGGTGGCCGCAGAGTGAGGCCACCCGCGCGGCGTGACAGGCGACCAGTTTCGCATGGCCGGCGGCGCGGGTGATCCGCCCGGCGGGCAGCGACAGGACCATCGAGGCGCGAACCACCGGCATGACGACCGGTGGCTCGCAGGGAGAGAAACACATGGCCACGATCACGCGGCGGACGGCATTGGCCGCGACCGCCGGCATCCTTGCCGCGCCGCAGGTTGCGCAGGCGGCCTGGCCGGAAAGGCCGGTCCGCATCCTGGTGGCCTTCCCGCCAGGCTCCTCGACCGATGTGCTGGCGCGCGCCATTGCCAACGCGCTGACGCCGGTGCTCGGACAGCCCGTGGTGGTCGAGAACCGACCCGGTGCCGGCGGCAACATCGCGAGCGTGCAGGTCAAGCGCAGCGCGGCCGACGGCCAGGTTTTCCTGGCCCATTCGGTGGCCTTCGCCGTCAATCCGAGCCTCTACCGCAATGCCGGCTACGACGCGGCGGCGGATTTTGCGCCGGTCGCGCTGCTCGCCAGCACGCCCAACATCGTCACCGTCAATCCTGGCCTGCTCGATGTGCGCACGCTGGCGGAACTGCTGGCCGCGGCGCGGACGCGGCCGCTCGACTACGGGTCCTCCGGCAACGGCACCACGACGCATCTGGGCATGGAACTGCTGTTCCGGACGCTTGCGCGGGTGGAGGTGCAGCATGTGCCCTTCGGCCCCGCGCAGGCGGTGACCGCCGTGGTTGGTGGCCAGGTCCCGATCGGCAGCACTTCGCTGCCGCCCGCGCTCGAACTGGTGCGCGAAGGCCGGCTGCGCGGCATCGCGGTCACCAGCCTGCAGCGCGATCCCGCCCTGCCCGAGGTGGCGACCGTCGCCGAGCAGGGCTATCCCGGTTTCGAGGCCCTGACCTGGTTCGGCCTGATGGCGCCGGCGGGCACCCCGGACGAGATCACCGACCGGATGAATGCCGAGGTCAACCGCGCGCTGCGCTCGGAGGAGGTGCGCCGCATGCTCGCCCGGCTCGGCTTCGTCGCCGATGAACGCTCGCGGGCCGACTTCGCCACCTACATTCGCGCCGAGGTACAGAAATGGGCGGGCGTGGTCCGCGCCTCCGGCGCCACCGCGGACTGAGGAACCATCATGCGCAACGTCACGCCGGAAACGATCACCGAGGCCTTCGCCGCCTATGCCGCCGAAGCGCCGGATCCACGCATGCGGGAGGTGTTCTGCAGCCTCGCAGGGCATCTGCACGCCTTCGTGCGGGAAACCAGGCTGACCCATGCCGAATGGATGGCAGGGCTTCTCGCGCTGACGCGCGCCGGGCAGGTCACCACGCCCGAGCGAAACGAGTTCATCCTGTTCAGCGACCTGTTCGGCGTGTCCGCGCTGGTGGACATGGTGAACACGCCGCCGGGTGCGACGAACTGCTCGAACCTCGGCCCATTCCACCAGCGCGGCGCCCCGGGGCTGGAGGATGGCGGGGACCTCTGGCACGGCCAGCCGGGCGAGGTCATGGTGGTGACCGGCCGCGTGCAGGACGCCGCGACCGGTGAGCCGGTCGGCGGTGCGACGCTCGACCTGTGGCAGAACGCCGACAACGGCTTGTATGCCGTGCAGGATTCGGCGCAGCCGGCGAAGAACTATCACGGCATGCTGCGCTGCGCGCCGGATGGCAGTTTCGCCTTCACCACCACGCGGCCGAAATCCTACAGCGTCCCGTATGACGGGCCGGGCGGGGACATGCTGCGCGCCCTTGGCCGGGACGCCTGGCGGCCGGCACATCTGCACGTCATCGCCGAGGCCGAGGGCTATCGCCCGCTGGTGACGGAACTGTTCCCCGAAGGCGATCCCTACCTCGACAGCGATGCGGTGTTCGGCGTGCGCGAGGATCTTGTCGTGCCGCTCGCGACCATGGCGAAGCATGACACGCCGCGGCATCTCGCGGCGCGGGACCGCCTGCCGGAATCCGTCCTGCACGCGCCTCTCGTGATCCGGATGGCGCGCGCCTAGGCCGGCCGCGGAGACATGGCGGCAACAGTGAAGGGACCACGCCCATGACCGGCGGCGACTATTATGTGAAGCACCTGGCGGTCGACCTGCCGCTGGCCGGCGCGGAGCGCATCGCCGATGCGACACTCGCCGCGGGGCGCGCGGCGGCGCTGCTGCCGCTGACCGTCGTCGTGCTCGACGCCGGCGGGCATGACGTCGTGCTCAAGCGCGAGGACGGGTCGGGCATCCTGCGTGCCGCGATCGCCCGTGGGAAAGCCTATGGCGCTCTCGGCATGGGCATCGGCAGCCGGGTGATCCGCGACAGGTTGAAGGAACGGCCGGCCTTCCAGTCCTCGATTGCCGCGGCCTCGGACGGGCGCTTCATTCCCGTGCCGGGCGGCGTGCTGGTCTGCCGCGCGGACGGCGCCGTGATCGGCGCGGTCGGCGTGTCGGGCGATGCCTCGGACAAGGACGAATATGCCGCGATCGCCGGGGTGCACGCGGCCGGGTTCACCCCGCACCCCGAAGAACCTTCGGAGACATGGCGCGATGCCGGACTTTAACCGCTACTCCCGTCGCTCGATGCTTGGCGCGGGCGGCCTTCTTCTGGCGGCGCCCGCGCTGGCGCAGGAGACCTACCCATCCCGCCCGCTGCGGCTTGTCGTGCCATTCCCGGCCGGCGGACCGACCGATGTCTATGCGCGGCTTTTCGCCGAGCGGATCTCGCGCGAACTCGGGCAGCCCGTGGTGATCGACAACCGTGGCGGCGCGGGCGGTGCGATCGGCGCGCTGGAGGTCGCCCGGGCACGGCCGGACGGGCTGACGCTGCTGTTCGGCACGGCCTCCACCCATGCACTCTACCCGCTGGTGACGCGACAGCCGCAATTCGATCCGTCGAAGGACTTCACCACGATCGCGGCACTGGGCGGCGGGCCGTTGTGCTGGATGGCGCATCCTTCCCAGCCGGCGGATTTCGCCGGCTTCGTGGCCGCGGCCCGGACGGCGCAGCCGCCGCTCACCTACGGGTCCCCGGGCAGCGGCACGCTCATGCACATCGCGACCGAACTGCTGAAGCAGCGCGCCGGCGGCCTGCCGCTGACACATGTGCCCTATCGTGGCGCGGCGCCGGCGATGAACGACCTGGTATCCGGCACGCTGGCGCTCGCCGTGAACACCTTCGGTTCGGCGCTGCCGCTGCACCAGTCGGGCCGCGCCCGCATGCTTGGCGTGGCGAGCGCGGCGCGCAACCCGCAGGCGCCGCAGGTGCCCACGGTCGAGGAGGCGCTTGGCCTGGCAGGCTTCGAGGCCGTGCTGTGGCACGCCGTCTTCGCGCCGCCGGCGACACCGGCGCCGATCGTGGAGCGCCTGTCGGCGGTGACGAACATCGCGCTGTCCGATGCGGCCTTCCGCGCGGCGCTCGAGGCTACCGGCATCGTCCCGGCCTCGGCCGGGACGCCAGCCTCGGCCGCCGCCTTCATCGCCGCGGAGACCGCGCGCTACCGCCCGGTGGTGGAAGCGATCGGCCCGGAACTCGACCAGTAGCGCCCCGCCGCGGCCCGCGTTGCACCAGGCGCTTCACCTGGCGGCACGGATGGGTCGCGTGCGGTGTGTCGCCGGGCCGCGGTGGCAAGGCGGTTTCGTCCGTCATGCGCCTGATGATCGGTGCCGTCGATTGCGGCGACAGCAATCGCGGCACCGGGAACAAGCCCGGCAGCCGCGATCCGCATAGGCCCCGGGCTCTGGTCCGGCGCCGGCGCTTGCCCGACATGAGCGTGTTGGAGCAGCGCCATCGACCCGCTGACGGTTGCGCGGCCAAGACGCGTTCGGCGGCATCTGCAGCCGGCAGGGAGCGCGTGGCTTCCGGAACTATTCAATTGGGGCGTGATCGGCGTGGGCAGGCGCGGTCTCGCGCTGCGCGACAGCCGCTGATTGACCGAGGCCCGCCGCGGCGCCGCCGCGAATTCGCCCGGTCATCAGGCGATCTTGGCGGACCCGAAAGGATTTCGAACCTTCGACCTCTGCCTTCGGAGGGCAGCGCTCTATCCAGCTGAGCTACGGGTCCGTCCCGCAACCGCATAGCGCAGGCGGGACCACGAAGGAAGCCCCGCAGCGCGACCGCGGCAGTCATCCCATGCGCAAGGTCCATCGGCTGCCGGCGGCTTCACCCCCGCGGCCCGCCGCCGGCGGCCCGATGGCGCCCATGTGGCGCACCCCGCTGGCCCGGATGTGACAGCCCGCCCCTGGGCCGATACCGCCGCCACCCGCTATGATCGCGGCAATGAATCATGTCGAACCGTTGGTGGCGACGCTCGTCGTCGGCCTCACCCTTGCATTCGCCCTCGGTTTCGCGGCCCGGCTGCTGCGCCTGCCGCCACTGATCGGCTACATCGCCGCGGGCGTCGCGGTCGGGCCGCATACGCCGGGTTTCGTCGCCGACGCCGGCGCGACGGCGGCGCTGGCCGAGATCGGCGTCGCCCTCCTGCTGTTCGCCGTCGGCCTGCATTTCCGGGCACGGGACCTGCTGGCCGTCTGGCGCGTCGCGCTGCCCGGTGCGCTGGCCCAGATCATCATCGGCACCGCACTGGGTGCCGCTGTCGGCGCCCTCGCCTTCGGCCTCGGCCTGACCGCCGCCGTCGTCTTCGGCCTGGCGCTCGCCATCTCATCCACCGCCGTCTCGACGCGGGCGCTGGAGGAACGCGGCCGGCTCGGCGGCGATGCCGGGCGGATCGCCCTTGGCTGGCTGGTGGTGCAGGACCTGGTGGTGGTGCTCGCGCTGGTTCTGCTGCCGGCGCTTGCCCATGGCGGGGACGGCGGCAGCCTGCCGGGCGCGCTCGCGTCCACCGCGCTGCAATTGCTCGCCTTCCTGGCAGCGATGGCGATCGGCGGCCGGGTGCTGCTGCCCTTGATGCTCGCGCGCGTCGCGGCCACCGGCTCGCGCGAACTCTTCACCCTCGCGGTCATCGTCATCGCGCTCGGCACCGCCTTCGGATCATCGGCGCTTGTTCGGCGTGTCGCCCGCGCTGGGCGCCTTCTTCGCCGGTGTCCTGCTGGGCGAAAGCCCGCTCGGGCACCAGGCGGCGGCGGATACCGTGCCGCTGCAGCGCGTCTTCGTCGCGCTGTTCTTCGTCTCGGTCGGCGGGCTGGTCGATCCGGCGACGATGTTCGCCATGCCCTGGGCCTCGGTCGCCACCGTGCTGTCGGTGCTGGCTCGGCACCGGGGGCGCCATACTCGGGCTTCTGCTGGCGCTGCGGGTGCCGCTGCCGGCCGCCACCGCGGTGGCGGGCGCCATGGCGCAGATCGGCGAATTCTCGCTGCTGCTGGCGCAGCTCGGCATCAGCGCGGGCCTGCTGCCCGATTCGACGCGGGGCCCGCTTCTGGTGGCGGTGACGCTGACCATCCTGATCACGCCGCTGATGCAGGTCCTGGCGGACCGTCTCGCTGTGTGGCTGGAAGGCACCCGGCGGGTGCTGGCCTGGCAGAAGCGGCGCGGCCAGGCGCGGCTGTCGATGCCGCCCGGTCCGGGGCTTGAACGCCACGCCATCGTGGTGGGGCATGGCCGGGTCGGGCGCGTCATCGTCCGGGCGCTGCAGCGCCACGGCCGGCCCTTCGTCGTGATCGAGGCCGTCCACGCAACGGCCGAGGCGCTGCGCGCGGCCGGCATCCCGGTCGTTTGGGGCGATGCCTCGCGGCCCGAGGTCCTGCTGGCGGCGCGGCCGGAGAACGCCAGCATCATCATGCTCGCCTTGCCGGAGGCCTCCGGCTGCCGGCGCGTGCTCGACCTCGCGCGCGCCGCCAACCCCGCCATCCTGGCCGCCGCCCGCGCGCATGATGAGGACGAGGCCGCCTTCCTCGAACGCGAACAGGGCATGGGCCTGGTGGTGATGGGTGAACGGGAGATCGCGCTGGGCATGGCGGATTTCGCGATGACCCGCCTCGGCGTGCCGCCGGCCGCGGCGCAGGCGACGGTCGAAGCGCTGCGCGGCGGGCAATGACCGTCGCGCGGCGGGCAGCCGGCGCGGCCGCGCCATGGTCCTATGCCCGCCGCCGGCGCAGCAGCACATGCACCGCGCCGGTATTGGCCCGGTGCGGATGCGCGGCGCCGAGGATGATCCGCCGCAGGTCGGGGGCGTTCAGCCAATGCGGCAATTCCCGGCGCAGCACGCCGCCTTCGGCGGTGGAACCGCGGCCCGTGATCACCGCGACGCAGCGCAGCCCCTCGGCATAGGCATCGGCGAGGAAGGCCTGGACCGCGGCATGGGCCTCCTGCGCGCGGCGGCCATGCAGGTCGATGGTGCGCTCGGGGGTGATGCGCCCGCGGCGCAGGTCGCGCCAGCGCCGGTCATCGAGGCCCGAGGGCGGCATGTTCACGGCAATGTCGGGCGGCGCCCAGCGCGGTGCCGGTGCCAGGGCCGGCGCCGGGGCCGGGGCGGGCAGCGTGACAACCGGCGGCGCGACGGGCGGCGCCGCAGGCTCGGGCGGCAGGGCACGCCCGGGCAGCGGGACGATCTCGGCGGCATAGGCCCGCCACAAGGCGCGATCAGCCTCCGTCAATCCGCGCAGGCGTCGTCGCATCATGGAGCGCGGCAGGGCGGCGGGGTCGTCGTCCAGCAGGATGATGTGCAGCCGCCGCGGCCCATGCGCGCCGAGTTCCAGCGTCTGCTCGATATCGGCGCTGCGCGATGGCCCGGTCACCAGCATCACGTTGCGCGGCATGAAGCCGCCGGAGACCGGGTCGGTGCGTTCGCGCCGCAGCGTGTCCCAGGCTTCCTCATAGGCGCCGATGGATGCGCGAGGTGCGCAGCACGACGATCTCGGTCTCGGCCAGGATGTTGAGCGTGGTCGGCCGCGCCGGGTCGGAGGGCAGCATCAGCGTGCCGGTCTCGGCGATGGCGGCATAGCCGTGCTGGACGCGAGACGGCGTCGGTCGCCTCGGCGCGGCGTGCCTCGAAGGCCAGCAGCGGCTTGTCGGCCCAGGGCAGCGCCTGCAACTCGGGGTTCGGCGCCATGACGAAGCGCGGTTCGAGGTTCTGCGCGGCGAGGTAGTCCGCCACCGCGCCGGGGATCTCCGCCGCATCGGCCACGCGGTCGACCGAGCCGAATTCCTTCTCGACATTGCGGATGAACAGCGCGACCTGCTCGGGCCGCGGCACGCGCGAGCGCGCCGGGATCAGATGGCGCGGATGGGTGGCGAGGCGGCCATCCAGCATGGCGCGCTGGTCGGCCGGCAGCGGGCCGCGCTTCAGGCCGCGGCGGATGGCAGGCGAGGATGGCGTCCTTGCTCATCGCCTCAACGCCCCCGCTGCATCTTGGCGTAGCGCGCCATGAAGGTGCCGCCTGGCTCCGGCGCCGGCAGGTCGCGCCCCTCGGTCCAGCCGCCGGCGAAGGGCATCGAGCGGAACGCCCCCTTCCCGCGCGCCAGCAGCGACAGCGCGCCGATGCCAGCGCGCGTCGCCAGCCGGTACATCGCCGGCCGCCTGGCGAACCAGGCCCAGAGGCCGATGTTCCAGCGCACCGCCGCCGGCGTCAGGTGGCGCTCGAACTCGCGTTCCCGCCAATGGCGCATCAGCTTCGGCAGCGGGATCTTCACCGGGCAGACGCTCTCGCATTTGCCGCAGAAGGTGGAGGCGTTCGGCAGGTGCCCCGCCTTGTCGATGCCGACCAGCGACGGCGTCAGCACCGAGCCCATCGGCCCCGGATAGACCCAGCCATAGGCATGCCCGCCGGTCGCGCCATAGACCGGGCAATGGTTCATGCAGGCGGCGCAGCGGATGCAGCGCAGCATCTCCTGGAACTCGGACCCGATCATGTTGGACCGGCCATTGTCGATCAGGACGACGTGGTATTCCTCCGGCCCGTCGAGGTCGGCCGGCCGCCGCGCCCCGGTGCTGAAGGTGGTGTAGACGGAGAAATCCTGCCCGGTGGCCGACCGCGCCAGCAGCCGCAGCAGGGAGGTCGCATCCTCCAGCGTCGGCACCACCTTCTCGATGCTGGCCAGCGCGATGTGCACGCGCGGCAGGGTCTGCGTCAGGTCGCCATTGCCCTCGTTGGTGACGATGACGCTGACTGCCGGTCTCGGCGATCAGGAAGTTCGCCCCGGTGATGCCGACATCGGCGGCGAGGAAGCGCGAGCGCAGCTTCGTGCGCGCCTCGGCCAGGATGTCGCGCCGCTCGTTGAACACGCGGTTCGGGTCGAGGTCGGTGTGCATGCGGCGGAAATCCGCCTCCCAATCCTCCCGGTTCAGGTGGAAGGCGGGCGCGATGATGTGGCGACGGGTGCTCGTGGCGCAGCTGGATGATGTATTCGCCGAGGTCGGTCTCGACCGGCGTGATGCCGTGCGCTTCCAGGTGGTCGTTGATGCTGATCTCCTCGGAGATCATCGACTTGCCCTTGGTGACCGTCTTCGCGCCCGGCCTTGCGGCAGATCTCCAGCACCGCGGCGCGCGCCTCATCGGCGGTCGAGCACCAATGCACCGTGCCGCCGGCGCGCTCGACATTGGCGGCATAGGTCTCGAGGTAGAAATCGAGATTGGCCAGGGTGTGGTTCTTGATGTCGCGCCCGATGTCGCGCAGTTGCTCGAATTCCGGCAGCCGGCCACCGCCTCGGCGCGGCGTTGCAGGAAGGCGCCCTTGGCCTTGCCGAGCGCCTTCTGCAGCCCGGCATCGGCCAGCGCCCGTGCGGCGTTCTGCTTGAAGGCGGGGGAGGTGATCTGGACCACGGGGCGTCCTTCGACAAAAGGTCTCGCGTCGCCATCCCCTTAGCGCGATTTCCGCCGCTGGCGTGAGGGGCGGGTTTGCGCGGGCCGGACGCGGCGGTTAGCCTCCGCGCAACGATCGAGGAAACGCCATGCCGCGCCCCAAGGCCCCGTGCCGATGAATTTCGCCGCCCTGCCCGCCCGGGCGGCCGCGGCGCCGGGCCTGGCACGCTGGGGCCGCCACCTGACCGCCGATGTGCTGGTCGAGGCCGGCGACAGCGCCTTCATCCTGGCGATCCGCGACGGCGTGCTGATCAGCGCCGACCCTGCCCCCGCCATCATGCCGCGCTTCGACCTGGCGCTGCGCTTCGCACCGGATGGCCTGGCCCGCTTCCTCACCGCCCCGCCGCCGCCCGGCTGGCACGACCTGATGGCGCTGATGCGCCACGGCGCCCTGCGGGTGGAGGGCGATGTCCAGCCCTTCATGGCGCATCTGTTCTGGTTCAAGGGCGTGCTCGCCCTGCTGCGGGAGGAGGCGGCGTGATCGAGCCCATCATCGGCCGCTACCTGCGGCTCGACCTCGAAGGCCGCCCGCATCGCATCTATGTCGAGGAGGCCGGCCAGGGCATCCCGCTGCTGCTGCTGCACACCGCCGGCAGCGACGGGCGGCAATGGCGCCACCTGATGAACGACCCGGCGGTGACCGACCGCTTCCGCTGCATCGCCTTCGACATGCCCTGGCATGGAAAATCGCTCGCCCCCGGACGGCTGGCAGGGCGAGGAATACCGCCTGACCACCGCCGCCTATACCGGCATGGCGCTGGCCGTATCGCCGCGCCCTTGGCCTCGACCGCCCGGTGGTGATGGGGTGTTCGATCGGCGGGCGGATCGTGCTCGACCTCGCCGCCGGGCATGCCGATGCGGTGCGCGGGGTGATCGGGCTGCAATCCTCGGCCTTCGTCGCGCCCTATTACGACACCGAATGGCTGCACCACCCCCATGCCCATGGCGGGGAGGTCTGCGCCGCCGTCGTCTCCGGCCTGATCGCGCCGCACCGCGCCGGAGGCCGACCGGTGGGAGACGCTGTGGCACTACATGCAGGGCGGCCCCGGCGTGTTCCGCGGCGACCTGCATTTCTACAAGGGCGAGGGCGACCTTCGGCCGAAACTGGCCGGGATCGACACGAAACGCTGCCCGGTCGTGCTGCTGTCGGGCGAATACGACTATTCCTGCCGGCCGGAGGATACCCTGCGCCACGGCGGCCGCCATCCCGGGCGCCGAGGCCGTCATCATGAAGGGCCTCGGCCATTTTCCGATGAGCGAGGACTATGCCGCGCTGCGGATCCACCTGCTGCCGGCGCTTGATCGTTTTGCCGCCGCATCGTGATATCGATCCCACAGGGCTTGCCCTATGCGGCCCAGGGCGCGAAAAGGCCGCGCCCCGCCTCGGGTCCGTTGCCCCGTTACAGG
>CAVSZN010000034.1:0-54520 GCA_963732425.1 uncultured Alphaproteobacteria bacterium
CCTTGCGGCATCGGATGCCGGGCCGCGGCCATGAACGGCGCACATCGCGTGGCCCAGGACGGATTTTCGCGCACAACCCGCTGGTGCTGCATTCGGGCGCCGGCCCGTGGCGGCGGCGGCAGGTCGCAGGGTTGTGCGAGGGTGGCGTCGTGCGGCCTCCGATCCGGCGCCCATCCGTGCGGCAGGGCGAGCTACTCGCCGAAATGCGGCGCCAACCTCCCGCGGATGTTCCCATCGGGCCAATCCCGCCCCGGATCACCCGCTCCGGCGCATGGGCGACCAGCGCGCCCCCCCGGCTCCGGCCGTCCGGTGCCACGGCCATGGACGCGCCACCTTCACCTGCACCGGTTTGTTGCGCGACGTCGTGAATGCCCGCAGCATCCCGCCCCGCCCTCGGCGGCCACGGATCACGGGTTGGTGCCGGCTTGCGATAGGCCCGGCGTTCGGGTGATGTCGGTTTCGCACATGCTCGTCCGCGCCAAGGGGCTGCGGCGTTTCACCGATGCAGCAAATGATGTGCGAAACGGGGACCGCGACGCTACGCTGCGGCGGTCGTACGACGTGGTGAGGCATGGCGCCCCGGCGCAGGGAGTTGGCGAGATGGATCAGGCAACCGACGCGATGCCGGCGATGGACCCGCCAACGCTGACCCAGGCCGACATCGACCAGCGGATCTTCGAACTCTACGATGAGTATTGCCACGGCGTGATCGATCGCCGCGCCTTCCTGCAGCGCGCCGGCGCCATAGCCGGGGGGCTCGCCATGGCGCAGGCGCTGTTGCCGCGATATGCGCAGGCGCAGACGATTGCCGCCACCGATGAACGGATCCGGGCCGGTTACGTCGACTACGCTTCGCCCGGCGGTTCCTCCGGCACCATGCGCGGCTACCTCGTTCGGCCGACTGGTGCGGGGCCCTATCCCGCCGTGCTGGTCATCCATGAGAATCGCGGGCTGAACCCGTATGTCGAGGACGTGGCCCGCAGGGCGGCGGTGGCCGGTTTCCTCGCCCTCGCGCCCGACGGCCTCGCGCCGGTCGGCGGCTATCCCGGCAATGACGATGACGGGCGCGCGCTGCAGGCCGGTCTCGACCAGACCAAGTTGCGCACCGACATGCTCAACAGCGCGCGCTTCGTGAAGGCACATGCGCAGTCCACCGGCCGCCTCGGCGTCACCGGCTTCTGCTGGGGCGGCAGCACGACCAACTTCCTGGCGGCCGCGCTCGGCGCCGACATGCAGGCCGGCGCCCCCTTCTACGGGGCGGCGACGCCGACCGCCGCAATCCCGGCAATCCGGGCTGCGCTGCTGGTGCACTACGCCGACCGCGACGAACGCATCAACGCCATGTGGCCCGCCTTCGAGGAAGGGCTGAAGGCGAACCAGGTGCGCCATGCCATGCACGTCTATCCAGGAACGCAGCACGGCTTCCACAACAACTCGACGCCGCGCTACGACGAAGCCGCGGCGCAACTCGCCTGGGACCGGACGATCGCCTTCTTCCGCGAGCACCTCGTCTAGGGCAGATCCCGATCAGGTGGAAACACCTGATCGGGTGAGGATGCTCGCCAAGACAATGACATGAAGACGATGCCGTGAGCCGGCGCGAGCGGAAGCGTCTCTCGTCGCAAGGCAGCGTCGCACCGCGCACCGATCGGCATTCCCGCTGCTGACATCCGGTGACGATGCGGTCGCCGGGCGGGACGGATGGCTGGCGCAAACGCGCACCGCTTCAGGTTGCGATTCACCATCCCGGCGGCCATCCTGCCGAGAGAAGACGCAAGGGAGAACTCCATGACCGGCATCAGGCGCCGCGGCATCGCGGCCGCATTTCTTGTCGTGCCCTCCCTGGTGGCGCCGCAGGCGCAGGCGCAGGTGGCGTGGCCCGACCGGCCGGTAAGGCTGATCGTCCCGTTCCCGCCCGGCGGCTCGAACGACATCGTCGCCCGCTTCCTCGCCGAGGCGCTGCGCGAACGTCTTGGCCAACCCTTCCTCGTCGAGAACCGGAGCGGTGCCGGCGGCAACATCGGCGCCGATGCCGTCGCGAAATCGACGCCGGACGGCTACACGCTGCTGCTCAGCGCACCGCCTGCCCTCGTCATCAATGAACATCTCTACCGCAGCATGCCATTCGACCCGGGGCGCGACCTGATGCCGGTGGCGCTCGTCGCCTCGGTGCCGGTGGTGCTGATCGTGCCGTCCTCAAGTCCGGTCACCAGCCTTGCCGAGCTCATCGCCCTGGCGAAGCGTGAGCCAGGCAGGCTCTCCTTCGGTTCGTCCTCGGTCGGGGGAACCAATCACCTGGCGGGCGAATTGCTGAAGAGCATGGCCGGCATCGACATCGTGCACGTGCCCTATCGAGGCGCAGCGCCGGCCATGACGGACCTGATTGCCGGCCGGCTGCAGCTCTATTTCGACAACATGCCGGGCGTGTTGCCGCAGTTGCGCGACGGCCGCGTGCGCGCGCTGGCCGTCGCCGGCGCTCGCCGCGCCTCGATCCTGCCGGACCTTCCGACCATGGCGGAGGCCGGGCTGCCCGGCTTCGAGGCCTCGTCCTGGTTCGGCCTGGCCGCCCCGGCCGGGACGCCGCCGGCGCTGGTGCAGCGCATCAACGCCGCGGTGCAGGAGGCATTGGCGACGCCCGCCCTGCGGGCCCAACTCGCCACCGCCGGCGCGGAACCCGGCGCCCTCGATGTCGAAGGTTTCGCCCGCTTCGTCTCGGCCGAGCGCGAGCGCTGGGGGCAGGTGGTGCGTGCCTCCGGCGCGCAGGTGAATTGAAGCCTGATGGCAACAGGCGCGCAGGCGCCGGAGCACTGACCGCCCTGCCGCGCACCGGCAGGGGATATGGGTGCGCGGACGATGGTGAATGCAGCGCGGCCCGCGCCGGATGCCGTTCACGCCGGCGCCCCCGGTGTTCGCGGCCTTTGTCGTCCGACGCGATGAATGCGCCCGTTCGGGTCGCTATGGCGCGTCGAACAGGAAGTCCCGTACCAGCGCCGCGGTCTCGTCGGGGTCGGAGGCAGCGACGTGGTAGCTGTCATTCTCCAGCACCACGAGGCGCGAGCCCGCGATGCGTTCCTGCCAGGCACGCACCACATCGACCGAGCCGAGCCCGCTGCCGGTCGTCGTCACCACGAGGGTCGGCGCGGCGATGCTGGCGACCTCCGCCGTCACGTCAACCGTCGGCACCATTTGCAGGAAGCCTTCGAGGGTCGAGGCGGCGGTACGCCCCATCAATTGTGCCCACCATTCCATCTGCCCGGCTGTCATGCGGCTGCCCATGCGGCCGGCATTGGTCGCGCGCACCCATGCGAGCACGCCTTCCTGCGCGATCTGGGCGCGCCAGCCAGGCGTCCGCGCGGCCAGGTCGCGCAATGATGCCGGGGCGCCGAGCACCGCCACGCGGTCCACCAGCGCTGGATGCCGCGCTGCGACGGCGAGCGCAATGGTGCCGCCGATCTTGCCGCCGACCAGGTTCACCTTCGCAACGCCGAGCGCGGCGATGACAGCGACGATATCCGCGACCAGCGCATCGAAGCGCCAGGGATGGTCGGCTGGCAGCGCCGGGCTGCGCGCCATAGCCGCGCAGGTCCAGTCGCACCACGCGCGCCTGTCGCGACAGCGCCGGGACAAAGGCGCGGAAGGCCTCCCCGCTCTCGGCGAGGCCATGGATCATGAGGACCGTCGGCGCCGGCGACCAGGGATCGGTGAAGTCGTCGAAGGCATAGTGCAGCCGGATGCCGGGGGCGGTCTCGATCACTGGCATGGTTCACATCCTTCAGATGCAGCGCGTTCGACTGCCGTCGATATCGATGCGGGTGCCGGCGGTGAAGCCCGCGCGGTCGGAATAGGGGAAGGCGACGCGGCCCGACACCTCCTCCGGCGTGCCCAGCCGGCCGGGGGCGACTGTCGCGATCGCCGCGGCACACGACGGCGCACAGGATGATCTCGATGGCTGGCCGGTTGATGGCGCCGCGGCGGCACCCGGCCGGGACTTGCACCGCGAACGGGCTTGCGCCCCGCCGTTCGGGGACGGCGCTGGCCCGGGCCGCCTGCATCGGGGGCATCGCGATGCGGCAGCCACTGTCGGGGTGATGGCGCAATGCCGTGCGGGTGGGGCGGCACCTGTCTCATGCAGGCCGCGCGGCAAGTCCCTTCAGCAGCGCGGCATACCGCGCGGCGGATGGGCCCCAGGAGACATCCGTCGCCATGCCGCGCCGCTGCATGCCGCGCCAGGCCGGCGCATCGCGGAACAAGGCCAGCGCGCGGCGCAGGCCGGCCGCGAGCGAATCCGCTCGCCCCGGCGCCACCTGCACGCCGGTCGCGCAGCCGGCGGCAAGCGCCATCGGGCTGGCGTCGATCACGGTATCGGCCAGCCCGCCGGTGCGCGCGACGATGGGTGGCGCGCCGTAGCGAAGGGCGGCGAGCTGCGCGAGGCCGCAGGGCTCGAAGCGCGACGGCACCACCAGGGCGTCGGCCCCGCCATAGATGCACCGCGCGAGGCCTTCGTCGAAACCGATGAAGGCACCGGCGCGGCCGGGGTTCGCCGCGGCAAAGGCCCGCACATCATGTTCGAGCGACGAATCTCCCGAGCCGACAAGCGCGAGTTGCGCGCCCTGCTCCATCAGCACGCTGGCGGCCGCGAGCAGCAGGTCCGCACCCTTCTGCCAGGCCAATCGACCGACGAAGGCGAACAGCGGCGCGGCGGGATCGATGGCGAGGCCGAGGCGTGCCTGCAACGCCGCCTTGTTCGCCGCGCGCCCCGCCGGGTCGGCCATCGAGAATCGCGCCGCGAGATGCGGGTCCGTCTCCGGGTTCCAGTCCGATACGTCGAGCCCGTTCAGGATGCCATGGAGGTCGTTCGCCCGGCCGCGCAGCAGGCCTTCGAGGCCGAGGCCGCCTTCCGGCGTCAGGATCTCCTCGGCATAGGAGGGTGACACGGTGTTGATGGCATCGGCGAACCACAACCCCGCCTTCAGGTAGCCGACGCCGCCGTAGTATTCGAGGCCATCCTGCCCGTAGGCGTGCCGGGGCAGGCCGAGGGCGGGGAACATGCCCGCCGGGAATTTCCCCTGGAATGCCATGTTGTGAATGGTGAACAGGCACGGCACGCGCCGCGGCGCGAAGCGCAGGTAGGCGGGCGCCAGGCCGGCCTGCCAGTCATGCGCATGCACCGCCGCGAAACCGAGATGCTGCGCCAGCATCGCCGCCGCACGGCCCAGTGCCGCGAAGCGTTGCGCATTGTCGCCCCATTCCGCCCCGCCCGGCGCGTTGTAGGGCCCGCCAGGCCGGTCAAACAGATGCGGCGCGTCGAGCACCAGGAGATCGAGTGCGCCATGGCGCGCTTCCAGCACGCGGCCCGGCCCACCGAAGAGGTCCGGCAGGGCAAGCACGGCGCGCGGCTGCTTCAGCGCGCCCATCACCTGGCGGTAGCCGGGGATCAGCGTGCGCACCGCGATGCCTTCGGGCGCCAGGGCGCCAGGGAGGGCACCGACCGCATCGGCGAGGCCGCCGGTCTTGACCAGCGGATAGGCTTCCGACGCCACGGACAGGACCGGCAACGGCATGGTCAGCCCAGCCTGTCGATCATCGACTGCGTGACGAGGCAGATGCCGGACGCCGTGCGGCGGAAGCGCACGGCGTCGGCCGCCGCGTCCTCGCCCACCACCAGGCCCGGCGGGATCCGGACGCCGCGGTCCACCACCACATTGGTAAGCCGCGCCCCGCGGCCGACATCGACATTCGGCAGGATCACGGCGCCGTCGAGCACGGCGTAGGAATGCAGGTGCGTCCCGGTCGACAGCAGGGAGCGCCGGGCCCGCCCGCCCGAGACGATGCAGCCGCCGCCGACGAGCGATGAGATCGCCTCACCGCGTCGGCCATCCTCGTCATGGACGAACTTGGCCGGTGGCGTCACTTCCGCATGGGTCCAGATCGGCCAGGTGCGGTCGTAGAGGTCGAGGTCGGGCACGATCTCGGTGAGGTCGATATTGGCCTGCCAATAGGCATCCACCGTGCCGACATCGCGCCAGTAGAGCGGCGCCTTCCTGCTGACGCGCACGCAGGACCGCTCGAAGCGGTGCGCGAAGGCGCGGCCGTGGCGGACGATGTGCGGGATCAGGTCCTTGCCGAAATCATGGCTGGAGGTCTCGTCGGCCGCGTCGCGACGCAGTTGCTCGGCGAGGTAGCGCAGGTCGAAGACATAGATGCCCATGGAGGCGAGCGCCTTGTCGGGCTCGCCCGGTATGCCCGGCGGGTCGGCCGGTTTCTCGACGAAGGCGGTGATGCGGTCCTGCCCGTCCACATGCATCACGCCGAAGTCGGAAGCCTCCGTGCGATCGACGGTGAAGCAGCCGACCGTCACGTCGGCGCCGGTCGAGACGTGCTGCGCCAGCATCACCTCGTAGTCCATCTTGTAGATGTGGTCGCCGGCCAGCACGACCATGAAGCGCGGGGCGTAGTCCTCGATGATGTCGAGGTTCTGGAACACGGCGTCGGCGGTGCCGAGATACCACGACCTCTCATCGACACGCTGGCTGGCGGGCAGGATGTCGAAGGTCTCGTTGCGCTCGGGCCGCAGGAAGTTCCAGCCGCGCTGCAGGTGCCGGATCAGGCTGTGCGCCTTGTACTGCGTGGCGACGGCGATGCGGCGGATGCCCGAATTGAGCGCGTTGGACAGCGCGAAGTCGATGATGCGCGACTTGCCGCCGAAGAACACGGCGGGCTTCGCGCGCCGGTCGGTCAGTTCAAGCAGGCGGGACCCGCGCCCGCCGGCGAGCACATAGGCCATCGCCTGGCGGGCATAGGGCGGGCCGATGCTGGGGCGGTCGTCGGGCATGGTGTCTCCCCCTGTCCTGGCGTGCGGCGATCCGGCGCCTTGCGCGCATCATGCATCGACAGCCGCGCCGCGGGAAACCGGTTCGGCGGGCCACGCATCCGGCAGCGGCCGGTCGTTCACCAGGCAGGCGCACGCCGCCGGCGCGCCGCACCGGGGCGCCACCCGCCCCGGCCGACGGTCACGCCGGCACCGGCGCGCCCCAGATGCCCGTGGCGTATTCGGCTATCGATCGGTCGGAGGAGAACCAGCCCATGCCCGCGCTGTTCAGCACCGCCGTGCGCCGCCAGGATGACGGGTCGCGATACAGCGTGGCGGCGCGAAGCTGCGCGGCGAGGTAGGCGTCGAAATCGGCCGCGACCATGAAGGGGTCGGCGCCGCGGATCGCTTCCACCAGTTCCCGGTAGCGGCCGCGGTCATCGGCGGAGAAGAAGCCGCTGCCGATGATGTCCAGCACATCGGTCAGGGATTCCGAGGCCGCTTCCGCCTGACGACCCTGCCAGCGCGAGGCCCGCCGTTCCGCCACATCCTCCGCCGACAGGCCGAACAGGAACATGTTGTCGGCGCCGATGTGGTCGGCCATCTCCACCGTCGCGCCATCGAGCGTGCCGATCGTCAGCGCGCCGTTGAGCGCGAGCTTCATGTTGCCCGTGCCCGAGGCCTCCATCCCCGCGGTCGAGATCTGCTCGGACAGGTCGGCCGCCGGCACGATCATCTCCGCCGCCGACACGTTGTAGTTCGGCAGGAAGACCACCTTCAGCAGTCCGCGCACCGCGGGGTCGCGGTTCACGATCCGCGCCACGTCGCAGGCCAGCTTGATGATGAGCTTCGCCCGGTGGTAGCCGGGCGCGGCCTTGCCGGAGAAGATCTTCACGACCGGCGTCCATTCGCGCATCGGCTGCGCGCGCATCGCCTCGTACAGCGCCACGGTCTGCAGCACGTTCAGCAATTGCCGCTTGTATTCGTGGATGCGCTTGATCTGCACGTCGAACAGCGCGGACGGGTCGACCCGCACGCCGGCCTGCTCCCGCATCAGGATGGCCAGGGCTTCCTTGTTGGCGCGCTTCACCGCGGCGAAGCGGCCCTGGAACGACGCATCGTCCGCGAGGCCGCGCAGGCCGGCCAACGCCTCCGGCTCGTCCAGGACGCGCGGGCCGAGCGCCTCAACCAGCAATGCGGTCAGGCCCGGGTTGCACTCCATCAGCCAACGGCGGAACGAGATGCCGTTGGTGCGGTTGACGATGCGCGTCGGATGCAGGCCGTGCAGATCCGCGAAGACGGTCTTGCGCATCAAGGCCGTATGCAGGGCGGAGACGCCGTTCACGTGGTGCGAGCCGACGAAGGCGAGCTGCCCCATGCGCACGCGCCGCCCGTGGTCCTCGCCGATCAGCGACACCGAGGCGAACAGCCGGTCATCGCCCGGATGCGCCAGGCGCACCGCGTCGAGATGCTCGGCATTGATGCGGTAGATGATCTGCATGTGGCGCGGCAGCAGGCGCTCCATCAGCGGCACCGGCCAGGATTCCAGCGCCTCGGGCAGCAGCGTGTGGTTGGTGTAGGAGGTGGTGGCGCGAGTGACCTCCCAGGCCCGTTCCCAGGGCATGTCGTGCTCATCCACCAGCAGGCGCATCATTTCGGCGATCGCGATCGCGGGATGGGTGTCGTTGAGCTGGATCGCCACGCGCTCGGCGAGGTTCTCGAGCGTCGCCTCGGTGCGCAGGTGCCGGCGCAGCAGGTCCTGCAGCGCCGCGGAGGTGAAGAAGTATTCCTGCCGCAGGCGCAGTTCCTGCCCCGCGGGGCTGTCATCGGACGGATACAGCACCTTCGAGATCGCCTCGGCGCGGACCTGTTCCGACAGGGCGCCGACATGGTCGCCGCGGTTGAAGGCGTCGAGGCGCATCGGGTCCGGCGCGCGGGCGCGCCACAGCCGCAGCACGTTCACGCGCTTGCCGCGCCAGCCGACCACCGGCGTGTCATACGCCACGGCATCGACCGTCTCGCCGGGCATCCAGCGATGGCGCTGAGGCCCATCATGGCCGTTCTCGGTCAGCACCTCGCCGCCGAAGCCGATGCGATGGCGGATCTCCGGCCGGGCGAATTCCCACGGATTGCCGAAACTGAGCCATTCCTCGGGATATTCCTGCTGCCATCCGTCGCGGATGATCTGGCGGAACAGACCGTGGTCGTACCGGATGCCATAGCCGAAGGCCGGGATGCCGAGGCTCGACATGCTCTCGAGGAAGCAGGCGGCGAGACGGCCGAGCCCGCCATTGCCGAGCGCCGCATCGGGTTCGGCCAGCCGCGCCTGGTCGAAGGTGATGCCCAGTTCCGCCAGGGCATCGCGCAATGTTTCCGTCAGCCCGAGATTGGCGACATTCTCCCGAGCAGCCGGCCGACGAGGAATTCGAGGGACAGGTAGTAGACGGTCTTGCCCCCGGGGTCCTGCGGCGCGCGCATCTGGGCCAGCACGTTGTCCACCACATGGTCGCGAACCGCGAGCGCCGTCGCCATGTACCAGTCACGGTCGCGCGCCTCGGATGGCGGCTTGCCGAGCGTGTAGGTCAGTTTTCGCAGAATGAGATCCCGCAGTTGCGTGGCCCGGGTGGCAGTGGAATCGGTGACGTGCGTGTTCAGGGGTATTCTCCGACTTCGGCCATCGTTGTGGCGGGAGACTACCAGACACCTCCATTGCCCAAAACGTGCGGAATAAAAGCACATATCCGGACGGGTCGTGGCGCCTCCGGCGCAGGCGGCCACGCCGTGACACGCGCCGCAGCCGGGTGCCGTCAGGCCTGGCCGGCCAGGGCCCTCATCCAGACGACGGCGGCGCTGGCGCCGGCATCCGGGGCGCCGAGCGCACGGTCTCCGAGATAGGCAGCACGGCCAAGCCGCGGCCGCATGGAGGATGTCGCCGAGGCACCATGTTCGGCGGCGAGCACCGCGCTGCGCCACGCCTGCGCCAGGGGTGCTGCGTGGCCGACCTCCGCCGCGAAGGCCACCGCCGCGGGATGCAGCGCATCCAGCATGGTCCGGTCGCCGGGCTTCGCGCCGCCCAACTCGCCGATCGACGCCACAGCGTCGGCGAAGGCCGCTGCCCAGTCCCCGGCGCCGGGGCTGGCTTGCGTCAGGTGGCGGGCGGCACGCAACAGCGCGGTCGCATAGAAGGGGCCTGAACTGCCGGCGATGGCACGGCGCAGCGCGTTGCCCATGGCGGCGAGGGCGATGGCCGGCGTGTCCCAGGCATCGTCCGGCAAGGCCCGGATCGCCGCGGCGCCGCGTGCCATGCTGATGCCCAGGTCCCCGTCGCCGGCCCGGCTGTCGAGGGCGGTCAGCGTGGTCTCGGCGGCGTCCAGGGCATCGGCGACGCGCCAGGCCGCATCGCGCAGCGGTCCCGCGAGCGGCCCCGGGCCATGGCCTGTCCGGGGGGGCGGGGCATCGGCCGGCGATGGCACGGTCAAGCGCGGGGCGACCTGGCCCCGGCCTGGCCAGGCGGGCGCCGCAGCCGGCGCGTCAAGGCGGCCGAGCGTTTGGTCATCGACACGCAGCAGCGTCAGGGAGCAGCCGGGCATCTCCAGCGCCGTCATGAAGTTGCCCGACCAGGCGCGTTCCACCCGGATATCGCGCCCGCGCAGCACGGCCATGGCGCGTCGCGCGATGATGGCGAGTTCCATCGGCGGCGTGCCGCCCAACCCATTCACCAGCAGCGCGACACGCTCGCGCCCGACCAGCGCCAGGTCGTCCAGCAATGTCGCGAGGATGGTATCGACGATGGCATCGGCGGGTTGCAGGGGCAGGCGTCGGACACCCTGTTCGCCATGGATGCCGAGCCCGAGCTCCATGTCCTGCTCGCCGATCGAGAAGCCGGGCCGGCCCGCCGCGGGCACGGTGCAGGCCCCGAGGGCCACGCCCATCGACGCCAGGGCTGCGCTGGCCGCACGCGGCCTCGGCGGCGACGGCATCGAGCGGCAGGCCCATCGCGGCCGCCGCCCCGGCGACCTTGTGCACCAGCACGGTGCCCGCGATCCCGCGGCGATGGGCCGGCGCCACCGTGTCGCGCAGCGCCGCATCGTCGGCGACGATCACCATGCGCGTCGGGATGCCCGCGGCGGTCGCCATTTCCGCGGCCAGGCCGAAGTTCAGCCGGTCGCCCGTGTAGTTCTTGACCACCAGGACCGCGCCGCGCGGCCCGGCGGTGGCGCGGATCGCCGCCAGCACCGCATCGACGCCGGGCGAGGTGAAGACATCGCCGACCACGGCCGCCGAGAGCATGCCCTCCCCGACATAGCCGGCATGGGCCGGCTCGTGGCCGCTGCCGCCGCCCGAGATGAGCGCCACGGGACGATCGGCCGGCGGCGGGATGCGGGCGCGGACCACCACATCCTCCCGGTCGAGCAGCGCCTGGTCGGGGTTGAGGTCCACGATGCCTTCGAGCATCTCGCGGACGACGGCGCGCGGATCGTTGACGAGCTTCTTCATCGGGGTTCTTCCGAATGTTCCGTCGCGTGGGGGAAAAGGCTGCCGGATCGAATCGGATGGCCGTCGTCGGCTTCTCCATCGGGCACGGGACGCCGCTCACGCATCCTTCAACGCCTCATAGAGCGACCGCAGCCGCGTCGTCATCGGACCCGGTGGCGATGCCGGCAGGATGCGGCCGTCGATCGCGCGCACCGGTGTCAGCCCGCCGAAGGTGCCGGTGACGAAGGCCTCCTCCGCGCCATAGACATCCTTCAGCACGACATTGGCCTGCCGCAGCGGAATGCCGTGCGCCTGGCACAGCGCGATGACGTGGCCGCGCGTCACGCCATGGAAGCAGTAGTCGCCGGTCGAGGTGAAAACCTCGCCGCCCCGCACGAAGAAGAAGTTCGTCGCGTTGCAGGAGGAGACGAAGCCGTGCGGGTCCAGCATCAGCGCCTCGTCCGCCCCGGCCTTGATCGCCTGGATCAACGCGGTGATCAGGTTGAGCCGGCTGTGCGAGTTCAGCCGCATGTCGAACATGTCGGCCGGCGAGCAGCGGATGCTCGAGGTGAAGAGGTTGAGTCCCGTCGTCACGATCGCCGGGCTCGGCAATTTCCACTCGGCGACGATCACCACCGTCGCGCGGCCGATGGTCTGGCGCGGGTCCTGGTTGGGCGTCTTCTTCAGCCCGCGCGTCACCATCAGCCGGATGTGGACGCCGTCCTCCATGCCGTTGGCGCGCAGCGTCGTCCACAGCGCAGCCACCAGATGCCTGCCGCGTCATGCCGATATCGAGGTCGATGGCGCGCGCACCGTCGAACAGGCGATCGAGATGGAGGTCGAGGAAGACCAGGCGGCCCTTGTGCAGCCGCATCCCTTCCCACACCCCGTCGCCGAGCACGAAGCCGGCGTCGAACACCGAGACCCTCGCCTCGTCGCGCGGCACCAGCGCGCCGCTGACATAGACCTTCACGGTCGCGTTGCGTGGGTCGGCGGCGAAATCCTGGCTGCCCTTCATGGTGCCTCCGCTATGCGTGTCATGCCCAGGCCGGCCCGGCGAAACGCGCGAGGCGGAAGGGCGTCGTGTCGAGGTTGCTCGCCGAGCCAGTGGCGAGGTCCGCCACCAGCCGGCCGGTCGTCGCGGCCCAGGACAGGCCCATATGGCCGTGGCCGAAGGCGTAGAGCACGTTGCCCGCCTGCGAGGCGCGATCGATGACCGGCAGCGAATCCGGCAGCGCCGGGCGATGGCCCATCCAGAAGCGTGGCGCCTTCGCTCCGCAGGCCGGGCAGCAGGATGCGGGCGGTCTCGATCAGCCGGCGCGCGCGATCCCAGTTCGGCGGCGCTTCGAGACTCGCCAGTTCCACCGTGCCGGCGAGGCGCAGCCGGTCGCCCATCGGCAGCAGCGCGAAGCCCCGCGCGACATGCGACATGCTGTGGCGTGGCATGACGCCGGGATCCGGCAGCACGACATGGTAGCCGCGCTCGCTTTCCAGCGGCACGCGATCGCCCAGCAGCGCCGTCAGCCGGTGCGACCACGCGCCGGCGGCGATCACGACCTGGCTCGCCGACGAGGACATCGCCATTCGGCGAGGGTGACGCCGGTGACAATGCTCGCCCTCGCGGCGGAAGCCGGCGACGCTGCCGGCCACCACCACGCCGCCGCCAGCACGGAAACAGGCATCCAGGGCGCGCATCAGACGCCAGGGGCTCGATCACCGAACTGCGATCCGGCGATGCGACGGCAAAGCCGATGCTCTCGCCGAGATCCGGCTCCAGAGCCAGCAATGCGGGGCGGTCGAGCAGTTCATGGCGCAGCCCGGCATCGACGCGCAATTGCCAGCGCCAGCCCTCCGCCTCGAAATCCGCGCGCGATCCGTACAGGCGCAGATGCGGGCCCGGCCGGACCAGGGGCAACGCGCCGGCAGCCTCCAGCAGCGGCTGGTAGTCGAGATGGATGCGGTCGCCCAGCACGGCCATGGCAGCCGAGATCGCCGCCACGCGATCCGGCCTGCCGGCCCGCAGGAAGCGGATCAGCCACGGCGTCAGTCGCGGCAGGTGGCGCCAGCGTATCGCCAGCGGCCCGAGCGGGTCGGCGAGCCAGCCAGGCACCTTGCGCAGCGTGCCGGGGCCGGAGATCGGCACGACCTCGCCCACCGCGAACTGACCGGCATTGCCGAAGGAGGCGGCGCGTTCCGGATCGCCCGGGTCCACCAGCGTCACGGCGAGGCCGCGACGCTGCATCTGCAGGGCCGAGCACAGCCCGACGAAGCCGCCGCCGACAACGACGACCGGCGCGCTCATGCCTTCGGGCCGTCATCCGGTATCGGCGCGCCATCGACGATGCGCCGCCAGGAGAAGCGCGCGAGGTCGATGGAACGGAAGCCGCCGTCGATGATCATCTCCTTCACCGCGCGTCCGACCGCCGGCGCGTGTTGCAGCCCGTGGCCGGAGAAGCCGGCGCACAGCAGGAAGTTCGGCACCTTGTCGTACCAGTCGATCACCGGGTTTCCGTCGAGGCGGTTCATGTCGTAATGCCCGACCCAGCCGCCGCGCGGCTTGATCGTCTCGAAGGCCGTGCATTGCTCGGCAAGCTGCGGCCAGAGCGATTCCTCGAAGACGTCGTGCTGGAGTTCCCAGTTGAAGCCGGCGGCCTCGTTGAAATTGGTGTGGCCGCACAGATAGACGCCGGCGTGGCGCCGCACCGACAGGCCGGCCAGGTGGCGCATGGCGGGGAAGGGCTCGACCGGGTCCTGCGTCAGGAAATGGAATTGCTGGCGGCGCATCGGCTCGATCGGCACGCTCATGCCGATCATGGCGCAGACATCGGCGGCCCAGCAATTGGCCGTGTTGATGGCGATCTCGACCGGCAGCGCGCCACCGGATTCGAGGCGGGCCGCGACGACCCTGTTGCCCGCCACGTCGAGCCCGACGACGCGATCCTTGAGATAGGCGATGCCGAGGCCCTCGGCGGCGCGGCGATAGCCCATCAGCGCCGCATTGGGGTCGATCTGGCCGTCGCCGGGCGACAGGGCGCCGGCCTCGACGCCGTGGAAGCTGAAGGAAGGATAGCGCCGGCGCAGTTCGGCGGCGTCCAGCACGTCGACCTCGACGCCGAGTGATTGCTGCATGCGGACATTGGCCTCCAGCGAGGCCGATCGCGGCGGCGTTCCCTGCACCAGGAACAGGTAGCCGAGGCGATGGAAGGCCGGGTCGAAGGTGACCTTGCCACCGGTCACGTGCTGGTCGAAGGCCGAGTAGACCTCGTCGCCGTACAGCGACATCTGCACGTTCTCGGGGATGGCGTGCTGCAGCCGCACGCCGCCCACCGCGCGCGGGGTGGCGGCGAATTCATAGGTCGGGTCGGGTTCCACCACCGTGACATCGGCGGCGGCGCCGGCGCGTGCCAGGTTGTAGGCGATGGCGGAACCCATGATGCCGCCGCCGATGATGACGATGCGCCGCATGGCAGCGTGACTCCTTCAGGATGGGCTGTCCGTGCCGGGTTCAGGCAGGCGGAACAGGGTGTGGCTGCGCAGGAATTCGCGCGTGCGTTCCCGCTTCGGATTCTGCAGGACGTCCTGCGGCGTGCCTTCCTCATGGATTTCCCCGCCTTCGAGGAAGATGACGCGGTCGGCGACGTTGTAGGCGAAGCCCAATTCGTGGGTCACCACCAGCATGGTCATGCCTTCCTCGCTGAGCCGGCGCATCGACAGCAGCACTTCGCCGACCAGTTCGGGGTCGAGCGCGGAGGTGGCTTCGTCGAACAGCATCATGGACGGCTCCATGGCCAGCGCGCGGGCGATGGCGACGCGCTGCTGCTGGCCGCCGGACAGGCGCGCGGGATATTCGCCGGCCTTCTCCAGGATGCCGACGCGCGAAGGTTGTCGTGGGCCAGCCTGCGCGCGGCGTCCTGCGGTCATGCCGCGCAGCTTCATCGGCCCGATCATGACGTTGCCCTCGACCGTCATGTGCGGGAACAGGTTGAACTGCTGGAACACCATGCCGACCCGCGCGCGCAGGGCGTTCAGCTCCCGCGCTGCCATAGGCCATGACGCCGGGCCGCGCTGGTCTCCCGCCCGACCAGCCGGCCTTCGATGGTGATGCGGCCTTCGCTCGGCATTTCAAGGAAGTTCACGCAGCGCAGCAGCGTGCTCTTGCCCGAACCGCTGGCGCCGAGGATGACGACGGTCTCGCCCTTGCCGGACCGACAGGTCGATGCCGCGCAGCACATGCAGCGGTCCGAAGCGCTTGTGCAGGTTCTCGACGCGCAGCACTTCATCCATGCCGGCGCAGCCTCCTTTCCAGCAGGGACGAAGCCAGGCTGACCAGCGCCAGCACGATGATGAAGAAGACGCCGACCGCGGTGTAGCTCTCGATCGGGCGGAATTCCTGGTCGCTCAGCACCTTCGCGGAATACAGCACCTCGCCATAGGCGATGGTGGAGGCGATGGCGGTGGTCTTGACCACCTCCATCACCTGGTTGGTCAGCGGCGGCACGATGCTGCGCATCGCCTGCGGCAGCACGACGTAGCGCATCTGCGCCGAAATAGCCGAAGCCGATGGCGCGCGCGGCTTCCCATTGGCCCTTCTCGACCGACTGGATGCCGCTGCGGAAGATCTCGGTCATGTAGGCGCCGGCATAGAGCGACACCGCCGTCGCGGCGGCGACGAAGGGGCCGGGCTGCGCGCCGGTGATGATCGGGATGGCGAAGTAGAACCACAGGATCTGCACCAGCACGGGGATGTTGCGGAAGAACTCGACGTAGCAGGTGCCGAGCAGGCGCAGCGCCGCGAAGCGCGACAGTCGCGCCGCCGCGAAGACCAGGCCGAGCGCCATGCCGGCAAGCACGCAGGTGATGGCGAGGCCGAAGGTGGCGCGGATGCCGCGCAGGATGAAGTCGCGCTGGTCGAGCAGGAAGGTGAAGTCCCATTCATGCTCCATGGCCGGGCTACTCCGGCACGGCGAAACGGCGCTCCGCGAAGCGCACCATCTGGCTGGCCGCGAAGATGACGGTGAAGAAGAACAGCGCGACGACGGTGAAGGTCTCGATCGGGCGGAAGGTGTCCGAGGCCGTGCGCTGCGCCATCTGCACGATCTCGGTGTAGGAGATCGCGGCCGCGAGCGAGGTCGTCTTGAACAGTTCGGTGATGCGGGTGAAGAAGACCGGCACCATGCGCCGCACCGCCTGCGGCAGGATGACGTAGCGCAGGGTCCGCCCCAGCCCCATGCCAAGCGCCTTGGCCGCCTGCCATTGCCCGGCCTTGACGCCCTGGATGCCGCCGCGGAACACCTCGGCCATGTAGGCGCCGGTCTGCAGGCCGAGCGTCAGCGACACCGCGGTGAAGGTGTCGAAGTCGACACCGACCAGCAGCGGGAAGGCGAAGAAGAACCAGTAGATCAGCACGATGGTCGGCGAGGCGCGGAACAGGTCCGTGTAGATCACCGCGAGCCAGGAGATCACCGGCAGCCGCGACAGCCGCAGCAGCGCGACCAGCAGCCCGATCGGGAAGGCGATGAGGATCGCCATCCCGGCCAGGCGGAAGGTGCCCTTCGCACCTTCGATCAGCAGGTCGCTGTGCCGGAAGACGGCGGCGAAGTCCCAGTGATACTCCATCGTGCCGGGGCCGGGACGCTACCAGGCCTCGCGCTGGATGGCGGTGGCGCGGCCGGGCTCCAGGCCGCGGAAGGCCATGAACTCATCGTAGAAACGCTGCGTGATGCCGGCATTGTAGTAGTAGGCGACAACGGTCGAGAGATAGTTCGCCCAGCGCGTATCGGCTTCCTTGCGCACGCCCGCGCCGGCCGGCACGGCGACGACCGGGCGCGGGATCAGCGTCTTGCCGCTGCGCAGCCGCGCGATGGCGAGGTCGGAACCGGGCGCTGTCATGAACGCCGCGTCGATCCGGTTGGCCTGCCAGGCGGCGAGCAGTTCGCCCGTCGTCTGGTAGCGCTGGATGCTGCCGCGTGGCGACAGGCGCGTCAGCGTCTGGTCGGTCGAGGTGCCCAGCACGACGCCGCTCCGCGCCGCCGGATCGCTCAGCTCCGCCCAGGTGGTCGGCGCGAAATTGTTCTTCGCCAGCGCCGCGACCGGATACCAGAGGATCGGGTTGTTGACGAAGTCGATCGCCAGCGCGCGCTCGGGCGTCGGGTCCAGGATGAACATGGTGTCGATCTGGTTGGCCTGCAGCGCCGCGACGGCGGTGCCCCAGGTGACCTCGACCATCTCGAGCTGCACGTTCATCGCCTTCGCGATGGCGTCGCCGAGGCTCGGCCCGATGCCCCGCCAGGTGACGTCGCCGATCTTCACGCCGCCCGGCGCGCTGGCGTTCGCGGTATCCTTGAAATACCAGGGTTCGGTCAGCGCGGCGCCGACACGCAGGCGCCGCGTCTGCATGATCTGGTCCCAGGTGGAGGCCGCGGCCTGCGCATGCGCCGCGCGCGAGCCGAGCAGCGCGCCACCCGCGGCGGCAAGGGCCGGGAAGATCCGGCGCGTGATCGACAATTCCATTGTTCGAGCCTCCTTGATCCACACCTGCGCGGCATCGGCCGCGGCGTCGGTCACGGGACGAGAGGAGGACGGCATCATCGTGCCGCCGAACGCCCGCCTTGGTGAAGCCGCGTCGTCTCCCGGTGCGAAGCGGTAGCCACAACCGGCCGAGGTCGCCTATCCCTTTCGTCAGCCGCGCTGAACGTGCGGGCAGCCGGATCGACGCATGGGGCAAGGTTGTGCAGCGCAACAGGCCGGGAAGCGGGCTTCGCGCCCGATCGTGGAGATCGGCCTGAACGCCCGCCATCGCCATGGGCACCGCAACGTGGCGCGCGCTTGCCGGCAGGGCGGGCGCGATGGCGCGCTGCCGCGGCATGATGGCATGCTGGCGCCCGACGCTGCAGGAGACCAAGGCGTGACCCTGACCGAGATGGCGCTCGCCGGCCTGATCGCGCGAGCCTTCGAGCGCAACGGCATGAGCGCACCGAACGCCGCGCTCGTCGCCGCCGTGGTCGCGGCCGCCGAGCGCGACGGCGCGGCAAGCCACGGCCTGCTGCGGCTGGATGGCTACATCGCGACGCTGCGCTCCGGTTGGGTGGACGGGCGGTCGGTGCCCGTGGTGACGCAGCCCGCGGCCGCCGATCATCGCCGTCGATGCGCGCGAACGGCTTCGCACAGGTCGCACTCGCCGCGGTGCGCGACCAGGCCGTCGCGATGGCCCGCAGCCAGGGGCTGGCGGCGGTGTGCATCGCCGATTCACACCACTTCGCCGCGCTGTGGCCGGATATCGAGCCATTCGCCGAACAGGGGCTCATCGCGCTGACCATGGTGAACACGCGCGGCCGGATCGTCGCCTGGGGCGGCCGGCGCAAGGTGCTCGGCACCAATCCCATGGCCTTCGCCTGCCCGCGCGGCGACGGCGCGCCGGTGGTCTGGGACCAGGCCTCCAGCCTGCGCGCGCAGGGGGAAGTGCTCAAGGCACGCGTGGAAGGCAGGGCCGTGCCGACGGGCATCGGCCTCGATGCCGACGGCGCACCCAGCACCGATCCCGGCCGCCATCCTGGACGGCGGCGCGCTGCTGCCGTTCGGCGGCCACAAGGGCGCAGGCATCGCCTTCATGGTCGAGGTGCTGGCCGCGGCGTTGACCGGCGGGCGGTTCGGCTTCGAGGATGATTCTGCCGAACTTTCCCGGGGCGCAGACCTCGCGCGCCGGGCAGTTCCTGCTGCTGATCGACCCGTCGCGCGGCCCTGGCGGCGACGTCGCGGGCCGCATCGCCGCGCTGGTCGCCATGCTGCGGGAGGCCGGGCGCAGAACGCATCCCCGGCGATGAACGACATCGCCACCGCCGAGCGCGGCGCTGCGCGATGGCATAACGATCCCGGCAGCGGCCCATGCGAAGCTGCTGGCCCTGGCAGGAGAGGCGTGACGGCAATGCAGGCGCTCGAAATCGGCACCTCGCGCCGCCGCATCGAGGATGATCGCTTCCTGCGCGGCGCCGGCCGCTACGTGGATGACATCGCGGTGGCCGGCGCGCTGCACGGCATCGTGCTGCGCTCGCCGCACGCCCATGCGCGGATCATCGCCATCGACACGGCGGCGGCCGCCGCCATGCCGGGCGTGCGCGGCGATCTACACGGTGGCGGACCTCGACGGCCGAGGGCATCGGCCCGCTGCCCTGCATCGCCAAGGTGGCGACGGTGGCGCCGCTCATCATCCCGGCGCGGCCGGCGCTGGCCGACTGGCATCGTCCGCCATGTCGGCGACCCGGTCGCCTTCGTCGTCGCCGCAGACGCCGAGCGCAGGCGCGCGACGCGGCCGAGGCCATCGATCGTCGACTACGACCCCTTGCCCGTGGTGACCGATGGCGCGGCGGCGCTCGGCCGCCGACGCGCCGCAACTCTGGCCCGAGGCACCGGGCAACCTCGCCTTCCAGCTTCCGCAAGGGCGACGCCGGCGGCGGTGGAGGCAGCCTTCGCCGGATGCGGCCAGCATCGTCGCGCTGGACCTCGTGAACAACCGCGTCACCGCGGCACCGATGGAGACACGCGCGGCGATCGGCATGCATCGACGCGGCGACCGGCAGCTTCCTGCTGGAGGTGAGCGGGCAGGGCGTGCATTCCATGCGCGACCAGCTCGCCGATGACGTCTTCCATGTGCCGCGCGACAAGGTGCAGGTCGTCGCGCCCGATGTCGGCGGCGGCTTCGGCGCCAAGAATTTCCTGTTCCCGGAATATGTGCTGGTGCTGTTCGCCGCGCGCCGGCTCGGCCGGCCGGTGCGCTGGGTGTCGGAGCGGATGGAGGATTTCCTCTCCACCGCGCAGGGCCGCGACAATCGCACGCGGGCGCGGCTCGCGCTCGATGCCGAGGGCCGCTTCCTCGGCCTGCGGGTCGAGACCGTCGCGAATCATGGGTGCCTACCTGTCCACCAGCGGGCCGGGCAGTTCGACCAATGCGCCGGGCACCGCGATGGGCGGCCTGTACGACATTCCCGCGGTCCACATGGATGTGCGCGGCGCCTTCACCAATACGGTGCCGATCGACGCCTATCGCGGCGCCGGCAAGCCGGAAGCCAACTACATCATCGAACGACTGATCGACCTTGCCGCGCAGGCGCACCGGCATCGCGGCGACCGAGTTGCGCCGGCGCAACCTGATCGCCCGACTTCCCGCATCGCACGGCGATGGGAATGACGATCGACTGCGGCGCCTTCGACGGCGAATCTCGACCACGCGCTGGCCGCCGCCGACGCCGCGGGTTTCGCCGCGACGACGGGCGGCGGCGGAGGCAGCGCGGCAGGCTGCGCGGCCTCGGCGTCGCCTGCTTCCTGGAGACGTCGCGCGGCGCACCAGGCGAATGGGCGGCGGTGCGCTTCGAGCCGGATGGCGGCGTCGCGCTCGCCATCGGCACGCAGTCCAACGGCCAGGGGCACGAGACGAGTTTCCCGCAGATCGCCGCGGACCGTCTCGGATTGCCGGTGGAGCGGTTCCGCCTGGTGCAGGCCGACACGCGGCATGTCGCGCGCGGCCACGGGCATGGCGGCGCGCGGTCGCTGCACATGGGCGGCGAGGCGCTGGTCCGCGCCATCGATGCCGTGCTGGCGAAGGGCCGCGCGCTCGCCGCGCAGTTGCTGCAATGCGCGGAGGCGTGCGCTCGATTTCACCGATGGCCGCTTCAACGTCGACCGACGATGCCGCGGGCCGCGGCATCGGCCTGATCGACCTGGCCGAGGCCGCGCGCGAGGCCGGCGCGTCGATCGATGCCGAGGTGGACAGCGACCTCGACCTCGTCACCTTCCCCAATGGCTGCCAGGTCGCGGAGGTCGAGATCGACCCGGAGACCGGCGCGGTTCGGCTCGAACGCTATGTCGCGATGGATGATTACGGCCGGCTGGTCAACCCGATGCTGACGATCGGCCAGGTGCAGGGCGGGCTGGCGCAGGGCATCGGCCAGGCGTTGTTCGAGGAGGTGGCCTATGACGCCGGCCTCGGGACAGATCCTGACGGCCTCGCTGATGGATTACTGCCTGCCGCGCGCGGAGGACCTGCCGCCGCTCGAGGTCACCTGCATCGAGGTGCCGACGGCGTCGAACCGGCTCGGCGTGAAGGGCTCGGGCCAGGCCGGCTGCATCGGCGCGCCGCAGACGGTGATGAATGCGGTGCTCGACGCGCTCGGCGCCGCTCGGCATCGAGGCGATCGACATGCCGGCCACGCCGGCGAAGGTCTGGCAGGCGCTCCGCGACGCCGGCGCTTGATGCCGCCGCTACGGCCGCGCCGCCGGCACGTGGCGGTTCGGCGGCCGCGCAGGCCGAGATGCTCGCGCAGCGTGGTGCCCTCGTAGGCGGTGCGGAACAGGCCGCGCTGCTGCAGCAGCGGGACGACGCCATCGACGAAGGCGGCGAGGCCGCCGGGCATCAGGCTGAAGGTCATCATGAAGCCGTCGCAGGCGCCGGTGGTGAACCATTCCTCCATATGCGTCGGCCATCTGCGCCGGCGTGCCGCGGAAGGTCTTGTTGCCGCGCTCATAGCGCAGATAGAGCTGCCGCAGCGTCAGCCCCTCGCGGATCATGCCGACGATGTGGTCGAAATAGGCCTTGTGGAAATTGGCGTTCCTCGGGATGCGGTCCTCGGGGATCGGCTCGTCGACCGGCAGGTCGGACAGGTCGGTCTCGAGGTCCATGCCGAGGCGCATCTTGCCGACGATCGGATGGATCATCTCCTGCAGCGTCTGGTACATGTCCTCGGCTTCCTGCGCGCTGTCGGCGAGGATGCGTCGGCTTGCCGGCGAGCACCTTCAGGCTGTCGGGATCGCGGCCATGGCGCGGCATGCGGCCCTTGAGGTCGGCATAGAAGCGGCGCGCGCTCTCGATCGTGCTGTCGGAGGCGAAGACCACCTCCGCCGTCTCGGCCGCGAGTTCCCTGCCGGTATCGGAGGCGCCGGCCTGGATGATCACCGGCTGGCCCTGCGGCGTGCGCTCGATGTTCAGCGCGCCATGCACCTTGAAGTGCTTGCCGTCGTGATCGACCGGGATGCTGCTTCGCCGGGTCGAAGATCTGGCCGCGCACGCGGTCGCGGATCCAGGCGTCGTCCTCCCAGGTGTCCCAGAGCTTCTGCACCACCTCGACGAATTCCCGCGCGCGGTCGTAGCGGTCGCCATGCGCGGCGAGCTTGTCCTGGCCGAAATTGCGCGCGGCGAAATCATTCGCCGAGGTCACCACGTTCCACGCCGCGCGCCCGTGGCTGAGATGGTCGAGCGAGGCGAATTGCCGCGCGATGTTGTAGGGCTCGGAGAAGCTCGTGCTCGCCGTGCCGCCGAGGCCGATGCGCGTGGTCAGGCCCGGCGAGCGTCGACAGCAGCGTGATCGGCTCGAACACGTTCATGAACATCGGAAAGCGGCTGTAGGCTTCGAGCTGCGTCGTGCGCGCCGCGGGCGTGTCGGCGATGAAGAACAGGTCGAACAGGCCGCGTTCCGCGAGCAGCGCCGTATCCCGGTACCAATCGATGCTGGTCGATGCCGCCGGGTCGGTGCTCGGGTGCAGCCAGGACGCGCCATGATAGCCGGTCGCATGGACCAGCAAGGGCGAGGGCGATCTTTCGGTCGGTCATCATTGCGTCTCTCCTGTCGGGCGACTGTCAGCGCCGGTTGTCCGCGCGCGATGCCCAGGCGTGCCGGATGCTCGCACCGTTCATGACTGTAGAGCCAGGGGAGCACCGGCGGCCATGCAGGGGGAGTGGGGCGGCGCCACGGCGTGACGATGGGCACCGATGCAGCAGGCCTCAACGCCATGAGCCACGGTCCGCCGCGACTGCAAGGCGCCGTCGGCGTGCCGGGCGGCAACCGCGGCAGATGGTCGATCATGCGCGGCGTCGTCAAGCCGGATGACCGGCGGTGGCGGACGTGACGCGCGAGCGCCTGGCGCCAATCGGGCTGCCACGCCGGTCAACGAACCGCAACGGCACGGACGGAAAGCCTGGGTCCCCGCTATTCGCCCGGCGGCACGGAGGCGCCATGCGGGGCGACGCCTGGCCGGTCATGCCGTTCGCTGTCCAGCCGCGCCTCGTTGGCGCCAAGGTGGCGCAGCATGAGCGCCGTCGCCGCCGCGACCTCCCCCTGCGCAAGATGCTCGACGAGGGTCGCGTGCTCCTGGACGGCGCAGCAGGGCGGCGCGGCGCGATCATACAGCAGCACGGCAAGTGACGTGGTCGCCGTCAGGCGTTCGAGGAAGCCGCGCAGGAAGTGGTTGCGGCTCATCCCGGCGAGGACGAGATGGAATTCCGTCAGCAGTTGCACGAGGCGCACCCGCTGACCGGAGGCCTCCGCGGCGGCCTGGGCAGCGATGTGGCGGCGCAGCGTCTCGGCCTGCGCGGGCGTGAGCCGGCTGATCTCCGAGACGATGCCGACCTCGATAACGCGCCGGGCCTCATAGGCGCGCGCGACCTCGATCATCGGAGGGATGGGCGACGAAGGCACCGCGATTGCGCTCGATGCGCACGATGCCGAGGAAGGCCAGGCTTCGCAGCGCTTCGCGGACCCGCGTGCGGCCGGCACCGAAGCGACGCGCCAAGCGCCTCCTCGGTGAGTTTCTCGCCGGGCCTGAAGTGGCCGGCGTGGATCGCCTCGGCAAGTTGCGCGGCGACACCCTCCGGCGCCGCTGTGGCGACCAGGCTCCGTGGCGGGGAGGTCGTGGCCTGCGCCACGGCCACGGGGCGCCAGGCGGGATCGGCGCGCGCGACGATGCGCCGGATGGTCGCGACCGACAGGTCGCCGGCGCCATCCAGGGCAAGCCGGTTGCGGATGCGGCCGAAGCCGAGACCTTCGGCCCGCAGGGCGAGAACGGCCTCACGGTGGCGCGCTGTCACCTTGCGTGATGGCGAGCGTACCGGCGCGCGGCTGCGTTCGGCGAGACCGGCCAGGCCGTCGGCTTCATAGCGCCGCCACCACTTCCGCAAGGTGGCGCGGGAAATGCCATGGCGATGGCAGGTCTCCGCGACGCTGCGGCAGCGTTCGAAGTCGGTGATCCAGGCGACACGCTGATCCACGCCAGGCTCCCTGATGCTGTCCGAATGGCTAACTATGTCATGACATCATGACCATCATCAGGGCCTCGATCAAACTGAGAAACCGCATTGCTTCACTGATGATCGAATCGGCGCCACGCTGCCCTGCCGATCGCTTGTCTTGTGTGCAATTTCCGCGCGGCGACGCGAAGCCGGCGCCTCCTGCCGCTGGCATAGGCCTTGCTGCCATTCCCTCGGTAATCCGACAGGAGTTGGCGACATGACGACAGTCTCCCGCAGGGCCTTGATGCAGGTCGCCGCCGCCGGCGCGGTGGCGGCGGGCTTCCCCGGCATTCTCCGGGCGCAGTCGCGTGACCTGGTGGTTGGCGGCGCCGCCGGCATGGCCGGCTACATGCGGGAATTCGTCTTTCCCGTGATCGAGCGCCGCACCGGCATGCGTGTCGTCTTCGATGGCACGCGCTCGCTCGTGAATCTCGAGAAACTGCGCGCCGACAAGGCGAGCCCGCGCATGTCCGTCGTGCTGATGGACGACCCGATCATGCAGATCGCCTGGGGCGAAGGCCTGCTCGAACGGCTGACGCCGAGTGCCACGCCGAACATTTCCAAGTTGCGGCCCGACGGCGATCCATCTCGACGGCGCCTGGGTCAACTACCAGGCGCCCTGGGTCGGCATCGCCTACAACAAGGATTCCATGCCGCGCGGCGTCGACAGCTATGAGGCGCTGTGGGCGCCGGCAAATCGCGGCAAGGTCATCCTGCCGTCGCTGCAGAACACCGAGGGGCTGTGGACGATGATCGTCGCCGCTCACCTCGAGACCGGCAAGCCATTCGCCGAGGCGCAGTACGACGCCGATGCCGCATTCAGGAAGCTGGCGACGCTGAAGCCCAACCTGCTGACCATCTACACGAACCAGCCGCAGGCGTAGAACCTGCTGGAATCCGGCGAGGCGACGCTGATGTCGGGCCAGTTCTCCTCCTACACGTTGATCCGCAAGGCGGCCGGCGCGCCGGTTGACCTCGCGGCACCGAAGGAAGGCGTCTTCGCCATGCCGTCGGGCATCTGCAAGGTGAAGAACGGCCCGAATGCGGAGTTGGCGAATGCCTTCCTCGATGCGTTCATGGGTGCCGAGATCCAGCAGGTCCTTGCCGAGAAGTCCTTTGTCCTGCCCACCAACACCGAGGCGCGTCTGCCGCCCGGCTTCGTCGTGCCCCCGGGAACGCCCTTCTCGCCGGATTGGGAGAATGTGAACAAGAATCGCGATGCCTGGATCCGGCGCTGGAACCAGGTCATGGCCTGAAGCGGTGGACGCGCATCTCGACATCGCCGGCGTCGGCAAGCGCTTCCGCCAGACAGTGGTTCTCGACGAACTCTCCCTCGCCATGCGCAAGGGCGAGTTCGTCTCGCTGCTGGGGCCGTCGGGATGCGGCAAGACGACCCTGCTGCGCATCCTTGCCGGGATTGCTGGCGCCCGATACCGGGCCGGGTTCGCTTGGCGGGTCGTGACATCGGCCGGCTGCCGCCGCACCGGCGCAACATCGGCGTGGTGTTCCAGAACTACGCGCTGTTCCCGCATCTGACGCGTGTTCGACAACGTCGCCTTCGGCCTGCGCGCGCGCGGCACGGCACGCGAGGAGATCGCCCCGCGCGGTGCATCGCCTGCTCGACATGGTGCGTCTCGGGCCGATGGCGATCGCGCGCGATCGCCGCAGCTCTCCGGCGGCCAGCAGCAGCGCGTGGCGATGGCGCGCGCGCTGGCGGTGAACCCGGAACTGCATCCTGCTCGATGAGCCGCTTGTCGGCGCTCGACCGCAAGCTGCGCGAGACCATGCAGGTCGAGCTGCGCGCAGTTGCTGCGCGAGCTTGGCATGACGGCGGTGTTCGTCACCCACGACCAGGAGGAAGCACTCGCGCTGTCCGACCGCATCGCGGTGATGAACGCCGGGCGCATCGAGCAACTCGCCACGCCGGGCGAAATCTATGCGCGGCCGGCCTCGCCCTTCGTGCTGGACTTCGTTGGCCAGTCCACCGCCCTGCATGGTGAGGTGGTGGAGGCCGCGGCCGGCCGGCTTGCCGTACGTACGGCCTACGGCGTGCTGCGGGCGCCAGGCCACTTCGCCATGCGGGCGCGTGTCCTGGTGGCGGTCCGCCCGGAACGGATCGTGCCCCGCCCGGCCGCGGACGACGCCTGGACCGGCATCGAACTGCCGCTCGCGGCGCAGACATTCCTGGGCAGCCGCCGGCTGCTGCACGGCCATCTCGGCGCCGAGGACCGCGCCATCGTCGAATTGCCGGCCGAGACCGAGATCACCGGCGACACGCTGCCGATCAGCTGGCGGATCGCCGATACGCTGGTCTTTCCTGCGCCGCAGGCTGACGGATGACGCGGCTTGGCATCGGCTGGCTGGCGGTCCCGGCCTGCGCCTTCGCGCTGCTGGTCTTCGCCCTGCCGCTGGCGCTGCTTCTGGTCGAGAGCCTGCGTGACGGGGCAGGCGGCTGGACGCTGGCAGGCTACCGCGGCTTCCTCGGCAGCGACTATGCCTGGCAGGTCACGTTCCGGACGCTGCGCCTGGCGGTGCTGACGACGCTGATCTGCGTCGTGGTCGGCTATCCGGCGGCCTTCGCGCTGGCGCGCTCGCGCGGTGCCTGGCAGGCGCTGTTCGTCGCGGCGCTGCTGCTGCCGCTGTCGCTCAGCGTCATCGTCAAGGCCTTCGGCTGGACCGTCCTGCTGCGCAGCAACGGCGTCGTGAACCGCCTGCTGATGGGCAGTGGGCTCACCGACGCGCCGGTGCGCCTGATCTTCACCGAGACCGGGCCTGCTGATCGGCATCACCAACATCTTCCTTCCCTTCATGGTGCTGCCGATCTTCTCGGTCATCCGGCAGATCGACCCACGCCTGACCGATGCGGCGGCGACGCTTGGGGCCGGGCCGATCCACGGCTTCACGCGCGTGGTGGTGCCGCTGACGATGCCCGGCGTGGTGGCGGGCGTGACGCTGGTCTTCTCGATGTCGATCGCCGCCTACGTCATCCCGACATTGCTGATGGGCGACCGCTATCAGACGCTGTCCACCACCATCGCGACATCCTTCCTCTATCTGCAGGATCCGCAGCGCGGTTCGGTGGCGGGCGTGGTGCTGCTGACATTCTCCCTGCTGGTGGTCGGTGCGAGCGTTCTGCTGGCGCGCAAGGTGAGGGCGGCGCCATGACGCGCGGAATTGGGCTGGCGGTCGCCTGGACCGCATTGATCGGCTGCGTGGTGTTCCTGCTCGCGCCATTGGTTGTCACGATCGGCGTGTCGCTCTCTCCCTCGCCGGTGTTTCAGTTGCCGCAGGGGCAGATTTCCTGGCGCTGGTACGAAAGGCTGGCACGGCTCGACGGCTTGGTGGACTCCGTTCTGCTCAGCCTGCAGATCGCGGCCTTCGCCACCGCGGTATCCCTGGTGCTCGGCACCATGGCGGCGATCGCCGTCGTGCGTGGCACCTTTCCCGGACGTGAGAGCATCGCGACCTTCCTCGTCTCGCCATTGATGCTGCCCGGGCTCGTGCTTGGCATCGCCATGCTGCAGTATTTCCGTGCGCTGGGGCTGCGTGAGGCATTGCCGTCGCTCCTGCTGGCGCATGTGATCGTCGTGTTGCCCTTCGTGATGCGCACGCTGACAGCCGGGCTTTCGCTGTTCGACTTCAGCCTGATCGACGCAGCACGGACCCTCGGGCTTTCCTATCCAAAGGCGGTGTTGCGCGTGATGGTGCCGGTGCTGGCCCCGTCCTTCATCACGGGTGGGCTGTTCGGCTTCCTGGCGTCGCTCGACAACTACCCGATCTCGATCTTCCTGACCGATGTCTACCATCGGACGCTGCCGATCCAGCTGTTGCAGTATCTTGGCGAATCACCGGATCCGACCGTCGCGGCGGTCTCGACGCTGATCATCGCCTTGACCGCCCTGCTGCTGCTCATCGGGGATCGGTTGGTCGGACTGAACCGCATGGCCGGAGTATGATGGTGACCGCAGCGCTGCGTGACTTCCTCGGCTATGGCGCCAATCCGCCGGATCCCGCCTGGCCCGGCCGCGCGCGCGTGGCTGTCTCCTTCGTCGTCAATGTCGAGGAAGGCGCGGAACTGTCGATTATCGATGGCGACGAACGCAATGAAGCCGTCTACGAGGTGACCGACGAGGTGCGCGACGCGCCCGACCCCTGCCGCGATACGCATTTCGAGTATGGGACGCGGGTCGGCTATCACCGGATCATGCGCGTGCTCGACGCCCATGGCGCGCCATCGACGCTGAATGCCTGCGGCCGCGCCATCGCCCGGTCGCCCTGGATTGCCCGTGACGCCGTGGCCCGCGGACATGAGGTGGCCTGCCATGGCTGGCGCTGGGAACGACATGCCGGGATGGCGGAGGCGGCGGAACGTGCGACCATTGCCCGCGCCGTGGCCGCCATCCGCGATGCGGCGGGCACCGCGCCGCTCGGCTGGCACACGCGTTCGGCGCCGTCGGCCAATACGCGACGCCTGCTGCTGGAGCATGGCGGCTTTCTGTATGACAGCGACGCCTACAGCGACGACCTGCCATTCTTCGTGCCGGTCGAAGGCCGCCGGCACCTGGTCCTGCCCTACAGTTTCGACACCAACGACATGCATTTCCACCAGGGCAGCCAGCGCTTCACCACGGCGGCGCATTTCGCGGAATATGTCATCGACGCCTTCGATGCGCTGTGGATGGAGGGCGCCGAGACGCCGCGGATGCTGTCAGTCGGGCTGCATCTGCGGATGATCGGTCGTCCCGGGCGCATCGCGGGACTGGAGCGCGTGCTGCGGCACATGCGCGACAAGGGCGGCGTCTGGTTCGCGCGCCGCGATGCCATTGCGCGGCACTGGATCCGCCGGTTTCCGGACAAGGCTGTGGTGTAGGACCGTCGAGGCGCAATGGGAGGGAGGGCGCCGCCCGAACCCCCCCGGTCGGCGCTGCCCGGACCCGCCGGTTATCGCAGCACGATCAGGCCATCGACTGCCCGCACGCCCTGGCCGGCCGTCAGCACGAACAAGGGATTGATCTCCGCTTCCAGCACGCGGTCGCCGGCGGCACCCGCCATGGTGGCGAAGGCGAGGGCGGCATCGACCCGCGCTGCGATGTCGGCCGGCGGTGCGTCCCGCCAGCCGCGCAACAGCCCGACCTTGACGCCACCGAGATCGTTCTTGTGTGCGATGGCACGGGACAGGATCTTGAGCACGATCTCCCCACCCGGTTCCCGTGCGGAGCGGGGCTGCGATGGCGTCGACGGCGATCGAATCGCGCGAGCCGACGTCGCCCTCCCGGGGTCGGCGTCGCCGCTGAGTTCAGCCGCAGCGCACCGACATGCCGCCATCGACGACGAGTTCAGTGCCGGTGATGAAGCGCGCCTCATCCGAGGCGAGAAACAGCACCGCATTGGCGGTATCGCGGCCATCCCCGGCGAAGCCCATCGGAATGCGCGCCACCCGCTGCCGGATCAGCGCATCGACATCGCCGCCGGTGCGCTGCCCGGCCAGGCGCACCTCGACCATTGGCGTGTGCATCTGCCCAGGCACCACGGTGTTCACGCGGATGCCCTTCGCGGCATATTGCACGGCGACGACGCGGCCGAACTGGATCACGCCCGCCTTGCAGGCCGCATAGGCAACCTGCGCGGAGCCCGTCCAGCGGATGCCGGAAGTCGAAGCCAGGTTGACGATCGCACCGCGCCCCTGCGCCTCCATGATCGGCAGGACGTGCTTGCAGGTCAGGAACACGCTCTTGAGGTTGAAATCCACCTGGGCATCCCAGACCTCCTCGCTCATCTCGACCGGGCCGCCGGCGGCGGACCCGCCGACATTGTTCACCAGCACGTCGATGCGGCCGAACCGGGCGTGGCAATCCGAGACCATGGCGTGGACTGCGGCATTGTCGGTGACATCGCATTCGACAGGGGTGAAGCGGCCGCCGAATTCGGCGATGCGTTCCGCGGTTTCCGCCATGGCGGAGAGGTTGCGGTCGGCGCCGTAGACCGTCGCACCTTCCTGGGCGAACAGCACGGCGGCGGCGCGGCCATTGCCCCAGCCGCTGCCGACCGACCCCGCGCCCGACACGATGACGATCTTGTCCTGGAACCGGCTGGACATGTTGCTTCCCTTCAGCAGTGACGATGGCGGGTTTCGTTGGGGCGACGACGCACAAGGCCGCGCGGCAATGGTCCCGCGCGCCGGTGACTAGCGTGCGACATCCGGATCATCCAGTTCGGGCGCGATGCTGCCCGGCAGGCCGAGTTCGAAGGTGTTCAGCGTCAACGCGACCAGGCAGTAGTAGCCGAGGATGCCGACCAGCTCGACCATGCCGCGCTCGCCCAGTGTCGTGACGCCCTGTCGGTACAGCGGCGGCGGCACGCGTCCGGTTGCCAGCAGCGTGGTCGAGACATCGTAGACCGCCTGCTCGCGGGCATCCGTCAGCGCCGGCTTGCGCCGCGCCGCGATGGCGGCGATCGCCTCGGGGTCCAGTCCGGCCTTCAGCCCTTCGCGCTTGTGTGCGGTCCATTCATGGTGCGAGGTCCAATGCCTGCCGCAGACCAGGATCGCGAGTTCGGACAGCCGCGGTTCCAGGCTGGTCCGATAGCGCAGCAATTCGCCGAGCTTCTGCGCCCGGCTGGCCAGCTCGGGATTCTGCAGCCAGGCCACCATCGGCGCCGGCACGCGGCCGCGAATGCCCGCGACAGCCTCGGCGACGGCGGCCTTCTGAGCCTCCGTCATCATGTCGTCGGACGGCAGGTCAAGGCGAGGCATCGGTTGTTCTCCGTTTCCGCGTGGCGCGCCGCGATCCTTCGCCAGACGGCCAGGGCTGGCAAGGCGGGCATCCGGTCGCGCGGCGCGACGATGCCGGTCTTCCGCGCCCGTTGTCGCCTGCCGGCGGCAACGGCCCCGGCTGGACGCGCGGCGCCTGTCGCGTCTCAATGCCGGCATCCTGGTGAGAGGCTCCATCCATGCCACCGTATGTTCCCGGCGAGTTCCGCGCGCGCAGCTTCCACGACGCGACGCCACGCTTCGCTGACGGCGCCGATACGCCACGCGCCTATCTCGAACGCTGCCTGGAGACCATCGCCGCGCGTGAGCCGGTGGTGCGCGCCTGGGTCACGATGAACCCGGCCGGCGCGCGCGAAGCGGCAGACGCCAGCACGGCGCGTTGGAAGGCGGGCCGGCCGCTCTCCGCCATCGACGGCATGCCGGTCGGCATCAAGGACCTGCTCGAGACGCGTGACATGCCGACGCAGATGGGCAGCGGGGCCTGGCGCGGCAATTTCCCCAAGCGCGACAACGCCGCGGTCTGGGCATTGCGCCAGGCCGGCGCGGTGGTGCTCGGCAAGACCGTGACGACGGAACTCGGCGGCGCGCATCCCGGCCCCACCACCAACCCGTTCGACCAGACGCGCACGCCCGGTGGGTCCTCGTCCGGTTCGGCGGCGGCGGTCGGCGCCTGCATGGTGCCGGCCGCGATCGGCACCCAGGTCGGCGGATCGATCATCCGGCCGGCTTCCTATTGCGGGAATTTCGCGCTGAAGCCGACGCAGGGCGGCATCAATCGCGGCGAGCGCCAGGCCACCAGCATGAGCACCCACGGCCCGCATGCCGGGTCGATCGAGGATATGTGGCTGGTCGCCATCGAGATCGCGCGGCGCGCCGGCGGCGATCCTGGCCGGCTCGGCCTGTTCGGTCCGGCAAGCGCCGCCGCCGGCGCGCCGGCCGATGACGCTCGCGGTGATGGAAGCGGAAGGCTGGCGCCTGCTCGACGATCCAAGTCGCGCGGCCTTCGAGGCGATCGTGGACGCGCTGCGCGCCCAGGGGGTGACGGTGCTGCGCCGCGCCGACCATCCGCTGCTCGAATCCTTCGAGCAGGCGTTGCAGGGCGTGCAGGCGCTGACCGGCGTCATCACCGGCTGGGAGAACCACTGGGGCATCCGCAACGCCGTCATGACGAACCCCGACGGCATCAGCGCGCGGACCAAGGCCGTGTTGACGGCGGCGGAGGCATTGACGCCCGAGGACTACCGCACCGCCATCCTGCAGCGTGAGGAGATGCGGCGGCGCCATGAGGCGATCGCCCCGCTGGTCGATGCCGTCATCGCACCGGCTTCGCCGGGCCCGGCGCCGCTCTGGGCGGGCGATGTCGCGGGCCAGCCGCAGGTGAAGCGGCCGACCGGCGATGCCGTGTACAACACGCCGAGCTCCGCGCTCGGCGCCCCGGTGGTGACGGTGCCGATGACCGCGGTTGGCGGCATGCCGATGGGCATCCAGGTGATGGGCCAGCAGCATGCGGATGCTGCCGTCACGGCGATCGCGCGCTGGATGACCGGCAGCGTGCCCTTCGTCAGCGTCTGACCGGCGCGTGGTTGTCGCTGGCGTCGCCCGGCGCGAGACTGCCGGGCAACGACGGCTTCAGGGGGACGCCATGGACAACGCCACCACCCATCTCTGCACCACCGACGAGACATCGGTCACCATCCGCGGCAAGGACCTGGTGACCGAGCTCGTCGGGCACCTGACCTATACGGAGATGGTGTTCTTCCTGCTGCGCAGCCGCGTGCCGACGCCGGCCGAGACGCGCGTGCTGGATGCCTGCCTGGTGATCCTGATGGAACACGGGCTGACGCTGAACACGCTGACGGCGCGCTTCGTCGCCAGCGCCGTGCCCGACCAGATGCAGGTGGCGATGGGGGCCAGCCTGATGACGATCGGCGATACCTTCATGGGCACGATGGAAGGATGCGCGCGCATCCTGCAGGCGGGTGTCGCGGCGGGTGGCGATCCGCGCGCCTATTGCGCCGAGGTCGTGGCGAAGCACCGCGCCGAGAAGAAGGCCGTGCCGGGCTTCGGGCATCGCTTCCACAAGCCGGACGACCCACGTTCCCCCCGCCTGTTCGCCATCGCCGAGGAGGCCGGCGCCGCCGGCCCGCACATCGCCATGCTGCGCATCCTCGCCGAGGAGGTGGACCGTGCCGCCGGGCGCCACCTGACGATCAATGCGACGGGAGCGATCGGTGCCGCCTTCTCCGACATCGGCTTCCGGCCGGATGTCATGCGGGGCCTGGCCGTCGTCTCGCGCAGCGGTGGCCTGGTCGCCCATATCGCCGAGGAACGCGAGAGCGGCTCGGCGCGGCTGATCGAGAAACTCGCCAAGCAGAACGTCCATTACCGCGATCCGCCGACGGAATAGCGGCGACGCTCACTCGGCGATGCGCTCGGCATTGGCGAGGTCCACCAGGGCGCGCAGCAAGGTGCCGCCGCCCCGCCGGCGATAGGCCATCCACACCCGCGAAACCGCCGCCGTGCCGGCGATCGGCAGCACCCGCAGTTCCGGCAGGCTGAGCCGGCACAGCGAGCGCGGCAGGATCGACAGCCCGATCCCGGTGCCGATCAGCGCCAGGATCGAGCCGTTCTGGTTCGCCTCCTGTTCGATGCGCGGCTCGAAGCCGGCCGTGGCACACAGTGCCGCCACATGGTCGAGCAGCGCACTGTCCGACCGGGGCGAGAAATGGATGAAGGGCTCCTGCGCCAGGGCTTCGAGCGGCACCGGCCCCTCGCTGCGCGCCAGCCTGTGGCCGCGATGCAGCACCAGCATCAGGGGTTCGCGCAGCATCTCGGTCAGCGCGAAGCCGGCCGGCACCTCGGGCCGCGCGGCATGGCGCAGGAAGCTGATCTCGAGATCGCCGCCCGCCAGTTCCCGCACGGCGGCATGCAGGGCGCGTTCGCGCAACACCAGGCGCACCCGCGGATGCTGCCGCCGGAAGCCCAGCACCGCGGCGGCGACCGGCGCGGCCAGCAAAGCGGACGGAAACAGTCCCACGGTCAGTTCGCCGATCTCGCCGCGATGGGCGCGCGCCGCAACCTGCCGCGCCCGATCGGCCTGGGCCAGCGTGGCCCTTGCCTCCACAAGGAACAGCCGGCCGGCCTCGGTCAGTTCGACGTTGCGGCTGGTGCGTTCGAACAGGCGGACCTGCAGGTCGTCCTCGAGCGCGCGGATCTGCTGGCTGAGCGGCGGCTGCGAGATGCCGAGCCGTTCCGCGGCCCGGCTGAAGTGCAGTTCCTCCGCCACGACGACGAAATAGCGGAGATGCCGCAGGTCCATCGATCCATTCGCCAAAGGTCTGGATATCAATAGAAATCATATTGGTGAGGCATGGCAAGGCGTTCCTAAGATCGGCATTCCCTGCCGCCCGACCGGATGGAAGTGATGCCCGAAACGCCAGCCGCCGCCCTCGACCCCATCAGCCTTGAGATCTTCTGGAACCGACTGATCTCCGCGGCCGACGAGGCGGCAACCGGCCTGTTGCGCACCGCCTTCTCCACCATCGTGCGGGAGTCGAACGACTTCGCCACCGTGCTGATGGACCGCAACGGCGACAGCGTGTCCGAGAACACCGGCGGACTGGCATCCTTCTCCTGCATTCTTCCGCGCACCACGAAGGAGTTCCTGCGTCGCCACCCGGCCGAGGCCTGGAAGCCCGGCGACACCATGGTCACCAACGACCCCTGGCTGGCGACCGGCCACCTGCCTGACTTCACGGTGGTCACCGGCATCTTCCATCGCGGCGCGCTGGTGGGCTTCTCGGGCTCGATCTCCCATTCCCCGGATGTCGGCGGCGCGCTCTGGTCCGCGGATTGCCGCGAGATCTTCGAGGAAGGCATCCGCATTCCGCCCGCGCATCTTCTGCGCGAGGGGCAATGGAACAGCCAGTTGCTCGACATCCTGCTCGGCAATGTGCGCGTGCCGCGCCAGGTGCAGGGCGACCTTCAGGCGCAGGTCGTCGCGGCCGAGGTCGGCGCCCGGCGTGTCGCGGAGTTCCTCGAGGATACCGGCCTGGCCGACCTGCAGGACCTGTCCGCCGCGCTCAGCGAACGCGCCGACCGCGCGATGCGCCGCGCCATCGCGGAGGTGCCCGACGGCACCTGGCATTCCGAGATCACCGCCGATGGCTTCGACGACAAGCCCACGCGCATCGTCTGCGCCGTGACGGTGAAGGGCGAGACGATGCACATCGACTACGCCGGCACATCGCCGCAGATCGATCGCGGCATCAATTGCGTGATGAACTACACCCATGCCTATTCGGTCTATCCGGTGAAATGCGCGCTCGATCCCTTCACGCCGCGCAATGAGGGGTCGTACCAGGCGATCACCGTGGCGGCGCCGGAGCGCTCGATCCTCAACCCGCTCTATCCCGCGCCGGTCAGCGCGCGGCAGTTGACCGGCCATCTGCTGGCCGGCGCGATCTACCAGGCGCTGGCGCAGGTCATTCCCGACCAGGATCATCGCCGATTGCGGCGGCGCGCCGACGATGCGCGCGCTGTTCAGCGGCACCAGGCCGGATGGCGACAGCTTCTCGCAGGTCCTGTTCGCCAGCGGCGGCATGGGCGCCTGCCCGCACAAGGACGGCATGTCGGCCACCGCCTTCCCGACCAATGTCGGCGCGGGTTCGATCGAGGCCTATGAATCCGTCGCGCCCATCATCGTGCGCAAGAAGCGGCTGCGCGCGGATTCCGGCGGCCCCGGCACCTTCCGCGGCGGGCTGGGGCAGGAGATCGAGATGGAACTCGACACCGACCGGGCAGCGCGGCTGTCGCTGCTGTCGGACCGGCACCGACAATCCGGCGGGCGGCATCCTCGGTGGCCTGCCCGGAGGTCCCTCGGTGATCACCTTCGGCGACGGCACCAGGCCACACCCGAAGTCGCGAACGTCGATCGAGCCGCACCAGTGCGGTGCTGCTGCTCTATGCCGGCGGCGGCGGCTACGGCGACCCGCGGAAGCGTTCGCGCGAGGCGGTGAAGGATGATCTCCGCCATGGCTACATCTCGGCTGCCGCGGCGCGCAGCATCTACGGCGTGGAGTGACGCGCATGACCGCAACACAATCCGCGCGCGTCGGCGTCGACGTCGGCGGCACCTTCACCGACCTCGTGCTGCACGACCCGGTGCGCAACATCGTCCGCACCGGCAAGCTGCTGACCACGCCGGACGATCCTTCCGAGGCGATCCTCGCCGGCATCGCCCGCATCCTGCGCGAGGCCGACCTCACGCCCGGGGACGTGCACAGCGTCATCCACGGCACGACGCTGGTGACGAACACGATCATCGAGCGCACCGGCGCGACGGTCGGCCTGCTGACGACCGATGGCTTCCGCGACAGCATCGAGATCGGGCGCGAGACGCGCTACGACCTCTATGACCTGTTCCTCGAGACGCCGGCGCTGCTGGTGCCGCGCGCGCTGCGCCTTGAGATCCCGGAGCGCATCGCCGCCGATGGCCGCGTGCTGAAGCCGCTTGACGAGGCGGCCGTCGCGGCGGCCGTGAAGCACCTGGTCGAGATGGAAGGCATCGAGGCGATCGCCGTCGGCTTCCTGCATTCCTACCACGCGCCGCAGCATGAGAAGCGCGCCGGGCGAGATCATCCGCGCGCTGTATCCATCCCTGCCGATCTCGCTCTCCGCCGAGGTGGCGCCGGAGATCCGCGAGTTCGAGCGCACCTCCACCGCCTGCGCCAATGCCTATGTGCAGCCGCTGATGGCGCGCTATCTCGACCGCGTGCAGACCTCGCTGGAGGCGACGGGCTTCCGCGGCAATCTCTACATCATGCTCTCGGGCGGCGGCATCACCACGGTGCGGGAGGCGAAGGACTTCCCGATCCGCCTGATCGAATCCGGCCCGGCCGCCGGCGCCATGGCTTCCGCCTTCATCTCGCGCCTGGCCGGGCTGGAGCATGTCGTGTCCTTCGACATGGGCGGCACCACGGCGAAGATGTGCCTGGTGGACCACCATGAGCCGAACCACAAATTCGACTTCGAAGCCGGGCGCGTGCGCCGCTTCCAGAAGGGCTCGGGCCTGCCGCTGAAGGTCTCGGTGGTGGACATGATCGAGATCGGCGCGGGCGGCGGCTCGCTCGCGCGCATCGATCGCGGTTCGGGGCTGATGAAGGTCGGCCCGCGCAGCGCCGGCGCGAAGCCCGGGCCGGTCTGCTATGGCCGCGGCGGCACGGAGCCGGCCGTGACCGATGCGGACCTGGTGCTCGGCCGCCTCGATCCAGCCTACTTCCTCGGCGGCGAGATGTCGCTGGATCTCGAGCCGGTGCGCCGCGCCTTCGAGGCGCGCATCACCGCCGAGACCGGCATCGACGTCGAGCAGGCCGCGCTCGGCGTGCAGCGCATCGTCGACGAGACCATGGCCTCGGCGACGCGCATGCATCTCGCCGAGAAGGGCAAGGACCCGCGCCGCTACACCATGATCGCCTTCGGCGGCGCCGGGCCGGTGCATGCGTGGAACCTGGCGCGGCTGCTCAAGATCAAGCGGCTGGTGGTGCCGCTGGGCGCGGGCGTCGCCTCGGCGCTCGGCTTCCTGGTGGCGCCGCCGGCGACCGACATGGTGCGATCCTACGTCGCGCGGCTGGAGCGCATCGACTGGGCGCGCGTCAACGCGCTGTTCGCCGAGATGAAGGCCGCCGGCAGCGCGCTGCTGACCGAGGCGGGCGCCGCGCCGGACCAGATCACCTTCCGCCCCGTCGCCGAGATGCGCCATGTCGGCCAGGGCTTCGAGATTCCGGTGCCGCTGCCCGGCCTCGAACTCGAGCGAGGCCGATGTGCCCGCGATCCGCGCCACCTTCTTCGACAACTACCGCGATCGCTTCGAGCGCGTCGTCGAGGAAAGCCCGATCGAGGCGTTGAGCTGGCGCCTGTCCTGCGCCGCGCCGGGCTGGACCATCGACCTGGCCGGCGCCGTGCCGCAGCACGCCGCGCCGGCCATGCCGGCGCCGCGCACCCATCGCCGCGTGCTGTTCGAAGGCGCGGGCTGGCAGGATTGCCCGGTCTATGACCGCTACGCGCTGCGCACCGGCACGCAGCTGCAGGGCCCGGCCCTGATCGAGGAACGCGAATCGACCTGCGTCGTCGGCCCCGACAGCGCAATCGTGGTCGACGCCTTCCTCAACCTGGTGATCGACCTGCCCTGACATCCGGGCCGGCGCAGCGGCGCGCCATCGCGGCGTGACGCGAGGGCAGCACGGGCCGCCGATCCGCCCAGGGCCGTGCGCGTTCCAGCAGGGCGCCGAGCCGCAGGATATCCGCCTCCGCGCCCCAGCGCCCGACCACCTGCACGGCGGTCGGCAGGCCGTCGTCGCCGAAGCCCGAGGGCAGCGAGACGGCGGGATGGCCCGGTCAGGTTGAAGGGGTATTGCGGCGAGGTCCAGCCCTGCCGCGTGATGCCGCATGCCTCGCCATCGATGATGACGTCGTCATTGGCGGCGTCGAAATCGGCGGGCAGCGCGGTGCGCGCCATGGTCGGCGTCACCAGCACGTCATAGCGGTCGAACAGCGCCTGCATGGCGCGGAACAGTCGCGTGCGCGCGAACTCGGCATTGCGGAAATCGGCGAGCGTGAATTGCGCGCCGCGTTCCATGAAGGCGAGCGTCACCGGATCCATGCGGTTCTGCCATTGCGGCAGGAAGGGCGCGCAGAAGACGGCGAAATTCGCCTGGTAGAGCACGCGCCCCTCGTACTCGATCCAGTCGATCGCGTCGGTCACTTCCTCGACCGTCGCGCCCATCGCCGCCCAGGCATCGAGCGCGGCGCGCGTATTCGCCGCGACATCGGCGGCGACGCGCGGATTGGCGCAGCGCGGGATGTAGCCGATGCGCAGGGCCGACAGATCCTCCCCCATCAGCGCGGGCGACAAGCGGGCGCGCCACGCCCGTGCCGCCGAGGCTCCAGGGATCCTGCGCGCTTGGGCCGGCGAGGATGGCGTGCATGACCGCCGCATCCGTCACCGTGCGTGCCAGCGGCCCGGCATAGGTGTTGTTGCCGAAGGCGTCGCGCGCCGTATCCGCCGGCACCGCGCCCAGCGTCGGCTTCAGCCCGACCAGGCCGCAACAGGCGGCCGGCCCGCGGATCGACCCCGCGCCATCGGTACCGAGGCCGAGCGGCCCGAGCCCCGCCGCCACCGCCGCCGCCGCGCCGCCGGACGAGCCTCCGCGAGGTGCGTTCGAGGTTCCACGGATTGCGCGTGGTGCCGAAGGCCGGCCCGTCGGTCAGCCCCTTCACGCCGAATTCCGGCGTCGTCGTCTTGCCGATGATGATGGCGCCCGGCCGCGCGCAGCCGCGCGACCAGCACGTTGTCGCGCGCCGCCGGGGCGGCTTCGGCATGAAGATCGCCGAGCCGTGCAGCGTCGGCAGGCCGGCGACATCGATCAGGTCCTTGATGTGCACCGGCACGCCATGCAGCGGGCCCAGCGCCGCGCCCGACGCGACCGCGCGCTCGGCCGCGATGGCGTCGCGCCGCGCGCCTTCCTCATCCACCGTGACGAAGCAGTTGAGCACCGGCTGCGCATGCGCGATCGCGGCGAGCACCGCATCGACATAGGCGACGGGCGAGAGATCGCCGCGGCGGATCAGCGCGGCGGCGCGCGTGGCGGGCATGAACAGCAGGTCGTCGTCGGGCATGGTGCTCCTCCGGTTGCGTACAGCACAGCGCAGACCAGCGCGTGCCGGCAACCGCCGCCTGCTTGGCGCGACCGGCCGGCGCCGCGATAGGCTGCGCATCGATCAAGGGAAGCCGCCGTCATGCCGAATCGACCTCGCCAACAGCCTCGACGCGGCGCTGCGCGCGCGGGCGCGCCAGGTCATTCCCGGCGGGCTCTGGGGCCACCTCAACGCCGCCAATCTGCCCGAGGGCTATCCGCAGTTCTTCGTGAGCGCCGAGGGGTGCCGCCTGCGCGATGCGGATGGGCGTGAGTTCGTCGACTTCATGTGCGGCTGGGGGCCGATGGTGCTCGGCTATCGCAACCCGGTCGTCGAGGCGGCCGCGCGACGCCAGGCCGAACGGGGCGATGCGATGAACGGACCGGCACCGGTGCTGGTGGAACTCGCCGAGACGCTGGTCGGCATGATCCCGCACGCCGATTGGTGCCTGTTCCAGAAGAACGGCACCGATGCGACGACGGCCTGCGTCACCATCGCGCGCGCCGGCACCGGGCGGCGCAAGGTGCTGGTGGCGCGCGGCTCCTATCACGGCGCGGCGCCGTGGTGCACGCCATCGCTGGCCGGTGTGACGACCGAGGATCGCGCGCATCTGCTGCATTTCGACTACAACGATGCGGCGTCGCTTCGGCAGGCGGCACAGGAAGCGAAGGGCGACCTCGCCGCGGTCATCGTCACCGCCTTCCGCCACGACATGGGTCGCGACCTTGAACTGCCCGACCCTGCCTTCGCGACGGCCGCGCGCGCGCTCTGCGACGAAACCGGCGCCGCCTTGATCCTCGACGACGTGCGTGCAGGCTTCCGGCTGCATCTCGGCGGTTCGTGGGAGGAACTCGGCGTGCAACCGGACCTCGCCGCCTACAGCAAGGCGATCGCCAATGGATATGCGCTGGCCGCCGTGACCGGCCGCGACCGGCTGCGCGAGGCGGCGACGCGGATCTACACCACCGGATCCTTCTGGTGCTCGGCGGTGTCGATGGCAGCGGCGGTCGCGACGCTCAACGAACTGCGCCGGCTCGACGGTCCGGCGCATATGCGTGCGATGGGCGAACGCTTCCGTGCCGGCCTCGACGACGCTCGCCGCCCGCCATGGCGTCGGCATCCGGCAGAGCGGGCCCGCGCAGATGCCGCTCGTGCTGTTCGATGACGACGCCGATGCGCGCAAGGGGGCGGCCTTCTGCTCGGCGGCGCTGCGGGCGGGCGCGTATTTCCACCCGCGCCACAACATGTTCCTGTCCTGCGCGCACCAGGCGACCGACATCGACCTGGCGCTCGCAGGCGGCCGACGCCGGCCTCGCGGCGGTCGCGCGCATGGGCTGACGCGTCAGGCCGGCGTCAGCGACTGCCGCGCGGTCGCTGCCTTGGCGAGGCCGTCCCAGCCGTAGCGCATCGGCACCATGCGCGCCTGCCGCCCAGGCGGCGTGCTGGTCGGCATAGTGCGGGCTGCCGGGATGGCCCGATGCGCCGTGGAAGACGGTCCAGCGGGAATTCTCCCAGGCGCCGATGTCGAAGGCGTAGCGCGCCAGCGCGCCATAGGTGGCGCGCGTGCCGGAGGCCGGCAGCAGGCCATTGGCGAAGACCGTGTCGCCATCGCCGCCGATGGCCTGCGCGGCTGGATCGAGCAGCGCCGCAACATCCGGGAACATGGCGGAAAGCGGGTGGGCAAGGCGCGGGCGATGCGCCTCGCCCCAGGGTTGCGCCGCGAGGGGGTCGAGCGCGGCGGTCGCGAGTGCTGCCTCCAGCGCCTGCGCCCAGGACCAGCCGCCGAGCCATGCGGCATCATCGGCGCGCAGCAGCGCCGGCAGCGTCCACCAGAGCTGGTTCAGCGGCACCACGCCGGGCGGGACGGCCAGCAGCGGATCACCGGCGAGCCCGCCAAGCCCGCTGCGCTCTGCGAGGATGCGCGTCAGCGCGAGCCGCAGCGCGATGTAGCCGCTGGCGGCGAGGCTGCCCGCCGCCATCCGCCCATCCCAATCCAGCAGGCCCTGACGCAGCGCGGCGGCCCGCGCATCCGCCGGCGCCGGCAGCGCCGCGAGATGATCCCGCAGCAGCAGCGCATTGGCCGAGAGCGTGTCGCCATGGATCGCCGCCGACTGTGCCTCGGCATCCGCCACGGGTCGGGACAGCAGTTCGAGGATTCGCCGCGCGCGATTGGGCGGGTGGCAGTCGGTGCAGAGATAGTCCGGTCCACCGTCGGCAACGACGCGGTTGTTGGCGGTGACGATCACGCCCTCCGCCGGGTCGATCTGCCGCGGCATGGACTCGAATGGAATCCAGCCATCCCATTCATGCTCGCCGGTCCAGCCTGGCACCGGCAGCCATCCATTGGAACGCGGCCGTCGCGGCACCATCGCGCGCACCAGGTGGCCGATGCGCCCATCCGTGTCGCCGGCCACCAGGTTGTGGTCGATCAGCCCCCAGCCGCGCGTCGCCTCGAACAGCGCGGGCACGCTCGCGGCGCGCAACATGCGCGGCAGGCAGTCGAAGGACAGGTCGGTCTCGGCGAACTGCACGGATCGCAGGGCCAGCGCGCTGCCCGAAGCGGGATCGCCCGCGACGATCGGCCCATGCGTGGTCTCGATCACCTCGATGCTGCGCGATGGCGCGCCGCGGATGGCGATGCTCTCCTGCCGACGCGTCACCGGCGTCCAGCCGTCGCGGAAGCGCACCTGCGTCGCATCGGCATCGAAGCGCTCGATGAACAGGTCGTGGATATCGACGAAGGCATGCGTCACGCACCAGGCGACGCGGCCGTTATGCGCGAAATGCGGAAAGCCCGGCACGCCCGGCACCGTCAGGCCGATCACATCGAAATCGTCGCAGGCGAGATGACCCTGCGCATACATGTTCGGAATCTCGAAGACGCGGTGCGGGTCGCCGGCCAGGAAGGGGCGCCCGGTGGCGCTGCGCGTGGCCGACAGCGCCCAGTTGTTGCTGCCGCCGCCCGCGGCGTCCGGCGATGCGTGGTCGAGCAGCGCGGCGATGGCGGGCGCGAGGTCTGCCAATGTCGCGCTCCAGCGCGCCGCCTCGACGCCGGGCGGGATGCACAGCAGGTCGATGCCGCCATCCTCGTAGCGCAGTTTCCCCACCTCGTCGGCGCCGATGCGCGGCAGCGCCGCCGCGCGCCACAACTTGAACCAGACCGAGCCCATCAGCAGCCCGAGCCGGCGCATCACCGCGATGGGGTGCCAGGCTTCCCACCGGAGCGGCGTCGCATCCAGCAGACCGTATTCCACCGGCAGCGGCGCGGCGGAATCGAGGAAGGCATTCACCCCCGCGACATAGGCTTCGAGCATCCCGCGTGCTTCATCGCCAAGGGCCGCGAAGTCGCGCCGGCAGGCTGCCTCCATCCCGAGCCTGCGGCACAGCACATCCATCTCGGCAGCCGGCGCGCCAAGCCATTCGGCGCTGCGGCCCAGCGCCCGGCGCAGGTTCAGTTCCATCTGGAACAGGCGGTCCTGGGCGTGGACGAAGCCCTGCGCCATGAAGGCGTCGCGCTGGCCCTGTCGGCGCGGATATGCGGCACGCCCTCGGGGTCGCGCAGCACCTCCACCGGGCCGGCAAGGCCGGCGACGCGCAGCGTGCCGTCGAGCGGCGGCAGCGCCGCGCGCAACTCCTCCGGCGTCATCCGCCCAGTTCCACCTGCCAGAAGATCGGATAGGAGGACCGCACCATGTTCCTCAGCGAAGTGCGATAGCCGGCCGGGATGGTGAATTGCCCCCACATCACCGCCGGTGTCAGTTCATAGGCGACGGTCTGGATCTCGGCGGCGACGCGCTTGCGGGCCGCTTCATCCTCGGCCCTGGCGAAGGATTGCAGCAGGCGCGGGATGCGCTCGTCGCAGGACCAGCCCGGGAAGTCGCCGCAGGTCGAGGCGATGTAGAAATGCGTGAGCGGGGAGAACATGTCCGTCCCGTTCGCATAGACCGAGAACATCGACCACCCGTCACGCCGCACGCGCCGCGCCAGCACCGTGCCCCAGTCCATCACCTGCTGGTCCACGGTGAAGCCGGCTTCCTTCATGTTCTGCACCAGCACCATCGAGGCTGTCTGGCTGATCGAACCCTGCACCTCCATCGCGATCACCGGCTCACCTCGATAGCCGGAGGCGGCCAGTTCCGCGCGCGCGGCGGCGATGTCCACCCGCGCGCCGGACGCGCCCGCATCCGTCGAATAGGGCGCGTCGCACAGCCAGAAGGACGGGCATTGCGGCGCGCGGAAGCGTTCCGGCACGCCGATCGCGGTCAGGATGGCGTTCTGGTCCGCGAGTTTCCACAGCACGCGGCGCACCGCCGGATTGTCGAAGGGAGGTGCTGCGTGGTTCAGCCGGAAATCGCCCTGGAACTGCTGCAAGCCACCGAGGCCGAGCAGCGCCACGCCGCGGGCACGTTCAAGCCGCGGCAGCAGGTCGAAGGGCAGGTATTGCATGTAGTGGATCTCGCCCTGCATCAGGGCGGTCGCGCCGGTCACCTGGTCGGGCATGACGCGAAGGTTCAACTGGTCGACCTTCACCACCTTGCCGCCGGCAAGGAAACTCGGGGCTTCGCTGCGCGGCACATAGTCCGCGAAGCGATCGAGCACCATGACATTGCCCGGCCGCCAGAGATCCGCACGGAAGCGGAAGGGGCCGGAACCGACGATCTCGGTGATGCGCTGCGTGTTCGGCACGCGCGCCAGGCGCTCGGGCATCATCACCGGCAGCGGCGCATTGGGCTTGCCCAGCACCTGCAGCAGCAGCGGGAAGGGCTCCTTCAGCGTCAGCACGAAGCTGCGCGCGTCGGTCGCCTCCATCGAGGCGGTCGCCGCCGCCAGCATGCGGCCGAGCGGGTCGCGCGGTGCCCAGCGTTGCAGCGACAGCACGCATTCCGCCGCCGTCACCGGCGCGCCGTCATGCCATTTCAGCCCATCGCGCAGGCGGAAGCGCCAGGTCAGGCGGTCGGCGGAATTCTCCCACGCCTCGACCATCTGCGGCTGGATCTGCCCGTGGTCGTCCATCGCGAACAGCGTGTCGAAGACATGGGTGGCGAAGGTGCGCGTGATCGCCGCGGTGATCACATGCGGGTCAAGGATGACCACCTCGGATTCCAGCACGATGTCGAGCGTGCCGGCGGCGCGTGCCTCGCGCGGGCGGATGATGCCGGCGGTGGAAAGTGCCACGCCTCCGGCAAGGATGGCTCGCCGGCCGGTGCCGTGTTGCAGCATGCCCGTCTCCTTCACCCTGGTTCAGGAGAGCCTAGAACCCTTCATGCCGATGTGGAAATGGCCTCGCCGTCGTCCCAGCGGCCGAGCAGCCGCGCCGCCGCGCGCACCGCATCGAGGATGCCCTGGTAGCCCGTGCAGCGGCAGAGATTGGACGACAGCACCTCCCGCAGGCTGGCCTCGTCCAGTGGTTCCGCACGCTCCAGCATCCAGGTGGCGAGCATCAGGAAGCCGGGCGTGCAGAAGCCGCATTGCAGCCCGTGATGGTCCTGGAATGCCTGTTGCAGGACGTTGAGCGTGCCATCCGCCGCGGCGAGGCCCTCGACGGTGCGGATATCCGCACCCTCCGCCTGCACGCCGAACACCAGGCAGGATCGCATCGGCACGCCATCGACCAGCACGGTGCAGGCGCCGCAGACGCCATGTTCGCAGCCGACATGCGTGCCGGTCAGGCCGCAGGATTCGCGCAGCGTCTCGGCGAGCGTGCGCCGCGCCTCGACCTCGACGCGCTGTGCGACGCCATTGACGGTGAAGGTGACGAGGTGGCGGCTCATCGCGCGGCCTCGGCGGCGCGGATCAGTGCGCGGATGCGTGGCGGCGTCGCCGGGATCTCGGTGATCTCGATGCCGAAGGGCGCGAGCGCATCGCTGATCGCATTGGCGATGGCGGCCGGCGCACCGATCGACCCGCCCTCGCCGAGACCCTTGGCGCCGGTCAGCGTCGCCGCGCTGATCGTCTCGCGGTGATGGATCTCGATGGTGGGAATCTCCGCGGCGGTCGGCGGCGTGTAGTCCGCCAGCGTGCCGGTCAGGATGTTGCCGTCCTCGGCATGGACAATCTCCTCGAACAGGGCGTTGGCGATGCCCTGCGCGACGCCGCCGCGCACCTGGCCGTCGGCGATCAGCGGATTGATGATGCGCCCTGCATCCTCGACCACCAGGTAGCGCTCGATGCGGACATGGCCGGTCTCGGCATCCACCTCGACGATCGCCGCGTGGCAGGCGTTCGAGAATGTGCCGGGCGGATCGTAGGACGCCGTCTCGGCCAGGTTGAAGCCGTCGAACAGGTCGCTGCGCTGATGCACTTGCCTGGCCAATGCGGCGAGTGCGACGGAGGACCCGTTTGCCGCGACCGCCTGCCCGTCGCGCAACATGATCTCCTCCGCCTTCGCCTGCAGCACCGTCGCCGCCGCCGCGCGCAGCCGCACCGCCAGACGGTCCGCCGCGGATTGGCAGGCGCCGCCGCTGATCACCGTCGCGCGGCTGGCGAAACTGCCCCAGCCATAGGGCGTGCGGTCGGTGTCGCCATGGATGATGCGGACCACCTCGGGGGAAACGCCGAGCCGGTCGGCGACGATCTGCGCCAGCGTCGTGCGCAGGCCCTGGCCATGCGGGGAGGCACCGATGCGCAGTTCCACCTCGCCGCCCGGCGTCATGGCGATGTCCACCACCTCATAGCCCGGCACGATGCCCATGCCGCGCGCGGCGAAGGCCGCCGTGCCGTAGCCCGTGCGCTCATTGAACACCGCCAGGCCGAGGCCGAGGAAGCGCCCTTCCACCCGCGCCGCCGCCTGCCGCGCCCGGAAGGCCGGGATGTCGAGCAAGCGCGACGGCATCGTCGAGCGTCTCGACATAGGAGGCATCGTCGAGCGTCAGGCCGGTCGCCGTCTGGTAAGGGAAGCGATCCACCAGGTTGCGCCGGCGGATCGCCACCGGGTCGATGCCGATGGCCTTCGCCGCATGATCCATCAGCCGTTCCAGCCCGAAGGTGATGACCGGACGCGACACGCCGCGATAGGGCGCCATCGGGCAGGTATGCGTCAGCACGCCGCGCGCCCGCGCGCTGTAGGCCGGCACCTTGTAGGGGCCAGGATATTCCGCGAAGGCCATCAGCGGCTCGACGCCGCAGGTGGTCGGATAGGCGGAGAAGGCGCCGACATTGGCGAGAATGTCGGCATCGAGCGCGAGCAGCGTGCCATCGGCAGCGAAGGCGCCGCGCAGCACATGCGCCTGGTCGCGCGAATGCGCCGAGGCGGTCAGGTTCTCGTTGCGGTCCTCGATCCAGGCGACGTCGCGCCGATGGCGTCGCGCCAGCCACACCAGCACGACATATTCAGGGAACAGCGCCATCTTCTGCCCGAAGCCGCCACCGACATCGGGGGCGATCACCTGCAGGTCGGCCTCGGGCATGTCCAGCAATTCGGCGATGCCGGTGCGCAGCATGTGCGGCATCTGCACCGAGGCGGTCAGCCGCACGCGGCCGGTCGCGCGGTCGAACTGCGCGCATCCCGCCCGCGCTTCCATCGGCGTCGCGTTCTGCCGGCGCGACAGGATGTCGATCCCGACGACATGCGGCGCGGCGGCGAAGGCCGCATCGCATTCCGGCGAGCGCAGCACCCCCTCGACCGCGACATTGCCGGGCGCGATGCCATGCACCGTGGGCGCACCGGCGCGCAGCGCGTCGTCAAGCGTCACGACCGGTGTCTCGATGTCGTATTCAACGTCGATCGCCTCGACGAGGTCTTCGGCGATCTCGGCGGTGGCCGCCGCGATGGCGGCGATCGGCTGGCCGACGAAATGCACGCGATCCGACGGCAGCACCGGCTGCTCGACCGGGCGATAGGCGAAGCGATGCAGCATCGGCTTGATGGTGGCGGTGCCCGCCATCTCGACGGCCGAGACGAACACCGCGCCGGGCGGCATCTCCGGCGGTGGGCGCAGCGAGACGATGCGCCCGCAGGCGATCGGGCTGCGCAGGAACCGCACGACCAGGGCGCCGGCGGCGATGTCGGCGGTGAAGCGACCTTCGCCGCGCAGCAGCGCCGGGTCCTCGAAGCGACGGATGCTGCGTCCGACCCAGGTCATGCCGCGAAGGCCTGTTCGAGGGCGCGGCGGACCATGACGCGCACCAGGTCGCGGCGGTATTCGGCGGGCGCGTGGATATCGTCCTGCGGGTCGCAACCGGTGGCGGCGAGCGCCGCGGCGTCTCGCGCCGCCGCCGCATCCGGTGGCCGCCCGAGCAGCGAGGCGGCGGCGCCGTCCGCCAGCACCGGCCGGCCGCCAATGCCGCCGAGCGCGATCCGTGCCTCCCGCACCGCGCCGCCGTCCAATCGCAGCGCGACGACCGCCATGGCGAGGGCGAAGTCACCGGCGCGGCGGCTGAATTCCGCGAAGCCGCAGCGCCACGACGCGCCAAGCAGCGGCAGGCGCGCCTCGGCCAGGATCTCGCCCGGGGCGATCGCCGTGGTGAAGACGCCCTGGAACCAATCCTCCGCCGCGACGTGCCGCGCGGCGCCAGGACGGGCCAGGACCAGCGTGCCGCCAAGCGCCAGCGTCGTCGCGCACCACTCCGAGGCCGGGTCGGCATGGGCGAGGCTGCCGCAATAGGTGCCGCGCGTGCGGATCGGCGCATGGGCGATGCTGTGCGCGACCTGGGCCAGCAGCCGCCCGACCGGCCCCCCGGCGACCGGCGTCTCGAACCAGGCATGGCGCGCCAGCGCGCCGATGCGCAGCGTGCCCGCTTCCTCCTTCACGTAAGCCAGGGCTTCGATGCGGTTGATGTCCACCAGCACGCCAGGCCGTGCCATGCGGAAGGCCATGGTCGGCACCAGGGACTGCCCGCCGGCGAGGATGCGGGCCTCCTCGCCATGGTCGCGCAGCAGCGCCAGCGCCCGGTCGAGCGTGGCGGGTGCGTGGTAGTCGAAGGCGGCTGGCTTCATCGCGGGCCCGGCGGCTGTGATGCGGGAGGGACGCGCAGAGTAGGGGCGCGGCGCGCGCCGGGTCCATCCGCTTGCGCGCCCCGCCTGGCGTGAGAGGATGCGCCCCTTGCCGGCGGACCGCCGGTCCCACGACCATCGGAGGAAACCGGGTGGCCCCTGCGGCGCCGAAATCCAGGCCGGCGACGACGCCGCCCGCGACCGAGCCGCGCCGCGCCCGCGGCCGCGCCGCCGCGCGCACCGAGAACCTCGTCACGATCCTGGAACTCGGCGGCTACGACCAGCCGGCCGAGGGTCGCATCGTGCAGATCTTCGAGGTCGCCTGCCGGCTGTTCGCGCAGAAGGGCTTCGATGGCGTGTCGATGCGCGACATCGCGCTGGAATGCGGGATCTCCAAGGCGACGCTCTACCACTACTTTCCCGACAAGGATTCGCTGCTGCGGCCGCTCGCCATGGGCGTGACCAAGGCGCTGTACCTGCATGTGGCACGCCATGACGACCCGACGCGGCCGGCGGTGGACCGGCTGCGCCAACTGGTGGTGGAGACGGCGCGCTTCTTCGACCGGCATCGCTGGGCGTGGATCGCCTCCGCCTCCACCTTCTGGAACGATCCGGAGTTGCGCTTCCGGCGCGAGCGCATCGGCTGGCGCGACCGCTATGAAAGGCTGCTGCGCGAGATCCTGGAGGCCGGCATTGCGGCGGGCGAGATACGCGCCCTGGACGTTCCCGTGGCGGGGCGGATGATCCTCGGCGCGGTCAACTGGATGCCGCGCTGGTACGACCCGAAGGGACCGCTGCCCGCGCCGGACATCGCCCTGTCCTTTTGCGACATGGTGCTGGACGGCATCGTCGCGCCGGCACCGCGCCGGCGACGCGCCGCCGCCGGCTGACGGGCTTTGCGCGGGGGGGCCGCGACCCCACCTCCTCCGCCAAGGGCCCTCGCGGCCGAAAAACGCGCGGTGCCGCGATCCGTCGCGGCGCCCGAACCGGAGCATCCCCATGTCCGACCGCCGTCGCCTGCATCTGGGCGCCTTCATGCGGCCCGTCTCGATCCATACCGGCGCCTGGCGCTATCCGGGCGCCTGGCCGGAGGCGAATTTCAGCTTTCCGCGCCTGAAATACCTGATCCAGCGGCTCGAGGCCGGCAAGTTCGACGCCTTCTTCATGGCCGACCACCTGGCGCTGCTGAACATGCCGATCGAGGCGCTGCAGCGCAGCCACACCGTCACCTCGTTCGACCCGTTGACGCTGCTGTCGGCGCTCGCGGCGGTGACCGAGCGCATCGGGCTGATCGCCACCGCCTCGACCACCTTCGACGAGCCCTATCACGTCGCGCGCAAATTCGCCTCGCTCGACCACATCTCGGAGGGCCGCGCCGGGTGGAACGTCGTCACCACGTCCAATCCCGACGCGGCGCTGAATTTCGGCCATGACGCGCACATGGCGCATGGCGAGCGCTACGAGCGCGCCCGCGAGTTCTACGATGTCGTCACCGGCCTGTGGGACAGCTTCGCCGACGACGCCTTCATCCGCGATGTCGAGAGCGGCATCTTCTTGGATCCGGCGACAGATGCATGTGCTCGACCACAAGGGCGAGGATCTGTCGGTGCGCGGGCCGCTCAACATCGCGCGCCCGGTGCAGGGCTGGCCGGTGATCGTGCAGGCCGGCGCCTCCGATGCCGGCCGCCAGCTCGCGGCCGAGACGGCCGAGGTGGTGTTCGCCGCCGGCGGCCCGATCGCCGATGCGCAGGCCTTCTATGCCGACGTGAAGGGCCGGGCGGCGACGGCCGGGCGCGATCCCGATCACATCAAGATCCTGCCCGGCGCGCTGGTCGTGGTCGGCGACACGGTCGAGGAGGCGAAGGCGAAGCGCGCCCAGCTCGACAGCCTGGTGCATTACGACAGCGCGATCGGCTCGCTGTCGATCGCGCTTGGCGTGGATGCACGCGCCTTCGACCCTGACGGCCCGCTGCCCGAGATCCCGGAGACCAAGGCGAGCAAGAGCGGCCGCGAGCGCGCCATCGCGCTGGCGCGGCGCGAGGACCTGACGGTGCGGCAACTGGCGCAGCGGCTCGGCGGCTATGCCGGCGCTGCCATCATCGGCACGCCGGCGACGATCGCCGACAAGATGGAGGAATGGCTGGAGACGCGCGCCTGCGACGGGTTCAACGTGATGTTCCCGTATCTGCCGGCCGGGCTCGACGATTTCGTCGACCAGGTGGTGCCGGAACTGCAGCGGCGCGGGCTGTTCCGCACGGAGTATGAGGGCACGACGCTGCGCGACAATCTCGGGCTGCCGCGGCCGGCGAACCGGTTCTTCGCAGCCGGAGGCGCGCGCCGCGGAATAGCGCGGCGCTGCGCGGGCGGGCCACGACCCGCCCGGCGGCCGGCGTCAGGCCGGGAACAGAACCCCGTCCACGACGTGGATCACGCCGTTCGAGCACAGCAGGTTCGGCCGGATGACGCTGCCCGAGGCGCCCGAGGGCTGCGCGCCGGCGCGCACCGCCTGGATGCGCGGCGCGGTCGGCGTGCCGCCGACGACGCGGATGTCGATGCCGCTGAGCATCCGCACGCGGCCGTCGCGCGCCTGGATGTCGGGCAGGCGCAGCCGGCCGGCGGCGATCAGGTTGCGCAGCCCGCCGCCCCGCCATCGCGCATCGCCGGCGGGGGCGCCGCTCCAGGCGTTGTTGGTGGGCGCGAAGACCGTGAAGGGGCCGGGGCCGGCCAGCACCTCGATCGAGGCCGGCGCTGCGCAGCGCCGAGCGGAAATCCGAGAGGTCCGGCTGGATGCCGAGGACCGCCATGATGGGGAAGCGGCCATCGACCGTGACAGGCTCGCTCGCGCAGCCGGCGAGGACCAGGGCTCCGCCGCCGGCGGCGAAGAGGGAACGACGCGTGATCACCGGCGCTTCTCCTTGTAACGGGTCGAATCGGGCCCCGCGGGCGGGGCGCGGCCTTTTCGCGCCCTGGGCGGCATAGGGCAAGCCCTGGGAGGCTCGTATCACGATCGAAGCAAAACGATCAAGCGCCGGCAGCAGGTGAATCCGCAGCGCGGCGTAGTCCTCGCTCATCGGAAAATGGCCGAGGCCCTTCATGATGACAGCCTCCGCGCCCCTCCGAAAGTTATTTCTATAATAGTATTAAATCTTTTCACCAACCACGTTATTATAATATAAAGAAAAACCTCTCCGCAAAGAGAGGTTTTACAATCTGTAAATTCTACCTTATTCCAGAAAAGCCTAAAAAGTATCCTACTGTTATTCCGACGCTCACCCAAGCAAGAAATAACCCGGCGAGCCGAACAATTTCCTTATCTTTTACAAGGTAAAAACCTCGTTTTATTACTGAACGAAAAAATGGAGATTCTCTCATTAGCTTAATGATCCAATCCCAGACTGTTACTTCTATCTTGTTGAAGCTGTTTTGAATATTCATTCTCTCACTCTAATACGAATAATTATTTTGATGTAGTTACCTTAATGATCTTCCCATCATCTGAGACAACTACCCTGAGCACTCTGGAAAGAGTTTTTCCGCTGGAAGTTTTAGCGCTGCCAGTAAAAATAAGCAAGTGGTTTGTACCTCCAACTTTTGCCTGGGCATGCACCTTTGGTCGAACACCACTTACATCTGGATATTTACTATAAACTTGAGCACAAACTTTTGAAAGGATCTCTGCGTCCATTGGTCACATTTCCTGTGAAGTCATTCTAGACCGGCGACGTAGAAACGCGGGCAGGTCTAAATTGGATGGCAAACTTGGCAATTCCTGGGTTTCCTGTGAATATTGGGCAACTGGTTGGTCGACATCAAGAGAAATCTCCCGCTCATGAACTTCTACAGGTTTTACTGATTGCATATCCGTATTTGCTGCTGAATTTCGAGGAGCGAATAAAGTATTATCAACTGCTGTTCCACCAAGCCCGGTAACGATTAATATCACCTGAGCGCGTTCGTCTAAACGGTCATCCACCATGAAACCGGGGATTACATCAGCCTGGTTACCGGTCAAATCCTGAAGATAGGCTAGAGCATCTGTGACTTCCATGAAAGTCAGGTCACGTCCGCCTGTAAAATTCGCAATGATACCGCCTGCCGAGTATAAGTTTAACTGATTCAAGTAGTGGATGATGAAGTGCTTGATCGATAGCTTTGCGGGCTTTATCCAGTCCTTCACCTTGACCCATCGAAAGCAGCGATCCTCCACCCATCTGCATGACGTTACGGACATGGGCAAAATCGACATTGATCATTCCTGGCAGTGTAATGAGCTCAGCAATTCCCTGAATTCCCTGTCTGAGAACGTCGTCTGCCAGACGGAAAGCTAATTCCATTGGTAAGTCTTTGGGGGCGACATGCAGAAGTTTGTCATTCGGAACTGTGATCAAGATACTGAATACATGCGAAGTTTGGAAAGGCCATCGTTGGCATTACGTTGCCTGCAACCATTTCAAATGAGAACGGAGTGGACACAATACCAATATTGTAACTGCACCAAGCGCTTTGGCTATTTTGGCTGCCACTGCAATTGAACCTGTTCCGGTACCACCACCCATACCAGCGGTGAGGAATACCATATCAGCCTTTTTCTCAAGCCCCGGGCAATATCCCTGGCGCTTTCTTCTGCAGCATTTTCACCAATTTGCGGGTTTCCACCTGATCCCAACCCGCCGCAGGTACATTTAGGGCCGAGCTGAATTGTTACCGGTGCATGGCAAGCTTTTAAAGCCTGATGATCAGTATTGGCACCAATAAAATCAACGCCATTAATACCTAATTCAACCATGCGATTAATCGCATTGCAACCTCCGCCACCTAAACCGATTACTTTAAGGACAGGTTGTTTTGCAAAAATTGGAGTGTGTTGTATTTGAGTAGAGCTGCTGATCATAGTTTCACCTCTCTGCGAGTTGTGATGCAATTGTAGTGCCATCGCCACTTATCCGATCGACAACACAGCCGGAGGTGCGAAGAAACTGTAAAAAGTCTTCCGGGAAGGATTGAAGCCCACCAACGACTGTCACTTTTGCTGCCAAAGCGGCTTCTGACAGTGAAAATCCAATAGTAGGCAGATATCTTTTAACAAATGGTTTAATTACATCCAAATGCCATTCGGATATTCCCCATTCATAAGCAGGTAATAAGAGATAATGCTGTAGTGAGAAATTTAGCTTTAACGGCTCGTTCCGTGTTTTTCTCTCCAGTTTTTCTGGAAAGTATCCATTGCTGCACTGAAGATTGTATTACTGTGGGTTCCTGGTCATTGGTAAAAAATGAACTTGATTCAGATTTGCCATTTACATTTTGGGGTACCAGCCGAAAGCTGCAAGCCAGAACATTATCTGGTAATGGGTCGAGTTTGTTTTCGACGGATCCAGGCAGATTTACCATCTCATTATTCATGAGTTGAAAGATCTGTAAATAGTTTTGGGGTTGGGCGGTTAAATCATCTTTATCACCCACTTGAACGAGGATTAATGGAAGGACCTTCTGCAGGATCGAGTGGCTAATTGCGTTATACCATTCATAAATGCAGAAGCCACGCTGATCTTCATTCGTTTCAGAAGTGGTATAGGGACGGGCGCCTGGCCATCTTTCAGGTCCACCAGATCCCCAGTTCAATCCATTCGGTGAAAACAGAGCCGTGGCTGAAAGGACAAGGTTGTCTAAAATATCTGACTTACCCCTCCTTTTTAAACTTTCAAGAGCACTCTTTAAGAATGCTGTATCCCAGTAATCACCTCCAGGTTCAAGCGGTGGAAATACAGGATACAATCCGGTCTGCAGAAC
>CAVSZN010000035.1:0-221560 GCA_963732425.1 uncultured Alphaproteobacteria bacterium
CAGCGGCTTCAGCCGGGCCGGCAAGCGCCGCGATCGCCGCCGCACGCCTGCCCGGCGCGGCCATAGGCGCCGTCGGGATGGATGAAGTCGTTCTGCAGGTCGCACAGCAGCAGCGCCGTTTCGCCGACGGGGATGGATCCATGCGCCATGTCACGCCCTTTCGATGATCAGGTTGCCGAAGCGGTCGGTGCGCGCGGCGAGGCCGGGATCGACCACGACGGTCGCATCGGGCTGCTCCAGGATGGCCGGCCCCGTCACCACCGAGCCGACCGGCAGATCGAGCCGGGCGCAGATCGCCGCCTCGTGCCAGGCACCGCCGAACCAGACCGGCCTGCGTGCCGCGCGCGGCCGCCTCCAGCGTCGCCTCCGGCGCCGGGCGCGAGCATCGCCAGGTCGAAGGCCGGCCGCCGCCCGATCGCCGCCGTGCGCAGCGTGACGATGCGCACCGGAAGCCCGGGCAGCAGGCGCGTGAAGGCGCGGCTGATAGGCCGCCTCGAAGGCCGCGCGCACGATGGCCGCGCGTGATGCCGGTCGTGCCATCCGCGCAGCGTCGACCGGCAGCGGCACCGCCACGGTATGCGTCTGCCCGCCGATAATGCATGTCGAGTTCGAAGAGCGACGTCGACTGCGCTCGACCGGCAGGCCGGCGGCCGCGACCACGGCCTGCGCGGCGCGTCGGCCTCCGCCACCATGCGCGCGATCGAGCGCCGCGGCATCGAGCGTGTCGAGCGCGAGGTTCAGCGTGCGCACCTGGTCGTGGCGCACATCGGCGATGACGCAGCCGAGCGCCGAGGTCACGCCGGGATAGCGCGGCACCAGCGCCGCCTTGAGGCCGACCTCGCGGATCAGCGCGCCGACATGCAGCGCGCCGCCGCCGCCGAACGGCAGCGCGACGAAGCGCGCCGGGATCGTGGCCGCGCTCGATCGAGACCAGCCGGATCGCGCCGGCCATCCTCGCATTGGCGACGCGCACGATCGCCTCGGCCGCCGCCATCGCGTCGAGGCCGAGCGGGTCGCCGACATGCGCGTCGGATGGCGGCGCGCGCCGCCTCCACGTCGAGCCGCGCGAGCGCGCCGCCGATCGGCCGCTCGGCATTGATGCGGCCGAGCACGACATTCGCATCGGTCAGCGTCGGCCGGTCGTTGCCCTGGCCGTAGCAGACCGGCCCGGGCCGGCTGCCCGCGCTTTCCGGCCCGACCTGCAGCAGCCCGCCCGCGATCGACATGCGCGATCGAGCCGCCGCCCGCGCCGATGGTGGTGATCTCGATCATCGGCGTGCGGATGACCAGGCCGAAATCGATCGTCGTCTGCGCGGCGAGCTCCATCCGCCCGCCGGCGATCAGCGAGACGTCGAAGGAGGTGCCGCCGAGATCGCAGGTGATGACGTTCTCGAAGCCGGCCGCGCGCGCGATGGCCGCGGCCGCGATGACGCCCGCCGCCGGGCCCGGACAGCGCCGTGCGCACCGGCATCCGCCGCGCCGTCGCGGTGGACATGATGCCGCCATTCGACTGCACGATGTGGAAGCGGCCGGCGAAGCCGTCCTCGGCCAGCGCGCGCTTCGAGCGCGCCGAGGTAGCCGGCCACGACCGGCTGCAGATAGGCATTCAGCGCCGTGGTGGAGCTGCGCTCGAACTCGCGGATCTCGGGCAGGATCTCGCGACGAGACGGTGACATGCGGCGTTCGGCCAGATCGCGCGCACGGCCGCGGCCGCGGCGCGCTTCGTTGGCGGCATTGGCGTAGGCGTTGATGAAGGTGATGGCGCAGGCCTGCGCGCCCGGCGGCGAGCAGCGCGCAGCGCCGCCTCGCGCACCGCCATCGAGATCGACCGGCATGCGGACCGTGCCGTCGGCCAGCGTGCGCTCCGGCACTTCCAGCCGCAGGTCGCGCTCGGCGACCGGCGCGAAGTCGCCCCACAGGCCCCAGGTGTGGCGGCGGTCGCGGCGGCGCATCTCCAGCACGTCGCGGAAGCCCGCGCGTGGCGATCACGCCGAGCCGCGCGCCCTTGCGCTCCAGCAGCGCATTGGTGCCGACGGTGGTGCCATGCACGATCGCGCCCATCGCCGGCCGCGCCGCCCAAGGCTCGCAGCCCGGCCAGGAAGCCCGACTGCCTCGTCGCCGCGGTTCGACGGCACCTTCGCCGTGCGCAGCGTGCCGGCCGCCTCGTCGATACAGGAACAGGTCGGTGAAGGTGCCGCCGACATCGACGCCGACGATGCGGGCCGCTCATGCGCGACACGCGCTCGCATCGCGCCGGCGATCGGTCACGCCATAGTCGCGGATCGCGCGCCGTCGCGCGCTGACATAGCCAAGCGCGGACGTCGCGCGCGACTGCCTCGACCGGGTCGCGCGCAGCGGATCGCCCCAGCCGCCGCCGCCCGGGCGTTTCCAGCCGCAGCGCGCTGCGCCCTGGCGCAGCGAGACGCCGACGACCTTGCTCGCCATCGGCGGCGTGTGCGGGCCGTCCTCGCGTCTGCCAGCGGAAGCGGTTCAGCGCCGCCGGCCGCGCCGCCGGCCACGCCGAACGGCGCGAAGCGGCCGCGTTCGCCCAGCAGCGACGATCTCGGTCGCGCCGTGGCGCCAGCACCTCGATCTCATAGACCGCGCCGACGCCGCCGCGATGCAGCCCCGGCCCGCCGCTGTCCGGGCGCAGCGCCCATTGCGTGAACATCACCGGATAGGCGGCTTCCAGGATTTCCACCGGCGGGATGGTCGCGGTCGAGATCGGATTGTTGGCGTGGTTGCAGCCCGTCGCTTTCCGGATTGCCGCCAAGCCCGCCGCCGAAGAAGGAGAACATCACCCAGCGCGTGCCATCCGCGCGGTGCCCGGCCAGCGACAGCGCGTTGATGGTGCCGAAGGGCGCGGCCGTCGCGCGCTCGGGCGCGCCTTGCGCGAGCGCGCCGAAGATCACGCCGATCATCCGCAGGATGGTCTCGGTGTAGCCGGCCACCGGGCGCGGCGCGCGGACGCCGAGCAGCGTCGTCGTCCGGCACGATGAACGTCGATCGGCCGCAGCACGCCGGCATTGGCCGGCACATCGGGAAAGACGTGCTTCAGCGCGACGTAGCAGGCCGCCACCGTGGTCGCGACGCGAGATGTTCACCGGCCCGGCGCAGGGCGGCGAGGAGCGCGAGAAGTCGAGCATCATGCGGTCGCCCGTCGATGCGTCAGGTCGAGCGCGATGCGCAGCGGTTCATCGACGATGCCGTCATTGTCGAGGAAGTCCTCGAAGCGTAGGTGCCATCGGGCAGCGCCGCGATGTTCGCGCGCATCAACGCCTCGGCGCGCGCCGATCAGCAGCGTCGAAGCGCGTCGGCGACCGTCGGCATCGCCGTATTCGTCGAGCAGTGCGAGCAGGCGCCGCTCGCCGAGATCGAGCGCGTTGAGCTGGCCGTTCAGGTCGCCCCAGTTCGACTGCGGCACGCGCGAATTCGCGGCGAGGATATCGACGATGTCCTGCTGCATCACGCCGGCGCGGATCAGCTTCACCGGCGGGAAGCGCACGCCCTCCTGGAAGCTCTCGGTCGCGCGCGGATTGTAGTTGCCCGGCACATTGCCGCCGATGTCGAGCCAATGCCCGACCGAGGCGAGCCAGCAGAACAGCCGCGCCGTCGCGGAACACCGGCCGCACCAGGCGGAAGTCGTTCAGATGCGTGCCGCCGTCATAGGGGTCGTTGAACAGGAAGGTGTCGCCGGCGATCGAGCCCGCCCTCGCGCCGCGACCTTGTCGATCACCGCCTGCACCGCGAAGGCCATGGCGCCGACGAAGATCGGCAGGCCCTTGGTGCCCTGCACCAGCGTGTCGCCGGTCGTCGCGTGATAGAGGCCGTGGCAGGCGTCGCGCGCCTCGGCGATGATCGGGTTGAAGGCGCGAGCGATACAGCGTCGCGTCCATCTCGTCGGCGATCTGTTCGAGCCGGCCCTTCAGGACGGCCAGCGTGACGGGATCGAGGCTCATCGACGCATCCTACAGACCGAGATAGGCACGCTGGAGATGCGGATCCGCCCGCACCTGCGTCCGCCGTGCCGCCAATGGCGAAGACGCCGTTCTCCAGCACATGGGCCTCGTCGGCAACCTCAAGGCTCTGCGCGACATTCTGCTCCACCAGCATGATCGCGAGGCCATCGGCGTGCAGGCGACGGATCAGGGCGAACATCTCCTCGACCAGCAGCGGCGACAGGCCGAGCGACGGTTCGTCGAGGATCAGCAGGCGCGGTTCCGCCATCATCCCGCGCCCGATCGCCAGCATCTGCTGTTCGCCGCCCGACAAGCGTGCCGGCCCGCTGCCGCGTCCGCTCCTTCAGCCGCGGGAAGGTCGCGAAGACGCGCTCGATGTTCCGCGCCCGGTTGCGCTGCGCCCGGCGATAGGCACCGAGGTCGAGGTTCTCCCGCACCGACAGGTTCGGGAACACCTTGCGCCCTTCCGGCACATGCACCAGGCCGGCCTCGGCGATGGCCGGCGGCGCCAGCGCCGTCGATGCGGCGCCCGTCGAAGGTGATCGAGCCCGGCACGCGCCTTCACCAGCCCGCTGATCGTCATGTTCAGCGTCGTCTTGCCGGCACCATTGGCGCCCAGCACCGCGACGATCGCGCCCGGCCGCCACGCTCAGGTCCACGCCGCGCAGCACGGTGGCGAGGCCATAGCCGGCTTCGAGGCCGCGTATCTCAAGCATCGCCCGCACCCTGCAGGCGCTTCGCGGCGCCATGGCCGAGATAGGCCTCGACCACCGCCGGTGTCGCGCACGACCTCGGCGGGCGACCCGGAACAGATGATGCGGCCCTGGGCGAGCACATGCACCGTCTCGCACAGGTTCATCACGGCCTGCATCACATGTTCGATCATCAGCACCGTGACGCCGTCGTCGCGGATGGCGCGCACGATCGGGCACGATGTCGCGGATCTCGGACGGGTTGAGGCCGGCCAGCACCTCATCGAGCAGCAGCAGCTTCGGGCGCGTGGCGAGCGCGCGCGCGACCTCCAGCCGCTTGCGCCCGGCGACGGTCAGCGCCGCGGCAGGCTTGTCGAGCTGATCCGCGAGCCCGACCCGCAGCGCAACCTGCTCCGCCGCCTCCAGCGCCGCTGCGCGCCTGGCCTCGCGCAGGAAGGCACCGACGGCGATGTTCTCGCGCACCGTCAGCCCGGCGAAGGGCTGCACGATCTGGAAGGTCCGCGCGAGGCCCATCCGCGCCAGGTCGTGCGGGCGCCGGCCGGTGATGTCCTCGCCCTTCGAGCATCACCAAGCCCGATGTCGGCTTCTCGAAGCCCGCGATCACCGCGAACAGCGTCGTCTTGCCCGCGCCGTTCGGGCCGATCAGCCCGGTGATGGAGCCTTCGGCGACGTCCAGCGTCGCGTCATTCACCGCGACCAGGCCGCCGAAGCGCTTGGTCACGCCCCGCACGGCAAGGAAGGCAGGATCGGGCCCGGTGCCGGTCATCGGCGCCACCGCCGCAGCAGGCCGGGAATGTCGCGCGGCGGAAAGCGCACCACGAGGATCAGCACGATGCCGAAGACGACGAGGTCGATGCCCGGGATGCGCCCGGCGATGCTGCGCGTCGCCTCGGCGAGCCCGTGCAGGATCACCGCGCCGAGCAGCGGGCCGAACACGGTGCCGGCGCCGCCGACGATCGGGGCGAGCAACGCCTCGACCGAGATCCAGGTGCCGTAGGCGATGTTCGCATCGAGGTAGAGGAAGTATTGCGCATAGAGACCGCCGGCCGCGCCGGTCATGCCGGCGGAGAGGGTGATGGCGCGCAGCTTCACCGCCAGCACATCGACGCCGAGCGCCTGGGCCGCGTCCTCGTTCTCGCGCACCGCGACCAGTTGCGCACCGAGGCGGGACCGCTCAAGCGCCAGCGTCGCCAGCAGCGCCAGCGTCACGATCGCGCCGCGCCACCCACAGGAAGGTGCCGCGCTCGGCGAACTGGAAGTTGGCCGGGTTCTCCTGCAGTCGGATCAGGATGCCCGCCGCACCGCCGGTGACCTGGGTTGCGTTGGCGAGCACGCGGAACACCTCGGCGAAGGCGAGCGTCACCAGCGCGAAATAGGATCCGCGCAGTCCAGACCGGAAGCCAGGGTGCCGATCGCCAGCCCCACCAGCGCCGCCAGCGCGATGCCCGCGGCAAACGCCGGATAGGCGTTCATGCCGAAGCGCACCTGCAGGATCGCCGTCACATAGGCCCCGGTGCCGAAGAAGGCGGCGTGGCCGAAGGAATACTGCCCGCCATAGCCGCCGAGGATGTTCCAGCCCTGCGCCGCCAGCGCGATGATCATGGTGAAGACGAGGAAGTTCAGCGCCACGTTGCTCGCCACGAGCAGCGGCAGCCGCCGCGATCAGCGACGGCGAAGGCGAGGATACACGCCTCACGCCCGCGCGCCCGAACAGCCCGGTCGGGCCGCACCAGCAGCACCAGGATGAAGATCAGGAAGATGCCGATCTGGCCGAGGCTTTCGCCGAGGAACAGCCCGGACAGGCTCTCCACCACGCCGATCACCAGCCCGCCGATCAGCGCGCCGACAACGCTGCCCATGCCGCCCAGCACGACGATGGTGAAGGCCACCAGCACGAAGGCATTGCCGACGCGCGGCGAGACGTAGAAGGACGGCAGCAGCAGGCCGCCGCGATGGCGAGGCAGGCCGTGCCGATGCCGAAGGTCACGGCATAGACATGCGCGACATCGATGCCGACCAGCGCCGCCCCGGTGCGTTCCTTCGCGACCGCGCGGATCGCCTTGCCCGATCGTCGCGTGAAGCGCATCAGCACGAACAGCGCGACGCCCACGGCGACCGTCGCGCCGAAGCCGACGACGCGCGGGAAAGGACAGCAGCGCCGGCCCGACCTCGATCACATCCATGGCGTAGGGCACGTCGATGCTGCGGGTGTCGGAGCGGAACACCGCCAGCATGCAGCGTTCTCGATGATGATCGACAGGCCGAGCGTGACCAGCAGGATGTTGCTCATCCTTGCCGTGGCTGGCCGGCCCGATCACCAGGCGCTGCACCAGGTAGCCGATGGCGAAGAACAGCGCCGCCAGCGGCAGCGCGGCGACGTAGGGATCGATGCCCAGCGCCGCCCACGCCACATAGGCCGCATACATCGCCGCCGTCAGCAGCGCGCCATGGGCGAAGTTGATGATGTGCAGCACGCCGTAGACCAGCGTCAGCCCGAGCGCCACCAGCCCGTAGACCGCCCCGGTCAGGAGGCCGTTCAGCACGGCCTCCAGGATGATCTCCGGCGGCAGGCCCATCTCAGCCGGTGACGGGATAGACGGCCTGCGCGTCGGCGAAGTCGCGCGGGAAGATCACCTTGATGTCGCCACCCTGCACCTGGGTGTTCACCGGCGCGCCGGCCTGGTTCTGGCCATTGACGAAACTTCGTCGGGCCATAGGGCATGATGTGCTTGGTGAAAGCGCCGTCGGTCGCCGCCAGCGCGGTCGTCAGCGCCGCGCGGTCGGCACGCCCGGCGCGTTCGAGCGCATCGGCCACCAGCATCACGCCGGAGTAGTTGAGCGGCACGTTGTACAGCCAGAAGCGGTTCTGCGCCTCGACCGCCCGGCGCAGTTCGGCGGTCTTGGGCTTGCGCGGGTCGGCCCAGTGGTTGCAGTCCATCACGTGGTTGGCCGCCTCGGGGAATTCCTTCACGAAGCGGAAGTTCGAGGCCGCGCCGTTCAGGATGCAGTAGACGCCCTTCGGCCGGATGCGCTGCTGCTGCATGGTGCGCGACAGCAGCACGAACTCCGCATAGTAGGAGGACGGGATCACGAGGTCCGGGCGCAGCGCGCGGATGCGCAGCGCGACGTTGTTCATGTCGCGCGCCGGCGTCGGGTGGGACAATGTCTCCAGCACCTCGAAGCCGCGCTTGGGCAGTTCGGCGTTCAGCAGCCGCGCCATGCCCGAGCCGAACAGCCCGTCCTCATGCACGATGACCACCGTGCGGGACGGCTTGCCGGCCGCATCGTTCAGCGCGACCAGGTTGTCGAGCGCGGTCTGCGTCACCACGCCGAAGCCCGGGCCGAAGCGGAAGGTGTTCGTCAGCCCGCGCGAGACGATCTGGTCCGAGACGCCGACATCGACGACATAGGGCAGGTCGTAGCGCGAGGCGGCCTGCGAGGCGGCCAGGCAGATCGGGCTGGCGAAGCCGCCGACCACGGCGAGCACGCCCTCGGCCTGCATCTTCTCGACCTCGGCCACGCCGCCTTCGGGGTTGGAGCGCGCGTCGCCGAACACCATCTCGATGCGTCGCGCCGCCGAGCGCGCGCATGCCACCGCCCGCATTGATCTCGTTGATCGCGAGTTCGGCGCCGAGCCGGCCCATACTCGCCATCCTGCGACAGCGCGCCGGTCACCGGCTGCAGGATGCCGAGCTTGATCGCCGGCGCCTGCGCGCCCGCCAGGCGGGGCGCCGACAGCGCGGCGGCCGAAGCCAGCACCATGGCGCGGCGACCGATCGTGAAGCTGCTCATTCTTGTTCCTCCCATGTCCGATCCATGATCCTCAGGACAGTGTCGCCAGGATATCGGCCACCGACCCGAGGCGTGTGCAATCGCGTTATCGATCCGGCCCCAGCACCCTGTAGGTCTGCCGCTCCAGGAAATCGAGCCGTGCCTGCAGATCGTCTGGCCGGCACACCATGACGGTCGTCACGCCGAGGCCGATCAACCGTCCGGCGGAACCCTCCGTGACGTCGATCCTGATGCCGTCGACCGCCATCGATTTCGACGATGAGATCGGCACCCGCCGCCTCACAGTCGAGGACGCAGGCGAAGCGGCCATTGCTGCCATCGTCCGGCAGCAGCCGCAGGAACGGGCCAGGGGCGGCATCCGAGCCGAAGGCGCGAAGGCGGATGCCGGATGCGCCCACCGGCACGACGCAGCCGAGATAGACGCGCATACGCCCGCCCACCACGGCCGGATCGATCGGCAGGCGCAGCTTGGCCAGGCCCTGGCGGGTCCAGCAGCCCCAGTTCTCCAGCGGGTGCCAGCCGAGCCCGTCGCGGATGATGTCCGCCATGGCCTTGCTGCGTTCCGCGGCACCGCCGCCGGTCAGTCGCAGCGGATAGATCACGGCGGGCGCCACCAGCACCGGCGGTGCGCCATCCGCGGCGCCATCCGCGTTGCGCGCGGCGATCACCCGCATCACCTGGTCGGCGATGTCGCCCCAACTGCGCAGCGACACGGTGTCGCGGATCACCGCCTCCAGCCGCTCGCGCTCGGCCGGGTCGAAGATCAACGACTCAAGCCTGGCCACGAGGTCGGGCAGGTTGTCCGACTCGAAATAGACCGCCGCATCGCCACCCGCCTCGGTCAGCGAGGTATTGCGCGCCACCAGCGGAATGCGGCCGAAGGACAGGCTCTCGGTGATCGGCAGGCCCCAGCCTTCGTAGAAGCTGTTGGTGACCGTGAACATCGCCCGGCCATAGAGCCCGGCAAGCGCGACATCGGGCACGCCATGCGCGATGGAGACGCGTTCCTGCAGGGCCGGCGAATTGCGCCACAAGCGTCATCGCCGCATCGGCGAGCCAGCCGGGCTTGCCGATGCACACCAGGCGCGGCACGCGCTCGGCGCCATGCCGGCGGATCAGCGCCAGCCAGGCATGGAACAGCATCAGGTGGTTCTTGCGGCTTTCGATCGTGCCGACGCACAGCACGAAGCTTTCCTGCGGCTCGGGCAGGTCAGGGCGCGCCGGCCAGCCTTCCGAGGCCGTGACGCCCAGTTCCTGCCGCAGGTCGGCATCGAGGCGCACGACCTCGACATCCAGGGCGCGTTCCGGCACGACCTCGGCGGCGATGCCGCCGGGCATCCGCGGCCGACCATTCCGAGATCGCGAGCGCCGAATCGGCATGCGCGGCCATCGACGAGAACCATTGCGCGAATTCCTCGGCCAGCAGCGGCTGGCAATGCTCCGGCGCCATCAGCGGGATGCAGTCGTAGATCAGCGGCACATAGCGCACGCCAAAGCGCCGCCTGACGTGCCGTACCCGCAGGAAATAGTCCCTGATCCACCAGGACGTGCCGAGGTTCACGAGCGTCGCCCCGGGTGCGAAGGCGAAATCCGGCCCGTCTCGCAGCGTCTCGCGCAGTTCGGCCAGCACCTCGACCCAGGCCGGCGCGTCCACTTCGCCACCGGTGCGCGACAGGCGCCACAGCCGCAGGAACAGGTCGCGGCCGATCTCGCGCCAGAACCCCGATGCCTCGTCGAAGGCCACGGCGGCGGTGGCGAGCCCCTCGATCGGGTCGAGCAGCGCGCGGGCCGTGACATTCAACTGGACCCGCTGGATCCCGGTCGGCGTGCGGTTGTGCGCGACATAGGCAACCAGGTCGGAACTGTCGAACACCAGTTGCAGCGCCTGGCCGGGCGCGCGCGCATGGCGTGAGACGGCCGAGGCCAGGAAGGCCACCGAACGCGCCCCGCGCGATGCCTCGACATTGTCGGGCTCGAGTTCCAGCGCGCGGGCATAGGCGCGCCACGCGCCCTCCCCCTCGCCCATCATCTTCAGGGCGTGGCCGATGTGCAGATGCGCGTCGGCGCTGTTGGGCGCGCTGCCGGCGGCCTCGCGATAGGCCGCCAGCGCCGCCGCGACGTCGCCGGCCTCCTTGAGGCAATGGCCCATCTGGATGCGGGCGCGCCAATCCTCGGGGCGGCGTTCGAGATGGGCGCGATAGGCGAGGGCGGCGGCGTCCCACATCGCCTGGTCGCGCAGCGAATCGGCCTGGCTCAGCGCCTCCCCGGGCGCGGCGTCATCAGTGTCGTGGCCAGGCTGGTCCATCGCTATCCCCGCTCGAGACGATCGGCTGGCGGTATGCCACAGACCGCTTCAGCCGCCCACCTTGACCCCCAGCCTGGCATAGGTGTCGCGCAGCCGCACCTGATACCGCTCCGGCGAGAACAGCGAGGCCTGGCGGGGGCCGTATTCAGACAGCCGCCCCCGCAGTTCCGCATCCGCATCAAGTGCGCGTATGGCGTCCACCATGGCGCGGATGTCGTAGGGATCGACCTTGATCGCCGCCTCGCCCACCACCTCCGGCATGGAGGAGGTGTTCGATGTCATCACCGGCGTGCCGAGCAGCATCGCTTCCAGCGCCGGCAGGCCGAAGCCCTCATACAGCGACGGGAACAGCACGGCCTTGGCGCCGCGGATCAGGCTGACCAGCAGCGGGAAGGATGCGTAGTCCACGAGCTGCACGCGATAGCGCGTCTCGCGTCAGCCCGTCGCGCGTCATCAGGTAGCGGACATGCTCGTTCTCGAACAGCAGCCGGAGTTCCTCATCGGATTTCCAGGCCTTCTTGCCGACGATCACCAGCGGGTCCTTCACGCCCGAGGCGAGGTAGGCCTCGATCATCCGGCCGACATTCTTCTTCGGCTCGATGGCGCCGAAGAACAGGAAGTACTTCTGGTATGCCGAGACCGTAGGTTCCCTCGATCTCGATCTTGACGTCGTCGATGGGCTTCTGCGCGTAGCGCGCCGGGATGTCGACGGCCTGGTAGGTGTTGGTGACCTTGTCCTCGGGGATCCCGAGCAGGCTGACGATGTCGCGCTTGGATGCCTCGCTGACGGTGACGATGTGGTCGCTGCGACGGGCAAGCTGGCGCGACAGGCGGAAGTATTTCCGCTTGTTGTCGAGCGTGGTGTAGGGCAGGCGCAGCGGCACCAGGTCGTGCATGGTGTAGACGTTCTTCGCCCCGCGCACCTTGAGCGCGAGCGGATAGGTCCAGTGCATCAACTGCGGCGGGTTGCGGAAATGGACCGTCATGCGGTGGCGATAGAGATTGAAATGCAGCCGCTGCAGGTCGAACAGGTTCTGCACGTTCCAGATGTGATCGAAGTGCGGCAGGCGTGAACGGAATGTCTCGCGCACCACGCGGCCGGAGATCGGCACCTGGGTCGCGATCTCACCCAATGGCGTCGAGAGAGCCCGGCGGACGCCCTGCATGATCTCGATCGGCTTGGACGGGCGCCCGACCAGCGGGTCGAAGAAGGTGATCTCCCGCATCAGGGAATTCATGCTGATGGTGGAGGATTTCGTCCCATACAGCACGCCGACCTCGGCCCCGAGGTCGCGCAGGCCGAACGACAGGTTGCGGGCATAGGTCGCAACGCCGGTCCCCTGGGTCAGGGAAAGATTGAACCCGTCGATGAAGACCCGCGGCCGGGGAATCGTGGTCATGGGAAAGCGGTCCAGTCGAAACAGATCAAGGCCCGGACCAGGGTTGCCGCACCGGGCGGCCCCTGTCGCCGGGCTGGTCCGTCAGGCTGCGGCGCTGCCCGGGGAAGGTCAAGCGACGCACGGCCCCGTTCGGCGCTGACGGGGGTTTGGGCCAGCGGTCCCGGCATCCCCTTCTCGGGCGTCAAGTCGGCGGTCGGGCCAACGAAGCACCGGCGCGCGGCCGGCCCGTGACGGGACGGCACCACTGGCGCTCGGCACGCCGCGGGGCCGGCAGCCGAGGCCCCGGCACGCCCGCCCCCGGACTGCTGCCCGCGACGCTCGCCGGATATCGAGCGAGCGAAGCGCGCAGCCAGGCCACTAGTTGAGGAATTCCGGCGAGACGAGGCGCGGCAGCACCAGCACCACGGCCGGCCACATGATCACCAGCACGAGCACCCCCAGCATCGGCAGCAGCATGATGAAGGTGTCCTTGAGCACATCCGCCATCCGCATCCCGGCCACGTGGCAGGCGATCATCAGGCACAGGCCATAGGGCGGCGTCACCAACCCGAAGGCGAGGCTGACGATGCCGATCATGGCGAAATGCACCGGGTCCATGCCGACGCCGATGGTCAGCGGCTGCAGGATGGCGCCGACGATGATGATCGCCGGGATGGCGTCGAGGAAGCAGCCCACCACCAGGAACACCGCGGCGACGAAGAAGCCCGTCTGGATGCGGCCCATGCCCCAGGCTCCGACGCCCTGTCAGGATCGCCTCGGGTATGTTGTAGTAGGCGAGCAGCCAGCCGAAGGCCGAGGCGGTGCCGACGCAGAACAGCGCGACGCCGGCGAGCCGGCCGGTCTCGCCCAGCGCCTCCCACAATTCCTTCAGCCCCATCTCCCGGTAGTAGAGCAGCGACAGCCCGCCAGCGTAGAGCACGGCGATGCAGGCGCTCTCGGTCGCGGTGAACCAGCCGAAGACCTTGCCGCCGATGATGATCGCCGGCGTCATCAGCGCCGGCACCGAGACCATCAGCGCGCGCAGGAACTCCATCATCGTCGCCCGCGGATAGGTCGGGTAGCCGCGCGCCTTCGCATAGGCATGCACCGTCGCCATCTGCACCACGGCGATCAGCAGGCCCGGGATGATGCCGGCGAGGAACAGCGCGCCGATCGACACGGTCAGCACGCCGCCCCAGACGATCATCAGGATGGATGGCGGGATGATGACCGCGAGCACCGCCGAGACGGCGGTGATGGCGACCGAGAAGCTGTCGTCGTAGCCCTCCTTGCGCTGGGCATCGATGAAGATCTTCGATTGCGACGCCGCATCGGCGGTCGATGAACCCGAGATGCCGGCGAAGAAGAACGACAGCACCACGTTGATCTGCGCGAGCCCGCCGGGGAAGTGCCCGACCATGGTGCGCGACAGCGTCATCAGCCGGTCGGTGATGCCGCCCGACATTCATCAGGTTCGCCGTCAGCAGGAAGAACGGCACCGCCAGCAGGATGAAGGAGTTGTAGGCGTTGAACGTCTCCTGCATCAGCACCATCGGCCCCAGCCGCGGCTCCATCATCAGGATCGGCAGGCAGGCCAGGCCAAGCGCGACCGCCACCGGCACGCGCAGCGCCAGCAGCAGGAAGAAGACACCGAACAGGATCCACGCCGCCTGGGAGGCGTCGAGTACATTGCCGCCCATCAGGCCTGCTCCCCATGAATCAGGACGTGGATGTCATCGACGAACTTCTCGCCCCCGAACAGCAGCCAGGAGGCGCCGAGGATCGGCCAGGGCAGATGGATCAGCCATAATGGCAGTTCGGCGAGTTCGCTGATGCGGAACCACGCGAAGTCGACGAACTCGATGCCGAACCACAGGAAAACCGCGCCGAAGGTCAGCACGAAAAGCCCGGAGACGATGCCCATGAAGGCGCGCATCCGCCCCTTCAGTTCGGGCCAGAGATCGACGATGAAGTGGATGCCTTCCTTCTGCCCGACGATGGCACCGAGCATGACGGTCCAGACCAGCAGGAAGCGGGCCATCTCCTCGGTCCAGATGTAGTGCGGCAGCAGGTGCGTCTGCCGTGAGACGACCTGCAGCGTGACCGGGAAGACGAGGATGAGCACGAAGATCGCCAGCAGTGCGGAGAGCAGCCGGCCGTAGATCTCGGCCGCGCTGCGCACCAGGCCGCGCAGGCCGGGCTGAGGCATGGGTTGCTCCAGATGGTTCGGGAGGGAGCAGCCGGCGGCGCGCGCGCCGCCGGCCTGCCCGGTGTCAGGCCGTGATGGCGTTGATGCGGTTGTAGATGCTCTCCGCATCCACCTCACGCGCATAGGCGACCATCACCGGATCGACCGCACGCTTGAGTTCCGCGCGCTGGGTGAATTCGACCCGCTGCAGCCGCCCGGCGCGTTCGAGGTCGGCGATCTTCGTGCCGTCCTCGGAACTCTCGGCCTGGCGGCCGAAGGTGCCGGCCTCCTTGCCCGCGCGGCGGACGGCCTCCTGCAGCGGGGCCGGCAGGCGCGCCAGCGTCTGGGAGGAGAAGCAGATCGGCCGGATGGTGATGGCGTGCTGCGTCAGGATGAGGTTCGGCGCGACTTCATAGAAGCGCATCGCCTCGACGCCGGCCGCCTCGTTCTCGCCGGCCTCGATGACGTTGTTCTGGATGCCGTTGTAGACCTCGTTATAGGCGATGACGGAGGGCGACATCCCCGCCGCCTGGAAGGTGCGCGACCAGATCGGCGCCCCCTGCACGCGGACCTTGAGGCCGCGCAGTTCCGCCATGTTGGTGATGCGCTTGTTGGCGAAGATGTTGCGCACGCCGCCCCCGGCATAGCCGATCAGCGCAACGCGGGCGCGACGCTCGATCTCCTGCGCCACCGGGGCGAACAGGTCCTGGTCCAGCACGGCGTTCCATTGCGGCAGGCCGGTGAACAGGAAGGGTGCGTCAACGAACGGTGCCGCGCGGCTGAAGGTCGACATGTGTGCCGGCGAGACGATGCCATAGTCCACCGCGCCGCGACCGGCCGACATGTACTCGAAATACTGCTTCTCGAGCCCGAGGCTGGAGTTCTTGTGCAGCACGAAATTCACCGGCGCGGCGGTGTAATACTGCTTCACCAGTTCCTCGAACCGCACCAGGGCGCGGGTGAAGACGTGCTCGTCATTGAACTGGACGGCACCGTTCAGCGTGATCGCCTGCTGCGCGCGCGCAGCCCATGGAAATGCCAACGAGGACGCGCCAGCAACGACGCCGCCCAGCAACTGCCTGCGGTTCATGACCGAATTCTCCCTTTCTCCGCCGGATTCGTGCCGGCTGTGGCCTGACTATAGGGGCGAAAGCGGCGCGAGGGGAACCATCCGGTTACCCCCTTCCCGTCCTTGGCGCCCTGGCGGAGACTGCGCCGGCCTGTGGGGGAAGCGAGATGAACAGACTGGACCTGACCGGCCGCGTGGCGGTCGTCACCGGTGGGGCGCGCGGCATCGGCCTGGCCATCGCCCGCCGCGCGATGGAATCGGGCGCCGCGGTGGCGATCTGGGACATGGATGCCAAGGCCGCGGCCGAGGCCGCCGCCGCCCTCGGCAGGGCCTCGGCCCATGTCCTCGATCTCACGGATGACGCCGCCATCGCCGCGGCCCGCGACGCGACCCTCGCGGCGCATGGCCGCATCGACATCCTGGTGAACAACGCCGGCATCACCGGCGGCAATGCGCCTTCCTGGGAACTTGCCCGTCGCCGAATGGCGCCGCGTCGTCGAGGTGAACCTGATCGCCCCCTATCTCGTCGCCCGCGCCGTCGTGCCGTCGATGATCGCGGCCGGCTATGGCCGCGTGGTCAACATCGCCTCCATCGCCGGCAAGGAAGGCAACCCGAACGCGTCCCACTACAGCGCGTCCAAGGCCGGGCTGATCGGCTTCACGAAGTCGCTGGGCAAGGAACTCGCCAAGACCGGCGTGCTGGCCAACTGCATCACCCCGGCGGCCGCCGCGACCGACATCTTCAAGCAGATGACCGAACAGCAGATCGCCTGGATGCGGTCCAAGATCCCGATGGACCGTTTCGTCGAGGTCGAGGAGATCGCGGCCCTGGCCTGCTGGCTGGCCTCGGAGGATTGCTCCTTCTCGACGGGCGCCGTGTTCGATATTTCCGGCGGCCGCGCGGTCTACTGACCCGCGATTGCCAGCCCCGCTTCCCCCGGCCAGAGTGGCGCCATCCATGACCATGAGGAAACATCCATGAGCACCAGCAAAGTCGCTGTCGTCACAGGCGCCGGCACGGGCGTCGGCCGTGCCGCGGCCCTCGCATTGCTCGGCGGCGGCTGGTCGGTCGTGCTGACCGGGCGCCGCAAGGACGCGCTGGACGAGACCATCGCCCTCGCCGGCGACGCGGCGCCGCGCGCCCTGGCCGTGCCGGCCGACGTGGCCGACCCTGCCGCCGTCGACGGCCCTGTTCGCCACCGTGAAGTCGAAGTTCGGCCGGCTCGATCTGCTGTTCAACAATGCCGGCCAGAATGTCCCCGGCACCGCCTTCGAGGACCTGACCCACGCGGATTGGACGCGCGTCGTCGTCGGTGAACCTGACCGGTTCCTTCCTGTGCGCCCAGGCCGCCTTCCGCATCATGAAGGACCAGTCGCCGCAGGGCGGTCGCATCATCAACAACGGTTCGATCAGCGCCCATACGCCGCGCCCGGACAGCGCGCCCTATACGGCGACCAAGCACGCCATCACGGGGCTGACGAAGTCGGTCATGCTCGATGGCCGCAAGTACGACATCTGCGCCGGCCAGATCGACATCGGCAATGCCGCGACGCCGATGACGGCCCGCATGGCGAAAGGGCGTGAAGCAGGGCGACGGCTCCATCGCCGTCGAACCCACCATGGACGTGAACCATGTCGGCCAGGCCATCCTGCACATGGCCAACCTGCCGCTGGAATCGAACATCCTGACGATGACCATCAAGGCATCGAAGATGCCCTTCGAAGGGCGCGGCTGACACAAGCCGGCATCATTGGTCTGACATCAGGCGACCGTCAGCCCAATGATGCCCGCGATAATCGAGCCTATCGGGACCATCTGCATCGCCAGGGCTGAATCGCCACAGACGAGGATGCCGACCGCGCCGATCCCGGTCGATACAGCGCATGCTGTTCCGATCGGGATCGTTCGCTGCGCCACGAGCAGGCGCGTTCCGCTGATCGCCACGCCGACCATGGCGAAGGCGATCCAGCCCGGCCTGGCAGCGGCTTCGGTCCAGTGTCGTTTCAGCCCGACGGTCTGGCCGACCTGGAATATTCCCCCGGGACCAGGCTGACGCCGGCCAAGCGCGCTTCCTTCCTGATCAAGCGCGCGGCGCGGCGTTCCTCACGGGACCCAATGCCGGCGGGCCAGGACGATCCGCCCCATGCCCGGTGACGGCCCTTGCGCTGCCCCTCAGGCGTCATCGCATTCGGCGAGCAGGCGCTTGACCTCGTTCTTCGGCACCTTGCCGTAGCCCGATCTCGGCAGCGCTTCCCACACCACGAGCCGCGCCGGCCATTTGTAGCGGCCCGAGCCGCCCGTCCAGATGCGCCATCACCGAGGCCGGATCGATCGTCGGCACCCTCGGCCGCCACCAGCACCGCCACGCCCGCCTCCCCCCATTTCTCGTGCGGGCACGCCGACGACGCAGGCCTCCGCGACCGCGGGGTGGGTCAGCAGCGCCTCCTCCACCTCGCGCGGATACACGTTCGACCCGCCCGAGATGTACATGTCCGACTGCCGGCCGGTGATGTGCAGGAACCCGCGCGCATCGAGGTGCCCCAGATCGCCGGTATGGAACCAGCCCCCCGCGAAGGCCTTCTCGTTTGCCGCCGCGATTCTCGAAATACCCGGCCATCACGGCCGGGCCGCGCACGCAGATCTCGCCCGTCTCGCCGGCGCCGAGCCGGCCATGCCGCCGCATCCAGGATGGCGACCTCGATGCCGGTGCGCGGATAGCCGCAGGACCCGATCGGGAAGGCCGGGTCGTCTTCCAGGCTGTGCCATTCCGGCGGCAGCACCGTGATGTTCCCGGTCACCTCCCCCAATCCGAAATACTGCACGAGGCAGGACCCGAGCTTGCGCAAGCGCATGCTTCTGGTCCTCGCGATACATCGGGGCGCCGGCATAGATCACATGCCGCAGGCTGGAATGGTCATGCAGCATCGACGCTCGGCGTCGCGGCACAGCGCGTTCAGGATGGTCGGCACGGTGAACATGTTCGTCACGCGATGTTCGCGCGACCAGGCGCCAGGCCTCCGGCACGTCGAGCCTCTCGCCCGGCAGCAGCACCGAGGCCGCGCCGCGCGCCACCTGCGCCAGGCATGGATGCCGGCGCCATGCGACAGCGGCGCGACCACCAGCGAGGCGTCACGCTCCGTCAGGCCCGGCATCAGGTCGGCGATGTGGTTCACCACGACGAAGGCAAGCTGCCCATGCGTCAGCGTGCCACCCTTCGGCCGGCCGGTGGTGCCCGAGGTATAGAACAGCCAGGCCGGATGATCCCGATCCACCGCCGCGGTCTCCCTCACCGGCGCTGTCCGCGCCTTCGGCGATCAGATCCTCCCATGAGAAGCCGGCATCCTCGCCGATCGCCACCTCCAGCACGCAGGCCGCGTTCTGCGCCTTCGCCACGGCCCGGTGCTCGGGGAAGGCGACGTCGAACACATGCGCCCGGCAGCCGGCATTGGCGGCAAGGTAGGCAGCCTCGGGCGGGCTGAGCCGGAAGTTCGTCGGGACCCACACCGCGCCGATCAGCCAGCAGGCCCAGCAGGATTCGAAGATCGCATTGCCATTCCGCGCATGCACCAGCACCCGGTCGCCCGCGCCGATGCCGCGCGCGCGCAGGGCGCCGGCGGCCGCGGCCGCCCGGGCCGCGACCTCGGCCCAGGTCCAGCGCCGGTCGCGCCAGATCAGCGCCGGACGATCCGGCAGCCGGCGCGCGGTCTGCAGCAGCAGGCTGGCCAGGTTCGATGTCGGGATCATGCGGTGGTTCCTCCCGCCCGCCGGTCTGCCCCGCCGCGTCGCCCTCCGCAAGCGCTTGCCGGGACACGCCCTGCCGGTTCACTCTGCCGCCCAAGCGCCGGCCAGCGGCGCAACCCTTGGGAGAACTGCCAGATGACCACGACCTCGATGGGCGCCTCGCGCCGGACGTTGCTGCTGGGCGCGGCCGGGGCCGGCCTCGCCCTGCCCTACACGGCCTTCGGCCAGGGCCAGTACCGCGCGGAATACAAGCTCTCGGTCGTCGGCAACCGGCCCATCCCGCTCTCCGCCGGCGCTTTCGACTGGGCGGACCTGGTCACCCAGCGCTCCGGCGGGCGCATCAACGTGAAGGTCTATCCGGGCAGCCAGCTCGTCGGCGGCGACCAGACGCGCGAACTGGTGGCGATGCGCCAGGGCATCATCGACATGGCGGTGTTCAGCACCATCAACATCTCGCCGCAGGTGCGCGAGATGAACCTGTTCTCCCTGCCCTTCCTGCTGCGCGACCATCGCGGCTTCGACGCCATCATCAACGGCGAGGTCGGACAGGACCTGTTCCGCGTGCTGGCGACGCGCGAGGTGGTGCCCGTGGCCTGGGGCGAGAACGGCTTCCGCGAGCTCGTCGAATTCCAAGCATGTCGTCCGCAAGCCGGAAGACCTGCGCGGCATGAAGATCCGCTTCGCCGCCGGCGCCATCTTCAGCGAGATCTTCACCGCCCTCGGCGCCAACCCGCTGCAGATGTCCTTCGCCGACCTGCAGCCGGCGCTGTCGACCGGCGCGGTCGATGGGCAGGAGAACCCGGTCAACCTGTTCCTCGCCTTCCGCATGGACACGCTGGCGCAGAAATACCTGACCATCTGGAACTACGTCGCCGATGCGCGGAATCTTCGTCGTCTCGAAGCAGGTGATGGAATCCTTCGCCCCGGCCGACCGGGAACTGGTCATGGCCTGCGCCCGCGAGGCCGCGCTCAAGCAGATCGCCGACACCCGCAAGGGCATCGGCATCGGCGGCGACCGCTCGGCCTTCGAGGAATGCGCCCGCCGCGGCGTCGAGGTGACCGAACTGACCCCGGCCGAGAAGACCGCCTTCGCCACCGCCACCCGCCCGGTCTTCGACAAATGGGCCCAGACGGTCGGCGCAGCCATTGGTGCAGAAGGCCCAGGCGGCGATCAGCCGCGCCACGGCCTGACGCGGCGGTGAGCTGCCGAACTGGACCCGGCGGCCGAGCTGCCGGAACCGCGCACGCGCGTCCCGCTCAGCTTCGAGCGGGTCCTCCTCGCCGCTCGCCATGGGCGCGATGGCGCTGATCACCGCCGCGAATGTCGCGACGCGCTATCTGAGCAACGTCTCCCTCGCCTTCACCGAGGAATACTCGGTCGTCGCTGATGGTGGTCGTGGCGGTGATCGGCTCGGCGCTCGCCGTCGCCTGCGGCCGGCATATCCGCATCGCCTACTTCACCGACATGCTGCCGCCGGCGCTGCGGCGCGGCGCCGAGATGCTGGGCCTGCTGCTCAGCATCGTCTGCTTCGGGCTGCTCGCGGTCTTCGGCGCCTCCCTCGCCTGGGATGAATATCGCTTCGAGGTGCTGTCGAACGGCCTCGGCAATCCGCAGTGGATCTACACCGGCATGCTGCCACTGCTCTCGCTGCTGGTGATCGCGCGCGCGGCCGGGCGGCTGGTGCGTCTTGCGCGCGGCGAGGATGGCTGAACCATGATCGCCGTCACCCTGTTCGCCGGCTTCGCCCTGCTGATGATCGTCGGCGTGCCGATCGGCGTCTGCCTCGGCCTCGCCGGCGCCTTCGCCATCTGGCTGGCGGACCAGTCGATCATGGCGATGCCCACCAACGTCTATGCCGGCATCGCGAAATACCCGCTGATCGCCATTCCGATGTTCGTGCTGGTCGGCAGCGTGTTCGACCGCACCGGCGTGGCGCTGCGCCTGGTGCGCTTCGCCACCGCGCTGGTCGGCGCGGGGCGCGGCGCGCTCGCCTCGGTCGCGGTGCTGGTGGCCATGGTGATGGGCGGCATCTCCGGCTCCGGCCCGGCCACCTCGGCCGCGGTCGGCCAGGTGGTGACCCGCAGCATGGTCGAGGACGGCTACCCCCGCCCGTTCATCGCCAGCACCGTCGGCGCGGCGGCGGCGACCGACATCCTGATCCCGCCTTCGGTCGCCTTCATCGTCTATGCCGTGCTGGTGCCCGGCGTCTCGGTGCCGGCGATCTTCGCCGCGGGGATGGTCCCGGGCATCCTCGCCGGCCTGTCGCATCATCGCGCGCGGTCATCATCATCTCGATGGTCAAGGATCTCGGCGGCAAGGCGCGCCAGCGCGAGGCGCTGGAGGTCTGGACCACCTTCAAGGAAGCCTTCTGGGGCCTGCTGGCGCCGGTGGTGATCCTGGGCGGCATGCGCATCGGCATCTTCACGCCCACCGAGGCCGCGGTGATGGCCGTCTTCTACGGGCTGTTCGTCGGCTTCGTCATCTACCGCACGCTCACGCTGCGCGACGTCTATGAAATGCTGGTCGAGGCCGGGGAGATCTCGGCGGTCATCCTGATCGTGGTCGCGCTGGCAACGGTGTTCGCCTGGTCCACCAGCACGCTCGGCATCGTGCAGCCGATCGCGGATTGGGTGGTGGGCCTCGGATACGGCTCCGGCGGCACGCTGGTGATGCTGACGCTGTTCCTCATCCTTGTCGGCATGTTCCTCGACGGCATCTCGATCTTCCTGATCCTGCTGCCGGTGCTGCTGCCGATCGCCGAACACCTTCCACTGGGACCTGACCTGGTTCGGCGTGGTGCTGACCATGATGATCGCGATCGGCCAGTTCACCCCGCCGATGGCGGTGAACCTGATGGTGTCCTGCCGAATCGCCGGGGTATCGATGGAAAGCACCATCCCCTGGGTGATCTGGCTGGTGCTCGCCATGACCGCCTCGGCCGCCGCCGTGATGGCGGCGCCGGAACTGGCGCTCGGCCTGCCGCGCGCCATGGGGCTGCTGTAGACGCCCATCCTCCCGGCGGCGGCCGGGAGGATGCGGCCGCATGTCACGGCTGCGGGACGATGCGGATATAGGGCTTGGGTTCCTTCCAGCCGAGCGGGAACAGCTTCTTCGCGTCGTCGTTGTTGACCGAGCCCGCGATGATCACGTCCTCGCCGTGCTTCCAGTTCGCCGGCGTCGCGACCTTGTGCTTCGCCGTCAGCTGCAGGCTGTCGAGCAGGCGCAGGACTTCGTCGAAATTGCGCCCCGCCGTCATCGGATAGGCGAGATACGCCTTCACCACCTTGTCCGGCCCGATGAAGACGACGACGCGCACGGTCTGGTTGGTCGCCGCGGTGCGGCCCTCCGAGGTGCTGCCCGCGTCCACCGGCAGCATGCCGTACAGCTTCGACACCTCAAGCGACGGATCGCCGATCATCGGATAGGTCACGGCATGGCCGGTCACCTCGTCGATGTCGCCTTCCCAGCGCTTGTGGCTGTCCACCGGATCGACGGACAGCCCGATGATCTTGGTGTTGCGCTTGTCGAATTCCGGCTTCAGGCCCGCCATGGCGCCGAGTTCGGTGGTGCAGACCGGCGTGAAGTCCTTCGGATGGCTGAACAGGATGGCCCAGCCATCGCCGATCCAGTCATGAAAACGAATGCGGCCCTGCGTGGTCTCGGCTTCGAAATCCGGCGCGGTCTGGCCGATCTGGATGCTCATGTGCCTGCTTCCCCAAGGATGGTGGCGCGGCATCCTGCACAAGCGTCGAGGCCCCGCAAGCGCAAGAACGCCATGCTCCGCCCGGTGGTGACGGCAGCATGGCCATGCGCGCAGGGCTCCGTTGCGGAAAGGACGTGCCCGGCTTCACGTCGCGGCCACGCGCCGGATCGCCTCGGCGACGCGGGCGGGCGGAGATCCGCATCGCATTCTTCAAGCGGCGGACTGAACGGCACCGGCGCCCGCGGCGCGCCCAGCCGCTCCACCGCGCCGCAGCCCCGCCGGCCCGACCGCCTCGACGACCCGCGCCACGACCTCCGCGCCGAAGCCCGATACGGTCACCGCTTCGTGAACCACCAGCAGCCGTCCGGTGCGCCGGACGGAGGCGATCACCGTCGCCTCGTCCCACGGCCACAGGCTGCGCAGGTCGAACACGTCGCAGGCGATGCCACTGTCGCGCGCGCCCTGCTCCACCACGGGCACGCAGGCCGACCAGGTCACGACCGTCGCCGCGTCTCCGGACGCCGCCTGCCGAGCCATACCGAAAGGGATGGGCGCCACGTCGTCCGGCACCTCGCCCTCGGCGGTCCAGAGGTTCTTCGGCTCCATCAGCACCACCGGGTCATCGGAGCGGATCGCCGATACCAGCAGCCCCGCCGCATCCGCCGGCGTGCCGGGTGCCGCCACGACCAGCCCCGGGATATGCGTCAGCCAGGCTTCCAGGCACTGGCTGTGCTGCGCGGCCGAATTGCGCCACATCCCCTGCGGCATGCGCACCACCAGCGAGGCCCGCCCCTGCCCGCCGAACATGTAGCGGACCTTGGCAATCTGGCTGACCAGCTCGTCCATGGCGCAGAGCGTGAAATCGGCGATGCGCATCTCGACGATCGGCCGCGTGCCGCACAGCGCCGCGCCAAGGCCCGCCCCCATGATGGTGCTCTCCGAGATCGGCGTGGAGACGATGCGTTCGGGTCCGAACTCATCGGCCAGTCCCTTGTACTGGCCGAAGATGCCGCCCTGGACCAGATCCTCCCCCAGCGCCCAGACAAGCGGGTCGCGCCGCATTTCCGAGGCCAGGGCGCGTCGCGCGGCTTCAGCGAAGGTCATGCGCGTCATGCCGGTGCTCCCGCATCCTGCACATCGCTGAAGGCCGCGGCAGGGTCCGGCCATGGCGCGGCCATGGCGGCGGCGCGATGGCCCTGCATCTCGGCGGCTGCCTCGGCCTCGATGGCGGCTATCTCGGCGCCCGCCACGCCCTGCGCCTCCAGGCTGGCGGCCAGACGGCGGATGCAATCGCGCCCCCGCGCCGCGGCCGCTTCCTCCGCCGGGCGATAGGCCGCGGCATCCGTGCCGGTGTGGCCTTCCCAGCGATAGCATTTCGCATGCAGGAACTGCGGGCCGTCGCCGCCACGGATGCGGCCGACCAGTTCCGCCGCGGCGGCATCCACCGCCAGCACATCCTCGCCATCGACCGACGTCGCCGGCACGCCGCAGGCTTCCGCGCGCACCGCCGGTCCGCCACCGGCGGTCACCGCGCTGCCGCGCGTGAAGGCGGCGAAGCCGTTGTCCTCGCAGACGAACAGCACCGGCAGCCGATACAGTGCCGCCCAGTTCATCCCTTCGAGGAACGGCCCGCGATTGACCGCGCCGTCGCCGAAGAAGCAGGCGACGATCGCATCCTCCTTCGTCAGCCGGATCGCCTGCGCCGCGCCGCAGGCGATCGGGATGCCGGCGCCGACCACGCCATTCGCCCCCAGCATGCCCACCGCGAAATCGGCGATATGCATCGACCCGCCCTTGCCGCCGCAGGACCCGCCGGCCCGCCCGTGCAGTTCCAGCATCATCGCCCTTGCATCGGCGCCCTTGGCGATGGCGTGGCCATGGCCGCGATGGGTGCTGGTGATGCGATCGGCGCGCTTCAGGTTGGCGCAGACGCCGACGGCGACACCTTCCTGCCCGATCGAGGGATGCACCACGCCGGGCGCCTCGCCCGACCGCATCGCACCGACGGCTTCCTGCTCGAAGGCACGGATGCGCGCCATGTCGCGCAGCATCGCCAGCCGCCGTGCCGTCTCATTGGACCTGCCTGGCATCGCTTCCCCTCCCCTGTTGCCAGTCCCGCCGCCGCGCTCTACTCCCGAAGCGGGAGAAGGATCGTCGTCATGCTGGACCGGCTCATTGTCGTGGACAGCGTCACCCGGCTGGGGCCGGAGGCGCAAGGCCGCGTCATCGTCGGTGGGTCGCATGGCGGCGTCTATGCCGCCTATCTCGCAGCCAAGGCGCGCGTCGCCGGGGTGCTGCTGAACGATGCCGGCCTTGGCCTCGATGCCGCCGGCATCGCGGGGCTCGACTACCTCCAGCCACTCGGCATTCCCGCGGCCTGCTGTTCGCATCGCAGCGCGCGCATCGGCGATGGCTTCGACCTGCTGGGGCGCGGCATCGTGAGCCACGTCAACGGGGCGGCGGCGGTCCTGGGGGTCGAACCGGGCATGTGGTGCCGGGAGGCCGCGCGCCGCCTCGCTGCCGCGCCGCTCGCAGGTGGCCGATGCGCCCGACAGCGTGGAATCGCGCTTTCCCGTCGAGGTCCCGGGCCGCGCCCGCGCATCGGCGATGGATTCCAATTCGCTGATGACGCCGGACGATGACGGCACCGTGGTCGTCACCGGCAGCCATGGCGGACTGCTTGGCGGCAGGCCCGAAACCGCCGCGCGCGCCGCCGTCTTCGCCGCGCTCTACAACGATGCCGATGGCGGCATCGACGGTGCCGGCTTCACGCGGCTGCCCGCGCTCGATGCGCGCGGCATCGCCGCCGCGACCTATTCCGTCTGGACGGCGCGGATCGGCGATGGCCGTTCGGCAGTCGAGACCGGCATCGTCTCCAGCGTCAATGCACGCGCCGCCGCGCTCGGGCTCAAGCCCGGCGGCAGCGTGCGCGACGCCATCACCCTGCTTGCCGAAGCGATCGAGAAGGACCACCGCGCGTGACCGACGCCCCAGCCTCCAACACGACCCTTCCCATCACCGGCGGCGAGGCGCTGGCGCGCATGCTCCAGGCCCACCAGGTCGGGCCCGATGTTCGGCATGGGCGGCTTCCAGCTGCTGCCGTTCTACGAAGCGTGCGCAGCCTGGGCCTGCAAGCACTACCTGATCAACGACGAACGCTGCGGCGCCTTCGCCGCCGACGCCTAGGCGCAAGGTGACCAACCGCCCCGGCGTGGCCGACGGCACGCTCGGCCCGGGCGCGACCAACCTCGTCACCGGCCTGGTCGAGAGCGCTGCAACGCCGGCATCCCGATGGTCGCGATCACCGGCGACGCCAATCGCGAGCACGCCTGGAAGAACATGACGCAGGAGGCGCGGCAGGTCGAGATCCTGCGCCCGGCCGTGCAAGGAGCTGATCCGCGTCGAGATCATCAAGCGCATCCCGGAGCATGTCCGCCGCGCCTTCGCCGTCGCCACCAGCGGCCGCCCCGGCCCGGTGGTGCTCGACGTGCCGGAGGACATCTGCCACGGCGAACACGACTTCGACGCCGACGATTTCTGGATCGATCCGGGCACGCTGCAGGCGCAGGCGCGGCGCACGCGGCCCGATGCGCGCCGAACTCGAGCGCGCCGCCGCGCTGCTGGCGCAAGGCGAAGCGCCCGCTGATGCTGGCCGGCGGCGGCATCCACATCATCGGACGCGCATGATGCGCTGCTCGGCGCTCGCCGAAGCCCAGAAGCATCCCCGTCGCCCACACCATGCGCGGCAAGGGCGCGATCGCCTGCACGCATCCGCTCTCGGCCGGCCTGTTCGGCCGCTACGACCGCATCGCCAACGACTTGATCGCCGAGGCCGACTGCCTGATCGTCGTCGGCTGCAAGCTCGGCGAGATCGCCACCAAGCGCTTCGCCCTGATGCCGCCGGGCAAGCCCATCATGCATATCGAGATCGTGCCGGAGGAGATCGGCCGCACCACCCGCACCGACGTCGCGCTGGCTCGGCGATGCGAAACTGGCGCTGGAGGACCTGCTCGCCGCGCTGCCGAACGGCGCCGCTGCCCGATGGCCGGGCCGACTTCGCCGCCGCCGTGGCACCGCGCATGGCCGACTGGCGCGACGGTGCCGCCGACCGGCTGGAATCGAACGAGACGCCGATCAATGTCGGCCGCCTGATGAACGAACTGAACATCGCCATGGCCGATGACGACATCCTCGTCGCCGATGGCGGCTTCGCCGGCCATTGGGGCGGGCTGCTGTTCGACACCAAGACGGCCGGCCGCCACTTCCTCGCCGATCGCGGCTTCGCCTCCATCGGCTATGGCGTGCCGGGCGCGCATCGGCGCGCAGATCGCCGCCGGGCCGAAGCGCCGCGTCGTCGGCCTGACCGGCGACGGCGGCTTCAACATGACGCATCGGCGAGATCGAGACGGCGCGCCGCGTCGGCGCCAACTTCGTGCCGTGCGTCTTCAACAACGCGCGCCTCGGGCTATGTGAAGGCGCTGCAGCACGCCGTGTACGGGCCGGGCAACTACCAGTCCTCGGATCTGGCCGAGACCGACTACGCCGCAGATCGCCACGCGCCTTCGGCTGCCACGGCATCCGCGTGGACGACCCCGAGCAAGCTCGCCGGCGCGATCCGCGAGGGCCTCGCCAACACCGACAGCCCGACCGTCCTCGATGTCATCGTCACGCGCGACCCGGCGCGCATGCTGCCCGCCGCCGACAACCGCACGCTGCGCGTGGAGAAGGGCGACCGGCCGGTCTGATTGATCTCTGTGGGGCGGCGGCGCCGGTCGCGTGCTATGGTGACGCCGTGCCATGACCCACCTTGTCCGCACCACCGTCCCTCTGCTCGCGCTGCTGGGTCTTGCGTGCCCCGCGATCGCGCAGGACCCTGATCCGGGCTCTGCCTCGCGTGATCTATGGGCAGACCGAGCCGCGGGTCATCTACGGTCCCGCTTCGGCGGCACCTGTGCCGGCCCCGCCGCGCCCTGCACCGCCGGCCGCCGCACCGCCCGCATCGCAGGCGCCAGGCGGAACCGCACTGACCTACGGCTGGGAACCCGCCGGGCCGCCGGTCTGGAATGGCCATCCCGGCCGGGCGTATCCGCCGCCGCGCTGGAATGGCTGGGGGCCCCGCACGCCCAGCCCACCCGACACCAGGTTCGGCCGCCCATCGCCCACCGGCCGGCCTGGGCCACGCCATTGGACGGCACGCCGCCCGGCACGCCCACGCGCTTCGCGCCGCCGGAGCCGCGCCTCGGGCACAGGTGACCGCCTTTCCCCGGGGCCAATCGCCGCATCGCCATACGCCCGCCACCGTGCGGCGGCATTGCTGGCGTCATCTCACGGGCATTCCCGCATAAGGATCGCGCCATGGCGCCGTCGGCACGGATCATATCCCTCGGCTTGCTGGTCATGCTGGCGGCCTGCACAAACCCCTACGACCCCAGCCAACGGGCCGCTGGCGGTGCGCTGATCGGCGCCGGCACCGGCGCCACGATCGGCGGATTGGCCGGAGGCGGCCGCGGGGCGGTGATCGGCGCCCTGGCCGGCGGATTGGGAGGTGCCGCGATCGGCGCCGCAACCACCCCGACGCCGCCGCAATACCAGCCGGGCTACCCGCCGCAGGGCTATGGCCAGACCTATGCGCCGCCACCGCACGCCCGGCTATGCCCCGGCACAGGTCGGCGCGCAGGCCTATTACCCGCCGGGCGTACGTCACCGGGCCCATCCCCTATCAGGGGCCACCGCCGCAGATGTACCAGCAGCCTCCGCAGGCCTATCAGCAGCCTCCGGGCTCCTATTGGCAGCCGCAGCCCTATATCGCGCCGCCGGACCCTTACGCCGCCTATCGATACTGAGCGGCCGCCGCCACGATCTCAGCCAGGCGCGGCAGCGACGGCACCGCCCCGGCACGACGGCAGGCGAGCGCCCCGGCCACCACACCCCAGCGCAACGCCTCCACCTCCGGTCGGCCCTGCGCCATGGCGGCCGCGAAGGCTCCGATGAAGGCGTCGCCGGCGCCGGTGCTGTCGATCACCTGCGTCGGGATCGCCGGGGCATGGAACACCGCGCCACCGCGCTCGGCCCAATAGGCGCCCGCCGCGCCCGCCGTCAGCACGACGCCGCGCGCGTGGCGGGACGCGAGGGCACGGGCCAGCACCTCGGGCGAAGCCGCCCGCGCCAGCAGCAGCGCGGCCTCCGTTTCGTTCACCACCAGCAGGTCGGTCAGGGCAAGCAGGCCGCCAGGAAGGTCACGTGCCGGCGCGGCGTTCAGCAGTGTCGGGATGCCCCGCGCCCGGGCCGCGCGGAATGCGGCCTCGGTCACCGCGATGGGCGTCTCGAGTTGCGCCACCACCAGCGCCGCCCCCGCGGCGGCCTCCACCGCCGGGCCCTCGGGCAGCGCCGCATTGGCTCCGGCGAGGATGACGATCTCGTTCTCGCCCTGGGCATCCACCAGGATCAGCGCCTCACCGGTCGGCAATCCTTCGAGGGTGCGTCACCGCGGCGGCATCGATGCCCTCCTCCGCCCAGAGGGCGAGCGCCCCCTGCCCGGCGGCGTCCTGCCCGATGGCCGCCACCATCGCCACCTCCGCCCCGGCCCGCGCCGCCGCGACCGCCTGGTTGCTCCCCTTGCCGCCGTGGAAACGCGCGCATGCCGGAAGCGGCCAGCGTCTCGCCCGGTTGCGGGAAGCGCGGGACCGTCAGGACGCAGTCCCGGTTGTAGGACCCGACAACGATGACCCGCCCCATGCCGCCCTCCTGCGCCGCCGCGACATCCGGTCGCGACGCAGGCAGTTCAGGCCGCGGCTTGCGCGGGCGCAAGGCGCCAGGCGCCGGGGGCGGCGATGCTGGCCCCGGATTCCGGGAGAGTCGCCATGTCCGAGCCCCTGCAGATCGTCTGCCCGCACTGCGATGCGGTGAACCGTGTCCCGGCGGCACGGCTTGCGGACCGCCCGACCTGCGGCGCGTGCAAGCGGCCGCTGTTCACCGCCGAGCCGGTGGCGCTGGATGAGGCACGCTTCCGCAAGCATCTTCGCGCCTCATCCATACCGCTCCTGGTGGATTTCTGGGCGTCCTGGTGCGGACCGTGCCGGATGATGGCGCCAGCCTTCGCGGCGGCGGCGCGGGACCTCGAACCGGCGGTGCGGCTGGTGAAACTATCCACCGAGGAGGCGCCGGCCGTGGCGCAGGAATTCCAGATCCAGAGCATCCCGACCCTCGCGCTGTTCCGCCAGGGGCGGGAGGTGGCCCGCCAGGCCGGCGCCATGCCGACCAGCCGGATCCTCGACTGGACCCGCTCCGCGCTCGGCTGAGCGCCCATCCGGGTTGCAGTGCAGCAAACTGCGCCTAACCTAGGAGGAGACAATTCACAGCCGCTGAGGCCCTCCATGCCCGACACACACCTGGCCGATCCGACGATGATGAAGTTCGGGATCGGGCAGCCCGTGCCCCGGCAGGAGGACCCGACCCTGCTGCAGGGCCGCGGGCGCTACACCGACGACCTCGCCGTGGCCGGCCAGGTCTGGTGCGTGATGGTGCGCAGCCCCTATGCGCATGGCGTCATCAAGGGCATCGGCACGGAGGCGGCGAAGGCGATGCCCGGCGTGCTCGGCGTCTATACCGCCGCCGACATGGCCGAGTACGGGCCGATGAAATGCGTGCTGCCATTCAAGAACCGCGATGGCACGCCGCTGATCAACATCGAGCGCGGACCGCTCGCCGCCGACAAGGTGCGCTTCGTCGGCGACCCGGTCGCCTTCGTCGTCGCCGAGACGCAAGATGCAGGCCCGCGACGCCGCCGAGGCGGTGGAGATGGACATCGATGCCGCTCGACGCGGTGACCGAGGCCTCGGCCGCCGCCGCACCCGGCGCCCCGCAGCTGTATGACCACGTCCCCGGCAATGTCGTGCTCGACTTCCACTTCGGCGATGCCGAGAAGGTCGAGCGCGGCCTTCGCCGCCGCCGCCCATGTCACCACGCTGTCCGATCCGCAACAACCGCATCGTCGTCTGCGCGATGGAACCGCGCAGCGCCATCGGCGAATGGGACGCCGCCGAGGGCCGCTACATCCTGCGCGTCGGCTGCCAGGGCGTGTTCGGCCTGCGCAACCAGATGGCCAACGACATCCTGAAGGTGCCGGTCGACAAGGTCCGCATCCTGACCGGCAATGTCGGCGGGTCCTTCGGCATGAAGGCCAGCCGCCTATCCGGAATACGCCTGCGTGCTGCATGCGGCGAAGCTGCTCGGCCGCCCGGTGAAATGGACGGATGAGCGCACCGGCTCCTTCCTGTCCGACTGCCATGGCCGCGACCATGAGGTGGATGCCGAACTCGCGCTGGATGCGCGAGGGCCGGTTCCTCGCGGTGAAGCTGGCCTCCTTCGGCAACATGGGCGGCTATCTCTCGACCGTCGGGCCGAACTGATGGGCACCGGCAATTTCGTCAAGAACATCCAGGCCAACTACGCGACGCCGCTGCTGCAGGTGGACACGCAGATGCGTGGTGACCAACACCACGCCGGTCACCGCCTATCGCGGCGCCGGCCGCCCGGAAGCGCAACTACTTCATGGAGCGGCTGATCGAGACGGCGGCGCGCGAGATGGGCCTCGACCCGATCGCTCATGCGCAAGCTGAACCACATCAAGCCCGAGCAGTTCCCGTTCACCGCGCCGTCCGGCTCCGTCTACGATTCCGGCGATTTCTCCGCGCTGTTCGACAAGGCGCTGGAAGCCGCCGACTGGGATGGCTTCGCCGCCCGCAAGGCCGAGAGCGAGGCACGCGGCATGCTGCGCGGGCGCGGCATCGGCAATTTCCTCGAATGCACCGCGCCGCCGATGAAGGAGCAGGGCGAGCTGGTCTTCGAGGAGGACGGGTCCGTCACCATCGTCACCGGCACGCTCGACTACGGCCAGGGGCATTGGACGCCCTTCGCGCAGGTGCTGCACGCGAAGCTCGGCGTGCCCTTCGACAAGATCAGGCTGGTGCAGGGCGATTCCGACCGGCTGATCGCCGGCGGCGGCACCGGCGGGTCGAAGTCGCTGATGGCATCGGGCGCTGCCATCCTGCAAGCCGCCGACATCGTCATCGAGAAGGGCCGCAAGGCCGCCGGCTACGTGCTGGAAGCCGCCGCCGACGACATCGAATTCGCCGCCGGCCGCTTCGCCATCGCCGGCACGGATCGCGGCATCGGCATCATGGAACTCGCCGCCAGCGCTGCGCGAGATCGGCCCCCTGCCCCAGGACGTGCCGAACAGCGCTCGACAGCCGCACGGTCTTCGACGAAGCGCCGATGGCCTTCCCGAACGGCTGCCACGTCTGCGAGGTCGAGATCGACCCCGAGACCGGCCACGTCGAGGATCGACCGCTACATCTCGGTCAACGACTTCGGCGTGATCGTGAACCCGCTGCTGGTCGAGGGCCAGGCGCATGGCGGCATCGTGCAGGGCATCGGCCAGGCGCTGATCGAACGCGTCGCCTATTCCGAGGACGGGCAGCCGCTGACCGGCTCCTACATGGATTACGGCCTGCCGCGCGCCGACGACCTGCCGATGCTTCGGCTTCGAGAGCGCGCCGTGCCCTGCAAGACCAACCCGCTCGGCGCCAAGGGCTGCGGCGAGGCCGGCTGCGCCGGGTCGCTGCCGGCGGTGATGAACGCCATGTCGGATGCGCTGGGCGGCAAGCACATCAACATGCCGGCGACGCCGGAGCGGGTGTGGGCAGCGTTGCACGCAGTAAGGAAGACGGGGGAGGAACACCTCCCCCAATCCCCCTCCGTCTTCTGATCAGGTGGAATCGACCGATCGGTGTCAGATGCTCAGAAAACAGACTGGCCAGAGACTGTTGCGGCGAGAGTCAAGGTCCGATCGGAAACGGCTTCTTACGCCGCAACGAACACCCCACCTTCCTCGCTCAGCGCCGCGAGGTGGTGGTCCATGTCGCCGAACATGTTCTCGATGACCGTCAGCCGCTTCAGATAATGGCCGCCGGCATACTCCATCGTCATGGCGATGCCGCCATGCATCTGCACCGTCTGCTGGCCGACGAAGCGCGCGTTGCGGCCGATCTCGACCTTCACCGCCCGCATCAGGCGGCGCCGCTCGGCGTCGTCCTTCTCGCTCGCCGTCATCGCCGCCAGCATGGCCATGGAGCGCGCCTGCTCCAGGCAGACCATCATCTCCGCCGCGCGGTGCTGGAGCGACTGGAAGGTGCCGATCGCACGCCCGAACTGCTTGCGCGTCTTCAGGTAGTCGATGGTCAGGTCCTTCGCCGCCTCCATGCAGCCGATCGCCTCGGCCGACAGCGCGGCGATGGTCTCATCCGCCACGCGCTCGACCAGGGCCAGGCCGCCGGTCAGCTTCGCCTCGGCACCCACCTTCACGCTGTCGAAGGTGATGTCGGCGGCGCGCTGCCCGTCCGACGTCTTGAAGCCACGCCGCGACACGCCTGTCGCATCGGCCGGCACGAGGAACACCTCGATGCCGTCGCGATCACGCCGTTCACCCGAGACGCGCGCCGTCACGATGATCTGGTCCGCCGTGTCGCCATGCACGACGACACCCTTGCGGCCTTCGATCACCCAGCCGTCGCCATCCTTCTTCGCGGAGGTCGCGACGTCATGCAGGTCGAAGCGCGACTGCACCTCGGTATGCGCGAAGGCGAGCAGCAGCTTGCCCTCGGCGATCTGCGGCACCATCGCGGCGCGCTGGTCGGCGGTGGCGCCGTGACGGAGGAAGCCCCCGCCCATCACCACCGTGGTCATGAAGGGTTCCAGCGTCAGGGAGCGGCCCATCTGCTCGGCGACGATCATCGTCTCGACGGCGCCGTAGCCGAGGCCACCGTCATCCTCGGCGAAGGGCATCGCCAGCAGGCCGAGTTCGGCATAGGCAGCCCAGACCTCGCGCGACCAGCCGGAGTCGGAGGCCATGTAGCCCTTGCGCTGTTCGAAGCCGTACTTGTCCTTCAGCAGCTTCGACAGGCTGTCCTGCAGAAGCCGCTGGTCTTCGGAAAGATCGAAATCCATCTGTCTCAGAGCCCCAAAAACGCTTTGGCCATGATGTTCTTCTGGATCTCGGTGGATCCGCCGTAGATCGTCTGCTTGCGCCAGTTGAAGTAGGTCGCCTGCGCCAGCGTCTGCCAGTCCTGCGCCACGTCCGGCTCGTTGCGCCCATCGGCTTCCGGGTCGTTCGGCGCCGCCAGGCCATAGGGTCCGGCCGCCATGACGTAGAGTTCCGAGATCGCCTGCTGCAATTCCGTCCCGCGGATCTTCAGCACGGAAGATGCCGGGTTCGGCTTGCCGCGGCTGAGCTGCCGGTTCTCATCGGCCAGCACGCGCAGCGTCGTCATCTCCAGTGCCTTGAGCTGCACCTCGACATCGGTCAGCCGCGAGCGGAAGCGCGGATCCTCCATCACCGGCCGCGCTCCGCCAGGCGCTTCCTTGGCGATCAGCTTCAGCCGGCGGATGCGTTCCTTCGAGGCACCGACGCGCGCCTGCCCGGTCCGCTCATTCGACAGCAGGAACTTCGCGCAATCCCAGCCGCGGTTCTCGGTGCCGACCAGGTTGGCGACAGGCACCTTCACGTCGTCGAAGAAGACCTCGTTCACCTCATGCGCGCCGTCGATGGTGATGATCGGCCGCACGGTGATGCCCGGCGTCTTCATGTCCACGAGCAGGAAGGAGATGCCTTCCTGCTGCTTGGCCGCACCGGGGTCGGTGCGCACCAGCAGGAAGATCCAATCGGCGTGCTGGGCCAGCGTCGTCCAGGTCTTCTGGCCGTTGACGATATAGTGGTCGCCCTCCTTCTTCGCCGCGCATTTCAGGCTGGCCAGGTCGGACCCGGCGCCGGGTTCGGAGAAGCCCTGGCAGAACCACAGGTCGAGGCTCGCGAGCTTCGGCAGGAAGTGCTTCTTCTGCTCCTCCGTGCCGAAGGCGATCAGCACCGGCCCCAGCATGTTGCAGTTGAAGCCGAGCGGCGTCGGTGCGGGGGTCGACTGGATTTCCTCGGACAGGATGAAGCGCTTGATCGCGGACCAGGGCTGGCCGCCCCACTCCACCTTCCAATGCGGGACGGCCCAGCCCTTCTCATACAGACGCTTCTGCCAATCGACCTGCATCGCCTTGGTCGGCGTGCGGCCGGACGCCATGCGCTCACGCGTTTCGGCCGGCAGGTTGGCGTCGATCCACTCGCGCACTTCCTGGCGGAAGGCGCGTTCCTCATCGGTGAACCGGAGTTCCATGCTTGTTGCTCCCGTGTGTTTCCGTCAGGCGCCCATGGTGGCGAAGGAGCCGCCCTCGGCTGCCAGCTTCTCGATCAGCGCCGTCGGCTTCAGGTTCGCATCGCCCGTCGCCTCGGCGTAGTGCGCGAGCTTGTCGCGGACGTTCTTCAGCCCCTGCGTGTCGGCCCAGAACATCGGGCCGCCGCGCCAGGCCGGCCATCCGAAGCCGTTGACGAAGATGACGTCGATATCGACCGGGCGATAGGCGACGCCTTCCTCCAGGATGCGCGCGCCCTCGTTGACCATGGGCAGCATCAGCCGCTCCAGGATCTCCTGCGGCTCGATCGCGCGGCGACGCACCTGCATCTTCTCGGCCACGTCGAGGATGATGCGCTCCACCTCCGGGTCGGGCATGCGGGTGCGCTTCTCGTCATACATGTACCAGCCCTTGCCGGTCTTCTGGCCGAAGCGGCCCAGCGCGACGATGGCGTCCGCCACTGGCGCCACCGTGCCACGCGCCTTGCGCACCGCGGCTCCGATGTCGAGGCCCGCGAGGTCACCCACGGCGAGCGGCCCCATCGCCATGCCGTAGCCTTCCATCACGCGGTCGATGTCGGCCGGCAGGCAGCCTTCCAGCAGCAGCTTCTCGACCTGCGGGCCACGCTTGCCGGTCATGCGGTTGCCGACGAAGCCGTCGCAATTGCCCACCAGCACGGGCAGCTTGCCGATCCGCTTGCCGAACTCCGTCGCCGTCGCGATCACCGCGGGGGAGGATTTCGCGCCGCGCACATTCTCCAGCAGCCGCATCACATTGGCCGGCGAGAAGAAATGCATCCCCACCACCAGTTCCGGCCGCGAGGTCGCCGAGGCGATCTCGTCGATCGACAGGGTCGAGGTGTTGGAGGCCAGCGGCACGCCCGGCCGCGCCGCCTTGTCCAGCCGTGCGAAGACTTCCTTCTTCACGGCCATGTTCTCGAACACCGCCTCGATCACCAGGTCCGCCTTGGCGACGGTGCCCTCGAAATCGGTGCTGCCCGTCAGCAGGGCCTTGCGCTTCTCGTATTCGGCCTGGGACAGGCGTCCGGTCGAGACCGTCCGCTCCCAGTTGGCGTGGCAGCGCGCGAGGCCCTTCTGCAGGGCCTCCTCGGTCATCTCGACGATCGTCACCGGCACGCCGTTGTTGGCCGCCGACATGGCGATGCCGCCGCCCATGGTGCCGCCGCCGATCACCACCAGCCGTTCGACCGGCAGCGATTTCACATCCGCCGGCTGGCCCGGGATGCGCAGCACCTCGCGCTCGCCGAAGAAGATGTGGCGCAGCGCCTTGGACTGCTCGCCGGACACCAGCGACTGGAACAGGTCCCGCTCCTTCGCCAGCCCCTGCTCGAAGGGCATGGTGAAGGACGCCCGCACCGCCTCGGCGCAGCCCTTCGGGCTTTCCTGCCCGCGCGAGCGCTTCAGCAGCCCGGCCACCACGGCGTCATAGGCCGCCGGGTCCTGCCCGCTGATCTTGTCCGTGCGGTTGCGCGCCAGGGTGAAGGTCTTGCCGATATTGTCCTTCGCCCAGGCCACCGCGCCGGCCTCGAGGTCGCCTTCGATGACCGCATCGACGAAGCCGAGCTTCTGCGCCTTGCCTGCCGCGATCGGGTCGCCCGAGACGATGATCCTGGCCGCTTCCTCCGGCCCGATCATGCGCGGCAGGCGCTGCGTGCCGCCCGCGCCGGGGACGAAGCCGCGCTTGACCTCGGGCAGGCCGACCTGCGCCGTCGGGGCGGCCACGCGCGCATGGCAGGCCAGCGCCAGTTCCAGCCCGCCACCCAGCGCCGAACCATGGATCGCCGCGACGACGATGCCGGGGTAGCCCTCGATGGCGTCGAACACCTCATTCAGGGAGGGCGGCTGCCGCGGCTTGCCGAACTCCGTCATTTCGGCCCCGGCGCAGAACATGCGGCCCGAGCCGATCAGCACCACGGCCTTGGCGCCGGCGGCCTTCGCGGCGTTCAGCCCGGCCAGCAGCCCGGCGCGGATCTCCGTGCGCAGCGTGTTCACCGGCGGGTTGGCGAGGCGCAGCACATGCACCTCGCCCTGCTTGTCGTGCTGGACGAAGTCCGCGTCCTGGGCCACTGGCGTCTCTCCCTCGGAATTGCCGGTCTGATATCCGACCGATCGGTCGGGCCGGAGTGTCGTGCAGGTTGCGCGCCTCGGCAAGGCTTGCAGGTTGCGCGCCTCGGCGGGCTTGCAGGTTGCGCGCCTCGGCAGGCCTGCAGGGCGCGGCCGGCGGCAAGCGTCCCACCAGCCCCCGTTGCCGCGCGGGCCCGGCCATGCTGCGCTGGCCGCATCAACCCTGCGGGAGCGAAACGCCATGTCCCTTTTTGACCTGACCGGCAAGGTCGCCATCGTCACCGGCGGCAGCCGCGGCATCGGCCGCGCCATATGCGAGCGCATGGCCGAACAGGGGGCGAAGGTCGTCGTCTCCTCGCGCAAGGTCGATGCCTGCCAGGAGGTGGTGGACGTCATCACGGCGAAAGGGGGCACCGCCATGGCGGTTGCCTGCAACATCGGGCGCAAGAACGAGTGCCAGGCCCTTGTGGATGCCACCATCGCCGCCTGGGGCCAGGTCGACGTCATGGTGTGCAACGCAGCAATCAACCCGCATTTCGGCCCGGCCGTGACCATGCCGGATGAGATCTTCGACAAGATCATGGCGTCGAACATCAAGTCGAACATCTGGCTCGCCCACATGACCGCGCCGGGCATGGCCGAGCGTGGCGGCGGGTCGATCGTCATCATCTCCTCGATCGGCGGGTTCCGCGGCTCGCCGGTGCTCGGCGCCTACGCCATATCCAAGGCCGCCGACATGCAACTGGTGCGCAACCTGGCCGTCGAATGGGGCCCCAGGAACGTGCGCGCCAATGCCATCGCCCCCGGCCTGGTCCGCACCGACTTCGCCCGCGCGCTGTGGGAGGATCCGGGCATCTACAAGAAGCGCACCAAGGACACGCCGCTCAAGCGCATCGGGGAGCCGGACGAGATCGCCGGCGCGGCCGTGTTCCTGGCGTCCGCGGCGGGCTCCTTCATGACAGGCCAGACCATCGTCATCGATGGCGGCGTGCTGGCCGGCCCGCCGTCACGCTCCGACGACGACTGAAGCAGCGACGAAAGCGGCCCGTCGTCACGCAGCGGGCCGCGCCGGCGCAACGCGCTCCATGGACGCAACGGGGCGACAAGCGCGCGGCGCATGACCCCCTTTCACGCAGCCTGAGAAGGCCGTGAAACACCGCCGATCGCGCCCCGCCAAGGGCATCATTGGAACCCGGGCGGCTTGCCGCTGGGGTCCCAGTTCTGGCGCTGTCCACCGCGGTTGATCGGCGGCTTCACGCTGATGCCCGGCCCAGGAACGATGGGCTCGCGCGGTGGCGGCGGGCGCTGCGGCTGCGCCGCCTGTGACGGGCGGGACGAGGTCGCGCGCTCATCCACCGGTGGCGCGGGCGGTGCCGGTGGCGGCAGCACGGCGACGGTCGGCGGCGGCTGGGGCGGCGCGCTCGGTGGCGGCGCCGCCACTGCCGGGCGCGGCTCGGGCGGCCGCGGTTCGGGCAGTCGCGGCGGGTCGGGCGCGGCCACCTGCGGCGGCGGCCCCGCCGCACGGCTCGCCGCCAGCACTTCATCACGCAGGCGGTCCCGCGACGGCAGCCCGCGGTCGCGCGAATCGGCCGCATGGCGCGCCGCGACATCCAGATAGGGCCGCAACTCAGGCACGTTGCGCGCCTCGGCCTCACGCGCGACCACGCCGGCCTCGGTCGCCAGCGTCGCGCGGTCGGCGCTGCGCCCGAGGTCGGCGACGATCCGCGCATAGCCATCGAGCGACAATTCACGCTCGATGCGCAGTTGCTCCAGCGCGGTTGCCCATTGGCGCCGCATCTCCGGGCTCGACTGCACGACATCGGCACCGGAGAGCAGCGGCTGGATGCCGTCCATGCGGCGCTGCGACTGCCCGGCCGCGCGCGCCAGCACGGCCGCCCCTTCCAACTGTGCGCGGATGCCCGCGCGTTCCTGTTCGAGCCTGGCCCGCTCGGCGGCCATCAACCCGGCTTCGAGCCGGTCGAGGTTCTGGCGGAGGGGCGCATCCGCCCCCTGCCGCATCGCGGCGATCTGCCGGCGCGCATTCTCGGCTTCCGTGCCGGAGGCCCGGCTCTCGGCCTCGAAGGCGCGGTTCAGCGCGTCGGCGCGGTGCAGGCTGGTTGTCACGGGGGCCGCGAGGGCGACCCTGAAACCGACCGAGGCCAGCCGCGTCGGCTCCCCATCCGTCGGGTTGTAGGGCGGCATCTCGATGCGCAGCGACGACCGCAGGGCGGCCTCCGGCGTGCGGAAGTCGCCGCCCTTCACGACCACCCCGCCCGCCTGGCCATGCAGCCGTCCGACGCGCACGGCGCGGAAGGGCTCCAGCACCAGTTCCCCGACATTGCCGAGGATGTCGTGCAGACCGAGCGGATTGGCCTCCAGCATGCCGACCGGCTGCGCTCGCCCTGCGGCCGAGCGCGGCCCCTGGAACCAGGCGTAGCGCGATGTCCCTTCCGGCATCGGGAAGGTCCGGTCGAGGAAGTCGAGCTCGCTGACCGCGGCGCCGCCGCGCGCGGCGTATTCCCATTCCTCCTCCGTCGGCAGGCGGACGAAGGCGGGCGTTCCGTCCGCCTGCGGCAGGCGCGCGGCGGCATTGCGCAGCAGCCAGGTGGTGTAGCGCTGGCCGAAGACCACGGCATCGAACCAGGACAGCGCCGCGGCCGGCATGCGCCCGGCCGCCGAGGGCGTCGGGCAGCGTTCCTCCATCACCGCGGCATATTGGTCGCGCGTCACCTCGTATTTGCCGAGCCAGAACAGCGCGACACCGCGCCCCGCCGTCGCGAAGGGGCCGGCGACGGCTTCGCGGCGGGCGAATTCCGCCACCCCGCCCGCCGGATCCAGCGTGCCGAGCGTCACCGGCCGGTCCTCCAGCGCGCCTGGCCCGGCGGGGGTCTCGACCGGACGGAAAGCCATCGCGCCGCCACAGGGCATCGGCAGCATCAGGTCGCCATCGGCCGTGCGGGGGTTGGTGAAATCCGCCGGCCAGGGTGCCTGGGCAACGGCCGGCAGGCAGGCCAGCATCCCCATCCCGGCAAGCGTGCCCGCCAGGCCCGCAGCCAGGAACCGGCTTCCAACGGCCTTTGGGCCTTTGGCTGGGTGGCTTGGAGGGGCGGCGCCCCTCCGACCGCGACATGCGTCGTGCATCACCCCTCCGCCAACCCATCCGCCGGCGCGACGGCCGCGGCCCGCAGCCCGGCCAGGACCGAGGCCAGCAGCGCGCCCACCAGGGTCACCCCGGCCGCTGCCGCCCCCATGCCCGCGGTCAACAGGCAGACCGGCCGATCCCCAGCCACGACCCCGGCAAAGGCCCGGTTCAGCACGCCCGCCACCGCCGCCGCCACGCCGAAGGCCAGCAGCGCGCCGACCAAGGCCACCGCGCCAGCCTGCAGGAGCGGCAGCATCAGCAAAGCCCGCCGCTTCATCCCGAGCAGCGAGAGCAGGGCAAGGTCGCGCCGCTTGCGTTCCACCTGCGCCCAGAGCCCGACGCCGAGGCTCACCAGATACCCCGCCCCTCCCGCCCCCGCGATCGCCAGGAACAGCAGCGCCAGGTTCTGATCGAGCCGCAGCAGCCCCGCGACCGCGCCGGCGCGTGAGGCGACCTCGATGCCCGCGAGGCGCAATTCCCGGTCGAGTTCGGGCACATCCTCAAGCCGCGCGGCATGCAGGCGGAAGCCGGCGAAGGGCCGCGCCCTGGCGGCCTCCATGCTGCCCGGCCGGGCGTCCTCGGGCGCATTGCCGTCGAGGAAATCCTCGGCGAGCAGCAGCACCGGCACGCCGGCAAAGGCGCTGTCGCGCAGGGCCGCGGATGCGGGCGCGATGCCGGTGACGGGCAGCGGCAGGGTCAGCACCTCGCGCGCCGCCCCCCGGCTGCGCGCGACGGACGCCAGGGCCGTATCGCCGGGCCCGAGGCCCAGTCGTTCGGCAGCCGTCGGGGAAAGCACCAAGCCGTCGCCGGCATCGAGGCCCGGCAACAGGGGGTCGCCGGGCCCGGTCGGCAACAGTTCCATGCGCCCCCCGCGCCCGATGCGGGCGGGGTTTTCGAGGACGATGGTGGCGGAGAGCGCGCGCGTGCGCGGCACCAGGAAGGCGACACGCGGATCCGCCGCCAGGCGCGCGAACAGCGCCGGTTCCAGCGTGCGGTTGACGACCGACACGATCTCCCGCGCGCGGGGGTCCTCCAGCAATTCGGCGCGCAGCCCGGCGATGACGCCCTGGCGCAGTCCGAACAGCACGATCAACGGCGCGAGCACCGCCGCGCAGCCGAGCGCGGAGCACAGGAACAAGACCCGTTCGTGCCAGATATCCGCCAGCGCCAGGCGCAACATGGTCAGGCCGCCTCGGCCATCGCGGGCCGTGTGAAGACCGAGCGGGCGATGCCATCGGCGCCGGGCGCATGCGTCTCGCAGCGCGAGCACCGGATAGCCTGCCCGCTCCGCCCGATCGGGATCGTGCGTCGCGACCAGCAGCGCCGCACCCGCCGCCGCGCATTCCCGCCGCAACAGCGCCAGCACCGCATCGGCGAGTTCAGGGTGCACCGAGGCGGTCGGCTCATCCGCCAGGACCAGCGCCGGCCGATGCGCCAGCGCACGCGCGATCGCCACGCGCTGGCGCTGGCCAACGGAGAGTTCCGCCGGCCGCTTGCGCAAGCTGCGCGGCGATGCCGAGTTCCTCGGCCAGCGCCTGCACCCGCGCGGCATCCTCACGCCCGGCGATGCGTTGCGTCAGCCCGATATTCCCCGCCACGGTCAGGTAGGGCAGCAGGCCGCCCGTCTGCGGCACCACGCCGATCCGCCGCGCGCGCAACCCGGCCAGGGCATCCCGGCGGCCATCCCGCCACAGCCTCGCGACATCGGTGCCGGCAAAATCGAATGCCCCGCCATCGGGGGGCGAGGCGAGCGCCAGCATCATCAACAAGGTGGACTTGCCGCTGCCCGAGGGGCCGGCAAGGGCCAGCGCCTCGCCCTCGGCCAGGTCGAAGGCCGGCACCTCCAGCGCAAACGGCGCCGCATCCCCGCGATAGGCCTTGGTCACGCCGCGCAGGCGCAGCAGCGCGCGTGATCCTCTACGCCCCGGCGCGCCACCGGCGCCGGTCACGGCAGCGCTTCAAGCGGCACGGGGAAGAAGGCCTCACCCCCGGGCCGCCCATCCAGCGTCACCCACAGATCAGGCCGCGCGGCGAATTCCTGGTACAGGCGAAGCTTCGCCTCGATGCCGTTGATCAGTTCCCGCTGCGCCGCCGCGCCCATGGCGAGCCATTCCTGCTCGGACAACTCCATCACCTGCGACTGATAGGGAAGACCGTCGAGATATTCCCCGAGCGCCTGCCCCACCCGCGCGAGGTTGCCCAGCCGCGCCGGGTCGCGTGCCGTTGCCGCGAAGGCCGCCCGCAACTGCCCGAAGAAGGATCGTGGGTCGGTCCGCCCCGCCAGCCCCGCATCGAGGATGCGCGTCAGCGCCTGCGACAGGTCGGACAACTGGTTGCGCGTCAGCAGCACGCGGATGTCGAGCGCGGCGACGGTCGGATCGCGCAGGTCGCGATCGGTGGTGAAGGACCGCACCACATCCGGCGCCGTCGTCCCGCCTTCGCGGCCGAGATAGGCAAGGCGCATCGCGGTGGCGACGATCTCGACCTGCTGCGCCATGCGCTCGGCCTCGGGCGTGCGCGCCGGCTCGATGCCGCCGATCGGCCGCCCGACCGTATCGGCCACCTGGCGGAACAGCGCATTGGTCAGCCCGTTCACCACACGATCGAAGGCCTGCGGGCTGCCGCCCTCCACCGGGAAATACAACGAGCCCGCCGCGCCGTAGCGCGTCAGTTCCTGATACTGCGCGCGCGCATGGGCATGGTTGGAACGGCCCTCGGGCGTCTGCAGGTGGATGGCGAACAGCGCCACGCCGCGGGCTTCGGCCAGCGCCTTGATCTCGGGGATGCCAAGCCGCGTCTGCGACTTCGGGTCGGTCGCCTCCAGCGCGCCTGCATCGGTGATCAGCACGACATAGCGCCCGCCGAAGGGCTGCCAGTCCACCTGGTCGATGGCGACGCGCAGCCCGGCGATCGCGTCCTCGTCGAAGCGTTCGGTCGGCACCGTCGCCGCGCGCACCTGGTCCAGCGCAGGCAGGATCGCATCGGGCGGCTGCGACAAATCCGGCGCCGCGACCAGGCGCGTGACGTATTCCAGTTGCGGGCGGGATGAGATGTCGGCGCGATAGGCCACCATGCCGAAGCGGAAATTGTCTCGCACGGCGGTGTCGCCGATGCGCGCGATGATGCGCCGTATCGCCTCCCGCGTGCGGTCGATCGAGGCCTGCATCGAGATCGTGGTGTCGATCACGAAGACGACGCCGCCGCGGAAGTCGCGCAGCCGCGCAGGGTCGGCCTGGGTGGGCGCCTGGCGCAGTTCGGCCGGCGCCGAGATCACTTCCAGCATGCGCATCTGCGTGCCGTCGCGGCGCTGGATGGTCTCGGCCTCCAGGATCGGCAGCAGGTAGAAATTGCGCTGGATGTCGATGAAGGTCTCCGGTTCCAGCGCCAGCACCGGGCTGCCGGGCTGGCCCGCCGCCGCGCGCAGGGCCACCGCATCCTGCGTCATGTTCGGCGAGGCGAGCAGGCCCCGCAGCGTCGCCGCATCGCGCAGGAACATGGTGCGTTCGCGACCGGCCGGGTTGGTGAAGGCGCCCACCATGGTGTGGCGCCAATCAACGGCGCGATCCTCCCGCACCCAGCCCTCGACGCGGCCATCCGCCTCGCGGCCGACCTCAAGCCAGCCATCGCGGCGGGTATAGACATGCATCACGCTGAAGCCCGCCGCGGGGCGGCTCTGCGCGGCACCGGGCTGGGCGTGCAGCGTGGCGCCCGGGCGCAGGATGACGCGCTGGAACAGCGTCGTCTTGCCGGGGATCAGCAGCGGCTGGCGCGCGGGGCGCTGTGCCTGCGCCGCGAATGGCAGCAGCGCGACAGTGCCGAGAAGAAGCAGGCGGCGCGGCGTCATTGCCAGAAATCCCTGATGGTCAGCGGGGCGTTGAGGTCTCCCTCCCGCGCCCGGTCGTCGAGCCACTGGCGCAACCGCGCACGCGGTTCGGCGGCAGCCGGATCGCCGGCGGTGACCGCCTCACGGTAGTGCCGCGCCGCCTGGCGAGGGTCGGGGTCGCGGAAGGGCCGGCCGGGCGTGAAGCCCACCGGGTCATAAAGCCGCGCCAGCCGCGTCAGCGCGGCCGGATTGCCGGCGCGCGCCGCCGCCTCCCACAGCAGCAGCGCATCGTCGTAGCGGCCGGCCTCATACCGCCGGGCGGCTTCCTCGGCGATGGCGGCGGGCGATGTCGCGCGTTCGATCACCTCGGGCACCGTCAGGCCATCGAGGTTGGCCGGTGCCTGCGGTTCGGCCACCGGGCGAACCGGCGGCAGCACAGGTGGCTCGGCGCGGGGAGGTTCGAGGCGGGGCGGCTCGGCCCGCGGCAGTGGCTCGGGCGCGATGATGACGGGGTCCTCGGGCGGCGGTGCCGCGCGCGGCGCCGGCTCACGGACCATGAACCACCACCAGGCGCCACCCGCCGCGGCCGCCAGCACGAGCAGCAGGAGCAAGATCCACGGCAGCGCCGAGCGCGTCGGCACCACCGGCGGCCGCGGCGGCACCGAGAGCGCCGGCGCAGCAACCGGCGGCGCTTGCGGTGCCACGGTGATGGTCGCGTCCGGGTCGTCGATCGGCAGGGGCGGCAGCCGCGGCGCGGGGCTGGCGGCCGGCGCCGGCACCGCGATGGTATGCCCCGACCCGCCATGCAGCGGCGGCACATCCGGCCAGAACAGCGGTGCCTCGATCCGCGCGGCCGGCAGCCGGAACAGCACGGGCCCGGCCTCGAGCCAGTCCACGACGCGCGGGCCGAGGTAAAGCCGCACCCCCTGCGGCGAGGTCTCGACCCGGTCCGGGCTGAGCAGCGTGTCGCTCACCTGCCAGCCCTCGGCGCCGAGGGTGCCCTTGGCCCAGCCTTCGCGCAGGATGCGAAAGCGTGCATCGGCCGGCGCATCCATCACCCCCTGCAGCAGGATGATGGCGTGCCCGCCTTCAGGATGGGCGGGATCGGCGGCGGCGCGGACCCCGCTCATGCCGCCGTGCCGAGCACGCCCAGGATCTTCCCGAGGCGCGCATTCTCCGCGACATCGATCTCGAGCCCGCCCGGCGCCGTCACATTCTCCTCCGCCAGGCGGGAGAAGGCGCTGATCCAGTCCACATGGAACTGCTTGTCATAGGGCTCGGGCTGCGGCCCGAGATGCGGCGTGCCATTGATCGGCGGGCGCGGCGCGAAGACCGGGCGATCCGTGCGCCCGGCCCGCGGCCGCTGGTCGGCCGGCAGATCCGTATAGCCGAGCGTGTAGACATAGCGGTTCACCACGCCCTCGGCGACCATCACAGGCTTGGAGGCGCTCTCGGACAGTTTCTGGCGATAGGAGGCCGCCTCGCGCAGCCGCTGGGCAATGCGCGCGGACAATGCCGTCCGCCGCGCCCCGGCGCCGATCTGCGCCACCAGCGCCGTCGCGGCATCGCGCGGCAGTTTCAACTGCTCGGTCATTTCCGGCTCGGCCGCCGCGCGGTGCATCTTCTCCATCCACTCGGCGACAGCGAGGTCGGCATAGCGTTCGAAGGCATCGCGCGCGCGGTGCTCCCCCTGCGCGGCGGGCGCGACAAGATCACCCAGTTCGGCGAGGTAGTCCTCCTCCCCTGCCCGCGCGCCGACAGGGGCTTCCTCATCCGGTTCGGTCTGCATGCGCCACCAGGCGGAGGTCAGTTCCTCCGGCGTCACCTGCAGGTTGCGGATCAGGCGTCCGAAGGCCTGGGCGGAGGCACAGGCGACCAGCGCGCGGCTGACGATGCGGGCTTCCTCCCGCCGCTTCGCCAGTTCCTGCGTCAGGTCGCCGGAGTGCCAATAGGGCGACAGCCGCCCGGCCATGTCCGCGCGCAGGGCTTCGAGGCGCGCGGCGATCTGGCTGCGCTTGATCGCCGGGTCGCAGACGGGGCGCAGGCTCTCGGCAAGGTGCGAGATGCCGCCGTCGTTCAGCGTCATCGCCGCATCCCAGGCCCGTTCGGGGTCGGCGAAGTGGCGTCGGCAATCCTCGTTGGTGACGAATTCCTCGCGCAGCCGTCCGATGCGCGCGGCCTCGGAGGCACGCGGCGCCGCTTCACGCCCGTGATCGTCGTAGTCGAGGATATGCTTCGCCGCGACATTCGGATTGCGCAGCCAATAGGTGTTGGCGAAGGGCTGCCCGGCCGCCCAGTTGCGCGGCCAGTCGTATTCCTTGCCGAAGAAATCGAGCAGCGACGCGTTCAGGCGGATCGTCCAGCGGCTGCCGGTGCCCTCCGTCGCGCCCTTCTTCTCCTCGAACTCGGTATCGAACTTGGTCAGCACCAGGAACAGGGCGTTGCGGTGCCGGGCGCGTTCCTCGGGTGTCACGCCAAGCGTGCCATCCACCCAATCCTTGATCATCCGCGGCAGGGTACGGACTTCCTGGTTGGATGGGCCGATGCACAGCAGCATCGAGGTAATTTCCTGCTCCGCGCAGTAGCGCTGGTACAGGTAGGCGACCTTGCCGCGCAGGAAGAGGCCGGGGAGTTTTCCCTTCTCGGCCAGGAAGCGCCCCGGCTGGGTCAGCTTCTCGCGTGAGCGTGCGCCGGGGAAGTCGAGCAGGTCGGTGACCTCGAAGAAATCCCAGGGCTTGTCGCGCAGCGCGATGGTCAGTTCCGCCACCAGCGCGGCGACGCGCCGCGCGCGGCAGCACCGCCTGGCGACCGGCGCGGGTGCGCAGCGCCAGCGTGCCGTCGGACGGGTCGCCGAGCGCCGAGAGCGTCCGGACATCGATGATCGACGTCTCGCGCGGTGACAGCGCATCGAGCGGCGCGAAGGCCTCGCTGGGAAAATCCAGGGCGGCGAGTGCGGCGAGCAGTTCCCGCGCGGCGGCGGTGAAGGCCTCATGCCCGTTCCACAGGATCGAGAAGAAGGCGGCGCGTTCGCCGACCGGCAGGCGCGGCGCGATCGAGGCCGCCTGCGCCCAGAAGGCGGAACCAAGGCCCGGGATCAGGGGATGGCCGCGGAACAGCCCCTCGAAATACTCGCGCAGGTCGTCGACATCGTCCTCGGTCAACCGATCGACCGCTTCGGCACCGACGCGCCCGGCAAAGCGCGCGCAATGCGACTGCACCAGTTCCGGCGAGGGGATATCGACCTCGGCGGGGTCGAAATCCTCCAGGAAGGTATTGCCGAGGATCTTGATGACATCGGTCTGCGACAGCAGGCGCAGCGATACCGGATGGCCAGGGATCGCGGCCGGCGGGCGCAGGGTGAAGCGGGTGACAAGGCCGGTCGCCTCCTGCCCGCCTTCGGGGTTGATGTCGCGCACGAAATCCAGCGCCGCACCATCGAACATCGCGGTGACGGATTCCTGCCCGCGCCGCGCCAGCGCCGAGATCAGATAGGACTTGCCCGATTGCGACGGACCGAACACCGCGACGCACATCGGGCGTTCCGCGGCGGCTTCCAGTTTCCGCGCGCGGCGGGCGAATTTGCGGAAATCCCGCGCGACGGCCGGCGCTTCCTCGCGCACCTTGGAACGGTTGTCGGCAAGCCAGCCGATCGCCTCGGAGGCAGCCTCGGCCGTGCCACGCGCGGCGGCGGCAAGGGCGGCGTCGGTGGAGTTGTCGAGCCTCATGCCATCCCCACCACGCCGGTATCGCGCCAGTAGCCTGCCTCGGATTTCATCGTCTGCAGCCGTATCTCCACGTCGGTGCGCCTCAGCGCGGTGCCTTCGGCATCCTCGATCTCCTCGACCTTGAAGTCCTCGCGCTTCTCCTCCTGGCCGGGGGCGTCGGGGTCCATGTCGGCACGGCGTATCTTGACACGCAGCGGCAGGGCCATGCGCGGAACGCTTTCAGGGTTCGCGAATTCGAGCGCATAGAGCGGCGTTGCCGGCCATCGTTCGATCGGCAATTGCCGGAAGCCCAGGAAGGTCGGCGCCGCGAAGGTCATGGTGAACTCGACGCCATCGGCCGTTGCCGGCCGCTTCTCCAGGTCCACGTCGGACAGCAGCACGCCCTGTTCGCGCACCTGCCCCGAGATCTCCATCCGGCCGATGAATCGCGCCGTCGATTTCATGCTGAGTTGCGACGTGCGCATCAGGAAGGATTCCAGGCGCCCTTCCGCCAATGCGCACAGCATCGCGCCGACCGCGGCGCTGGTCTTGGGGTCCTCGATCCGGGCATTGGCGTCGCGGAACGGATACCATCCGCCGACCGCGTAGCGATGCATGCCGATCATGCGGTGCGGCGGCACCGGCGACTTCGCCAGCACGATGTCGGTGACGGCGCGCAGCCGGGACGGCCGCCCCGACAACAGCAGAACGTCGCAGTCATAATGCCAGACAACCTCGCACAGATCGGCCAGCACCGGGCCGAGCGTCGCCTGGATCACCGCCTCCACCCGCCGCGCATCGGCGGCGATCTCGACATCCACGATGGAGAAGTCGCGCGCCCCCGCCTGGCGCGCCGCCGTCTCGAAGAAGGCGATGGCGCGCGGATTGGCGGGCTGCGCCTCGGCATCGAGCACGGTGCGGATGGTGGCGCGGAACACCTCGCCCATCTGCCGCCCCTCGATGCGTTCATAGGCGTGCAGCACCGCCAGGCCCGCCGGCTCCAGCGCCTGCGCGACGAATTGCCGGCGCAGGTGGCGTTCCACCTCGGATTGCCCGCCGCGGTCGCCGCCCAGCGTCTGGCGCAGGAAGGCGTTGGGATCGGACATCCCCGCCATGCGCAGCGCATCGGCGACCTGCGGCAGCACCAGATGCGTGATCAGCCCTTCCAGCACCTCGTCGCCGGCGATCTTGAAGCCTTCGCGGAATTCCTGGCGCGGCACGATGGTGTCGCGGTTCTCGACCGACCAGGTCACCACCATCAGGTCGGTGGTGCCGCCGCCGATGTCGATGGACGCCACCCGCAGGCAGGGATTCGGGCCCCGTTCCGGCCGCACCCGCCCGGCAAGTTCGAACATCCCCTGCGCATCGCCCTGCAGCCGCTGGGTGATCTCGGTGTACAGCCAGACCACCTGCGTCGCCGTCGCCTCATCGAGGTTCAGCAGCACGCGCGGTTCCGGCGGCGCCGTCGCCCCGGCTTCCGTCCAGCCGAGCAGGTCCCAGGCGAGCTTGATCGCGCCTTCGGCCCGTTCGCGCAGGATCTTCTGCTCGGCGAGCGGCATGGCGGGCGGCAGGGTCAGGATCACGCGGCGCAGGCGGCGCGGCACATCGGCGAAGCGCCGCGCCGCGCGCGTCGCCGGCGCGTTGATCTGGCTGACCGCCTGCATCAGCAACTCGGTCAACAGGAAGGTGAACATCGAGGACCGCGAGAAGCGTGCCCGCACCGCAGGCTGGCCGCGGCCGCGCAGCATCCGCAGCGCCTCGCCGGTCTCGGTCACATGCGCCATGAAGGGGCCGGAGACCGGTGGTTCCGTCGTCACGCCATCCGACGCGCGCCCGTTGAACCGCCAGCCCTGCACGTTGGGCCGGCGATCCCACAGATACCGCTTGGGGCTGGATATCCCGGTCGCCCCTTCATTGCCTTGGGTCGCGGCGGCCAGGCGCATCGCCTCCGGCCCCACCCGCACCGGCGACGGCCAGCGGAACGCGCTCGCCCGCCCCGAACGGCGCGAGATCGCATCCCGGCCGAAGGAACCCACGGCGAACTCGACCCTGCTCTCGAATGGCCGCGCATAGACCTGCTCCGGCCGCGACAAATCGCGCAACGCCAGCACGGATGAATTGTTCAGCGACGGCGCATCCTGGCTCTCCTCGACCAGCAGGCCGCAGGTGCGCGAATTGCCGACATCGAGCACCAGGTCGACATTGATCGGCGCATAGCCGCGATTGTCGGACACCACATCGACCAGCCGCACCCGCGGCAGGATGCCGATGCCTTCCAGCAGGCCGAGGAAGGAGAGGTAGCGCGCCCAATGCTCGCAGACATGCGGGAAATCCTCGGGCCGCAGGGGCCGCCCGCCGCGCTGCGCCTGGCGCAATTCGCGGAAGCCTTCCTCAAGCCATTGCCCGACCCAGGATTCGTTGAGGAACCACGCATTCTCGGCATGGCCGCAAACCGGGGCGAATTCCTGTTGCCGGGCGCTGTCCTCGGGCGCCGGTGCCACATAGGGGCGCTCGGGCGAGCGCGCCATCAGCGCCGTGTCGAAGGCGAGCACGAGGCGGTGCGAGCGCCCCTCGGAGTCACGCTGCGGGAATTCGGCGATATAGGCCCGCACCCAGTTGGACGGGCCGCGATCGTACACTTCCTTGCCGTCGGCGCCGCGCGCATGGACGCGGAAGAAGGGCAGCGGCACCCATTTGCTCAGGAAGCATTCGAGCGCCTGGGCGCGGGAGATGGCATAGGTCTCCTCCGGGTCGGGAACCTGGCGCGTCACCGGATCGGCCAGGTTGCCGTCCTCATCCGCCTCCAGCACGCGCAGGATGGTGGGGGACTTGCCCTCATGGTCCACCTGCTCGCGCAGCGTCTCCTCCCAATAGGTGCGGGAGCCGCGCGGCAGCCGGTCGATATCGAAGTCGATATCGACGAACTGGATGCCGGAGGACGGCACCAGGCTGATCAGGCCGGCCGTGGCGGAACTGCTCATGAACACTCCATTTCGCGCCGGCGAGTGTGCCGCATCCGGCCCCGGCACGTCAGCCCATGCGCGATGCCGCGCGCCACCGCGGCGGTGATCCTGCCCGGGCGCATCAATTCGCCGGGCAGTTCAGGCGATACCGCCAGCGCGTATTCGCGAAAGGCCCGATCACCACCACCTCGACCACATCATCACCGCCCTGCGGCCGCCAGTCGAAGCCGATCCGCCCGCGGCCGCTGACCATGCCCGGCGTGCGCGCCAGCACCCGGCCGCGATAGCGCACCTCGATGCTGTCGGGCACCGTCTGGGTGTCGTAGTCCACCGTCACCGGACCCGGCGTCGGGCCGAGGTAATGCCGCGTCCGCGTCTCCCCCGCCCCGCCGGACTGGGTGTCCACGTTGCAGGGCTGCGTGCCGGGCGGCGGGCCGGTCGGCCGCGGCGGCGGCGGCTCAGGCGGCGGTGGCGGGGGTTCCGGCGGCGGCTGTGGCAGCGGCTCCTGGCGCGGCGGTTCGGGTGCGGGTTCCGGCGGGCGCTGCGGTTCGGGCTGTGGCGGCGGCGGTTCCGGCGCGCGCGGGATCGGGCAGGCCAGGCGCCGGCGGCCGAGTTGTTCCTCCAGCCGCGCGAGGTCGGTCCGCAGGTCGCGTTCGCCGCGCTCCGCCTCGACCAGGCGGGCCAGCGCCTCAAGGTCGCCCTGCGCCGCGACACACGCCGATTCCGGCGGCACCAGGAAGCGCCAGGCCAGCAGCGGCCCCAGCAGCCCCGCCAGCAGCGCAAGCAGGGCCAGGGCGATGAGCGTCGCCGCCCAGACGCCCCAGGGCCGCCGCGCCGGCGGCTGCCAATGCCGCCCGTCGTCGAAGCGCCCCAACAGGCCCAGCGGCCCCGGGCGAGGCCGCGCCCACATGCCCCCACCCCGCCAGCACCGGCCGCCCATCGACGGCGAAGACAAGATCGAAGGAGGGGATCTCGGCGATCGCCGGCCACAGCCGGGCCAGCGCGCCGCCGCCCTCATGCGCCTGGCGCTCGGCGTCGCGCCGCAGGTCCGACAGGATGCGCCCGGCCTCGGCCATCAGCGCCGCGCGGGATGCGGCATCGAGGTCGGCATAGGGCACCATGCGCGCCCCGGGCGCGCCCCAGGCGATGCCCGCCTCCTCGGCCACCGGCGCCGCGAACAGCGCGGCATGGGCCGGCGACAACCGCCCCGCCTCGGCCTGCAAGCGCGGCGAAGGCCTCGGCCGGCGGCATCGGCAGCAGCGGGCGCAGGTCCTGCGCGCGGGTGGCAGCGAGGCGGATCATGCGCGCCGCCTCCGCGTCGGATCGGGGCGGTTCATGGGACGGTGAACTCCCCGACCACCTGGTCGCGCTGCCCTGGCGCGCCGTGCCGGTGATCACGCGATCCGGCTGCCCTTCCTGCCGCACCGTCACGCGATAGGGCGTGGTCGGGCCGTCGGCCCGGTCGAAGTAGTCCACCACGATGCGATAACTGCCCGGCGCCGGGTTCTGGTCGAACACGACATTCTCCACCGGCGTGCGCGTGGTCGGCCCGCCCGCCGCGTTGCGGTCGATGTCGAGCGAACCGCCACAGGCCGCACGGTTGCGGAAGTCGATGCGCTGCCCGCTCGGGCAGATCACCGCGAGGTCGAGGTCGTTGCGGTCATCCCAGGCCAGGATCACCTGCGTCCGCCCGCGCCGCGCGCCCTGCCGGTCGGCGCGGTCGAGGTCGGTGTTGCGCGGCGGTTCCGGCGGCGGCTGCTGGGGTGGCGGCTGGGGCTGCGGGGGCGGTGCCGGTGGCCGTTCCGGCGGGCGCGGCGGCTCGGGCGGGCGCGGCGGTGGTTCCGGCGCGCGGCACAGCAGCCGGCGCTCGCCGGCCTCGGCGACGATGCGGGCGAGTTCGGCCCGCAGCGCACCCTCGCGCGCCTCCTCCTCGCGCAGCGTATCCAGGCGCGACACCTCGCCGTCCGGCGCCACGCATTGCGCCTGTGGCGTGGCGAACCAGCCGAACGGGTCGCGCCACAACAGCCACAGCGCGAGCAGCAGCATCAGCAGCGTCAGCAGGAAGGCGAGCAGCCACGGCCACACCCGCCCGCGCGCCACGGCGACGGCGGCCGGCGGCCCGACGATGGCTCATCGGCGCCACCGGCACCGGCATCATCTTCACCAGCAATTCGCGCATCCCGCCGGGGCCGGCCAGCGTATGGCCCCAGGGGGCGAGCACGGGCACGCCGTCGCGCACGCGGATCGCCGAGGGATCCGGGATTTCCAGCGCCAGGCGCAGCAATTCGCCGAGGAAGCGTTCGCCCTCGCTGGCCGAGCCGCGCAGCCGGCCGGCCGCGGCCTGGATCTCGGCCACCATCGGCATCAGCAGCCCGCGCGCGGCTTCCTGCGCGGCGGGGTCGAGGTCGGTCAGCGCCACCGCCGGGCCGCTGCCGGGCGCATACCAGTCGATGCTGCCCTTCTCGGGGTCCGGATTGGGTTCGGCGAACAGCGCGGCATGGCGCGGCGTCAGCGCGCGCTTCAGGTATTGCGTCAGCTGTTCCCAATGCTGCACCGCCAGCTGGCCGCCGACGCCCTGCGCCAGCAGGTCCCGGTTCAGCGTGGTGGCGATCAGGCTCTCGTCCACGGTGGGATCCCGCCTTTCCCGCTCAGCGCGGCGCGGCCGGCGGCGCCGGCGGCGGGGTGGCGTCGGTGGCCGGCGCGGTCGTCGCGGGTGCGGGCACCGCCGGCGCGGGCGTGGCCGGCGATGGTGCTGCCGCCGGCGGCGCTGGCGCGATCGGGGCCGGCGCGCCCTGTGCCGGCGCTGGCGCCGAGACAGCCGGCGCCGGGCCGGACGGCGCGCCTGGCGCCGCGGCGGGGGCTGCCGGCGCTGCGGCCGGGCCGGTCACGCTGGCCGGCTGGCAGGGGCCGGTCAGTTCCGCCACGGCCACGTTGTTCGCCGCCAGGAAGGCGAGCAGGGAATCCACCTTCTGCGCGTAGGAAACACGCTCCCCCTGCTCGGCATTGAAGAAGCCGAAGGTGTTGATGCCGACGACGCGCCCGCAGCGGTCAACCAGCGGCCCGCCCGAATTGCCGCGGCTGATCGCCGCCGTATGGGGCATCACCACCAGCCCCGAGGGCAGGTTCTGCACCGCGCTCACCAGCCCGTCCGTCACCGCGAGTTCGGGGATGGAGCGGATATTGCCGTCCAGCAGGGCGGTGAAATTCGCATCCGTCTGCATGATCGCCTGCGGGAAGCCCGCGGCGATCACCGGGTCGAGCCGGCTTGCCACGCGCGTCAGCCCGAGCGGGGCAAGCGGCGGCGCCTCGGCCGGCAGGCGCAGCAGCGCGAAATCCGGCTTGCCGGGCGCGGGCTCGGGCGTCTGCGCCAGAACCTGCACCGTCACCGGCCGGCCCAGCCGCCGGTTCACCACATAGGTCCGCGCCGGGTCGAGCGGTGCCACGACATGCGCATTGGTCACGATCAGCCCCGGTGCGACGACGAAACCCGTACCGGTGCCGACACCCTGCCCATTCGCCAGCGGCCCGAGCACCAGCACGGTCGCCTGGTCGAGCATCTCGATCAGCGTGCCCTGGAAGGCCTGCTGCCCGGCCGGCGCCGGCGGCAGCGACGAAGGCTGCATCGGCGTGATCTGCGGCGGCGTCAGCGGCGACTGGCCGAAATCGGCCGGGCGGCAGACATCGCCCTGCAAGGCCTGGCGCGCCTGCTCGATCTCCACGCGCAGGGCATCATTGGTCTGGCGCTGGCGCGTCACCTGTTCGTCGATGCGCGAGGCATCGGCAACATGCGCGACCAGGCGCTGCGAGGCGATGCGCTCCGAGATCAACTGCCAGCCGAGCCAGAAGCCGAGGCCCGAGGAAGATCAGCGCCACCAGCACGCCGACCGGCAGCAGCCACCAGTTCCATGCGGAGGAGACGGGCCGCGCGGCAGGCGGCACCGCGGCGACCGGCCGCCGACCGGGGCGACCGGCGGCGGCGCCACGGCGGCGGGGCGGGGCGACGGCGTGGCGGCGCGGCGCGCGGCGTCTCGGGCGGCGGCGGCGCCTTCCGCCAGCAAGCGCGGGCGGCAGCGCGCGCCATAGACGCGCGCGCAGATGCGCCGCCCGCGCTGCCGCGTCGCGCAAGGCTCCGGCCGGCGCAAGGCCCCATCCGGTGATCAGCGGCCGGTCATCGACGGCGAGGATGGAATCCGGCCCGGCCAGCACCAGCGCCCCGCGCAGCAGCGGGTCGCCCATCAGCGGCGACAGCGCGGCCAGTGCCTCGGCCAGCCGCTGTTCCACCGCCGCGCGCCGCGCCGGCGGCAGCGCGGCGAGCGGCATCGGGTCGCCCCCGCCACCGCATACCAGGAGACCGACCCGGGATTGCGCCCATTGCCCCAGGTGATGACCGGCTCGGCGAACAGCGCCGCGCGATCGGGACCGAGCAGCGCCCGCAGCCGCGCATCGGCGTCCAGCACCGCGGCGCCGCCGACGGCGACCGGTTCGAGCCCGGTCAGCTCGGTCTTCAGGATGAAGCGCGGACTCGCCATGGTCTGGTCGGCTCCGAACGGTGCGATGCGGCGGCGCGGGCGAATCCCGCGCCGGTTGAAGGACTGTAGGCGGCATGATCTCAACGGAGAATGGCTTCGCCATGGCGAAAGGCGCCTTGCGGGGCCGCAATGGCACTGTGTCGTGAAGCACTTCACCCGGGTGCCGGGATGATTGACCGCACGGTGGCGCCGGCGCGACTGTCGCGCGCCCGTCGCTGCATCGAGGTTGCCGGCATGCTTCGCATCCTGCTGCTGTCGCTGACAATCGCCGGACCGGCGCTGGCGCAGGGGTTGCCACGGCAAGCCGCCGCCGCTTGGCGCCGGGTCGGCGGCGCCCTCGCAGCCGGTTCAGCCTGCGCCGCAGGCCTCGAGCTGCGCGGCGCCGCTCGCCAATGCCTGCCTGGCGCAGCAGGGTTCCTGCCAGGTGGCCTGCCCGCCGATGTGGAGCATGAACCCCAGCGCGCCCGCCTTCACCCCGACCGATCGGGCAGGCTGCATGCAGCGGTGCTTCCAGCAGTACCTGGCGTGCCGACGGCTGCACGGATGTTGACGGCGCGGGCTGGCGCCTGGTGGTCGGCGAAACGCTGAACCGTCAGGCTCACGCCTCGATCACGACATAGGATTCCTCGACCCGCACCGGCACGGTCTCCGCCTGGTACGGCCCTTCGACCAGTTCGGCCCCGGCGGCGACCCCGGCCGGGAATGGCCGCACCTTGGTCCGCCGCGGGTCGAACCACGACTTGCCGGTGCGGATGTCGAATTCCCACTGGTGCCAGGGGCAGCGGATGAACTCCCCGGCGCGGGAGAAGTGATACTGGCCCGGTTCGTCGGACAGCGTCAGCCCGCATTGGATGCCGCCCGACAGCGTGCCGCCCTGATGCGGGCAGCGGTCGAGCAGGGCGAAGAAGTCGCCCTCGAGGTTGAACACGACGATCCGCTTGCCGGCGGCCTCGACAACGCTTCCGCGCGCCGGGCGGGATCTCCGCCACCGGCGCCACGACATGCCGGTCATCGGAAGCGGTAGATCCGGTTCGCATTGCCGCCATAGATCGCCGCGCGCTTCTCCTCCGGGATGTAGGCGGGAATGGCGAGGCGGGGATCGTCGAAATCCCAGTGCGGGTAGTCCGAGGCGAACAGGATCCGGTCCCAGCCGATCCATTCCATGGTGTCGAGCAGGTGTTCCGGCCGTTCCGGCTCCTCGATCGGCTGGGTCGAGACGAAGACGTGCTCGCGCATGTATTCCGACGGCGCGCGCTTGAGATGCGGCACCTCATCCTTCAGCCGCTTCCACGATGCATCGAGCCGCCAGCCCAGCGCCGGCATCCAGGCGAAGCCGCATTCGATCATGACGACGCGCAGCGCCGGGGAAGCGTTCGAAGACGCCCTCCACCACCAGGGAGGCGACCTGCGCCTGGGCCGAGGTCGCGTGTTCCTGCACTTCCTCGATGTAGAAGGAGGGCCAGCCGCCATTGGTCATGGCATGGCCGGAATAGCCGAAGGCATGGATGCCGACGGGCAGCCCGGCCTCCGCGGCGGCTTCATAGATCGGCCAGTAGCGCTGCCGGCCGAGCGGTTCCGAGGTGCGGCTCATCAGCAGCACCTGGCAGAAGCGCGGGTCGCCGGCCCAGATGGCGGATCTCGGCGGCCGCGGCCGCGCCGTCCTCATAGGCCACGACGATCGACGCCTGCAGCCGCGGTCTCATGTCGCACCCAATGCTCGACCTGCCATTCATTCACCGCGCGGGCCATGGCGACCGACAGCCCGTCATTCACGTCGCCCTGCCCCGAAGGCTGCAACGGGTTCAGCACGCCGACATCGAGCCCGTAGCGGTCGAGCAATTGTTCCTGCAGGAACGGCAGGTCCGAGGCCGGCGGCCCGCCGCCCGGCGGCCAGGCATCACGCCGGCAGGCCAGCGGCGCCGCCTTCGGGAACGGATACCCCTTGGCGAAGCCATGCCGCGCATGGATGCCGTAGGTGATCAGCCGATGCCAGACGGCCTCGGTCAGGAACGGCCGGAACTCGGACAGGTCGCGCACGCGCGGATGGATGTCGACATCCACCAGCCCCAGCGTGGCCGCGGCCGGCTGCCCCGGGGCGGCAATCGGACGGACGAGGTTCATGCGGTGCCTCCTTCCCTGAGCCGAGCATAGGTCGCCAGCGGATTGTCCACCATGATCTTCGGCAGCAGCCCCGGCGGGCAGGCCGGGCGGGATGGTGGCGTCGCCCTCGAAATGCGCATGCGGCCAGTCGGTCGCCCACAGCAGCATCTCGTCCGAGCGCATGTGGTCGAGCAGCCGGGCGATGGTGTCGGCATCCTCCGGCGCATCGAAGGGCCGCACGGTCAGGCGGACATGGTCGCGGATGATCTCGGCCGGCGGGCGATCCACCCAGGGCACCTCGAAGCGCACGCCCTTCCAGGACTTCGTCAGCCGCCACAGGAAGGCCGGCAGCCAGGTGACGCCGGATTCCACCAGCACCACCTTGAGCGCCGGGAACTTGCCGAACACGCCCTCGGTCAGCAGCGAGGCCAGCGTCGCCTGGAAGCCATAGGCATTCGAGACATATTCCTCGACATGCCAGGACGGCCAGCCGACCGAGGTCGGCGGATGCCGCCAGGCGCTGCCGGCATGGATGGCGAGCGGCAGGCCGGCCTTCTCCAGCGCCGCATGCACCGGCCACCATTCGCGCCGGCCGAGCGGGATCTCCCCCATGCACAGCACCATCGCCTGCACGAAGCGGCGGTCGGGGGCGAGGCGCTCGATCTCGGCCAGCGCCTCCTCGATGCCATTGGGCAGCAGGATGGCGGCGCGCAGCCGGTCGTCGCGGTCGAGCCATTCGGCCCGCACCCAGTCATTCACCGCGCGGGCCATCGCCGCCGACATGTCGCGGCTGAACGGCAACTGCACCGGGAACAGCGGGTTGAGGATGCCGATCGACGCGCCCCAGCGATCCAGCGCCTGGGCCTGCAACTGCCCGACCGTGGACGGTGCCGCGCCATTCGCCCCGCGCCAGTCGCCGCGCACGGTGGACGGCGCGTTGGGCGGATAGGAGGCGCTTTCGAGCACCTGGATGCCGCGCTCCACCAGCGTGTGGCGCCAGTACTCGTCCATATAGGGCATCAGCGCGGCGACGCCGGGCACGCCGGGGTGCAGGTCGCAATCGATGGCCTCTGGCGTCATGTCGTTTCCTCTTTGGCCACAGGTTCCGCCATGGCCAGGCTTCGCGCAACCGCCCGGCGAATTAATTCATGGACGCTCCGCGCCCGCGATCGCGAGACTGCCGGCCTGGCCGGAGTGTTGCGGTGACCGAACTGTACCTGATCGACGAACGCGCCCCGATGGCCGGAGCCATGGAACGCTTCATCCCCCGCAGCGACGCCAGCGTGATGATCCTGCGCGATGACGACATGGGGGGCATCGCCCAGGGTGCCCTGTCCCGCCTCTCGGAGCCCCGCTTTGCCCAGGCGCAATTGCGCGGCGTGACCATCGTTGCCCATGGCAATGCCGGGTACATGGAACTCGGCACCGGGCTGACGCTGCGCAGCGTGGAGGCGCTGGCCCCGCTCGCCGCACGGATGCAGCGCAGCGCCCGGCACCGGGTCCGACTGTTCGGCTGCTTCGTCGCCTCGGGGGCCTGGCAGCATGGGCATGGCGAGGGCAGCTTCACATCCGGCTGGGGCACCGGAGGATCGGCGCGGGACTACACCTCGGGCGCCGGCTATCAGATGATGCGGCGGCTGGCACAGATGTTCACCGCCACCGTCATCGCCGCCTGCGACGAACAATTCGCCACCGGCACGCGCGACCAGACCCTGGTGCGCGGCGTGTTCTATGAAGGGCCGGTGATGCGGGTCGATCCCTCCGGCGCTTTTTCGATTTCGGACGAGACGCGGGTGTTCGTGGACAGCCGGCTCGACCTCTACTGACCGGTGCCCCGAACGGGGCGCAGGGTGCATCGGACGCTGCGGGAAACGCGTCACGCCTGCGGTTCCTGAACACCGGGACGCGCAATAACCCCCCTTGCGCACCGTGGCTGGATCGGCGACCGAGAGGTCGCCTGGCATCGCTCCCGCGAGTTTGGCAGCAGCCATGCCCAAGGCGGGGATTGAGCCCCCGGCCAGGGCAGGCCACGCTGGGCGCCACATGAACACCGACATCCCCCCTCCGGGCGAGGCCCGCACCATCCTGCCGGGCCTGCGCTGGATGCGGTTCCCGCTGCCCTTCCCGCCCAGCAACGTCAATGTCTGGCTGCTGGAGGATGGCGATGGCTGGCTCGCCATCGACGCCGGCATCGCCAATGACGAGACACGCGGCCACTGGCGCCACCGCGCTGACCGGCGAGGCCTTCGGCAATCGGCCGCTGACCGGGCTTGCTGGTCACCCATTTCCATCCCGACCATGCCGGGCCTGATGGGGTGGCTCTCGGCCGAGCATCGGCTGACACCGATGATGACGCGCATCGAATGGCTGCAGGCGCGTTCGCTGTGGTTCGACACCGGCGCGGATATGATCGAGCACCAGGTGGAATTCGCGCGCATCGCGGGCGCGCCGGCCGCATACGCGCGATTTCCAGCGGGCGCGCGGGCCGCTGTACCAGAGTTCCGTAGCGCCCCTGCCGCGCGCCTTCCACGCCATCGCCGACGGCGACACGCTGACGATCGGCGGGCGCGAATGGCGGGTGATGACCGGCCAGGGCCACGCGCCGGACATGGCCTGCCTGTATTGCGCCGAGGCGAAGGTGCTGATCGCGGCCGACCAGATCCTGCCGCGCATCACGCCCTATATCGGGCTGCATGCGGGCGAGCCGATGGCCGACCCGCTCGGCGCCTTCCTCGCCACGCTGGAACGCTTCCGCGCGCTGCCGGACGACACGCTGGTGCTGCCATCGCATGGCGAGCCCTTCACGCCGCTGCACAGGCGTCTCGATGCGCTCGCGGCGCATCATGCGGAGCGGCTCGACGGCGCTGGAGGATGCCTGCCGCGAACCATCCACCACCCACGCCCTGCTGCCGGCGCTGTTCCGCCGGCCGCTCGACGATCGCAGCCTCGGCTTCGGGCTGGGCGAGACGCTCGCGCATCTGCGGCGGCTTGAGGAGATGGGGCGCGTCGAGCGGATGCCCGGACGCCGATGGCGTGATCACCTGGGGACGGAGATAGCCATGGCGCGCCCGACCCGCCGCATCCCGACGCCACGCGCGATGATCGTCGCCCCGCAGCCCGAGGCGGTGGAGGCCGGCGCGGCCGTGCTCGCCGCCGGCGGCAATGCGATGGATGCCGCGCTCGCCTGCGCCTTCACCCAGGGCGTGGTCGACCCGATGATGTGCGGCATCGGCGGGCTGGGCGTGATGACCGTGCACGACCCGAAGACCGGCGAGCAGGTCGTCTTCGACGGGCTGTCCCCCTGCCCGGCCGGCGCGCATGCCGCCATGTGGTCGAACCTGTTCGAGCGCGAATGCTCGGATGGCTACGGCTTCGTGCTGCGCGGCGCGGTGAATGAGATGGGGCGCACGGCGGTGACCGTGCCCTCCATCCTGCGGACCTTCGCCGATGCCCATGCCGCCTTCGGGCGGATGCCGTGGTCCGGGCTGTTCGACGGCGCGATCGACTGCGCGCGCGGCGGCTGGATGGTGCGCCCGCATGTCCACACCATGATGGCGATGGACGAGACCGCCTATGGCCGCGTCAACACCGCCGAGAAGCTGGCGCTGACCGAGGATGGCGCGCGGCTGTATCTGCGCGCCGACGGCACGCCGAAGCGGCCGGGCGAGCGGGTGGTGAATGCGGATCTCGCCGCGACGCTCGGGGTGATCGCGCGGGAGGGCGCCGATGCCTTCTACAGCGGCGAGATCGCGCGGCGCATCGCCGCCGACATGGCGGCGCATGGCGGGCTGATCACCGAGGCGGACCTCGCCGCCGTGCGCAGCCGCCGGGTCGCGCCGCTGCGCGTGCCCTATCGCGGCCGCACGCTGGTGCTGCCGCCGCCGCCGGCCGGCGGCGTGTTCATCGGCGAGATGCTGCGCATCCTCGAGCATTTCGACCTGCCGGCGATGGGGCACAACAGCGCGGCGATGATCGCCGTGCTGGCCGAGGCGATGAAGATCGCCGGGATCGACAAGGACACCCATGTCGGCGATCCGGATTTCGTGCCGGTGCCGCTCGACCTGCTGCTGGGCGATGCGCATGCGGCCGAGGCGGCGGCGCGCATCCGGCGCGGGGAACGCGCCGACCTGACGCGCGTCGGTGCGGAACCGAAGGGCACCACCACGATCTCCTGCGTCGATGCCGACGGGCTGGTGGTGTCGGTGACGCATACGCTCGGCGTGCCTTCCGGCGTGGTGGTGCCGGGGCTGGGCTTCATGCTGAACGGGGCGATGAACTGGTACGATCCGCGGCCGGGCCGGCCGACCTCCTATGCGCCGGGCAAGCGGCGCTATTCGTCGATGTCGCCACTGATCGTGATGGAGGGTGCGACGCCCGTCGCGACGCTCGGCGCGCCGGGTGGCGCCTGGATCGGCGTCGCGCTGGCGCAGGTGCTGGTGAACCTGCTCGATTTCGGCATGGGGATTCAGGAGGCGGTGCTGGCGCCGCGCGTCGAGCGCGACCAGCGCGACGCTCGACCTCTCGCTGCGCATCCCGCGCGCGACGGAAGCGGCATTGGCTGCCGATGGCTACCACGTGAAGCGCGTGCCGACGACCTACGCCTTCGCCGGCGTGCATGGCATCGCGATGTGGGACGGCGCTGCTGGAAGGGGCCGCCGACCCGCAGCGGGACGGCTATCCGGCGGGGATCGCGTGATGGACCTGTCGGAATTCTGCCGCCGCCTGCCGAAGGTGGAACTGCATGTGCATCTGCTCGGCGCCATCCGGCTCGACACGCTGGCGGAGATGGCGGCGCGGCAGGGTGCCGGGATTCACGCCCGAGGAGGTCGCCGATCTCGCGCGGCGCGATGCCAAGCCCAAGGGCGTGCTGCACATCCTGCGCGCGCTGGAACAGCGCATCATGCGCGGGCCGGAGGATCTGCACCGCATCGCCTATGAATATCTGGAGGATGCCGCATCGCAGGGCGTCCGCCATGCCGAGATCTTCTGGAACCCGACCGGCACGGCGCGCGACACGCGGCATCCCCTATGCCGCCGGCGCGGATGCCATCCTCGCCGCCTTCGACGATGCCAAGCATGACCACGGCATCTCGGCGCTGCTGATCCCGTCGATCGACCGCGAGGCGACGCCCGAGGAAGCCGCCGAGATGGTCGGCTGGATGGTGGCGCATCGGCGCGACCGCATCATCGGCCTGGGCATCGACTATCGCGAGAATGACGGCCCGCCCGAGGCCTTCTGGAAGGCCTATCGCGCGGCGAAGCGCGCCGGCTTCCGGCTGACCGCCCATGCCGGGGAATTCGGCTGCCACTGGCGCAACGTCGAGACCGCCATCGACCTGCTGGAGGTCGAGCGCATCGACCATGGCTACACGGTGCTGGACAATCCGGCGCTGGCGCGGCGCTGCGCCGAGCGCGGCATCGTCTTCACCGTGGTGCCGACCAATTCCTACTACCTGCGCACCCTGCCGCAGGATCGCTGGGCGCTCGACCACCCGATCCGCCGCATGCCGGGCGCGGGGCTGCTGATCCACCCCAATACCGACGACCCGCCGCTGCATCGCGTCGACCCGCGAACGCTGCTGGCGCATGATGGTCGAGGATTTCGGCTTCGACCTCGATGACCTGCGGCGCTTCATGCTGAACGGCATCCTCGGCGCCTTCATCCCCGAGGACGACAAGCGCGGCCTCGCCGCCACCTTCGCCGCGGAGTATGACCGGCTCCGCGCAGAATTGGATACCGCCGCATGAACGCCTCCGACACCATCGCCGCCATCCGTGCCGATGCCCGCTTCGCCCGGCCGCCGAGACGCTCGCCGCCGAGCACGACCGCACCGTGCAGGACGTCATCACGCTGACCGAGATCCCCGCACCGCCCTTCGGCGAGGAGAAGCGGGCGGCCGCCTATCTCGACATGCTGCGCGCCCACGGGCTCGAGGAGGTGGAGCAGGACGAGATCGGCAATGTCATGGGCATCCGCCGCGGCTTCGGCAATGGCGACGTGCTGGTGGTGGCCGCGCATCTCGACACCGTTTTCCCCGCCGGCACCGATGTGCGCGTGCGCCGCGAAGGGACGAAGCTGTTCGCCCCGGGCGTGAGCGACGACACCTGGTCGCTCGCGGTCAACCTCGCCTTCATCCGCGCCCTCGACGCCGCCGGCATCCGCACGCGGCACGACCTGCTGTTCGTCGGCGACGTCGGCGAGGAAGGCCTCGGCGACCTGCGCGGCGTGCGGCATCTCTTCGCCCATTCGCGCCATCGCCCGCGCATCCGCGCCTTCCTGACGGTGGACAGCCCGCAGGTGGACCAGATCGTCTCGGGCGGCGTCGGCTCGCGGCGATATCGCGTGACCTTCCGCGGCCCGGGCGGGCATTCCTATGCCGCCTTCGGCCTGGTGAACCCGATGTATGCGATGGCGGAGGCCGCGCGCGGTCTCGCCGCCGTCGAGGTCCCGAAATCGCCGCCGACCACGCATTGCGTCAGCGTCGTCTCCGGCGGCACCTCGATCAACGCCATCGCCAATGCGGTGACGATCGAGGTCGATCTGCGTTCGGCCTCGGCCGCCGAACTGGAGCGGCTCGACCAGCGCTTCCTCAAGATCGTCGATGAGGCGGTGGCGAACGAGAACGCCGCGCGCTCGGTCGCCGCCGGCGTGATCACCGCCGAGATCGCCCGGGTCGGCGATCGCCCGGCCGGCGAGACCCCGGCGGACGCGCCGATCCGCGCGATCGCCGCGGCCGCCGTGGCCGCCGAGGGCTACACGCCGCGCTTCGAATTCTCCTCGACCGACGCGAATGTGCCGATGAGCCTTGGCATCCCGGCATTGAAGGTCGGTGCCGGCGGGCGCGGCGGCCGCGCGCATTCCCTGGAGGAATGGCTCGACGTGGCGCCGGAGGAAAGCCTGCGCGGCATGCGCACGACGCTGGCGGCCATCCTGGCGCTGGCGGGAATGGAAGGGATCGACTGATCCGGCATCGTCCCGGGCGCCTCGACGATGGAGGGATGGCCGGGCGCGCATTCCGTCCGGCCAGCCCCTCATTGAGATGAAGGCCAGCGCCGGGCGGGCAGCGGCCATCGGCAATCCCTCCAGCCGGCCGCCCTGCCCGGGGTGAAGGACATGGAGCAGCGTCCGGTCGGCACGCCGGCCGATGCCGCTGAAGGCCGGCCAGGGCAGGTTGGCATCGCCGGCGGCGACATCGACGCAGCACGGCACGAGGAACCCGGATCGACCGATCGGCAGGCGGAAACGTCGGAGGTGGCGCTCCGCACAGCGGGCGCGGCCCGGCCTCCCGTCAATCAGCCGGGGGACGGCGTTGCGGCTGCGCTTCGCCGGCGTCCTGCCGTGGGCCGGACGATGGCGGCACGAATTCCTCCGCGCTGAGCTCGCGCTGGAGGAAATGGTTGAGGAAGGTGCGGATGGCCGCGACCGCCGCAAGCTTGCCGATCTGGTCCCAATCCGGCGAGATCGCGGTGCCGACGATATCCGCCGCGAGTTGGAACTCCAAGGCGAGCGACAGGCTGCGCGCCAGCCCCACGCGGACGTCATGCGCCCGGCGCCCGACCGACGCGCCCAGCAACCGCGCCACCGCACGCAGAATGGCGACGAGGATGATGAGGACGCTCACCGCCTCGATGCCGAGTTTCAGCCATGACGACGCGATGCTGACCGCGATCTCAAGTCCTTCAGGCAAGGCGGCGACATGCATGACCAGGCCTCTCTCATTCCCACGGCTGCATCATGGCTCCACAAGCACCGTCGCGGCCATCGGGTGCAGTCGTGAAATCCGCGCCGCCGTCGCGGCCGGCCGGCGCTGCCCCGCCTGGCCCGCCGCGTCGCTGCTGTTCGTCAGCCGCTCCGCTTGCGTCCCGGGCGTGACCGGCGCGCCGCCGGGCCGCCGGCTCCGCTGGTGGCGGGCCGTTCGGCCGGTTCCGGCCCGACCGCGCGAAGGTGCGGCGCCTTGGCCGCAGGTTCCGCCTCCGCTTCGACGATGAGCATCGGGTCAGCCTCGCGCTCGAGGAACGCGTTGCCGCGCTCGCGCAGCACATCCAGGAAGATGACCGAGCGTTGCCAGGCATCCAGCGCGTAGGAGGCCCAGGGCAACGGACTGGGATCGTGCGGCATGGCGGTCCTCCGGTGGCGCCGCACGCGCGGAACCCGGCTGCGCGGCGTTGCAAGGCTATCGGGCCGCGCGAAAGCGCGCCTTGATGCTTCTCATACCAGGGTGGGACGCCGGCTGGTCACTCCGCAACCGCGTCAGGCACGACGATTGCGTGACCGGCCGCGCTGGTGCCGACGGGCTCCAGGTCCATGGCAGGGGCCAAGTTCCTCAAGCCCCGGCATCAATCTCGCCAGCCCCGCAAGCACGTCACCTGCCGATGAAACGGCTCATGCGCGACGCGCAAACCTCCGCTCCGCGGCGGCTCGCGCCTGGCCGCGGGTTGCTTCCACAGCCTTGCGGCCTGGCCGATGCGGCAGGTCAGGACTTCACCGGCAGCCGCCGAGGGGCGTGGCCACAGCCCCGCCGCCAAGGCCAGCCGGACCGCCTCCGAGAGGCTGCCGACGGCCAGTTTCTCCATCAGGTTCGCGCGATGGAATTCCACGGTCCGCGTGCTGACATCGAGGTCGAAGGCGATGACCTTGTTGGCCTGGCCGGCAACCAGGCCGAGCAACACCTCGGTCTCGCGAGGCGAGAGCGTTGCGATGCGCGCCGCGGCGTCCGCCGCCTCCTCGGCGCGGGCGACCAATTCATCGCGCCTCTTCAGCGCGCTCTCGGCCGCACCGATGATGCTCGACGCGGTGTAGGGCTTCTCGATGAAGTCGCATGCGCCGGCCTTCATGGCGCTCACCGCCAGGGCCACGTCGCCATGCGCCGTCACGATCACGATCGGGAATTGCAGGCGCTTCTCGGTCATGGCCGATTGCAGGGCCAGTCCATCCATGCCCGGCATGCGGACATCCAGCAGCAGGCAACCGAAGGGCAACCCTTCCGTGGCCGCCGTGAGGAAAGCATCGGCGGAGTCGAAGTCGCGCACCGTGAATCCTGCGGATTTGAGGAGCAGGGCCAGCGAACGCCGCACCGCGGCCTCATCATCGACGACGTAGACGTTGCCCTTGCTCATGCTCGCCTTCCTCGTTCGGTCTCAGCCTGCGTGTCGTGGATGGGGAGCGCGAAGCGGAACTCGGTGCCGCCGCCGGGGCGTGCCGATGATCCGAGCCGCCCGCCATGTTCCTCGATGATCGACCGGCAGATCGACAGGCCCATGCCCATGCCGTCCCGCTTCGTGGTGACGAAGGGTTCGAACAGGCGGTCGGCCACCTCGGCCGAGACGCCGGGCCCGCGGTCGGCCACCACGACCTCGACCAGCGAGCGGCCAAGCATCGCGGTGCTGACCAGCAGTTCCCGCTCATCATGGCCGCTCATCGCGTCCGCCGCGTTCCGGACCAGGTTCACCATCACCTGCTGGATCTGGACATGATCCGCGAGCACCTTGCCCAGGCCCTCGGCAAGGTCGAGCCGCAGGTCGATACCTTCGCTGAGCGAGCCGGAGAGAGCCAGCGCGGCCGCCTCCTCCACCACGGCATTGAGGTCGATCAGCCGCTTCTCGCTCTCGCCGCGTCCGACGAATTCGCGCAGCCGCCGCACGATCAGGCCGGCGCGAAGCGATTCCGCGACCGCCCCGGCCATCGCCTCGCGCAGATCCTGAAGCGGAACCTCGTCGAGCACCTTGTCCTCGCCGAGCATGCGGATGCAGGCTTCGCCATAGTTCACGATCGCGGTCAGCGGCTGGTTCAGCTCATGCGCCAGGGCGGCCGCCATGGCCCCCATGGCATTGACGCGCCCGACATGGAACAGTTCCGCCTGGGTCTGCCGCAGCCGGTTCTGCGCGCGGCGGCGTTCCGAGATGTCGCGCGTGACGCCGACAATGCCGAGGATGCGCCCGCTGGCATCGCGCCACGGCGCCTTGGTCGAGGCAAGGATCCGCCGCGTCCCGTCGCGCAGGACGACCTCATCCTCGATGGTGCGCACCGTGCCGGAGGCCATGACCTCGGCGTCGGCCGCGTCGATCCGCGCCGCGAGGTCGGGGCCCACCAGTTCCGCCACGCGATGCCCGAGCGCGGCCTCCATGGGAATGCCGAGCAATGCCGCGGCAGGCGGGTTCAGGATGACGAAGCGCCCTTCGGCGTCCTTGGCGAAGATGGGATCGGCGCTGCCATTCACCACCGAAGCGAGCAGGTCACGGCTGCGGCGCAGCGCCGTCTCCACCGCCAGAAGGCTGGTGATGTCGTTGAAGGATTCCACCACCGCCTGCGGCTTGCCCGCCGGGTCGCGCAACAGGGACCAATGGCTGGTGACGACGACCTGCACACCGTCCTTGCGCACGTAGCGCAGTTCGCCGCGCCACTCGCCCATGGCCAGCAGGTGCTGCTCGATCACCTCCGCGGGTTCGGGAAGGACGGTCGACAGCACGTCCTGCGTGGTGCGGCCGATGGCCTCCGCGCGGGGCCAGCCCAGCAGCCGTTCGGTGCCCGAGGTCCAGGTCCGTATCCGTCCGTCCATGTCGCGCACGAGAACCTGGGCGCGGTCGAGCGTCAGGATCAGTTCCTCGCCTTCGCGTTGCCGCCGCTGCGACTCCGCGCGCGCATTGGCCAGCGCCACGGCAACCTCGTTCACCTCGCGGACCGGACCGCTCCATTCGCCGACCTGGCCATCGGCGTCGGCGGCAAAGCGCGCCAGGTCGGCGATCGGCCTGGCGATGCGTCGGCTGAAGACATAGGCGAGGCTCGCGGCCAGCAGGGCAAGGATGCCGCCCGCCGCCAGCGCGATCCAGAGCGAGCGCCGCAGCGGCGCGGCGAAGGCCGCTTCCGACAGGGAGACGATGGCGGTCCAGCCGGCGACCTCCGTGCGCGCAAAGGCGGCCATGCGGCCGTTTCCGCCGCTGCCGGCGACGCGCAGCCAGCCATCCTCCCCGCCCTCGAGCGCCGAGCTCAACGATGCCGGCACAGGCTCCCCGACCGCACCGCCCGACGGATCCGAGCGCGCCAGCACGAGGCCGTTCTGGTCCACCAGCGTCGCGACCATGCCCACCGCCAGGCCTTCGCGCCGCAGGATGAGGCGCAGGCTGCTGACCGGCATGCACAGGCTCAGCAGGTATTGCGGGACACCGCCCGTCGTGGCGACCGAGACGACCACGGCGACGCTTGCCACCCCTTCCGGCCCATCGCGCCGGAAGCCCGAGATCTGGGGCTGCCCGCGATCCATCGCGAGGCGGCCGCTTTCGCCCGGCCGGCATGACGGCATTTCCTGCCCGGGGCCGCGCGACGTGCCGCCCAGCCAACTTCCGGCGAGATCGTACAGCGCGATATCGGCCCCATTGAGCCGCGTCACGTCTGTCACCCGCTGCGAGAAGGCCGCGAGGTCGCCACGGCGGAGCAGGTCCGATGTCGCGAGGACCTCCAGCATGGCACGCGACGTCGTCAATGCGCGATCGATGCTGGTTGCGACGTGCTGCGCCGAAGACTGCGCCACCGCCTGGTAGCGCAACCGCTCCGCCACCGCGAGGCGCACCAGCAGGATGCCGCCCAGCAGCAGGATCGGCAGCAGCAGGCTCGCGGACAGGGCGCCCAGATGGACGTTGAGCGACCGGCCGGCACGCCGCCTGGCCGATGCGGCTTCACGCCCGGGCGATGGCACCGGCGTCTCCATGGCCCTGTCGCGTGTTCCGTCCGGCCAGCATGACGCCCCGCTGCCCATCATCGCAGGCATGATCGACCGCGATATCGAGGTGGCAGCGTGATCAAAGCCTCGCCGCGCCGCAACCCCGCCGATGGCCGCAGCCAAGGGCGGGGCGCCGCGCGCATTACCGCATCATCCATAGACCAGCTGCGGCAGGAACAGGGAGATGGCGGGCACATAGGTGACCAGCAGGAGCAGGGCCAGCATCAGGACCAGGAAGGGCCAGATGCCCTGGACCACCTCCGACAACGGGCAACGGAGAATGCCCGACAGGACGAAGAGGTTCAGCCCGACCGGCGGCGTCAGCAGGGCGAGTTCCATGTTCATCACGACGATGACGCCGAAATGCACCGGATCGATGCCGAGCGGTTCGAGCAACGGCAGGATCACCGGCATCGTCAGCAGCAGGACGGCGAATACCTCCAGGAACATGCCGAGGAACATCAGCAGCAGGTTCACCCCGATCAGGAACTGCCACCAGGTCAGGCCGAGTTCCGTCGCCCAGGCGACGACGCGGTTGGTCAGGCCCGATTCCGTGACCCAATGGCCGAAGACCAGGGCGACGGCGATGATGATCATGATCGCGGCCGCGTTGCGCACCGCCTCGGCCATCACGCGCAACAGGTCCGATATGGCGATGCCGCGATAGACGAAGACCGACAGCAGGATCGCCACCATGGCCGAGAGCGAGGCGCATTCCGTCAGCGTGACGAAGCCGCCATACAGGCCGCCCAGCACGATCACCGGCACCGAGAGCGCCGGCAGGGCATAGACGGTGCGGCTCACGCGCTCGGCCATCGGCAGGGCAGTGCCACGCGCATAGCCATGGCGACGGGCATAGAGCACCACCCAGGCCGCGATCAGGCCGGCCTGCAGCAGGCCAGGCACGACACCCGCCAGGAACAGCCTGGTGATCGCCTGGTCTGACAGCACGCCATAGACGACGAAGGCCAGCGAGGGCGGTATCAGGATGCCGAGCGTGCCGGCCGAGGCCACGATGCCGGATGCGAAGGGGCGCCCATAGCCCGAACGCAGCATGGCCGGCACCAGCACGGTGCCCATCGCCATCGCCGTCGCGACCGACGACCCGCACATCGCCGCGAATATCGTGCAGCACACGACGCAGACCAGCCCGAGCCCGCCGGGGATCGCGCCGACCCAGGCCTCGGCCGCGCCGATCAGCGCGCGGGCGACATTGCCGCGTTCCATGAATACGGCCGCGGCCACGAAATAGGGCACGGCGAGCAGCGTGGTGGAGTTGAGTTCATCGACGATCTTCTGCGCGATCGGCAGAAGCGCCTGCCCTTCCCCGGCGAAGGCGAACAGCGCTGTCGACGCCATGACGAGCCAGATCGGCACGCCAATGACGATGAGCAGGCCGAACATCGGGCCGACGACCATCATGAGTGAGCCTCCGGCGCCGCCGGCGCAGTGATGGGGCGCGCAATGTCGAGATAGATCCGGATGGCATAGCGCAACGCCATCAGCCCCATGCCGACCGGCAGCGCCGCCTGGTAGATCCAGATCGGGAATCGCAGGGTGGTGGTGGAGACATCACCGAAATCCCAGGCCTCATAGGTGACGAGGTAGGCCAGGTAGCCGAGCACCACCGAGACCGTCAGGCCGAGCACATCGCCAAAGACGGCAAAGGCCGTGCGGACCCGCGGCGGCATCATCTCGACGAACAGGTCGGCCTTGATGTGCCGTCCGGACGCCGTCACCGCGCTGAACGACAGGCAGACCGCCCATACGACAAGATAGACCTGCATCTCGTCGCCCCACTCGATGGCGAGATGCGGCTGAAGCGTGCGCAGGATGACGTTGAGCGCCGAGAGCAGTAGCGCGGCGATGCCAAGGCCGCCGACCAGGATCGAGTCGAGGCGGTCGAGCAGGCCGCGGGGTTCTCCCGCGGCCTCGGGTACGATGTCCACCTGTCGGTCGCCGCGATCAGACCGCGACGCCCGCGGCGCGGATCTCGGCCAGGACGTTCGCCACCAGTTCCTCGTTCATGCGGATCTCGGAGACGATGCGGTCCTGCGTTGCCATCAGCCGGCGCCGCGCGGCCACGATGTCGGCCGCCGAGGGCGTGACGATCGTGATGTTGTTCTGCTGCAGCACCGTGCGCGCCGCGGTCTGCGCCGCGGCGGCCGCCGCACGCTCCTCGGCCACGCCATCCTGCCATGCCGCGGTCAGCAGGCGCTGGTCGTCCGCGCTGAGCTTGTTCCAGAACTCGAGGTTCACCAGCGGAATGTACTGGTTGAAGGTCTGGCCATCCTCGAAGCAGTACTTCACCCCCGCATCCCACAGCTTGGCGGTGTTGGTGCTCTCATGCGTGGTGATCAGGCCGTCCACGGTGTGCTGGCTGAGCGCGAGCGGCACGTCCGGCCAGGGCACCAGCACCGGGTTGGCGCCGAGCGCCCGGATGCGCCCGGCATTGGCCGAGCCACCGGGATGGCGGATGCGCATCCCCTCCAGGTCCGCGTAGGAATTGATCGGCTTGGTCGCCGAGTAGAAATGCTGCGGGCCAAGGTCCCACCAGCCGCCCAGCACCTTCACGCGGAGCCGCTCCTCGATGCGGCGGTTGATCGCCTGGCCGGCGGCGCCATCGAGGATGCGATGCAGCAGGGCCGGCTCAAGGCCATAGAACATCGGCAGCGACGGCAACGCGGCATCGGGCGCCACGCCATCGAGGTTCCACCAGCCGGGCTGGCCCATCTCGACCGCGCCCTGGCGCAGCGCACGCGGGATGTCGCGGTCACGGAACAGCTGCGCGGACGGGAACAGCTGCGGCGTGACGCGGCCGCCCAGGCGTTCCTGAACCCGCTTCACGAAGGCTTCCGTGTTGAGGTTGCGCACATGGGTCGGATTGGTCTCGATCGAGATGCGCATCGTCTCGGCGGCGGATGCGCCACGCGCGCCGAATGCGGCGGCACCGCCGATGACGGCGAACATGAATGGGCGGCGAGTGATGGTCGTCATGATGTTCTCCTGTGACGAAGGAAGCGCACACGCGCGGTATCAGGCTGCTCGCGGCGTGTGCCGGCGCGATGCGCCTCAGTTGATGCGCGCGCCCGACCGACGGATCAGTCCGGCGAACAGCTGTTCCTGTTCCGCCCTGAAGCGGGCGAACTCGTCCGGTGTCGCGAGCCAGGTCGTGCCGGCGAGTTCACTGAACTGCCGGATGACCTCGGGGTCCTGCAGCGCCCTGCGGCTGAGCGCCGCCAGGCGTTCAATCGCGGTGGCCGGCATGCCGGCAGGCCCGACGAGGCCACCCCAGGAGGTGATCTGGAAGTCCGGCAGGAACTCCCGCATCGTCGGGATGTCGGACGCGACGGCGACGCGCTCGGCACTGGTCACCGCCAAGGCGCGCACCTTGCCGTCGCGCGCGGCGGCAACCGCGGTGGGCGCATTGTCGAACATGAGCTGAACGCGTCCGGCCAGCAGGTCGATGGTGGCCGGGGCACTGCCGCGATAGGGCACATGCACGATATCGACGCCGGCCGCCTGCTTGAACATCTCCATGGAGATGTGCGGCGACGTGCCGAAGCCGCTCGACGCATAGGTGTAGCGGCCGGGATTGGCCTTCAGCAGGGTGATCAGTTCCGGCACGGTGCGGACCGGAAGATCGAGGTTGGTGATCAGGACGTTGGGCACCTTCCAGATGCCCGCGATGAAGCTGAAGTCCCTGGCGGCATCGTAGGCAAGATTTGGATAGGTGCTCGGCGCGATGGCCAGCGAGGCGACGCTGCCCAGGCCGACGGTGTAGCCGTCCGGCTCCGCACGCGCGATGGCCGCCTGGCCGACGGTGCCGCCGGCACCGCTGCGATTCTCGACGACGAATTGCTGCCCGGCCAGCTCGCTCATCTTCGCGCAGTAGAGGCGCGACATGACATCGGTCGTGCCGCCGGCCGGAAAAAGATTGATGTAGAGGACGGGGCGGGCGGGCCAGGACGGCGCTTCCGCGGCGCGCGCCGTCCTGGTGCCGGCAGCACCGACCGCCAGGCCCATGAGGCCCCGGCGAGACGTGCAACCACGAAGGATTCCCTCGTCGCCCATAGTTGAACCTCCCTTATGACTTCGCGTCACTCCAGCGACTTTCAGTCCCGGTTGCCGATCGCGATGGGCGATCCGCCTGCGGTGGTCCCGCATCCGGTGGAGAGCGCGAAGCCTTTGTTGGGAGGGAGTATCCCGCTCGGGACGGCCGGCGGTAACCTCGGAATACTACGGGGTGGGGGAGATCGGCCGCACGAGGCGGGTCGCCGTCGATCGGCGATGCACTGCGTCAGCGTGCGGAAGTGGGCTCACAGGAGCCGACGCCGGCGCGCGCGCAACGCGGCTCCGCCTGGCGAATCGATGCTGGTCGCGTGTGACGGGATGCGGCGCTGCGCCCTCAGGCGCAGACCCGCAGTTCAACGCCGCGCTTGCTGCGCTCCGGGGTGAAGGCAACCCCGCCGAGTTCGAAGACACGCCTCAGGGTGGCGAGAACCGTCTCGGGCGGGGTGGCCTGGCCGGCCTCGAAAGTTTCGAGCACAGCCACGGGTATGCGGGCCACGAAGGCAACTTCAGCGGTGTCGAGATCCAGCAGCGCACGGGCCTCACGGCACAGAATCGGCGTCAGGACTGTAGTCATGCGGAGCGGTCTCTCCCCAGCGTTTCCCAGGGCCTCAGCCCTTTGCTGCCTTGCGCTTTGCCTTCTTCACGCCGCCCAGGGCGGCAGTCTTCAGCGAGGGGCTGGCCTTGAAGCGGACGGTCGCCCCGGCCTTGATCTGGACCTTCTCGCCGGTCTTCGGGTTCAGGCCCGTGCGCTTGGGGGTCTCGCGGACCACGAAGGCGCCGAAATCGGGAATGGTGAAGCGCCCGCTCTGGACGATCTCGGCCTTGATGGCCTCGATGATGTCGCCGGCCAGTTTGGTCGCGGCGAGGCCGGACAAATCGGTGGAACCGGCGATGACCTCGGTCAGGAACTTCTTCGACACAGGCTGGATCTCCGTTGCGGAATAAATCCCATAGCGGAGCCTGCGAAGTCTTGTCAGCGTCACAAGTCGCATGCGGGCATTGCGCCACAAACGTTCCTACAATGCGTTCCGCGCCTGCTCCACGGCATCGCGGGTCGCCACCAGCGCCGACAGCGTGATCCCGGCCTGCTTCGCGGCAGCGGCGTCGTCAGGATCGACATAGGAGACCTGTTCCTCGGCATCGAGCACGCCGGCGGCCAGGTGCTCGCGCAGATCGTCAAGCCGGGCGCGTACCTCATCGGCGTCGGTCTCGGCCATGTTCAGCCATTCCGCGACGATGACGCCGACCTCCCGCGCCATGCGGGCCGGCTGGACGCCGCGCACCGCCATGGCCTGCAAACGCGCGAGCGCCACGTCATTGGGGCGCGTCGCCGCTGGCCGCCTTGCCGCCATCATCATGCTCCTGCTCGACATCGGCATGCAGCATGTTCGTTATTTGTTCTAATTGCAAGGGCCGGCGCGCGGGGGGAATGCCGCGCTGGCATCGACGCGCGGCAGCGAGCGGTGCGGCATGCCGGTTGCCCCGCAGCGCCGGCGCGAGGCCTTCCGCAGGCCCCGCGCTATGTCACCGGGGCCGCGGGCGACCCTTGCCGACCGTCGCGCCGTCGATGGCGGCCGGCGCCAGGCGGCGGTCAGCCGATCAGGTCGAGGACGATTCGCCGCAGTTCGGCCTGTGACAGGCCGGTCGGCTTGGGCGCACCCGCCTTGTCATGGGCGGCGTTCGGCAGGTCGGAGGTTGAGGATTGGCTCGGATGCCAGCGCGTGGCATCGAGAAGTGAAAATGTATGCATGTTCATTGCCGGCATCGACGTCCGAGCGGACGCGACGCCAAGGTCCTTGAAGTCAGGGATTGTCGTGGAGTTGGTTGGCCTTCGACCCGTGCGCGGCGACGGTTGCGCCACTGCATGCTGGCCGATTACGCCCCAGGCCAGGCTCGGAAGGAGCCGGGGCGAAACGTGGGGCAGCGCGCAAGCGCCGCCCACACGCAGTCGTCGTGGTGTCAGGCGAGCTTCAGGTTGCAGGCCGACATCTTGCCCTGCTGGCCGCGCTGGACGTCGTAGCTGATCTTGTCGCCCTCGCGCAGCGCGGAAATGCCGGCGCGCTCGACGTCGGAGATGTGGACGAACACGTCATTGGTGCCGTCTTCCGGCTGGATGAAGCCGTAGCCCTTGGTTGCGTTGAACCACTTGATGATGCCGTTGGACATGGAAGAAATCCGATCACACTGGATATGCCGCCGGGCGAAACCGCACGACGGATCAAACTTCTGTAGGGAGCGGGCAGCGGGCTCGGTGCTCGATCACGAGCTTGGAGAGCAGGCCGAACCAAACAAGGCTGACCGGGGGAACATAGGCCTCCTGCGCGCGAATACAAGGATTGCTTGCGACGACACGCCGAAGGGATCGGCGCAGGGCGTCGCGCCCGCCACGCCGGGCCGCGACCTGCCCCCCGCGCGCAGCGCATCCTCGAGGCTCGCGCCAGCCGCTGTGCAGCGCCGGCGCCGCCGGAATAGGATCGCCTCCGCAGGTCCGTTTCCACAACGCCGGAGAAGTCTTCAGCCCATGCCGTATGACGTGATCGTGGTGGGTGCAGGCTCGGCCGGCGCCGCCCTTGCCGCGCGGCTGTCTGAGGATGGCGGTCGCCGCGTGCTGCTGCTCGAAGCCGGGCGCGACTGGCGGTCGGCCGAGGCGCCGCACGCGCTGCGCAGCGCCAATATCATCCCCTTCATGCACGACCCGAAGCACCAGGCCGAATGGCAATGGCCAGGACTGATGACGCGCCGGACCGCGGTGCAGGAGCCCAGGTTCTACTGGCGCGGCAAGGCGATGGGCGGGTTCCTCGGCGGTCAATGCGCAGATCGCGATCCGAGGCGTCCCCGCCGCATTCGATGCCTGGGCCGAGGCGGGCTGCGAGGGCTGGGGTGCGACGGATGTGATGCCGATCTTCGATGCCATCGAGGATGATGCCGATACCGGAATCGCTCCCGGCATCCGCAAGGGTGGCCCCCTGCCCGTCTATCGCCTGCCGCAGGCGCGTTGGGGTGCCGTCGATATCGGCCTTCGCGATGCGGCGCTGGCCGCGGGCTATCGCTGGAAGGCCGATCTCAATGCGCCCGAGGGCGAGGGTGTTTCCTGCAACCCGATCAACCTGCGCGACGGGCTGCGGGTGACGACCAATGACGGGTATCTGGAGCCGGCCCGCAGGCGCCCCAACCTCACCATCCGCGGCGACGCGCTGGTCGACCGGGTGCTGTTCGAAGGCAGCCGCGCCAATGGCGTCCGCGTCCGCTTCGGCGATGCCTGGGAGGAGATCGCCGGCCGCGAGATCGTGCTGTGCGCCGGCGCGATCCACAGCCCGACCATCCTCATGCGATCCGGCATCGGGCCGGCGAACGCGCTGCAGGCGCTGGGCATCGCCGTGCGGCACGACCTGCCGGCGGTCGGGCGGAACCTGATGGACCATCCCATCCTGCGCGCCAGCATCGACCTGAAGGCCGGCTTTCGCGCGCATGGCGCCGATGCGCGCCACACCAATTGCTGCCTGACCTACAGCAGCGGCCTGGCAGGCGGCGGCGAGCGCGACATGATCATGATCGCCTACAACCATCGCGGCCTGACGGCGGATGGCGAGCCCGCGCCGCGCGGCGCGATCGGCGTCGCGCTGTACGATGCCTTCTCGCGCGGCGACCTGCGGCTGACCTCCGCCGACCCGGAGGCGCAGCCGGAAGTGGATGAGAACATGCTGGCCGATCCGCGCGACCGGCTGCGGATGCGCGATGGCGTGCGGCGCCTGGCGCGGCTGATCGCCCTCGACCCGGTGACGCGGCATCGCCGAGGCGATCCGGTTCGGCGACACCGGTCTGTCCATGCAGGCGGCCGCGGCGCTGGATGATGACGCGCTCGACGACGCCATGCTGCGCGAGGCCGGCGACATCCAGCACGCCGCCGGCACCTGCCGCATGACCGCGCATGAGGACCCGCGCGGCGTGGTGGATCCGGACCTCAGGGTGCGCGGCGTCACGGGGCTGCGCGTCGCGGATGCGTCGATCATGCCGACCGACTGCCGCGCCAATCTCCACTTCACCTGCGTGATGATCGGCGAGAACCTGGCGCGTCGCATGCGCGCACAAGGCCGGGGCGCCGCGGCCGGCGGCACCACTGCCGCCTGACGCGCGCGGCGGTGCGCGCCGCCGTCAGGCCACCCGGCTCCGACGTGTCAGCCACATGCCCAGGATGCCGGCCGCGCCAAGGCCCAGCCCGGCGACATCGGTGATGCCTTCGGGTATCAGCATCAGCAGCCCACCCGCCACCAGCGGCACGCGCGCCCATAGCGGCGTCGGGCCAAGGCGATAGACGTAGCCTTCCAGGGCCGATGCCAGCAGCACCACCGCGATGATCGCGGTGACGACGGATTGCAGGATCACCGGCAGGTCGCCGCGCAGGATCAGCGCCGGCTGCAGCACGAACAGGATCGGCAGCAGCATCAGCAGGAATCCGATGCGCAGGGCCATCAGGCCCGTCACCATCGGGCTCGACTTGGCGATCGAGGCGGCGGCGATCGCCGCCAGCGCCACCGGCGGCGTGATGAATGAGACGATGCCCCAGTAGAGCACGTAGAGATGCGAGGCCATCGGATCGAGGCCCGCCTGCACCAGAGCCGGCGCCAGCACGATGGCCAGGAAGATGTAGCAGGCCGAAGCCGTCATCCCCATGCCGAGGATGAAGGAGGTGATGGCGCCGAAGAACAGCAGCAGCGCGACGTTGCCGTTGGCGTACTGCACCAGCTCGCGCGAGAAGGAATTGGCCACGCCGGTCATGGACAACGCGCCGATGATCAGGCCGATGCCGGCGATCAGCGCCACCAGCTGCGCCACCGCCTGCCCCGCATCCACCACCAGGCCGCAGAATTTGCGCAGGTTGAAGCCGGTGCTGCGCGCCCGCAGCACGGCGATGCCAAGCAGGAACAGGCAGACCCAGAAGGGTGCCTCGGCCTCGATGCGATAGACCAGCAGCAGGACCGTCAGCCCGACGATCGCGGCGATGTAGTACCAACCCGACGCCAGGGTCGGCAGCAGCGGCGGCACTTCCGAGCGCGCCACGCCGCGCAGCCCGTTGCGAACGGCGTAGAGATCGGTCTGCAGGAACAGCGCGCCATAGTACAGCAGCGACGGCAGCGTGGCGGCCACCATCACCTCCGAATACGGCACGTTGAGGAAGTTCGCCATGATGAAGGCGGCGGCGCCCATCACCGGCGGCATCAATGCGCCACCGGTGGAGGCGCAGGCTTCCACCGCACCGGCATAATGCGGCGCATAGCCGCAGCGCTTCATGGTCGGGATCGTCAAGGTGCCGGTCGTCAGCACATTGGAGGTCGGGCTGCCCGACAGCATGCCGAACAGGGCGGAGGACACGACGGCAACCTTCGCCGGGCCGCCGCGGCTGGTGCCCATCAGCGAGAGCGCGAAATCCATGAAGAAGGAAGCGCCACCGGTCACCGACAGCACCACGCCGAAGACGAGGAAGCCGATCAGCGTGTCGGCGACCACCTGCATCGGGATGCCGATGATGCTCTCGGTTCCGAAGACATGCTCGCGGACCGTCTCGAGCGGGCTGAACTGCACGCCCCACAGGAAGCCCGGCATGTGGTCGGCGAACATCGGGAAGATGCCGAAGATCAGGCAGGCGAAGAACAGCACGATCTCACCCGTGCGGCGCACGCCGTCGAGAATGAGCAGGAGCAGCACGACACCGAGCCAGGCCGCCCATTCGGGCGCCGTCGCGTTCCAGCCCCCGAGCTGGATGGTCAGCGAGATGGAGGCGAGCCAGATGCCCAAGGCGAGCGTCGCCGCCGACAGGATCCAGTCGAACCACGGCACGCGGGCCTTGTCCGTCTTGCGCGCCGGGAAGGCGAGGAAGGCGAAGCCGCCGAAGACGCCGATGACCAGGTAGTAGAATGATGTGCTGATCGGCTGGAAGCCGCCGATCGCCAGGTTGAAAACCTGGTTCACCGCCAGCAGCAGCCCAACCGAGGCCAGGACAAAGGCGGCCCAGAAGGCGGCGCCGGTCAGGCGCGTGGAACGCGCCTCCGGATCCTCGGGGATCGGTGGCGCGGCGGCGGTGGTGGACATCGGAACGTTCCTGAGGCCGTAGACGTGACCGCCGCCGCGGGCGAACCGGCGGCGGCGGTGGTTTGGGAAACTTCGCGCCGCTAACCCAGCGCGGCGAGCGTGGCCAGGCGCTTCTCGCCCCAGGCGTTGGAGAAAGCCTCGCCCGCAAGGTTGCCGGCGCGCGCGGTCGGGCAGGAATTCGCCCCAGGCCTGGCGCAGCGCGTTGTTGCGCCGCAACGTCCTGTCCTGCCAGGCCTGCGAATCGGCGTTCCAGATGCCGATTTCCGTGAGGTAGCGCACGGCGCCGGGGTGGAAGGCGGCATCCATCGGCGGCGTGCCGGCGGCGCTCATCGCCCAGCGCGGCATGGTGGCATTGACGCCCTTGTAGAGATCGAAGGTGTCATGGATCGACTTCATGACCGCATAGACCTCGGCATCCGGCGTGTCGGCATTCACCGTGATCATCGGATAGCGGTAGCCCATGACATGGGCGGGATTGGCCTCCGACACACCGGAGCCGACCGTTTCGGCCAGCGGCTCGATGAACGGCACGGCACGGCGCGCGGCCGCCCAGCCCTGCGCGTTGTTCGGGTCGAGCTGCACCCAGGAAATGCCGCGGGGGCTCGCCTCAAGCTCACGCAGCACCGATGTGTTCACCGCCGCGCCGGCGCAATCGGCGCGCCCCTCGATCAGCGCGCGCAGGCTCGCGACATAGGACGGGAACTGCACCAGCTGGACATCCGCGAGCGTCAGGCCGGCGAAGGCGAGCAGCGGCTCGACCTTGATGTTGACCGAGGAATTCGCCGGCACCCAGGCCATGCGCTTGCCCTTGAGGTCCTCCGGCTTGGTGATGCCGCTCTCCTTCGTCGCGACGACCGAGAACGCGTTGCGCCGCCCCATGAGGACGCGGAAATCCTGCGGGCCCCATTCCGGTGTGGCAAATTCGTAGAGTCCCTCGGCGGCGAAATAGAGTTCGTTGGCCAGCCAGCCATGGCTCGCGCGGCGCTGCTTCAGCGGCAGCACGCGGCCGATCGACGTCCCCGAGGGCTGCAACCGCACACGCGTTCCGTAGGCCCGGCCGAGCGCATCCGAGATCGCCGACGCCTCGACATAGCCGGCCGAGCCCACATCATAGACCGACCAGACCTGTGTGCTGGGCAGGTTGGGGATGCTGCGCTGCTGCGCGAGGCTGGGACGCGCAATCGCAACAGTCCCTAGGGCGGCGGTGAGCGCAAGGCTCTGGCGGCGAGTGAACATTTTCTCTCCCGATTCATCTCGTTGACTTGGCGGAGCCATCGTTCGGCTGTCCGACACTTCGCTCAGGACCATCCAGGATGTCAACGCGCCGGCGCCCAACGGCTTGGCAGGCGCCGACGGCGCGCATCGGCATCGACGATGAACGATGCGGCGCCGCACGCGCTGCGGTTGCAGAACCAGCGCGTGGCGCCGATCGCCACCGGCGGCGTCATGAAGACCGCGAACCGCCAGGCTCGCGCATCCTGGATTGCCTTGGCGATCGATGCAGTGACCACGCCGCATGCGGCAGCGCGTCGCTCAAGCCGGTCATGTCGGAATCAACCTGGCCTGGCGAGGTTGTCGCCCGAATGCCGCGCCGAATGCGTCCGGCTTTCCTGGTCGAAGGCCATCAGATGCCCGACACCGGCGGCGAGGATGCCGCTCGGCCCGCCATGTCCCCGCCTGCCCGTCAAGCAGCGCGGGAAAGACGGTGCGCGAGCCGGAAGTATCGCCGCCCTGCCGCGCAAGCGCGTGTCGCGGCAGGGCGGCGACGCATGGGCCCGGCTCCCCGGTTGCGCAGCGGCCGTGCCGTCATGGCGATCGACAGCCGCGGTTCGGGCCAGATCCTTCTTGTCCTGCTCGGCAGATCATGTGGTCATTGCCGCCATCGCGGCCTTGGCGCCGCTCGCCTTCAGGATGAACCATGGCCCAGCCGCAAGTTCCAATCGACGTGGACCCCGAGACGGGCATCTGGCGCACGGATGGCTTGCCGATGATCTACCTGCCGCGCCACTTCCTGGTGAACATGCAGAAGGGCATCGAGGCGGCCATCGGGGCCACGGCCTATCGCGAGATCCTCTACGCATCCAGCGACCTGTCGGCCCTGCAGTGGTGCAGGGCGGAGGCCAGCACGCATGGCCTGGCGCCGGTCGACACCTTCCGCCACTACCTCAAGCGGCTGTCGCAGCGCGGCTACGGCCTGCTGGAGATCACCGCGCTCGACGAGACCGCCGGGACGGCGACGGTCACGGTGCGCCACTCCGCCTTTGCGCTCGGCTATGGGGCCGGGACGGGCCGGCATGTCTGCTACACATTCGAGGGCAGTTTCGCGGGCGGCATGCGATACGTGCTCGAGATGGCGGGACGCGCGGGACAGCCCGTGTGCCGCGAGGTGGCCTGCGCCGCCGCAGGCCAAGCCGAATGTCGATTTGAACTGCATTGCGAAGCCGTCGCATGACGCGACTATGCGTGCCGACGGCTTGAGCCTGCCGCTGCGATCCTGACAAAAGCCACGCCCACGACCGCGCTTCCTTCCAGGCCAGCGACGCGCACAGCCGGGCAAGGCGGCATCCTGTGCGGAACCTCCGGTGGATACCGCCCTCATGGAGCGCGGGATGCGGCGTCAGGGCCCCGGCCACGCATGCATCATCACCGGCGCCGATCATGCGGCCTCGCCGCGCGTTGCGTCAGCTCCTCGCGCGCGTGGCCGCGCCATCGCGACGATTGATGTGCCCGCCGCCGCCCGCGTCCAGCACGCTTCCCGTGACGTGGGCCGCCTCCCGCGAGCAAAGCCACGTCACGACGGCGGCGAACTCGGCCGGCGTCGCCATGCTGCCGAGCAGCGATCGCGCGCGGATCGCGTCCGCATAGCCGGGCGGCATGGCAACCTCCGCACTGCCTTCCGCGAAGCCGGGCCTGACGCTGTTGACGCGAACGCCGCGCGGCCCGAGTTCAAGGGCAAAGGCGCGCGTCAGATATTCGAGAGCCGCCTTCGACGCGCCATAGGGGACGCCGTTGCCGCGAACCACCTCGGCCGCGGCGGAGGTAACATTGACGATGACGCCGTCTCCCGCCCGCGCCATCGCGCCACCGATGCCCTGCATCAAGCGGAACGGAGCACGGGTATTGACGCCGAGGATGCGGTCATATTCCGCCGCGGCAACCTCCATGAGCGGGATGAAGGGATACAGCCCCGCATTGTTGACCAGCACCTGCGGCGCATCGCCCGAGGTGACGACAGCCACCAACGCATCGATCTCCGCATCGCTGGTCAGGTCGGCGGCGTGCAGCAGCACGCGCTCCGCCGGCAATCCTGCCGCGGATGCCGCAAGCTGGCCGCGGTCACGGTCGGTCAGGACCAGCCTTGCGCCTTCCGCCGAGAATGCCGCGGCGAGCGCGCGGCCATAGACGCCGGCGGCACCGGTGATCACCACCGCCTGTCCGGCAAAGCGCACGCCCATGGTTGCCTCCTTCACAGAATTTGCGGGAATTCGGCACGCAGCGCCGCCGTCGCGCGACGGACCTCGCTGCCATCGCCACGACGCCCGGCATCCTCGGCCACCGCCGCGAAGATCCGGCGCTTGGCGAAATGGCGCCAATGCACCGGCATCCCGGCGAGCGCCTCGGTCAGCACGGCGTAGTTGGCCTCGGTCCACACCGCCTCGAACGCCGCGCGCTCCGGCCCGGCATCGAAATCCGCGCCAGGCTGCGCGGCCATCGCCTCGCGCCGGGCGGCCGTCGCCGCCGCGTCGCCGGGCACGACGCCATAGTCGTTCAGGGCCGCCGCGGCGGTGATCTTGCCGGCCGCGAGGTCCGCCAGCACGGCTTCCACCGGCCGTTGCCAGGCCGGCCCCCACCCCGCCGCACCGGAACATGCAATGCGAATGACGTCGCCCGGATCGAGTGTCACGACATCGGTGTTGCCGAGGTTCTCGGCGCGGTCCGTGCCCGCGTTGCGCCAGAAGACCGACGGTGCGCCGGCACGCCCGCCCGCCACACCCCAGGCGCGAAAGCGGGACCGGTCCCGATTGCGCGCCGTCACCACGGTGCCCGGGGCATTGACGCGGAATTCGAGCACGGTCGCGAGCCCGCCGCGATGCAGGCCGGCACCGCCGGAATCAGGCTCAAGCCCATAGCGCAGGATGCGGATCGGCACCTCGGCCTCGCTGATCTCGACCGGGGTGTTCTTGAGGAAGCCGCTATTGGCCCCCGACCCGTCCGCGCCGTCACCGAAGGGCGAGCCGCCGGCACCACCCGTGATCGGGTCGATCGCCGCCATGACACGCCGCCCCGTGCGGTTGTCCGTGGTGTTCACATTGGTCATCGGGCCGCCACTCGCCGGGCCGGCGGGCAGACGCTCCGGCAGGGCGCGCTGGAAAGCGCCCATCACCACGCCCTGCAGGCGCATGCAGGTCATCGATCGCATGCCGACCGCGGCGGGAAAGATCGGGTTCAGCACGGTGCCTTCCGGCACGATGCAGGTCGCCGGCCGGATCAGGCCGCCATTGAGCAGCAATCCGGGGTCCAGCGTGTAGAGAACGTAGTTCCATCCGACCATCAGCAGGATGTGGCGCGGATTGCCCCCGGTCGGCATGTTCAGCGAGGCGGCGAGCTGCGGGTCCGATCCGGTGAAGTCGAGCTCCGCCCCGTCGCCGCGGATGCGCAGCGTCAGGTGCAGCCGGCAGGGCAGTCCGTCCGGCGCGTCCTCATCCAGATAGTCGGTGAAGGGGTAGTCGCCATCGGGGATGCCGGCGATGACGCGCCGGGCCTGGCGCTCGGCCAGGTCGAGAAGCCCGGTGATGCCGGCGCGGAAGGTCTCGATGCCGAAGCGCCGGATCATCTCATGGACCTTGCGCTCCCCCGTCGCGACGGCCGCGAGTTGCGCCTTCAGGTCACCCCAGTTCTGCGAGGGCGCCCGCACATTCGTCAGCATCACGTCGAGCAGCCGCTGATCGAGCACCCCCCGGTCGACCAGCTTGCATGGCGGGAAGCGGATGCCTTCCTGGTGCACCTCGGTCAGTGCGCGGGACAGCGAGGCCGGCACCGCGCCGCCGACATCCGTGTTGTGGATGTGCCCGACGGCGAAGCAGACCAGTTCACCCTGCCAGAAGATCGGCTTCCACAGGTGCAGGTCGGGCGAGTGGGTGCAGACGAAGCCGCTGTAGGGGTCGTTCGTCATGCAGACATCGCCTTCGCTGTAGTCGGCGATGGCGCGGATGACAGGCCCGTAGTCGAGACCCACGAACCAGGTCGCACCGAGTTCGCGTGGCGAGGCGAAGGTCTGTCCGTCCGGCGTGGTCAGGCCGGTGGTGAAATCCTCCGTCTCCTTCACGAAGGTCGAGTGCGCGGTGCGGAACAGCGTGAAGGCCATGCTCTCGGCCGCGGCCTGCGCATGGTTCGCCAGGATCTGGAGCGTGACGGGATCGATGCTCATGAGGCGATCCCCAGGCGGAGATTGCCGTATCGATCCACTTCCCCTGCAAGCCCTGGCGGTATGCAGCTGGTCGAATCCTCCTGTGCGACGATGCACGGGCCGGCGATGCGGTGGCCGTGGCGCAGCGCATCGCGCCGGAACAGCGGTGCCCGGTGCCTGACGCCATCGAGGAAGACGGAGACTTCCGACGCCGGCACGGCCTCGTCGCAGGCGCGCTCCTGCTCGGGGAAACGCGGCGCGGGCACGGCGCCGGCAATCACCATGCGCAGGGATATGGCCTGGATCGGTGCGCCGCGATCGGCGTGGCCGTAGATGCGCTCATGCTCGGCATGAAAGGCATCGGCCATGGCAGGCAGGTTGCCCTGCGCGAGCCACTCCGGGCGCAGCGGAACCTCGATCTCGAAGGACTGGCCACGGTAGCGCATGTCGGCCGAGGGCAGCAGCCGCGCATCCCCCGCGAAGCGCTGATCATCGGTAAGCCAGCGCCGTGCTTCACCCTCCAGGCGCGCGAAGCTGCCGAGGATGCGCGGCAAGGCGGCCATGTCGAGATCCGCATAGATGGTATCGAGGAAGTCATTGCGGATCTCGGCGATCAGCCCGCCAAGGGCGGAAAGCACGCCCGGCGCGACCGGGATCAGCACCTCGCGCATCCCGAGTTCCCGCGCGAGCAGACCGCCGAGCATCGGCCCGGCGCCGCCGAAGGGCAGCAGGCAGAAGTCGCGCGCATCGACACCCTGGCGTGCGGCGAGCTTGCTGATCTCCTTGTACATGCCGCTGACTGCGACCTGCACGATGGCTTCGGCCGCGGCCTCACGCGGGCGGCCGAGCGCGGCGGCCACGGTGTCGATCGCCTGCTCCGCCAGGTCGCGCCGCACCGCCACGCTGCCGTAGCCGAGTTCGCCATGCCCTATCCAGCCAAGAACCGTCATCGCATCGGTGATGGTCGCGCGCGTGCCGCCACGCCCGTAGCAGGCGGGGCCGGGCGTCGAGCCCGCGCTTTCCGGACCGACCGTCAGCCGGCCGAGCGCGTCCACGGCAGCGATCGAACCACCGCCCTCCCCGATGGAGGACACCGCGACGGTCGGGATATGGACCGGGAAGTCGCCGACGCGCTCCCCCGTCCCGTAGCCGGGCGCGCCGCCCACGATCACCGCGACGTCGGCGCTGGTGCCGCCGATATCGAGGCTCATCGCCTGCGGCACGCCGGCCTGGCGCGCGACGAAGGCGGCGCCGATGGCGCCCGCCGCGGTTCCGGACAGCAGCATCTCGACGCAGCGCGTCTTGCCGAGTTCGGCACGCATGACGCCGCCGTTGGACTTCGTGACCATCGCCTCGGCCGGGACGCCCGCGCGCGTCAGCGCGTCCTGCAGCGAAGCGAGGTAGTAGGCGACGCGCGGCTGGACGTGAGCGTGAACGCAGGCGGTGACGCTGCGCTCATACTCGCGGATGATCGGCCAGACATCGGCCGAGCAGAACACCGGCAGCTCCGGTCGGCGCGCCGCGATGATCGCCTTCGCGGCGTGTTCATGCGCCGGGTTTCGCCAGGCATGGAGCAAGGCCAGCACGATGCCCTCCGCGCCGAGTGCCTCGGCCTGCGCCAAGGCTGCCTCCACGCTCGCGGCATCGAGTGGTGCGGCCTCGGAGCCATCCGCCAGCAATCGCCCGCGCAGTTCAAGCACCCGCTCGCGCGGCACCAGCGGATCAGGGCGGCGGGAATAGAGGTGGTAGGGATCGGGCGTCTTCAGCCGCGCCACCTCCAGCACGTCGCGGAAGTTCTCGGTCACCAGCAGCGCCAGGCGAATGCCCTTGCGCTGGATGACGGCGTTGACGCCGACAGTGGTGCCGTGGGTGAACCAGGTGATCGCCTCGGGGGCGACGCCGAAGCGCTCGCGCAGCCCGTCCAGGCCGGCGAGCACCTCCTGCCCCGGTGTCGTCGGCGTGGTCAGGACCTTGAGCGTGTCGAGGCGTCCGGTTGCCTCCTCCAGCACGCAGAAATCGGCAAAGGTCCCGCCGATATCGACGCCGACGCGATAGGACATGCGCGTCAGACCTCCCACTGGAAGCCATCGATGGTGAAGGCCTGGCCGGTGATGAAGAACGGCTCGGCCGTCGCCAGGAAAGCGACGAGTTGCGCGACATCGGCGGGCGTGCCCAGCCGTTGCAGCGCGATCTTGGCGGTGAGTTCCGGCCCGCGCGCCCGGGTCAGGGTATTGCCGACCTCCGTCTCGATGATGCCGGGACAGACGGCGTTGATCGCGATGGTCGGGCCCAGTTCCTTCGCCAATGCGCGGGTCATGCCGATGATGCCGGCCTTTGCCGCCGCATAGGAGAATTTGGAGACCGCACTGGTCACGCCACCGGTATGCGCATTGAGCGACGACATGGACACGATGCGCCCGCCACCGCCCGAGAGCATGATCGGTGCAACGGCCTGGATGTAGTTGAAGCAGGACTTCAGGTTCACCGCGATGGTGCGGTCGAATGCTTCCTCGGTGATATCGAGGATTCCGGCCGGGTTGCCCCGTCCGGCATTGTTCACCAGGACGTCGATGCGGCCGAAACGCGCCTGCACGGCGGCCGCCACTTCACGGGCGCGGGCATGGTCGGCGACATCGGCCTGCTCGGTCATCACCTGGCGGCCGAGCGCCGTGATCTCGCCCGCCGTGCGTTCCATCTCGGCGGGCAGCATGTCCACCAGGGCGATGTCGAAGCCTCGGCGCGCGAGTTCCAGCGCGCAGCCGCGGCCGATGCCGCGCGCGCCACCGGTGACGATGGCAACCCTGTCAGGCATGTCTCATCTCCTCATGGCGGTGGCGCGCAGGCTTGCGGGTGGCATCGCGTGCCCCCTGGCGCGCCTGGGGGCTGCGGGATGGCGCGGGGACGGCTCAGTGTCCGGCGATGGGAAGATGCGGGCATGCCGCGCCGGCGGGGTAGGCCTGCCCACGCCTCGGGTGAGGATCCGATCCTGCTCCATACCTGCCTTCGCCGCGTGCACGACGCAACGCTAGGCGCCGCGGGGCGAACCGACAACCGGCGTCCGTGCCTTGACGCGCCATGGCTGTCGCAGTCAGCATGGTTTCGTTGGACGGTCGGCACGCCCTGCCCTGAAGGAGATCTTGCGATGCACATGCACGATGCGGATCATGCGCTTCCTGCCGCCGGGCGACGAGACCTGCTCAGGGCCGGTGCTGCCGCGGCGGCGATCGGCGTGCTCGGCACGCCCGATGCAGCGCAAGCGCAGGGCAGCGGTGGGCGTATCGTCTTCGCCAATGGCAGCGCCTTCGACACGATGGACCCGCACGCGACCTTCGATGTCGGTCGCGTCGCCTACCGGCTCAACCTGTATGACGGGCTGATGCGCTGGCTGGACAATCCGCCGAAGCTCGAGCCCTGGCTCGCCGAGAGCTACACCGTCTCGAACGACGGCAAGCGCTATACGTTCAAATTGCGCGCCGGCGTGAAGTTCCATGATGGCACGGACCTCACCGCCGAGGATGTCGTCTATTCCATGGAACGCATCCTGGCCGTGAAGAAGGGCGCCTATCCGCTCTGGGCCCCGCTGGTGGAACCCGGCTCGACCAAGGCGCTCGATCGCCTCACCGTCGAATTCAACCTGAAGTCGGCATCGGCGATCTTCGCGGCGACGACGCACGACATCTACGTCGTCAACAGCGCCCTGCTGAAGCGCAATGAACGCAACGGGGACTGGGGCCAGGAGTGGATCGCCCGCAACGATGCGGGGTCCGGCTCCTACATCCTGCGCCGGTTCGACCCGGCGCGCGGCTTCCTCGCGCAGCGCTTCGACCAGCATTTCATGGGTGCGGCCGGGCTTGCCGAAATCGACTTCCGGTACGTGGCGGAGGTGAACAGCCGCGTCCTCGGCCTGATCCGCGGCGACTTCCAGGGCACCGACCCCTACATGCCGCAGGACCAGATCACGCGGTTGCAGGGCGACGCGAACATGAAGGTGATGGAGGCGGAATCGACCCGCCTCTTCTACGCGACCATGCACAATCAGCGGCCGCCCTTCACCGACGTGAACTTCCGCCGGGCGGTCTGCTGCTGTTTCGACTACGACGGCTGGATCAACAACATCCTGAGCGGCTCCGTCGTTCGCAACACGCAGGTGATCCCCAACCCGATGTGGGGTGCGCCGCGCGACGTCGCCGGATATACCTTCGACATCGACAAGGCGAAGTGGCACCTGGCGCGCGCGCAGGCCCCGCTGCGCGAGATCACCGTGGCCGGCATGGTCGGATACGAGCAGTCGATGCAGGCGGCGGCACTGCTGCAGAACGGCCTGACGCGCGCCGGCATCCAGAGCCGCCTGGTGAACGAGCCCTGGCCGGTCGTGTCGAACAAGATGCGCGATCCGGAACAGATGTACGACATGCTGTTCCTGTGGCGCAGCACCTACTACGCCGACCCGAACAACTGGGCGGGCGAACTGCTGCACACCAACCGCCACCGCGGCGGCAATGCAAGCTACTACTCCAACCCCGAGGTCGACCGGCTGCTCGACCGAGGCGCTTGCCACCGCGGACCAGGCGCAGCGCCGCCCGCTGTATGAGCAGGTTGCGCGCATCTCGAGCGAGGATGCCGCCGGCCTCTTCGTCCACAACACCAAGTGGTACGGCCCCTTCCGGAAGAATGTCCAGGGCGTGCGCTTCTGCCCGATCGGCGACGGGCAGGAGATGCGATGGCTGCGCATCACCTGACGCCAGCGCGCCGGCCGGGGGCGGCAGGACATGAAGACTCTTGTTCTTGTGGTGAACCGGCTTGCCTGGTTCGTCCCGACCCTGATCGGCCTGCTCGCGATTGTCTTCTTCATCTCGCACGTCATCCCGGCCGACCCCGCGGCCTTCGTCGCCGGGGAAAACGCGACGCCCGAGACCATCGCGGTCCTTCGTGCACGCCTTGGCCTCGACCAACCGCTGCACATACAGTTCTGGCGATACCTCGAATCAATCGTTCAGGGGGAAATGGGGCGAAGCATCTATACGGGACGCCCCGTCGCGGAGGACCTGCTCAGCCGCCTGCCCGCAACGCTGGAACTGACGCTGGTGACGGTCGTCGTATCGACGGTGGTTGGTGTCCCGCTCGGCGTCCTGTCGGCGCTGCGGCGCAATTCATGGCTGGACCATGGGCTGCGCGTGCTGACGATCGCCGGGCTTGCCATCGCCAGCTTCTGGTTCGCGATCCTGCTGCAATTGCTGTTCTCGATGCGGCTCGGCTGGACACCTCTGGGCGGGCGCGTGGATGGCTGGGGCCCCGAGCAGATCACCGGCTTCTACATTATCGACGCGCTGATCCTGCAGGATCACGAGATCCTGCTGGACGCGCTGCAGCACATGATCCTGCCGGTCGTGACGCTGGCGGTGCCGGCCATGGCGACCATCGTGCGCTTCACCCGGGCGGGCGTGCTCAATGCGCTGCAATCGAACTACGTGCTGTATGAGACGGCGATGGGCTACCCGCGCCGCCTCGTGGTCTGGAAATACGTCCTGCGCAACGCGCTGATCGGCACGGTGACGCAGATCGGGTTGATCTTCGGCATCCTGCTCGCCGGCGCGGTCGTGGTGGAGGCGGTGTTCGACTGGCCCGGCCTCGGCACCTTCGCCGTCAACTCGATCCTGTCCTCCGACTACAACGCGGTGATGGGCTTCACGGTGATCGTCGGAGCGATGTTCATCGTCGTCAATCTGGTGGTCGACATCCTGCACGGCCTGATCGACCCGCGGGAGACGCGCTGATGGTCCGCATCCTTCGCAAGCTGGCCGAGGACCGTGCCGCGCTGCTCGGCCTCGTGCTGATCCTGCTGCTGGTCATGGCGGCGGTGCTCGCGCCGTTCCTCGCCACGCATCCGGCGGATGTCACCGAATTCCACACCGCCGTCCGCCTCACGCCGCCAGGGGCCGAGAACTGGCTCGGCACCGACCGGATGGGCAGTGACATCTATTCGCCGCCTGTTGTTCGGCGCGCGCATCACCATCACCATCGCGGTCACCGCGATCGCCGTCGCCGTCGTCATCGGCGTGCCGATCGGCCTCATCGCCGGCTACTACGAAGGGATCGGCAGCGACCTGCTGATGCGGGTCTCCGACATCTTCCTCGCCGTGCCGCAGATCGTGCTGGCCATCGCCATCGCGCAGACGCTCGGGCCGTCGATCGAGAACGTCATCCTCGCGCTGTCCGCCACCTACTGGCCGTTCTGGGCGCGCCTGGTCTATGCGGAGACGCGCTCGTGCAAGAACGAGCCCTTCGTCGAGGCGGCGATCGCGCTCGGCTGCTCGCCCTGGCGCGTGATGGTGCTGCACATCCTGCCGTCCATCTCCTCCTCGATCATCGTGCGCACCACCATCGGCATGGGCGGCACGATCCTGACGGCGGCGACGCTCGGCTTCCTCGGCCTCGGCCCACCGCCGCCCACGCCCGAATGGGGTCGGACCATCGCGGAGGCCCGCGAGTTCCTGCCCATGGCCTGGTGGTATGCGGCGTTCCCGGGGCTCGCCATCTTCCTGGTCGTGATGGGCTTCAACCTGCTCGGGGACGGGTTGCGCGACGTGCTCGACCCGCGTCTGCGGCGGGCGGCACGGCATGGAAAGTGACCTGATCGCCGTTCGCGGGCTGCGTGTCTCCTTCGCCTCCGACGCCGGTCTTGCGCGGGTTCTGGACGGCGTGGACCTGACGATCCGGCGCGGTGAGATCATGGGCCTGGTCGGTGAATCGGGCTGCGGCAAGACCACGCTGGCGCGTGCCATGCTCGGCATCCTGCCGCGCCAATGCCGCCCGCATCGAAGCCGGCGAGATCCGCTTCGAGGGCCGCGACCTGCTCGGGCTGGACGAAGCGCGCCTCGCCGGCGAGATGCGGGGCTGCGAGATCGCCTACATCCCGCAGGATCCTTTCACCGCCTTCAACCCGGTCTTCACCATCGGGACGCAGATCGACGACCTGATGCGCTTCAAGTCGCCGCTGCTGCGCGGCGGCGGCATCTCCGGCCGCGAGCGCCGCCGCGCCGATCGCGCCCGGGTGCTCGAGCTGCTGCGCCTGGTGCAGTTGCCGGACCCGGAAGGCGTGCTGCGCAAGTATCCGCATGAGGTCTCCGGCGGCCAGCGCCAGCGCCTGATGATCGCCATGGCGCTGCTGCCGGAACCGAAGCTCGTCATCGCCGACGAGCCGACGACCGCGCTCGACGTCACGGTGCAGGCGCAGATCCTCAAGCTGCTCAAGCGGCTGGCGCGGGACCGCGGCGTGGCGGTGCTGTTCACCACCCATGATCTCGGCACGGCCTATGAGATCTGCGATCGCGTCACGGTCATGTATGCCGGCCAGGAGGTTGAGGAAGCACCGGTGGCGAGCTTCTTCGAGCAGCCGTCCCACCCCTATACCCGCAAGCTTCTCGACAGCCTGCCGTCCTCGGAGAACGGCATCCGCGGCATTGCCGGCGAGATTCCGCGCCTGGTGGATCCACCATCCGGATGCCGCTTCCACCCGCGTTGCGAAGTCGCCACGGAAGTCTGCCGGTCCGTCCGCCCACCGCCGGCAGCCGTCGAGAGCCGACCACGCCGTGCGCTGCCACCATCCGCTGCAGGTCGTCGCATGAAGGACGAGACCGATCCTTCGCGTCGAAGACCTGCACAAGCACTTCCCCGTGCGCAACGTCTGGAAGCGCCGTGTCGGCTGGCTGCGCGCGGTGGACGGCGTCTCCTTCGACGTCCGCCGCGGCGAGATCCTCGGCATCGTCGGTGAATCCGGCTGCGGCAAGTCGACCCTCGGCAAGACGCTGATGGGCATCCAGCCGGCGACGTCCGGCCGCGTGGTGTTCGAGGGAAACGATCTCGCCGGGCTGAAGCCCGCCCAGATCGCGCAAGTACCGGGAGCACCTGCAGTATTGCTACCAGGACCCGGGCGCCTCGCTCGACCCGCGCTGGACCATCCGTTCCTCCCTGCACGAACCGCTGATAGTTCACACCGCCCTGCCCGAGGCCGAGCGGGAGACGCGGGTGCGCGAGATCCTCAAGGCGGTCGGACTTCCCGAGACGCATCTCGACCTCTACCCGCACGAGATCAGTGGCGGGCAGCAACGGCGGGTCGGGCTTGCGCGCATCCTCACGCTGAAGCCTTCCGTGGTGATCCTCGACGAGCCCACCTCGGGTCTCGATGTCTCGGTGCAGGCGACGATCCTGAACCTCGTGCTCGATCTTCAGCGCGCCTTCGGGCTGACATACCTGTTCATCTCGCACGACCTTTCGGTGGTGCGGCTGGTCTGTCAGCGGGTGGCCGTGATGTATCTCGGTCGCATCGTCGAGATCGGCGACACCGCCACGATCTTCGACAACCCCCGCCACCCCTACACGCAGTCCCTGCTGGCGGCGATCCCGCGCATCGGCGGTGCGCGCGTCACCGACACCTTCGCGCTGGAGGGAGAGCCGCCGAGCCCCATCAACCTGCCCTCCGGCTGCCGCTTCCGCACCCGCTGCCCGCGCGCCGCAGCGGTCTGCGCGGCTCAGGATCCGTCGCTAGGCACGGTCGATGCCGGCCGCCAGGTCGCGTGTCATTTTCCTGACTGAATGCCCATGGCGCAGGGGTGGTGCCGCATCGGGGCCGCCACCGAAGGATCGATCACTTCGCCACGATGCGCGGCGGCGGCGTTGTGTCCATGCGGCAGCCCAACCGGCCGCGGCGCCCCGTGCGCCTCGCAATGCCGCCCCATCCGCCCGCCCGGCCTGACACCCGGCATCCCGTCCCGCGGCAGGTAGACCGTGGGCGCGGCCAGCGCCGCGTGGCCACGAACGACCGCCAATCCGGCATGAGCCTCGATGAGGCGTGCGTCGGTCGCCCCCTGTCGCACGGATCGTATGCCCGCATCGGGCAGCGCATGAACTGGGCGCCCGGGATCGATGCCCCTTGCGGGAAGCGTGTTTTCGGCCTTCCCTTTGCGGGCAACGCCCCGGAGCGGGCAGCAGGGAGAAAACATGATGACTGCAAGACGTCTTCTGCTCGGCCTGGCTGCGGCTCTTGTCGTTGGTCCGGCACTTGCGCAGCAACCGGCCGCCGTACCGGGCTGGGCCATTGGCCGGCCTGAAGGCTCGACCCTCGCGCCGCATGCGCCAAGGCTGACCGTGACACCGCTGAGCGAGGTGCCGGTCAGCGCGCTTCGGCTTCCGCCAGGCTTCTCGGCCACGGTCTTCGCACATGGCATTCCAGGTGCGCGAATGATGACCGAAGGCCCGAACGGCACGGTCTTTGTCGGCACGCGCGCGATCGGCCGCGTCTATGCCGTCAGCCGCAATGCGGACGGCACGACGCGCACGCGCATCATCGCCCAACGGCTGACGCAGCCCAACGGCCTCGTGATGGTCGGCAACAGCTTGTTCGTGTTCGCCATCAACCGGGTGCTGCGCTACGACAACATCGAGGCGAACCTCGACAACGTGCCCGAGCCGGTGGAATTGACGACGGCCTTCGGCCTGCCGAGCGACGCGGACCACGGCGGCAATCACGGCTGGAAATTCGCCACGCTCGGCCCTGACGGGCGGATCTATACGAATGTCGGCGCCAACTGCAACATCTGCGAGATCGACCGCGACCGCTTCGCGTTGCTCGTCTCCTTCAACCCCGACGGCAGCGACCGGCGCATCGAGGCCCGCGGTGTCCGCAACAGCGTCGGCATGGCGCACCATCCGGTGACGCGCGAGCTTTGGGCGACCAACAACGGCCGCGACTGGGCGGGCAATGACTGGCCCAACGACACGCTTCACCGTGTCCGCCGCAGCGGCGAGGACCACGGTTTCCCGTTCTGCTCGGGCGGCAGCGCAGACCCGCAATACAACGCCGGGCGCAACTGCAGCGAATTCGTGCAGCCCGCGGCCCTGCTGGGCCCGCATGTCGCGGCCCTCGGCATGCGCTTCTACACCGGCACGATGTTCCCCGAGCAGTATCGGAACCAGATCTTCATCGCCCGCCGGGGCTCCTGGAACCGCGAGCGGTTGAGCGGCTACGACGTGGTCGTCGCCCGCCTCGATGCGCAGGGCAACGTGACCGGCGTCGAGGACTTCATGACCGGGCTGCGCGACGAAGCGAACCAGCGCTTCCTCGATCGGCCGGTGGATCTGCATGTGATGCGCGACGGATCGCTGCTCGTCGCCGGGGAGCAGATGGGCGCGATCTACCGCGTCACCTATCGCCAGTGAGGCTTCGGCCTTTGCTTGCGGCGGCCGTCCTGGCCGCCGCCCCCTTCTGTGCCGCCATGGCGCAGGACGCCAGCCGCGGCGCCGATCTCGCGGCGCATAGCTGCACGAATTGCCATGGTGCCGATGGGCGCAGCCAGATGGTGGATATTCCCTCCCTGGCCGGCCAGCAGCCCGGCTACATGACCGTGCAACTCATCCTGTTCCGCGAAGGCATCCGCGACGTGCCGGCGATGCAGGCCTTCGCCGATGGCCTGTCGGACAAGGATATCGAGGACCTTTCAGCCTATTTCGCGAGCCTCCCGCCAGGCCCGCCCGACGACCGCCGGCCGCGCGACGTGGCGCTGTTCGCCGCAGGTGAAGCGCTGGCGGGTCCGCATCATTGCGCCGTATGCCACCTGCCCGGCTTCGTTGGTCGTGCGCAGATCCCTCGCCTCGCGGGCCAGCGGGAGGAGTTCCTGGTGCAGGCGATGCGAGGATACCGTGACGGAAGCCGCGTTGGCGTCGATGCGCAGATGAACGACGCCGTGCGAGGGTTGTCGGACCGCGACATCGCCGCGCTTGCGCACTACCTCTCGCAGACCGACTGATCCATCCTTACTGCGGCGGCCAATGGCCGAGCGCCAGCGGGGCGCCTTCCTGCACGCTCCGCACTTGCCGGTGCGGCTGCCGGCGTCGGCGATGCCCCGCCCGCCGCTCCATGCCGGGGCGGCCATGGTATCAAAAGGTTGATTCAGCCGAACTCGCGGTATCGGAAGGCCGGCGCGCCCGCGCGCGCCACCGCGTCGGCCAGAAGCCCATGCCGGGGCGACAGCGCGCAGGCGGGATCCGTGGCCGCGGCATCGCCGGTCAAGGCGAAGGCCTGGCAGCGGCAACCGCCCCAGTCGCGCTCGGCATGCTCGCAGCCTTGGCAAGGCGCTGGCATCCAGGCGGTTCCGCGGAACCGGTTGAAGGCCTCGCTGTCCTCCCAGGCGTTGCGGAGCGAGGTCTCGCGCACGTTCGGGAACGTCATGCCCGCGATCGACTCTGCGGCATGGCACGGCAGCACGCGACCCGTGGGGGAGACCGCGAGGAAACGGTTGCCCCATCCCCCCATGCAGGCCTTCGGGCGCGCGGCGTGGTAGTCGGGCACCACATAGTCGATGAGCAGGCGGCCCTTGTGGCTCTGGCGCGCAGCCTCGACGATGCGTGTCGCCTCGTCCAGTTGCTGGCGCGTCGGCAGCAATGCGTCGCGGTTCGCCAGCGCCCAGCCGTAGTACTGCACATGCGCGACCTCGAGCCGCCCGGCGCCCCAGGCGCAGGCCGTTTCAATCAGCAAAGGCAGGTTCCGCAGGTTCTGCGCGTGGACGACGGCATTCAACGTCAGCGGCAGGCCGGCTTCGCGCACGACCCGCGCAGCCGCTTCCTTGCGCGCATGGGCACCCTTCATCCCACCGATGCGCTCGGCGCCTTCAGGGTCGGCGTCCTGCACGGAGAGTTGAACATGATCGAGACCGGCGGCCTGCAGGCGCGCCATCAGCGGGGCATCCAGCAGCACGCCGGCCGTGATCAGGTTGGTGTAGAGGCCCGCGCCGTGCGCCGCGGCGGTGATCTCAACGATGTCGCGCCGCACGGTGGGCTCGCCGCCCGAGAGATGAACCTGCAGGCAGCCAAGGGCCGCGGCTTGCTCGAACACATCCGACCATTCGAGCGTCGTCAGTTCCGCCGAGGCACGCGCGAGATCAACCGGGTTCGAGCAATAGGGACAGCGCAGCGGGCAGCGATGCGTCAGTTCCGCGAGCAGCGCGAGCGGCGCGTTCATGTCGTCAGCGCGCCGCGCGCGACCAGATCCTCCAGCATCGCGCGGACATCGACGGCGATCACGTCCCTCGGCGCGTCGAACTTCGCGGCCAGCGCGTCGACCACGGCATCCACGTCCCGCGCGCCATCGACGAGGCGGAGCACTTCCAATGCCGTCTCGTCCGGCACGAACATGCGTTCCGGCGCCATGACCACCCAGCGGTCCCGCGCCTTGTCGTGGTGCAGGCGCACGCCGGGGGCGAAGCGCGGTGTCATGGGCGGAACGCGCCCGGCGGCACAAGCGCGGGCTCCACATAGGCGAAGTGCAGGGCGTCGAGTTGCGCCCAGAGCAGGTCGCACTTGAATCGCAGCGCGGCGAGAACCTGCTCCTGCTTCTCCAGCGTGTCGGCGTGTTCCTTCACATAGGCGAGCGCGAAGGCGACATCCTGCGGCGCCTGGGTCAGCCGCGGGGTGAAGTAGGCGAGCGTCTCCGCGGTGACGAAATCGTAGTTCCGCAGCATTCCCGCAACGCGCTGGGAGATGATGTTGGGCGAGAACATCTCGGTGAGCGACGACGCGATCGCCTCCAGCAGCGACCTTTCCCGCACGAAGCGCACATAGGCATCGACGGCGAACCGCGTCCCCGGCAGCAGGCCCTGGAGGGAGACCACATAGTCGCGGTCAAGCCCGAGCCCATCGGTCAAGGCCAGCCAGCGTTCGACGCCGCCCGGATGGAGCCCGTCGCCGTCATGGTCCTCCAGGCGGCGGCGCCATTCACGGCGCAACGCCGGCGTCGGCAGCCGGGCAAGCAGCGAGGCATCCTTCGCCGGAATCGAGGCCTGGTAGTAGTAGCGGTTCAGCGCCCAGGCCTGCACCTGGCCCTTGGTAAGTTGCCCGCCATGCAGCAGGTGATGGAATGGGTGCAGGATGTGGTAGCGCTCATCCCCGATGGCGCGCAGCGCGGCTTCCAGCGCCTCGGGTGGCATCGGCTTCATAGGCTGATCTCCATCCCGTCATGCGCCACGTCCCAGCCCTGCGCGGTCAGCATCGCGCGTTCCGGACTGTCTGCGAGCAGGGCGGGGTTGGTGTTGTTGATATGCACGAAGATGCGGCGACCGACAGGAATGGAGGCAAAGGCATCGAGGGTCGAGCCATGACCGGTCATCGGCATGTGGCCCATGCGGCGCCCCGTCTTGGGACCGGCGCCGAGGCGGATCATCTCGTCATCCGCGAACAGGGTGCCGTCGAACATCACGCATGCCGCGCCATGCAGGCGTGCGCGCAACGCCGCCGTCATCATCGCGCAGCCAGGGATGTAGTGCAGCGTGCCGCCGCCGCGGACAAGGCGAGGCCAACGGCCTCCCCTTCCTCCGCCACGCCCGGGTCGCCTGCGGCACCTTCAGCGAACAGGGGTACCTTGCCGGGCACGGGATAGGCGGTGACAGAGATGCCCAGGATGTCGAAGGCATCGTCGGGGATGATTTCGCGGCGCGTCACGAAGGCGGGATCCAGCACGCGGAATACCGGGTTCGCATCCAGGACAGCAAACGTCGGCGCCGCGGCGATCAGCGTGAAAGCCTGGCGTTCGCGCAGATGAAGCAGGCCAGCGATGGCGTCCACCTCGGCACCCGTCAGCAGCACGGCGGCGATGGGCGAATTGCGCAGGGCGCCAGGCCGCGGATGAAGCGCCGGCGTGGTGGCGATCTGCTGGCGAAGATCGGGGCTGGCATTCACCACCATCCAGCGCACCCCGTCGGCCGAGACCGCGATGCTCGCCTGGCTGCGCGACGGCGCCGCCGGATCGCCGGCACGCGATCTCAGGCAACCCGTGCCGGCGGAGTTCCATTGCGGGAATCCGCCGCCGGCACCGGCGCCAAGCACGATGACCCGGAGCACTGGGAAGCACCCCAGGCGCGCGTGCCTCAGCCGATTTCAGCGCAGGCGTAGCTGTTGATTTCGAGAGCGAGGGAGATTTCGACGATCTTCGGCGTCTTCCAGGACATGGCCTCATCCTTCGGCAGGAACCGGCCGTTTGCCGGCTTCATGAGAGTGGCGGTTCCGGCGCCTGGTATCAAGCCGCTACCGGGCCCTGGCCCATCGGGGCCGCACCCTGCCGGGAGGCCTGCGCGAATTGCCCCGGCCGCGCCGGCCCTCGGGTCCTGCCGCCCGGGCCGGCCGTGCGAAAGCTTCGATGGCTCCACATCGGCAGGCAACGTGTCGCGCCGTCCCTGCCTGCCCACAAGGCCGCCAACACCGTCCGCGCCTTGGCTGCCGCATGGATGGAGCCGATCCGGGCGCGAGCAGCGCAGTGCCCAATGCCGGCGCATGTCATGCCCCGGCCGCGCGCCGGTGGCATCGCGGTCCGCAAGGCCGCGCCAGGCGGTCGGTCGGCAGCCGGGGGAACTTGCCGGCGGCCAGGTCGGCGACCGAGGTGAAGGGCTCACAAGGATCACCGCGGCGATGCCGCTGCGCCCTTCGGCGAGGCGGCTGACGACGCCGGTGCCAATGCTCTCACCCCACAGGACGAGCGGGCGGCCCGGGAAGCGCCGCCGGGTCCAGCCCATCAGCAGGGCCGCGTCGGAGGCGAAGGCGGCCTCCGACGGTTTGCCGGCCCGCAATGCCAGACACCCTCAGTGCACCATCCCCTGCACGCGATCGGTGGCGACCGACTCATAGGCGGACACGACGCCGCGGCACCTGCGGCGGCACCGACAGGCGGCGCACCATCTCCTGCGGCCCGATCGGGAAGACGCTGCGCGGCAGGGCACGGGCCAGCGCCGCCTGGTCATTCGCCTCGATGGCCTGCGCCGCCGCGGCCAGGCCGTTGATGACCGCCTGCGCCGGGCGCGCGTTCCGGAATGCCGAGCAGCCCGGCGGGCCTCCCAGCGCGCCTGCTGCAGGCCGTTCAGGCCGACGCTGCTCGCCTGGTTCCAGCGCGGATTGCGCGGCAGGCTGTCGGCCATCCATTCCAGGTCGGCGATGGCGCGCGCCGCCTCGGCCGGGCGGTTGGGCTGCGGGTTGCGGAAGAAGGCGACCATGTCCTGGCCGACCGGCACGACCGGATCGCCACCGCGCGCCGCCAGCGTGGTCGGCAGGGTCGGCGCCGGCGCCTGCGGCGCGCAGGCGGCGGTCAGCACGACCAGCAGAAGGGCGGAATGGCGGCGCATGGCGTTCTCCGGTCGGTTTTGCCGGCGTTCGCGGCCAGCCATGGCCGGGTGACGCTAGGGGCGAAACTTACCGCGGCGAAAAGCTTCAGCGGAATCGTCGGCGGACCGCCAGCCTTGCGTCAGCGCAGCGCGGCGAGGAAGCCCAGCACCGCCGCGCACGCCCTGCCCGCTCTCATCGTTCAGCACCGCCGGATGCCGGCCGCCCGGCAGCAGGACCAGCCGGGCATCGGGTGCCGCCGCGGCGACGCGCCGGGCCTGGGCCGCGGGTGTCAGCCGGTCGCCTTCGCTGGCGATCACCAGCACCGGCGCGGCGATCCCCGGCATGCGGGCCAGGTTCTCGAAGCGGTGGCGCAGCAGCCAGTCGGTCGGCAGCCAGGGATAGGCTGCCGGCGGCCAGGTCGGCGACCGAGGTGAAGGGGCTTTCCAGGATCACCGCGGCGATGTCGGGCCGGCCCTCGGCGAGGCGGGTGACGACGCCGGTGCCGATGCTCTCGCCCCACAGCACGAGCGGGCGGTCCGGGGAAGCGCCGCCGGGTCCAGGCGAGCAGCGCGGCCGCATCGCGAGGCGAAGGCGGCCTCGGCCGGGCTGCCGGCATTGCCGCCATAGCCGCGATATTCCGCAAGAACAACGCCATAGCCGGCGTTGTTCAGCGCAGTGCCAAGATGGCATGCGGTCCTCGGCGCTGCCGCCATTGCCGTGGAAATGCAGGATGACCGGCCGCCCGGTCGCCCCCGTCGCGACCAGCATGGCGAGTTCGAGGCCGTCCGTGCTGCGGAATGCTCTCGCGCAACCAGCCGGGCGGCGCGACGATGGCGGCCGCCGCGGGCCGGAAGATCAGGCGTTCCTGCCCGACCCAGATGCTGCCGCCGACCAGCAACAGCGGCACGGCCATGACCAGCCCGAGCAGGATCAGCACCGCGCCGCATGGCCCCCGCTGGAGCATGCGCGTCCACGCGGTGCCCGGCGACGTCGGGCGGCGGTGGGCCGTGGCGTTCATTTCGGTCCGCCGTCGCATGGTTGCGTGCCGATCGCGGCGCCGGCGAGCGCACCGACCCCGGCACCGATCAGGGCCCCTCGCCCGGCATCGGCGCTGGCGGAGCCGGCAAGCGCGCCGATCCCGGCACCGATCGCCGCGCCATAGGCGGCGCCGGCGCGCCGGGTCCTCGCAGACCGGCGTGGCCGGGATGGCGAGCGGCACGGGCTGCACGACGACGCAGCCCGCGAGGGCGATCAGCAGGGACGGCAGCATCAGGACGCAGGCGCATGGCCTGATGCTCGCCCAGCAATCGGGCCGGAACGTGGTCGTCAGCGGCGATTGCCCGGGGCAGGCGCCACCCGACAGCGCCCAGGCGGCCTGCATCACGCTCGGCACCGAGGGCGGCTCGGAGAGTTTCTGCACCGTCGCGGCCGGGCCGAGCGGGAAGATGTTGCGCGGCAGGGCGGCGGCGAGGGCGGTCTGGTTGTTCGCCTCGATCGCGGTGGACGCGGCGGACAGGCCGTTGATCACCCCCTGGGCCGGGGCGTTCTGCGGAATGCCGAGCGCGCGGCGGGCTTCCCAGCGCGCCTGGGCGAGGTCGTTCAGGCCGGTGGCGCTTGCCGTCTGCCAGCGCGGGTTGCGCGGCATGGTGTCGGCCAGCCATTCGAGTTCGGCGATGGCCCGGGCGGCGGCGGCGGGCTGGTTGGCCTGCGGCGCGCGGAAGAAGCCGACGACGTTCTGCCCGACCACCACGACCGGGTCGCGCCCGACCATGGCATCGGATGCGGCCCGGGCAGGGTCGGCGGCGGGCCGTTCGGGCGCGTGCAGGCGGCGGTGGCCAGGAGCGTCGAGCAGGATGGCGGAGCGGCGGATCATGGGCGTTTTCTCCTGTTAGTGGATCGTACATTAGACGCATGATAGCACGGATTCCGGCGTGGCCGGCTTGCGCCACGTCAACCGTAGCCTTCCTGCCGCAGGCGGTCGCCAAGCACTTTGACTTGAACGGCGAGCGCGGCACTTTCCTGTTCGCGCAGACGGGTGCGCAGGTCGCGGGCGGCTTCCTCCATGTCGCGCAGCAGGGCGGGCAGGCCGGGCGGGGATTCGGCACCGGCCGACAGCCGCCCGGCGATGCGTTCCAGCCCATCGAGATTCACGCCGAGGAAGCGCCGTGCCTCGGCAAGCCGTTCGGGACGGCGTTCGAATTCGTCGAGCACGGCGCCGATCGCGACGGCGACGGGGATCAGGCGCGGTTCGGCGACGCGGCGGGCGGTCTCGATGACCGTGACCAGCCGGGCGCGGGCATCGTCGAGCGGGCCGGGCGGCGGGGGTTCGGGCGGCGGCGGTGGCGGCGGCGACCTCGACGACACCGGTATAGAGCAGGCGCGTGCCGCCCCAGGCGCCGGCACCGAGCAGCAGGGCGGCGACCGGGCCGGCATCGGCACCGAGGAAGGCGACGAGCAGCGGCGGCCGCGCCCATGGCGGCGGCGGCGAATTGCGCGTCCCCTGCCCGGCCGCGGCGCATCAGCCAGGTCGCGGCCATCGGCAGGACGATGCCGAGCAGGCAGCCGAGCAGCGCCCATTCGCGCCCGGCGAACAGGTTGACCAGCGTCGCCGGCAGCAGCGGCAGGATGGTGAAGGGCAGCAGCCAGCGCCGCCAGAAGGCCGAGATCATGACGGCACCAGCGCGACGATGGCGCGGAACAGCGCGAGCAGGCCGGCCACCCACATGGTGCCGCCCAGCAGGAAAAAGCCGAGCATCCGCGTGCCGAGCGGCGGCGGGGCGGTCGGCGGGGCGACGATAGGGTGCGTTGCGGTCTGCGCTCACGAGGACTTAGATCGCCCAAGGGACCGGCGCGTTCAAGGCGCCGGCGATGGGAAGGACGGTCGGATGGAACGGATTGCGGTGGTGGGCGCGGGGCTGATCGGCAGCGCCTGGGCGATGGTGTTTGCCCGCGCGGGGCATCCGGTGCGGATCTGGGACCCGGCGGCGGGCGCGTCCGAGGCCGCGATGGGCGTGGTGCGGGCGCGGCTGGCGGACCTGCATGCCGCCGGGCTGATCACCGAGACCGCCGGATGCCGTCGCCGCGCGGGTGGCGGTGGCGGCGACGCTGGAGGACTGCCTCGAAGGCGCCGCCCACGTGCAGGAGAACGGGCCCGGAGCGCGTCGAGGTGAAGCGCGAGACCTTCGCCCGGCTCGATGCGCTGTGCGGGCCGGAGGTGGTGCTGGCGTCCTCGACCTCCGGCATCCCGGCCTCGGCCTTCACCGAGGCGCTGGCGGGGCGGGCGCGCTGCCTCGTCGCGCATCCGGTCAACCCGCCCTACCTGGTGCCGCTGGTCGAACTGGTGGGCGCGCCCTGGACCGATCCGGCGGTGGTGGCGCGCACGCGGGCGCTGATGGATGGCGTCGGCCAGGTGCCGGTGGTGGCGCTGAAGGAGACCCGCGGCTTCGTGCTGAACCGGCTGCAGGCCGCGCTGGTCGCCGAGGCCTTCCGCCTGGTGCGCGACGGGGTGATGTCGGTCGAGGATGTCGATGCCTGCGTGAAGGAAGGGCTCGGCCTGCGCTGGTCCTTCATGGGGCCGTTCGAGACGATCGACCTGAACGCGCCGGGCGGCGTGGCGGACTATGTCGCGCGCTTCGGGCCGCTGATGGGCGGGATCACCGAGGAACAGACGCCGTATCTCTACGACGCGCCGACGGTCGCCCGCGTGACGGAGGCGCGGCGCGGAGCGCTTGGCCGCGCAGGCCATCGCCGAGCGGTCGGCCTGGCGGGACCGGCGGCTGATGGCACTGGCGGTGCACAAGCGGACGCAGGGCCCATGAGCAGCGTGCTCGACGCCTATTATGCCGCTCTCAAGGCAGGCGACGTGGCGGCCCTGCGGGCGGTGGTGACGGAGGATATCCTCGTCACCTATCACGGGCGTCCCGGATTGTTGCCCTGGACAGGCACCTGGCGCGGCTTTGACGCGTATCGGGACTTCCTCGGCCGTGTCGGCGCGCATCTCGAGATACTGGAGGTGACGCAGCACGCCCGCATCGAGGATGGAGGCCGCATCATCGTGCTGCTCGATGGGCGTTGGCGGGCGCGGGCAACCGGGCGGGACGTGGCGGCGCGGGTGGTCAATATCTTCACCCTGCGTGACGGGCTCATCGCCGGCTACGAGGTGTTCCATGACACCGCGGCCTTGTGGGAGGCACTGTCCGGCCAGACCCTGACGGCGGCGGGCTGAACCGCCGCTCAGGAATGCCGCCGCAGCGCCGCACGGCGGATGAGGGACGATGCCCCGCCGGATGATCCGCGCAGGCCGGCGCATGGTCCCTGTGGCGTGACCGCCATGCGCTCGGGCATGATGCGGCAGCGGGAGCGGGAGAGTGGCGCGGATGCAGGTCACGACCTATCGGATGACGGCCGCGCGCACGAGCAGCAAGGCGGCACACATCATCGGCTGGTTTCTGTTGCTGGCCGGCGTGGGGCTGCTCGTCGGCGCCGGCTTCGCCGTGTGGTCCGAAGTCGAGTTCCGCCGCATCGCGGTCGAGACCGACGGCCGGGTGGTGCAGATGCTGTCGCATTCGAGCCGCAGCAGCAGCGGCGGATCGTCGCGGACCTACACCCCGGTTTTCGCCTTCCGCCTGCCCGACGGCAAGGAGATCCGGGTGGAAGGCGGCGTGTCCTCCAACCCGCCCTGCTGCACGGTGGGCGAGGCGGTCAGGGTTCGCTACGACCCGGCCCAGCCGGATCGCGCCGCGATGACCGGCTTCATGTCGAGCTGGTTCGTCGCGACCCTGCTTGGCGGCATGGGGATCACCTTCACGGGTTTCGGCATGCTCGCGATGAAGGTCATCAGGCGCAGCCGCATGGCCACACCGGCTGGTGCGGTGACGTCACCAGCCGCGATGTCCTTCACGTTGCCGCTCGCCGGGCTGCGGCGGGAACAGGCCGGTGACGGCCCGCGCTGGATCCTGCAGGCGCGGTGGACCGATCCGGCGAACGGCACCTCCCGCCTGTTCGAGAGCGAGCCCCTGCCCTTCGACCCGGTGCCGCAGATGCGACAGATGACCACCATCCAGGTGCAATTCGATCCGGCCGCGCCAAACGGGCCGTATCGGATGGACACGTCCTTCCTGGTGGCCCCGTAGCCGCGGCGTGATGCTGCGCCCGCTGTGTTTGGCGACGGTGAAAGCGGCGGCGCCGGGCGCGCAGGGGCCCGCGAACTCCCGATCGGTGCAGCCCAGGGTTGGATGGATGCTGTGCTCGAACCGGGATCGGTGCAGCGTGCCCCCGTCGGCTGGCGCGAAGGTCGTCGTCGATTGCGCCGCCCAGGGCCGCCTGTTCCCGGCGGCGCAATCCGAAGCAGGCAGCCTCCGGCAAGCCCGCGCCGGTTCAGGCCTGCAGGAAGCCCAGCCGGTCAGCCTCGAACACGCCGCAGGTCAGCGGCCCGCCCGACCAGGCGGCGGTGTCGAGACAGATGCGGTTGTCGCGCACCACCGGCTGGAAACCGGCGGTGTGTCCATGCACGACAACCATGCCGTGGTCACGCTCCGAACCGAGGAAGTCGTGGCGGATGCGGATCAGGTCCTCGCGTGACTGGTCCTCGAGAGCGATGCCGGGGCGGATGCCGGCATGCACGAACAGGTAGCCGCCTTCCTGGTGATGCAGATGCAACCGGCGCAGGAAGCGCAGGTGCTGCGGCGAGAAATGTTCCGGCCAGGCCTCCCGCGGGGCCTCGGGGTCGACACCCCAGCTGTCGAGCGTCGCGCGCCCCCCACCCCACAACCAGTCCGCCGCCGCCGCGCCATCGCCATCGAGGGCTGCGAGCATCGTCTCCTCATGGTTGCCGGTGAGGTTCAGCATCTCGATGCCCGGCACCGGGTCCTCCCCGATCAGGTAGTCGAGCACGGCGCGGCTGTCGCCGCCCTTGTCCACATAGTCGCCCAGATGCAGCAGGAGCGCCGAGGCCACAGGGCGCGCGAGGAGGTCGGCGGCGACCTGCCCGTGCAGGTCCCGCAGCTTGCCGATGGAACCGTGGATGTCGCCGATGACGTAGATGCGCCGCCCGCGCGGCAGGGTGCCGGGGGCTTGCCGGAGTTCGATCATGTCTTATCGGCGCGGGGGTCGAGCGCATCGCGCAACCCGTCGCCCATCAGGTTGAAGGCCAGGACCACGACCATGATGGTAACGCCGGGAAAGATCGACAGCCAGGGCGCCTGGGTGAGGAAGCGCTGCGACGAATTCAGCATCGACCCCCAGGACGGGTTGGGCGGCTGCATGCCAAGGCCGAGGAAGGAGAGCGCCGCCTCGGCGATGATGGCCTCGGCGATCGCCAGCGTCGCCTGCACCAGCAGCGGCGGGATGATGTTGGGCAGCACATGGACGAAGGCGATGCGCCAGGCGGGGTTGCCCAGCGCGCGCGCGGCCTCGATCCAGTCGGTCGATTTCGCATCCAGCGCCATGCCGCGCGACAGCCGCACGAAGACCGGCGATGCGGTGATGGCGATGGCAAGCATCGCGTTCTCCAGCGCGGGGCCAAGGAACGCCGCAAGCGCGATCGCCAGGATCAGGAACGGCACAGACAGCATCGAATCCGCGATGCGGGAGATGATGGCGTCCGTCCAGCCGCCGGCGAGGCCGGCCAACAGCCCGAGCGGCACGCCGAGGATCAGCGCCCCCATCACCGAGACGACGCCGGCCATCATCGAGGCCCGCGCCCCCCAGATGACGCGCGAAAGCACGTCGCGCCCGTTCTCGTCGGTGCCCATCCAGAAATCCCAGGAGGGCGGCTTGCGGATGCGCGTCCAGGACGTCTGCAACGGGTCATGCGGGGCGATCAGCGGCGCGAAGATCGCGACCAGGATGAACAGCACGACGACGAACAGGCCGAACACCGCCAGGCGATGGCGCAGGAAGCGCTTGATGGCGCGCCGCGTCGGGCTTTCACCGGCGGGGATGGCGGCGGCGGTGGCGCTCATGGGTTGACCCTCCCGCTTCGGGTCGCAGCCCGGCTGCGGTCCGGCAGCGTGAAGCCGCGGCCTTCTCCCCTTCGGATCGGGGCCACGCCGCGATCCGCGAGCGCATGGCGCGACCGCGCCCAGACCGGCAGCGGCGCCCGGCGCGACGGTGCGGGGCGCGAAAGCCAGGCCGCCGGATGGCGGCGCCGGCGCGTGAGGCAGATACGAAGCGAGTGCTTGAGCAACGCCATTCAGGCGTTCCTCAAGCGCGGATTGATCGCCATGTAGAGCATGTCGGCCGCGAGCGAGAGCAGCACGAAGATCAGCGCGGTCGCCAGCACCACGCCCTGCACCACCGGGTAGTCGCGGTTGAACACCGCATCGACGATCAGTTTGCCGAAGCCGGGGATGGTGAAGATCTGCTCGGTCAGCACCGCGCCGGCGAGCAGCCGGCCGAATTCGATCGCGCCGAGGGTGACGACCGGGATCAGCGCATTGCGCAGCGCGTGCTTCCAGACCACGACGCGCTCGCGCAGCCCCTTGGCGCGGGCGGTGCGGACGTAGTCCTGCGACAGCGCCGTGAGCATCGCCGCCCTGGTATGGCGCATCAGCACCGAGGCGACGCCGGTGCCGAGCACGAAGGCCGGCATGATGGTGGTGGCGAGCGACTGCAGCGGGTCCTCGAACAGCGGCACGTAGCCGGACGGCGGCAGCCAGCCGAGTTCCACGCTGAACAGCAGGATCATCATGATGCCGAGCCAGAAATTCGGCGTCGAGATGCCGAACAGCGCCGTGCCATTGGCCAGCCAGTCGGCCGGCGTGTCCTTCTTCACCGCCGAGACGATGCCGAGCGGCACGCCGATCAGGATGGCGATGATGAAGGCCATGGTGGCGAGTTGGAAGGTGACCGGCAGCTTGGTGAGGATCAGTTCGCGAGACCGGCACGCGGATGCGCCAGGAGAAGCCGAAATCCCCGGTCAGCACCTTGCCCATCCAGCGCAGGTATTGTTCGTAGATCGGGCGGTCGAGGCCGAGTTCGGCGCGGATCTGGGCGAGCACCTGCGGGTCGCCGCGCTCCTCCCCCGCCATGATCTCGGCCGGGTCGCCGGGCATGAGCTGCTGCAGCCCGAAGATCAGGACCGAGAGGATCAACAGGGTGGGGATCACCTGCCCCACCCTGCGCAGCAGCCAGATGCCCATTACTGGAACCGCATGCCCTGCAGGCGGATCATGCCGTCGGAGACCGGCCGGTAGCCGGTCAGCCGCGCCGCATGCGCCATGATGTTCTTGCGGTGCCACAGATAGATGCGGCTGACATCCTGCCCGAAGGCGATGCGCACCGCCTGGGCATAGAGGTCGCGCCGCTTCTCGACATCGAGTTCGGTGCGCGCGGCATCGAGCAGCCGGTCGACCTCGGGGTTCGAGTAGCGACCGTCATTCTGCCCGCCGCCGGTGCGGGTGAACGGTGAAGATGTTGCCGTCGGGATCGTGCGGCCCGACCAGCCGACCAGGTAGGTCTGGAATTCGCCGCGCGTCGCCGCCTGGAGCGAGGAGGCGAATTCCATCGCCCGCAGCGTCAGGGTGAAGCCGGCCTCGGCCACCATCGCCTGGATCACCTCGCCCACCTGGCGGAGGTCGGGGTTGTTCGGCACCGTCAGTTCCACCGCGAGCGGCGTCGTCACGCCGGCTTCGCGCAGCAGGGCGCGGGCGCGCTCGACATTGCGCGGCTCGGGCTGGAAGTCCCGCACATGGAAGGGGTTGGCCGGCGGGAAAGGCTGCCGCGTCGGCGTGTACATCCCCTCATACACCACCTGGTTCACGGCGGCGCGGTCGATGGCGAGTTCGAAGGCGCGGCGGACCCGCGCATCGCGGCCGAGCGGCGTGTTGGCACGCTCGCCATTGCCGGTGTTGATGGTGATGCCCTGGTAGCCGAGTTCATCGACCGCCACGGCGCGCAGCGCGCGGTTGCGCCCGATCGTCGCCATGTCGTCGGGTTCCATGCGCTCGACGAACTCGACGGCGCCGGATTGCAGGTTGGCCAGGCGCACCGTGTTGTCGGGGATCGGCAGGTAGGTGACGCGGGCGAAGTGGATGTTCGCCGCATCCCAGTATTCGGGGAAGCGTTCGACGACGATGCGTTCCTGGGGCACGCGCTCGACGAAGCGGAAGGGCCCGGCGCAGACCGGGCGGGTGCCGAAGTTGCGGCCCAGCGCCTCGGCCGCCTTGGGGCTGACGATCATGCCGGCGCGGTCGGTCAGCGCCGCGAGGAAGGACGCGGAAGGCCCCTTCAGGGTGATGCGGACGGTGTGGGGATCGACCACCTCGACGCGCTCCATGTCGGCGATCTCGCTGCGCCGGAAGGAGCCCTGCATCGTCAGGTGGCGGTTCAGCGAATAGCGCACGGCCTCGGCGTCCATCGCCTCGCCGTCATGGAAGCGGACGCCCTGGCGCAGCGTCAGCAGCAACTGCGTCGGCGATTCCCAGCGGAAGCCGGTGGCGAGCTGGGGCACGACCTCAAGCCGTTCGTTGATGTCGAACAGCTTGTCGCACAGCGCCATGTAGACGATGCGCCCGACATAGGTGCGCGACAGCGTCGGGTCGAGGATGTCGGGGTCCTCGCGCAGGCCGATGCGCAGGTTCTGCGCGCTGGCCGGCGCGGCAGCCGCGATGGCCAATGCGGCCACCGCGAGGGCGGCCCTGATCGTCGTCTTCATTGTTGTGGCACTCCCGGTTGCGGGCCTGGGGCCCGGAAGAAGGATTGCAGGCGGCGCAGCCTTTCGCCACCGGCCAGGCGCGCGGGCGCCGGCGGGGCGGGCGGCAGGCGGCCGTCCAGGTGGCAGGCGACGGCATGCGCGCCACTGGAAAGTTCGGGCACCGTCACGCGGCAGCGGTCTTCCACGAAGGGGCAGCGGGTGTGGAAGCGGCAGCCGGGCGGCGGCGATATGGGCGACGGCACATCGCCCTCGATCGGCGGGGCCTTGGTGCCGTGGCCCGGCACCGCGGCGAGCAATGCGCGGGTGTAGGGGTGCTTCGGGGCGCTCAGCACGGCATCAGCCGGCCCCTGCTCGACGATGCGGCCGAGATACATGACGGCGACGCGGTCGGCGATGTGGCGGACCACGCCGAGGTCGTGGCTGATCAGCACGAAGGTCAGGCCAAGGTCGCGGATCAGGTCCGACAGCAGGTTCACCACCTGCGCCTGCACGCTGACGTCGAGCGCGGAGACGGGTTCGTCGCCGACGATGAGTTTCGGCTGCGAGGCGAGCGCGCGGGCGATGGCGATGCGCTGGCGCTGGCCGCCGGAAAATTCGTGCGGCCAGCGGCGGGCGAGTTCCGGGCGCAGGCCGACGCGGGAGAGCAGGTCGGCCACGCGGTCGCGTTCCTCGCTGCGCGGGACGATGCGGTGCAGGCGGAGCGGCTCGGCGACGGCCTGTTCGACCGTCATGCGCGGATCGAGGCTGGCGAAGGGATCCTGGAAGATCAGTTGCATGTCGCGGCGGCGGGCACGCAGCGCGGATGCGGAGAGTTTCGTCAGGTCCTCGCCGGCGAAACGGACGGTCCCGGCATCGGGGCTGATGAGGTTGAGCATCAGCCGTCCGAGGGTGGACTTGCCGCAGCCGGACTCGCCGACGATGGCGAGCACCTCGCCCTCGGCGACGGACAGGGAGACGCCATCGACGGCATGCACCGCCCCGGCGCGGCGGCCGAGCGCATCCCTGACCGGGAATTTCTTGGCCAGCCCGTCGAGTTGCAGCAGCGCGCCCGTCATCGGCTTGATGGGCCGGCGCTGTGGGCCGGTCCTGCCCTGGTGACCGACGAAAGAAGAAGGGGGTCCGGGGGAGTTCCCTCCCCGGCCCTGTCTTCCTGCAGCACGCTGTCCAGCGGCGCGCGCCAGCAGGCGCTGCGGTGCCCTGGCGCGACCTCGGCAAGTGGCGGCGCCTCGACCGTGCAGCGCGCGATGACGAAGGGGCAGCGTGGTGCGAAGCGGCAGCCCGGGGGCGGGTTGCGCAGGTCGGGCACGGTGCCTTCGATGCTGGCGAGGCGTTCGCCCGGCTGGCCTTCGCCGGGTGCCGCACCAAGCAGCCCTGCGGTGTAGGGGTGCTCGGGCCGGGCGAACAGCGTCGCGGCGGGCGCCTGCTCGGCGATGCGCCCGGCATACATCACCGCGACGTCGTCGGCGTGGTCGGCGACGACGCCGAGGTCGTGGGTGACGAGGATGACGGCGGTGCCGGTCTCGCGCTTCATCTCATCGAGCAGGGAGAGGATCTGCGCCTGCACCGTGACATCGAGCGCGGTGGTCGGTTCGTCGGCGATCAGCAGCTTCGGCTTGCAGGCGAGCGCCATGGCGATCATCACGCGCTGGCGCATGCCGCCGGAGAGCTGGTGCGGATATTGCCGCGCGCGACGGGCGGCGTCGGGGATGCGCACGCGGTCGAGCATCCGGACCGCCTCCGCGAAGGCGGCGGCGTGGTCGAGGTCCTGATGGAGGCGAAGCGCCTCGGCGACCTGCTCGCCGGCGGTGAAGGCCGGGTTCAGGCTGGTCATCGGTTCCTGGAAGATCATCGCCATCTCGCCGCCGCGCAGCCTGCGGCGGTCCTCGGCGCCAAGGCCGGTGAGATCGCGGCCGGCAAGACGGATGGCGCCGCCGAGCCGGGCCGTGGCCGGCAGCAGCCCCATGATGGCAAGCGCCGTGACCGACTTGCCGCAGCCGGATTCGCCAACGATCGCGAGGGTCCGGCCTGGTTCGACGCGGAACGACACGCCGTCGAGCACGCGCAGGTCACGCCCATCCTGGCGGAAGGCGAGCGTCAGGCCAGCGACATCGAGGGCGGCGGTCACGGCGGGGTGGGCCTCGTCATGGCGTGAAGAAGCGCAGGCACACGGCTTTGTGCAAGTCCCTTCGATGCGTCGAATGGCGAAAGGCGGCCATGCCTGCCCGCCGGCGACGCAGCCGCTGCCCGCCGGGCGGGCACTCAGAAGGCCAGGAGGTTGTCGCGGAACATCGCGTGCTCGTAGCCCGTGCGCGCCAGGCCACGACGTTGCAGTTCCGGCACCAGGCCGTCGGCGATCTCGGCGATGATGCGGCGCGAGGTCTCGTTGGTGGTGATCAGGAAGCCGTCGCCGCCGATCTCCTCCATCGCCGCGCCCATCTGGTCGGCCACCTGGTCCGGCGTGCCGACCAGCGGGATGGAACCGGCGTCGGAATAGATCTCGGCGGCCTCGCGCAGCGTCTTGTTGCCGGCCTTCTTGAGGAATTCGTCGAGCGATTGCTGGTGCCCGTTGGTGGTCAGGGTGCCGAGCGGCTTGTCGAGCGGCAGGGCGCCGAAATCGAGGTTGGTGATCTTCGACAGATGCGCGAGGCGGACGGCGATCTTCTCCTCGGTGGTGGCGAGGCGGCGCTTGTGCCTGGCACGCGCCTCCTCCTCGGTGTCACCGAGCACGGGGGAGACGAGGAACAGCACCTTGCAGTCATCGGGGTTGCGGCCGTGGGCGACCATGCGGGCGCGGATGTCGTCGCGATACGCCTTCATCCCCGCGGTGCCCTTGACCATGGCGACGATGGTGTCGGCGTGCCGGGAGGCGAAGGCACGGCCGCGCGGGCTGCCGCCGGCCTGGGCGATGACCGGCCGGCCCTGCGGGCAGGGGCCGGAATTCAGCGGGCCGCGCACCTTGAAGTGGGTGCCCTGCGTGGTCGATCGCGTGAACCTTGGTGTGGTCCACCAGCACGCCGGTCTCGCGGCTGGCGATGATGGCGCCAGGCTCCCACGACCCCCAGAGCTTGTGACGACGTCCATGTATTCATCGGCGATGTCGTAGCGCTCATCATGCGGCGGCATGCCGTCCAGCCCGAAATTGCGGGCGGCGTAGTCGGACGAGCCGGTCACCGCATTCCAGCCGATGCGGCCGGAGGAGATCTGGTCGAGCGATGCGATCTGCCGGGCCAGCAGATAGGGCGGATAGGCGAAGGTGCCGAGCGTCGTGACGATGCCGATGCGCTTGGTTTCGCGCGCCAGCAGCGCGGCGACGATGGAGGGGTCCTGCCGCGGCGTGGACAGGCCGTGATGAAGGTAGATCTCGCGCGAACCGCCATAGGATTCGCCGATATAGGAACTGTCTTCCAGCAGAACGTAGTCGAAGCAGGCGCGTTCGAGGTTCCTCGTCATCTCGATGAAGAACTCCGGCACCATCCATTCGGTGCCGATATTGCCCGTCCATGGCTCGCCCCAGGCCTGCACCGAGGAGCCCTGAAGGAACCAGCCGAGATGGAATTTGCGCGCCATGATCACCCCCATCCGCCATCGCGGCGCGCAGGGTCGCGCGCGGGGGCGGTCCCGGCAAGACGGCCGGCGCTGGATTGTCCGCCGCCGATGCGCCGATTGCCCGCGGAGAAGTCAGCGGCTGCCCGCCGAGCCGCCACCGCCGGGCATCCATCGGGAAGGACGAAGGCTGCGGCTTTCCCCTGCCGCCATGGTCCCGAACCGCCATGGCGCCATCGTCGAGCGCCCATGGGCCACCCCGGGACGTGACCCCCCCAGCGGTTTCGGGATACGGGCGACAGGGGCGACGCACCGCCCCCTGGCAAGACCCAGCCGACACTCGGCCTGCCGGTCAGGCCGGCCGGGACGCATTGCCCAACGCTACGGCAGGCGAGCCCGGCTTGGCTTGGCCGCGGCCATCGTCGCGACGGCTTGCACCCCGATCGTCCCGATCGGCAAGCAGCGCCGAAAGCGGCCCATGGCGTAACAGCCGCGTCCGGGTCGAAGCCGCCGCGGATCATGATGCTCGTCCGAGGACGAGGGCATCACGATCCGCGGCAAGCCCCTACAGCTTCACGCTGCAGCAGGTGGGCGATCTCGCCCACCAGGCCGCGGCGGAAGGCGAGCACCACGGTGACGAAGATGGCGCCCTGGATCACCGTCACCCAGGCGCCCATCTCGGCCAGGTAGTTCTGCATCGTCACGATGACGGCGGCACCGACCATCGGCCCGAACACGGTGCCGAGGCCGCCGACCAGCGTCATCAGCACGACCTCGCCCGACATCGACCAATGCACGTCGGTCAGCGTCGCGATGCCGAACACCAGCGACTTCACGCCGCCCGCCACGCCGGCCAGCGTCGCCGACAGGATGAAGGCGACCAGCTTGTAGTCGTCGGTGCGGTAGCCGAGCGAGGTCGCGCGCGGCTCGTTCTCGCGGATCGCCTTCAGCACCTGGCCGTAGGGCGAATGGATGATGCGGTGGATCATCGCGAAGCCGGCCAGGAAGATGGCGGCGACGAACCAGTACATCGCCATGTCGTCACTGAGGTCGATGATGCCGAACAGGCGCCCGCGCGGGATCGCCTGGATGCCGTCCTCGCCGCCGGTGAAGGGCGCCTGGACGCAGACGAAATAGACCATCTGCGCCATCGCCAGGGTGATCATGGCGAAGTAGATGCCCTGCCGGCGGATCGCGATCCAGCCGAACACCCAGCCCTGCAGGCCGGCGACCACGGCACCGGCGAGCACCGCGACCTCCGGCGTGAAGCCCCAGGCCTTGGCGGTGTAGCCGGCGATGTAGCCGCCCATGCCGAAATAGGCGGCATGGCCGAAGGAAAGCAGCCCGACATAGCCGATCAGCAGGTTGAAGGCGCAGGCGAACAGCGCGAAGCACAGCAGCTTCATCAGGAAGACGGGGTAGAGGAAGTACGGCCCGACGATCAGCGCGGCGACCAGGATCAGCAGGGCGACGAACTGCGCCCGGCTGTAGCCGAGGATGCCGTTCGCCTGCCTCGGTCGTGGCGGGGATCGGCCCGGCAGTGGTCTCGGATGCCATGGCTCAGGCCCTCCCGAACAGACCGGCGGGTCGTGTCAGCAACACGATCGCCATGATGACGAAGATGACGGTGGCGGAGGCCTCGGGCCAATAGACCTTGGTCAGGCCCTCGACGATGCCGAGGCCGAAGCCGGTGATGATGGAACCGAGGATCGAGCCCATGCCGCCGATGACGACGACCGCGAAGACCACGATGATGAGGTTGGTGCCCATCTGCGGATTGACCGAATAGATCGGCGCCGCCAGCACGCCGCCGAGCGCGGCGAGCGCGACGCCCGCACCGTAGGTCAGCGTGATCATGCGCGGCACGTTGACGCCGAAGGCCTGCACCAGCGGCGCGTTCTCGGTGGCGGCGCGCAGATAGGCGCCAAGGCGCGTCTTCTCGATCACCAGCCAGGTCGCCAGGCAGACCACCAGCGAGGCCAGCACCACCCAGCCGCGATAGACCGGCATGAACATGAAGCCGAGATCCCAGGCGCCCGACAATTCAGCCGGGATGCGATAGGGCAGGCCCGATGAGCCGAATTCGTTGCGGAACACGCCCTCGATGATCAGCCCGATCCCGAAGGTCAGCAGCAGCCCGTAGAGATGGTCGAGCTTGTACAGCCGGCTGATCATCAGCCGCTCGATGATGACGCCGGTGGCGCCGACGATCAGCGGTGAGAGGATCAGCGCCCACCAATAGCCGAGGCCGGCCCAGGCGAGCAGCATCCACGCCACGAAGGCGCCCATCATGAACTGGGCGCCATGCGTGAAGTTGATGATGTTGAGCAGCCCGAAGATCACCGCGAGGCCGAGCGACAGCATCGCGTAGAAGGCGCCATTGATGAGCCCGAGCAGCACCTGCCCGAACAGCAGCGGCGCCGGGACGCCGGATATTGTCTCGATGAGTTCGAGCATTGACGATCAGGTCCTTGTCACGAATGCACGAGCGCACATCCACCCTCGTTCAGGGGACGGAAGGCTTCCTCCCCCGGCGTGGTGGCGGCGACCTTGTAATAATCCCAGACCCCGCGGGATTCCGCCGGGGACTTCACCTCGAACAGGAAGACCGGATGCAGCTTGCGCCCATCGGCGCGGATGCGACCGGGGCCGAAGGCATCGTCATCCGTCGGCATGGCCTTCATGCGCTCGACCGCCGCGCGGCCATCGGCCTTGGCCGCCGCCGCCCCCATGGCGGCAACCGCCTTGAGGTAATGCAGCGCCGCGCCGTAGCAGCCGGCCTGCACCATCGCCGGCGGGCGGCCCTGGTTCTGCGCACGGACCCGGTTGGTCAGCGCGCGCGTGCGGTCATTGAGATCCCAATAGAAGCTTTCGGTCAGCAGCAGTCCCTGCCCGCTTTCCAGGCCAAGGGCATGCACATCGACGACGCCCATCAACAGCGCGGCGAGCTTCATCGAACGGTGCAGGCCGAATTCGCGGGCCGCCTTGATGGTGTTGACGGTGTCCGTGCTGGCATTGGCCATGCCCAGCACCTTGGCGCGGGACGCCTGCGCCTGCAGCACGAAGGCGGAGAAATCCGTGGTCGCCGGGAACGGATAGCGGACGGAGCCCAGCACGCGCCCGCCGGCCGCTTCCACGAAGCGGGCCGTGTCGCGCTGCAGGGCATGGCCGAAGGCATAGTCGGCGGTGACGAAGAACCAGCTGTCGCCGCCATTGCGCACGATGGCCGAACCGGTGCCCTTGGCGAGCATCCAGGTGTCGTAGGTCCAGTGCACCGTATTCGGGCTGCACTGCGAGCCGGTCAGGTCGGAGGTCGCGGCGCCGGAATTGAGGAAGACCTTGTTCTTCTCGCGCGCGATCTGGTTGACGGCCAGTGCCACCGAGGAGGTCGGCACATCGAGCACCACATCGACGCCCTGGTCGTACCATTGGCGCGCGATATTGGCCCCGACATCAGGCTTGTTCTGGTGGTCGGCCTGCAGCACCTCGACCGCGAAGCCGTGGCTGCCGAATTCCGCGACCGCGGCCTGGGTCAGCACCACGCAGCCCGGCCCGGTGGTATCGCGATAGGGGCCGGACATGTCGGACAACACGCCCAGGCGGATGGTCTGCGCCTGCGCGCGGGCGCGCGAGAGCGGCGCGACCGTGGCAAGGGAGCCGGCGGCGAGAAGGCTGCGGCGATTGACGTCCATGTCCCCATTCTCCCTGTTGGTGGAAGGCGGCCTGGTGGGCCGGGTGCTTTACCCGCCCCTCCCGGCCGCCAGCCTGTCTCAGCCACGCACCAGCGGACAATTCCCTTCGGCGAGCGGGCGGAATGCCTCCTCGCCGGCGGTTGTCTGCAGCAGCTTATAGTAATCATACCGCCCGCGACTTTCGGAGGGCGACTTCACCTCGAAAAGATAGGCGGGGTGGAGTTTCCGCCCATCCTCCCGGATGCGGCCCGGGCCGAAGCAGTCATCGTCGCAGGGCATCGCCTTCATCCGGGCCACGACCTCGGCGCCATTGGCCTTGGCCCGCGCAACGCCCATGTCGGCGACCGCCTTCAGGTAATGCAGCACCGAGGCATAGCCGCCCGCATGATTCATGCAGAGCGGCGTATTCGGCTGCAGTTCCGACGCGACGCGGCGGGTGAAGGCCCGCGTCCGGTCATTGAGGTCCCAGTAGAAGGTCTCGGTGCAGATCAGCCCCTGCGTCGCCTCAAGCCCGAGGGAATGCACATCCGGCATGAACATCAGCAGCGAGGCGAGCTTGATGCCGCGCCGGCCGAGGCCGAATTCGGATGCCTGCTTGATGCAGTTGATGGTGTCGCTGCCGGCATTGGCGAGGCCGATCACCTTCGGCCGGGCCGCCTGCGCCTGCAGCAGGAAGGCCGAGAAATCCGTCGTCCCGGGGAACGGCGTGCGCGCCTGCCCGAGCACCTGTCCGCCCGCGGCACGCACGAAGTTCGCCGTGTCGCGTTCGAGTGCATGGCCGAAGGCGTAGTCAGCCGTGATGAAGTACCAGCTGTCCCCACCCGCCCGCACGGTCGCCCCGCCGGTGGACTTGGCCAGCATGTAGGTGTCGTAGGTCCAGTGGACCAGGTTCGGCGAGCAGGCGCGGCCGGTCAGGTCCGACGTCGCCGAGGAGGAGTTCACATAGACCTTGTTCTTCTCGCGCACGATGTCATTGACCGCGAGCGCGACGGAGGAGGCACCGCCATCCACCACGACATCGACGCCGTCACGGTCGAGCCAGGCGCGCGTGACGTTCGCCCCGACATCCGCGCGATTCTGGTTGTCGGCGTAGACCACCTCGATATTGAAGCCGCGATTGGCGAATTCGGCCGCGGCCTGGCGGACGCAGGCCAGTTCGTTCGGGCCGGTGACGTCGCGATAGGTCCCTGAGAAATCGCACAGAAGAGCGATCTTGATCGTGTTCGCCGCCTGCGCGCGGGCCTGCGACAACGGCATCGCACCAAACCCGGCACCGGCGGCGAGAACACTACGGCGGCTGATCTCGGTCATGTTCAAGTTCCTCCCTGTCGTTTTTGCCGACACGTCTTGCTGCGCGCTGGCTTGTTGGAACAGATCCCGATCGGATCGCTTCATCCGATCGGGTGAAGATTACCTCGACAACAAATGGCTGGAGCGGTCTCCGTCAGCCAAGGCCGACGAAAACCGCTCCAGCGAGACTTCAGGCGCGCACCAGCGGGCAGCCACCTTCGGACATCGGCTGGAACGCCTCGTTCGCGGGGGTGGTCTGCGCCAGCTTGTAGTAGTCCCACGGGCCGCTGCTCTCCTCGGGCGACTTCACCTCGAGCAGGTAGGAGGGCAGCAGGCGACGGCCATCGGCGCGGATCTCGCAGCGGCCGAACAGGTCATCCTCCGAAGGACGGGCCTTCATGCGGTTCACCAGGTCGAGGCCCGAGGCCTTCGCCGCCGGCACGCCCATGTCGGCCACCGTCTTGAGGAAGTGCAGCGCGCCCGAATAGCACCCGGCATGGATCATGTTCGGGTAGTTGGTCGGCGTGCGGCGCACCACGCGCTGCGTCCAGGCGCGCGTCTTGTCGTTCATCGTCCAATAGAAGGTCTCGGTGCAGATCAGCCCCTTGGCGGTCTGCAGGCCGATGCCGTGGATGTCGTTGAGGAACAGCAGCAGCGCGGCGAGCTTCGCGCCGCCGCGGGTGATGCCGAACTCCGCCGCCTGCTTCACGCAATTGGCGGTGTCGCCGCCGGCATTGGCCAGGCCGATCACCTTCGGCCGCGCGGCCTGCGCCTGCAGCAGGAAGGAGGAGAAGTCCGAGGTGCCCGGGAAGGGCGTGCGGACATTGCCCAGGATGCGCCCGCCGGCGGCGCGCACGAAGGCCATGGTGTCGCGCTCGAGCGCATGGCCGAAGGCGTAGTCGGCGGTGATGAAGTACCAGCTGTCGCCGCCCGCGCGCACCATCGCCCCGCCGGTCGACTTCGCCAGCATGTAGGTGTCGTAGGCCCAGTGGATGGTGGTCGCCGCGCATTGCGGGCCGGTCAGGTCGGCGGTGGCCGAACCGACATTGATGTAGGCCTTGTTCTTTTCCTTGGCGATCTGGTTGACCGCCAGCCCGACCGAGGAGGTCGGCACGTCGAGGATCAGGTCGACGCCCTGGTCGTACCATTGCCGGGCGATGTTGGAGCCGACATCGGGCTTGTTCTGGTGGTCGGCGTCGAGCACCTCGACGGTGAAGCCGTGGCTGGTGCCGAATTCGGCGACCGCTTCCCTCGTCGCAGCGACCGAGGTCGGCCCGGTATTGTCGCGATAGGTGCCGGACATGTCGGTCAGCACGCCGATCTTGATGGTGTTCGCCTGCGCGCGCGCGCGCGACAGGGGCGCGATGGCGGCGGTGGCGGCACCGGCGGCGAGCAGGCTGCGGCGGGTTGGGAACATCAGGCAAATCCTCCGTTGTGTGATGGGCGTATTGTTGTTCTTGCCGGGCGGGGTGTCGGCCCCGCCCGGATGGCTTCAGGCCGGGTTCAGCTGCGCACGAGCGAGCAGCCGCCCGCGCTCATCGGCCGGAAGGCCTCATCGGCCGGGGTGGTCTGAAGCAGCTTGTAGTAGTCATAGGCCCCGCGGCTGTCGGCGGGCGCCTTCACCTCGAACAGATAGGCCGGGGTGATGCGGCGGCCATCGGCGCGGATCGACGTCGCGCCGAAGGCATCGTCGTCGACGGGCATCGCCTTCATGCGCGCGACCGTCGCGGCGCCGTCGGCCTTGGCGGCGGCCACGCCCATCTCCTTGACGGTCTTCAGGTAGTGCAGCGCGGCCGAATAGCAGCCGGCCTGCACCATGGTGGGCGGCGCCGTGTTCGGCATGTTCGGGCGCACGCGCGCGGTGAAGGCGCGGGTCCGGTCGTTGAGGTCCCAGTAGAAGGTCTCGGTCATCACCAGGCCCTGCGCCGTCTGCAGGCCGAGCGCATGCACGTCGGTCAGGAACACCAGCAGGCCGGCGATCTTCACGCCGCGGCGCATCAGGCCGAATTCCGCCGCCTGCTTGATGCAGTTGGTGGTGTCCGCCCCCGCATTGGCGAGGCCGATCACCTTGGCGCGCGACGCCTGCGCCTGCAGCAGGAAGGAGGAGAAGTCGGTCGTGCCGGGGAACGGCGTGCGCACATTGCCGAGCACCCGCCCGCCGGCCTGGCGGACGAATTCGGAGGTGTCGCGCTCAAGCGCATGGCCGAAGGCGTAGTCGGCGGTGATGAAGTACCAGGTGTCGCCGCCCGCGCGCACCATCGCCGCACCGGTGCTGTGCGCCAGCATCCAGGTGTCATAGGTCCAGTGGATGGTGTTGGCGGTGCAGGCCGCGCCGCTGAGGTCGGAGGTCGCGGCCCCCGAATTCAGCATGATCTTGTTCTTCTCCTTGACCAGCTGGTTCAGCGCCAGCGCGACCGAGGAGGTGGTGCCATCGGTGATCATGTCGACGCCGTCGCGGTCGATCCATTGCCGCGCGATGGTCGAGCCGACATCGGGCTTGTTCTGGTGGTCGGCCTCGACCACCTCGACATTGAAGCCCTGCGCGCCGAATTCCTGGATGGCCTGGCGCACGCAGACGGTCGAGCCCGGCCCACCGAGGTCACGATAGGTCCCCGAGGCGTCGCCGAGCACGCCGATCTTGATCGTGTTGGCGGCCTGGGCGCGGGCGCGCGAGATCGGCAGGGCACCCCAGGTGGCAACGGCGGCGGCGCCGGCGAGAACGCCGCGGCGAGAAGATTCGGTCATATTCGTCCTCCACTGGATCTGCCGCGCCGGGGGCGACGCGGCATCGTTCGATGGCGCCTTCAGACGCCGAGGTATTCGTGCAGCCGGTCCATCGAGGCAGCGAGCTCGTCGTTGCGGACCATGTCGACGACCTTGCCATGCTCCATCACGTAGTGGCGGTCGGCGACGGTCTGCGCGAAACGGAAATTCTGCTCGACCAGCAGCACGGTGAAGCCGCGCTGCTTGAGCGCGCGGATGGTGTGGCCGATCTGCTGGACGATGACCGGGGCGAGGCCCTCGGACGGTTCGTCGAGCAGCAGCACCTTCGCCCCGGTGCGCAGGATGCGCGCGATGGCGAGCATCTGCTGCTCGCCGCCCGACAGCTTCGTGCCCTGGCTGCGGGCACGTTCCTTCAGGTTGGGGAACAGCTCGTAGATCTCCTCGATCGGCAGCCCGCCGGGGCGCACCACCGGGGGCAGCATCAGGTTCTCGGTGACATCGAGCGAGGCGAAGATGCCGCGTTCCTCCGGGCACCAGGCGATGCCGGCGCGCGCGATGACGTCCGAGCGCGCACCGATCAGTTCACGCCCGGCATAATGGACCGAGCCGCTGCGGCGCGGCACCACGCCCATGATCGAGCGCAGCGTCGTGGTCTTGCCCGCGCCGTTGCGGCCGAGCAGCGTGACCACCTCGCCCTCATGGATGTCGATGCTGACGCCGTGCAGCACATGGCTTTCGCCATACCAGGCCTCGAGCCCGCGCACGGCCAGAAGCGGCGATGCTCCCTCCTGCGCGGCGACCGGCAATTCGGCGAGGGCGTCAGCCATGGGCAGCCTCCGTGGGCGCTTCATCGCCAAGATAGGCGGCGATGACATCGGGGTTGCGCGCGACCGTCGCATAGTCGCCCTCGGCAAGGACACCGCCGCGCGCCAGCACGGTGATGAAGTCGCACAGGCCGGAGACGACGGTCAGGTTGTGTTCGACAAGGAGCACGGTGCGCCCGGCCGAGACGCGGCGGATCAGCGTGACGATGCGCCCGACATCGTCATGGGTCATGCCCGCCGTCGGTTCGTCGAGCAGCATCATCGTCGGTTCAAGCGCGAGGGTGGTCGCGATCTCCAGCGCCCGCTTGCGGCCATAGGGCAGTTCGCCCGCCGTCAGTGCCGCGTAGCCGGACAGGCCGACATCCTCGAGCAGCTCGCGTGCCCGCTCGTCGTACTCGCGCAGCAACGTGTCCGAGCGCCAGAAGTCGAAGGACCCGCCCCGCGGCGCGCTGCAGCGCCACGCGGACATTCTCCAGCACGCTCAGATGCGGGAACACCGCCGAGATCTGGAACGAGCGCACCAGGCCGAGCCGCGCAACCTCGGCCGGCTTCATGCCGGTGATGTCGCGCCCGTCATAGCGGATGGTGCCGCGCGTCGGCTGCAGGAACTTGGTCAGCAGGTTGAAGCAGGTGGTCTTGCCGGCGCCGTTCGGGCCGATGAGGCCGTGGATCGTGCCGCGGCGGATCGACAGGTTGACATCGTTCACGGCCACGAAGCCGCGAAACTCCTTTGTCAGTCCCACTGTTTCCAGGATGGCGTCGGACACCCTTGAAGCTCTCCCAATGATTGGCGGTCCGGATGGCCGCTCGTGTTCTGTGCGTCGATGTAGGCGAGGCCTGGGCGCCCGCGCAAGGCGGCCGCGATGAAACCAGTATTTTTACTGTATATCACGCCGCCGAAGGGATGCGGGCGGCGCAGCGTGCATGAAAAAGGGGCAGCCGGAACCGGCTACCCCTGTTCGTTCCGTCATCCGGGCACCGCGCCCGGGCCCCTTCAGGCGTTGGCGGCGTCGGTCAGTTCCTCGGGGCTCACCTGGCGGTCGGTGACCTTGGCGAGTTCGAGCATGAAGTCCACGACCTTCTCCTCGAACAGCGGCGCGCGGAGATTCTCGGCCGCCTGCGGGTTCTTGCGGAAGAAGTCGAGCACCTGCGCCTCCTGGCCCGGGATAGCGGGAGGCTTCCTGGTGGACGGCGCGCGCCATCTCCTCCTGGCCGACCTGGACATTGTTGGCGCGGCCGATCTCGGACAGCATCAGGCCGAGGCGGATGCGACGCTCGGCGATGGTCCGGTATTCGGCCTTCAGCGTCTCCTCGTCCTTGCCCTTGTCGTCGGCATCGAGCCGGCCGGCCTTGAGATCGGCCTCGACGCGCTGCCAGATCTGGGTGAACTCGGCCTCGACCATGCCCTCGGGCACCTGGAAGGACGCCTTTTCGGCCAGGCTGTCGAGCAGGGCGCGCTTCAGCTTGAGCCGGGCCAGCCCGTCATACTCGCGCTGCAGGGAGGAGCGAATCGCCTCCTTCAGGGCAGCGAGGTCGGCCATGCCGACGGTCTTGGCCAGTTCGTCATCCACCGCGCGCGGGGTGCGGGTCTTGAGCGCCTTGGCGTCGATGGTGAAGCGGGCATGCTTGCCGGCGAGTTCGGCCGAGCCGTAGTCGCCGGGGAACACGACATCGATGTCGCGCGATTCGCCCGGCGCCATGCCGTCCATCTGCTCGGTGAAGCCGGGGATGAAGCCCTGGCCGCCGACCTCGATCGGCATGTCGGTCGCGGTGCCGCCGGCGAAGATGCGCGCCTCGGGCTCCTCGGCGCCGACGAAGACGCGGGCCGGACCCACGCGCAGCGTCAGGTCGACCACGGAGCCGGCGGGTATCACGACCGCGAACAGCGGCAGGACCTGGACCGCGGCAATGCCACTGGCGAGCGTCGCCGTCATGCGATCCCCGCCCGCGCCCATCTCCGCCTTGACGCGATGATAGACCGTGTCGCAGCCGACGGCGTGCTCGTCGAAGCCGAACCGCACGTTGGTGCCGGCCGGCAGGCTGCCGTCAACCACCCGCACGGACGTCATGAAGGTCAGCGTTTCGCCGGCATGGACGTCGAGGTCGCCGAGCGCGCCGATGGCCAGCCGCATGGCGCCCTGGCCGTCCGCCGTGCCGGTCACCTTCAGGTCGAAATAGGGCTTGCCCGCCTCGCTGCCGATGGCGGTCACTTCCCGCGACAGGCCGCCGGCCATGTTCGCCACCCAACCCGTCGGCACCTCGCCCGGCGTGCCCGGCACGGCGCCGAGGCCCGGGCCGTTCTTCAGCAGGTCGACCGGCAGGCGGCCGGTGAAGTCGCAGACCAGCACATCGCCGGTGGTGGCGGCGCGGGGCTCGGCATCGGCCAGTTCGCCATTGCGCTCGGCGATGGTGGCAAGGGTCTTGTCGACCGCCTCATCGGACGGTTCGGCCTTGAGGCGCTCCAGCGCGATGCCGGAGAAATCGGGCATCGGCACCTCCGGCAGGACTTCGAGGTCCATGCGGAATTCGAGGTCGGCGCCCTCGGCGAAGTTGGTCAGCTCGATCTTGGGCTGCATCGCCGGCTTCAGGCCGCGGTCGGTCACCACCTGGCGCGAGGTGTCGGTGACGGACTGCTCCAGCACCTCCCCCAGCACGGCGGAGCCGTAGCGCTGCTTGACCACCGACATCGGCACCTTGCCGGGGCGGAAGCCCGGCATGGTGACGGTCTTGGCGATTTCGGCGAGCCGCTTGTCGCGCGAGGCGGCAATGGCCGCAGCCGTGACGGTGACGGAGTAGGCGCGCTTCAGCCCGTCATTCGCGAGCTCGGTGACCTGCATCGAGGGACGTCCATCCAAAAGGCTAGAGAAAACCGGCGGCGCCAGTTGGTGCGGGCGAAGGGATTCGAACCCCCACGGCTTGCGCCACCGGAACCTAAATCCGGCGTGTCTGCCAGTTCCACCACGCCCGCCCACGGAGGCGCCGCGCGGCGGCGAGGCGCGGGATGTAGCGCAGGATGCCGGGGTTTCCAAGGCATGACTCAATGATGATGGGCGATCGGGGGCTCCTGGCGCCCCGACAGGCCGGATAATACGCCGTCATCCGGCGCATTCTCGGGTGTTGTGGCGGCCGTCCGGGCGCCGTCACACCGGGATGTGAGGCGGCCATCAGGCCGCGCGCTGCATCCCACCGGGGTCCCGATGCGTTCCACGGGCGGCCCATCCAGGGCCTCAACCGAGGAGAACCGGGCATGAGCACGCGTCCATCAAGCATTCTCGAACACATGGAAATAGTCGGCAATGACGGCGGGCATGTCGGCACCGTGGACAAGGTCGAAGGCGACCAGATCAAGCTTGTGAAGGGCGACGACCCCAGTGGCACCGGCCGTGACCACCACGTCCTGCCGCTGAAATCGGTGGAATCGGTATCGGGCGGGAAGGTCCGGCTGAACATGCCGGCTGAGCGCGCCAAGGATGTCTCCACCCTTGTCGCGGGGGATGCCGGCGGCACGCCCCATCGCGGCCATTGAGCGACCACGGCGCGGCCGGACCGGCCGCGCCGCATCCGCACGACATCAGCCCAGCAACGCCTCCGCGCAGGCGTCGAGGATGGCATCCACATCCAGCCCGTATTCCCGGTACAGGTCCTGCAGGTCGCCGCCTGGCCAAAGCGGTCCACGCCCAGCGGCACCACCCGATGCCCGCGCACGGCCCCCATCCAGGCATGGGCCGCCGGATGGCCATCAAGCACCGTGACCAGCGCCGCATCGCGCGGACAATGGCGCGAGGATGCGCTCGATATGTGAAACCCTCGGAGCACCGCCACGCACGCCGCGCCGGGCCGCCAGCCATTCGGCATGCAGCCGGTCGGGGCTGGTGATCGCCAGCAGCCCCGCGCCCGGTTCCTCGGCGCGCAGTTCCTCGAAGGCGGCGACCGCCTCGGGCGCCACGGCCCCCTGGTAGGCGATGGCGATGCGCGCCCCCTGCCCCGGCGGCACCACCCAATGCGCCCCGGCGATCACCGCCGCCGGGTCGAGGTCCCGCGCCGGTTGCTCCAGCCCGCGCGTGGACAGACGCAACCACACCGCAGACCCGTCCGGCTTCTGCATATGGTCGAAGGCGTGGCGCAGCAGGATGGCCAGTTCATCGGCATGGGCCGGTTCGAAACTGGCCAGCCGATCCGCCGCCATGCCGATCAGCGGCGTATTCACCGACTGGTGCTGGCCGCCCTCGGGTGCCAGCGTCAGCCCGGACGGCGTTGAGACCAGGAGAAATCTCGCATCCTGGTAACAGGCATAGATCAGCGCATCGAGGCCACGGTTGACGAACGGATCATACACCGTGCCGACCGGCAGCAGGCGCGCGCCGTAGAGGCGGTCCGCCAGCCCCAGCCCGGCCAGCACCAGGAACAGGTTCTGCTCGGCGATGCCGAGTTCAACGTGCTGGCCCTCGGGCGACATGCCCCAACGCTGCGCGGAGGCGAGCTTCGCGTCGCGGAACACGTCGTTCTTCTTGTGCCGGTCGAAGATGCCGCGCCGGTTCACCCAGGGGCCGAGATTGGTCGAGACCGTCACATCCGGGCTGGTGGTGACGATGCGCTTCGCAAGGTCGGCGAATTCGCCATTGCCGCGGCCGATCTCGGCGAGCATGTCGCCGAAGGCGGCCTGGGTGGATTGCTTGCGCCCTTCCCCCACCTTCGGCGCCGTGAAGGTCGCCGGCACATGGATCGCGGGCGAGACGAGACTGCGCCCGCCCGGGGTGAGCGGTTCGGCGAACGGCACCGAGGCGAGGAAATCGCGCAACTCCGCCTCGGGGATGTCGAGGCCCTCGAACAGGTCCCATTCATGGCCGGGGCGAATGCGCCATCGCCTCGCGGAAGGTGCCCATCTGCTCCTTCGTCATCAGCCCGGAATGGTTGTCCTTGTGGCCGGCGAAGGGCAGGCCCATGCCCTTGACGGTATAGGCGATGAAGCAGGTCGGCTGGTCGCCCTCGGCGTCCTGCGCGCGGAAGGCCTCGGTCAGCGTCTCGATGTCGTGGCCGCCGAGGTTGGTCATCAGCGCGGCGAGTTCGTCATCGGTCAGCGGGTCGATGATGGCGCGGATGCCGGCGATCGCGGCCGAGCTCGGCGAGCACGCGCCGAACGCCAGGCCGCGCCGCCCTGGAAGGTCAGCGCGGCATAGAGGCTGTTCGGGCAGTCGTCGATCCAGCGGCGCAGATGCTCGCCATCGGGGCGCGCGAAGGCGGCTTCCAGCTTGCGGCCGTATTTGATGGTGACGACGTTCCAGCCCATGTCGCGGAACAGCCCCTCGATGCGGCCGAACAGCCGGTCGGGGACGACGGAATCGAGCGACTGCCGGTTGTAGTCGATCACCCACCAGACATTGCGGATGTCGTGCTTCCAGCCTTCGAGCAGGGCCTCGTAGATGTTGCCTTCGTCGAGTTCGGCATCGCCGACGACCGCGACGTGGCGGCCGGCCGGCGAGGCCCTCGGGCGCCAGGTTGTGCAGGTGGACGTAGTCCTGCACCAGCGAGCCGAAGGAGGCGAGCGCCACGCCCAGCCCCACCGAGCCGGTGGAGAAATCCACCTCCCCGCCATCCTTCACGCGCGACGGATAGGGCTGGATGCCGTGGAACTGCCGCAGCGTCGACAGCTTCTCCCGGTCCTGCCGCCCGAACAGGTAGTTGATGGCGTGGAAGACCGGCCCGGCATGCGGCTTCACCGCGACACGGTCGGCCGGGCGCAGGATCGAGAAATACAGCGCGGTGAGGATCGAGACCGAGGACGCGCAGGACGCCTGGTGGCCGCCCACCTTCAGCCCGTCCCGGTTGGGGCGGATGTGGTTGGCATGGTGGATCATCCACGCGGACAGCCACAGCAGCTTGCGCTCGATGCGCATGCAGGATCTCGACGCGCCGCGCCGCGCCCGGCGTATCCAGCCGCTTGGCTCTTCCCTGCACGCTCATCGCCGGACGCTCCCCACCAACATCCATCCGACTATGGGGGCATCGGGCGGCCGGGTGAAGGCCGCGCCGGGCCGCCCACGGCCGCCGCGCGCTGCCCGCAGCAGATCCCGATCAGGGCGAACGGCCCGGCGGGGTGAAGATGCCCGCCCCGCCAGGACCATGGGTGCGCGCCGTGAGCCCGCGCGAACGGAGCCGGTTCTAGACGCTGACGATGCCCCGCCGCACCAGTTCCTTGAGTTGCACCGCGGCACCGGTCTGCTTCGACACCAGGTCAGGGTCGAACTGCCCATCCGCCTTGAACTTGCCCTTGGTGTAGAGGTTCGAGTGGCTCCACAGGTAGGGCGACGGCACGCCGAGGCTGCGATAGCCCATGCCGTTGAAGCGTTCGAAGCGGAACAGGATGCGCGCCAGCGACCAGTCGTGTTCCTGGTCGAGTTGCTGGAACCGCAAGGCGTCGATCGCCGAATCATGCCAGGCGAAGGGCGGCGAGCCGAATGGCGGCCGCCCGCGCGGGACATGCACCGTGCGCGCGCCCAGCGGGTCGCCATTGTGCAGATGGGTGGTGAAGTTGAACCCGCCTTCCATCCCATGCGTGATGCCGATGAAGAACCACGGCACCCCCGTCGCGGCCGAGACCTTCTCATAGGTTGCCCGGCCACGATCGAGATTCGTCATGTAGTGCTCGATGTTCTGCTTCTTGTCCGGTGACGGTACGCAGGCCTCGAAGAAGGCAAGGTATTCCGCCTTGAGCGAAGCGAAATCGGTCTTCTTCGACGGTGCGCCCGGCAGGGAGGCGGGCAGCATCGGCTTGGTCGCCGCAGCGCTCAGCGCCGGTTTGTCGACCTCCGGCGCGGCGGGCAGTGCCTCCTGCCCGTGCATCTGCCCCAGCGTGGCCTGCAGCCCGTTCAGCGCCTTGCCCAGATCCTCGAGGTAGCCGCCATGGAAGGGCCCCTTCCGTGCCGCGGCGATGCAGGCCTCGATCGCCGCGATCAGGCTGCTCACGCTCTGCGCCGCCGCCAGCAGGTCGGCCAGCGCCAGGCTGCCGATCGCGGCAATGAGCACGTTCTTCTGGTGGGCGAGCACGGCGAGTTCCGCTTCGTCGGTGGTCGCCTCCTCGCGCTGGCTGATCTGGCCGAGGGCGAGAATCCCGTCCTGCACGGCGGCCTGGTTCAACGACATGGTGGCTCCTCTCCTGACAGGTGTTGGGCCGGGCCGTGGCCCGGTGTCGGTCGGTGCGCACCCCGCGCCACGCCGGCCGAGGCCCGGCGGGCCTTCAGGATCCCGCGCGGAAGGCAGCCTGGGCGCGCCGGACGGCTTCGGCGGCGATGCGGGCGTCGCTCAGCGCCGCGTTGATGGCACCCAGGTCGGTGGCGGCCGGATCGCGCGCCGCCACGACCGTCGCCGCCCAGGCGCGCGACACACCATCGAGCAGCACGGCATAGTCGGCGAGCAGGCGGCGATAGCCGTTCATCAGCCGCGGCGCCTCGGCGCGGATCGCCGCGCGCTGGCCCGGCGGCGCGGTCGAAGCGCGGAAGGTCTGGTCGACGACGAAGATCTGGAACATCTCCGGCACCGCGGCGCGCAGGGCGATGAGCAGCCGCGCGAACACCGGGTCGTATTCGAGGATCAGGCGCCGCACGCGCTCGGCGTTGTTGGCCGCCACCAGGTTGTTGATCAGCGGCTGGAGTTCGGCGGCCACCGGCTTGAGAAGGGTCAGCACCGCGGCCGCACCCGAGGTCGGGCCGAACGGTGCCGCGGTGGCCTGCACAAATGATGACAGCGCGCCGGTCAACGCCTGCACCTGCGTCTCGGCCTCGGCGAGGTTGCGGTTCTCGGCGAGGGCGAGCAGCGCCTCGGTCGCGCCCGACAGTGTCGCGAGGCCGCTGCGCAGCGCCGCGGTGCCGGGCGGATCGCCGATCGCGCTCTCGAAGCGGATGTGATCGGGGCACAGCGCGCCGATGAAACCGGCCGATGGCGTGCCGACCCAGCGCGCGGCGCAGTCGCCGCTGGCGATCCCCGCCTGGGCGGCGCTGGTGGCCTGCGCCAGGCCGACGCGACGCTCGGCGATCGCAAGGTCGTCGAAGATCGGATCGGCGGCTGCGCGGGTCGTCGTCATCGCGGCCTGCAGCCGCTGCAATTCGGCGCGCGGCGCCGCGGCGCAGCCTTCCAGCAGCACCGCTCCGGCCAGCACGAACGCGATGAAGACCCTCGGGTGACGGACCATGGTGGTTCTCCTCGGGCTGATTGGCGGCGGGCGGCCTCCACCGTCCACGGCGCGGCGGTTCAGCCGGTGCGCGCGCCGCGCGCGAAGGGCGGCCTACGGTCGTTCGTGCGCGCGGGCTGGCGCGTCGCCCGCCGGAACATAGCGACCAGGAGAGCGAGGGTGCAGAGGAGTTCGATCATGGTGCCACACCTCCTCGGAATGCCCATCGGCGGCATCCTACACCTCCGGTGATGTCTATTCCACCATCGGAATTACCCACCAGGGGCAGCCCGCCGCCTTATTGTGCAGCGCGGCAAAATGCTTGCGGCGGGGCATCGCCGGGCGCGAGACTGCGTCATCGAGGAACAGCCAATCGGCGGCACCATTCCCCGCGCCCGGCCCGACAGGCCCGACGCACGGCAGGAGAACCGCGCCATGCTCGATGCACCCCAGGTCAATCTCTTTTCCCATGTGAAGTCCGGCGACGTGCCGTGGCGGACGGATGGGCTCCGATCCTTCTTCGCCTATCGCGACCTTGGCGTCGCCGCGGCCACCGGCGGGCGGGTCATCGCCCATCTCGTCCGCGCCAATGAGGCGCCGGAGAAGGGCACCGGCTGGCACACCCACCAGGCCGAGTTCCAGATCGTGTTCATGACGAAGGGCTGGGCCAGGTTCATGTACGACGACAAGATCACGCTGGTCGAAGCCGGCGACTGCGTCCACCAGCGCCCCGGGATCGTGCACTACCTCTACGACTACTCGCCGGACATGGAATATCTGGAGGTCGTCGGCCCGGCCGATTTCGGCAGCACCGACGTCGAAGGGCCCTGCGACGTGCCGGCGCCCCACCCCGTGGCCCGAGGGCGCGAAGCCGGGCTGAAGGCGGCCCGGCGCGGTGCGCCGGCAGGATGACGGGGGGCGCGCCCGGTCGCCTCCCCTCACCGCGATGCCGGACCGCCGGCGCGCCGTCAGGGTCCGTTTGAATTGGCGGGCACCGGGCGGCGGCCCTGCCCGGCCACCCGACGACAGGGTCCTGGATGGGTGGCCGGCCGGCGGCGCGTGCCGGTTCCGCGAATGCGCCTCACGGCGCCGTCTCAGGCGGTCTCAGAACTCGACTTCCAGTTCGGCGATCTCCTCCGGTTCCGCCAAAGCGTCGCGCGTCCATTCGACGAGGTCCGGCCAGGCCAGGACATGCTTCGCATAGTCGGCGGCCTTGCGCACCCAGCGTGACGTCGTAGGTCCGCAGGCGGGTCGCGACAGGCGCATACATCGCATCCGCGATGCCCGGCGCGGCGCCGAACAGCCAGGGGCCGCCGCTGCGCTCCAGGCAGTCATTCCATATCGCCTCGATCGCATCGATGTCGGCGCGCGGGCCCGACCAGATGGCGAAGCCCGGGCGATGCGCCTTGAGGTTCATCGGCAGCGAGGCGCGCAACGCGGCGAAGCCGGAATGCATCTCGCCGGAGATCGAACGGCACAGCGCACGCGCATGGCGCTCGGCGGGCAGCATGCCCGCCTTGGGGCAGATCTCGTTCAGATACTCGGCGATGGCGAGCACATCCCACACCCGCACCCCGTCATGCACCAGGCAGGGGTAGCGGATGGAGGAGGAGCGCAGCAGCAATTCCTCCCGCGCGGCCGGGATCGTCAGGGGAGATGGTCTCGGCCACGAATCGCAGCCCGGACAGCCGCGCCAGCAGGAACCCCCGCAGCGACCAGGACGAATAGTTGCGGCTGGTGATGAACAAGGTCGCCTCGGCCATGCCGCGCTCCATGCACTGGGTGTTGCTGCGATGCGAATTCGCGGTGCAACATTAGTATCATGCACGGGTGGCGGACCAGCCATTCGGCCCTGGGGTGGCTCCGAACGATGATGTACGCGTTCTACGACAGCCACGCACGAGCGTTGGCCCCGTTTCGCGGACAGGCCGGGTGGCTCGCGGCCCTGATGCGCGGGGTGGGCGGCGAGGCTTCGCCGTCGCTGCGCCGCATGATGGCGGGGCTGGACCTGTTCTCCGGCGTGCGCACCACCCATCGGCGCCCCGCCTTCGGCCTGACCCGGACGGTGATGGGCAATCGCGAGGTCGCGGTGGAGGAGGAGGCGGTGATGGCCACCCCCTTCGGCACCCTGCTGCGCTTCCGCAAGGACAGCCCCGTCCGCCAGCCGCCGCTGCTGCTGGTGGCGCCGATGTCGGGCCATTTCGCCACGCTTGCTGCGCCAGACCGCCGAGACGCTGCTGCCCGATTTCGACCTGCATGTGACCGACTGGCACAATGGCGCGCGACGTGCCGCTCGCCGCCGGCACCTTCGACTTCGACGATTTCGTCGAGCACATCATGCAGTTCGTCCGCGCCATGGGCGATGGCGTGCATCTGCTCGCGGTCTGCCAGCCCTCGGTCGCGGTGCTGGCGGCAGCCGCCCTGATGCATGAGGACCGCGACCCGCGCCGCCCGCGTTCGGTCACGCTGATGGCCGGGCCGATCGACACGCGGCTGAACCCGACGCGGGTGAACCAGCTCGCCGCCAGCAAGCCGATGACGTGGTTCGAGAAGACCATGATCTCGACCGTGCCCTTCGGCAGCCGCGGCGCCGGCCGGCGCGTCTATCCGGGCGTCATGCAGCTGACCGCCTTCATGTCGCTCAACATGGGCCGCCACATCACGGCGCATGAGACCTATTGGCGCAATCTCGCCGCCGGCGAGCGCGAGGCGGCCGACGCGCATCGCCGCTTCTACGACGAGTATTTCGCGGTGATGGACCTGCCGGCGGATTTCTACCTCGAGACCGTCGAACGCGTGTTCCAGACCCATGACCTGCCGACCGGGCGGCTGGCCTGGCGCGGCCGGCCGGTGCAGCCCCGCGCGATCCGTCGCATGGGCCTGATGACGGTGGAAGGCGAGAAGGACGACATCTGCGGCATCGGCCAGACCATGGCGGCGCTCGACCTGTGTTCCAGCCTGCCGACGACGATGCGCAGCCACCATCTGCAGACCGGCGTCGGCCATTACGGCGTCTTTGCCGGGCGGCGGTGGCAGCATGAGATCTACCCGCGGGTGCGGGCGATGATGCAAGGCTACCAGTAGCGGCCACGCCGCCGGCGCGGCGCCCGCGCCACCCTACCCGCGCGCGAGCTTGCGCAGGCCGGACGAGACGGCGCGCCGCCCCTCACCGATGTAGAGTTCGTGATTCTCCTCGATCCGCTCGGGATCATAGAGGTAGTTCACCATCAGCCCGAAGGACTGCCGGTAGCCGTTCTCCGAGGTGTCGGCGCGCCAGTTCAGCCGCTCCGTGCGGGCGCCGTTCGACAAATGGAAATGCGCCACGGGGTCCACCGCGCGGCCCGGCCGGCGCGGCGCTTCCTCCTTCACCAGATAGCGGGCGCAGAGCCGGCTCAGGATCGGCTCAAGCGCGCGCTGCGCTTCCTCGACCCGCAGCACGCCGCGCCGCGCGATCATGGCACGCAGGATATCCTCCTCGCTGGCATCGGCGGGAACGGTCTCGGGCAACAGGGCCGCGACCTCGCGCAGCGCCTTTCGCTCATCCTCGTTCAACGGGCTTTCCGGCGCGGCAAGCGTCGCGTCGAGCCAGTTTCGGTAACCCGGTATGGGAGAAAGCGTGCAGAACGTCTTGATATTACGAAATTCATCCGAGAGAAGCCCGACCACGCGCTTGATCAGGAAATTGCCGAAGGAGATGCCGTCCAGCCCGCGCTGGCAGTTGTTGATGGAATAGAACACCGCGGTATCGGCCTTGGCCGGGTCGAGCAGCGGCACCTTCTGGTCCAGCAACCGCTGCACGCTGTCGGCCAGCCCCTGCACCAGCGCGACCTCGACGAAGATGAGCGGTTCATCGGGCATGCGCGGATGGAAGAAGGCGTAGCAGCGGCGATCCGCCTTCAGCCGGTTCTTGAGGTCGCGCCAGCCGCGGATGCGGTGCACCGCCTCATATTCCACCAGCCGTTCCAGTTGCAGCGCGGGCGAATGCCAGTCGATCCGCCGCAACTCCAGGAAGCCGACATCGAACCAGGCCGCGAGCAGCGCCTTGAGGTCGGTCTCCAGCGCCTGGAGCAGCTTGTCGCCGTCGCGCCGCACCATCAGTTCGGCGCGCATGTCCACCAGGAACTTCACGCCGTCGGGGATGGCTGCGAAGGCCGTCAGCAGCCGGATGCGCGGCGGCTCCAGTGCCCGGCGCAGTCGCGCGGTCGCCACCGCGCGCTCGGCCGCGTCGGCGGCGGAAGCAACCGCTTCCATGGCCTGCGCCACGGCCGCCGGATCGGAATCGAAGGAGGCCAGGGCGCGCAGGAAATCGTCGCGGCCGGCATCGTCGAGGGTGCGATAGGATTCGGCCAGGCTGGCGGCACGGTTGCGCGCCGAAACCTCGCCCCCGCGGGCATTCAGCGCGTCACTCAGGCGCGCCGCGATGTCCCCGGCCTCGCCATTGGCCCCGACGACCGAGGCCATGTCGCGCCACAGCGACGACACACGACGCAATGCCCGATCAAGCAATCCGGCCTGGACCGCGACTTCCTGCATGCCTCACCCCGTTCGTGACGGCTTGAAACCTACGGAAACAGAAGTTGAAAATCCAGAGCCATGGCATGGGCTGCCGAAGGCGTGACCTGGACCGCCCGCCCCGGCGAGCGGCGCCCCCGCCTCATCCGCCCTGAGCGCTCCAGGGGCAGTGGCCGCGATCATGGGCCGGCCGGCCCGCCGTGCCGCGCGCTGCCGTGATCGGCGCGCGCGGCTGCGGTTCAGCCCTTGCCGATGCCGAGAAGGGCGGCGCGCACGCTCGACACGACGCTCGACGTCTCCGAATCCTGACCCTGGGCCGAGATCGGGGCGCGCATCACCACATCCGCGACCGCGGCCTCGGCCATGGCGGCGACCTGCGGTGCCGGAGCCGGCAGCGGAATCGTGCCGGACGCCATCATGGTCGGCTGCGCTGCGGCGGGCGCAGGGCTGGCCATCGGGGGCGGCGCATAGGCAGCCGGCGGCGGCGCATAGGTGGCCGGGGCTGCCGGCGGTGCGGCGACCGGCGGTTGTCCCGTGCCGCCGAAATGGATGACTTCGGCGGTTGCACGGTCCGCTTCGGGCGCCAGGGGCATATCGAGACCGGCGGCAACCGAGGGCTGCACGTCATACAATGCGAGCAACCGGCGGATAGCCTCCAGGCGCTGGAACGGCTTGGATGCGCGAAGCTCCGTGACGATCGACCGTTCCTCATGGTGGAGTACGGAGACAAGACTACTGCTCATGATATCCTCGTCCGTCCTGGGCCTGACAGGAGGCTACATCTAAAGAATTAGTTAATTCAACACTATATACGCAGTTGGTATCAAAATTCACCTTCCCGCTACATATTGTGCCGGGCTGGCGGTACGAAGAGCTACATCTGGTGGCTGGATCAGGCCTCGGCAGGCAGCTGCGCGCCCCGGCGCCGGATCGCGCCCCGGCATCGTGCAATCATTCCTGCATCGGCAGCGACGCGCTGCTCGCCAGCGCCGCCGGGATGGCGCCCGGAAGGTCCTCCGCCAGCAGGCCCGGGCCGCAGCGAAAGGCGGCTTCCCCATGCAGCCAGGCGGCCGCCGCCGCCGCCTCGAAGGGTGCCATGCCGCCGGCGAGCAGGGCCGCGATGATCCCCGCCAGCACATCCCCGGTGCCGCCGGTGGCAAGCCAGGCCGGCGCATGGCGGTTGATCGCCGCCCGCCCGTCCGGTGCCGCGATCACGGTGTCGGGCCCCTTCAGCAGCACCACCGCGCCACTCGATGCGGCGGCCCGGCGCGCGGCGCCCAGCCGGTCCCCGCCGGGCGCGCCGAACAGGCGGGTGAACTCGCCCTCATGCGGGGTCAGGACCGCGGCACCGCGCAGGCGGCCCGGCTGCCCGGCGGCCGCGGCCAGGGCCCCGGCGTCAACCACCGCGAGCCGTCCGGCGGCCAGGATCGCCGCAAGCGCTTCGAGCGTCGCAGCCTGCGCCGGCATGCCGGGGCCGACCACCCAGACGGTGCGCCGTGCATCGCCCAGCAGCGCGGCGAGCGGCGCCTCGGTGACGATGACGCCGGGCTCTCCGGCGCGCAGCGCATCGCCGCAGTCGCGGTCGGGCGCCACCACGCTCGCCAGCCCCGCCCCGGCCCGGCGCGCCCCGGCCGCGGCCAGGCGGGCGGCGCCGGTCATGCCCGCCCCGGCCAGGATGGTGACATGTCCGCGGCTGTATTTATGCGCGGAAGCCCCAGCCGCGGGCAGCCGCCACAGCGCGGGCGCCGCTTCCCAGCACTGCGCGCCGACCTCCGCCAGCACGCTCGCGGGCAGGCCGATATCGGCAAGGACCACCTCGCCGCACAGGTCGCGGCCAGGCATCAGCAGATGGCCCGGCTTGCGGCGAAAGAAGGTGACCGTCAGGGCGGCCCGGGGCGCGTAGCCCCTTACCTGCCCGGTCGCACCATCGAGGCCCGAAGGCACATCGACCGCCAGCACCGGACCACCGGCGGCGGCGAGCGTCTCGGCCACCAGCCCATCGACCGGGCGGGCGAGCCCGGCGCCGAAGACGGCATCGATCACCAGGCCGGCGCGGGCGGCCTCGGCCGGGGCGAAGGGCAGCATGAGGCCACCCCAGCGCCGCGCCGCGGCGGCGGCATCGCTGCCCGACCGGGGCGCCGCCAGCGCCGCCACCGCGACCGGCCAGCCGGCCTGCTCCAGCAGCCGCGCGGCCACATAGCCATCGCCGCCATTGTTGCCCGGCCCGGCGAGCACCAGCGTCCGGCACGGCCGGAAGCGGCGCATCGTGGCGCGGGCCACGGCGCGGCCGGCGGCTGCCATCAGCCGTTCGCCCGGAATGCCCGCCGCGATCGCGGCGCCATCGGCGCGGCCCATCTCCTCGGGGGTCAGCAGGGCAAGGCTGCTACTGTCGGCTTCCATCGCAGCAGCATCCGCGCCCGGGCAGCGCCGGACAAGGCATCAGGCGGGTGGCGTGGGGGCGCGACCTGCTATGCTCGCCGCGCATTTCAGGAGTTGCGCATGGTCTATGTGATCGCCGTCGCGCAGCGCAAGGGTGGCGCGGGCAAGTCCACCATCGCCGCCAACCTCGCCACGGCCTTTGCCGAGGAAGGCCGCCGCGTGGCGCTGCTCGACATCGACCCGCAGCATTCCCTCGCCCGCTGGGACGAGCTGCGCGGCAAGTCATCCCGGGCCCGGCCGCTGCATTTCGAGGCACCGTCCGGCTGGCGCGTGCCCGGCGTGCTGGACCGGCTGCGCCGGGACCACGACGTGGTGCTGCTCGACACCGCGCCGCATGACGACACCGATGCCCGCGTGGCGATCCGCTCGGCCGACCTGGTGCTGGTGCCCCTGCAGCCCTCCGCCGCCGACCTGTGGTCGATGGACGGCACGCTGGACGTGGCGAAGAAGGAAGGCCGGGAGGTTGCGCTGGTGCTCAACCGCGTGCCCGCGGCGGGCAAGCTGCGCGAACAGATCACCGGCATGATCCAGGCACGCGGATTGCCGTTGCTGGAGCCCGTCCTGGGCAATCGCACGGCCTTCGCGCAAGCCTTCATGGCGGGGCTTGGCGCGGTGGAATCGGCGCCCAGGGGGATGGCCGCCACTGAGGCGCGGGCGCTCGCCGCCGCGCTGGCGGCATTGAAAAGGGGCTGAGATGGCGACGCTTCTGTATGTTGCGCACGTCCTGTGCGCCCTCGTCTGGGTGGGCGGCATGGTGTTCGCGATCCTGGTGCTGCGGCCTGCCGCGCATGCTGCGCTGGAAGGACCCCAGCGGCTGGATCTGATGGCCGGCGTGTTTCGCCGCTTCTTCCGGCTGCTGTGGCATGTGGTGCCGCTGCTGCTGCTGAGCGGCTGGGCCATGCTGTATGGCTGGTACTGGGGCTTCGGGGCCAGCATCTGGCACGTGCACCTGATGCATGCGACAGGCCTGGTCATGGCCGGCATATTCGCCTTCGTGGCGCTGGTGCCTTGGCGGCGGATGCGCGGCGCGCTCGAGGCCGGCGACCGACCGGCCGCCGCGGCGGCGCTGGACATGATTCGGAAAGGTGTTTCGGTGAACATGGTGATCGGATTGGCGACGGTGGCCGTCGCCGCCTGGGGGCGCTTCGGCGGATGACCACGGCGCTGCGCGACGGCATCGAGATCGTCGAGGATGCCGCCCCGGAGTTCGAGGCGGTGGGTGCCATCCAGCGGGGCCTGCACGACTTCAACCAGGCCATGGGTGGATCCTATGACCGCGAGCCGGTCACGCTGCTGGTCCAGGATGCCGAGGGCAAGACGCTTGGCGGGCTGCTCGGCCTGACCTTCTGGGGCTGGCTGTTCATCGATTGGCTGTGGCTGAGCCCCGATCTGCGCGGCCAGGGCTTCGGCGGCGAATTGCTCAAGCGTGCCGAGGCGATCGCGCGCGAACGCGGCTGCACCAATGCCTATACCGACACCTTCTCCTTCCAGGCGCCGCATTTCTGGGAGAGCAACGGCTACGGCGAATTCGGCCGGCTGGATGGCATGCCGGCGGGGCATGCGCGGGTGTGGTTCAGGAAGGCGCTGTAGCGCGGAAAGAAGCGAGCAGGGTCAACGCTTGTCGCAGGGTTCACCGGCTTGGCCCGGGGTCCCGGAATTGGCCCGGACAGGCGGGGTGCAGTGCCGCCCTGCGACGCGGCGTGGCAAAGGATGTTCGCTTCATCCGCCGGCAGCGACCGGCCCAAGGACCCACGCCATGACCCTACCAATTCTCGGAAAGCGATGCCTGCTGCTGGCCGCGCCCGCCGTGATCCTGGCCGGTTGCGCCACCGAGCCCGACGCCACCGCGCCTGCGCCTGCCGCGGCGGCTCCCGCCCCGCCGGCGCTGCCCGATGCGCAGGTGGAACTCCGGAACTGGCGGCTCGGCTTCGTCGGCCAGGTCGCCTGGGGTGAGGGCACGCTGATCCAGGGTACGGAACGGCGGCGCTTTCGCATCCGTGGCGTTGGTGCCGGCGGCGTCGGCATGGCGCGCATCCGTGCCGATGGGGATGTCTTCAACCTGCGCCGCATGGAGGATTTCGCCGGCGTCTATGGGCAGTTGCGCGCTGGTGCGATCGCACCGGGCTTCGATGTCCCGGGCACGCTGTGGCTGGTCAATCCCGCCGGGGTGCGCCTGTCGCTGCGGCCGCGCCGCACGGGGCTGGCGCTGCACACGGGGGTGGACGCCGTGCTGATCGAGTGGCTCTGAAGGCTGCCGCGCCGGTGGCGATGCCGGGCGAGCGGATCACCGCCTGACCCCCAGCGTCACCTCCCGGTGCCAGATATAGATCCCTGCCCCCACCAGCACCGCGATGCCCGCGAAGTCCCATGCCCCCGGCAGTTCGGCCCAGATGAAGGCGCCGAGCGCCGTGGTCCAGACGATGCCGGCATATTCGAAGGGGGCGAGCAGCGTCGTCTCCCCGGTGCGATAGGCGCTGGTCATCAGCACCTGCGCCAGCGCCGAGACCAGCCCGATGCCGGCCAGCAGCGCCCATTCCACCGGCGTCGGCGCAGACCCAGACCGGCACCGAGGCGATCCCGGCCAGCACCGCCGAGCCCACCGCGAACCAGAACACGATGCCAACCGCGCTCTCGCCCGCTTCGCCCATCCTGCGGATGGTGATCATCGCCAGCGCCCAGCCGACCGAGCCCAGCAGGCACAGCGTGACCGCGAGGCCGGCATCGCGCATCCCCTCCCCGCCCGGGCGGACCATCATCACCACGCCCAGGAAGCCGACCAGCACCGCCAGGCCCCGTCGCCAGCCGACCTTCTCGTTCAGCAGCGGCACCGACAGCACCGTCAGGAACAGCGGCATGGTGAAGCCGAGCGCCGTCACCGTCGCGATCGGCAGGTGCACATAGCCGTAGAAGGCACCGATCATGCCCATCATGCCGAACAGCGTGCGCGCCACATGGCTCATGGGGTTGCGCGTCGACCAGCGCGGCCAGGCCGCCGCTCGCCAGCACCACCGGCAGCAGGGCTGGCAGCGCGAAGGCGTTGCGGAACAGGATGACCTCGGCAACCGGGATGCGCCCGCCGATCGCCTTGGCGAAGGCGGCCGAGAGCGCGAAGGTCGCCGAGGCGATCAGCAGCAGGATGATGCCGCGCCGCCGGGCGCGCGAGCGCGCCTGCAGGTCGGCCGAGGCCTCGCTCATCGACGCCGCCCTGTCGCGGTGGCGCCGTTGCTCCGGCCCTCCTGGATCACGCCTTGCACCCTTTCCCGGCCCGGCCCGGTGCATGGACGGACCCGGCCACCAAGGGTAGGGTCCGCCCTGCATGAGCGCCAGACCTCCCAAGGCGAAGCCCATCCCCGATTTTCCGGGCCTGACGGTTCTCTCGGACGAGGTGGTCTGGGACGGGCGTTTCCCGCTGCAACGCATCCGCTTCCACCGCCGCAAGTTCGACGGCGCGGAAGGCGGCGTACAGACCTGGGAATTGTGGCGCCGCGGCGGAGCCGTGGCGGTCCTGCCCTGGGACCCCTGGAGCAGCCGCGTCGCGCTGATCGAGCAGTTCCGCCTGCCCGCGCTCGCCGCCGGGATGGACCCGGTGATGGCCGAATGCGCCGCCGGGCTGCTGGAGGACGACGAGGACCCGATCGATGGCGCGCGGCGCGAATTGCTCGAGGAGACCGGGCTCGTCGCCGACCGAATGCTGCCGCTCGGGCGCTTCATCCTGAGCCAGGGCGGCTGCGACGAGGTGATCACCCTGTTCCTCGCCCGCACCCGGCTGCCCGAGCCCGGCCATGCCGGCCATCACGGCCTGCACAGCGAGCATGAGGATATCCGCCTGCGTGGTGCTGGACGCGGACGACGCGATCGCCATGCTGGACGACAACCGCATCGCCAATGCGACCGGCGCGCTGTGCCTGGCGCAGTTCGCTCGACGGCGCGCGGCGCTGCTGAAGGATTGGAAAGACTGAATGCCGACTGAACTCGCCTATCGCGACGATGCCTATGCGCGGGAGATCGTCGCCCGCGTCGTCTCCGCCGGGCCCGAGGGCGTCGTGCTCGACCGCACCGTCTTCTATGCGCGCGCCGGCGGCCAGCCGGGCGATGCCGGCGTGCTGCGCTGGGCCGGCGGCGAGATGACGGTCGGCGAGGCCATGAAGGGCCCTGAGGATACCGTGCTGCATGTGCCCGCCCGCGGGGGCGGTGCTGCCGGAACCCGGCACGGAGGTGACGGCGGTGCTCGACTGGGATCGGCGGCACCGGCTGATGCGCATGCACACCTCGATGCACCTGCTGTGCAGCCTGATCCCGGGCGCTGGCGTCACCGGCGGGCAGATCGGCGTGGACAAGTCGCGGCTCGATTTCGACCTGCCGGAACCGCCGACCAAGGAAGCCCTGACGGAGAAGCTGAACGCGCTGGTCGCCGCCAACCATGCGGTCACCGACAGCTGGATCAGCGATGCGGAACTCGACGCCAATCCCGGCATGGTGCGCACGCTGTCGGTGCAGCCGCCGCGCGGGAGCGGACGCATCCGCCTGGTGCGCATCGGCGGCGATGGCGCGCCGGTCGACCTGCAGCCCTGCGGCGGCACGCATGTGCGCGCGCACCGGGGAGATCGGCCGCGTCGAAGTGGCCAAGATCGAGAACAAGGGCAAGGCGAACCGGCGCGTGACGCTGGTGCTCGCCGGGGAGTGAGACGCATGGAGATGCTGGTTTCCACCGAATGGCTGGCGGCCGAGTTGGGCAAGCCGGACCTGGTGGTGTTCGACTGCTCGACCTTCCTGCCCGGCGAGCCGGGCAACAAGCACGACGCCTATCGCGCTGCGCGCATCCCCGGCGCGCTGCTGTTCGACATCGACAGGATCGCCGATGACGAGACGGACCTGCCGCACATGGTGCCGACGCCGGCGAAGTTCGCCCGCATGGTCGGCGCGCTGGGCGTGTCGAACGACACGCGCGTGGTGTTCTACGACCAGCACGGGCTGCGGGGTTCGCCGCGCGGCTGGTGGATGATGCGGCTGTTCGGCCACGACAAGGTCGCCGTGCTGGATGGCGGGCTGCCGGCCTGGAAGAAGGAAGGCCGCGCCATCGAGACCGGCGATGCCGCCGCGCCGGCGCCGGCCACCTTCGTGCCGGATTTCCGCGCCGGCGATGCTGCGCGGCATCGGCGACATCAAGCGGATCGTCGCCGATGGCTCGGCGCTGATCATCGATGCCCGTGCCAAGGGCCGCTTCGACGGCACCGCGCCGGAACCGCGTGCGGGCCTGCCCTCCGGCCACATGCCCGGGCGCGGCGAATGTGCCGGTCAGCGAGATCGCCGGCCCCGATGGCCGCGCCAAGGACCCGGCGACGCTGCGCGCACTGTTCGCCGCGGCGGGGGCGACGGGCGGCAAGCCGGTCGTCACCTCCTGCGGGTCGGGTGTCACGGCCTGCGTGCTCGCCTTCGGCATGATGCGCGCCGGCCTGCCCGAACCAGCCGTCTATGACGGCTCCTGGACCGAATGGGCGTCCCGCCCGGAAACCATCAAGGAAAAGACGGCCTGATCATGCCCGACGACATCTCCAAAGCCGCACGCCGCCCAGACCTTCGCCACCCGCATGTCCCATGCCGGCCGCGCCGGCACCCATGCCCATGGCTTCGTGAACCCGGCGGTGCATCGCGGCTCGACCGTGCTGATGCCGAACAGCCAGGCGCGGCGGGACTTCGCCAAGGACCGCCACAACCGCGTGATGACCTACGGCACCGCCGGTGGTCCGACCCATTACGCGCTGGAAGACGTGATCGCCGAGATCGAGGGCGGCACGCGCTGCGTGCTGGTGGGCACCGGCCTCGCCGCGGTGACCGTGCCGCTGATGGCCTATCTGAAGGCCGGCGAGCATTGCCTGATGCCCGACAGCGTCTATGGCCCCGGGCGCAACATCGCCACCGGGCTGATGACCGCCTATGGCATCGAGACGACCTTCTACGACCCGACGATCGGCGAGGCCGAGGTGGCCGCGCTGATGCGCCCGAACACGAAGGTGGTCTACACCGAGAGCCCCGGCTCCCACACCTTCGAGTTGCAGGACATCCCCGCCATCGCGCGCGCGGCGCATGCCGGCGGTGCCAAGGTGCTGATGGACAACACCTGGGGCATCCACAACTTCATGCCGTTCAGCCATGGCGTGGACGTCTCGATCCAGGCGCTGACGAAGTATGTCGGCGGGCACTCGGATGTGCTGCTCGGCTCGATCACCACCAACACCGAGGAGGACTATCTGATCGTCCGCACCGCGGCGTCGCAGATGGGCCATTTCGCCGCGCCGGACGATTGCTGGCTGGCGCTGCGCGGCGCGCGCACCATGCCGCTGCGCCTGAAGCACCAGGAGCAGAGCGGCCTGGCCGTCGCGCGCTGGTTCGAGGGCCGGCCGGAAGTGCAGCGCGTGCTGCATCCGGGCCTGCCGTCGCATCCGCAGCACGCGCTGTTCAAGCGCGACTTCACCGGGTCCTGCTCGCTGTTCGGCGTGGTGTTCCAGCCGCGCTATTCGGAGGCGGAGGTGTTCCGCTTCATCGACAGCCTGGCGCTGTTCGGCATCGGCGCGTCCTGGGGCGGCTATGAAAGCCTCGCCTTGCCGACGACCGGCTTCATCACGCGCACGGCAACCAGCGACGACCTCGGCGGGTTCACCGTGCGCATCCATATCGGGCTGGAGGATGTCGGCGACCTGATCGCGGACCTCGAGCAGGGGCTGGCGACGCTGCCGGGCTGACGGACCGAGCCTGGCCGATGACCTGACCATCGGCCAGGCCACCCACACTCATGCGAAGGCGGTCTTCCACGGCTTGCCTGAAGGAACCGAGGACGCTCGCGGCCGACAGGCTGATCGTCGCTTTAGGGTCATGTGTCCCGAGCGACGTCATCACGTCGTCGGTCCAGGGCGCCATCGTGGTGATGGCGCCGCTGCTGGTCCCGACCCAGGCGACATCGTCCTCGGGGGCACCTGCGCGCTTGTCGCGGCACGACAACGGCGTCGTCAGTGCCATGCATGCACCGGGGCTCGTCGTCGGAGTGTTGCCCAGCAGATCAGCATCCCCGGTCATCCAGCCCGCCTGATTGAAGGGCATGGCTGTCGAGGTGCCGAAGTTCCCAGGACCTGCCGGCCAAGGCGTGACAGGTTGCTTCCGCGCTTGGCGGGCCTGTCCGGGTGGCCGGGTTTCGGGCTGCCTGCGCCTTCGCCACGGGTGCGGCAGCGCGCACCCGGAACGCCCGGGCGCGAGAACCGGGCGGGTGGTGCGGGCCTGCAATCCCCGCCCGCCCGCGCTGCCACCGGGGGAACATGCCCCCGGCGTCGAGTTCAGTTGGGATCGCGCGCCTGCCGCTCACCCGACTGCACGCCGCGCCGATACGCCGCGTCGAGCTGCTGCTGCCGCCGTTCCGCCGCCTGGCGTTCGGCGACCTGATGCTGGTTCCACAGATAACCGCCAACCACGCCGACGCCGGCGCCGATCAAGGCACCAACGCCCGCATTGGCGGTGAAGGAGCCGATCGCGGCACCCGCCAAGGCGCCGCCGGCGCCGCCGATCAGCACATCGCGGCCGCCAGGCGTCATCGAATCGCCCGAGCAGCCACCAAGGCCGAGGGCCAGGACCGCGGGAACAAGGACCATCTTGCGCATCTTGGGCTCTCCGTCTCAGCGAGCGCCGCGGCGCGCGGGCGGCTGCGGGCAGGGATAGGTGGTGATGAACCAGCGGGCGAGGCCGTCCACGGCCAGTTCGTTCGCCGCCTGCGGATTGGCCTGTGACCAGGCGGCGAAGGCGGCCGCCGCCTGCTGGCCGGTCGGCGGCGGATTGGGCACGCAGAACAGCGGGCGATGGCGCGTGCCGGGCTGCGTCAACGCCGCATGATACTGCGCGAAGCCGCCGATGAAGCCGCGGCACAGGCCGTTGGCCTCCGCATGATTGGCCGCGCTCACCGGTGTGGCGCAAAGCGCGGCGAGTTCAGCCACGGTCGCGGTGTTCGAGCCGCGCGCAGCCGGTGGCGTCTGCGCCATGGCTGGCGCGCTGGCCAACAGGGCCGCGGCCGTGAGAATCGTCTTGAGGCGCATGTCGGTCTTGTCCTTCCGTCGCGCGATTGGCGGCCCGGCCGAGAGGCAGGACTCGGGCGGCGCGCGCAGTGTCCACCAGGGTGGTGGGAGGCTTCAACGGGCGTGACGGCCGTGCCGCCGATGGTTGCGGCCCCGCCAGGGCCGTCGCGGCGCGCCGCGCAGGGTCCATGACCGGATGGCGATGCCGGTGCCGGCGCAACGCGCCAAGGACCCCATGACGTTCGGGGCATCGGTCCGGAGGGGCATGCCCCTCCGGACCCAATCGTGCCTACTGCGTGGAACGCTGGCGGCTGTTGCTGATCGCGTAGCCGCTGACGCCACCGACGCCGGCGCCGATCAGCGCGCCCCAGCCGGCATTGCCCGACAGCGACCCGATCGCCGCACCGCCCAGCGCGCCGATGGCCGGCCCCCGTGGCGGTGCCGCGCTGCGTCTCGCTCATGCCCTCGCAACCGGCGAGGCCTGCGCCGAGCAGCAGCACGGCGGCGATCCGGAACGGCTTCTTCGTCGATCATGGCGTTCTCCTTCCGCTCAACGGCGGCGCGCTGCGGGCGTCGCCGCGGCGCAGGGATAGGTGGCGGCGGCGAAGCGCAGCACGCCCTCGGCGGCGCGGGCGCCCGAATACTGCTGGTTGGCCGCGGCCCAGGAGACGAATTCCGACGGCGACCTGGTCGAGCGTCGGCGCCTGCGCCGGCAGGCAGAAGATCGGCCGCTGGGCCCGCGGGCCGGAGGTGTAGCAGGGCATGGGTCTGCCCGACCGTCGACCAGCGCGGCGAAGCAGGCCGGGCGCAGCGCCATGGCGTTGGCGTTGTCGGCGGCCGGGCCGCAGAGACGGGCGAGGTCGGCCGTGGTGAAGGCGGCCGGGGCGCCGCCGGCGGCCTGCCCCTGGGCGAGCGCGGGCGCTGCGGCGATGCGCGCCGGCGAGTGCGAGGGCAACACTGCCCCGCCGCATCATCCGGGTGAGAGTGAGGGAGAGCATGGTGACGATTGTCCTCCTTGCCGGGGCCGGAATGGCCCACAGGTCCATCGGATCCTGGCCCAATGCTTACGGGCAAACGGGCCGATCGCAATGATTCACCGCAAGCGAACGGGAGCGGCAGCGGCAGGACAGGGACGCAGCGACAACTCCGGCAACGCGTTCTGGCCGCCCGGCCGAGTGGCTTCCGAGGCGGTGCTACCGTCCGGCCAGGCAGCGCGCGCAGGTGCCTTCGATCTCCACCGTCGCCTCGGCCAGCGCGAATCCGGCGCGCCGCGTGGCGGCCTCGATCGCGTGCGCGACGCCGTGGTCGGTGATCTCGACGGTCGCGCCGCAGGTGCGGCAGATCAGGAACTGGTGCGGGTGGTGGTGGTCATGCGCATGGCCGTGCCCGGCATCGGTGCAGCCGATATAGGCGTTCAGCCGCTCCAGCTTGTGGACCAGCCCGTGTTCCAGCAGGAAGTCGAGCGCGCGATAGACGGTGGGCGGCGCGGCGCCCGGCCGTGACGCCTTCAGCCGGTCGAGCAACGCATAGGCGCCGACCGGCGCATCGGCCTCCAGCACCAGTTCCAGCACCTGGCGGCGCAGCGGCGTCAGCGTCGCGCCACGCCGCAGGCAGGCGGCCTCGGCCTCCCGCAGGGCCGTCTCGCGCATCGCTTCCTTCACCATGTCGCCACCTCGCTTCCGGCCTCGTGGGACATTATATCATCGATCCATGACCAGCACCGTCCCCGACGCCGCAACCGCCGGCCTGATCGCCGAGATCCGCTTCGACGCCCAGGGCCTTGTGCCCGTGCATCGCCCAGCAGCACGACACCGGGGAGGTGCTGATGATGGCCTGGATGAACGCGGAGTCCGTGGCCGAGACGCTGGCGACCGGTCGCGTCTGCTACTGGTCCCGTTCGCGCCAGGCGCTGTGGCGCAAGGGCGAGACCTCCGGCCAGCAGCAGCGGCTGGTGGACCTGCGGCTCGATTGCGACGGCGACACGCTGCTCGCGCTGGTCGACCAGGATGGCGTTGCCTGCCACACCGGGCGGCGCAACTGCTTCTTCCGTGCCATCCGCGACGGTGTGGTGACGAACATCGCCGCGCCGCTGGTCGACCCGAAGGCGCTCTACGGCGCATGAGGCCGGAGAAGATCCCGGTCACGGTGCTGACCGGCTTCCTCGGCGCCGGCAAGACGACGCTGCTGAACCGCCTGCTCAAGGCGCCGGCAGATGGCCGGCACCGCCGTGCTGATCAACGAATTCGGCGAGATCGGCCTCGATCACCTGCTGGTCGAGCGGCTCGATGACGATGTGGTGCTGCTCAATGCCGGCTGCCTGTGCTGCACCGTGCGCGGCGACCTGGTGCGTGTGCTGCGCGACCTCGCGATCCGCGCCGAGGCGGGCCAGGAGATCCGTCGCGTCGTGGTCGAGACGACCGGCCTCGCCGACCCCGCCCCGATCCTGCAGACGCTGATGACCGACCCGGTGGTGCTGTCCGCCTTCCGGCTCGATGGCGTGGTGACGCTGGTCGATGCGGTGGCCGGGATGGCCACGCTCGACACGCAGGTCGAGGCGGTGAAGCAGGCCGCGATGGCCGACCGGCTGGTGCTGACCAAGACCGACATGGCCGACGCCGAGACAGTCTGGCGGCACTGGAGGCGCGGCTTGCCGCGCTGAACCCGGTCGCGCCGCTGCTGCGCGCCACGGCCGGCGAGATCGCGCCCGAGGCGTTGCTCGAGGCCGGCACCTTCGACGTCGCGGGGCGGATCCCCGCCGTGGCGGCATGGCTCGCCAGCGAGACCCGGCGGGCCACGCCATCATGATCACCATCACAGCCATGACCCGAACCGCCACGATGCGGGCATCGAGGCCTTCGGGCTGGTGTTCGACGCGCCGCTGCCCTGGGATGGCGTGGCCACCTGGCTCGAAATGCTGGCGCTGACGCGCGGCGATTCGGTTCTGCGGGTGAAGGGATTGCTGAACATCGCAGGTGAGGACCGGCCCGTCGTCGTCCATGGCGTGCAGCATGTGTTCCATCCACCACTCATGCTTTCAGCCTGGCCCCCCGGGCACGACCGTAGGTCGCGGTTGACCCTGGTGCTGCGCAACCTGCCGCGTGCGGTGGTCGAGGAAGGCCTGGCGGCCTTCGTCACGGCGGCGCGGGAATTGGGCGAAATTGGCTCGCGGTGACCACAGCAAACCCGTATCGGGGTTGCGGGTGCCTGCGTTAGGCTCCAGCCATCCTCGGAGCCATGCATGCTGAAGGTCCTGTTCCTGCCGGCGACTCTCTTGTTGCTGATGTTCACTGGCGATGTTCGCGCGCAGGTGACGATCCCCGCCTTCCGCGACTGCGCGGACTGCCCCGAGATGGTGCCACTGCCGGGCGGCACCTTCACGATGGGCGTGCCGAGCGGTGAGGAGGAGCGCGAGGGGGTGCCGGTCGGCATGCGCGGGCGTTCGCAACCGACCCGCCGCGTCGCCATCGCCCCGGGGCTGGCGATGTCCCGCACGGCCATCACGGTCGGCCAGTTCGCCGCCTTTGTCGCCGCGACCGGCCATGCGCCAGGCACCGGGTGCTGGGGCGTCATCAACAACGGCGCGACCTATGAATACATGGAGGCCCCGACGCTGAACTGGCGAAACCCGGGCTTTCCCCAGACTGACGACCACCCGGTGGTCTGCGTCAGCTGGGTCGATGCGCAGGCCTATGCACGCTGGCTCGCGCAGACCACCGGCAAGCCCTATCGCCTGCCGAGCGAGGCCGAATGGGAATTCGCCGCGCGCGCCGGCACCACCACCTCGCGCTACTGGGGGGAAGCGCACGCGGCGGCCTGCACCTATGCCAATGTGCTGGACCTGAGCATGGCGGACGCGATGAACCTCGACCGCCGGCCGCAATTCGCCTTCCGCTGCAATGACGGCCACGTCTACACCGCGCCGGTCGCGTCCTTCAGGCCCAATGGCTTCGGCCTTTACGACATGCTCGGCAATGTCTGGCAGTGGGTCGAGGATTGCGTGAACCCGGACCTCGAAGGCCAGCCCGCCGACGGTGCGCCGCGGCTGACCGGCGATTGCGTCAACCGTTCCATGCGCGGCGGTTCCTGGAGCCACCTGCCCTGGCATGTGCGCGCCGGCAATCGCGTGCAGGCCACCGCGGCGGACCGATACAACTTCGCCGGCATCCGCGTGGTGCGGGACCGCTGACCGGCAGCGCCGGGCGCCGATGGCAAGGCGCCCCGTTCCCATTCCCCGTCCCAGGCCCCTTCCCCGCCCCCGGCCTGCCCCCTATGCATCCCGCATGACGCCCGCACCCCTTCGCTTCACAACCTTGAGCGGCGACGCGCTGCGCGCCTGGCTGCCGCGCCTTGCCGGCCTGCGCATCGCGGTCTTCCGCGACTGGCCCTATCTGTACGAGGGCGAGGCCGGCTACGAGGAAACCTATCTCGCCGCCTATGCCGACAGCCCCGGCGCGGCGGTGATCGTCGCCATCGACGGCGATCGGGCGGTCGGCTGCGCCACCTGCCAGCCGATGGCCGAGGCCACGGAACGGGTGCAGGCGGCCTTCCGCGGGCGCGGCCTCGATCCCGCGCGCTTCTGTTATTTCGGCGAGAGCGTGTTGCTGCCCGCCTATCGCGGCCGCGGCGCCGGCGTTCGGTTCTTCGAGATGCGGGAGGCCCATGCACGCGCGCTCGGCCTGCAGGCCGCCGCCTTCTGCGCCGTGACGCGCAACGAGAACGATCCGCGCCGGCCGCGCGACCATGTGCCGCTCGATGCCTTCTGGGGCAGGCGTGGCTATGCGCGCCGGCCCGATATCTCCGTCGTGTTCGACTGGAAGGAGGTGGGCGATGACCGCGCAGACGCCCCACGCGCTCGGCTTCTGGGTGAAGGACCCGCTGTGAGCGCGCCGCTGCGCCTGGGGCTGCTGCAATACGGGGTCGGCCGGCCGGCCTCGGTCGCGGCCTTCGGCGATGCGCTGGAGGCGCGGATGGAGCAGGCGCGCGCACGGGCCGACATCCTCGTGCTGCCGGAATATGCCTGCGTCGAACTGGGCGCCGCGCTGGCCGGCGGCGATGCGCGGACGAGGCCGGCGAACTCGCGGCCATGGTCGCCGCCGCGCCCGAGATCCTGGCCGCGATGCGGGCGGCGGCGCGTCGGCTCGGGGTCTGGCTGCTGCCAGGCACGCTGCCGGTGCGGCGCGCGGACGGTCGCGTCGTCAACCGCGCCCCGCTGATCGCCCCGGACGGGCGCATGGCGGTGCAGGACAAGCGCGCCATGACGCGCTTCGAGACCGAGGCCTGGGGCGTCACGCAGGGTGCCGATCCGCTGGTGTTCGACACGCCCTGGGGACGCATCGGCATCTCGATCTGCTACGATGTCGAATTCCCCAAGCATGTCCGCGCGCAGGTCGAGGCCGGCGCCTGGTTGATCCTCGCGCCCTCCTGCACCGACACGATGCACGGCTTCAACCGCGTGCGGATCGGCGCGGCGGCGCGGGCGATGGAGAACCAGTGCTACGTCGCCATCACGCCGACCGTGGGCGTGGCGCCGTGGTCGGCGGCGCTGGATGTGAATCGCGGCCATGCGGCGGTGTTCGGGCCGGTCGATCGCGGCTTCCCGGAAGACGGCGTGCTGGCGCGCGGGGCGCTCGACATGGAGCAATGGGTGTTCTGCACGCTGGACCCTGCACGCCTGGCGGCGGTGCGGGAGGATGGGCAGGTGCGCAACCACCGCGACTGGCCATCGCGCCCCTTCGCGGCGCCGGGCCCGGCGGTCTTCGCATGACGCTGGTCCATGTCGTCGCCGGCGAGGCCTCCGGCGACGTGCTCGGCGCGCGGCTGATCGCGGCCCTGCGCGCACGGCGGCCCGACCTCGAATTCTCCGGCATCGGCGGGCCGCGCATGGCCGAACAGGGCGTGCCCAGCCTGTTCGACTATCGCGAATTGGCGCTGATGGGCCTGCTGGAGGTGCTGCCCAAGATCTTCCGGCTGAAGCGCTTGCTGGCCGAGGCGGCGGCCGATGTCGCCGCGCGCCGGCCGGATGTGCTGGTCACGATCGACAGCCCCGGCTTCACCCTGCGCCTGGCCGAACGGGTGAAGCCGCTCGGCATCCCCGTGGTGCATTACGTCGCGCCGCAGGTCTGGGCCTGGCGGCCCGGGCGCGTGGTGAAATTGAAGGAGAAGGTGGACCGCATCCTCTGCCTGCTGCCCTTCGAGCCGATCTTCTTCGAGGCCGCCGGCATCCCGGTCACCTTCGTCGGGCATCCGGTGCTGGAAAGCGGGGCGGATCGCGGCGATGCGGCGCGATTCCGCGCGGCCCACGGGTTGGGCGAGCATGAGCGTCCGGTCATCGTCATGCCGGGCAGCCGGCGGATGGAGGCATCGCGGCTGCTGCCGGTCTTCGGCGCGGCCCTGCGGCTGGCGGCGCAACGTCTGCCGGGGCTGCGGCCGGTGCTGCCGGTCGCGCCCATCGTCGCCGAGGCGGTGCGCGCCGCTGCTTCCGAATGGCCGGCCGAGCCGATCCTGCTCGACGGCAACGAGGCAAAGCACGACGCCTTCGCCGCCGTCGCGCAATCCGGCGGCGCGGGGCTGATCAAGTCCGGCACCTCGTCGCTGGAGATGGCGGTGGCCGGCATTCCGCATGTCGTCGCCTATCGGCTGAACCCGATCACGGCCGAGATCGCGCGGCGGCTGGTGAAGGTGCCGCATGCCTCGCTGGTGAACCTGCTGGCCGAACGCGAGGTGGTGCCGGAGCGCATCCAGGAGACCTGCACGCCCGATGCCCTCGCCGAGGCGCTGTTGCGGCCGATGCTCGACCCGGCGGTCGCCGCGGCGCAGCGCGCGGGCTTCGTGGAGGCGCTCGCGCATCTGCGCGCACCGGAGGGGTTGCCCTCCGACGCGGCCGCACTCGCCGTGCTGGCGATGCTGGATGGTTCGGGCGCCAGATGACCGCGGGGCGAAGGCGGCTGGGCCCCTGCCCCGCTCAGTCTCCGCCAGCCAAGGACCCGAGGGGCTGCGCACCGCGGTGCCTGGCGCCAGGCCCGAAGGCGGGGACAGCCGCGACAGCGCCCTGAGCGCCTGGTGCAAGCGCCGTCGAGGCAGCCGGCCCGGTCACGCGGGCGACGGCGCGCGTCGATGTCGCGGACGTCGGGCGGAGGTTGCGGAGGCGGGGCATCCCGCCGCGCGACCGGCCATCAGGCCATGGCGTCCAACGCGGCGAGGACGCGCCGCTGCAGCGCCGCATGATTGTCGCAGGACAGCCCGGCCCCGCGCAGCGGATGGGGCATGCGCAGCCCGGCCGGCGCCATGCGAACCGGAGGCAAGGCGGGCGGCATGACCCCGCCACCTGCACCCGATGCATCAGCGGCCAGGCACCGGTGGCGGAAAGTCAGACGTGGGTGATGCTGCCGCCATCCTCCAGCCAGTTCTGCCCCGTCACGAAGGAGGACGCGTCCGACAGCAGGAAGCAGATCAGCGGCGCGACCTCGGCCGGCGTCGCGATGCGGCCGAGCGGGATGCGCGCGAGGGTGCGCTCGCGGAACCGGTCGGAGCGGACGGTCTCGGTCATCGGCGTCTCGACCGTGCCGAAGCCGACCGAATTCACCCGGATGCCATAGCGCGCCCATTCCAGCGCCCCGGTCATGGTGATGCCCAGCACCCCCGCCTTGGCCGCCGCGTAGTTGACCTGGCCGATCGAGCCGCGCTTGCCGGCGGTGGAGGAGATGTTGACGATCGCGCCGGCAACCGTGTCGCCGGCGCGGGCGCGCGTGATCATGTGGCGGCCGACCGCCTGCTGCATCAGGTGCACGGCGGTCAGGTTCACATCGATCACCGCCTGCCATTGCGGCACGGTCATCTTCTCGATCATCGCCGGGCGCGTGATGCCGGCGTTGTTGACCAGCCCATGCACGGCGCCGAAATGCGCGACGGCATCATCGACGACGCGCGCGCAGAACACCTCATCCGTCACATCGCCCTGGATGGCGAGGGTGTGGTTGCCGCCGAGCGCCTTGGCGACATCGGCGAAGGTCTCCGGATTGCGTTCGACCATCACGAGGTTGCCGTTGAGTTCGAGCACGAGTTCCGAGATTGCCCGGCCGATCCCCTGGCCGGTGCCGGTGACGATGATGGTGCGGCCCGTCAGGTCCATCGGATTGCGCATCTGGTGTTCCCTTCCCCTGGGTATCCTTGGCGCAGAGGGTCGCGCGGCGGTCAGGCGCTGGCAAGGGCGCCCGACCGATCGGTTGGGCAGCGCCTGCCTGCGGCCGTTGCCGCCACCCGCGGCGCTGCGCGGCGGCAGGGACGGGCGCGGCGGTGGGGCGCCTGAGCGCGGGGCGTTCCGCCTTGGCCGCGGCGTCGGCCGCCTTGACGAGCGTATGCAGCACCCGGTTCGCCGGGGTCGGAATGCCCAGCGCCTCGCCCTTGCGGATGACGAAGCCGTTGAGGTGGTCGATCTCGGTCGGCTTGCCCTGCGCCAGGTCCTGCGCCGTCGATGAGCGCTGCCCCGGCATGCTCGCGGCGAGCGCCAGCACCGATGCGAGCGTGTCCGCCGCGACCGACACGCCCGATGCCTGCGCCACCGCGATGCATTCGCCGACGACGTCCTTCATCACGTCTGCGACGCCCGGCAGCCCCAGCAACCGGCCATAGGGCAGTTGCGTCAGGGCCGACAGCGCGTTGTAGGCGCAGTTCACGATCAACTTGGCCCACAGCGCATCGATGGCGTTCGCGGAGACGGTTGTCGGGATGCCGGCCGCGCCGAAGCGCGCGACGATCTCGGCGTCCCGCGCGCAGGGGCCCATCACCAGTTCGCCACGGCCGTGATGCTTCACATGGCCCGGGCCGGCCATCGCCGTGGCGACATAGACCGCGACGGGCACCACGGTTCCGCCAAGGATGGCCCGCAGCCGGTCGGCATTGTCCACGCCGTTCTGCAGGTTGAGGATCGTGACGTCCGGCCGCAGGTGCGGCGCCATCGCGCGGCCCACCGCTTCGGTGTCGCCGGACTTCACGCAGAACAGCACGACATCGGCATCGGCCACGCCATCGGGCTGCGTCGTGGCGGCGACCGGCACGACATGGCGATCCTCGCCGATCTCCAGAACGAGGCCGCGCCGGGTCATGGCATCCACATGCGGCCCACGCCCGACCAACGTGACGGCCAGCCCCGAGCGGGCGAGCATTCCGCCATAATAGCAGCCGACGGAACCGGCACCCATCACGGCGATCTTCATGATCCGCTCCTTCAACCAGGACACCGGCATGCGCGGACCTCCCGCCGGGAGGCTCCGCTTCGCCGGCCGCGCGGGCCCAACCGGGCTGGCCCGCGCCGCGCCGTTCAGTTCAGCCGCAGGCCGCGGATCAGGTCGGGCGAGGCGGCCGACCTCGCCGCGCTCGACGCGCTTGACGATCTCGGTCAGCGCGGCATTGGCCGGGGCGGCGATGCCGATCTCGGCCCCGCGGGCGACGACGAAGCCGTTGAGGTATTCGATCTCGGTCCGCCGGCCCTTCATCATGTCCTGGCCCATCGAGGCGCGATGCGCGCCGCCGCCGGGCTTCTGCGTGTCGGCCAGGCGCTGCGCGTCATAGGCGCGGCGGGCCGCGTCATCGCCCTCCCCGGCCTTCGCGATGATCTCGGCGTCGAGATGCAGGATCTCCTCCAGGTCGTAGCCCAGCGCCTGGCCGACGCGGATCGCCTCGCGAGCCGAGCCGCGCGGCGAAGGCGCGGATCGCGTCATCGGCCGTCGCTTCCTTGGCCAGCAGGCCGGTGGCGGCGGCGATGCCGTTGCCCATGACGTTGGCGACCAGCTTCGACCAGCGTTCGCCCCACAGGTTGGTCGTGGTCAGCGCCGAATCCGACAGCGCGACCAGCGAGGTGATGTATTCCGCGCGCGGCGAGACCCGCCCATGCGGTTCGCCCACGCGATAGACGGTGTGCGATGCGCCGGACTTGCCGGCGGCGCGCTTCACCAGCCCCGGTGCGGAGAGTTCCACCGTGATCAGCGAGGCGATCGCGCCCGAGCACCCGGCCCCAGCCGACGATGCCCGCGATCACTTCCTCATTGATGCAGTTCTGCAGCGAGACGACGTAGCCGCCCGGCGAGAGGTACTGCGCGATCATCGTCGTCGCCCAGGCGGTGTCGTAGGACTTCATGCAGACGAAGGCGATGTCGACCGGCTTCTGCTTGCGCGAAGGATTGCAGTTCCGTCAGGTGGATCGCCTGCACCGGCACGGTGAAGGCCGGCACGTCCTTCAGATGCTCGATGGTCAGGCCCTTGCGTCCGCATCGCCTCCACATGCTCGGGCCAGGGGTCGATGAAGGTCACGTCGTGCGCCGGCCTGGGCCATGTAGGCCCCGGCGTAGCCGCCGACCGCGCCGGCGCCGACAATGGCGATGCGTGGCTTGTCCATGAACTTCGTTTCCCCTCAGTTGGCGCGGATCGCGGCTTCCACCGCGAGCGCCACCTTCAGCGCCCGCCGTCCGGCCGCACCGTCCACCACCACGGGCGCGCCGTCCAGACAGGCGGCGACGAAGGCGGCCTGCTCGGCCTCCAGGCTGTCATGGTCGGTCCAGGTGGCGCGGTCGATGCCCGAACCCGGCATGGTCGCGACCGCCTCCGCCCCGCCACGCCGCAGCACGGCGAGCGAGCGGTCGAGGAAGTTCACGCTCATCTCGCCCTCGGTGCCGAGCACGCGCAGGCGGCGTTCCATCGCCAGCGATACGCGCGACGCGGTGATCACCGCGGCCCGCCCGCCGGCGAAGCGCAGCCGCGCGACGGCGAAATCCGGCCGGTCCGATGCCACCGCGGCGCCGACCGCCTCCACCGCTTCCGGCTCCTGCCCGGCCAGCGTCAGCACCAGGTCGATGTCATGGATCATCAGGTCCAGCACCACCGAGACATCCAGGCTGCGCGGGCGGAACGGCGCCGCCCGCACCGCGTCCCAGGACAGGGACCGGCCGCCGGCTTCCGCCGCGACCACCGCGCGGAACGCCGCCGAGAAGCGTTCGATGTGCCCGACCTGCAGCACGCGGCCGCCGGCGGCCGCGGCCTCGATCAACGCATCGGCTTCCTCCAGCGTCGCGGCGATCGGCTTTTCGATGAAGACATGCCGCCCGGCCGCGAGCGCCGCCATGGCCAGGCCATGGTGGAAGCGTGTCGGCGCGGCAATGATGACCGCCTCGGCCGCGGCGATGGCGGCCTCGGGGCTCAACGCCCGGTGCCGGCCTCGGCCGCGATGGCCGCGGCGCGGGCCGGGTCGGCATCGGCCAGCCCGACCAGCCGGACCCGCGGGTTGGCGGCCGCCTTCAGGGCGTGAAACCGGCCGAAATGGCCGACGCCGAGGATGGCGAGGGGGAGTCGTGTGTCGCTGGCGCTCATGACCGGGCTTTAGCAGAGGCCGGCGCCCGGCGCATGACCCTGGGGCGCCGATCCCGGCCGGCCACGCGAAACCCTTGCGGAATCGCGCCACCTCCGCGATGACGGCCCGGCTTGCGCCATCCCGCCGGCGGGGTTGCATGACCTGCACCCCCTCGCCATTGTCCGGCGCCTGAAAACCGGGGTTTCTGCTACCCATGCTTCATTTCGCGCGTTGGAAGACCATCACGATCCTGGCGGTCTGCCTCGTCGGGACGCTGGTCGCCATGGTGAACCTCGCGCCGCGCTCGGCCTTCCCAGGCTGGTTCCCGGCCCGGCAGGTCAGCCTTGGGCTCGATCTGCGCGGCGGGTCCTACCTGCTGCTCGAGGTCGACCTGAACACCGTGGTGCGGGAACGCCTCGACAGCATGATCGACGGCGCGCGCACCCGGCTGCGCGCCGCCAATGTCCGCTACGTGAACCTGGCCGACCGACGCGGCCAACCGGCGGATGGGGCTGCGCGTGCTCGACGCCGCGCAGGTGCCCGCGGCGGTCGCGGCGCTGCGCGAACTGTCCAACCCGGTCACCATGTCCACCGGGCAGACCGTCCCCGATATCGAGGTGACCAGCGACCCGGATGGCCAGGTCTGGGCGACGCTGACCGAGACCGGGCTGCGCGCCAAGGCGTCCAGCGCGGTCGAGCAATCCATCGAGATCGTCCGCCGCCGCATCGACGAGACCGGCGTCTCCGAGGCGCTGATCGCCCGCCAGGGCCAGTCGCGCATCCTGGTCACGCTGCCGGGCGTCGAGGACCCCAACCGCATCAAGGAACTGCTCGGCCGGACCGCCCGCATGACCTTCCACCTGGTGGATGAGAACGCGGCGCTGGCCGTCGACCCCGCCGCCGGGCGTGATGTTCCTGCCCGGCGAACGCGCGGGCGAACGCTTCGCCGTGCGCCGCCGCGTCGAGGTGGATGGCGCCAACCTGACCAATGCCCGCGCCGGGCAGGACAACCGCACCGGCGAATGGGTGGTGAACTTCCAGTTCGATTCCGTCGGCACCCGCCGCTTCGCGCAGATCACGCGCGAGAATGTCGGCCGCCCCTTCGCCGTCGTGCTGGACGACAAGGTGATCACCGCGCCGGTGATCCGCGAGCCGATCACCGGCGGCCAGGGCCAGATCAGCGGGTCGTTCAACGCGCAGATCGGCCAATGAGCTCGCGGTGCTGCTGCGCGCCGGCGCCCTGCCCGCGCCGCTCACCGTCGTCGAGGAACGCACCGTCGGGCCGGAACTGGGCGCGGATGCGATCCGCGCCGGCTGCCTCGCGCTGGCGGCCGGCACCATCTTCGTCTTCCTCTACATGGGCCTCGCCTACGGCCTGTTCGGCTGGTTCGCCAACCTCGCGCTGGTGTTCAACATCGTCCTGATGATCGCCGGGCTGTCGCTGCTGGAAGCGACGCTGACCCTGCCGGGCATCGCCGGCATCGTGCTGACGCTCGGCACCGCGCTCGACGCCAACATCCTGATCAACGAGCGCATCCGCGAGGAAATCAAGAACGGGCGAACGCCGATCAACGCGCTGGAGGCCGGCTACACCAAGGCCTCCGGCACCATCATGGACTCCAACCTCACCAACCTGATCGCCATGGCCTGCCTGTATGGCTTCGGCTCGGGGCCGGTGAAGGGCTTCGCCGTGACGGTCGCGATCGGCACCGTGGTGCAGATGTGGACGGCGACCGTGCTGACCCGCCTGATGGTGTCCTGGTGGTATCGCCGCACGCGGCCCAAGGAATTGCCGGTGGTGGAACGGCCGGGCCTGTCGCTGATGCAGCGCCTCGCGCCGCCCGCTGTTCCGCATCGTGCCGGACAACACGCACATCCGCTTCATGCGCGGCGGCGCGGATCGGCCTGTTCACCTCGGCGGTGCTGTCGACCGCCTCGATCGGCCTCGCCTTCTATCCGGGCCTCGAGAAAGGCATCGACTTCAAGGGCGGGCTGGAGATGGAAATCCGCACGCCCGGCCCGGGCGACATCGGCGCGCTGCGCTCGGCGGTCGGCGGGCTGAACCTCGGCGACGCCACCATCCTGCAATTCGGCGACCCTTCGACCTTCGCGGTCCGGCTGCCGGCCCAGGGCGACGAAGGCGCCGTGCAGAACGCCGTCAACGCCGTGCGCGGCGCGCTGGAACGGGTCGCGGCCGGCACGCGCATCCTGCGGGTCGAAGCCGTCGGCAACCGCGTCTCGGATGAGTTGTTCCTCGGCGGCATGCTCGCCCTCGGCCTCTCCTTCGCGGCGATGCTGCTCTACATCTGGTTCCGCTTCGAATGGCAGTTCGGCATCGCCGGCGTCGCCACGCTCATGCTCGACACCACCAAGGTCATCGGCGTGATGGTGGTCACCGGGATCGAGTTCAACCTGACGACGGTTGCCGCGATCCTGACCATCATCGGCTTCAACGCCAACGACAAGGTCGTGGTGTTCGACCGCATGCGAGAGAACCTTCGCAAGTTCAAGACCATGCCGCTGGAACAGCTGGTGGACCTGTCGATCAACGAGACGCTGAACCGCACCCTCGGCACTTCCATGACGCTGCTTCTGTCCGCCGTGCCGCTGGCGCTGTTCGGCGGCGAGACGCTGTCGGGCTTCGCCTGGCTGATGATCGCGGGCATCATCATCGGGACGTCGTCCTCGACCTTCATCGCCGCGCCGATCGTGCTGTTCACCGGGCGCAACCGGATGCGGCGCGGCGATGCGGAGACGGCACCGCCCGCGGGCGGGAAGCCTGCCCGGTAAGGCAGCAACAGGCCCGGGGGAAAGAACCCCCCGGGAACCACCTTTTGCCTGCGGCTGTCAGCCGGAGGGCATGCGTGAGACGGGTCAGCCCGTCCAGGCGCGCTGATAGAGGGCGACGATCTCGGCGGCGGTGGGCACGGCCGGATTGTTCGCGGGGCTGCCGGAGGCCAGCGCCTGCTCGGCCATGACGGGCAGCAGCGCGTCCCACTTCGCGGCATCGATGCCGAAGGCCGCCGGGGTCGGCACCGCCAGGTCCCGGTTCAGGTCGCGCAGTTCCTGCAGCAGCTTCGCGGCGGCCGACTGGTCACCCTCCGCCGCCGCTCGCCACGCCCATCGCCCGCGCCGCCTCGGCATAGCGCGGCAACGCGGCGTTCAGGCTGAATTCGGTCACCGCCGGCAGCAGCATCGCGTTCGACAGGCCATGCGGCACATGGAAATGCGCCCCGATCGGCCGCGACATGCCATGCACGAGTGCGACCGAGGAATTGCTGAACGCGATGCCCGCCAGCGTCGCCCCCTTCATCATCGCCGCACGGGCGATGCCGTTGGACGGTTCGGCATAGACCGCGCGCAGGTTGGGCGCGATCAGCCGCATCGCGCGCAGCGCGTATTCGTCGGCCTCGTCATTGGCACGCTTCGAGACGAAGGCCTCCAGCGCATGGGTCAGGCTGTCGATGCCGGTATCGGCGGTGATGCGCGGCGGCAGGCTGAAGGTCAGTTCGTAATCGACCACCGCGGCCAGCGGCAGCGCGCCGAGGCCGGCGATCAGCATCTTCTCGTCGCGCTCGGTGTCGGTGATGACGGTGAAGCGCGTCGCCTCGCTGCCGGTGCCGGCCGTGGTCGGGATGCAGATCACCGGCAGCGCGCCGCGGTTCGCCTGCGCCGGCACCTTGAAGTCGCGCATCTTGGCACCTGGCGCCGCGGCGCCCAGGATCGCCATCGCCTTCGCCGTATCCATCGGGCTGCCGCCGCCGAAGCCGACCAGGCAGTCATAGTCGCCGGCCTTCATCGCGACGACACCGGCCTCGATCACCGTATCGGTCGGGTCCGGCACCGTGTCGCTGAACACGCCCGCCGTGATGCCGGCCGCACGCAGCGGGCCGAGCGCCTTCTCCACCGTGCCGGAGGACACCATCCACGGGTCGGTCACCACCAGCGGCCTCGACAGGCCGAACTGGCCGAGCACCTCGGCGAGCCTGCCCACGGCGCCGCCACCGATCATCAGCAGGCGCGGCGAAACGAAGGAGATCGTCATGCCGCGTCCCCCTCGCGGATCAGGGTGATGATGGCCGAGAAATCCTTGGCGCCACCGCCCTTCGCCAGAAGCGGTCGATACAGCGCCAGCGCCAGCGCGCCGATCGTCGCGCCACCCCCGCATCCTTCGCCGCCTGCTGCGCCAGGCCGAGATCCTTGCGCATCAGCGCGGCGGTGAAGCCGGGCGCGAAGTCGCGATTCGCCGGCGCTGGCGGCACCGGCCCGGGCACCGGGCAGGAGGTGTTCAGCGCCCAGGACTGCGCCGTGGATTTGGAGCAGACATCGTACAGCGCCTGGGCCGGCAGGCCGAGTTTCTCGGCCATCACGAAGGCTTCCGAGGTCACCGCCATGGTCGCGGCGAGCATCATGTTGTTGCACAGCTTCGCGACCTGCCCCGCGCCGGCATCGCCGCAATGGACGATGGTCTTGCCCATCGCCTCCAGGATCGGCTTCGCGCGGTCCACCGCGGCCGCATCGCCACCGACCATGAAGGTCAGCGTGCCGGCCTCGGCCCCCATCACGCCACCGGAGACAGGCGCATCGAGGAAGGGACGACCTGCGGCGGCCGCGACCTCACGCGCCGTCGCGACGTCGATGGTCGAGCAATCCATCAGCAGCGCATCGGCACGCGACGCCTTGGCGAGGCCGCCCTGCCCCAGCCAGGCGTCGCGCACATGCTCACCGGCGGGCAGCATGGTGATGACGACATCGGCATCCTGCGCCGCCGCGGCGGCCGAGAAACCGGCGGTCGCGCCGGCGGCGACCAGCGCATCCACCGCCGCCTGGACGATGTCGAAGACCACGACCTCGTGCCCGGCCTTGAGCAGGTTGCGCGCCATCGGCGCGCCCATCCGTGCCGAGCCCGACGAAACCGATGCGTGCCATGCGTTCCTCCTGTCCCTGCCCCGGAGGTTAGAGCCTTTCGACGCGCTCGCCCATCCGGCCGGATGCGGGCAGTGAGCCTTCGGCACGCCAGGGGCCAAGGCCGTCACCCGTTCATGCCGGCCCGTCCGGCTGAACCACGCAGGCGTCAGGCCAAGGCCGGCGGAGCCGTGCGCGCGCTCGATCCATCGCGCATGTCGGCCGCCCGAGGCTGCCGAAGCCCACGCCTTATGCGCCCGGCCCGCAAAAGCGGTGTCAGCCCGCCCCGGTCAAGCGGCGCGCGCGCGGGCGTAGAGCGCGAGGCGCTTCGCCGCGATGTCGGACAGCCCGCCGCTGAAATCGAGCCCGGCCGGCGGCAGCGTCTCGGCGAAGTGACAGGCGGCCTCGTGGCCTTCGCGCCATGCGCCGCAGCCGCGGCGCCTCGGTCCGGCAGCGATCCTGCGCGAAGGGGCAGCGCGTGTGGAAGCGGCAGCCGGGCGGCGGGTTCATCGGGCTCGGCACGTCGCCGCCGAGCGGCTTCACCTGGCCGCGCCGCTGCGGGTCGGGATGCGGGATCGCGGCGAGCAGCGCGCGCGTATAGGGATGGCGCGGGTTGGCGAACAGGTCGCGCCTTGTGCGCCATCTCGACGATCTGGCCGAGATACATCACCGCCACGCGGTCGGCGACGTGCTTCACCACCGCGAGGTCGTGCGCGATGAACAGATAGGCGAGGCCGAGGCGGCGCTGCAGGTCCTTCAGCAGGTTCACCACCTGCGCCTGGATCGAGACGTCGAGCGCGGAGACCGGCTCGTCGCAGACGACGAGGTCCGGCTGCACCGACAGCGCGCGGGCGATGCCGATGCGCTGGCGCTGCCCGCCGGAGAATTCATGCGGGTAGCGCTGCGCATGGAAGGGCCGCAGCCCGACCAGGCCGAGCAGTTCCTCGACCCGCTTGCGGCGCGACGCGGCGTCGCCGATGCCGTGCACGACCATCGGCTCGGCGATGGTCTCGGCGACGGTCAGGCGCGGATTGAGGCTGGCATAGGGGTCCTGGAAGACGATCTGCATGCGCCGGCGCATCGCGCGCTGCGGCGGCGCCGGTGATGCGGGTGACGTCCACGCCTTCGAAGTCGATGGTGCCGGCGGAGGGTTCGATCAGCCGCAGCACCAGCCGCGCGGTGGTCGACTTGCCGCAGCCGGATTCACCGACCAGCGCCAGCGTCTCGCCGCGCTTCACGGTGAAGGACACGCCATCGACGGCGCGCACGACGCCGACCTGCTCGCGCCAGGATCAGGCCCTCGCGCACCGGGTAGTGCTTGGCGAGGCCGGTGACCTCCAGCAGCGTCTCGCTCATGCGGCGAAGGCCTCGACAGGGGCGCGCAGGCAGGCGGCCTGGTGGCCGTCGGCGAGCAGGCGCAGCGGCGGCTGTTCCGATCTGCAGGCATCGACGGCGAAGGGGCAGCGCGGGTGGAAGCGGCAGCCCTTCGGCAGGGCGAAGGGCGGCGGCACGGAGCCCTCGATGGCGAGCAGGTCCTCGCGGTCCTCATCGAGCCGCGGCACGGAGCCGAGCAGGCCGAGCGTGTAGGGATGCATCGGATCGGCGAACATCGCAGCGGCGGCGGCGCGTTCGACGACGCGGCCGGCATACATCACCGCGACCTCGTCGGCCATTTCGGCGACCACGCCGAGGTCGTGGGTGATCAGGATGATCGACATCCCGGTTTCCTGCTGCAGGTCGCGCAGCAGGTCGAGGATCTGCGCCTGCACCGTCACGTCGAGCGCCGTCGTCGGTTCATCCGCGATCAGCAGCTTCGGGCGGCAGGCCAGCGCCATGGCGATCATCACGCGCTGGCGCATGCCGCCCGAGAGTTGGTGCGGGTATTCGTCGAAGCGGCGTTCCGGCGCGGGGATGCGCACGCGCTTGAGCGCCTCGATGGCGCGGTCGCGCAGTTCCGCCTTCGATGCGTGGAGGTCGTGAGCGCGCATCGCCTCGGTGATCTGGAAGCCGACCGTATGGACCGGGATTCAGGCTGGTCATCGGCTCCTGGAAGATCATCGCGATCTGACTGCCGCGAACGTCGCGCATGTCGGCGTTGGACAGGTCGAGCAGGTCGCGGCCGTCGAGCATGACGCGACCCGGCGGCGACGCGGCCCGGATGCGCGACCAGGCGCATCACCGACAGCGACAGCACCGACTTGCCGCAGCCCGATTCACCGACGATGCCGAGCGTGCGGCCGCGCGGAACGGACAGGTCCACGCCGTCCACCGCCGCGATCTCGCCGCCATGGGTGCGGAAGACGGTGCGCAGGCCTTCGATGCGGAGAAGGTCGCTCATGCCGCGACCTGCCGGCACGGGAGGGGCCAGGCCCCCGGGACAGTCCACGCCGCCATCACGACCAGTGGAAGGTCGGCGGTGCGATCTGCTCCGCGCTGCGATGCGCCCAGTCGCGCTGCGGCACGCTGCCGGCGATGCGCTTCTGCGCTTCGTGCAGATGTGCCGCTGCCTGGCGGTAGTCCATGGTCAGCACCTCGCCATCCTCGACGACCTTGTTGCCATCGACATAGACCGCCTTCAGCGCACGATCGCCCGGCGGCGTAGATCAGGCTGCGCACCGGGTCGTAGGCCGGGCGGATCATCGGGTGGGTGATGTCCACCAGCGAGAAATCCGCCTTGCAGCCGACCGCGAGCCGCCCGATGTCGTCGCGACCCAGGGCGCGCGCGCCGCCGATCGTCGCGGCGTTGAACAGGTCGGTCGTCGTCATGGTGCGCGGGTCGCCCGCCTGGGTGCGCGCGATGTGGGCGGCGAGGCGCATCTCATCGAGCATGTTGTGCGGATAGGTGTCGGTGCCGATGCCCATGTTCACGCCGCGGCGGATGTAGCGGCCGATATCCTTCATCGCGATGCCGCGCCGCGCGAACACGGTCGGGCAATGCGCGACGGTGGTGCCGGTCTCGGCCAGGCGATTGAGGTCGTTCTTGGTGTGCCAGGGCGTCGAGGGATGGTCGTCGAGGAAGATGCCATGGCCGATGATCGAGCGTTCGCCGAGCAGCCCCATCGAATCCAGCCAGCCGATCGGCGTCATGCCGTGGCGACGGGTGATCTCGTGGAATTCGACGACCGACTGCGCGGCGTGGATCTGCCACGACAGGCCGCGCGCCTTGGCTTCCTGGTTGCTTTCCTTCAGCAGCCCGGCGGCGCAGGTGTCGATCTGCGCGGGCACGACCATGCCGAACAGGCGGCCGGATTCATGCTGCTCGGCGCGTTCGACGAGGCGCAGCGCCTCCTCCATCGCCTTCTCGCCGGCCTTCTCGTCCCATTCGTATTCGACGACATGGCCGTTCTTGGTGAACCAGCGCGCCGAGCGGAACATCGGCGCGATGCACACGCGCATGCCCGCCTCGGCCAGCAGGTCGAGCCAGCCGGGATGCGCCATGGACAGGTCGGCGAGGGTGGTGACGCCGGAGAGCAGCAGTTCGGACAGCGCGACGCGCACGCAACTCGGCACCGCATCCGCGTCCGCGCGGAAGATCGGCATGTATTCGTAGAGCGAGGAATTATACAGGCCAGGCGAGCCGATCTCGTCGAGGAAGCCCTTGTTCAGCGGCTCGCTCGACGGGTGGGAATGGATGTTCACGAGGCCCGGCATGACCATCAGGCCGCGGCCGTCGATGACCGTATCGGCCGCGCCTTCATAGGCACGGCCGACGAAGGTCAGCGTGCCGTCGGCGAAGACGATGTCCGTGTCAGGCGCGTAGGTATGCGCCTTGGCCGAAGCATCCCAGGCGACGGCCAGTTCCGCCGCCTTGATCAGCGTGGTGGTCATGCCGGTCGCCTCCCTTACCGCGTCAGCCGGATGTCGAGGCCCTTGTAGAGCCCGACGCCGTAGATGCCATGCGCACGCACGCCCTCGGTCCGCGCCGAGGCGGCCAGCCAAAGCTGCTCGCGCGCCACCGGCAGCCAGACATTCGCCTCGGCGACGATACGCTGGGCGCGGGCGATCGCCGCGGCGCGCACCGCCGGATCGATCGCCGTCTGCGCCTCACGCAGCGCCGCATCGGTCGTCGCGTCGTTCCAGTTCATGCGGTTCGGCGTCGGGCGGTTGGCGCTGTTGAAGTAAAGCGACATCGCGTCCGTCGCCGTCACATAGGGATAGGACATCACGAAGGCGTCGAATTCCTGCGTGGCGAGGCGGCCCCAGCCCACGGTCGCATCCCACATCTGGATGCGCATCTCGATGCCGACGCGGCGCAGGTCGGCCTGCATCGCCTGGAGATACTGCTGCGCCGCCTGGGTCTGCAGGCCATAGACGAGGAAGGTCGCGCGCTGGCCGTCCTTCACGCGGACGCCGTCCGAACCCATGGCCCAGCCGGCTTCATCCAGCACGCGGCGGGCGCCGGCCTGGTCGAAATGCGGCACCAGACGCGCCGCCTCGGCATCGAAGCCGGTGACCGCGGGGTTGAGGTAGGCATCGGCCGGCGTCGCGGTGCCGAACCAGGTGGCGCGCACCATGGCCTCGCGGTTCACCGCCATGTTGATGGCACGGCGCACCGCCGGGTCGCTGACCACGGGCTTGTCCACCTTGAAGCCCATGAAGTGATCCCAGAAGTAGTTCTCCTGCTGGGACATCCGCACATTCGGCTGGCGGCGCAACTGCTGCACGGCGATCGCCGGGATGTACTGCGTCACGTCGCCCTGCCCGGTCTGCAGCGCGGCCAGCCGCGTCTGGCTTTCAGGCGCCACGCGCCACACCACGCGGTCAACCTGCGGGGACGGGTTCTGGTACATGCCCGTCGGGCCCCAGTTGTAGCGGGGGTGGCGCTGCAGCACGAGTTCCTGCCGCGGTGTCCAGGACACCCAGCAATAGGGGCCGGTGCCGTTGAAGCCCTGCACGCCGAAATTCTGCCCCAGGCTCTCGACCGAATTGCGATCGACCACCGAGGCGAAGAACAGCGTCAGCTGGTACAGCAGTTCGCCGAACGGTTCGTTCAGCTCGTATTCGACAGTGAACTGGTCGCGGGCACGGATCTCCTTCACCGGCCCGGCGCGCCAGCGGACGGGGCTGCGCGTCGCCGGGTCGATCAGGCGGTTGATCGAATAGACCACGTCATCGGCGGTCATCGGCCGCCCGTCGCAGAAGGTCACGTCGCGGCGCAGATGGAAGGTGTAGGTCTTGCCGTCGGGGCTGACCTCCCAGCGCTCGGCGAGCAGCGGGCGGATCGTGCGCATGTCGAAGTCGAGCGCCACCAGCGTGTCGCTCATCATGTAGATGACCTCGCCCGCACCGCGCGCGGTGGAGCGCGGCGGATCGTATCGATCGGCGTCGATCTCGCGCAGTACGACAAGCGTGTTCGGCGGATTGGGCGCCTGGGCATAGGCATCGGCCACCGGCATGGAAGCGGCCAGCGCAAGCAGCGCGGCCCCGAGGGTCGTCTTCATGAATCCATTTCTCCCGATCATACGCGAAGCCTGGGGTCGAGCGCGTCCCGCAAGGCGTCCCCGAGGACGTTGAAGGCGAGCACGACGATGAAGATGACGACGCACGGCACGACGGCGATGTGCGGTGCGAAGAACAGGAAGTTGCGCCCTTCCGAGGCCATCGCGCCCAGTTCCGGCACCGGCGGCTGCGCGCCGAGCCCGAGGAAGGACAGCGCCGAGCCGAGCAGGATCACCTGCCCGAAGCGCAGCGTGGCGAAGACGAAGATCGACGACAGGCAGTTGGGCGCGAGGTGCCGCCAGATCAGCCGCGCATCGCTCATGCCCGTGGCGCGCGCGGCCTCGATGTAGTCGAGCCGCATGACCACCATCGCGCGACCCGCGCACGATGCGCGCCATCAGCGGCACCGTCGCGACCGACAGCGCCAGGATGACGGAGAAGATGCCCGGCCCGAAGATCGCCGCGATGGCGAGCCCCACCAGGATCGCCGGAAAGGACAGCATGATGTCCACCAGGCGCATGATCGGCCCGTCCAGCCAGCGATGGTAGAAGGCGGCAAGGAAGCCGAGCAGCGCGCCGAGCGAGCCGCCGAGCGCCACTGCGGCAAAGCCCATCATCAGCGACACGCGCAGGCCGAACAGCAGGCGGGTCACCATGTCCCGCCCCTGCGCGTCGGCGCCGAGCGGCAGCCCCTCGCTGCCCGGCGGCTGCATCGAGAGCGCGAGGTCGTTGTCATAGGGGTCGGTGGGCGCCAGCAGCGGCGCGAAGACCGCCGCGCCGACCAGCAGCACCACCAGGATCAGGGAAATCGCGGCCCCGGGTTCGCGCATCAGGCGCGACAGGATGCCCGGCCGCGGCGGCGCGATCGGCTCGCTGGTGTCGGTCGTCGCGCTCATGCCGCGCGCACCCGCGGGTCGAGCGCGGCGTAGAGCACGTCCACGATCAGGTTCACCACGATGAAGCCCATCGACAGCACGATGATGGTTCCCTGCGCCATGGGGAAGTCCGAGGAGAGGATGGCGCCGACCGCGAGCCGGCCGACGCCCGGCCAGGAGAACACCGTCTCCGTCACCACCGCGCCGCCGAGCAGGAAGCCGATCTGCAACCCGATCAGCGTGATGACCGGCACCATGGCGTTGCGCAGCGCGTGGCGGCGCACCACCAGGGTCTCGGTCAGCCCCTTGGCGCGCGCCGTGCGCACATGGTCGGCCGAGAGCACGTCGAGCACCGCGGTGCGCGTCATGCGCGCGACCGGCCCGACGAACACGCCGCCCAGGGTGACCGCCGGCAGGATGATCGAGCGGATGCCGTCCATCGTCCACAACGGCCCGCCGCGCCCGGTGAAGGGCAGCCACTGCCACTGGAAGCCGACGAACCAGATGAGCACCAGGCCGAGGAAGAACACCGGCACCGACACGCCGCCGACCGACAGCGCCATGATGAAGCGGTCGATCAGCGTGCCGCGCCAATACCCCGCCAGCGTGCCGAGCAGGATGCCGAGCGGGATCGACCAGAACAGGCTGGCGAACATCAGTTCGAGCGTCGGCCCGATCGTCGCGCCGAGTTCCTGCGAGACCGGCACGTTGTTGATGATCGACGCCCCGAGGTCGCCATGCAGCAGCCGCCAGACATAGAGCCCGAACTGCACGTAGAGCGGCTCGTCGAGGCCGAGATCGGCGCGGATCGCGGCGATCACGTCCGGCGTGGCGGTCGGGCCGGCGCGCACCGTCGCGGGGTCGGTCGGCACCACCTGCATCAGCAGGAAGCCGATCAGCAGCACGCCGAACATCACGGGGACGGCAAGCACCAGGCGGTGCAGCGCGTGTCTCAGCATGGGCGCGTCACTGCGCGGCGACGGCGGTCGCCATCTCTCCGTGGCGGTCGAAGATCGGCTGGCCGTCGCGCAGGGTGATGTCGGCCTGCGTCGCCAGGATCGCCTCGGGCGCGATGTCGAAGATGTCGGCCGACAGCACGGCGATGATCGGCCTGCATGCCCGGTTCCAGCGTGCCGCGGCGGTCCTCGGCGAATTGCGTGTAGGCGCCGCACCAGGTGTAGCAATGGACGGCCTCGGCGACGGTCAGCGCCTCCTCCGGACCCATCACCGTGCCCTTGTTGGTCCTGCGGGTGACCATGGTGAACAGGTTGATGAAGGGATCGACGGTCGAGACCGGGCAATCGGAGGACGCCGCCGGATGCGCGCCGTCCTCCAGCCAGGTCTTCATCGGATAGGCGTGGTCCGACCGTTCATGGCCGAGGTTCTTCACGTAGAGGTCGCCGAATTCGTACATGAAGACCGGCTGCGGCACCGGCAGGATGCCGCGCGCCTTCATCCGCCGCCGCTGGTCGCGCGTGACGAAGCCGCAGTGCTCGATGCGATGGCGGCGCTCGGCGAAGGGATGCGCCGCGCTGTCGGCGGCCTCCATGCCGAGCAGCACCTGCTCGATCGCCGCATCGCCGATGGCGTGGATGTCGAGCTGCCAGCCCTGCTCGTGATACAGCTTCAGCAGCGCGTGGATCTTGTCGTCGGGGAAGGTGAAGACGCCCGTGCCGCCACCCGCGCTGGCGAGGTAGGGCTCGAAGAAGGCCGCGGTCAGGCCGCCGGCGGAGCCATCGGCGAAGACCTTCACCGCGCCCCAGCGCAGGCTGTCGTCGCCCTGCATCGGGCGCAGCCCGGCCGCCCAGGCGTCCTGCGCGATGCCTTCCGGATTGCCGGCCAGCACCTGCCACATGCGCAGCGGCAGCCGGCCGGTGGCCTTGGCGGTCTCATAGGCCGCGACCTCGGCCATGCCGGCCGTCATGCCGACATTCATGTCGGTGGCGGAGGCGAAGCCGAGCGAGGCCAGATGCGCGCAGGCGGCCTCGATGGCATCGACCATGCGCGCCTGGTCGGGCTCGCGGCATGGCGTCCTTCATCAGCCGCTGCGCGCGTTCGAGGAACAGCCCGGTCAGCACGCCGCCCTTGCGCTCGATCACGCCGCCCTCGGGGTCAGGCGTGTTGTGGCCGACGCCGGCGAGCTGCAATCGCCGTGTTGTTCGCAACGCCCATATGGCCGCAGGTGCGCACGATATAGACCGGGTTGTCCGGCGCGGCGGCATCGAGTTCAGCGGCGGTCGGGTGCCGGCCGACATCCAGCTCGCGCATGGTCGTAGCCGCGGCCGATCACCCAGGCGCCCTTCGGCGCCGCCTTCGCCGCGGTGGAGATGCGGCGCAGCACCTCATCGAGCGTGCGGACTTCCTCGGCGCGCAGGTTCACCTGCGTCAGGCCGAGGCCATAGGGCAGCAGGTGCATATGCGCTTCGTTGAAGGCCGGGATGGCGACGCGGCCGGCCAGGTCCAGCCGCCGCGTGTCCGGCCCGGCCGCGGCAATCGCCTCGTCGCCCAAGCGCCAGGACCTTGCCGTCCTTCAGCGCGACGGCATCGGTAAACCCGCCGGCAAGGCCGCGAAAGATGCGGCCGCCGGCGATCAGTGTGTCAGCGGTCACGAACGATAATCCGGCTTTCCATCTTCGATCAGCCGCAGCGCGGCGGTCCAGGCCATGGCGAAGCCGTCCTGCCCCGCGTTCGGCCGGTTGAACTGGTCGGCGGTGTGCCGGCGCACGGCTTCGGGCGGCAGCACCAGTTCGGCGCCGCCCGACATGGCGGAGATCTGCGCCTGGCAGGCGCGTTCCAGGTAGTAGATGTTGAGGAACGCCTCGGCGACATGCCTGGCCGCAGACCAGCAGGCCGTGGTTGCGCAGGATCATCGCGTTGTGGGTGCCGAGGTCCTTCACCAGCCGGTCACGCTCATCGAGGTCGAGCGCGATGCCTTCGTAGTCGTGATAGGCGAGGTGACCGTAGAACTTCAGCGCGTGCTGGCTGATCGGCAGCAGTCCCTGGCGCTGCGCGGAGACCGCGATGCCGGCCTCGGTGTGCGTGTGGATGACGACGGCGGCATCCTCGCGCGCCATGTGGATGGCGGAATGGATGGTGAAGCCCGCCGCGTTCACCGGCTTCGATTCGGCGCCATCCTCGACGACGTTGCCGTCGAGGTCGATCTTCACCAGGTCCGAGGCGCGCATTTCATGAAACAGCACGCCGTATTTGTTGATCAGGAAATGGTGATCGGGCCCCGGCAGCCGCGCGCTGATGTGGGTGTAGATGAAATCCGTCATGCGGAAATGCGCCACCAGCCGGTACAGCGCCGCGAGGTCGCAGCGGACCTGCCATTCTTCCTCGGTGACGCCACGCAGGGCGGCGGGCGGGCTGACGACGTTCATGGATGGATCTCCGGTCGGCGAGTTGCCAAACAGTCATCTTGCGCGCCCGCGGCGTCAACCGGGCCGGCGACGAGAAATTCGCATCCAGGCGACACCGTTGCGCCGATGCGGGGCAGGCCTGCTGCCCGCGCGGGCAGCCGTCAGGCCGGTGACCGGCGCCTCGGCTTCCTCAAGGTCCACGCCCACCCGCAGCCCGTGCTCGCCGCCGCCCAGGATGACGCCGCTCAGCGGGCTGACATCGATGAAGTCGCGCCCCCAGGCGAGCACCACATGCTCGTCGCGCACCACGATGTCGTTGGTGGGGTCGAGCCCGACCCAGCCGAACCCCTCCCCCATCCAGGCCTCGACCCAGGCATGGGACTGGTCGGCGCCACGACGCGCGACGCGGCCCGGCGGCGGGCGGGTGCGCACATAGCCGGAGACATAGCGCGCCGGCAGGCCCAGCCCGCGCAGCGCCGGCGATCATCACATGGGCGAAGTCCTGGCAGACGCCGCGCCGGTCGCGCAGCACCTCGACGACCTGGGTGTCGTTGCCGGTCACGCCGGGCTTGTAGGTGAAGTCGCGGCGGATGCGGCCCATCAGTTCCAGCAGCCCGACCAGCACCGGCCGGCCGGCGGGAAAGGAGGCGGCGGCATAGCCGGTCGCCGCGGCGACGCGCGGCGCGAGCGGGCTGGGGAAGATGAATTCGGCGGCCTCGCTGCGCGGCGCGCCGGCCACGACATCCTCCCAGGGCGGCGTCAGGGCGGGCGCCGGCGGGGCGGGGAAACGCACCTCGACCAGCGCCTCGGCGATCACCTCGAAGCGTTCATGCGGCAGGTCGAGGAAGACGCGTGTCGCGGCATTGCCGAAATGGTCCGCCGCCTCGGTCATGTGCGACGGCGTCGGCGTGATCGCGAGCGTGCTGCGCACCACGTTCTGGTGCGGCAGGGACCGCGGTGTCAGCAGCAGCAGATGCGCGGCGAGGTCGACCGAATGCGCATAGGCATAGGTGGTGACATGGCGCAGGCGGTAGATCACGCCGCGCCTCGCAGCGCCGGCTCGGCGCCTTCCAGCCCGAGCGTCTGCGCCGCCGGCAGCAGCGCGAAATACCGCCGCGTCACCGCCGTCCGACAGCGCCGCGATGCGGTTCGCCATCGCCTCCAGCCGCGGCGGCAGGTTGGCGGCGGCCACGGCCTGGTCCGGCGCATGCGACCAGTTCGGCGACGATCGCCTCGGCCTCGGCGAGCAGCGAGGCCGCCTCATCGGGCAGCGTGCTGTCCTCGGCGCGTCGTGACTTCCGACAGGTTGCGGCTGATCGCCTCCAACTGGAAGGCCAGCGCGCGCGGGTTGGACGGGTCGGCCAGCACCAGGTCCAGCGCGGGGGCCGGCTGCAACACGGTCAGGTAGCGGCTGCGATAGGTGATGACGCTGTCGCACAGTTCCAGCATCAGCCGCAGCCCGCCCTCGATGCGCGCCGGCGGCTCGTCGAGCGCGAAGCCGACTTCGCTAGGCGATCGCCTGGGCGCGTTCGACCCGGCGACCGAGGTCGAGGAACAGCCAGGCGCCGCCGCGCACCATGCTCTCGGCGGCGACGCCGGCGACGGCGGTGGCGAAGCGCAGCACGGCGATCATCGCGCGCGAGATCGCCTCCAGATTGTCGCCGGCCTGCTGCATCTCGGCGCGCGCCGCGCGCAGCGTCAGGGTGAAGGTGGCGTACATGTCGGCGGTCAGCCGGTCGCGCACCATCAGCGGTCAGCCCGGCGATGCGATCGCCCAGGATGGTCACCGCGCCATCGTCGCGCAGGGCGGCGGCGATCACGCTCGGCAGCCCCTGGGCGGCGGCCGAGCCGGTGACGTCCTCCGCCCCGGCGAAGCCGGCATGCGCCAGGCAGCGCGCCAGGGCGGAGACCTCGGCCGCCTCCCGCGGCAGCACGACGCCGCGGGAGATGCGCGCCTGCGTCGCGCGCACCAGCCGCGCGGCGCGTTCCAGCCGTTCGGTATAGCGGCCGAGCCAGAACAGGTTGTCGGCGACGCGCGAGGGCAGCGCGCCGGGCGTGCGGCGGATGCGCATCGGCGGCAGACTGCGCCGCGGCCGGGCCGATGATGTCGCTGCCTTCGTCGGCGATCACCCAGACATCCTTGGACAGGCCCTGTGGCGGCAGCGCGCCGCCCAGCGTGCCCGCCTGGCCGATCCGCGCCAGGCCTCCCGGCATCACGCGCCAGTCGGTGCCATCGAAGATGGCGAACATGCGCAGCACGAGCGAACGCGGCTCCAGCCCATCGGCCGCCACGCAGGGCACCAGGGAAGGTGGCGGGCACCCGCACCGCGGCGAAGGCGGCCGGCGTGGCGCGCGCGGCCAGTGCCGCGGCCTCGGCCTCCTCGGCCGCGGGCATGGAGCCGTCGGTGGCATGGCGCAGCAGCCAGCCGGGCTCGCCGGCGACGCGCGCGGCCGCATCCGCGTCGCCCAGCCAGACCGTCTCGACCGACGGCAGCGCGAGCGTGTTCGCCGAGCAGCCGCCGCGCCAGGGCGGGCAGGAAGGCAGCGAGCGCCGGCGCCTCGGCAAGCGCCGCGCCGGGGGCGTTGAGGATGCGCACCGCGCCGTTGCGCGCCGCATCGAACAGGCCCGGCACGCCGGCGGTGCCGGATCCGGGCGTCTCCAGCGGGTCGAGGGTCGCGCCATCGACGCGCGACAGCAGCACATCGACCCGCTGCAACCCCTGCAGGGTCTTGAGGAACAGCCGGCCGCCGCGCTGCGTCAGGTCGCCGGATTCGACCAGCGCGCAGGACAGTTCGCGCGACAGCAGCATGTCCTCGAACCAGCGTGGCGAGTGGGAACCACGGGTCAGCAGCGCCACCGCCGGGTCGCCGACCTCCGGAGGGGCGAGGCGCTGCAGCGCATCCTGCCACAGGTCGAAGAACGGCCGCATCGAGCGCACCTGCGCGCCGCGAAAGGCCTCGGGCATCACGCGGCCGAGCAGGCGGCGGTTCTCCCGCGCCATGCCTGGCCCGGCGGGGGCGGAGGTGCGGTCGGCCAGCACGCGCCAGGCGCCGTCCGGCCCGCGCACCAGGTCGGCGGCATACAGATGCAGCAACGGCCGCGGCGGCAGTTCGCCCATGATGTGGCAGCCGCGCAGGAAACCGGGATTGGCAAAGACGAGCTGCGGCGGCACCAGCCCCTCGGCGAGCATCGCCTGGGGCCCATAGAGATCGGCGAGCAGCGCCTCCAGCAGCCGGGCGCGCTGGATGATGCCGGCCTCCAGGGCGGCGAATTCCTGGGCCGAGAGCACCATCGGCAGCGGGTCGCAGCGCCAGGCGGCATCACGCTTGGCGCCTGGCAGCACGCCGGCGATGCCCTCATCCTCGAAGGCGCGGTCGAGCCGGCGGCCGCGCTCGGCCAGGGCACCCTCCCCCAGGCTGCCCAGCGAGCCGAGCAACGGGCGCCAATGGGGGCGGACCCCGCCGCGCCCATCGACCATCTCGTCGATGGGCGGGACGTCCTCCCGATCAGCCATGGCGTCTGAGGTCGAGGGTGAAGGGCATCTCGAGTTCGGTCTTCGGCTCCGGCGGCGCCATCGGGCCCGGCGTGTGGCCGAACGGCATGAATCGGGACCGCCGGCGCGCCTCCGCCTCATTCGCATTGACCGGATAGCGGTCGTAGCTGCGCCCGCCGGGATGCACGACGTTGTAGGTCAGCCCGCCGAGGCTGCGCCCGTTCCAGCGATCGAACACGTCGAGCACCAGCGGTGTCTGCGGGCGGATCGTCGGATGCAGGGAGGATGGCGGGTTCCATGCCTTGAAGCGGATGCCGGCGAGGTATTCGCCGGCGCGCTCGGTCGCGCGCAGCGGCACGGCGACGCCATTGACGGCCAGCATGTGGCGGTCCGGCACCCAGTTGCTGACGCGGGCCTGGACACGCTCGACGCTGCTGTCGACATAGCGCGCGGTGCCGCCGGTGACCTGCTCCTCGGCCAGCACGTGCCATGGTTCCAGGGCATGGCGCAGTTCGAGGCCGACATCGCGCACCGTCACCTCGCCGATCTGCGGGAAGCGGAAGGCGAGGTGCGGGGCGAACCAGTCCGGGTCGATCGGCGCACCCATGTTGCGCAACTCGTCGATGGCGTCGCGGAAGTCCTGCTCGCAGTAGTGCGGCAGCATGAACTGGTCGTTCAGCCGGGTGCCCCAGCGCACCAGGCGGCGTTCATAGGGGCGTTCCCAGAAGGCGGCCAGCGCGGCACGCATCAGCAGCATCTGGACGGTGGACATCTCGGCATGCGGCGGCATCTCGAAGCCGCGGAATTCCACCAGGCCCGCGGCGGCCGCTGCTGGTGGCCGGGTCGAACATCTTGTCGATGCAGAACTCGGTGCGATGGGTGTTGCCGGTCATGTCCGCGAGCAGGTTGCGGAACAGCCGGTCGGTCATCCACGGCGGCACTTCCTGCCAGGCATGCACCTTGGAGAAGGCGATCTCGAGTTCATGGATCGCATCCATGCGCGCCTCGTCGATGCGCGGATGCTGGCTGGTCGGGCCGATGAACAGGCCCGCAGAACAGGTAGGAGAGCGAGGGGTGGTTGTGCCAGAAGCCGACGCAGGGACTTCAGCATGTCCGGCCGGCGCAGGAAGGGGCTTTCGGCCACCGTCTCGCCGCCCATCACCACATGGTTGCCGCCGCCGGTGCCGACATGGCGGCCATCGGTCATGAACTTCTCGGCCGCCAGGCCTTCCTGGCGGGCTTCCTCGTAGAGCTGGCCGGTGCGCTCGACCAGCGTCGTCCCAGTTGGTGGCGGGATGGATGTTCACCTCGATCACGCCCGGATCCGGCGTGACCGAGAAATGCAGCAGGCGCGGATCGGATGGCGGCAGATAGCCTTCCAGCACCACCTTGCGGCCCATCTCGGCGGCGGTGGCCTCGACGGCCGCGATCAATTCCAGCCAGTCCTCGGCGGCGAACAGCGGCGGGAAGAAGACGTGCAGCTTGCCGTCGCGCGATTCGACCGTCAGCGCGGTGCGCACCACGGTCGGGTCGGAGGCGCCGACCACCGGGATGTCCTGCGGCTGGGGCCGGAAATCCTCGATGCTGGACGCCACGCCCTCGCCGGGGCGCGCCGACAGCAGGGCGCGCTGCGGCAGGGCTTCGCGCTCCTGCTGGTTGCGCATCGCCCGCTGCGCCATCAGCGCGGCATGCGGCGGCAGGTCGTCGCGCCAGGCGAAGGGGTCGGCGTCGAAATCCTGGGTGCGGCGGGCATCCTCCGGGCTCATCCAGGGCAGCGAGGCAAGCGGCAGGCGCAGCCCGATCGGGCTGTCGCCGGGGATCAGGAACATGTGCTCGCCGCGGAAGAACCAGCGGCCGGACTGCCAGCGGCGGACGCCATCCTGCATGACGCGGTGGATCGGCAGCACCGAGCCGACCTCGGCCGAGAGCCCCTGGCCGAAGACGCGCGCCAGCCGCGTCGCGTTCCAGCTCATCGGCGAGCTTGGCATCCTCGACCACGACATTGGCCGGCAGGCGCTGCTCCTTCCACAGGTAGTAGTGGATGTCCTCATGCGCGCCCTGCACCAGGCCGGGATCGACCTGCAGGCGCTCGGCGAGCAGCCGGCCGAAGCGCGCGGCATCGGCCGCGGTCGCGTTGTCCTTGTCGTCGTCGGAGGCAAGCAGCGCGGGGTCGGTCCAGACCGGCTCGCCATCGGCACGCCAGTGGGAATAGAGCGCCCAGCGCGGCAGTTGCTCGCCCGGGTAATGCTTGCCCATGGCGTATTGCAGGGCGCCGCCCGGCGACCACAGCCCGGCCAGCCGGCGCAGCAGCCGCCCGGCATAGGCGCGCTTGGTCGGGCCCAGCGCATCGGTGTTCCATTCCGCCGCGTCGCGGTCGGAGGCGGCGACGAAGGTCGGCTCGCCGCCCATGGTCAGGCGCATGCCCTGCGCGCGCAGCTTGCGGTCCACCGCCTGACCGGCGGCGCGGATCGCATCCCACTGGCCGGGTGAATAGGGCTTGGTGACGCGCGGCGTCTCCAGCACGCGGCGCACCGACATCTCGAAGGCGAATTCGGTCTTCACCTCCTCCAGCGCGCCGGAGATTGCCGCGGCCGACTGCGGCTCCGGCGTCGCGGCGAGCGGGATATGCCCCTCACCGGTCATCAGGCCGGAGGTGGCATCGAGGCCGATCCAGCCGGCGCCGGGCAGGTAGACCTCGGCCCAGGCATGCAGGTCGGTGAAGTCCTCGGTCGGGCCTTCGGGTCCCTCGACCGGCTTCTGGTCGGCCACCAACTGGATCAGGTAGCCGGAGACGAAGCGCGCGGCGAAGCCCAGCCGGCGCAGCAGCTGCACCAGCAGCCAGGCGCTGTCGCGGCAGGACCCACGGCCTTCGGAGAGCGTCCTGTCCGGTGACCAGACGCCGGGCTCCATGCGCACGACATAGGCGATGCGCGACTGGACCATCTGGTTGATGCCGACCAGCATGTCGACGGTGCGCTGTTCGGTGCGCGGCACCTCGGCCAGCAGGCGGTCGAGCAGCGGCCCGCCCGACGGATCGATGCGGCGGAACGGGGCGAGTTCCTGTTCCAGCCCCGGATCATAGGCGAAGGGCCAGGTCTCGGCCTCCGGCTCCAGGAAGAAGTCGAAGGGATTGATCGTCGCCATGTCGGCGACCAGGTCCACCGCGACCTCGAAATGGGTCACCCGTTCAGGGAACACGATGCGGGCGAGGAAATTGCCCTGCGGGTCCTGCTGCCAGTTCAGGAAGTGCGGCTGCGGTTCGATCCGCAATGCATAGGAGATCACCGGCGTCCGGCTGTGCGGCGCCGGTCGCAGGCGAACCGTCTGCGGTCCCAGCGTGGCTGGGCGCTCATAGCGGTAGGTCGTGCGATGCGTCAGGGCGACGTGAATGGACATGGTGCTGCCTGGCCGGAGTTAGGGATGCTTCCCATGGATACGCAGGCTGATGCAATCCGCGGTCCAATGACGAGGCACCCCGGACCTGTTGAGGCAGGTCAAGTGCCCGGCCGGCCGGCGGCCTTATCAGGGATCAACAAAATCCGCTGGGAGGTCTCGATGCCGGTCTATGCGCTGCTCACGACGGTTCTCCTGCTTGTCGCCCTGCCGCTGGGCCTCGGCTGGGTGCTGGTGGGTCCGGCCCGGCCCTGGCGGGATGAAATCGCATCGGCCCTGGCAATGGCCGGATTCGCCGCATTGCTGGTCGAGTTCCTGCTGTCCGGACGGTTCCGGCTGATCAGCGGGGGAATCGGCATCGACCGGACCATGCGCTGGCATCAATGGCTCGCGAGGGTATTGACGGCGGGGCTGCTGGTGCACCCGTTCCTGTACACCTTGCCGAGCGGCGCGCAGTTCCTGCGGCCAGGCGATGCGACCGGTGCCGGCGTCCTGGACCTCAATGCCGCCATGCTGGTGACCGGGGGGCTCGCCTGGCTCGGCCTGGGCGTCCTGACGCTGACCGCGATCGCACGGGTCGCCCTGCCCTGGCGCTATGAGACGTGGCGGCTGGCGCATGGGCTGGGGGCGGCGCTGGTGGCTGGCCTCGGGCTCGCGCATACGCTCGATGCCGGGCGCTACAGCGCCCATCCGGTGGTGGCCGCCTGGTGGTGGGTGATGTTCGCCGTGGCGATCGCCTCGCTGATCGGCGTCTATCTGCTGCGGCCGCTCGCGCTGTCGCGCCGGCCCTGGCGCATCGCCGCGGTGACGGCGGCGGCGGAGCGCTGCTGGGACGTCGTGCTCGAACCCACGGGCCATGACGGGCTGCGCTTCCGGGCCGGGCAATTCGCCTGGGTGCGGCTTGATCGCTCCGCCTTCTCGCGGCGTGAACATCCCTTCTCCATCGCCTCGGCACCGGGTGGCGACGGGCGCCTGTCCCTCCTGATCAAGGAGGCCGGGGACTTCACCAGCACCGTCGGCAGCCTGCCCATCGGCAGCCGCGCCTTCGTCGATGGCCCGCACGGGCATCTGTGGCTCGACGGCCGGGCAGAGCCGGGCGTCTGCCTCATCGGCGGCGGTGTCGGCGTTGCCCCGCTGCTGTCGATGCTGCGCGATGCCCGGATGCGCAGGGATGCGCGGCCGTTCCGCCTGATCTACGGCAACCGCCATGCCGGCCAGATCCTGGCCGGGCCGGAACTCGAAGCCATGGCGCAGGACATCGCGCTGACCACCACGCATGTCCTGCAGGAACCGCCGCCCGGCTGGACCGGCGCCACCGGGATGGTCGGCAATGACCTCATCGCGTCGCAATGCGCAGACCCGGCGCGTGAGGGCTGGCTGTTCGTCCTGTGCGGGCCGCCGCCGATGATGCGGGCGGTGCGGGCTGGGCTGCGCGCGCTTGGCGTGCCGCCTGGCCGCATCCTTGAGGAACGTTTCACCTATGATTGATCCGCGCGGCCGCGAGGTTGAGCAGACCCCCACCCCGGCCTAGGCTTGCCGCTTCGGGAAGGGAACAAACGACATGGCCGATCTGGTGATCCGCGGCGGCATGGTGGTCGACGGCACGGGCGCCGCGCCGTTCGAGGCAGACATCGCCATCGAGGGCGGCCGCATCGCGGCCATTGGCAAGGTGAGCGGAACCGGGCGGGAGGAGATCGATGCCCGCGGCCGCGTCGTGAGCCCCGGCTTCGTCGATATCCACACCCATTACGACGGCCAGGCGGTGTGGGATTCCCATCTCGCGCCCTCCGCCTGGCATGGCGTCACCACGGCGGTGATGGGCAATTGCGGCGTCGGCTTCGCGCCCTGCCGCGAGGCGGACCGCGAGAAGCTGATCGAGCTGATGGAAGGCGTCGAGGACATCCCCGGCCCGATCCTGCATGAGGGCCTCGACTGGCGCTGGGAAACCTTCCCCGAATATCTCGACGCGCTGGATGCCAGGCCGCGCGACATCGACATCTGCGCCCTGCTGCCCCACGGCGCGCTGCGCGTGCATGTGATGGGTGAGCGCGCCCTGACGCTTGAGAACGCCAACCAGGCCGACATCGCCGCGATGCGCGCGCTGACCGCCGAGGCGGTGCGCGCCGGCGCCTTCGGCGTCTCGACCTCGCGCACCATCAGCCACAAGACGCTGAAGGGCGACCCGACGCCGACCCTGCGCGCGCAGGAGGAGGAATTGCGCGGCCTCGCCTTCGGCCTGCGCGACGGCGGCGGCGGGCTGCTGGAGATGGTGTCGGACTGGAACACGCCGGACCCGGCGACCGAATTCGCCATGGTCCGTCGCGTGGTGGAGGCGACCGGCCAGGCCGTCGTGTTCTCGCTGACCGCGCGGCATGACCGGACCGAGGCGTGGAAGGAATTGCTCGCGCTGTCCGATACGGCGGCAGCGGATGGCCTGCCGATCCGCCCCGTGTTTCCGCCGCGGCCGATCGGAATCCTGCTTGGGCTGCAGGGCAGCCAGAACCCCTTCGCCGGCTGTGCGTCCTACAGGAAGGTCGCGCATCTGCCGGCACCGGCGCGCGCCGCGGCGATGCGCGATCCGTCGCTGCGCGCGGCCATCCTGTCGGAGGACCGCGTCTCGGGGTCCACCTTCCCGCTGATCACCCGGATCTCCTTCGAGCGCATGTTCCCCTTCGGCGATCCGCCCGACTACGCGCCACCGCGCGACGCCTCGATCGCTGCCATCGCCGCGCGGGAAGGCCGCAGCGCCGAGGAAGTCGCCTACGACCTGCTGACGGCCGATGACGGCGCGGGCTTCATCTTCGCGCCGCTCACCAACTTCGCCGACTATACGCTCTCGGCCAGCGCGGAATGCCTGCGGCATCCCAACGCCATCGCGGGGCTGTCCGATGGCGGGGCGCATGTCGGCTTCATCTCGGATGGATCGTTTCCGACCTTTCTGCTCACTTATTGGGCACGCGATGCCAAGGAGCAGGTCTTCGCCCTGCCTGAGATCGTGCGTCGGCTGACCTCGGACACCGCCCGCGCGGCGGGACTGACCGACCGCGGCGTGCTGAAGGTGGGCATGAAGGCGGATGTGAACGTCTTCGACCTGGCTGCGCTGGGGCTCGACGCACCTCGCATGGTGGCGGACCTGCCGGCCGGCGGGCGGCGCCTGCTGCAGCGCGCGCGCGGCTACGTTGCCACGGTGGTTGCCGGAGCGGTGACCTATCGCGAGGGCGAGGCAACCGGCGCGCTGCCGGGCCGGCTGGTGCGGGCGGGGCGTTAGGGCAGATCCCGATCAGGTGGAGCCGCCTGATCGGGTCGAGATGCTCGCGAAAACAACTGGCTGGAGACTTTGCCGTGAGCCAAGGCGAGCGGAAACGACCCTAGGCCGCAGACTGGCGGGGGCAGGCCTCGCGCCGCCCGGCCCGCGGGCGGGACGGGCGTGCGCGCTCAACCTTCCTTAGCGCGTGCTTCCAGCAACCGCACCAGGGCCGCATCACGGCGCCGCGCCAGTTCCGTCGTGCTGGCGCCTGCGGTGGTCGCCGCGACGCCATCCACCAGCACCTTCTGCAATTCGGCACCGACCGCCGGCGTGCCGAGATCCGTCCACCAGGATTCGATCGCCGGCAGCAGGTGATGCAGGAAATGCTCCATGCCCCCTTCCCCGCCGGCAAGGTGGAAGGTGGTGTGCGGGCCCATCAGCGCCCAGCGCAGGCCGGGGCCCTCGCTGATCGCGGCATCGACATCGGCGACCGAGGCGACGCCCTCGGCGACCAGGTGCACCGCCTCGCGCCACAGCGCCGCCTGCAGGCGGTTGGCGAGATGGCCCGGCACTTCCTTGCGGATCTCGATCGGGTGCTTGCCGATGGCACGGTAGATCGCCATGGCGGCGGCGACGGCTTCGGGGCTGCCCTTCGCACCGCCCACAACCTCGACCAGCGGGATCAGGTGCGGCGGGTTGAAGGGGTGGCCGATGACGACGCGTTCCGGATGCGCGCAGCGTTCCGACAGGCGCGACGCCAGCAGGCCCGAGGTGGAGGAGGCGATCACCACATCCGCCGGCAGCGCGGCATCGATGCGCGCCAGCAATGCCTGCTTGATGTCGAGCCGTTCCGGCGCGCTTTCCTGCACGAAATCGGCGCCCGCCAGCGCCGCGACGGGATCGGCGTCGAAGGTCCAGGCATCCGGGTCCGCATCGGGCCTGCCGCCCAGGCGCATCAGGATCGGCCAGGCATTCTCGATCATCCGGCGCAGCAGGTCGGGCGCGCCCGGGGACGGATCGCTCACGCTGACGGGCAGGCCGCGGCTGAGGAAATAGGCGGCCCAGGAAGCGCCGATCGTGCCCGCGCCGATCACCGCGACGCGCCTGATATCCGTCCGCATGGGGCATCCTCCGACTGATGCCGCGCAGGATACCGTGGCCGTCCGGCCCTGGCCACGCCCCGGAACCCGGACTAGCCTTGCCGTCCAGGAGGAACCCCCATGCAAGACCTCGTCGCGCGGATGAATGCGATCTGCGACGCGCAGCCTTTCGACACCAGCTGGTATGTGAAGGACCTGCGGACCGGTGCCGAGGCGGATCGTGGCGGCGACGTCGTCACGCCTTCGGCCAGCACGCGCAAGACCTCGATCCTGATGCATGCGCTGTCGAAGGTGCATGAAGGCAAGCTGCGCCTCGACGAACCCTGCACCATCGAGGCCCGGCTGCAGGAGGGCGTGGACAGCGGCACCTACCAGTACATGACGCCGGGCTGCGTGATTCCGCTGCGCGATGCCTTCGTCAACATGATCATCACCTCCGACAATGTCTGCACGCAGATCGTGCTGGAGCGGCTCGACCGCGACGAACTCAACGCCTGGTGCAAGGGCATCGGCATGACCGGCACGACGCATCGGGTGAACTTCCCGCCGCCCGGCCTTGGCTGGGACCACCCGATCGACGCTGTGGCGAGCACCACCGCGCGCGACCAGGGCGTGCTGCTCGACAGGATGGTGAAGGGGGCGAGCGATGCCGCCGCCGCGGCGCATCTCGGCGCGACGCCGGAACTGGTGCGCCTCGGCCTCGACATCCTGTCATGGCAGCGGCTGCGCAACCTGATCCCGTCGCTGCTGCCGGCCAAGACCAAGGTCGCCAACAAGACCGGGCGCGGGCCGCGCGGGCGGATGGATGCCGGCGTCGTCTACAGGAACGACGAGCCGCGCTTCATCATCACCACCTATCTCGACCGCGTGCCGGACACGTTGCCGGACGGGTTGCCGGGCTATACCGCCGCTTACGCCACCGCCGGGCGACTGACCCGTGCCTGCTGGGATGCGATGAACTGACATGACAACCGACGCTGAATTCGAAGCCGCGATCGCGGGATTGCAGGACTGGGTGGGCCGCGAGCGCATCGTCGAGGACGAGATCGGCCTGTCCTCGGCGCGGCGCATCGCGGGGATGCTCGACATCGACCCCGCGACGCTGAAGCAGGGCGACGCGTTGCCGCCGCACTGGTTCACCATGTTCTTCCCCGACATCGCCAGGCAATCCGACATCGGGCCCGACGGCCACCCCAACAAGGGCGTGTTCCTGCCGCCCATCCCGCTGCCGCGCCGGATGGGCGCCGGCCGGCGCGTGACGATCAACGAGGCCCTGCGCATCGGCACGCCGGCGATCAAGCGCGCCATCGTGGCACAGGTGCTGCCCAAGATCGGCCGCACCGGGCGCATGGCGATCCTGACCATGCGCCACGTCATCGAATGCGAGGGCCGCACCGTCGCGGTCGACGAATTCGACGCGATGTATCGCGAGGCGCCGCCGCCGGGCCAGCCGACCGCCGCGACGCCGCCGGTCGCCGCCCCGGACAATGCGGCCTGGTCGGAAACGAAGCTGCTCTCATCCCCGCTGGTGTTCCGCTATTCCTCGGTGACCTGGAACGCGCATCGCATCCATTACGATGCGGACTACGCGCGTGACGAGGAAGGCTATCCGGCCACGGTGCAGAATGGCGGGCTGACCATGCAGTTGATGCTCGATGCCGCGCTGAAGAACGCGCCCGGGCGGATCACCGGCTTCACCGCGCGGCTGGCGCGGCCGCTGTGGGTGGGCGACACCGTCACGCTGTGCGGCGCGCGCGCCGGCCGATGGCAAGATGGCGTGCTGGGCGGCCGACAAGGGCGGCCATCTCTGCGCCACGATGGAGGTTGCCTTCGCATGACCCGCCCATCGCCGGCGACCTGGCGGTCGCTGATGTTCGTGCCCGCCACGGGCGAGAAGTTCATTGCCCGCGCCCATACGCGTGGGGCCGATGTGGTGATCCTCGACCTCGAGGATTCCATCCCGCCTGGCGAGAAGGCCGCGGCCCGCGCCGCGCTGCCTGCCGCCGCCGCGACGGTCGGCCAGGCGGGCGCGGAGGTTGCGGTGCGGATCAACCGTCCGCTCGACCTCGCCGTGCCGGACATCGCCGCGGCGGTGATGCCGGCGGTGGGCACGCTCATGCTGCCCAAGGTGATGGGGCCGGAGCATATCCGGCTGCTGTCGGAAGTCGTTGCCGCGCGGGAAGCCGCGCAGGGCATGCCGGCCGGCCACACGCGCTTCGCCGCGATCGTCGAGACGCCGGATGCGCTGCCGCTGCTGGGTGCCATTGCCGGCGCCGATCCACGCGTCGTCGCCCTCGGCATCGGCGCGGAGGACCTGTCCACCGAGCTGGAGGCCGTGCCGACCGGCGACATGCTGTATGTCTTTGCGATGATGGTCGTCGCGGCAGCGCGGGCGGCGCGCATCCAGCCGCTCGGCTCGGTCGGCCCCTTCGCCGATTTTTCCGACCTGGAAGCCTACCGGGCCTCGCTGAAGCGGTCGCGCGCGCTCGGCTTCGCCTGCCAGGCCTGCATCCACCCCGCGCAGGTGCCGGTCATCAACGAGGAATACGGCCCCTCCCCGGTCGAGGTGGACCGCGCCCGCCGGCTGATCGCCGCCTTCGACGTGGCGTTGGCCGAGGGCCGCGGCGCGGTCGCCTTCGAAGGGCAGATGATCGACCTGCCGGTGGTCGAGCGGGCCAGGCGCCTGCTGGTGCGGGCGCGCTGAGCCGCAACGCGGCCGCCGGCATGTCGATGGCGGCGCCGGCATTCCCGGTCCGGCACGCCGTCCCGATGGCGTGGCCGGATGCCGGGCTGAGGCTGCCGCCTGGCTCCAGGGGCTACATCTCGCACATGGTCAGGATGCGTTCGGCGATCAGCGGGGTATAGGCCTCGCGCACCAGCGGCATGCGCGGGTTCTGCGTATGCGCCTTCACCGCCGCGCGGTCGGTATAGACCTCGACCAGCATGATGCGCCCTTCATCCTTGCTGCCATCGGCATTCAGCGGCTGCAGAACCTCGAAGCGCTCGCAGCCGGGTTCCTCGGCCTGGGTCAGGCGGGCGTGCTCGCGGATCAGCGAGTCGAATGCGGCATGGCTGCCCGGGTGGGGGCGGAATTCGACGTGGATGGCGATCTTGGGCATGGCGTTCTCTCCCGTTGCGGATGCCCCAGGGTGGCGTGGATCGCGCCTGCCTCCAACCCCACCCGCGCCGGGCCGCCTGGTTCTCGCCGGCCGGGCGAAACCGCCGCCGCGCATGGGACAATCCTTTAACCGGTGCGGCCCATGATGGCGCCGGGCCCGGCCTGGCCGGGTCCGTCCATCATGCCCACGACATGTCGGGCAGCAGCGGCGGGAGCTTCACCGAGTGCGCATAGGAACCATCGCGACAACAGCGCTCGGCGGCATTGCCGCCACCGCGCTGCTGGCTGGCGGATTGCTGCTCAATTCAAGCCTGCGGGCCACCTGGCAGGCCGACGATGCCGTGGCGATCAGCGCGGCCTTCGGCAGCATCACGCGCCTGCCGATCCTGGTGGCCGAGGATCGTGCCGCCCTGACCCGCTTCGTCACCGCCGACCCGGCGCAGGAGGGCGCGACGCGCGCGGCCTTCACCGAAGCCCGGGCCGCAGTGGATGCGCAGATCCTCCAGGCCCGCGGCGCCATCGAGCGGGCCGGCCCGCGCCTGCCCGTCGCGGTCGGCACCGCGCTCAGCGACCTGCAGGGCACACTCGCCGCGGTGCGCCGCGATGCCGAGGCCGGCCGCGCCCTGGGGCGCGAACAGCGCTTCGCATTGCAGCCAACGCTCTCGACCCGCAGCCTGGCCGCCCAGACGCAGTTCACCCGGCTGCTCCCGGCCATCGAACAGGCCATCGGCCGGCTCGACGCCGACCTGCTGATCCCGGCCGCGATGGCCCGCCTGACGGTCGAGATGCGGGAGGCGATCTCCGGCTTCCTGGTGCCGGCCGGCCCGTCCGTGCGAAGCCGGCGCGCGGCGACGGCGCAGGAACTGCGGCGCATCGACACGGCCTTCGGGCGGTACGACGCGCTGGCCGCCGACATGCAAGCCCTCATGGAGGGCGGCGCCGCCTCCGCCGCGCTCAAGCGCAGCCGCGACGCCGTGATGGAGCGCTCGGTTGCCCCCAACAAGCGGTTGACGGACCGCACGGTGGACGAGGCACGCCAGGGCGTGCCGGTGATCGACGAGCAGGGCTGGAACGCCGTCATCGATGGCTTCCGCGGCATCGCCGAACTGCGCGACGTCGCCGCCGCCGAGCTCATGGCCAAGGCCGAACAGGCGCGGAGCGAGGCCTGGCGCGACCTCATCATGGTCACGGCCGCCCTCGGCCTTGGCCTTGCCGGGCTCGCCATCGGCGGCTGGCTGTTCCGCCGCAAGGTTCTGGGTGCCCTGACCGAGATCACCGCCGCGATGAGCACCGTCGCCGCCGGACGCCTCGACATCGCCGTGCCGCATCGCGGCCGGCGGGATGAGGTGGGCGAGCTTGCCCAGGCGCTCGATACCTTCAAGGAGACCGCCCTGCGCAACCGTGCGGCGGAGGCATCGCGCGAGGCCGAGGAACGCGCCAGGGCCGAGCGCGCGGCGCGGATCGACACCGAGGTCGGCGGCTTCGACGCCGCCGCTCAGGTCGCGCTGCGCCGGTTGACCGACGCAACCGAGGCCATGACCCGTGCCGCCGATACCGTATCGGCCGCGAGCAGGACCACCGGCACGCGTGCCGGATCGGTCGCTGCGACCGCCGACCAATCCTCGAACGAGGTGCAGACCGTCGCCGCGGCGACCGAGGAACTGAGCGCCTCGGTCGTCGAGATCACGCGCCGCGTCCAGAATGCGAGCGGCATGGCGCAGGACGCGGTGCGCGAGGCGCAGGCGGCCGATGCCTCGGTGCAGGGCCTGGCCGCCGCGGCGCAGGAGATCGGCCAGGTGGTGCAGCTGATCACCGACATCGCGGCCCAGACCAACCTGCTCGCCCTGAACGCGACGATCGAGGCAGCCCGCGCCGGGGAGGCCGGCAAGGGCTTCGCCGTGGTGGCGAGCGAGGTGAAAAGCCTCGCCAGCCAGACCACCCAGGCGACTGAGAACATCTCCCGCCAGATCGCCGAGATCCAGGCGGCCACGGCCGGCGCGGTGACGGCGATCCAGGGTATCGGCCAGCGCATCGCGCAGATGAGCGATGTCTCCGCCGACATCGCCGCCGCGGTGGACCAGCAGGGCCACGCAACGCGGGAGATCGCCGAAAGCGTCCAGCGCACCGCCGCCGGCACCAATGCGATGCGCTCGGAGATCGGCGAGGTCACCCAATCGGCCGGCCAGATGCTCGACGTCACCGATGAGATGGTGACGGCGATCCGCACCATGTCGAGCGAATCTGCGGGGCTGCGCGGCCAGATCGGCAGCTTCCTGGACCGCATCCGCGCGGCCTGAGGCGCGCGGTCGCCTGGGCGGGACCCGTTGGGTTCCGCCCAGGCCGATCATGCGGCGGCGTAGCGCTCCAGCGAGAGGTCGGCCGTCTCGATCTCCGGCCTGGTGCCGGTCACGAGGTCCGCCAGAACACGCCCGGATCCGCACGCCATGGTCCAGCCCAGCGTGCCGTGGCCGGTGTTCAGGTGCATGTTGCGGAAGCGCGTCGGGCCGACCACCGGCGTGCCATCGGGCGTCATCGGGCGCAGGCCGGTCCAGAAGGACGCCTCGGCGACGTCGCCGCCGCGCGGGAACAGGTCCGTCACCGAATGTTCCAGCGTCTCTCGCCGCGGCTTGCGCAGTTGCAGCGAGAAGCCGGCCAGTTCCGCCGTGCCGCCGACGCGGATGCGGTCGCCCAGGCGCGTGATGGCGACCTTGAAGGTCTCATCCATCACGGTGGAGACGGGCGCACCGGCCTCCTCGCGGATCGGGATGGTCAGGGAGTAGCCCTTCACCGGATAGACCGGCACGCGCACGCCAAGCGGCGCGAGCAGTTCCGGCGTGAAACTGCCCAGCGCGATGACGTAGCTGTCGGCTGTCTCGGTGCCGCTTTCGGTGACCACGCCGGTGATGCGATCGCCCTCGGATTGCAGGCCGCGCACCGTCACGCCGTAGCGGAACCTGACGCCCATCGCCTCGGCCATCGCGGCCAGGCGCTGCGTGAAGATGTGGGCGTCACCGGTCTCGTCGCCCGGCAGGCGCAGGCCGCCGACGAACTTGCCCTGCACGTTGCGCAGCGCGGGCTCGGCGGCGATGCAGCCGGCCGGGTCCAGGATCTCGTAGGGCACCTTGAAGGTATCGAGCACGGCGGTGTCGTCGCCGACATGGTCGAGTTGCTTCTGCGTGCGGAACAGCTGGACCGTGCCCATCGAGCGCCCGTCATAGGCGATGCCGGTCTCGCGCCGCAGGTCGCCCAGGCAGTCGCGGGAGTATTCGGCGAGGCGCACCATGCGCGTCTTGTTGATGCGGTAGGCGGCCTCGGTGCAGTTCGCGAGCATCGAGGCGAGCCACGTGTAGAGGCGCCGGTCGGCGCGCGGCCACAGCACCAGCGGGCGATGGCGCATCATCATCCACTTCAGCGCCTTGATCGGGATGCCCGGCCCGGCCCAGGGCGCGGAATAGCCGTAGGAGAGCTGGCCGGCATTGGCGAAGGAGGTCTCCATCCCCGCCGCCGACTGGCGTTCGAGCACGGTCACCTCATGCCCGGCGCGGGCCAGATACCAGGCGCTGGTGACGCCGACGACGCCGCTGCCGAGAACGATGACGCGCATGGAGGGCACCCTTTGCCGGATGAACGCTGCGATGCGGCAATGGTGTGACGGTTTGGCCTCGCATGTGCTGCCGAACAGTCGCAGGATCTGCCGGCGCGCTGGATCGACGCAGCAGATGCTGCGAAACTGTCGCAGATCATGCCAAGCCTCGATGACACCGACCATCGCATCCTCCGCGCCCTCCGCCAGGACGGGCGCATGACCAATGCTGCGCTGGCCGAGGCGGTGGGGCTGTCGCAATCGGCCTGCCTGCGCCGGCTGCGGCTTCTCGAACGGGCCGGCGTGATCCGCGGCTACACTGCCATCATCGACGAACCCGATGCGCGCGAGACGGTGACGGTGATCGTGCAGATCACCTTGGACCGCCAGACGGAGGAACACCTGTCACGCTTCGAGGGCGCGGTGCGGCGGCTGCCGGAAGTGCGCGAATGCTACCTGATGACCGGCATGTCCGATTACCTGCTGCGGGTCGAGGCGCGGGATGCGGCGGATTACGAGCGCATCCACAAGGAACAGCTCTCGCGCCTGCCGGGGGTCGCGCGGATCCAGTCGTCCTTCGCCATCCGGCGGGTGATCGGCAGCCGGGGGTAGGTCCGCCTCGCCCGACGATCAGCCTGCCGGCGGGGCTGCCGTCGACAGCCACCACCCGTTGCCGGCGAACCAACAGGGATCGTCACGCACCGGATCGAGGCGCAGCGCGCGCACCCCTTACCACCCACCGCCGGCGAAGGCCGCGGCGAGCCCGGCATCGGTCCCACCGGGGAGGCCGCTGCGGCACCCGGCGAAGAAGCGGCGCAGCCGGGCACTGCGCGCCGCCATGCGCGGCGTCTCAGGCCGCCGCAGACAGCCGCTCCGTCCGCGCCAGCCGGGCCAGCAGGTAGTCCACCTCCCCCGCCGTCTCCTTCGACATCTTCGGCCCCGGCGCGCGCAGCGTGTCGTGGGCGATGATGCCGCGCTTCACCAGCACGTATTTGCGGATGGCCAGGCCAAGGCCGGGCTGCACCTCGGTGCGGATCAGCGGCAGGTGGATGTCGAACAGGTCCTGCGCCGCGTCGCGCTGCCCCGCGGCCATCAATTCGCAGACCTTCACCAGCATTTCGGGGAAGGCGTAGCCGGTCATGATGCCATCGGCGCCGCGGGCAAGTTCCTCGGGCAGGAACTGGCCGCCGACGCCACCCAGGATGGACACGCGCGGCATCTTGCCCTCGGCCTCCATGCGGCGGATCGCGGTCAGCTTGTCGAGGCCGGGCCAATCCTCCGCCTTCAGCATCACCATGCGCGGGTCGGCGGCCATGCGCGCGATCATCGCCGCTGTCATGGTGATGCCGGTCAGTTGAGGGTAGTCCTGCAGCACGAAGGGGGCGTCCACCACATCCATCGCCTGGGCGATGTAGGCGATGACCGCTTCGTCACCCTTCAGCCCGGGCGTCGGCGAGACCATGATCCCCGCCGCGCCCAGCTCCATCGAGCCGCGCGCGATCGCCTTCATCTGCGCGAAGCCGGGCGCCGAGGCCCCGACCACCACCGGCACCCGGCCGGCAACGCGCTGCAGCACCCGCTCGACGAAGGTGAGGCTTTCCGCCTCGGTCAGCTTCGGTGCCTCCCCCATCACGCCCAGGATGGTCATCCCCGACGCCCCGGCGGCGAGGAAGGCATCGGTCATGCGGTCCGCGCTCGGCAGGTCGAGCGACCCGTCCGGCAGGAACGGCGTGGGGGCGATGACGAAAACGCCCTTGGCGGATCGGTCGAGCATGGGCATCCCTTCCGGCTGGAAATTTCGCGCCACCATAGCGCCGCAACAAGGAACCGCCAGATGGTCCAGGCCTTCATCCCCGCCGTCTTCCTGCGCGGGGGCTCCTCCAAGGGCGTCTTCTTCCATGCGAAGGACCTGCCGGAGGACCGCGCGAAGCAGGATGCCATCTTCCTCTCGGTGCTCGGCAGCCCCGATCCCTATGGGCGGCAACTGGATGGCATGGGCGGCGGCATCTCCTCGCTGTCCAAGGCCGTCATCATCGGCCCGCCGACGCATCCGGACGCCGATGTGGACTACACCTTCGCCCAGGTCGCGGTGGACCGGCCGCTGGTCGACTGGTCGGGCAATTGCGGCAACCTCTCCTCCGCCGTCGGTCCCTTCGCGGTGGATGAAGGGCTGGTGCGCGCCTCGGATGGGGAGGCGCTGATCCGCATCCACCAGGTCAACACGAGGCGCATCATCCATGCCCGCTTCCCGGTCCGCGGCCGGCGCGCCGAGACCGAGGGCGACTTCACGATGGCCGGGGTCTCCGGCACCGGGGCGCGGATCCGGCTCGACTTCCTCGCCCCCGGCGGCGGTGCCACCGGGAAGCTGCTGCCGACCGGCCAGGCGATGGATGTGCTGGAGCATGGAGGGCAGCGCTACCGCGCGACGCTGGTGGATGCCGCCAATGCCTGCGTCTTCCTCGATGCCGCCGAACTCGGCCTGATCGGCACCGAGGGCCCCGACGCGATCGAGGCCAACCCCGCCACCATGGCGCTGCTCGATGCGCTGCGCCGGGCTGCGGCCGTGCGCATGGGCCTGGCGGCAACCCCCGAGGCCGCACCGCTGGCCATCCCGAAGGTCGCCGTCGTCTCGGCGCCTGCCACCTATCGCGCATTGGATGGCGCGACGATCGGCGCCGACACGCATCAGGTGTCGGTGCGCATGATCTCGATGGAACGTGCCCATCGCGCCGTGCCATTGACCGGCGGCATGGCGCTCGGCGTCGCCTGCCGGATCGAAGGCTCCCTGCCGCAGGTGATCGCGGCTCCGTCGCGCGATGATGAGGTCCGGCTTGCCAATCCGTCGGGCATCCTGTCGGTTGGTGCCGAGGTGCGCCGCGACGGCGCCGGATGGCACGCCGAGAGCGCGGTGGTGTATCGTTCCGCGCGCCGCCTGATGCAGGGCGCGGTGGCGGTGCCGGCGCGCCTGCTATGACGCTTGCGCGCGGCGTGGCATATCTTCCGGCGTCCAGGAACGCCGGAGGAAACATCCGATGACCACCCGCCGCCATGTGCTGACCGCCGGCGCCGCCTTGCTTGTTGCCCGCGAGGCCGGCGCGCAGACGGCCTGGCCCGATCGCCCGATCCGCGTCATCGTCCCCTTCGCCGCCGGCGGCAATGCCGACACCATCGCCCGGCTGCTGCAGCCGCGCCTGCAGGAGAAACTCGGCCAGCCCGTCGTGGTGGAGAACCGCCCCGGCGCGGGCGGCGGCATCGGCGCCGCGGCCGTCGCGCAGTCCCGGCCCGATGGCTACACGCTGCTGATCGGCTCCAACGGCCCGCTTTCCGTGAACCCGGTGGTGCAGACCAGCCTGCCCTATGACGCGGCCAAGGATTTCGCACCGGTCGCCATGGCGATGCAGGTGCCGCATTGCCTGGTCGTGCAGCCGAGCGCGCCCTATCGCACGGTCGCCGATGTCGTCACGGCCTCGAAGCGCACGGCGGATGGGATCGGCATCGGCACGGCGGGGGTGGCAAGTGCGACGCATCTCTCGCTGGAGGCGTTCAAGGCCGAGACCGGCGCCAACCTGCTGCATGTGCCCTATCGTGGCGGCGGCGCGGCGATCCCGGATTTCATCGCCGGCAACCTGCCGATGCTGTTCACCGAATTCTCCACCGCGCTGCCGCTGCACAATGACGGCAAGGCGCGCATCGTCGCCGTCGCCTCCACCGCGCGGCTGGGCGCGCTGCCCGATGTGCCGACCATGATCGAGCAGGGCGTGGCCGGCTTCACCGCGGCGTCCTATGTCGGGCTGGTCGCCACCGCCGGCGCGCCGCCCGAGGCGCTGCGCAAGCTCGGCGAGGCGATGACCGCCATCGTCGCCGACCCTGAATTCCGCCGCCGCATGGAAGCGATGGGTGGCGAGGCCGCTTCCGGCGCGCTCGCCACGCCCGACGGCTTCGCCCGTTTCATCTCGGCCGACCTGCAACGCTCGCGCACCATCGCGCGGGCCGCCAACATCCGGGTGGAGTGACCATGCGCGAGACACCGCCGGGCGCGACCGACTGCCACTGCCACATCTTCGGGCCGGCGGCGACGTTCCCCTATGCCGAGCCACGTTCCTACACGCCGGAGGACGAGACGCTCGAGGACTACCTCGCGCTGCTCGACCGGCTGGAGCTGGACCGCGGCGTCATCGTGCAGCCCTCGGCCTATGACCGCGACAATGCCTGCACGCTCGATGCGCTGCGCCGCGCGCCGGAGCGGCTGCGCGGCGTCGCCGTGGTCGGCGCGGAAGCGACGCCCGACACGCTGCGCGCGATGCACCGCGACGGCATCCGTGGCCTGCGCGCCAATGAATACCGGCGCGACGGACAGGCGGCCTATCACGGCGGCGTCCGGCTGGCGGAGATCGAGCCCTTCTTCCCGGTGATGGCCGAACTCGGCTGGCACCTGCAATTGTGGATCGATGCGCGGCACCTGCCGGAACTGGAACCGCGCCTTGCGAAGGTGCCGGTGCCGATCGTGGTCGATCACATGGGCCGACTGCACCACAGCCACGGCACCAGCGATCCGGGCTTCCAGGCGCTGGTGCGCGGCGTGGGCGACGGGCGCTACATGGCGAAGCTGTCCGGCACCTACCGGCTCGGCGCCGTGAAGCCGGACTATATCGAGGCGAAGCCCTTCCACGACGCGCTGGTCGCGGCCAATCCCGATGCGCTGGTCTGGGGCACCGACTGGCCGCATCCGCGCCCCGATGGCGGGCGGCCGGATGCGGCGCGGCTGCTGCGCGTGTTCCTCGACTGGACCACCGATCCGCGTCCTGCGCCGCAAGATCCTGACGGATACGCCGGCGCGGCTCTACGACTTCCCGCAAGGCTGACGCGATGGCTTCCGAGCGCCGACCGACATTCAGGCTGCCGCCGGGCACCTGCGACACGCATGTGCATATCTGGGGGCCCTTCGACCGCTATCCGGTGGCCAAGGGCGCCCCCTATACGCCGCCTGAGCGCAACCGGGACGATCTGGTGGCGCTGCATGCGCGGCTCGGCGTCGATCGCGCTGTGATCGTGCAGACCAGCGTCTACAAGGCTGACAACCGGGCGATGCTCGACGGCATCGCCGCGAGCGGCGGCGCCTGGCGCGGCGTGGCGCTGGTGGACGAGACCTTCGGCGACGCCGAGTATCAGGCGCTGCACGATGGCGGTGTGCGCGGCGTGCGCTTCGGCTTCGTGAAGCATCTCGGCGGCATCCCGGACCTCGCTTTGGTGAAGCGCACGGCGGAGCGGATCGGCGAGATGGGCTGGCACCTGGTGCTGCACCTCGATGCCGTGAACATCCCGGAATTCGAGGCGTTGTTCCGCGCCTTCCGCCTGCCCGTGGTGGTGGACCACATGGGCCGGCCGCCGGCGCAGGATGGGCTGGAGCAGGCGCCGTTCCGCATCCTGCTCGACCTGCTGAAGACGCCGAACTGGTGGGTGAAGGTGTCGGGATCGGAACGCATCTCCGCCGAGGGCCCGCCCTTCCACGACGCCATCCCCTTCGCGCGCAGGCTGATCGAGGTCGCGCCCGACCGCACGCTGTGGGGCACCGACTGGCCGCACCCCAATGTGCGCTGGGAACCCGATGAGGCGGACCTTGTCGACCTGCTGCCGTCCTTCGGCGACGCGGCTTCGCTGCAACGCGTGCTGGTGGACAACCCCGCGCGGCTGTACGGCTTCCCATGACCGACATCCATGACTGGGTCGGCCGCAAGCGCCGCATCGCGGATGAGATGGCGACCCCGCTCGTGCGCCGCATGGCCGCGCTGACCGACCGCAGCGACATCGCGCTCGACCGTGGCGCGCCGGTGCCGAACCACTGGCTGTCGATCCTGTTCGACGATGCGGCGCCGCAATCGCAACTCGGGCCAGACGGGCATCCGGCGAAGGGCGATTTCCTGCCGCCCGTCCCCCTGCCCCGCCGCATGCTGGGCGGCCGCCGCCTGACCTACCACGCCGCTCCGCGCGTGGGTGATACGCTGGAACGCGAGACCGAGATCGCCGCCGTCACGCCCAAGGTCGGGCGCAATGGCGCGATGATCATCGTCATGCTCCGCCACAGCATCACCGGGCCGAACGGGCTGGTCGCGGTGGAGGAACAGGACACGGTGTATCTGGAAGCCAAGCGCAACGCGCCCGCGCCGGCCGACAAGCCGGCACCGACGCCCAACGCCGCCTGGCGCGAACCCTGGAAGCCGGACCCGGTCGTGCTGTTCCGCTTTTCCGCCATCGCCTTCAACGGCCATCGCATCCACTACGACGCCGACTACGCCCGCGATGTCGAGGGCTATCCGGCGCTGGTGGTCAACGGCAGCGTCAGCACCCTGTTCCTGTTCGAGGCCCTGCTGCGCCGCACCCCCGGCGCGCAGGTCCGCGCCTATGAGGCCCGCACCATGCAGCCCGTGTTCTGCGACCGTCCCGCCTTCCTGTGCGGCGGCGCACCGGATGCCGAGGGCCGGCAGCCGCTATGGGTCGAGAACCCCGATGGCGCCATGGCCATCCGCATCCAGACGACGGCATCCTGACATGGCCGGACCACTCGACGGCATCCGCGTGCTTGACCTCTCGGCGGTCGTGGTCGGGCCGATCTGCACCCATGTGCTGTGCGAACACGGTGCCGAGGTCATCAAGGTCGAGGCGCCGGGCGGCGACCTGCTGCGCCACCTGGCCGGCAAGGGGCGCTCCGCCGGCATGAACGGCAAGTTCCTCAATTTCAACCGCGGCAAGAAGTCGCTGGCCATCGACCTGAAGAAGCCCGCGGGCATCGCGGCGCTGCAACGGCTCGCGGCGACGGTCGATGTGTTCGTCACCAACATCCGGCCCGATGCGCAGGCGCGGCTCGGCGTCGATGCGGCCAGCCTGCGCGCGATGGCGCCGCGCCTGATCCATTGCTCGATCACCGGCTTCGGCAGCGACGGGCCTTATGCCGGCCGCCCGGCCTATGACACGGTCATCCAGGGTGTATCGGGCGTCGCCGGCGCCTTCGAGGCCTCGACCGGGGAGCCGCGCTACGTCCCCTTCCTGGTCGCCGACCACACGGTGGGGCTGGTCGCCGCGCAGATGATCGGCTTCGCCCTGTTCCGCCGCGAGAAGACCGGCCAGGGCGAGGCCATCGAGGTGCCGATGTTCGAGAACATGGCCGCCTACATCATGCAGGAGCACCTGGGCGCGGCTTCCTTCCGCCCCGCGCTCGGCCCGCCCGGCGACCATCGCGTGCTCAGCCCCGAGGGCAAGCCGCTGCCGACGAAGGATGGCTTCATCTGCGTCTCGGCCAATACCGACGCGCAGGCGCATGGCTTCTTCGATGCCATCGGCCGGCCGGAACTCAAGACCGACCCGCGCTTCGCCAAGGTCGCGCAGCGCGTGCAGCACACCAAGGAATACTTCCACATCCGCGCCACCTCGCTCGGCGGCAGGACCACCGCGGAATGGCTGGAGATTTTCGACCGCCACGATGTCCCGGTGTCGCCCTACAACACCATCGGCTCGCTGATCGACGACCCGCATCTGCGCGCCGTCGGCATGGTGCGGGAGGAGGAACACCCCACCGAGGGGCCGACCTGGGCGATCGGCGCGCCGAACCGCTTTTCCGGCGGCGAGGCACCGCCACGCGCGCCCGCCCCGCGGCTCGGCGCCGATGGCGCGGCGGTGCTGGCCGAGGCCGGCCTGACGCCGGACGAGATAGACACGCTGCGCCGCGACGGCGTGCTGATCGAGGGAATGCCATGACCGCCTTCACCCGCCGCGCCGCCATCGCCGGCGCCACGCTCGCGCCCTTCGCCATGGCGCGCGCCCAGGGCAACTGGCCCGACCGGCCGGTGCGCCTGGTGGTGCCCTTCACCCCCGGCGGATCGACCGACATCCTGGCGCGCGCGATGGGACAGCGCCTGGGCGAGATGTTCGGCCAGCCCTTCATCATCGACAACCGCCCCGGCGCCGGCGGCACGCTCGGCTCCGAGCAGGTGTTCCGCGCCGCACCCGACGGCAACACGCTGATGATGGGCCATATCGGCACGCTGGCGGCGAACCCGGCGCTGTATCGCAACCTGTCCTTCGACATCGGCGCCTTCGTGCCGGTCGCGCTGGTGGCCAATGTCGCGAATTTCCTGGTGGTGACGAACCGCCTGGAAGCCACCGACGTGCAATCCCTGGTCGCGCTGGCGAAGCGCCAGCCCGGCATCCTGACCTATGGCAGCGGCGGCAATGGCAGTGCCGCGCATATCTCGATGGTCGCCTTCATGGAGGCGACCGGCACCGACATGACGCATGTGCCCTATCGCGGCACCGGGCCGATGATGACGGACCTGATCTCGGGCACCATCAACCTGACCATGACGGGCGGGCCGCCGGCGCTGCCGCCGGTGCGGGCGGGCTCGCTGCGCGCGCTCGGCATCTCCTCGCTGCAACGGTTGCCGAGCGCGCCGGAGATCCCGACCATCGCATCCCAGGGCGTGGCGGGCTTCGACGTGCTGCAATGGTATGGCATTGTCGCCCCGCCGGGCACGCCGGCAGCGCTGGTCGCGCGCCTGAACGAGGCCTGCAACCGCATCCTTGGCGAAGCCGCCTTCGCGGCGCGGCTGGAGACCGAGGGCGCCGTCGCCGAACCCATGACCCCGGCGCAATTCGGCGAGCTACATCGCGCGCGAGCGCGAGCGCTGGGGCACGCTGATCCGCCGCAACAATGTGAGCCTCGGCTGATGACCCGCCCCTTCGAAGGCATCCGCATCATCGACGCCACGCATGTGCTGGCCGGGCCCTTCGCGGCCTACCAGCTGGCGCTGCTCGGCGCCGAGGTCATCAAGGTCGAGCACCCCGACGACCCCGACCAGAGCCGCGGCAGCGGCGGCGACTGGGACCTCAACCGCGCCGGCATGGGCACCTATTTCCTGACCCAGGGCTCGAACAAGCGCGTCGCATGACGCTCGACCTCAAGCAGGAGGCGGCGCGGGAGGTGTTCCGCCGGATGGTCGCCGAGGCGGACGTGCTGGTGGAGAACTACCGGCCCGGCGCCTTCGAGGCGCTCGGCCTCGGCTATGAGGCGCTGTCGGCGTTGAACCCGCGGCTGATCTACTGCTCGATCTCCGCCTTCGGCCAGTCCGGGCCGCGCGGCGGGCAGACCGCCTATGACCACGTCATCCAGGCGACCTCGGGCATCATGGCCTGCACCGGCACGCCGGAGGTGAACCCGATGAAGCTCGGCGCGCCGGCGATCGACTACGCGACCGGCACGATGGGCGCCTTCGCGCTGTCGGCCGCGCTGTTCCAGCGGGAACGCACCGGCCGCGGGCAGCGCATCGACCTCGCGATGCTGGACGTGGCGATGATGATGATGGCCTCCCACGTCACCGCGCATTCGCGCACGGGCAAGCCGGCCAGGCCGCGCGGCAACGACCATGAGTACGCGACCAATTCCGCCTATGCGACGAAGGACGGGATGGTGATGCTCGGCGCATCCAACCTGCGCCAGCAGAAGCGGCTGTGGGCGGCGCTCGGCCGGCCGGAGATGGCCAAGGCGACGCAATGAGGAACGCGTCGCGGGCCGCGCCGAGGAAGCCGCCGCGCTGCGCGAGATCCTGGCCGACGCGCAGCGCCGATGAATGGGAGGCCTTCCTGCAATCCCGCCACGTCCCCGCCGGCCGGGTGCGCCGGATGGACGAGGCGCTGGCCGACCCGCAGATCGCCGCGCGCGGCCTGACGCATCGCTTCGAGGCCGCCGAGGGCGTGGCCGGCCCCTTCGCCGTGCCGGTCGCGGCCTTCGGCTTCGCCCATGGCGGGCCGCGCGTCGATGCACCGCCGCGCCCGCTCGGCGCCGATACGGACGCGATCCTTGCCGAGTTCGGCTACGACGAAGCCGCCCGCCAATCGCTGCGCGATGCCGGCGCGGTCTGACCACCAGGAGATCCCCATGGCGACTTTCACCTTCGACCACATCCATCTGCGCAGCCCCGACCCGGAGGCGACCGCCGCGTTCTATGAACGGGTCTTCGGCGTGGAGTTGAAGCGCAGCCCGCAGCGCATCGACTTCAACCTCGGCGGGCAGCCGATCTTCGTCTCCCCGATCACCGAGCCGACCACCGGCGAGGCTCCGTCGGCGCCCTACCGGGGCCTCGAACACATCGGCCTGGCGGTGACCGGCATCGATGCCGTCGTGGCGGAACTGAAGGCGAAGGGCGTGACCTTCACGATGGAGCCGAACACGATCCGACCCGGCGTGCGCATCGCCTTCCTGCGCGGACCGGAGAACATCTCGATCGAGTTGCTCGAACGGACCCCGACCTGAGCGTCATCGTCGTCGGCGCCGGCCCGGCGGGGCTGATGGCGGCCGAGGCGGCGGCGGAGGCGGGCGCTTCCGTCACCGTCCTCGATCACATGCGCTCACCCGCGCGGAAACTGCTGATCGCCGGGCGGGGCGGGCTGAACCTGACGCATTCGGAACCGCTCGACGCGTTTCTCGGCCGCTACGGCGCGGCGCGGGAGCGGCTGGATCCCTACATCCGCGCCTTCCCGCCCAAGGCGCTGGTCGCGTGGTGCGAAGGGCTGGGGCAGGCAACCTTCACCGGCAGTTCGGGGCGCGTCTTTCCCAAGGCGATGAAGGCGTCCCCGCTGCTGCGCGCCTGGCTGGCGCGGCTGGCGGCGGCCGGCGTCACCCTGCGCACGCAGCATCGCTGGGCGGGGCTCACCCCCGACGGTGGGCTGCGCCTCGCCACACCGGACGGCGAGCGCATCGAACGGCCCACCGCCACCGTGCTGGCGCTCGGTGGCGCATCCTGGCCGCGCCTCGGCTCCGATGGTGGCTGGACAGCCTTGCTGCCGGGCTGCGCCATCGCGCCGCTGCGCCCGTCCAACATGGGCTTTGCGGTGACGTGGTCGGACCATCTGCGCGCAGCGCTTCGCCGGAACACCGCTCAAGCGCATCGCGCTGACCTTCGGGGGCACCACCATCCGTGGCGAGGCGATGCTCACCGAGCATGGCATCGAGGGTGGCGCGGTCTATGCGCTGTCCGCCGCCCTGCGCGATGCCTTGGCGGCCGGCGGCACGGCAACGCTGCTGCTCGACCTGCGCCCCGACCTGCCGCGCGAGGAGCTGGCGCGCAGGATCGGCGCCCGGCCGGGTGCCGTGTCGCTGTCCAACCATCTGCGCCGGGCCGGTGGCCTGCCACCCGTCGCGGTGGCCCTGGTGCAGGAAGCGCTGCATGCGGGGGCCAGGCGCGATGACCTCGCCACGCTGGTCAAGGCCCTGCCGCTGCGGCTGGAAGCACCCTTCCCCATCGCGCGCGCCATCTCATCGGCCGGCGGCCTGGCCTGGAGCGAGGTGGACGATACCCTGATGCTCCGGCGCCATCCCGGCGTCTTCGCCTGTGGCGAGATGCTGGATTGGGAGGCGCCGACCGGCGGCTACCTGTTGCAGGCCTGCTTCGCGACCGGCCGCGCGGCGGGGCGTGCCGCGGCGGCATTCACTGGCCATGGCTGACGGCGCGCCGCCCTGACGCGCGCCGGGGCCGCTCGATTGGCGGGCCGGCGAAGGTCAGGCCAGCCGAGCCACCGTGGCCGGCGCCATCGGATGTGACGATCAGGCCGACGACGCCCGCCGCCGCATGGAACGCCACGGGCAGCCGCGCGTCCTCACAGTCGTTCCCCGGCGCCGAGGCCGTCGAGCGGCGTCGGCACGCACCATTCATCGCCACGCGCGGTGGCGACGTATTCCGGCCAGCGCAAATCGACCGGCGCCGCGAAGTCCTTGTCCAGCAACGGCGGCACCCATGCCGAGCCACCCACGCCGCCGCCGGTCCTCTCGCGCCATTCCGCCTGCGCGGCGTCGAGCAGGCCGGGCTTCGCCGCGAGGTCGACCAGCGTCAGCGCCATGGTCTTCGCCGCGACGAACATGCCGGGGTCGATCGCCGCCGGCAGGCCGCCCAGCGCGTTGTAGGACCACATCGGGTAGTCGTAGTTCGCATCCGGGGCGCGCAGCCGCGGTCGCGCCGTCAGCAGCCGGACTGTCGGGCAATGCCAGCAGAACTCGACATAGTCATCGGCCGAGAGGTGCATCTGCCAGGGTGGCAGGAAGTGGCGCATCGCCGCCTCGAACTCCGCCGGCGTGGTGAGCTTTGTGTTGGCGGGCGCGAAAGGGTCCTCCATCGGCGGCACGCCGAGCCCGGACTGGATCTCGCGCGCGAAGGCACGCGCCGCCTCGCCATAGGCGGGCGCGCCGACCTGCTGCAGGTTCGCCCAGGTCGCATCGGTCAGCACGGTGTTGGCGAGGCCGACGCGCGTCTTGGTCACCCAGCGCAGATGCGCCGTGCAGGCGGTGGCGGCGGCGGCCGAACGCGCATTCGCCATCAGCACATTGGCGATCTGCTGCGCCATCGCCAGCGAGGGCGTGCGCCAGGAATACTGGATCTGCGTGAAGCGCGGCGCCAGGTTGTCGGAGGTCGCATCGCCGCCATGCATGATGAACTCGTTCAGCGTCCAGGCGCCGGCGTGGGGGAACATCGCCTCCTTGGTGTATTTCGTCGTCGTGTACATCAGGCACAACGCGTCGGTGGCGCCGGGCGCGCGGGCGGCGGCATGGCCGACATCGCGGATCGGCAGCAGCGACTTGTCGATCCAGGTCTCGGGGCTGTCGCAGGTGAAGGTGATGACGGCGGACCAATAGGCGCCGAACTGCGTTTCCGCCGTGACGGTGTTCTGCATGTGCGGGTGGTAGACGACGGCCGCATCCAGGTCGTCGTAGTAGCCCTTCGCCGCATGGACGGGCTTCGATCCGCAGACCTTCTCGGCCGGTTCGCCGAACAGCACCAGGCGGCCGGGCGTGCCGCTGGCCTCCAGCGCCGCCTTGGCCGCGAGGATCGAGGTCAGCGCCGCGGTGCCGAGCGAGGAGTGCGGGTCGGTGTGCCCGGCCGCATAGGGGTGCATCCCCGCGCGCGGTTCCCGCCGCGGCACCACCGCCTGGCAGTTGCCCGGCACCGCGTCATATTCCGAGAAGGAGGCGAGCAGCGGCCCGCCCTTGCCCCAGCGCGCGCAGAAGGCGGTCGGCATGCCGCCCGAGCCGGCCTCGACCTCGAAGCCCTCGGCGCGCAGCAACTCGACATAGGCGGCGGCGGATCGGTATTCGCGCCAGGCGGGCTCGGCGAAATGCCAGATGCGCTCATTGAAGGCGGACATCCGCGCCTCATTCGCGGCGATCCAGTCGAGCGCCGTGCGGCGCAGTGCAGGCAAGGTCGGACATGCGGAACCCCCGGCGGTGAGAACCGGGGCATGATGCGATGGGCGCTACCCGCGCGCCAGACGCCGGGCCACGAAGTCGAGCCGGTCCTGGCCCCAGAAGATGTCCTCCCCGATCACATAGCAGGGCGCACCGAACACCCCGCGATCGAGCGCCGCCTGGGTGTCGGCCAGGCGTCGTTCCTGCCAGCGCGGCTCGGCGCCCAGCGCCATCACCGCCTTCGCGTCCAGGCCGACGTCGCCGATCAGCGCGGCCAGCGTTGCGGGTTCGGCGGGGTTCTTCTCCTCCTCCCACAGCGCCTTCAGCACGCGGTGCGCCAGCGCGATCGCCGGGGCGTCGCCAATCGTCTCGCGCACCGCGATGACGCAGGATGCGGCAGGCAGTTCGTTGTGCGGGAAGTGCTTCGGGTGGGTCTTGATGGGGATGCCGAGCGCATCGCGCCAGCGCGCCAGTTCCTGCAGCCGGTAGGCCTGGCGCTGCGGCGAGCGCTTGGGCAGCGGCAATCCGCCCGAACTGGCGAAGATGGTGCCGAAATCGACCGGGAAGATGCGCAGCGTGGCGCCGTGCTGCGCCGCCAGGGCCTCGATGCGCGCCGCACCGAGATGCGTCCAGGGCGAGTTCAGCGAGGCGTAATAGTCGATGTGCATGGTGTCTACTCCGTGACAGGGCAGGCGGTGGCGGCGCGGACCTCGTCGAGCGTGACCCCGGGGGCGAGGTCGCGCACGGCGAAGGACGTCGCCCGTCGGCGCGAACAGGCCGAGATCCGTCGCCACCAGCTTGACCACGCCGCGCGCGGTGACCGGCAGCGAACAGGTGGCCAGCAGGCGCGGCGAGCCGTCCCGCGTGCGATGTTCCATCATCAGGAAGACGTTCTTCGCGCAGGCCGCGAGGTCCATCGCGCCGCCGATCACGCCGCCCTTCGAGCCCTTGGTCTTCCAGTTGGCGAAGTCGCCGTTGGCCGCGGCCTCATAGGAACCGAGCACGGTGACGTCGATGCGTCCGCTGCGGATCAGCGCGAAGCTGTCGGCGTGGTCGACGATGGCCGCCCCCGGGTTCAGCGTGACGTAGCGGCGGCTGGCATCGACCAGGTGGATGTCCTCCTGCCCCTCGGCTGCCACGGGGCCGAAGCCGATGACGCCGTTCTCGGCGTGGAAGAAGACCTCGCGCTCGCCGAGCGGCACGTCGGTGATCAGGGTCGGCATGCCGACGCCGAGGTTGACGATCCAGCCATCGAGGAATTCGCGCGCCAGGCGCTCGGCGATCTGGGTGCGGGACCAGGGCATCAGCGGGTCTCCTTCAGCGACGGCCAGATCGCCGCGGGCGCGGGCGGGATGTGCACCAGGCGATGGACCAGGATGCCCGGGGTATGCACGTCATCGGGATCGATCGCGCCGGCGGGCAGGATGGGTTCCTCGACCTCGACGATCACCAGCTTCGCCGCCATCGCCATGATCGGGCCGAAATTGCGCTGGGCACGACGGAAGCGGAGGTTGCCGGCCTCATCCGCCTGATGGCAGCGCAGCAGCGCGACATCGCAGGGCAGCGCGTATTCCAGCAGGTATTCGCGTCCGTTGATCATGCGCGTCTCGCGCCCCTCGGCGAGTTCCGTGCCCACCGCGGTCGGCGTGTAGAAGGCGGGGATGCCGGCGCCGGCGGCGCGCAGGCGCTCGGCCAGCGTGCCCTGCGGGACGGTCTCGGCATCGACCTCGCCACGTTCGTAATAGGGGGTGAAGGGCAGCACGTCGGACGCACGCGGCGCGGCGGTGAAGGAGCAGATGACCTTCGCCACCTGGCCGTTCTCCACCAGCATGCCGATATCCGGGTTGCGCGGCTTGCGCGGGCCGCCGGTGGTGTTGCCGACGCAGACCAGGCGCTTCGCCCCCTGCCGCAGCAGCGCCGCGGTCAGGTTGAAGGGCGAGCCGGGCAAGGCGAAGCCGCCGAAGGCGATCGTCGCGCCATCCTGTATGCCGGCCACCGCCGCGTCGAAATCCGCCACGACCTTGCTGCGCCGCGCCATCGCATCGTTCTCCATCCCTTTGCGCCATGGTCCGGCGCCATCGCGACGATGTCCAGGGGGCGGTGCCGGCACGGCGGCGAGGCTGCGGCGCGGGGGGAGATACATCAAGCCAGCGGCCCCTCGGAGAAATCGACCGAGAGAGGCGGTTTCAGGGCCTCGTCCCGCCGGCGCGGCAGCCGGCCTGCACGCGCGAACCGACGAAGGCCAGCATCACGTGGCAGCGTTTCTCGCGAGAGGTGATGACTGGGGCCTGTCGAGCCGGCGCAGCGGCGTTGGCCGGAAGCCATCCCGCTGCCGGCCGCGTGCTCCGATGCGGCGCAGCCGGACGGCCTGCGTCCCGCGGCGTTGCGCGAAGCGGCCCTTCTCGTGACCGGGATCGAAGCGTGGTGTCCGCTGCGCCGGCAGCGGCCGACGGCTGGCCTGGACGATCGTGGCGGTGTGCGTGCCGGTGAAGCCGAGGAGGCCACCGGGCGTCGAGCCCGCTTCGCTGATGTGCTCGCCGGCGCCCTCGCACCCCGTGCATGCCGCGGCCTCATGCGACGGTTCGGATATAACAGCGACCGCACGATCATGACTGAGCGAAGGCGTTGACTCCGGAAGGCCCGATGACGGAAGCGGTCTCCATTGCGGCCTGCGGCACATGCGTGCAGGTTTCGATGGCCATGAAGACCTTGCCAAACCATCCACCCCGCCCCGACCCGACAAACGAGGGCGCGCCGCGCGGCCGGCGATCATATCGAGCATCGGGTCCCGCCTGACATGCGGGTTGCGATCGCCAGCTTCGAATTCGAAGGCAACAGCCTGTCGCTTCGCGTTGCGCGGAGAGAGGATTCTGCGCGGACCGGAATCCGCGAGGGTGATCCGATCCTGCAAGCCATGAACGGCAAGGAAATGGCGCTCGCGGGCGGCATTGACGTGCTGCGCGACGCGGGCATGGACCTCGTGCCGATCTTCGCGAGCAAATGCGTCTCGGGCGGCCATGTGGAGGACTCCTTCTACGAGGAGGCGCGCACGCGCATCATCGAGGGCTTCGCTGCCGCACTGCCTTTCGACGGGGTCTATTTCGCGATGCACGGCGCGATGATCTGCGCGACCGAGAAGGACCCCGAGGGCGCGATCCTGACGGCGCTGCGCCAGCGCATCGGACCGGACATTCCCATCGCAGTCAGCCTGGACCTGCATGCGCATGTCACCTACCGGATGGCCGCCGCAGCGGGCATCATCGTCGGCTACCAGACCTACCCACATGTCGATACCTACCGCACCGGCGCCTGCGCCGCGGGCTTGCTGGTGCGTGCGCTGCGCGGCGAGATCCGCCCCGTCACGCGCATCCGCAAATACAACGCCATCGTCCCCGTGCTGGGCGGCGCGACGCTGGACGGCGCGCCCATGGCGCATGTCGCCGCCCATGCGCGCGCGCTCGAAGCCGGAGGGCGAGCGCTGTCGGTCAGCTACTTCCCCGTGCAGCCCTGGCTCGACATGGCCGATGTCGGGATCACCGGCCTCGCCGTGACGGATGGGAACCCCGTCGCGGCGGAGGCGGTCGCGCAGGAGATCCTCGACGACATGTGGGCGCGCCGGCGCGACTTCGAGCTTCCGGCCATGACGGCGGAGGACGCCGTGCGGGAGGCGCTGCGCCGTGACGGGCGAACGCTGCTGATCGATGCGCCGGATTCCATCGGCGGTGGCGCGCCAGGCGATGCGCCGGCCCTGCTCGCCGCGATGCTCGCCCATGCGACGCAGGTCGAATCCGCCCTGTGCATCGTCGACCCGCAGGCAGCCGCCAAGGCCTTCGCGCTGGGCGAAGGTTCCGAGGAAACCTTCGAGATCGGCGCCTGGCAGGACCGCCGCTGGTTCGAGCCCGTCAGGGTAACGGCGCGGGTCGAGCGGCTGTGCGAGGGCAGTTTCACCTATCGCAGCGGCCCCGTCGGCGGTGCTACCGCGCGGCTCGGGCCGTCTGCCGTGCTGCGGGTCGGCGGGCTGCGCATCCTCGTCACCACCCATGCGGTCTATGAACATCTCGACGAACACTACGCGGCCTGCGGCATCGACATCGCCGGATGCAGGTTGGTTTCCTTCAAGAACCTGATGAACTACCGCAAGCTGCTCGGCCCGGATGTCGGCTTCATCGCATTGCACGGGCCAGGCGGCACGCCGCTGAGGTTGCAGGACGTCGCCTGGGAACAGCGGCGCCGTCCCTTCTGGCCCGCTGACGACACACCGTCCCCCGTGCCGTTGGTCAAGGATGCCTGAGGCGCCAGAGCCGGGCGCGCACCATCACCGCATGCAACAAGGACGCACAACCATGCTCGATCGCAGAACGCTCCTGACCACGGCGGCCGCCGCACCGCTGATGTCCATGCCGGCAGCGGCGCAGCGCCGGGCGCAGGTGCTGCGCTACGTCCCGAGCTCCAATCTCACGGTGCTCGATCCCATCTTCACGCCGGCCGCGGTGTCGATCACCCATGGCTACTGCGTGTTCGACACGCTGTATGGCGTGGATGCGGACCTCAAGCCGGTGCCGCAGATGGCGGCGGGCCACACCGTCTCGGATGATGGCCTGACCTGGGAAATCACGCTCCGCGACGGCCTGAAGTTCCACGATGGCGAGCCCGTCCGCGCACGCGATTGCGCCGAGAGCCTCAACCGCTGGTCCAAGCGCGACAGCTTCGGCCAGGCGCTCGGCGCCGCGACCGAGAGCTTCGGCTTCAAGGACGACAAGACCATCGTCATCAAGCTGAAGCGCCCCTTCGGCCGCCTGCTGCACGCGATCGGCAAGCCGCATTCCTCGCCGGCCATGATCATGCCCGAGCGGCTGGCGAAGACGAGCCCGACCACGCAGGTGACGGAGATGATCGGCTCCGGCCCGTTCCGCTTCGTGCAGGGCGAATACGTCTCCGGCGCCCGCATGGTCTACGAGAAGTTCGCCGACTATGTGCCGCGTTCGGAGGCACCGGCCTGGACCTCCGGCGGCAAGGTGGTGAACTTCGACCGCCTGGAATGGCAGGTGCTGCCCGATCCGGCGACGGCCGCCGCCGCCATCCAGGCGGGCGAGGTGGACTGGCTTGCCACCGTGCTGCCCGAACTCGCCACGGCGGTCGCGCGGAACCGCCAGGTGAAGCTCCTGCGCACCGATCCCTTCGGTGTCCTCTCGGTGCTGCGCTTCAATCACCTGCTGCCGCCGTTCGACAAGGTCGCGGTGCGCCAGGTCATCCTCAAGGCGATCGACCAGACCCCGTTCATCCAGGCGATCACCGCGCGACCCGAAGATGGCGAGGTCTGCCGCTCGATGTACCCCTGCGGCATGCCGGGCGTGCAGGAGGTTGGCCGCGACGTGATGGGAAGTCTCGATCCCGAGGCAGCGAAGCGCGCGCTCGCCGCGGCGGGCTATGCCGGCGAGAAGGTGGTGATCCTCAACCCCACCGACATCGCCACCATCCACGCCCATGGCGTGCTGGTCGCGGACCTGCTGCGCCGGATCGGCATGAATGTCGACCTGCAGGAACTCGATTGGGGAACGGTGGTCCAGCGTCGCATCTCCAAGAACCCGGTCGATCGCGGCGGCTGGAGCATTGCCTGCACGAACTGGCCGGCGATCTCGATCGACAACCCGGCGACCAACGCGACCACGCGCGGGCTCGGCGCGACGGGCTGGTGGGGCTGGTTCGCCGACCCGGTCACCGAGGAACTGGTGCAGAAGTGGCTCAGCGCCGGCTCCGCCGCCGAGGCGGACGCCACCTTCCTCGCGGCGCAGCAGCGCGCGCTGGAGATGGTGCCGAGCATTCCGTTGGGGCGGACATTCTCGGACGGCGCGATCCGGAGCGATATCCAGGGTGCGCTGACCGCCTCGGTGAACCTGTTCTGGAACGTCCGGCGCGGCTGACGATCAGACAGGTGCAGCAAGGCGGATGTCCGCGCTGCGGGCATCCGCTTGCACGGCCCTGATGCGAGACGCAGCACGGTCAGGCGCCGGTGCGGCAAAGCCGGACGCAAGGGTCGAGGGCTGACAGCGTTGCCGCTGACGGCGATCCCGATCCGGTGGCAGCACGTCATCCGGCGAAGGTTGCCGCAAGACCAATCGACTGGAGAGGATTGCGTGGGCCGGAGCGAGCGGAAACCGACCTGGCGGCCTGCCTGTCCGCTTCGTTCACCGGAACTCCGGCGAACCTCGCGGGCAGGACACTAGGCACCAATCCCGCCGTCAGGCTCGCCGCGCATCTCGGCGAAGACGGTCTTGGCGACGATCAGCGCCTCGCGCACCGCGGGGAGGCCGACATAGCCGCTCATGTGGAGCAGCGCTTCGGACAACTCGCTCTCGGTCCAGCCCGTGCGGCGCGCCATGCGCAGGTGGATGGCCAGTTCCGGCCAGGCATGGATGGCCGTGTCGGACACGACGCAGATCAGCGCGCGCGTCTTCAGGTCAAGGCCCTCACGCGCCCAGAGCATGCCGAACACGGCCTCGCGCGCGTAGTCGCCGAACTTCTCCATGATGGGATCGTCGTAGACGCCCTTGGCCATGCGTCCGACGGCCGCCTCGCCAATCAGCTGGCGCCGCACCGCATCGCCCTTTTCCCAGAGTTCGCTCTTGGTCATGCCCAGTCTCCTTCCCCGTCGTGTCCCGCGCCTGCTTCTGATCCCGGCGGGCGCGGTTGTTGGTTGTGTGGATGGTATCACCCCGCACCGATGCGGGAAGGACGATCGAGGCGGGCCCCGCATGTTGCGTCATCTTTCGGCGGGCCGGTCATCGATCACGTCGTCGGCGTTCCGCCCGCATCAGGCAGGCAGTTGCCACGCTTGCGCAGGACCATGCCGATCGTCTGCTGCGCCAGTGGCAGGCGTGATCGGCGGATGCCTCGCCTGCGAACCCGCGGCGCGCCGACCACGAGCGCCACGACGCCAATGAGGTCGTGCCTGCGCCGCAACTCCTGCAGGCTCGACCGGTGTTTGCGCGGGCGCTCGAAAAACTTCGAGTGAAACATGCGTGCCATCGGGGCGAAGAACGGCCCGTCGAGACCTGCATCACGCAGGCTTGGCGTCATGCGCGCCTGCGCACGCCGGACCGTCCCGAGCGGACAGAATGACGCCAGTTCCCGCATGCACCGGGGTGGCCCCGGGGCAGGCGCTTGACGCAGCTCAAGGATTGATTTGCGCCACATCAAAGCGCCGGAAGGCGGTTCATCACATCCCTTGCATGAATGGCTTGTAATAGTTATGCATGCTTACTTAAGAGACGTCGGATGGATGAAGGCGGGCCAAGGGCAGCCAAAAAACCGCGGTCGGCATTGCCTTCTACGCACCGGGAACAACCAATGGAGAGCGCGCAGTGCGAATCACCAGCCCATCTCGAGCCTTCGACCTGCAGGCCTCCTTGGCATCGACCCGTCGCTAAAGCGCCCTCGCCAAAACCGGACGCACGCACCGCCTGAGCGAACTCAGGCGTTGGAGGCGCGCAGCCCGAAGCGCTGCGCCGCCCGCACGCCAAAGCCGCGGTGCTCCGGTGAATCATCTCAATGGGGAATGGAACGGATATGTCTTCGGCACTTCAAAATCGCGCGCACATGCAATCCGTGGTCACGGAAGCTCGTAGCTTGCTGGATGACTGGTTGTAGAATTTCTCCGGGACCGGGGAGTTCGACGGGCAGCTGAGACTGGCCTTCGGCCAGGACATCGCGCTCGAGCGGATGAGCGCCCTGCGGGACACCTGGTCGAGCGGGAACTACACCCTTCCGCCCATCGAGATCGTCGATGCGACCACCATCAATGGTGCGCGTGGTGCCTATGCGGGTTCGCTGGACACCATATTCCTCGCCGAGCAGTTCATCGCCGGGCAGGCGCCGCAGGTCGTGGCGCGCGTGCTTCTGGAGGAATACGGCCACGCCCTTGACCGCGTCCTCAATGGTGCCGCGGATGCGCCGGGTGATGAGGGGCAACTCTTCGCACGCCTGGTCACCGGTTCCGGCATATCCAATTCCGACCTCGCGCAACTGAAGGCCGAGGACGATACCGCCAGCGTCACCATCAATGGCGTGAACACGACCATCGAGCAGGCTGTGCCCGGCATCGCGGTCACGCACGCCTCCGCGCGGCACGTCTTCTCGATCAACGACATTGCCGGTGGCTTCGACGGGCAGACCTATGCCGATGATCCGACGATCATCGATCTGGATGGCACACCCGAGATCCCGACGTTGACCGACAAGCTCGGCACCGTCCTGTCGCCGATCGACAGCGAGTTCGGCTACCAGGTCGCGGACTTCGAAGGCGCGACCCCGAAGGTCCGCGACAACGACTATGCCGAGGGGTGGGCCGGCAACATCATGGACGGCGGCGATGTCGTCGGCCTGGCGACGATCAATGCCGTGACCGACACCTTCAAGTCCGGCCAGCCCTTCGGGACCTGGGCGGCAGGGCTGGGCGGCAATTCCGTCAAGGCCGACACCGAACACTACGAGGTCATGGCGCATCTGCTCTCCGACCAGGAATATGTCGGCGATCCGAATGCGGTCTATCCGCTGGACAATGAGCTGACGATCCGCGGCGGCACCTATGACGGGCAGGAGGTGGCCGATGTGCTGGCGATCGTCGGTGACGTCAACGGCGATGGCGAGATCGACATCCGCGACGTCCTCACCGCCAACGAAAGCACGACCAACGAGAACATCGCCGTCGGCGATGACTACTCGGTCACGCTGAAGGATGACGGCAAGCTGCTGTATCGGTGGGGCACCGAGGTCAAGAAGCCCAACGACATCCGCATGGATGTGAAGCTCGACCTGCCGACCGAGTGGCTGAACGACGCCGACCTCGACAATGACGGCACGGCCGATGTCAACGAATTGAACGGCGGGCTCGGGTATCACGTCACGCGTGCCGAGCTCGTGATCGCGCACGACATCACGAACAACCCGAACGACCAGATCCGCCCCGAGGACTACGAGAACGAGGGTGCGACCGGTCGTGGCCCGTCATATTTCGTCGTCACGGACCCCGAGGACGCCACCAACACGCTTTGGGTCTCCCCGGTGGACAGCTACGCCGGCAGCGGCGACGCTCTGCCGAGCTACTTCCGCCTGACGGATACGGGCGAAATCGACCTCGTCGCACAGGTGGGCGACATCGCCGTCTACACGCCGGATGGCGCCCTCGCCGGGTATCGCAACAAGGATGGTGAGGGCAACCTCATCGGGACCGTGTATCGCGACCTCTCGCGCGTGGCCCTGAACGACGCGGCGAACCTGGTCTTCAACTCATCGGATCTCGACGGCGGCTTCACCAACGACTGGTTCACGACGACCGACCGCGACCCGTTCGAGTGGTCCTACGACAAGTTCGCGGGTACCACCGGCTCCAACGAGTTCAAGCAGGTTTTCGTAGGCTTCCGCAGCGCCGAGGAGGCCGCGGCCGCCGGGTTTACCGAGGCCGAGCTGGTTTCCGGCCCGCGCTGGCGCATGACCTCGAACAAGTTCGGCCAGGACGTGCCGGGCGTCGAGATTCCGCTGATCGACAACAGCCAGCCGCCGTACCAGAAGGACAACATCAAGTACGACGTTGGCACGCCTGTCATCACCGTCATCAACCTGCTCGATTTCGCCGACCTCAACAGCGACGGCATCAAGAATAATTCGCCGCTGCTCTACAGCACCGGCTGGACGCTCATCGACCCGACGCGGCTCGACCTCGATCAGAATGGCCTGATCGATGCGGGCTGGCAGAAGGTCAATGGCACGCTGGGTGCCGGCGATTCGATGCCGATCGGGCCGATCTTCACCGCCGTCACGCCGAACGGCATGACCCTGACACCGGACTTCCTGGACACCGCGGTCTACCTGAAGGGGGACCGGCCGATTCGGCCAAGATCTACAACATGCAGCTCGTCCTCGAATACGAGGCCGACCCTGGTGTGGTGCCTGGCTACGACTTCGCCGGCGCGAGTGACGGCAGCGCCATCTTCACGGTGGATCCGGCCGCGATCATCCCCGCCGTCGCCGGCGGCGGCGGCAGCGGCCAGCCGCCCGACCCCATCCCGCCCGACATCGATGAGGCCATCAACACGGCGCCCGACTACCGCGTGACGCATGTGTTCAGCACAGCCGACATCACCGGCTCGTTCCGGGGGCTGACGCAGGGTGACGTATTGCCGGGCCAGACGCCGGTGATCGACTTCTCCGCGGCACCGAAGGTGACGCAGGACGGGGTCGAACTCTATCCCATCAACAGCGAGTTCGGCTTCAACGTCACTGACTTCGAGGGCGCGGTCCCGAAGGACTTCGTTGACGACCCCGACTATGCCGAGGGTTGGGCTGGCGACCTCAAGGACGCGGATGGCAACCAGCTTGGCCTCGTCGTGTCCGACTCGCCGACCGACACCTTCAAGACGCCGGCACTGCTCGGCACCTGGCTGGTCGGCATGGGCGGCGATGCCGTGAAGGCGGATAGTGAGCACTATTCCGTCATGCAGGCGGTGCTGTCCGACCAGCGCTATCCTGGGGATCCGGATGCGCTCTACCCGCTCGATGACAATCTCAGGCTCATCGGCGGAGACTATGACGGCCAGTACGTGAAGGACGTGCTGCCGCTCGTCGGCGACGCGAACGGCGACGGTGTTGTGGACATCCGCGACCTGCTGCAGCCGAACGAGTCGACCATCACGGAGAACATTGCCGTCAGCAACGACTACTCCGTCACGCTGAAGGACGACGGCAAGCTGCTCTATCGCTGGGGCAACGAGATCAAGAGGCCCAACGACATCCGGATGGAGGCGGAACTGCCGCTGCCGGACGAGTGGAAGGCCGCGGATCCCGCCCAGCCCGACCTTCTGCCGCTGTTCCGCGTGACCCAGGCCGAGCTGGTGGTGCGGCACACCGTCACCAACAACCCGAACGACCAGATCCGTCCGGAGGACTACGAGAACGAGGCGGCGACCGGCACCCTGCCGGAATACATCATTCAGCCGGACGGCAAGTGGGTGACCGCGGCCGATTACTACGCCGGCGACGGAACGCTGTATCCGGCGGGGACGGTGCTGCGCGACCCGGCGCTGGCGGACGCCGTGAAAGGTTCGCTGCTTGATCAGATCGGGGCGCTGTCCTCCGACCTGCTCGGTGGCTTCACGAACGCCTGGTACACGACGATGGACCGGGAGCCGTTCGAGCCCGTGCTGAGCCCCGACGGCACCGAGTATGACGTCGGCCCCCGCTGGCGCCTGAAGGCAGACAAGTACGGTCAGGACTTGCCTGGCGTGGACATGCCGCAGGATCCGTCCCTGCCGCCTCCGCCGGAGAAGGACGAACTGAAGTACGAGACCGGCGCGGATACGCAGACCGTCATCAACCTGCTGGACTGGGATGGCATCTCGCCGCTCACGGTCAGCGCGGGCTGGACCAACGCGGCGGGCACTGTCTCGATCAACGGCCTGAACCGTACCGAGAACTTCGACGTCGCCTTCTACATCAAGGGCGACCAGAAGCCGGCAACGATCTACAGCGCCGAACTCCTCATGTCCTACGAGGAGGTGCCGATCGCGGCACTCGGAGCGTCGTTGACCGGGACCACCGGAGACGACGTGCTGGCGGGCCTGGGCGGCAATACCTTCACTGGCCTGGGGGGTGAGGATCTCTTTGTCCTGTCCTACGGAACACTGGACAACGCGAACCTCGTTGCCAGCGTCGTGACGGATTTCGAGGTGGGCACCGACAAGGTTGGCTTGATCGGGTTGAATGTCAGTGACCTCAACTTCGCCGTAAAGGTCACCCAGACCCTCATCGGCGATGACCTGCAGATCGCGATCGATGGCAATCTGATCGTGACGCTGCAGGATGTCGCCGGCGAACTCGGTGTGCTCAATGTGCTCGGGATCGACGATTTCCTGGTGCTGACGACGCAGTACGGCATCGTCGGCACGGTCGACGATGACTGGCTTGTTGGCACCGCCGGCGCCGATGAGATCTATGGTCTCGACGGCAACGACACGATCCTTGGCCTCGCGGGCAACGATACGCTGGACGGCGGTATCGACGACGACAGGATCTACGGTGGCGTTGGCGACGACCTCATCTATGGCGGCGACGGCAACGACGTGCTGATCGGCCAGGCCGGCAACGATACCTATTTCGGCGGTGACGGGGACGATGTCTTCGTCATCTCGGACTCGGGCGACGTCGTTGCCGATGGCGGCGCCGGCTTCGACAAGGCCGTGGTGAACACCGCGGCGGGGGTTTCGCTGGCGGTGGGTGGCTGGCTCAATGTCGAGCAGATCAACGGCTTCACCGGCAACGACGCGATCGATGCCACCGGCATGGCGACCTCCATCCTGATGGTGGGCGGTGACGGTGCCGATACGCTGACCGGTGGTTCCGCCATCGACAGGCTCTACGGCGGGATCGGCAACGACATCCTCTCCGGCGGCGACGGCAACGACGTGCTGATCGGCCAGGCGGGCAACGATACCTATGTCGGCGGTGACGGGGACGATGTGTTCGTCATCTCGAACTCGGGCGACGTCGTTGCCGATGGCGGCGCCGGCTTCGACAAGGCCGTGGTGAACACCGCGGCGGGGGTTTCGCTGGCGGTGGGTGGCTGGCTCAATGTCGAGCAGATCAACGGCTTCACCGGCAACGACGCGATCAATGCCACCGGCATGGCGACGTCCATCCTGATGGTGGGCGGTGGCGGTGCGGATACGCTGACCGGCGGTTCCGCCATCGACAGGCTCTACGGCGGGATCGGCAACGACATCCTCTCCGGCGGCGACGGCAACGACGTGCTGATCGGCCAGGCGGGCAACGATACCTATGTCGGCGGTGACGGGGACGATGTGTTCGTCATCTCGGACTCGGGCGACGTCGTTGCCGATGGCGGCGCCGGCTTCGACAGGGCCGTGGTGAACACCGCGGCGGGGGTTTCGCTGGCGGTGGGTGGCTGGCTCAATGTCGAGCAGATCAACGGCTTCACCGGCAACGACGCGATCGATGCCACCGGCATGGCGACCTCCATCCTGATGGTGGGCGGTGGCGGTGCGGACACCCTGACCGGCGGTTCCGCCATCGACAGGCTCTACGGCGGGATCGGCAACGACGTCATCAGGGGTGGCCTTGGCGACGACGTGCTGTCAGGCGGTGACGGGTCCGACATCTTCGCTTTCGGTGATGGCTTCGGCGTGGACTTCGTCGTTGACTACACGGATGGGCTCGACCGCATAGACTTCAGTGCGCACAGCGGCGTGGCGGACTTGTCGGACCTGATCGTCACACAGGTCGCCACCAACACCTTCATTACCCTTGCCGCCGGCGGACTGGACCGCGTGACCCTGATCGGCGTCACCGCGACGACATTGGAGGCGTCAGACTTCATCTTCGCCTGATACGCCAATGTAGGACAGGGTTGACAGACTGACAGCACACGTCGAGCCGCAAGGCGCGGCGTGTGCTGTTGGACATGGGCTGGTGCGGATTTGGCCACAGATGTCTCAACCGCCCCGGCGGCCATTCGGTGAGAACCATCGCCTGCGCCAGGAGCACCTTGAGGCAGCGCCTCGAGCCTGGCGAAGGCGGCCGCCTGCTTCGCAACCGACAAAGCCTCGTCCGGGTCTTCGAGTTCATGAGCGCGCGGCCCAGGCCGAATTCCCACATCCGTGGCATGGCCCGCGTGCTGCGGGTCTCGGCCTCCGGCCACGATACTTGGGCGCCCCGCTTGTCTCGGCTCGCGCCCGGGCCGACGCCGTTCTGCCGCGCCGGATCCGCACGATCGACCTGGCCTCGCACGGCACCTGCGGCGCATCGCGGGCGCAGGCCAAGGGAATGGCAGTCAGCCGTAAGCGCGTGGCGCGGCTGATGCGCCACGCCGGGCCGCTTCCGGCCGCGACGCGGTGCGAGCCAGCGAACACACCTGGAAGCGTGACACATACGTGACAGATTTATGAATCTGATCTACGGGATTCCGCTCGGCCGGCAAGGCCGGAAACGCGGCGGGAGGAATTCAATGATCAAGGCATGGGGCCTGGCGCTGGCCGCGGTGGCGGTGGGTGGCGTGTTGCAGGGTGGTGCGGCCCGGGCGCAGGGCTCGCTGAACCTGTACTGTTCCGTGCAGATGGAATGGTGTCAGGCCATCGCCACGAATTTCCAGCGCGATTCCGGTATCCGCGTGAACATGACGCAGCGCGGCTCGGGCGAGACGCTGGCCGCCATCCGAGCCGAATCCCAGAACCCGCGCGGCGATGTCTGGTTCGGCGGCACGGGCGACCCCCACCTGGCCGCCGGCGAGGAGAACCTGACCCAGGCCTATGAAAGCCCGAACCGCACGCAGTTGCACCCCTGGGCGCTGACGCAGTGGGAACAGTCCAACAGGCGCGCGATCGGCGTCTATGCCGGCGCGGTAGGCTTCGGCTTCAACACGGAATTGCTCGCGCGCAAGGGCATCACGCCGCCGCGCTGCTGGGCGGACCTGGTGGAGGCGCGCTTCCGCGGCGAGATCCAGATGGCGAACCCGAATTCCTCGGGCACCGCCTATGTCATCATCGCGACGCTGGTGCAGCTGATGGGCGAGGAGCCCGCCTTCGCCTACATGCGGCAACTGCACCCCAACGTGAACGCCTATACGCGATCAGGCACCGCACCGATCAAGGCGGTGGCGCGCGGGGAGACGGGCGTGTCGCTCTCCTTCGTCCATGACGCGGTGACCGAGCGCAATGCCGGCTTCCCGGTTGCCTACGACACGCCGTGCGAGGGCACCGGCTACGAGATCGGGTCGATGTCCATCATGCGCGGGTCGCGCAACCTGCCGCAGGCGCGCCGCTTCTACGACTGGGCGCTGACGGAACCCGCGCAGCGCCTGGGCTTCGAATCCGGCGGGCAGCTTCAGATGCCCTCCAACCGCGCGGCGCCGTTGCCGCCCAACGCACCGGACCTCTCGCGCATCCGGCTGATCGAATATGATTTCGCGCGCTACGGGCGCGCGGCGGAACGCCGCCGCCTGATCGACCGCTGGGACCGCGAAGTCGGCGCCCTGCCGCGCTGAATATCCTGCCGGCGCGGCGCAGGCCGCGCCGGCCCCCTGCCCTCCCGTGAGGAAGCACCCCGCCATGTCCATCCGTTCGCTGGCCGCCGCCGCGGCCCTGACCCTGGGGCTGGGTGGCCCAGCATCGGCACAGGGGACGCTCAACATGCTCTGCGCGCCGGCCGCGGATTGGTGCGAGGCGATCGCCGCCGCCTTCCAGCGCGACACAGGCGTGCGCGTCTCGATGGCGCGCAAATCGGCGGGCGAGATCCTCGCGCAGATCCGCGCCGAAGCGCAGAACCCGCGCACCGACATCTGGTTCGGCGCCTCGGCCGAAACGCACATCTCGGCGGCCGAGCAGAACCTGCTGCAAGCCTATACATCGCCCAACATGGAGGGGCTGCAGGACTGGGCGCGCAACGTGCACCGCATCACGGAAGGGCGCTGCGTGGGCGTGTCGTCCGGCGCCATCGGCATCGCGTGGAACCGCGAATTGATGGCGCGCAAGAACCTGCCCATCCCGCGCTCGTGGGAAGATCTGCTGAACCCCGCCTATCGCAATGAGATCCAGCTGCCCAACCCGAATTCCTCCGGCACCGCCTACACCATCATCGCCGGGCTGGTGCAGTTGTGGGACGAGGACCGCGCCTTTGCCTATCTGCGCCAGCTGCATCCGAACGTGAATGCCTATACGCGCAGCGGTGCCGCACCGATGCAGGCCGTATCGCGCGGGGAGACCGCGCTCGCGGTGTCGTTCAACATGGAGGTGACTTCCATGGCGCAGGCCGGCTTCCCGATCGAGATCGGTTACCCGACCGAGGGCACCTCCTATGAGGTCGCCTGCATGTCGATCATCCGCGGCGCACGCAACCTGCCGCAGGCGCGGCGCTTCTACGACTGGTACCTGACGCCTGCGGCGATGGACATCGGCCCGCGGGTGAACCAGTGGCACGTGCCCGCGCATCGTGGCGCCACGCCCGATCCGCGCATCCCGGACCTCGCGCAGATCCGCCTGGTGAACTACGACTTCGCGACCTTCGGCCAGGCGGCGACACGCCGCCGCATCCTCGAGCGCTGGGACCGCGAGGTCGGCTCGCTGCCGCGCTGACCCGACACGCGACGCCAGGGGACAGGACATGATGATCCGACTTGCCGCAACCGCCGCAGCGGCGTTGCTGACATCGCTGCCGGCCGCGGCGCAGGGGCAACTCAACCTCTATTGCTCGGCCACCATCGAATGGTGCACGCCGATCGCGCGTGGCTTCGAGCGCGACAGCGGCATTCGCGTGACGCTGAACCAGCGCTCGACCGGAGAGATGCTGGCCGCGATCCGTGCCGAGGCGCGCAACCCGCGCGGCGATGTCTGGTGGGGCGGCACCGGCGACCCGCATGTCGCCGCGGGCGAGGAAGGCCTGACCCAGCGCTACGAAAGCCCGCGCATCGCCGAGCTTCATGACTGGGCGCAGGCGCAGTGGCGCCAGACACAGGGGCGGACCGTGGGTGTCTACGCCTCCGTGCTCGGCTTCGGCTTCAACACGGAATTGGTGGCCCGGCGCAACCTGCCCGAGCCGCGCTGCTGGGCGGACCTGCTGAACCCCGCCTATCGCGGCGAGATCCAGATGGCGAACCCGAATTCCTCGGGCACCGCCTACATCGTCATCGCCACGCTGGTGCAGATGATGGGCGAGGACCCGGCCTTCGATTACCTCAAGCGCCTGCATGGCAGCATCAACGCCTATCCGCGATCCGGCACAGCGCCGATCACCGCCGTGGCGCGCGGTGAGACGGCGCTGTCCATCTCCTTCGTGCACAACGCGGCGGAGGAACGCGCGGCGGGCTTCCCGGTGGGCCATGCGGTGCCTTGCGAGGGCACGGGCTACGAGATCGGCTCGATGTCCATCATCCAGGGCTCGCGCAACCTGGCCAATGCGCAGCGCTTCTACCACTGGGCGCTGGGCGCCGAGGCGCAGATCACCGCGAGCCAGGAAGCGAGGAAGCTGCAGACCATGGCCAACCGCGGCGTGCCGCTGACCGATGGCGCCCCCAACATGGCGACCGCACGCATCATCGACTACGACAACGCCCGCTTCGGCGCGAGCGCGGAACGCCGGCGGCTGCTGCAGCGCTGGGACCGCGAGATCAGCGCGCTGCCGCGCTGACCCGCACGATGTTCGTCGGCTCCTCCTTCTTCTTCTGGCTCATCGCGGCGATCGGCACGCTGGTCGTGCCGTGGCACATGCTGCAGGACGGGTTGGGGGCGACGACCTCATCGGCCTCGGCCAACAGGACCCGGAGGCCGCCTCCGCCCTTTGGCAGGCGGCCGCATACGGGCGGTTCTGGTTCTGGCCGGTGGTGGCGGCGCTGGCGATTGTCCTGCCCGGCGCCTGCCACTCGGCCAGCCGCGCGACACGGGCGCGCTTTCTGGTCTGGGGCGGCGCGCTCGGCCTCGCCGCCATCGTCCTGCAGGGCATGGCGATCGGCGTCCAGGGCTGGTCCTGGGCATGGCTGGCCGCCGCCTTCGGCGATCTCGGACGACCGGCAATTCGGCATCGGCCTCGGCGGCGTGATGGCCGTCGTCGGCTTCCTGATCCTGCTGACCGACGGGCTCGCGATGCGCGGGCTGTTCAAGGGGGACCGCTTCGTCGCCGGGCGCGGTCGGGCTGCTGGCTGCCTCCATCGCCGTCTTCACCGCCTGGCCGGTGCTCACGATGCTGGCGCAGATGTTCACGCCGCGCGGCGATCTCGGCGTCGCCGGCGGCGATCGCGGATCGGCTGATGGACCGCAAGATCTGGGGCCTGTCCTGCGTCACCGGCAATGTCAACTGCGGGGTGTTCTGGAACACGCTGCTGCTGGCGACCTGCGACCGCGACGGCGACGACGATGCTCGGGCTGTGCTTCGCGCTGATCGTCACGCGCACGGCGCTTCCCGCGCGAAGAAGGGCTGCGCTTGCTGACGGTGCTGCCGATCATCACGCCGCCCTTCGTCATCGGGCTTGGCCTGATCCTGATCTTCGGGCGCTCGGGCGTGGTGAACCAGATGGCGGAGGCGGTGTTCGGGCGTGCAGCTCGGCCGTTGGATCTACGGCTTCAACGGCGTGCTGCTGGCGCAGGTCTTCTCCTTCACGCCGACCGCCTTCCTGGTGCTGATCGGCGTGGTGGAGGGCATCTCGCCCTCCATGGAGGAAGCCTCGCAGACGCTGCGCGCCAGCCGCATGCGGACCTTCCGCTGCGGTCACGCTGCCGCTGATGCTGCCCGGGCTCGCGAATGCCTGGCTGGTGGTCTTCGTCGAGAGCCTGGCGGATTTCGGCAATCCCGATCGTGCTCGGCGGGTCCTTCGGCGTGCTGTCCACCGAGATCTTCTTCGCCGTGGTCGGCGCGCAGCAGGATTTCGGGCGCGCCGCGGTGCTCGCCGGCAGTGATGCTGGTGGTGGCGCTGATCGCCTTCATCGCGCAGCGGCGGGTGGTCGGGCGGCGGTCCTATGTCTCGATGACCGGCAAGGGCGATGTCGGCCTGCCGGCGCCGCTGCCGCGACGGCGTGCGTCGCGCCGCCTTCGCCATCGCGCATGCCCTGGGCGGTGCTGACCATCGTCGTCTACGTGATGGCGCTGGCCGGGGCCTTCGTGAAGGTCTGGGGGCGCGACTGGACGCCGACGCTCGACCATTTCCGCCGCGCCTTCGCGCTCGAATGGGCGCCGGACGGCACGCTGCTGTTCGCCGGCGGCGCGTGGCATTCGCTGTGGCACCACCATCAGCTCGCGGCCATCGCCGCCCCCATCACGGCGGGGCTCGGGCTGCTCGCGGCCTGGGTGCTGACGCGGCAGTGCTTCCGCGGGCGCACCGCGCTGGAATTCGCGCTGATGCTGACCTTCGCCGTGCCCGGCACGGTGATCGGCGTCGCCTATATCCTGACCTACAACATCCCGCCGCTCGAGATCACGGGCACGGCCGTCGATCCTGGTCGCGTGCTTCGTGTTCCGCAACCTGCCGGTCGGCGTGCGGTCGGGCGTGGCGGCCATGAGCCAGCTCGACAAGTCGCTCGATGAGGCGGCGGTGACGCTGCGCGCCTCCACCTTCCGCGCGCTGCGCACGGTGGTGCTGCCGCTGCTCAAGCCCGCCATCGTCACCGCGCTGGTCTATTCCTTCGTGCGCGCGATGACGACGGTCTCGGCGGTGATCTTCCTGGTTTCGGCGGAGTACGAGATGGCGACGGTCTTCATCATCAACCGCGTCATCAACGGCGACTACGGCCTGGCCATCGCCTATTGCGCCGTGCTGATCGTGCTGATGATGGCCGCGATCGGGCTGATCAAGCTGCTGGTCGGCCGCCGCAGGCTGGGCCGCCGCACGGCCGGCGCCGTCGTCCCCGTCGGAGGCCGCACATGACCCGCACAAGACCGGCGCCGAGGTGCGCCTCGAAGGCGTCGGCAAGCGCTATGGCGCAGGTGACCGGCGGTGAAGCCGCTCGACCTCGTGATCGAGGGCGGCACGCTGGTGACGCTGCTCGGCCCATCGGGCTGCGGCAAGACGACGCTGCTGCGCATGATCGCCGGGCTCGAGCAGGCGACGGAGGGGCAGCGTCTTCATCGGCGGCAAGGACGTGACGCTGCTGCTCGGCCGGCGAGCGCAACGTCTCCATGGTGTTCCAGTCCTATGCGCTGTTCCCGCACATGTCGGTGCTCGACAACGTCGCCTATGGCCTCGTCTC
>CAVSZN010000036.1:0-28120 GCA_963732425.1 uncultured Alphaproteobacteria bacterium
CCGCCGCACCTGCCGCTGAGCCAGGAACAGGCGGACAAGGTGTGGGCCGCGTGGGATGCCGCCGGTGCCATTCCGCTGCCGGGCATGGCGACGGCGAAGGCGGCCGAGTGATGGCGTCCGGCGCCGGCGAGCCGCTGCGTTGCCGCGAGCCGGCGACCGCCACCGTGCAGGTGGATGACGACCATGTCCGCGTCACCCGGTGGGATTTCCCGCCGGGGTCGGAGACCGGCTGGCACCGGCATGGCATGGCCTATGTCGTCGTGCCGGTCTCGGACGGCACGATGCTGCTGGAGTTGCCCGGCGGGCAGACGGCCAGTGCGGAGATCAAGGCCGGCATCGCCTATGCCCGCGCCGCGGGGGTGGAGCACAATGTCGTCAATGCCGGCGACACGGCGTTCTCCTTCGTCGAGACCGAGCTCAAGCACCTGATCGGCTGACGCGCCGGCCGGGCAGCGTCACCAGCGCCAGCCCGGCGAAGACCAGCAGGGCCGCCGGGATGGTCAGCCATCCCGGCCTCTCGCCGAGCAGCAGCGCAGCCCCAGGCGAGGCCGGTGAGCGTCACGATGTAGCCGGTCTGCGACGTGACCACGCCGCCATAGGCGCCGAGCGATCGGAAATACAGCATGAAGGCGCCGGCGGTCAGCACCGCCTGCAGGACCGAGACCGGCAGGCCGGCGAGCGGCGGCATGCGTCAACTGTCCGGCCATCAGCGCGAAGGCCGCCAGCGTGATCGTTCCCGCCGACAGCGTGCCGGCCGCGAGCGCCAGCGGCGGCGTGCCGCATGGCGCCAGCCGCACCGCGAGCAGGTTCGACGCCGCGTAGCAGGCCGGCGTCAACGCCGCGAGCAACGCCCAGGGCAGCATCGCCGGATCGGGCAGCGCGGCGGCCGGCGCCATCGCCAGCAACACGCCCGCCAGGCCGAGCACGGTGCCCAGCACCCGTCGCAACGTGACGCGTTCGAAGCCGAGCGCGGCGGCGGCCAGCACCGTCAGGATCGGCGACAGCGGCACGAGCAGCGAGAAGAAGCCGGCCGGCACATGCCGCAGGCTGGTGAAGCCGACGACATTCGCCAGCGCCAGTGCCGAACAGCCCCGACACCGCGTAGTGGCGCAGATGCGCGCGCGACAGCGGCACCGCCAGGCCCGCGCATCCAGCACACGCCCGAGCAGGATCACCGCGCTGCCCGCCGCGGCGCAGGTGCCGATCAGCAGCGGCGGCCAGCCATGCGCCGCAAGGTGCTTCACCATGACCGGCGTCGCACCCCAGATCGCGCCGAGCAGCAGCAGGGGCGGCAATGGACGCAGCGCATCGGACATGCGGCCACTGGTCGTGCAGCGTCGTCATCTGTCAAGCAGTTGAACCGGTCACGGGTGCTGCGCCAAGTTGCTCGCATGGCCTTGCCCGATTCGGAAACCATCGTGCTGCGTCCCGGCGTGTTCGGCGCGCCGGTCGATTGCCCGGTGCGCTGGTGCCGCTCGGCGCGCGCGCGGCGCGTCAGCCTGCGCATCGACGCCCGCGCCGGCGAGGTGGTGGTGACGCTGCCGATGCGCGCCGCGCGCCGCGCCGGCATGGCGCTGCTGACGGCGCATGCGGCCTGGGTGATGCAGCGCCTCGCCGCGCTGAGCCACGGCGGTCGAGTTCGCCCCGGGCACCGAGGTGCTGCTCGGCGGCCGCGCGCATGTGATCCGCCACGACCCGGCCGCGCGCGGCGGCGCCTTCCTCGATGGCGCGACCATCGTCGTCACCGGCCAGCCGGAATTCCTCGCCCGCCGCGTGAAGGACTTCCTGCGCGCCGAGGCGAAGCGGCGCATCGCCATGCTGGCCGAGGGCCATGCCGCGACGCTCGGCGTGCCGCATCCGCGCGGTGCGGCTGAAGGACACGCAGAGCCGCTGGGGCTCCTGCGCGCCGGATGGGACGCTTGCGTTTTCGTGGCGGCTGGTGATGTCGCCGGACTGGGTGCTCGACTACGTCGTGGCGCATGAGGTCGCGCATCTGCGCGAATTGAACCATTCCGCCGCGCTTCTGGGCGCATGTCGAGAACCTGACGACCGCATCGCGAGGCCGCGCAGGACTGGCTGCGCGACAACGGGCCGGCCCTGCTGCGCATCGGCTGAATCCGCGCCTACACTCCCGGGCAACGATGCGGAGGATGCGATGAAGGCGTCGGCTACACCAACTGCCACCCGGTTGACCATCCGGAGGCATTCCTCGACCTCGACATCCCGCCCCCCGCCGAGCCCGCGGGCCATGACATGCTGGTCGCGGTGCGGGCGATGTCGGTGAACCCGGTGGACACCAAGCGCCGCCGCAGCGAGGAACCGAAGGATGGCCCGCGCATCCTCGGCTTCGATGCGGCCGGGGTGGTGCGCGCGGTGGGGCCGCTATGCACCCTGTTCCAGCCGGGCGATGAGGTGTTCTACGCCGGCGTGGTGACCCGCCCCGGCAGCAATGCCGAATTGCAGTTGGTCGATGAACGCATCGTCGGGCGCAAGCCGGCCTCGCTGTCCTTCGCCGAGGCGGCGGCGATGCCGCTGACCACCATCACCGCCTGGGAAGGTCTGCATGACCGGCTCGGCCTGCATGAGGGTGCGGGCGCGGGTGAGGCGCTGCTGCTGGTCGGCGGGGCCGGCGGCGTCGGCTCGATGGTCATCCAGATCGCGCGGCAGCGCACGGCGCTGACCATCGTCGCGACGGCGTCGCGCCCCGAGACGGCGGCCTGGTGCCGCGACCTCGGCGCGCACCACGTCATCGACCACCGCGAGGACATTCCGGCGCAGTTGAAGGCGATCGGCGTGAAGCCGCGCTACGTGTTCTCGACCAACACGACGGCCCGCAACTGGGAGCAGATCGTCGCATCCGTGGCACCGCAGGGGGCGATCGTGCTGATCGAATCCCAGGCGCCGATCGATGCGCGGCAATTGATGCCGAAATCGGTCTCGCTGCATTGGGAGCTGATGTTCACGCGGGCGATCTTCGGCACGCCTGACATGATCGAGCAGCACCACCTGCTGAACGCCGTGGCCGAGATGGTGGACCATGGCCGCATCCGCCACACCATGACGCGCAACCTCGGCCCGCTGACCGCCGCGCGCCTGCGGGAAGCGCATGCGCTGGTGGAGAGCGGGACGATGATCGGCAAGGTGGTGCTGGAGGGGTTGTGACCCCTCCGCGCCTCAGTCCACGCTGACGCCCGCGGCGCGCGCCTGCGCCACCATGGTTGCGCGCGCCGCCTGCATGTCCTCCAGCGTGCCGAAGGCATTGGTGTAGGCGCCGCGATACCCCTTGCCTTCCAGCAGGGCGAACATGGCGCCGAAATCGAAGTCACCCTGGCCGGGCACCAGGTGCTCCTCGTAGCCGTTGCGCCAGCAATCGGCGAGGCGGACTTCCTTCACGCGGCCAAGCGGGATCTCGGCGACGAAGCCCTCGACGCCCGGCGGCAGCAGATGCGCATGGTTGGCGGTGAAGGACAGGGCGAAGGCCGGGCTGGCGATGGCCTCGAAGTAGTAGCGCCACTCCTCCATCGTGTGCGCGAGGTAGTGCACCTCGGCATTGTCCGGCTCGCGGTTCAGGTTCTCGAGCAGCAGCAGCGCCCCGTGCTGCTCGGCGTGCTTCACCATGCGCTGCAGCCGGTCGCGCCCGGCCTCCATGCGCATCGGCACATCGGCGGTGAAGTGGTAGCCGGCATGGACGACGATCCATTCCGCCTCAAGCTTCGGCGCCACCTCGATATAGGCGCGCATGTAGGCGTCCACCGCCTCCGACAGGAACGGCGAGTATTCCGCGACGTTGACCGCCGAGAGGGTGTGCAGCGCGATGGCGACGCCGTTGGCCTTGGCGGATTGCCTGATCGCGCGGCAGCGTTCGTCGTCGAACAGCGTCACGGCGTTGGCGCCGGTGTCGAGCTGGATGTCGATATGCCGCACCTCGTTGCGCGCGGCCCATTCGATGGCGTCCTCCAGCCGCAGCTTGCGGCCGACATCGACGCCGATGCGGTCCATGAGTGACATCGTTTTCTCCCTTGCCGAGAGGAATGGTTTACAGGCCCCAAGCCCGGTGGCAACGTTTCCCCGTCCAAGAATGAAGCGTCGTGCGTCGCGACCGCCAAAGGCGGCCATGCACCGAGATGAACGGGAGGAAGCCGAATGTTCCTGATCGACAGGCGACAGATGCTCGCCCTTGCGGCGTGGTCCGCCGCGGCCACCAAGGCATGGGCCAACACGCCCATGAACCCGCAGGAAGCGCAGCTGTACGAAGCAGCCAAGCGCGAGGGCGAGATCACCTGGTATACCGGGCAGTACAGCGCGGATGCCTCGGAGGCCGCCGGCCGCGCCTTCAACGAGCGCTATCCGGGCGTGCGCTGCAACGTGGTGCGCTCCACCTCGCAGGTTGCCTTCCAGCGCCTGTCGCAGGATTTCCGGGCCGGCGTCGGGCAGTGCGACGTGTTCTCCTCGACCAATGGCGGGCACTACGTCCAGCTCAAGCGGCAGAACCGCCTGGTGAAGTTCCGCCCGGTCAATGCCGACGGCCTGCTGCCGATCCTGCGTACGCCGGACCCGGACAACTATTTCCAGTCGTCCTTCCTCGGCATCTACCTGATGGGCTTCAACACCACCATGGTGTCGGAGGCCGAGGCGCCGAAATCCTGGACCGACATCCTCGACCCGAAGTGGAAGGACAAGCTGGCGGTCGGCCATCCCGGCTTCAGCGGCGCGATCGGGCTGTGGGCGCTGCAGATGCGCACCATGTTCGGGCCGGACTTCCTGCGCCGCTTCGAACAGAACAAGCCGCAGGTCGGGCGGTCCTCGATCGACCCGGTCACCATGATGAATGCGCGGGAACGTTCGGTGGGCGTCGCCGTGCCGAATGCCTCGACGCTGTTCGCCGCGTCGCGCGGCAATCCGCTGAAGGTGATCTACCCGACCGAGGGCGTGATCGCGGCGATGTCGCCATCCGCCATCCCGACCAATGCGCCGCACCCGAATGCGGCGAAGCTGTTCCAGGAATTCCAGACCGGCCCGGCGCTGTCCACCGCCGTGCGGGCGTTGTTCAACGAGAGCATCCGCCCCGACGTGCCGCCGCCCGAGGGTTCCCGCCCGCTCGACCAGGTGACGATGCTCTCGCCAAGCCTTGAGGAAGCCGACAAGGGCGTGCCGGAAGTGCGGGAGCAATGGCGCGAGATCTTCGGCGTCTGATCGTATGAGTGCGAGTGTCCTGCCGGTGAAGGCGGCCCGGCCAAGCCGGATCCGCCTGCTTGAACCTGTCACCCTGCTGTGGGTGGCCCTGATCGCGGCGCTGCTGGTGCTGGTGGCGGCGCCGCTGATCAAGCTGCTGGTGATCTCCTTCGAGGAGCAGGACACCGGCGCCTTCACCATCCAGAACTACTTCACCGCCTATGGCCGGCAGCGCTACATCGACGCGCTGCGCAATTCGCTGTTGCTGGGCGCGCTGTCGGCGGCTGATCTCGACGGTCATCGCCGTGCCGATGGCCTGGGCGGTCTCGCGCACCGACATGCCCGGCAAGGGCTTCACCTGGGCGATCGTGCTGGCCGCCTTCATCATGCCGCCCTATCTCGGCGCGATCGGCTGGATCCTGCTGGCCGGGCCGAATTCGGGCTGGATCAACGTGGTCTGGCGCGCGGTCGACCGGGGCGACGGACCCGCTGGTGAATGTCTACACCTTCACCGGCATGGCCTTCGTCATCGCGCTGCATTCCTTCCCGCTGGTCTTCATCTTCGTGAAGTCGGCGCTCGACCTGGTGTCGTCGGAGATGGAGGACGCCGCCAACATCCTCGGCGCCGGCACCTGGACGGCGATGCGCAAGGTGACGCTGCCGCTGGTCTGGCCGTCGATCCTCGGCGGCTTCATCCTGATCTTCCTCGAGACCATCGCGCTGTTCGGCACGCCGGCGATCATCGGCATCCCGGCGCGCATCAACGTCGTCACCACCCAGTTGTGGCAGTTCTTCGAGGACCCGGTGCGCGTCGAGGTCGCCGCCGCCTATGCCATCCCGCTGCTGCTGATCACCATGGGCATGATCGCGGTGCAGAAGCTGATGCTCGTCGCGCAAGGGCTTCGTCTCGCAGACCGGCAAGGGCGGCGAGCGGCGCGAGGTGAAGCTCGGGCCCTGGCGCTGGGTGCTGTTCGGCTGGTGCCTGCTGGTCGCGCTGCTGGCGGTGGTCAAGCCGCTGACCGTGCTGCTGCAGGCCTCCTTCGCCAAGGCCTGGGGGCGCGGCTTCTCGCTCGACAACCTGACGCTGCGCAACTACCGGTTCCTGCTGTTCGAGCACGACGTCGCCCCGCAGGCGGTGTGGAACACGGTGTGGTTCTCGGGCGCCTCGGCGACCATCGCGGTCGTGCTCGCGCTGCTGGTCGCCTACATCGTGGTGCGCAAGCTGATGCGCTTCGCCGATGCGCTGGGCTTCCTGGCGATGGCGCCCTTCGTCATCCCGGGCATCGTCATGGCGATCGGCTTCTACGCCGCCTATGCGGGGCCGCCGCTGTCGCTCTACGGCATCGGCGCTGCTCATCATCCTCGCCTTCGCGGCGCGCTTCCTGCCGATCGCCTATGCCAATTCGCAGGCGGCGATCCGCGCCGTGCATCCCGAGATGGAGGAAGCCGCGCGCATCCTCGGTTCCGGCCGGCTTGCACGCCATCCGCAAGGTGACGGCGCCGCTGCTGAAGACGTCGCTGCTCGGCGGCTGGCTGGTGGTCTTCATCGTCGCCTCGCGCGAATTGTCGGCGGCGATCTTCCTGGTCGGGCCGCGCACGCGGACGATGTCGGTGCTGCTCTACGACCTCAGCGAGCAGGGCAATTTCGAGGTCGTCGCGGCCTTCGGCGGCATCCTGCTGTTCATCACCATGGTCATCGTCGGCATCGGCATGAAGCTGGTGGGTCGCGACTTCATGCTGCGGAGGGAATAGCGTGCCGCGTCTGGTGCTTTCCGGCCTGACCAAGGCCTATGGCGTGATCAAGGTGGTGGACGGCGTCGACCTGACGCTGGAGGAAGGCGAGTTCGTCTCCCTGCTCGGCCCGTCCGGCTGCGGCAAGACGACGACGCTGCGCATGATCGCCGGCTTCGTCGACCCGACCGGCGGCACCATCTCGGTGGATGGCCAGGCGCTGTCCGCCCCGGGCGCGGTGGTGCCGCCCGAACGGCGCGGCATGTCGATGATCTTCCAGTCCTACGCCATCTGGCCGAACATGACGGTGGCCGAGAACGTCGCCTTCGGCCTGAAGCTGCGCAAGCTGCCGCGCGAGGAAGTGCAGCGCCGCGTCGCCGAGATGCTCGACGTGGTGCAGCTCGGCAAGCTTGCCCATCGCTATCCGGCGGAGCTGTCGGGCGGGCAGCAGCAGCGCGTCGCGCTGGCGCGCGCCATCGTGGTGAAGCCCTCGGTGCTGCTGCTGGACGAACCGCTGTCCAACCTCGACGCCAACCTGCGCGAGGAAATGCGCTTCGAGATCCGCCGCCTGCACGACGAGTTCCGCATCACCACCGTCTATGTCACGCACGACCAGGGCGAGGCGATGGCGACCTCCGACCGCATCGCGGTGATGAATGCCGGGCGGATCGAACAGGTCGATGCGCCGCACCTGCTCTACACGCGGCCGCGCACGCGCTTCGTCGCCGGCTTCGTCGGGCGCACCAACCTGCTGGAAGCGCGCATCGAGGGCGGCGACGCTGCTGCTCGACGGCGTCAGTCTCGGCGCCGCCGCGCGCGCCGGCATCGGCGCCGGCATATCGCGGCGCGGTGACGGTCTCGCTGCGCCCGCAGGCGATGGCGATCCTCGCCACGCGCGCCGCCGGCCGGCGAGGCTCTCGTGCTGCGCGCCACCATCGCCGAGCGCACCTATCTGGGCGAAGCCTGGGACTATGTGCTGCGGCCCGAGGACAGCAACCTGCGCCTGCGCGCCGCCGCACCGCCGCTGGAGGCGCATGATGTCGGCGCCACGGTCTGGCTGCGGATCGATCCGCGGCAGGTGGCGGTGGTTCAGTAGCCGCGCCGCGATCGACGCGGCACCGGAACCGCATTGCCGCTCCTCGCCCTCGCCTTCCTCGCCTTCATCGGCCTCGGCCTGCCCGATCCGCTGCCCGGGACATTGTGGCCGGAACTGCGCCCGCATTACGGGCTGCCGAACATGGCGCTCGGCCTGGTGCTCGCGGCCATGGCCGCCGGCTATCTGGTGGCGAGCATCCTGGCGGGGCGCGCGATGCTGCACCTGGGTGTCGGCGGCCTGCTCGCGATCAGCGTCGGTGCGACGGCGGCCGCCGCCCTCGGCCAGGCCCTGGCGCCGCCTTGGGCGGCCTTCCTCGGTCTCGCGATGCTGGCGGGCCTCGGCGGCGGGGCGGTGGATTCGGCGCTGAACACCTATGCGGCGCTGCGCTTCGCACCGCGGCACCTCAACTGGCTGCACGCCTGCTGGGGCCTCGGCGCCACCCTCGGGCCGGGCACCGCCACGGCGCTGCTCGCCGCGGGGGCCGGCTGGCAGGCGGGCTACGCGGCTGTCGGCCTGGTGCTGGCCGCGCTCGCCGTCGCCTTCGCGATGACGCGGCAACGCTGGCAGGACGGCACCGACCTGCCCGACGGGCCAGCCCTGCCGGCCCTCGGCGCGCTGCGCCTTCCGGCGGTGCGGTGGCGGATCGCGGCGTTCTTCCTTCTCACCGGCGTCGAGGCCAGCACCGGGCAATGGGTGGCCACCGTGTTTGCCGAAGCGCGCGGCGCCACGCCGGCCTTCGCTGCCGCCATGGCCACGCTGTTCTGGACTTCGCTGGCGCTCGGCCGCGCCGGCATGGGCTTCGTGGTGGACCGCATCGGCGCCGACCGCCTGGTCCGCATCGCGGCGCCGAGCGTGGCGGTCGCGGCGCTGGGCGTCGCGTTGGCACCGCGCGGGCTGGACGTGCTGGCACTGGCCATGCTCGCTGTCGCCCTGTCACCGCTGTTCCCGACGCTGATGGCGCGCACCCCGGCACGGCTCGGCGCCGCGACGGCAATCCACGCCATCGGCTTCCAGGTTGCGGCCGCCACCGTCGGCATGGCCGTGCTGCCGGGCGTGGTCGGGCTGGCGGTGCAGGCGGCGGGGGCGGGCGTCGCGCCCTACGCCATCGCTGCCATCGCCGTGGCGTTCGCCGTATTGATGCGACGACTTGGGTGACGCCATCAGCATTGCGGCGGGTGGCGCCCGACGCCATGGAGGCGCCGACCGGCGTCGCGCAGGTCCCGGCCAGGAAATCGCCGACCGGCCTACCGGCCAGACGATCCCACCCGGCCCGGACAGCGGTGGCCGGCAGCGTGGCGCATACCGGCCACGCGCCCGGCCGCATCAATGCATCGGCAGCGCCAGCGGGCTGATCTCGTCTCCGCTGCGGCCGCGATAGTCGCGCCCTCGCGCGTCGCGCAGCATCTTCGCCTGGCTGTCGGCCAGGATGCCGGCGGCCTCGCGCCACGTCCAGCCGCGTCGGGCGGCCATTGGCGAACACCGTCTCGCCGCCCACCAGCACGCGCTTCACGGCACGGTCGGCGGCGTGGAACACCAGCGCGCGCAGCGGGTCGCGCGGCGGCGACATCAGCGGATGCGCGAGGTCCACCAGCACGACATCCGCCGCCGCCCCCTTCTCCAGCCGCCCGAGATCCGGCCGGCCGAGCGCCGTCGCCCCGCCCACCGTCGCGGCGTGGAACACGCTGCCGGTATCGGCCGCCGCCACGTCGCGCACCGCATTGCGGGCGAGGATGATGGCAAGGCGCATCTCCTCGATCAGGTTGTGCGGCGCGCAGTCGGTGCCGAAGCCCATGTTGACGCCGCGCGCGCGATACTTGCCGAAATGCTTCAGGTGCTCGCCATAGCGCGCGAAGGGCGTCGGGCAATGCGCGACCGTCGCGCCATGTTCCGCGACCAGGCCGATGTCCTTGGCGGTGTGCCAGCCGATCGAGGCGTGCTCGTCGACAAAGATCGCATGGCCGAGGATGGAGCGCGGCGTCAGCAGCCCGATCGACGCCGCCCATTGGATCGGCGTGGTGCCGTGGCGGCGGATCATCTCGCGCACCTCGACCACGGCCTGGGCGATGTGGGTGGTGAAGGGGCGGCCGGTCTCGCCGGCATGGGCGATGCTCTCGCGCAGCATGTCCTCCTCCACCGTGTCGATCTGGGCGGGGAAGACGATGCCGTGCAGCCGGCCCGACGGGTCGGCCTCGGCTTCCTTCATGACGCGCTGCGCGGCCTCGAACTGGGTGCGGGCGTTCTCGCGGTTCCACATCCAGGTGACGGTCTGCGGCGCCGACATGCCCCAATGCGCGGCGGCAAAGCCCGGCCCGGCCCAGACGCGCAGCCCGCTCTCGCGCATGATGGGCAGCCAGTCCGGGAAGGGCGGCGAGAGATCCACCACCGATGGTCACGCCGGCCGACATCAGTTCGGCATAGGCCAGGCGCATCGCCGCCGCCTGGCCGGCCTGGTCGATGCGGAAGGCCTGCAGGCGCTCGAACAGCCCGGTCATCTGCTGTTCCGGAACGCCATGGTCTTCGCGCACGCCGCGCGCGGCCGGTTCGGTCGTCGGGTGGGTGTGGATGTTGACGAGGCCGGGCATCACCAGCAGCGCGCCGGCCATCGATCACCTCCGCGCCGGGCGGCACCGGCGCGTCGGGGTCGTGGCGGGCGATGGCGGCGACGCGGCCACCGTCCAGCAGCACGTCCATGCCGCGCGCATAGGCGTGCCGGCGGGCCGGCGCGTCCCACACCACCGCCCAGGCGGCATCGCGGATCAGGATGGGTGCGGTCATGCGAAATGCCCCCTCAGCGGCTGCGGTTGGCATAGTCCCAGGTGGTGAAGGTGAAATCCTGCTGCGCGCGGGCCTGCAGGTGGCAGGTGAAGCACGAGTTCAACGGCCCCTCCACCCGCGCGCCGGTCTGCGGGTTGAAGCGGGCGTATTCCCATTCGCCGTTGCGCATGTCCGGCCCGTAGCCCTCGCCCCAGCCGCGCTGCTTTTCCTGCGCGGCGATGGCGATGAAGGCGGGTTCGGGGATCAGGCGGCCATTGGCATCGCGCAGCGGCACGCCCTGCGCATCCAGCCGCGCGCGCTGGTCGGCCATGATCAGCAGCGCGCCATGGGGCATCGGCGCGCCCGGCTGCAGCGCGGCGAAGGCCTCGGGGTTGATGTAGATGTTGCGGATGATCTTGCGGTCCGGCTTGTCCACCGTGGCGTAGCGGATGAAGCGCTGCTGCCAGTCGGCCGGCAACTCGATGTTGTGCGGGCCGGTCGTGTAGGGGCGTTGCTGCGCGATGGCGGTGGTGGCTGCCGCCACCGTCAGCAGCGCGGCCGTCAGCATGGCGGGGCGGTTCATGGCGGATCTCCCTGTCAGGACATCATCGGGCCCGTTTCGCAGCCGTTACGCAAGCCCCGTCACGGCCGCTCACGCGCCGTCGAAGGCCGGTGCGGACCGTGCCACGCCGCCATGCGCATCGAGCATCCTCTCGCGCCAGGCATGCACCGCATCATCCGGCGCCAGCAGCGCGAAGGGGCTGCAGCAGCGCGCCCACTGGAACGGCCCAAAGGCGATGGCGTCGCCATAGCCGGGCGCCGACCCATGCAGGAAGGGCGCGTGGCGCAGCGCGAGGCGCAGTGGCAGCAGGCTCTCGCGAAAGGCCTGCACGCGCGTCGCGCGATCGGCTGTCACCGCGGCGAGCGTCATGCCGAAGCGCTTCTCCCGGCTCGTCACGAAATAGGCGGCATCCTCCGGCGCGAGAAGCGGCGGAATATCCGACACGATCAGCCGCGCGATCCCGCCGACCAGCACGGCGTCCGCCCAGCCGTTCAGGAAGCGCGCCAGCGCCCGGCCGCCGGCGCCGCCGAACAGCGAGGGCCGATCCGGATAGGTATCCTCGAGGTATTCGGCGATCGTCCAGGAATCCGCGACGGCGGTGCCACCGTCGAGGATGACCGGCACCTTCTCCGCCCCATGCGGCACGAGCGCGTCACGTTGCGTGAAGCGCCACGGGATGGTCTCCGTCGCAAGCCCCTTCTGCGCCAATGCCAGGCGCGTGCGCCAGCAGAAGGGGCTGAAGCGCCGCGCCGGATCGGCGCCGCAAAGGTCATAGAGCGTGATGGCCATGGCTGTTTCCGTGCTGCCCGAAATGCGGTTGCCGCAACCATCGCCCCCGGGCGGCGCAGCGTCTATCCTGCCGCCGGAGGAGATCGCCAACGACATGACCGCGGACCTGCTGCTCGCCCTCGACCAGGGCACCACCAGCACGCGCGCCATCGCCTTCGACGCCGCGCTGCGCCCGATCGCCACCGCGCAGGAGGAATTGCCGCAGCATTTCCCCTCCCCCGGCTGGGTCGAGCACGAGCCCGAGGACATCTGGCGCGGCAGCCTGGCCGACGCTGCGCGGCGCGCTGGCCGGCGCGGGCGGCGATCCGCGGCCGCATCGGCGGGCATCGGCATCACCAACCAGCGCGAGACGACGCTGCTGTGGGACCGCGCCACCGGCCGCTGCCTGCACCGCGCCATCGTCTGGCAGGACCGCCGCACCGCCGAACACTGCGCCAGGCTGCGCGCCGGAGGGCGCCGAGACCGCTGCTGACCGAACGCACCGGCCTGCTGGCCGACCCGTATTTCTCCGCCACCAAACTCGCCTGGCTGCTCGACCATGTGCCGGGCGCGCGGGCGGCGGCCGAGCGCGGCAGCCTCGCCTTCGGCACGGTGGATTGCTTCCTGATCTGGCGCCTGACCGGCGGGCGCGTGCATGCGACGGATGCGACCAACGCCGCGCGCACCATGCTGTTCGACATCCGGCGTGGCGACTGGGACGACGACCTGCTGCGCCTGTTCCGCATCCCGCGCGGCGCTGCTGCCGGAGGTGCGCGACTGCGCCGCCGAATTCGGCGTGACCGACGCCGCGCATCTCGGCGTGCGCGGTGCCGATCCGCGGCGTCGCCGGCGACCAGCAGGCGGCGACGGTCGGCCAGGGCTGCTTCCAGCCGGGCATGGTGAAATCCACCTATGGCACCGGCTGCTTCGCGCTGCTCAACACCGGCGAGGCGCCGGTCGCCTCCGCCGCCGGCTGCTGACCACCATCGCCTATCAGCTCGGCGGGCGCGCGCACCTATGCGCTGGAAGGGGCGATCTTCGTCGCCGGGCGCGGCGGTGCAGTGGCTGCGCGACGGGCTCGGCATCATCGCGACGGCCGCCGAGGCCGGGGACCTCGCCGCGCAGGCCGACCCGGCGCAGGAGGTCGTGATGGTGCCGGCCTTCACCGGCCTCGGCGCGCCGCATTGGGATGCCGAGGCGCGCGCGGCGATCTTCGGCCTGACGCGCGGCGCCGGCCGCGCCGAACTGTGCCGCGCCGCGCTGGAATCCGTCGCCTTCCAGACGCGCGACCTGATCGACGCCATGCGCGCCGACTGGCCGGGCGAGGCCGGCACGGTGCTGCGCGTCGATGGCGGCATGGTGGCGTCGGACTGGACGATGCAGTTCCTCGCCGACCTGCTCGGCGCGCCGGTGGACCGGCCGGTGGTGCGCGAGACGACGGCGCTCGGCGCGGCCTATCTCGCCGGGCTGCAGGCGGGGCTGTGCCCGGCGCCGGGCGCGTCGGGGGCGACGCATTGGCGGCTGGAACGCCGCTTCATCCCCGCCATGGCGCGCGATGAGGCAGCGCGCCGCCACGCCATCTGGCAGGATGCGGTGCGCCGCACCCTGACGCACTGAAGGGACCGAGATGCGCGAGGCCTGGCTGCTGCTGGAACTCGCGGGCTATGCCGCGCTGCTGCTGTGGGGCCTGCACATGGTGCAGAGCGGCATCATGCGCGCCTATGGCAGCCGGCTGCGGCAGCGCCTCGGCGTCGGCCTCGCCAATCGCCGCCGCGGCTTCGCGCGCCGGGCTTGGCGGTGACCGCGCTGCTCCAGAGCAGCACGGCGACGGCCTTCATGGTCGCCTCATTCTGCGCCGGCGGGGCGGTGGCGCTGGTGCCGGGTCTGGCGGCGATGCTCGGCGCCAATGTCGGCACGGCGCTGATCGTGCAGGTGCTGTCCTTCGATGTCTCGGCGCTGGCGCCGCTGCTGATCCTGGCCGGCGTCGTCGCCTTCCGCGGCAGCGAGCATGCGCGGCGGCGCGACCTGGGCCGCGCCAGCATCGGGCTGGGGCTGATGCTGCTGTCGCTGCACATGATGGTCGCGGTGATGGCGCCGGTCGAGACCTCCCCGGCGCTGCGCGCGGTGCTCGGCGCGGTCGCCGACCTGCCGCTGCCGAACCTGCTGATCGCCGCGGTCATCGCCTGGGCGATGCATGCCTCGGTCGCCGCGGTGCTGTTCATCGCCTCCCTGCATGCGGCCGGCGTGATGCGGGCCGGAGGCGGCGCTCGCGATGGTGGTCGGCGCCAATATCGGCAGCGCGCTGAACCCCGTGCTGGAAGGCGACCGCAGCGAATGGGCGCGGATGCGCGTGCCGCTCGGCAACCTGGCGAACCGCCTGGTCGGCGGCCTGGTGACGCTGGCGGCGCTGCCCTGGGTGAGCGAGGCGATGCTGTGGCTCGACCCGTCCCCCGCGCGCTTCGTCGCCAATGCGCATCTCGCCTTCAACATCGCGCTGGCGCTGACGGCCTTGCCGCTGCTGCCGGCCTTCGCCCGGCTGCTGGAACGACCTGCTGCCCGAGGCCGGTGCCGCCGGCGACCCCGCGGCGCCGCGCTACCTGGATGCGGCCGCGCTGCAATCCCCGCCGGTCGCGCTGGCCAATGCCGAGCGCGAGGCGTTGCGCCAGGCCGATGCGCTGGAGGAGATGCTGCGCGCCATCGCCACCGGCTTCCGCACCGAGGATCGCGACCTCGGCAAGCGCATCGCCCGGCTGAACGAGGTGGTGGACCGGCTGAACCGCGCCGTGCAGGTCTATCTTGGCCGGGCTGCGCCCCGACCTGCTCGGCGCAGGAGGAGCACCCGCCGCGTCGCCGAGATCCGCGCCTTCGTGCTGCACCTTGAAAGCGCGGGCGACGTGCTCGACCGCAGCCTGTCGCGCGTCGCCGCGAAATGGGCCAGGGACGGCGTGCGGCTGGATGACGGCATGATGGAGGCGATCCAGGCGATGCACGCGCGCGGGCTCGAACAACTGCAACTCGCCATCGCCGCCTTCATGCGCGAGGACGTCGCCGCGGCACGGCGGCTGATCGAGGAGAAGGAGCGCATGCGCGTCGAGGAGGCCGAGGTCGGCACGGTCGCTTCTCGCTGGCGACGGAACCCGGCGCCATCGCGACGCAGGCCGTGCTGCTGGAGGTGGTGCGCGACCTCAAGCGCGTCGGTGGGCATCTGGCGGCGACCGCGCATCCGCTGCTGGAGCGCATCGGCGCGCTGCGTTCGAGCCGGCTGACCGATGCCGAGGACGGGATGGCCCCGGCATGAACGGCTGGCTTGGCGCACGACGCATCATCAACGCCTATGGCACCAATACGCGCCTGGGTGGCGGCCTGCTGGCGCCGGAGGTGACGGACGCGATGGCCGCCGCCGCGCGCGGCTGCGTCGAGATGCACGACATCCAGGCCGCCGCCTCGCGCGCCATCGCCGAGGCGACCGGCGCCGAGGCCGGGCATCGTCACCGCCGGTGCCGCCGCCGCGCTGATGCTGGGCGCCGCGGCCTGCATCGCGCGGCTCGATCCCGCGGCGATGAACCGGCTGCCGGACAGCGACGGGCCTGCCCAACGAATTCATCGTCAGCCGCAGCCAGCGCAACATGTATGACCGCGCGCTGCGCGTCGCCGGGGGCGCGCATCGTCGAGGTCGGCATCCCCGACCGGCTGTCCGGCCCCGGCGTGCGCGATGCCAGCGCCGGGGAACTGGCGGAAGCGATCACGCCGCGCACCGCCGCCGTGTTCCACCTGGCCGGCGAGCACGCCGAACCGCCGCTGCCCGACGTGGTGCGCGTCGCCCATGCGCGCGGCGTGCCGGTGCTGGTCGATGCCGCGGCGCAGTTGCCGCCGGCGGGCAACCTGCGCCGCTTCATCGCCGAAGGTGCCGACCTTGTCTGCTTCTCGGGTGGCAAGGCGATCGGCGGGCCGCAGGCCTCGGGCATCCTGGCCGGGACGGCAGCGACCTGGTGAGCAGCGCGCTGGTGCAGATGCTCGACCTCGACCTGCCGGAGGCGCAGTTCGTCGCACCGGCCGGAATTCGCACCGCTGAACCAGCTGCGCTTCCTGCCGCATCACGGCATCGGCCGCGTCGCCAAGGTGGGCAAGGAGGAGATCGTCGGGCTGGTCACCGCGCTGCGGCGCTTCGTCGCCGAGGACCCGGCGGCGCGCACGGCGCGCTGGATGGCGCGACTGGCGGCGCTGCAACCAGCGCGTGCCGCACGCGGTGCTGCTGCCGGATGGCGCGAAGCCCGGCCTGCCGCTGCTGGAACTGCGCTTCGCCGACCGCGCGGCGGCCGAACGCGCCGAGGCCGCGCTGCGCGGGCGCGATCCGGCGGTGCATCTCGATGCCTCCCGCATCCGCCGTGGCGTGCTGGCGGTGAACCCGATCGCGCTCGATGATGACGACCTGCCGGCGCTGGCCGCCGCGCTGAAGGAATGCTGTGCATGAGTGACCTTTTCCTCGTCGGCAATGGTGCCGGTTTCTCCGGCGACCGCGTCGATGCGCCGATCCCGGTGGTGCGCACGCTGGTCAGGCGCGGCCTGCCGGCGGCGATGTTCTTCGAATGCCTGGCCGAGCGCACCATCGCGCTGGCGCAGATCGAGAAGCGCCGCGACCCCGAGGCGGGCTACGAGCCGATGCTCGAACGGCTGCTGGAACCGATCCTGGTCGATTGCGCGAAGGCGGGCATCCCGATCCTCGGCAATTTCGGCGCGGCCAATCCGGTGGCGGCGGCGCGCTGCGTCGCGCGGCTCGCGCGGCGGCTCGGCATTCCCGACCTGCGCATCGGCGTCGTCACCGGGGATGATGTCTCGGGCAGCATCGACCTCGGCAGCCTGACGGCGCATGAGGCGGATGCCGGGCTCGACATGTCGTCCTGGTCGCTGGTGTCGGCCAACGCATATATCGGCGCGGCACCGCTCGCCGAGGCGCTGGCGCGCGGCGCGCAGGTGGTGGTCGCCGGGCGGACCTCCGACCCGTCGCTCGCCATCGCGCCGCTGATGCATCATTTCGGCTGGGCGGAGGATGACTGGCAGGCGCTGGCTCTGGGTGCCGCCTGCGGGCATCTGCTGGAATGCGGCTCGCAGGTGAGCGGCGGCGTGTTCTGGGACCCCGGCTTCAAGGACATTCCCGACCCGGCGAATATCGGCTTCCCGATCGCGGAGGTCTCGCGCGACGGCGCCCTGGTCGTGACCAAGGCGGAGGATACCGGCGGCGCGGTGGACCTGCGCAGCGTGAAGGAGCAGTTGCTGTATGAACTGCACGATCCGGCGGCCTATCTGACGCCCGATGTCACCATGGACATCACCGGCGTGACGCTGGCGCCGGACGGTGCGGACCGCGTCGCGCTGGCGGGCGTGCGCGGCCACGCGCGGCCCGACCTGCTGAAGGTGACCGCCTGCTATGAGGGTTCCTGGCTTGGCGAGGGCGAGGTGTCGGTCGCCGGGCCGAACAGCCTCGCCCGGGCCCGCGCGACGGCGGATGTGTTGTTGCAACGGGTGAAGCAGCGCGGCCTCGGCCGGCGCGCGCGCGCCGACCTGATCGGCGTGTCGGCGGTGCATGATTCGGATGAGGGCGCGCTGTGGCGGTCCTATGACGGACCGGAGCCGCCCGAGATCCGCATCCGCCTCGCCGTCGAAAGCGCGATCCCGCGACGATGCCGACCAGGCGGCGCGCGAGGCGCTGGCGATGCTGTGCTGCGGCACGGCGGGCACGTCGGGTGCGCGCTGGCGCGTCACGCCGCGCATCCTGACGCGCTCCTTCCTGGTGCCGCGGGGGATGGTGCCGACCGAGGTTCGCGTGCTGGAGGCGCGGTCATGGAACTGATCGAGGTGCCGCTGCACGCGGTCGCGCATTCCCGCGCGGGGACAAGGGCAATCGCGGCAACCTGTCGCTGATGCCCTATGACCCGGCATTGTATCCGCTGCTCGCCGAACAGGTGACCGAAGCGCGCGTGCTCGCGCTGTTCGCCCATCGCGGGGCCACGCGCTGCGTGCGCTATGACCTGCCGCTGATCCACGCCTTCAACTTCGTCATCGACGATGTGCTGGAGGGCGGGGTGAACGGATCGCTGAACCTCGACGGCCATGGCAAAAGCCTGTCGTTCCGGCTGCTCGGGCTGACGGTGCAGGTGCCGGCGTCCTGCGTGCGTGGCGAAGGCGCGGTCCAGGATGATGCCGCTTCGCCAGATGCGACGGAACCGGCCCCGGGCTTTCGCGCCGGCGAGCATCCACACCCGATCGGATGACCCCATCCGTCCGGCTTTGGTCATAGGCTGCGCGCTCCGGCGCATTGGGAGACGAGTTCCGCATGGGCGACCTGCGTATCACCGACATCACCGTCCACCTCGTCTCCTGGCCGCTGCGCATGAAGCGCCGCCACGGTGTCGGGGACGTCGAGCAATCCATGCCCGGTGTCATCCTGCGCATCGCCACCGATGGCGGCATCGTCGGCTGGGGAGAGGCGGCACCCTGGGCGGTGTTCACCGGCACGGCCGAAGCCAATGCCACCGCCCTGTCGCACTACATCAAGCCCATCCTGCTCGGCGCCGACCCGATGAAGGTCACGACGCTGATGCGGGCGATGGACAAGGCCGTGACCGGCCATTCCGAGGCGAAGGCCGCCGTCGAGATGGCGCTGCTCGACATCGCCGGCAAGCGGCTCGGCGCGCCGGTCTGGCAGTTGCTCGGCGGCCTGCATCGCGGCCGCGTGCCGCTCAGCGTCTCGATCGCCAACCCCGATTTCGAGGAGGACCTGGATTTCGCGCGCGGCGTCATCGCCACGCACGGCGTCAACATCTTCAAGGTCAAGACCGGCTTCACCTCCCACGCCGAGGATATGCGCCGCATCTCCCGGCTGCGCGAGGTGCTGCCCGCCACCGCCGACATCCGCATCGACTACAACCAGGGCCTCGACCCCTGGGATGCGATCCGCCACCTGCGCGAAATGGAGACCTTCAAGCCGACCTTCATCGAGCAGCCGGTCAAGCGCCACCAGCGCGCCGCGATGGCGGCGATCACCACGGCGATCGACACCCCGGTCATGGCGGATGAAAGCGTCTTCGACCCGATCGATGCCATCGAACTGGTGCGCGACCGCTTCGCCGACCTGGTCAGCATCAAGATCATGAAGAGCGGCGGCATCCAGCGCGCCCGCGAGGTCGCGGCGATCGCCGAGGCCGCCGGCATCACCGCCTATGGCGGCACCATGTTCGAGGGCGGGCTTGCCATCGCCGCCGGGCTGCACCTGGTCGCGGCCACGCCCAACATCGCGCTCGGTGCGGAGTTCTACACCTCGACCTTCGTGATGGGTGTCGAGATCCTGGCGACGCCCATCCGCATCGAGGCCGGGGAGACGGTCGTGCCCGACGGCCCGGGCCTCGGCGTCGAGGTGGACGAGGATGCGGTGCGGCGCATCAGCATCCCGCTCGATCGCTGACCATCGCCACCGGTCGCGGTTGAACGGCAACCTCAGCCCACACGCCCCGCGCCATTCGTGCCGGCGACCTCGAGGACCGGCTTGCGCCGGATCGTCCTGGAGCACGTCGCGCTCGTTCGCCGGAACAGCAGGATGATGCGGCAGAGAACCGCTCCAAATCTGCTGCAATTCAGTTGCGATTACTGAGCGGTTGCTTCCGCTCAGCGGCCAGTTGAGACGGCGCCGTGACGCGCAGTCACCTATCCGGCGCCGGCCAGCACCCCCCGGCCACCCGACGACAATATCCCGGCTGGGTGGCCGGGGATGTGGGCCGGCGCCGGGTATCCCAGGCGGACGCTCAGCCCCCCGCCACCCCCTGCGTGCCGACATAAAGGCTGAACAGCGACTGCGCCGCGGCCATGAACAGGCGGTTGCGGTGCAGGCCGCCGAAGGCCAGGTTGGCGCAGCGTTCCGGCAGGTGGATATGCCCGATCGGCGCACCGGCATCGTTGAACACGCGCACCCCGTCGAAGGCCGGCGACATGCCCCAGCCGCACCACAGGTTGCCGTCGATGTCGACGCGGAAGCCGTCCGGCGTCTCGCCGGGCTGGCAGGCGATGAAGGTGCCGCGGCGGCGCAGCGTCGCCCCGTTCACGTCATAGGCAAGGATGTTGCGCGGTTCGGACCGGCTCTCGACGATGTAGAGGATGCTCTCATCCGGGCTGAAGGCGAGGCCGTTCGGATGGTCGATGTCGTCGGCCACGCAGGTGACCTCGCCGGTCTGCGCCATCGATGCGATAGACATTGGTGGGCGGCAGTTCCGGCGCGTGCTTCTCGCCCTCGTACCAGCCGAGGATGCCGAAGGGCGGGTCGGTGAACCAGACCGACCCGTCCGACTTCACCACCACGTCGTTCGGGCTGTTCAGCCGCTTGCCCTGGTAGCTGTCGGCGAGGACGGTGATCGACCCGTCATACTCGAAGCGCACCACGCGGCGGCCGCGATGCTCGCAGGCGACGACGCGTCCCTGGCGGTCGCGCGTATGGCCGTTCGCGTTGTTGGAAGGCTTGCGCCAGGCGGAGACCGCGCCGGTCTCCTCCTCCCATTTCAGCACGCGGTTGTTGGGAATGTCGGACCACAGCAGGCAGCGCGCATCGCCGAGCCAGACCGGCCCCTCGCCCCAGCGCGTGCCGTGATACAGCCGCTCCACCGCCGACAGCGGCAGGTGGTAGCGCTTGAAGGATGCGTCGAGCGCGACGATGGACGGGTCCGGGTAGCGTTCGCTCGGCTGCCAGCCTGCGGTGTCGGTCATGGCGTGGTCTCCCCCTTGTGGTTCGCGACGGGCCGCAGCATGGCCCGCCGCGATGCGGGGCTCAACCGTTCGGCACGCCCTGGGTATTGACGTACAGGCTGTAGAGCGAATGGGACGCCGTCATGAACAGCCGGTTGCGGCGGCGCCCGCCGAAGGCGAGGTTGGCGCAGCGTTCAGGCAGGTTGATCCGCCCGATCGGCGTGCCCGCCGCATTGATGACGCGCACGCCGTCCAGTTCCGCGCTGCCCATGCCCCAGCCGCACCACAGGTTGCCGTCCACATCGACGCGGAAGCCGTCCGGCGTCTCGCCGGGCTGGCAGCGGAAGAAGACGCGATTATTGGTCAACCGCGTTTGCGCACCCTCCCCGCCGACATCGAAGGCGCGGATGACGCGCGGATTGGCGGTAGCCTCGACGACATACAGGATGCGTTCATCGGGGCTGAAGGCGAGGCCGTTCGGCCGACCGATATCGCCCGTCATCACCTGGATCGCACCGGTCTGGCCATCGACGCGGTAAAGATTGGTCGGCAGTTCGGGCGTTGCCATCTCGCCTTCATAGAAGCCGAGGATGCCGAAGGGCGGATCGGTGAACCAGATCGACCCGTCGCGCTTCACCACCACGTCGTTGGGGCTGTTCAGCGGCTTGTTGTCGAAGCGTTCGGCGATCACGGTGATCGACCCGTCCGGTTCGGTGCGCGTCACGCGCCGGTCAGATGCTCGCAGGTGACCAGCCGGCCCTGGCGGTCGCGCGTGTTGCCGTTGCTGTTGTTCGACGGTTCGCGGAAGACATCCGTGCGGCCCGTCGTTTCATGCCAGCGCAGCATGCGGTTGTTCGGGATGTCGGACCAGATGAGGCAGCGCTGGTCGCCGAACCAGGCCGGCCCCTCCGACCAGCGCGCACCGGTGAAAAGCCGCTCGACGCTGGCCAGCGCCAGGCGGTAACGGTCGAAGGACGGGTCGAGCGACACCACCGATGGATCCGGGTAGCGCTCGCTGGGTTTCCATTGCGCAAGGGCCGGCGTGGCGGCCACGGCCACAACGCCGCCGGCGGCGCCCAGCAGGGCGCGACGGTGAATTTGCATGGGCGGTTCCTTCCTGGCACGGCCCTCTGCGAGGCCGTGGCGGAAGGCTAGCACGCGGGATCACGGCGCGAGGCTGAATTCTCCGCCGTCGAAATGTTCGGGGATGGCGACGCGGCCGGCGACGATCTGCCCGGCCAGCGCCGCGACGCGCCGGGCAAAGTCAGGCGGCACATCGGGCGCGAGGGCGAGGCGCACCGCTTCCGGCCGCTCCAGCCCGATCCGCGCATCGCGCCAGTCATCGCGCCGGTGCGCCTCCAGCGCCGCGCCGATGCACCAGCCATTGTCGGCGACGGCACTCGCCAGGAAGGCCGGGTCCTCGGCCGTCCAGTCATGGACGTTGCCGATGGCACGCGCACCGTGCCGGCGCAGCGCCGCCATCGCACCGGGCCGCCCGCCATCCAGCATGGCGAATTGCAGCACGGCGCCGGCGGCGCATTGCGCCTCGGTCCAGGCTTCGGCAAGCGCCGGGTCGTGCTGGTTGCCGCAAAAGCCGGTCAGCAGGGGCGTGCCCGGCGCGGCATGGGCAAGGCCGGCGGCGAAGGCGGCGCGGCCACGCAGGCCGGGTGGCACCGGTTCCCCCGACAGATGCGCGGCCGGCCGGCCTTCGGTCCACCAGCCGGCCAGCGCGCCGGCGAGGAAGGCGGAGTGTTCCTGCAGCACCTCGAAGCACGCGATGTTCGGCCCGGCGATGCGGCCCTGCGTCACGGCGAAGCGCACGGCCGGGAATTCCGGCGCCACGGCGGCGACCGGCGCCTCCCCCTGGCCACCATGGGCGATCACCAGCGAGGCGCCGGTCGCCGCCGCGCGCACTGCGTCGGCCCGTCCTGCGGGGTCGGGCGACCACCGCGTCTCGACGGCGACGCCGAGCCGCCCGGCCGCCCGCGCCAGCCCGGCGACGCCAGCGGCGTTGAACGCACCCGCGCCGGGCCGCCCGAAGAAGACGGCGCGGATCACTGGGCGGTGATGCCGAGCGAGCGCACCAGCCCGCCGATCTGCTGCACGTCATTGGCGACGAAGGCGGTGAATTCCGCCTGGGTCATCGGGCGATGGGCGATGCCGTGCTCGACCAGGCGCTGGCGCACCGCCTCGGTCTGCATCGCGGCGTTGGTCTCGGTGTTCAGCCGCTCGGCGATCGCCGGCGGCAGGCCGGCGGGGGCGGACAGGCCAAGCCAATTCTCCACCAGCAGGTCCGGCATGCCGGCCTCCGCGGTGGTGGGAACGTCGGGGGCCATCGGTTCGCGCACCCGGGCGGTCACGGCGAAGGCGCGCAGGCGGCCCTCGCGGATATGCTCGACATTCTGCGGCAGCGTGTCGAAGGCCATCGGGATGTTGCCGCCGAGCAGGTCCGCCTGCATCGGCGCGCTGCCGCGATAGGGCACATGGGTCAATGCCGCGCCGGTCTGGCGCTCGAACAGCGTGCCGGCGATATGCGCCACCGACCCGGCACCGGAGGAGCCATAGCCAGGCGGCGTGCGCTGCGCCTTCACCCAGGCGATCAGCCCAGCCAGGTCGGTCGCCGGCACCAGGCTGCGGTTGGCCACGACCACCAGCGGCGTCGCGCCGATATAGGCGAGGTGGGTGAAGCCGGTGACCGGGTTGTAGGTCACATTGGGGTAGATCGGCGGCGACGAGGTGATCGGCGCGGTGTTCGACAGCAGCAGCGTGTAGCCATCGGCCGGCTGTTGCGCGACATGCAGCGCACCGAGCGTGCCGCCTGCCCCTGGTCGGTTGTCCACCACGACGCGCCCGTTGATCCGCGCGGACAATGCATCGGCCAGCACGCGGGCTACGATGTCCGACGACCCGCCCGGCGGGAAGACCACGACAATGCGGACGGGGCGCGACGGCCAGGCCTGCGCCTGCGCTCCCTGCACGGCGAACAGGCAGGTGAATGCCGCAAGCAGCGGCAGGATCAAACGGCGCATGGCAATTCTCCGAGTGTCAGGTCGGAGGGTGCAAGCCCGATGCCGCGATCAGCCCGGCGGCCAGGCAGCCTTCGGCATCCGGTCCATCGCGGCGGTATCGGGTTCGATGGCCGCGCCGAGGCCCTTGGCATCGACCACCGGGGCGAGGTCGAGCATGCCCTCGCGAATGGCCAGCCGCGGCCCGTGCGGCGTGTCGGCATAGAGCGCCGGGATAGGCTTCCATGAAGCGCACCGCCTCGGCCTTGGGACGGCCGGCGAAGCCATCGACGAAGTGATGTCCGTTGCGCTCGACATGCACGAGGCCCATCGCACTCACCAGCGCGAGGTCCTGCTGAACGCAGACACCGGCGAGCGTCGTCAAATCCTCTGCGCTCATGAAGTAGCGCGGCTCGGCCTCGGTCGCGTTCCACGCCCGGCAGCGCGCAAGGTTGATCAGCGACCGCCACACCCCCTTGCAGGCCTTGGACGATATGCCGGTGTAGCCCAGCGCCTTGGCCTGCACGAAGGCATCGAGCGGCCCGTCGCTCTCGTCCACGATCACCGGCCGCGCGGCAGCGAGCGCGCCCATCGCGCCTTCCAATGCCCGGGCGCGCTTCACCGGCTGCTCGATGAATGCGATCGAGGCATTCAGCCGCGCCAGCCGCGGTTCCGCCTGCATCGCGTGCCACAGGGCGAGCACGCCCGCGGCATCCTCATACTGTTCATTGCCGTCGAGCGAGACGTGATAGCCATGGAGCCGGTCGAGCACCGAGGCGATGCGGCACAGCTGGTCCACATCGGCCGCGACATTGCCGCCGACCTTCAGCTTCCACCAGGCTGTGGCGATAGGTGGCGACGACCTCCTCGACCGTCTCCGGCAGGCCGTCATTGACGCGCTCGTCCTGGTCGGCGGCGGTGATGGGATCGACCAGCCCGACCGTGTGCCGCGCATGCATCCGTCGCGCCGGTGTCAGCGACGCGAGCATCGCGCCGAAATCGTAGCCGGCGAGGTCGGGCACCACCGCATGCGACGCCATGCCGCCGATGTTCGCGCGCAGCCCCTCGGCGAAGGACAGCCCCGTTGCCTTCAGCAGCGCATCGAGCATCGCGCGGTCGACCAACGCGCGGCCATAGGCGGCGATCAGCGGGTTCAGGCCTTCCTCGCCACAGGCCGCGACATGCGCGGCATAGGCATCCGCGTAATGCCCGAAGGCGGTGTTGGTCGCCGAGCCGCGAGCGTGGCGTCTGTATGCGATCTCCAGCGCGCGGCGCAGCTGGTGCTCGTTCTGCGCGTTGGTCCATCGCGGGTCCTTGTCGAACGACTTGGCCGCGAGCGTTTCCGCCGCGATGCCCCAGTGCTCGCCGCCGCCTCGATCGCGATGCGCGCACGGACCACCGCCTGGCGCCCATGCGTGACGGTGATCACGCCGAAGCGGAACGGCATGCGCAGCTGGAACGGCCATTCGAAGCGCTCGACCTCAAGCAGCCGGAAGCGGGGCGCGGTCATGCGATGCTCTCCTCAAGCGCGCGGAGGTAGCCGATGGCGCGCGCCGCGCTGGTCGGCCCGTCCGGCACGTAGTCGAAGGGTTCGACCGCCGGCGAAGCCGCCAGCCGGTGCGCTTCAGCGCGGCGAGCACCGGCCCGAAGCGATCGTTCCCCTGCCCCGGTCCCCGTCTGTTGCGCTCGTTGAAATGCACATGCGCGATCACGCCGGTCGGCACGAAGCGTTCGAGCAGGGCGGCGACGCTCTGCTCTCTCCATTCCCCGCCGAACAGGTGTCGAGCATGGTCCGCAGTGCCGGAATTGCCGATGCGCTCGACGATCGCGCACCCTCGGCGACCGACGTGCACCAGTTCGTCTGCGCCGGATCGAGCGGTTCGACGCAATAGGTCACGCCATGCCGCGCGGCGAGCGTCGCCGGCCTTGGCCATCGCTGCCTCGGCGCGCGCCGCGTCGCCATCGGCCGCGACACGCCGCTGCCCCGGCGAGCCATGCACCGACAGCGTCGCGCCCAAGATCCGCGGCGAGCGCCCACCAGCCGTTCCATCACATCGAGCGTCTTCGCGCGCAGCGCCGCATCGGCGCTGGTGATCGACAGTCCCGCCGGCGCCAGCAGCAGCCAATGCAGGGAGGCTGATCGCGGTGCCGGCCTCCGCCGCCGCGCGGCGCAGCTCGACGCGGCGCGCCGCGGGCAGCAGGTGCGGTGCCTCGGCATCCAGCGTGAAGGGCGCGACCTCCAGCCCGTCATAGCCGAGCGAGCCGCGAGCGCGCATTGCGCCTCGAAGGGCAGGTCGCGCACGACCTCGTTGCACAGGCTGATGCGCATCAGGCGACTTCCTCCAGCGCGACGACGCGCCTCGTCCTGCGCGGAACGTCGCGCCGCGTCCAGTGATCCGCGCGCGGCGCCGACCGCGCCCGGACCGCAGCCCGGCCTCGGGCGCACGACGGTCCGCACGGCCTCGATGAAGGCGGCGAGTTCCGCGGCCACCACCGCGACCGGATCGGCCGCCGCCACGCCGGGGTCCTCGCGCGGGCCGTGCCGCGGCACCAGGCGCCGTGCGCGCCGGCGCATGGGCGCCGCGGCGCAGGGCGAAGCTCTCGGCGGCGAAATCCACCTCGGCGAGCGCGTCAGGCCCGCGACGATCACCTCCTTGCGCGTCTCCGCGCCCGGCACCACCGCATCGGGCCACCGGCCGGGCAGCACGCAGCCGGCCTCGATCATCGCCGTCAGGCCCGGAGGGAAACATCATCTGGATCACCGCCAGGTCCTCGCGCCCGCGCCGCGACGGGTCGGACAGCGTGGCAAAGACGCGATGCGGGCGCTTGCCCGGCAATCCAGGGCAGCAGGTCGGCGAAATGCACCGCGTCATTCAGCAGCGCACCGGAATCGCCGCGCGCGCGCTTCACCCCGGAAAACGCGCGGCCAGGTGATGCAGCGCGCCGAATTCGCCCGCCGTCACCATGCGGCGCAGCGGCCATCGCCTTGGGTGGAAGCGGAAATACGAGGCCGACCTGCGCGATGCAGCCCATCTGCCGGGCCAGGTCGGCGAGCGCCACGGCCTCGGCCGCCGTCTCGGTCGCGGGTTTTCCAGGAACAGGTCGCGGCCGGCGAGCAGCACCGCTGTCGCCACCGGCACATGGCTCGGCACCGGCGTCGCCGACGATCGCCGCCGTCGCAGGCGTCGAGGCCCGCTTCGATGCTGGCGGCCACCGGCAGGCCCGTCGCCGCGGCGGCGCGCCATCGGCATCGAACGCCAGCGTCGCGCGCCGAGCCGTTGCAACGCCGCGCGCCATGCACGCGCCCGAAGGCGCCGCAGCCGATCAGCAGCAGCCGAGGTTCTCCATGCGACGGAGTGGGCCGCCATCGCGCCGGCGCGTCAAGCACTTGACGTTCGCGCCGTCGCATCGTCGCATCCGCCGATGCACCCGCGCCCGATGACCGAGGCCGACCTGCCGCGCGCCGCCGCGCTCTCCTGCCTGATCGGTTGGAACCAGGTGGGCACGACTGGTCGCTGTTCCTGCGCGATGGCGAGGTCTGGTGATCGACGGATCGGGCAGCAGGCGTTCGCCGCCACAGCCGCGGTCATCCGCTATGGCGCGGATCTCGCCTGGATATCGATGGTGCTGGTGCGGCCAGACCATGCGCCGCCGCGGCCATGCCACCGCGCTGATGGGCTGGGCGGTCGAGACACTGCGCGGCACTGCCTGCGCCGCGCTCGATGCGACGCCGGCGGGCCGGACCGTCTATCGCCAGTTCGGCTTTCGCGACCTGTGGGGTTTTGCGCGCTGGTCCTTGCCGCAGCCCCTGCCGGCAGCCCCCGGCGTGCGGCCGCTGCGTGACGGCGATTGGCCGGCCGTGCTCGCGCTCGACAGTGCGGCCTTCGGTGCGCCGCGCGCCGGGTTGCTGCGCGATTTCGCCGACCGCCTGCCGCAGGCCGCCTTCGTCGCCCGAGGATGGCGGCGGCTTCGTGCTCGCCCGCGATGGTGCGCGCGGGCCGCAGATCGGCCCGGTCGTCGCGGCGGACGACACCACGGCGCGCGCCCTGATCGCGGCCGCGCGCAATGCCGCCTGCCGGGCCCCGCCGTCATCGACCTGCCGGCGCACCGGCACGGCGTCACCGATTGGCTGACGGGCCATGGCGGGGAGATGCTGAGGCCCTTCACCCGCATGGCGCTCGGCACCGACACCCGGGCGATCCAACCCGCTTCGCCGCCGTTGCCGGGCCGGAATTCGGCTGACCTGCCCCGGCTTGACGCGGCCATGGGGCGCGCCCCACCATCCGTGGTAACTGACGGGTTACT
>CAVSZN010000037.1:0-26551 GCA_963732425.1 uncultured Alphaproteobacteria bacterium
AGATCCGCGGCACGCCCTATGCGCAGGGGCGCATCCTGAAGGACATGCTGCGCCTTCTCCGGCGTGCAGGAAGTCGGCGACCCGACGCAGTTCCACGCCGTGGCCAACGATGCCCGCGCGCCGATGGAGATGGCGGCTCGCCATGCGGCTCGACTGCGTGCCCTTCTCGGTGGTGGTGAACCGCGATGTCGAGCGCTTCTACGACGAAGGCGAGGATGTCTGGCCGAAGCGCTACGCCATCTGGGGAAGGCTGATCGCGCAGCAGCCCGACCAGGTTGCCTTCGCCATCAATGATTCCAAGGCGCAGCACAACTACCTGCCACCGGTCTTCGCGCCTTATGAGGCGGCGAGCATCGCCGAACTCGCCGGCATGATCGGCCTCGATGCCGGCAAGCTCGAGAAAGTCGTCGCCGACTACAACGCCGCGGTGCAGCCCGGCACCTTCAGCGCGCAGACGCTCGACGATTGCCGCACCGAGGGGCTGAACGCCGCCGAAATCGCACTGGGCGCGGCGCATCGATACGCCGCCCTATTACTGCCACCCGCTGCGGCCGGGCATCACCTTCACCTTCCTCTCGGTGAAGGTGGAACTGATCGTGCGCGCGTGATGATGGCCGATGGCAAGCCCAGCGCGAACATGTTCGCGAGCGGCGAGATCATGTCCGGCAGATTCCTCGGCCAGGGGGATATCTCGCCGGGGTCGGCATGGCGATCGGCACCGTCTTCGGCCGCATCGCCGGCGAGGAAGCGGCCAAGCTGGTGAGGAACTGAGACGATGGCCACCGAAAGCCCGACCGTCGCCGAAGCGCGGCGGCAGATGGAAATCTGCAATGCCTGCCGCTATTGCGAGGGCTATTGCGCCGTCTTCCCGCCATGCGATGCGCCGGTCCTTCACCAGGGCGACCTGACGCACCTCGCCAACCTGTCCACGGCTGCAAGGGTTGCTACCACGCTTGCCAATACGCGCGCCCGCACGCCTTCGGCATCAACATCCCGGCGACCTTCGCCGACCTGCGCAATGAGAGCTACGCGGCGCATGCCTGGCCGGCCTCGCTCGGCGTGCGGTGTTCGACGCAGCGGTACGATCGTCTCGCTGGTTGCCGCCCTGGCGTGGCGCTGGCGCTGATCCTGGCGGTGGCGTTGCAGGACCCGGCGGTGCTGTGGTCGGCGCAGCGCGGCGTCGCGCCTTCTTCCGCGTCATCCCGCATTGGCTGATGATCTTCGCTCGGCCTGCTCACCTTCGGCTTCGCTATCGTCGCACTGGCGATGGGCGCGCGCAGCTATTGGCGCGCCACGGGCGACGGCGGCGCGGGCTTCGCGCCGGCCCCGGCGGCCGAGGCGGTCGTGGACATCGCCATCATGCGCAACCTCGGCGGTGGCGGGCACGGCTGCAACGATGTCGATGAGGGGTTCTCGACGCGTCGCCGCTGGCTGCACCAGGCACTGATGTACGGCTTCCTGCTGTGCTTCGCGGCGACCTGCACGGGCACGATCTATCACTACTTCCTCGGCTGGAAATCGCCGCATGCCTTCCTGTCTCTGCCGGTGCAGTTCGGCTTCTGGGGCGGCGTGCGATGATGATCGGCACGGCGGGCCTCGCGCATGTGAAGATCATCACCATCCGGGACCGGTGTCGCGCAAGGTGAGAGGGGCGGCGAATTCGCCATCTCGGCCGGCTGTCCTGATCGCCGCGACCGGGTTGCTGCTGCTGGCGGTGCGCCATACCGGGGCGATGGGGCTGATGCTCCGCGATCCATCTCGGCTTGGTCTTCGCCTTCTTCCTGGTGCTGGTGCATTCGAAGATGGTGCATGGGCTGTATCGCGGCATCGCACTGCTGCGGAACGCGCAGGAGAAGCGGCGGGCGGCGGCCTGATACTGCTGGGGGCGCGCCTGCTGGCCGCCGGCGGAACCGGAGAGGGCTTTGCCCTCTCCGGACCTCACCCACCAAAGGCCCGAGGCCTTTGGAAACCAATACTTGGTGCCGTGCGCCGCGGTCAGCAAGACACCGAGACCCACCTTTGTGCACGGAGCGCGCTGTGCGGGGCGCAGGATGCACTTCGCGCCCGGCGCCAACAGATGGCTTTTCAAATGATACTATCATTTGGCGGGGCGGTTTGGAGGGGCAGGGCCCCTCCAGCGCTCGCCCAGAAATCACTCAATAGGGCTGGTTGGCGGGGTGAGCTGAGAGGAGCAAGACCCCTCTCGTTCCCGCCGGCCAAAAAGCAGCCGCACGAACCTGAACCGTTTCATCGCCGACCCGACCTCGTCGCGTCATTCTCCCCCTGCCACCCAACGCAAGGCAGACCGAGATGCGCAAGACCTTCGCCACCGCCGCCGCCCTCGCCACCCTGATGCTGGCCCCGCTGCCGCTCGCGGCGCAGGGCGTGAAGGGTGGCGATCGCCAGGCGCAGTCCCCTCCGGCGCCTGCTCGCAGGAGCAGCGCGTCGCCATTCCGCCGCGGCTTCTCCGATGCGCGGCAGATGATGAATGCCTCCATCGCCTCCCTGACGCTGCAGCCCGAGGCGATCCGCCCGCATCTGACGCGCATCTTCGGCGCCAATCCGGCCGGCGCGATCGCCAAGAATTTCCGCGCCATCTCGGCCGGCATGGAGCAGCGCGAACCCCGCCTGGTCTATGAATGCAACCGCGCCGAATCCCTGCCGCGGCCAGACCTTCGCCTATGTCCGCTGGGGCGGGAATGCGCGGGAGGTCATGGGCGTCTGCCCGGCCTTCTTCCGCGCCGCGCGCACCGGCCAGGACAGCCAGGGCGGCATCATCGTGCATGAGATGAGCCACCTCGCCCTCGGCACCCGCGACCACGCCTACCAGCCCGCCCGCGTCGAGGCGCTGGCCAAGGACGACCCGGCTGCCGCGCAGATGAATGCCGACAGCTACGAATACTTCGCCGAATTCCTGCCGCGCTGATACTGCCCCCCAGCCGTCAGGGAAACCCCGCCGGGTGTCGTGCAATCCCGCACGGCATCCGGCGGGACTCTTTCGACCCTCAATCAGCGGGCGCGACCCATCCGGGCCGCTTGCCTTCGCCCCGGCGCTGGCGTGCCGGGGGCCGCTGAAGGTCTGCGCGGTCGCGCCTTGCGCTCCTGACCCGAGGCGAAGCGGTTTCCCCGAGGGTGCTTGGCCTTGATGCGAGGCGATCTGTCAGCCGCGGGCCGACGATGGGACGGCATCGGCTGCCCGAACCGACCGATCGGTTGGCCCCCCTCGACAGCGGGGCGCTGCGCTGCTTCCCTGCGGCCCGCTTGAACCAGCAGGAGGAAACGCTCCCGTCATGAGCATCAATGGCAAGGCCTATATCGTCGGGGCCTATCGAGCACCCGACGCGCAAGGCGCCGAGAAACAGTCGGTCGCGCAGCTGCACGCCGAGTGTCGCCAAGGGCGCGCTGCGACGATGCCGGCCTGTCGAAGGACGACGTCGACGGCTATCTTCTGCGCCGGCGACGCCCCGGGCCTCGGGCCCGATCAACATGGCCGACTACATGGGCCTGCCAAGCTGCGCCATGTCGACACCACCGACATGGGCGGCTCGTCCTACATCGTGCACGTCGGCCATGCCGCGCAGGCGATCGCCGCCGGCCGCTGCAACGTCGCGCTGATCACGCTCGCCGGCCGTCCGCGCTCCGAGGGCATGGCGACCGGCACCGCGCCGCGCCTGGGCAACCCGCAACAGCCGGACGATCCAGTTCGAGATCCCGTACGGCCCGGCCACGGCGAACATGTACGCCATGGTGCGCGATCCGCCACATGCACGAGTACGGCACCACCTCGGAGCAGCTCGCCTGGATCAAGGTCGCGGCCTCGCACCACGCCCAGTACAACCCGCACGCCATGCTGCAGAAGGTCGTGACGGTCGAGGAAGTGGTGAACTCGCCGATGGTCGCCGACCCGCTGCACCGGCTCGACTGCTGCGTCATCTCCGATGGCGGCGGCGCGCTGGTCGTGACCAAGCCGGAGATCGCCAAGTCGCTGAAGCGGCCGCTGGTGAAGGTGCATCGGCGTCGGCGAGGCGACCAAGAACCAGGCGCGGCGGCGACATCGACCTGACCTACTCGGCGGCGCGCCAGTCCGGTGCGGCCGCCTTCGCGAAGGCGGGCGTCAAGCCGTCCGACATCAAGTACGCCTCGATCTACGACAGCTTCACCATCACGGTGCTGATGCAGCTCGAGGACCTCGGCTTCTGCAAGAAGGGCGAGGGCGGCAAGTTCGTCTCGGACGGCAACCTGATCTCCGGCGTCGGCAAGCTGCCGTTCAACACCGACGGCGGCGGGCTGTGCAACAACCACCCGGCCAACCGCGGCGGCATGACCAAGGTCATCGAGGCGGTGCGCCAGCTGCGCGGCGAGGCGCATCCGAAGGTCCAGGTCAAGGACTGCAACCTGGCGCTGGCGCATGGCACGGGCGGCTCGCTCGGCACGCGCCACGTCGGCGCGACCGTCATCCTCGAGCGGGAGTGATCATCATGGCGACGCAATCCGCCAACCGCGCCATCCCGGCGCCGAAGGAAGACCCGACCACCAAGCCGTTCTGGGACGCCGCCCGCGAGGGCAAGTTCCTGATCGGCCTGTGCAAGGATACCGGCAAGTATTTCTGGTATCCGCGCGGCTGCTCGCCTTCACCCTCTCGAACAACATCGAGATGGTGGAAGCAAGGGGACGGGGACGATCTACAGCTTCTCCGTCATGCGCACGAAGGAACCGCATGCGGTGGCCTATGTCGAACTCGACGAAGGCCCGCGCATGTTCACCAACATCGTGGATTGCGACCTCGATGCGCTGAAGATCGGGCAGAAGGTGAAGCTCGTCTTCAAGCCGACCGAGGAAGGCGCCGCGCCGGTGCCGATGTTCACGCCGGCCTGAGTCGGTGGCGCGCGGAGAGGGGCTTTGCCTCTCTCCGGACCTCTCTTTGCCAAGGGCCCGGCGCATGCTTCCGGGCCGTCCGGATGGGCGGCCCGCAGGCGATCGCCTGCCCTGGGCGACGGCAGGGGGAGTGCCGACCGTCAAGTCGGTGCACGGGGCCGGCACTTCAATACGATTGCCGGCGTCTGTTACTTTAAGATTTTAGGATTTTAAGCTTTTATCGCCCACACTGCGCTCGCGACGCAACGCGCCGATGATTTTCCGAACATATCAGGAACATCGCCCCCCGTCCACCATGGCGTGACCGCCCAACAGATGGTTTCCAAAGGCCTCGGGCCGTTGGCGGGGTGGTTTGGAGGGGCAGGCGCCCCTCCAACCTTACTTCCGCCCCGCCATCGCCTTCGCCCGATACGCCTCCACCCGCGCCTTCAGCCCCGGCCGTGCCACCGACCGCGCCAGCGCCGCGAGGTCCGCGTCATCCGCCGCCCGCCGCGTGCGCGCATGCAGCGCCGCCACCGTCTCGGCATCGAGCCTGACCGCCGCCGCGCGCGCATCGGCCAACACCGTCTCCAGCGCCGCCTCCTCGACGATCTCCGTCGCCAGGCCGAGCGCCAGCGCGCGGTCCGCCACCACCGGCGCGCCGGCCAGCAACAGCCGCCGCGCCGCCCCATCACCGACCAGCCCGGCCAGCCGCCCGGTGCCCAGCACCAGCCCGAAGGCCGGCCCGGGGAAGGCGAAGCTCGCCCCCGGCAGCGCCACGCGATGGTCGCAGACGGCGAAGAGGTCCGCCCCCGCGCCGAACACCCGCCCGCCGGCCACCGCCATGGTCGGCACCGGCAGGGCGTGGATGCGCTGCAGCAGCAGTTCGATGCGGATGATGCGCAGCGCCAGCTCGCCATCGGTGACGGTGTCGAGGTCGGCGAGATCCAGCCCGGTGCAGAAATTCCGCCCCCGCCCGCGCAACACCACCAGCCGCGCGCCGGCGGCCAGCGCACCGTCCAGGGCCGCCTCGATCGCCGCGACCAGTTCGGCCCCCAGCGCATTGCCGCGTTCGGGGCGGGCGAGCCAGAGCGTCGCCACGCCGTCCTCGATGATGCTGTCCACGGCCGGCCCGTCCATCGCGAATCCCCTCGATATGCGGCGCGCAGCATGGCGCGGTCGGGGGTTGTCGCAAGCGCACGGTTCCTGCTGCACAGCCCTGGCGAGTTGTGCTACTGGGAAATGAGGGGAATCAGGGGGTTCGGGATCGTGCTTCGCATGATCGCGATACTGGCCGCGTTGGCCTTGGCGGCCTGCGGCAGCACGCGCGGTACGGTGTCGGGGGGCGCCGTGCCCGGGTATTCGGGGGGCAACACCTCCTGCGTGCCCTATGCGCGCGCGCGCAGCGGCATCAACCTGGCCGGCGATGCCTGGCAATGGTGGGACGCCGCCGCGCAATCGGGCAGCTATGACCGCTCGCGTCGTCCGCGGGTCGGCTCGGTGCTCGTCTTCATGCGCACCCAGCGCAACCGGACCGGCCATCTGTCGGTGGTGACGCAGGTCGTGTCGTCGCGGGAGATCCGGGTGGATCACGCCAATTGGGCCTCGAGCGGCAATCGCGGGCGGATCGCGCGCGACCAGCCGGTGGTCGATGTCTCGGCCAACAACGACTGGTCGCTGGTGCGCGTCTGGTACCCGCCGGTCAGCGGCCTGGGCCAGTCGAACTACCCGACCTTCGGCTTCATCCATGGCGGCCGGCTGTTGGCCGAGGCGCGCTGAACCGCGCCGCCGCCGGGGGCGCGGCTCCGGACTCGACCGGCAGGCGCCTCTCGCGCCGGTCCTCGCCGGCAGGCGCGCGGCGCCCACATCACTCCGGCCTGTCGGCCGCGGCGACCTGAAGGCTTCCGGCGGTGTCGGACGCGGCGGCGGTGCTGGCGACCTGCGCCTGCTGGCGCAGGCGGTCGAGCCGCGCCAGGTCGTCATCCTGTTCCTGGTGCATCACCATGCCGGCCGGGTCGCAGGTGGTGTCGGGCTGGGCGGCGCAGCGTTCATCGGCCAGGGCGATCTGCGCCGCGCGGGAGGCGATGATCGCCCCGCGCCGCGTCTCGAAGAACCGCGTGCGCGTTTCCTCGTCGGGGAAGACGGCCGGGCACCATGGCGACGGTGACCTGGCCCGGGTAGCGCATGGTCCGCGCCGAGGCGAGGCTGATGATGGTCGCCGTGGCGCCGATGATGCCGTTCGGCGCCATGCGGAACACCGCCGGGTCATCCGGCGGGCGCATCAGCACCGTGGTCTCGAGGTAGCCCTCCGCCTGGCAGCGCACTTCGAGCACGGCATGCGACCGGGTCAGTTGGATGGTCGCGGGGACGGCCTGCGGCTCGGCGACGACGTTCTCGCCGCGATGCACCGCGCATTGCGCGCCGGGTGGCTCGGAGGCGAGGGCGACCTCGCCATTCCAGGCCGGTTCGGGATGGGCGGCGCGCATCGCGGCGTTCATCGCCACGGTGGCGCAGCCCGGCAGGCCGAGCAGGACGGCGCCCAGCGCCACGATACGCGAGATATGCAGCCATGGATTGTGCTCCTGGGGGACGGAACGCGTCCAGATTGTAGCATCAACCCTTAGGGGAATGTGAATGCCGTGATGCGATCCCCGCGCTGGACGCGCGGCCCCGCGCCATGCTGCATGGCGCGGATGGCGGCTTCCATCCGGCCGGCACCGGGAATAGGAGTGCCTGCCCGGATGGCGGCCCGGGACCGCACTGCGCCGCCCGGCCGGAGGAAATGCGCCATGACCCTGACCCGCCGCGGCCTTGTCGCCGCCCTGCCCAGCCTTGCGCTGCTGCCCGTCCGTCGCGCGCGCGCAGGATGGCTGGCCCGACCGCCCGGTGCGCTTCATCGTGCCGTTCCCCGGCGGTTCCAGCCCCGACCTGACCGGCCGCGTGGTGGCGGAACATCTGGCGAAGGTGCTCGGCCAGCCGGTGGTGGTGGATAATCGCGCGGGCGCGGGCGGCAATATCGGCACCGACGCCATCGCCAAGGCGACCGATGGCCATGTCATCGGCCTGTCGATCAACGGCCCGCTGACGACCGCGCCGGCGCTGTACCCGAACCTGCCCTACGACCCGGTGAAGGACCTGGTCGCGGTGTCGCTGCTGGCGCGCGGGCCGCAATTCCTGGTGGTCAACAACGACCTGCCGGTCACCGACCTGCCGGGCTTCCTCGCCCATGTGCGGGCCAATCCGGGCAAGCTTGCCTTCGGGTCGGTGGGGGCCGGGCTCGGGCGGGCATCTCGGCATGCTCGACCTGCTCGGCGCGGACCGGCGGGCTGGAGATGCTGCACGTCGCCTATCGCGGCTTCGCGGCGGCGACGCTCGACCTCGTCGCCGGGCGGATCCAGGCGATGATGGTCACCACCGCCGCGGTGCTCGGCCAGGTGCAGTCCGGCCAGATCCGCGCCATCGCGGTGACCTCGGCCGACCGCTTCGCGCTGACGCCGCAGGTGCCGACCCTGGCGGAACAGGGCGTGGCCAATGCGGAATCCTATGGCTGGCAGGTGATGGTGGTGCCGGCCTCGACCCCGGCCGAGCGCGTCGCGCGGCTGGCGACGGAGGCGCAGCGCGGCCTGCGCGAACCCGCCGCGCGCGAGCGGCTGGAGGCGGCAGGCTTCGAGGTGATGGCGACGACGCCGGCCGAGGCCACCGCCTTCCTGGCGGAGGAGACGGCACGCTGGGGCGGGATGATCCGGCGGCTGAACATCCGGCTGGATGGGTGAGGCGGTGCGGTCGTCAGGCGGCGTTGATTCGCGCGGAGAGGGGCTTTGCCCCTCCCGGACCCCTCCCCACCAAAGGCCTAAGGGCCTCTGGACACCTTGAATTGGTGACGGGCTCGACGGGTTGTCAGGCAGGAGAAGTCGCGCCGGGACCAGCGCACGCAGAGCCGAGCTTGGAGAAATGCCCTCCCTGCCCAACGCCAGGTATCGGTTTCCAAAGGCCTCGGGCCTTTGGTGGGGGAGGTCCGGAGGGGGCAAAGCCCTCTCCGGTTCTCGCCCGTCACCCCACCGCGACGGTGTCCTTCCGCGTCTTCCACAGCGACCACAGCACGCCGCCGGCGATCAGCGCCAGCGTCACGCCGAGCGAGATCGCCGGGTCGAGCTTCCCGACGATCTGGTTCCAGAAGATCTTGACGCCGATGAAGACCAGCACCAGCGCCAGCGCGTATTTCAGGTAGTGGAAGCGATGCACCATCGCCGCCAGCGCGAAGTAGAGCGCGCGCAGGCCGAGGATCGCCATGATGTTCGCGGTGTAGACGATGAAGGTGTCGGTGGTGATCGCGAAGATCGCCGGCACCGAATCCACCGCGAAGATCAGGTCGGCGATGTTGATCACCACCAGCGCCAGGAACAGCGGCGTGGCGAAGCGCGCATCTTGCCGGTCGCCGGGTCGGGCTGGCGCACGAAGAAGTTCTGGCCGTGCAGCTCGTCCGTCACCCGCATGTGCCGGCGCAGGAAGCGCACGACCGGGTTCTGCGAGATGTCCGGCTCGCCTTCCGGCACCACCAGCATCTTGATGCCGGTGCCGATCAGGAAGGCGCCGAAGATGTAGAGCACCCAGGCATATTCCTGCACCAGCGCCGCGCCCGCGGCGATCATGATGCCGCGCAGCACGATGACGCCGATGATGCCCCACACCAGCGCGCGATACTGATACGCGCGCGGGAATGGCGAAGTAGCCGAAGATCAGGCTGATGACGAAGACGTTGTCGATCGACAGCGCCTTCTCGATGAAGAAGCCGGTGAAGAAGGCGACGCCGGCATGGGTGCCGTCGCTGGTGGTCAGCAGGCCGGCCTCATAGCCCCACCAGATGCCCGCGCCGAACAGCATGGCGAAGCCGATGTAGAAGGCCGACAGGCGCAGGCTTTCCGCGATGCCCATCTCGCGGTCGCGGCGGTTCAGCACGCCCAGGTCGAAGACCAGCAGGGCCAGGACGATCGCCAGGAAGCCCGCCCACATCCACAGGGGCTTGCCCAACCATGCCGCTTCAAGGAATTCCATCCCCGATAGCTCCTCTCTGGCGCGATTCGACATCGGCCAGAAAGGGCCCGAATCGCGCGGTTTCCCACGCGATCCGACATCACGGACGCCGCCCATGAGGGCCGGCGGCCGCCAGAGGGGCCCGGATCGAAAGGCGGAGATGGTTTCGGGCCCGCCCGGCGTCAAGACCGGTTGCGGCCGACGCCAGGATGCCCCATGTGGATTTGCAAGGGCGCATCCGGGACACTAGGTTGCGCCCCGTTCAGACGGATTAGGGCTGCTCCCACAAGGGTGCGTCCGCAACGGGATCGAGGCGTCGCCATGGGTTCGTTCAGCATCTGGCATTGGCTGGTTGTTCTGCTTGTCATCCTGCTGCTGTTCGGCGGCGGCAAGATCAGTGGCCTGATGGGCGACCTGGCCAAGGGCATCAAGTCCTTCAAGGCGAACATCAAGGAAGACGAGAACGACGCTTCCATGGAGGCGCAGGCCCCCGCCACGCCGCCGGCCGGCAACATCCCGGGCCCGCAGCAGGGCACGACCGCCGCGGCCCAGCCGCAGCCGCAGCCGGGCAACCGCCCGGCGGCCTGACCGACCGTTCCTAGCGGCGGCCCCGGCCCGTCCCCCTTGCTGCGTGCCGCCCTGAAGGGCTGCGCCGGGCAGGGGAGACGGGCCGGTGTCGTATCGGGGTGCCTCCGCGCCCCGCCGCATCGGGAGGGATTCCGCGATGACCTTCGAAGACGCCGCCAGCGCCATCGCCGCCGCCGGGCGCCGCATGGACGCGATGGGCTGGGTGCCGGCCACCGCGGGCAATATCTCGATCCGCCTCGCGCCCGACGAGATCGCCATCACCCGCTCCGGCCGCCACAAGGGGCTGATGACGGCGGCCGATGTGATGGCCGTGGATGCCGCCGGCGCCGCCGCGCGAAGCCGGCGCCAGGTCGTCCTACGAAACCCTGCTGCATTGCGGCATCTATCGCCGCTTCGCCGAGGCCGGGGCGGTGCTGCACGGGCATTCCATCGCCAATACCGTGCTGTCGCGCCGCGCCGGGGACGTCGATCCGCCTCGCCGGATATGAATTGTTGAAGGCATTCCCGGGCGGGCCGACCCATGACACCGCCATCGACCTGCCGGTTTTCGACAACGACCAGGACATTCCCCGCCTGCAACGGGCAATCGATGCGCTGTGGGATGATGCGCCGGGCGCCCCGCCGGGCTATGTGATCCGCGGCCACGGCGTCTATGTCTGGGGCGCCGACATGAACGCCGCCATGACGCGGCTGGAGGCGCTGGAATTCATGCTCCTGTGCCATCTGGAAGAAGGGAGGCATTCGCCATGAGCCTGCTCACCATCCGTGACGCCGAGACCGGCGCCGAGACGCTGCGCACCGACGACCCGAAGGCGATGGCCGAGGCGCTCGGCGCCATCGGCGTGCGCTTCGAACGCTGGCCGGTCGCCGCCCTGCCCGAGGGCGCGGAGGCCGACGCCGTGCTGGCCGCCTATCGCCCGCAGCTCGATGCCTTCCTGAAGGACACCAAGGCCGGCACCGCCGACGTCATCCGCCTGACCGCCGACCATCCGCAGAAGGATGCGATCCGCGCCAAGTTCCTCTCGGAACACATCCACACCGAGGACGAGGTCCGCTTCTTCCATGAAGGCGCGGGCAACTTCGTCATGCATGTGGATGGCAGGATCTACGACGCGCATTGCACGCGCGGCGACCTGATCTCGGTGCCCGCCAACACGAAGCATTGGTTCGACGCCGGCGAGGTGCCGCACGTCACCGCGCTGCGCGTCTTCACCGACACCACGGGCTGGACGCCGCACTACACCGGCAGCGACATCGCCGCGCGCATTCCGGTGACGGCCGGGTGATCCCGCCCGCCTGCATCCTCACCGACATCGAGGGCACCACCACCGCCATCGCCTTCGTGAAGGAGACGCTGTTCCCCTTCGCCGAGGCCGAGCTCGACGCCTTCCTCGATGCGCATGAGCACGACCCGGCGGTGGCCGCCATCCTCGCCGAGGTGCGCGCCATCGCGCCGCGAGCAGGACCCGCGTTCGGTGCTGCGCCTGTGGATGGGCGAGGACGCCAAGGTCACGCCGCTCAAGATCCCTGCAGGGGCTGATCTGGCAGGCGGGGTATCTGGACGGGCGGCTGAAAGGGCATCTGTGGCCCGATGTGGCCCCCTGCCTGCGCGCCTGGGCGCGGGCCGGGCTGCGCCTGGCGGTCTATTCCTCCGGCTCGGTCGGCGCGCAGAAGCTGCTGTTCGGGCATTCGGCGGCCGGCGACCTGACGCCGCTGTTCACCGGCTTCTTCGACACCAAGGTCGGCGGCAAGCGTGACGCCGCTTCCTACGCCACCATCGCGGCCGGGCTGCATGTCCCGCCGGGCGAGGTGCTGTTCCTCTCCGACGTGGTCGAGGAACTCGACGCCGCCGCCGGCCGCCGGCCTGCGGACCTGCCAACTGGTCCGCGCCGGGGACGGCACGCTGCCCGCCGGCCGGCACGCCGAGGCGGCCGACTTCCCCGCCGTCGCCCGCCAATTCGGGCTGCCGCTCGCCGCCGGCTGACCGTGCCCTACGCCGTCACGCTGCGCCGCCCTGGCGAGCGTGTCGAGCTTGTGAAATTCCGTCCAGTATCGGTTCTCGCCAGCCACCGCATCGATGGCGTGTTGGCGCTTCCGGCGCGGGGCGTCTAGAAGCGGCTGTATCGCAAAGCGCGGAGGGTTCCCGTCATGCTGACCACCTGGACGGTCGAAGACGGCCGTTGTCGCGTCCGCGAAGGCGCCGTGTCCGACGTCACCGCCGCGCTGCCGGCCCCTGAATCGCGCGCCGCCGCGGTCGCCGTCGCCGAACCGGAAAGCCTGCGCCACGCCGTCTGGATCGACCTGCTGAACCCGACCCCGCAGGAGGAGAAGGCGGTCCAGGACGCGCTGCACCTCGAGATCCCGACGCGCGAGGAGATGCAGGAGATCGAAAGCTCCTCGCGCCTCTATCGCGAGGGCGACGCGCTGTTCCTGACCGCGAGCTTCCTCTACGGCGTCGAGGTCGGCGAATACGCCTCGACCCCGATCACCTTCGTGCTGACCAACACCACGCTGATCACCGTGCGCTACGCGACGCCCAAGGCCTTCACCGTCTTCGGGGTGCGGGCGCAGCGGCAGCCGGGCACGCTGCTGATCACGCCTGATGCGGTGATGCTGCATCTGTTCGAACAGATCGTGGACCGGCTGGCCGACGTGCTGGAACGCCTGGGCGCCGACATGGACCGCGCCTCCCAGCGGACCTTCCGTGCCGCGCGGTCCAACGTCAAGGCGAACCGCCGCGACGAGCAGCTCAAGGAAACGCTGATCACCCTCGGCCAGGTCGGTGAAGTCACCAGCCGCACCATGGAGACGCTGATCGGCCTGACCCGCATCCTGACCTTCATCGGCGCCGAGAAGGCGACGGCGGTGCGCAAGGAGAACCAGAACCTGCTCAAGACCCTGGTGCGCGACGTGCGCTCCCTGGTCGATCATTCCAACGCGCTGACCAGCAAGGCACAGTTCCTGCTTGATGCGGTGCTCGGCGTGATCAACGTGGAGCAGAACAACATCATCAAGACCTTCACCGTGGCCTCGGTGGCGCTGATGCCGCCCACGCTGATCGCGTCGATCTACGGCATGAACTTCGAGTCCATGCCCGAGCTGAAATGGGCCGCATGGCTACCCGATCGCGCTTGATCATGATGGTCGTCAGCGCCATCCTTCCCGTCCTGTATTTCCGCCGCAAAGGCTGGCTGTAGGAGCCCGAACCGACATGGCCGAACCGACCCGCGTCGCCGCATCGCTCACCAATTGCCGCTGGGGCGCCTTCGACGCGTCCTTCCCGCCGGTGGCCTCGATCGACCCCGGCGAGCTCGTCATCCTCGAATGCCTCTCCGGCGGTCCCGAGCAGATGCCGCGGGACGAGCAGATGCTCGCCGTCCCGCCGATGCTGCGCGAGGTGCACCGGAAGCTGCCGCGCCTTGGCGCGCACATCATCACCGGCCCGGTCGAGGTGCGCGGCGCCGAGCCCGGCGACGCGCTGCGCATCGACATCGAGAAGATCGAGCTCGGCAACGACTGGGGCTTCTGCGGCTTCCGCCCGCTGTTCGGCACCCTGCCGGAGGACTTCCCCTATCGCCGCACCATCCACATCCCGGTGGACAAGGAAGCGATGACCGGCCGGCTGCCCTTCGGCCCGAAGGAAGGTGGCATGGACCTGCCGCTCGCGCCGTTCTTCGGCGTGATGGGCGTCGCCCCGCCGCGCCGACTGGGGGATGATCAACACCAAGGAGCCGCGCGCGATGGGCGGCAACCTCGACAACAAGGAACTGACCGAGGGCACCACGCTGTTCCTGCCGGTGTTCAATGAGGGCGCGCTGTTCTCCGCCGGCGACGGCCATGGCGTGCAGGGCGATGGCGAGGTCTGCATCAACGCGCTGGAGATCTGCCTGACCGGGCATTTCCGCCTCTCGCTGGTGAAGGGCGGCGGTGCCAAGGACCCGGTGCTGAAATTCCCGCGCGCGGAGACGAAGACGCACTACATCACCATGGGCATGAACGAGGATCTCGACCTCGCCATGAAGCAGGCGTTGCGCGAGATGATCGGCTTCATCTGCTCGCGCACCAATCTGTCGGATGCCGATGCGTACCAGTTCTGCTCCCTGGCGGTGGACTTCCACGTCACCCAGACGGTGAACGGGGAGAAGGGCGTGCATGGGATGTTGAAGAAGGGGCTGCTGTTCTGAGGCACGGGCTGCTCCGACGCTTCTTCGCCTCTTCTGCCAATGGCCCCCCGGCCCTTCATTCTTGCTGTTGGAAACTGACAGCGGCGGCCGGCGCCAAAAGACAGAAAAAGGGTAGGGGTTTGGGGGAGGTTCTCCTCCCCCAACCTGTCTTCTGCGATCGTCACATGGGGCCATTGGTATCGGGCGGACCCTGAGCACTCGTAAACCGGCGCACGACGCGAGGCGCGACGACGCGCGGTGTTGCGCACTGGCCCGCGCTGACCCCGGGTCGGCCAATGGCCGCATCCTCCCTGGCGGTCCGGATCGGTGCTGGCGTTTCAGGAAGGGCCTCCGGCGTGGGCCTCGCTGGGGTGCCCTGCGCCGATGGATCGAGGCGGCAACTCGATCCGACGTGACCAGCCCTGCCGCGCCTCAACGCAAGGGTCCGGGCGCCCCGCCGATCTGCGGCTGCAGCCACACGCCGATCGGCGGCGCGGGCGCGCCGCCCTGGCTCGTCGCCGGGTCAGGCGGGCAGAGCGGCCGCATCACCCCGCAATCCCAGACGAAGCGGTCGGCCCGGCCGGTCAGCTGCCCGCCGCGTTCGAACCGGCATTCGCACAGCTTGTGTGCCATGCAGGCGGTCTGGCCTTCGATTTCCGCGGTGCAGGCCGGCGGGCCCTGCGCCGCGGCGGGCAGGGCAGGGATCAGCAACAGCAGGGCCATCATCCAGCGCATCGCGCCAGACTGCGCCGGGAAGATTGCCGTTCGGTTGCCGCCCGACCGGCCGCGACGCGCCTATTGCGGGTAGGTGCCCATGATCACGGGATGGTTCGGGTCGCCGCCCTCGAACATCACCCAGACCGCCTCGCCCACCGAGGGTGGCGCCGCCCCTGGCATGCCGAGGGCGCGGCAGGGCATCGCCCAACTGGAATCCTGGTCGCCGAACACGGCGGGCACCCGCACCTGCACGCGCCCCCTGGCCTGCGGGTCCAGGTTGTCGATGCAGATGCCGCGATATATCCCATGGTAGATCATGCCGGAGCCTCCGATCTCGCCGGCCGCAGCATGACATGGCCGCCACCCACGCGCACAGCGGCGTGAGGCGCTTGACGCAACGCAACACAGGCAGTCTATCTCACCAAGGACTGCCCGGACGGGCCTCCAGCCGGCACCCCGCAGCCATGGGGAGGCGCCGACCGGGAGCAACCCTGCCCGGACAGGCTGGGCCTGTGGCGGGATGGCGGGCTTCGCCCCTTGATGGCGAGGACCGACTCCACGGCGCGGGCCACACCGGCCCTTCGCCGGCACGCGACCCGTCGTGCGCCGGACAACGCGATGCGAGGCAATGCGATGCCGCTGGGTGACACCGACGCCGACCCCACCTCGTCAGCCTTCGTGCGCCTGGTCGGCGCGCGCACCTGGTCGAACCGCCTCGCCACGCTGGCGCAACGCACGCAGACCGGCCCGCTCTCGGGCCGCGCCGCGCAGCAACGCCACGCGCTGGAATTCGCCATCGCCCGTGCCGCCGACCCCGCCAACGCCGCCAAGGCCGGCCCGGCCGAACGCCGCGTGCTCGCCTTCGCGCAGGATGCGGTGCGCCTCGCCCGCTGCCTGCCCGCCGCCCCGCGCGCCCGCCTGCGCGCCCTGCTGGCCGAGGGCCTGACCGGCGATGCCACACTCATCCCGCTCTGGCACCTGCTGCGCAGTGCGGCGCTCTATCGGGACCGTGGCTTCAGCGTGGACTTCGCCGGCCTCGCCGAGGGCGCCCCCTTCGACCTGCGCATCACCCGCGACGGCGCGGTGGCCGAGGTCGCCTGCGAAACCGTCTCGGCGGAGGAAGGCCGCCCGGTCCATCGCGGCGACTGGTGCGCCCTGGTCGACCGCGTGCATCCCGAATTGCAGACCTGGCTCGCCGCCCATCCCGGCCGCTACCTGCTGAAGGTCACGCTGCCCGAGGGCCTGTCCGGCCCCGACAAGGCGGCCGAGCTGCAATCGCGCATCATCGCCCTGCTCGCCGCCCAGAAGCGCCAGGACAGCAGCGCCGATGCGGTGTTGAAGCTCGACCCGCTGGTGCTGGCCGGTGCCCAGGCTGCTGCCCTGCCGCAGCATCTGCGCGCCCAGTTCGGGCCGGAGGCGCATCTCGCCGTCACCTCCCATGGCACGGGCGGTTCCGTCTTCGTCATGGCCGCCCGCGCGGGCCGGGAGAATGCGGTGGCCGATGCGGTCGTCGCCCGCCTGCGCATCGCCGCCGAAGCGCGGCTGACCGGTGCGGCGCCCGGCATCCTCTCGGTGTTCGTCGATGACCTCGACCGCGCCGAATGGCGGTCCCTGCGCGAGACGCTGGGGCTGGAGGGCGCGGTGCGTCGCTTCTTCACCACGCTCCCGGCGCGCCACGTGGTTGCCGCCGCCTGCGCCTCACGCATGGAGATGTTCGGCATGGCGCCGCCCGACGCAGCGCCGGATGGCGAATTGCGCTTCCGCAACCCGGTCCACCCGGCGGGCAAATCGGTGGCGCTGGCGCCCGCGGTGACCTCGCTGGGCTGAAGGCGCGCCCTGCTTCAACCAGGCCCCACCAAGGGCCGCGACTGCAAAGGGGCCGGCGATGCGCCTGGCGATTCTCGGGGCCGGCGCGATCGGCCCGGCCTGTGCGGCACTGGCCGCCAGCCGCGGCCACACGGCCGTGCTGTGGTCGCCCTCGGGCGCCGGCACTCGCGGCATCGACGCAACGCTGCACGCCGAGGGCCTGCTCGAGGGCAGCTTCCCCGTCAGCGTCGCCGCCCGGCTGGCCGAGGCCTTCGCCGGGGCCGATGCGGCGCTGCTGACGGTGCCGGCCTATGCGCTGCCGGACCTGTTGCCGCGCATCGCCGCCGAGATCCCGACGACGCTGCCGCTGCTGATCGCGCCGGCGGCCTCGCTGGCGCCGCTGGCCTTCGCGCGGCTGCGCGGGCCGGGGGCGCGCGGTCGGCGCCATGGCGACCACGCCGCTGACCGGCCGGCGGCTCGCCCCGGACCGCGTCCGCATCGCCGCCATCCGGGCCGAGGCCGAGATGGGCGCGCTGCCCGGCCCCGCCGCGCCCGCAGATGGCCGCCCTGGCCGAATCCCTGTTCGGCAATCGCTGGCCGACCGTGCCCGACGCGCTGGCGGCCGCCTTCATCAACGGCAACCCGATCGCCCATGCGGCGCTCGCCCTGGCCAATGTCACCCGCATCGAGAAGCAGGAATCCTGGGGCCAATACGGGCTGATGACGCCGGCCGTCTGCCGGCTGATCGAGACCCTCGGCGCTGAGCGCGACGCGCTGGCCGCCCGCTTCGGCCACCATCCGCCGAGCCTCGCCGAGGCCCTGCACCGCACCAATGGCGTCCCGCGCGGGCCGCTGCATGAGATGACCGCGGCGATCGAACGCGGCCGCGGCTTCATCGCCGGCCCGACCGAGATGACGACACGCTACGTCACGGAGGACGTGCCCTATGGCCTCGCCTTCTACCTCGCCATCGCGCAGGCGATCGGCCAGCCCATGCCGGTCACGGAAGGCACCGTCATGGTGCTCGAGACGCTGTGGGGGCAGGGGCTGCGCGACAATCCGCTGCTCGCCGGGCTCGACCTCGGCGAACCTGCCGGCCGTGCGCATCGGAGGATCGAGGCTCGATCCAGGTTCGCGCCAGGGCGGGCGCGACCAGCCGACCCGGCCGCCAACCGGCGCGCTCAGGCATGGCATCGCTCCGCAAGCGGTCGGTTGCCGCCGACCGGGAGGCGGCCTCGGCCCGGGTCAATCGGCGTGATCAGCTCCAGGCGAGTCAGCGCGCGCCAGGCCGCCACGCGCCAGATCCTCCGTCCCGCCGGGGTACGCCGGCTGTTCGCGCAGGCTGGCCTCGGCCATCGCCTTGGCAAAGGCCTGCTGCCAATGGGCGACCGCCGCCGGCGGCGTGCCGGCCCGCACCGCCAGGCCGGTCCAGATGCTGGCGGTGAAGCCGGGCACCGCGCCCTCCGTCAGGGTCGGCACATCCGGCAGGGAGGGGAAGCGATGCGCGCCCGTCGTCGCCACCACCTTCAACGCCCCGCCCGAGAAGCCCAGCACCGACGGCACCGAGACGAACATCAGCGCGATCCGCCCGGCCAGCAGGTCGTTGAACGCCGCAGCCGCGCCGCGATAGGGCACGTGCTCGACATTCAGGCGCTCGCGCGCCTTGAGGTCCTCCATGATCAGATGCGTGTTCGTACCAGTCCCGGTCGAGGCATAGGGCAGCGGCGTCGGCGTGCTGCGCGCCAGGGCGATCAGCCCCGCGGCATCCGTCACCGGCACGTTCGGCCCGGCGAGCAGCGCCACCGGGCTGTCCAGCAACTGCATCACCGGCGCGAGGTCGGTCTCCGGGTCATAGGGCATGCGCCGGCCGATCGCCTTCGGGATGGTGGTCTGCCCGGCGGTGGCCAGCAGCAGGGAGAGCCCGTCGGCCGGCCCGCGCGCCACCGCCTCGCCGCCCAGGATGCCGCCGGCGCCGGCGCGGTTCTCGACCACCATCTGCTGGCCGGTGCCGGCCAGGATCGCCTGGGCGAACAGCCGGCCCAGCACATCCTGCGACCCGCCCGGCGCGAAGGGGACGACGAGCCGCGCCGGCCGGTCCGGCGTCCAGCCCGGCTGGGCCTGCGCCACGGCGGGAAGGGCAAGGGCACCGAGCAGCGCGCGGCGGAGGATCGGCATGGTCGGAAACTCCTGTTGGCGCGGGAATGCTCTCGCGCCCCGGCGGGAAAGACAATCGCTCCGCGTGGCGAAGCGCTATCCGCCTGGCGCCGCGATTTCTCGCCTGTGATTTCCGCATGGCGCTCGATTTCCGCATGGCGGAGCGAGATTCATGCCGTTGCCGCGAAGCCTTCATTGCCCCGCCATCATCGGCGCGCTACCTCGACCGCTTATGGAAGCAGTAGCCCGCGCACCGGAAGACGCCCTCAAGCCCCGCCGGCTCATGCGCGGGTCGCCGCTGAAATTTCAGCCGTGGATTCCCGGCGCCGCCTGGGGCGACGTGATGGAACCCCGCCCGCATGGCGGCCGCTTCCGCGCGGTGCGCCGCATCGCCACCGCGCTGCTCTGGACGCTGGTCGCGGTGCCGATCCAGATGGTGCTGATCCGCGTCTCCACCCGCGCCGCCATGTCCTTCGCCCGCACCTATCACGGCGGGCTTTGCCGGGTGATCGGCCTGAAGATCCAGGTGGTCGGCCAGCCCTGCACCGCGCCCTCGGTGCTCTATGTGTCGAACCATTCCTCCTGGCTCGACATCCTGGTGCTCGGCGCCGTGCTGCAGGCCGCCTTCGTCTCCAAGGCCGAGGTCGGCCAATGGCCGGTCGCCGGCACCATCGCCCGGCTCGGCCGCACCATCTTCGTCAGCCGCAAGCGCAACGGCACCGGCAAGGAAGCCACGCGAGATCCAGCGACCGCCTGGCCGGCGGGGACAGCATCATCCTGTTCCCCGAAGGCACCTCGAACGACGGCACGCGGGTGCTGCCCTTCCGCTCCTCCTTCCTGACCGTGGCGCAGGACGCGAAGCAGCTGCAGCCGATCTCGCTGGTCTATGACCGGCTGGGCGGGCTGCCGGCCTGCCGGCGCGACCGGCCCTTCTTCGCCTGGTACGGCGACATGGACCTCGCCACCCATTTCTGGCGCATCGCCCGGCGCTCCGGGGCGCGGGCCACGGTGCTGCTGCACGAACCGGCCGACCCGGCCGCCTTCGCCGACCGCAAGGTCCTGACCGCGGCGGTCAGCGACGTCGTCGCCGACGGCGCCGCGCTGCTGCGGCAGAACCGGGCGGCGGTGCCGCTGCGGCTGCAGGTGCCGGCGCAGCGCGGGTGAGGGGGAGGTTGGAGGGGCAAGGCCCCTTCAACCTGCTGTCATCATCACAACGCTTGACCCGACACGGACCCGCCGGCCACGCTTCCAGCCATGACGATCCGCTTCAGGCTCCTGGTCGCTTGACCCGCGCCGCCGTGGTGCGCATCTCCCCCGCCTGCCTTCGCCGCGACCTGCGCGGCGAGGCCGGCGGAGCCTGACCCGAATGACCGACAGCACCACCCCCCGGAAGCGCCTTCTGATCCGCACCTGGGGCTGCCAGATGAATGTGTATGACAGCGCCCGCATGGCGGATGTGCTGGCGCCGCTCGGCTACGCGCCGACCGAGGTGGCGGAGGAGGCCGACATGGTCATCCTCAACACCTGCCACATCCGCGAGAAGGCGACCGAGAAGGTGTTCTCCGACCTCGGCCGGCTGCGCGAGGCGCAAGAAGCGCCCGCGGCGGCGACATGGTGATCGCCGTCGCCGGCTGCGTCGCCCAGGCCGAGGGCGCGGAGATCACCGCCCGCGCGCCCTGGGTCGACATCGTCCTCGGCCCGCAGATCCTACCACCGCCTGCCGGAGATGGTCGCCCGCGCCGCGCGCGCCGCCGGCGCGGTGATCGAGACCGACTTCCCGACCGAGGACAAGTTCGACCACCTGCCCGACGCCGACCGCGCCGCAGGGCGGTGACCGCCTTCCTGACGGTGCAGGAAGGCTGCGACAAGTTCTGCACCTTCTGCGTCGTGCCCTACACGCGCGGCGCCGGAATATTCGCCGCCCGGCCGCCGCCGTGCATCGCCGAGGCGCGGCGGCTGGTCGCGCCGGGCGCGCGCGAGATCACGCTGCTCGGCCAGAACGTCAATGCCTATCATGGCGAGGGCGCCGGACGGCCGCGCCTGGACGCTCGGCCGGCTGCTGCGCGCGCTCGCCGAGATCCCGGGCCTGCGCGCGGCTGCGCTACACGACCTCCCACCCGCGCGACATGGATGACGACCTGATCGCCGCGCATCGCCGACACTGCCGGCGCTGATGCCGTTCCTGCATCTGCCGGTGCAGTCGGGCTCGGACCGCATGCTGCGGACGATGAATCGCGGCCATACGGCGGATGACTATCGCCGCGTCGTCGAGCGGCTGCGCGCCGCGCGGCCCGACCTCGCGCTGTCCTCCGACTTCATCGTCGGCCATCCCGGGCGAGACCGATGCCGACTTCGAGGCGACCATGGCGCTGGTCCGCGACATCGGCTTCGCGCAGGCCTTCTCCTTCAAATACTCGCGCCCGCCCCGGCACGCCGGCCGCCGACCATGGCCGGGCAGGTGGCGGAAGCGGTGAAGGACGCCCGCCTCGCCGAAGCTCCAGGCGTTGCTGCGCGACCAGCAGGCCGCGCTTCAACCGCTCGCCGCGCCGGCCTGACCGGCCGAGGTGCTGTTCACCGGCCCGGGCCGCCACCCCGGCCAGATCGGCCGGCCGCACGCCCTGGCTGCAAGCCGGTGCATGTCGACGGGCCTGCCGCGCCTCGATCGGCGCAGGTGGTGCCGGTGCGAATCGCTCGCCGGGCACCCCAACTCCCTTGCCGGGGCGCTTGAGCGCCTCACCACGCCGCAACCAGGGAGAGACCAGCCGCTTGACCGCAACATCCAGCCTCGACCTCCGCGCCTCGAACCCCGCGCGGCCCGATCGAGCGACGCTCGATCACGCTGCAATTCGACGACAATGCCCTGCTGCCGCTGCTGCTACGGCGAGCATGACCGGCACCTGGCGCGGATCGAGCAGGTGCTCGGCGTGCGCTTGGCGTCCCGCGGCAACCGGATCGCCATCTCGGGCAGGCCGGAACGGACGCGACATGGCGGAGGCGGCGCTGCTGGCGCTGTGGAAGCGGCTGGAGCGCGGCCAGCGCCGTGGGCACCGGCGAGGTCGAGGCCGCGCTGCGCATGGCCGAGGGCGAGCGCCGAACAGGGCGAACCCCGCCTGCCGCTGCGCGACCTGCCGGCGATCCGCACCCGCAAGCGGCGCCATCGCGCCGCGCTCGCCCGGCCCAGGCCGCCTACATGCGAGCTGCTGGCCAAGCGCGACATGGTGTTCGGCGTCGGCCCGGCCGGCACCGGCAAGACCTACCTCGCGGTGGCGCAGGGCGTGGCCGCTGCTGCAGGCCGGCACGGTCGACCGCATCGTGCTGTCGCGCCCGGCGGTCGAGGCCGGCGAGCGGCTGGGCTTCCTGCCCGGCGACATGAAGGAGAAGGTCGATCCCTATCTGCGCCCGCTCTACGACGCGCTGCACGACATGCTGCCGGCCGAGCAGGTGGCGCGGCGCATGGACCGCGGGCGAGATCGAGATCGCGCCGCTCGCCTTCATGCGCGGCCGCACCCTGGCGCATGCCTTCGTCATCCTCGACGAGGCGCAGAACACGACGCCGGTGCAGATGAAGATGTTCCTGACCCGCATCGGCGAGGGCTCGCGCATGGTCATCACCGGCGACCCGACCCAGGTCGACCTGCCGGCCGGCCAGCCGTCCGGGCCTCGCCGAGGCGCTGCGGATCGCTCGAAGGGGTGGAGGGCATCGCCGTGGCGCGATTTGCCGAGCGCGACGTGGTAAGCCATCCGCTCGTGGCCCGGATCGTCGCCGCCTATGGGCGGGCCGACGATCAGTCTCGGGCGAAGAAGGAGAGATATGGAACCGGGAAGTAGCCGTCCCGGCCGCGGTCACGTTTCAGGTGATCAGGCTGGGCTTCGGAACGGGTCGCCGGAGATGCTCGACATCTCGGTGATCCTGGCGGCGCCAGGCTGGCGCGCCGCCGTCAAGCGGCCGGAAGCGCTCGCGCGCCGCGCCGCGGAGGCCGCCCTGCGCGAGGCCGGCGCGCCACGGCGCCATCACCGTCCTGCTGACCGACGACCGCGCGGTCAAGCGGCTGAACGGCCGGCACCGCGCCAAGGCCAAGCCGACCAACGTCCTTTCCTTCCCGACCGGCATGCCTGGGCAGCTTGGACGATGTCGCGCTCGCGCTCGGCGTGGTGCGGCGGGAAGCGCGCGAGGCCGGGCGCAAGACCTGCCGCCCATCTCGCCCATCTCGTCGCCCATGGCACGCTGCACCTGGCCGGGCATGACCACCTCGAAGCCGGCGAGGCGCGCCGGATGGAACGCGCCGAGGCGCGGTGCATGCGCCGGCTCGGCCTGCCCAACCCCTGGCGGGGCGTGTCATGAGCGCACCTGACCAGGCACAACCGCGGCCTGTTCTGGAAGCTGCAGGGCCTGCTCCGCCGCAGAGCAGCGCGGAATCGGTCCGCGACCGGGTCGAGGAACTGATCGAGCGCGGCGAGGACCACCGCGACACCACCGAGCTGGACGACACCGACCTCGACACCCATGAGCGCGCCCTGCTGTCCAACGTGCTGCGCCTGCAGGGCACCGCCGCCTACGACGTGATGGTGCCGCGCGCCGACATCATGGCGATGTCCGAGGACCTCACGCTGGACGAGGCGATCGGCCTGATCCAGAAGGATGGCCACAGCCGCTACCCGGTCTATCGCGAGAGCCTCGATGACATCGCGGGCATGGTCCACATCAAGGACGTCTTCGCCGCGGTGGGCAGCGAGGCGCCCTTCGACATCAAGGCGATCCTGCGCAAGCCGCTGTTCGTCGTGCCGTCGATCCCGGTGCTCGACCTGCTGTTGCAGATGCGCCAGGCGCGCATCCACATGGCGCTGGTGGTGGACGAATATGGCGGCATCGACGGGCTCGTCACCATCGAGGACCTGGTCGAGACCATCGTCGGCGACATCTCCGACGAGCATGACGAGGACCGTCGCGCCGCAGATCACCGAGCGGCCGGACGGCACGATCGACCTCGACGCCCGCACGCCGATCAAGATCTTCGAGGCGAAGCTCGGCCAGGTGCTGACCGAGGAGGAGCGCGCCGCCGACATCGACACGGTGGGCGGGCTGGTCTTCACCCTGGCCGGGCCGCGTGCCGGCGCAGGGGCGAGCTCATCTCGCACCCCTCCGGGCTCGAATTCCGGGTCCTCGACGCTGACCCGCGCCGCATCAGGCGGCTGCGGGTGCGGCCGCCCGGGGCCGAGCCGCAACGCGCGGCGGCCGAATAGGCTTGGTGTCCCGCCTGATGCGTTCGCTAGATCACCGGCGAACGCAGCGGACAAGCGGGCCACTGAAAGCAAGGGCCGGTGTCCTGATTCAGAAATCCCGAGGACTTCGGAAGCAGGGCACGAGAGCGTGATTGGTTCGCCTTCGGTTCACCCATCACGCGCCGACCCATTGTTTGATCGCGTGATTCAGACATCCGTGCAGTCGCACCGGCGGCCATCGCGCTCAAGGGGCGCCCAGGTGGCGCAGGGTCCGGCCGCGGCTGCCCGCCGCCGGACGCACCGGGCCGGTCCCGGGGGGGCTGCGTCCCATCATTGTCTCGGCCGCCTCGGCCTCATACCCGAAGCGCACCTAGGTGAAACCTTCGTGCGTCGGTATCATGCGTTGACCATCGTGCACGCATCACGGTCCAACGCCGTGTTTGATCGCGTGATCCAGCCCTCCGGCGCCCGCGCGCTCTCGACCACCACGCTCTAGGACCGTTACGCATGTGGGATCGTTTGCTGCGTCATCTCGCGTCGCGGCGCGGGTGGCGGTTGTGGGTCACGGTGGTCGGCCTGGGGCCTTGGCCGCCCTGGCCTTGCCGCCGGTCCACGCGGTGCCGGTTCGCCGGTGGCGGTGCCGGGCCTGCTGGCGATGCTGGGAGCGGCGGAGACCTGGAAGCGGGCCTTCTGGTGGGCTTCGCCTGGGGGTGGGGCTTCTTCGTCGCGGGGCTGTACTGGATCACCGAGGCGATCCTGCACCGATGTCGCGCATTTCTGGTGGCTGGTGCCGATCGCGGTGCCGGCGCTGGCCTTGCGTCGCTGGCGGTCGTTCGTGGCGGTGCCGGCGGTGTTGGCCGGGCGGGTCGGGGCGGGCTGGCCGCGCGTGATGGTCTTCGCCGGCGCCTGGGTGCTGTTCGAGATGCTGCGTGGCTGGGCCTTCACCGGTTTTCCATGGAACCTGTTCGGCACGGTCTGGGCCTTCGGCGCCTTGCCGATCCAGGCGGCGGCCTGGGTGGGCGTGCATGGGCTGTCGCTCGCCACGGTGATCATCGCGGCCACGCCGCTGCTGGGGCGGCGGGGCGATGCTCGGGGGCGTGGCGGCACTGGCCGGCTTCGCACTGTTCGGGATGGTGCGGCTGTGGCCGGCCGAACCGCCGCCGCAGCCGGTCGGGCTGCTGATCGTGCAGGGCAACATCGCGCAGGAGGTGAAGTGGCGCGAGGACCAGCGCGTCCCGATCCTGCGCCGCTACATCGAGGCAACGCGCGAAGCCGCGCTGGCCGCGCTGCGCGAGTTGCCCGAGGACCAGACGCTGGTGGTGATCTGGCCGGAGACGGCCGTGCCTTTTCTCGTCGCCGATGATCCTGATGTGCGCCAGCTCATAGCGGGCGCCCTGCCGGCAGCGTGCCATCGCTGCTGACCGGCACGGTACGGGCCGAATACGGACCCGACCGGCGCTTGCGACACGTGTTCAACAGCCTTGTGGCAATCGACCCGGCCGGTGCGGTGCGGGGGGTCGCCGACAAGGTCCATTTGGTGCCCTTCGGCGAATACATGCCGCTGTCGGGATTGCTGCCGATCCGGTTGGTGCAGGGCGGAATGGATTTCACGCCCGGTAACGAGTTGCAACCTATGAGGGTAGATGGCGTGCCGTCCTTCGGCACGTTGATTTGTTACGAAGTCATATTTCCCGCTGCGGTTGTCCCGCGTGAGCGGCCGGCATGGCTGGTCAATGTGACCAACGATGCCTGGTTCGGCATCTCGGCCGGTCCTTGGCAGCATTTGGCGGCGGCCCGGATGCGGGCGGTCGAGGAAGGTCTGCCACTCGCGCGCGCGGCGCAAACCGGCATTTCAGCCGTGTTCGACGCGCGAGGACGCGAGGTGGCCAGCACCGGCCTGGGTGAGACGGGGATCCATGGCGCCGTTACCCGCTCCGCGGGAACCGACGCCCTTCGCCCGGCTTGGCCTCCTGGTGGCGGCGATTTTCTTCCGGTTGGCGCACTCGCGTCCGGGTGGT
>CAVSZN010000038.1:0-35029 GCA_963732425.1 uncultured Alphaproteobacteria bacterium
GCTCGCAAGGTCTAGAGATGACCGCAAAGTGGACCGTGGCAACGGTAGCTCTCTCTGTCGTGGTCTTCGTGATTGTCGTTGGTGAGTTCCTTTCGCCGGCCGTTTCGTGCCGACTCGCCGCCGCGCATATCACGCGGGGAGTTGCGAAGTATGAGGAGGAAGCGCGACAGGGTAACCAGACGTCAGCGATGGCCGTGTACTTTGCTCGCGCCTTGGAGCGTGTAGCTCTGGACGCTCCGAGCGCTAACTGCCGCGCTTCGCTATGGACGGACGATTCCGGCCTTGGGCCGCTCGCCGAGCCGAGCCGTGAGACAATTTTTGGTGGCCAAGAAGGCATGGAGCCAGCGTTTCGTGAAACGACTTTAATGAGCGACGAGTTCGAAGCCCAGGTCTTCCCCGCCGGCGAATTCGCCGTGCAGATCATGGACATGTCCGGCGCCAACGGCTCCGACCCGGTGGAGACCGTCACCGGCTTCCTGACCATCGAGCACGCCAACGCCTTCGCCCGCCGCTACGTCCGCGATTCCGTCGAACGCTGCCGCGCGCCTGGCGCCGGACGCCAAGGCCACGCTCGATGCCTGGTTCGCCTTCGGCGAGGATGCCGAGGTGCTCGGCGCCGGCGACGATGCCTGGGTCAGCCGCTCGGAACTGAAGGACTTCGCCGACACCCCGGTGCGCGATGCCGAGGACCGCAACTGGCGCGTCCTCGACCCCCGCCGCCACGAGGACGACGAGGAGGATGAGGAGGCGTGAGCCATTCCGTCCTCTGCGGCGACTTCGCCCACTACCAGGACCCGGATGAGGAATGGTCGGTCGACGGCTTCCGCACCGCCGAGGCGGCTGCCGAATACGCCCGCCGCTTCGTCCGCGACCAGGTGGAGGGACTGCGCGGCCGAATACCCCGACCCGGCCGCGCTGGAACAGGCCTTCCTCACCTTCGGCGAATACGCCATCGCGCCGGGCTTCGAACTGAAGCCCTGGCTCGCCCACTGCATCGCGCAGCCGGCCGCCCGCCGGGCCGACACCGACTACCAGGCACTTGATCCCAACCCATGAAACTCCGCTTCGCCCCGTCCCCCACCGGCCTGCTGCATGTCGGCAATGCCCGCGCCGCGCTGGTCAACTGGCTGCATGCGCGCCGGCATGGCGGCACCTTCATCCTGCGGCTGGACGACACCGACCTCGAACGCTCCAAGCCCGAATTCGCCGTGGCGATCGAGGAAGATCTCCGCTGGATCGGCCTCGACTGGGATGACCGCGTCGCGCAATCCGACCGGCTCGACCGCTACGCCGCCGCCGCCGGAACGGCTGAAGGCCACCGGCCGCCTGTATCCGTGTTTCGAGACCGAGGAGGAACTCGCCTACAAGCGCGAACGCCGCCGCCGCGAAGGCAAGCCCGCCGCTGTATGACCGCGAGGCGCTGCAGATGACGCCCGAGCAGATCGAGCGCGCCATCGCCAACGGCAAGCAGCCCTACTGGCGCTTCAAGCTCTCGCCGCGCGCCCTGGCTTGGCGCGACCTGGTTCTCGGCGAGCGCAGCGTGAAGCTCAGCGCGATCTCCGACCCGGTGCTGGTGCGCGCGGATGGCTTCGCCGCTCTACACCTTCACCTCCGTCGTCGATGACATCGAGATGGGCATCACCCATGTCATCCGCGGCGAGGACCACGTCACCAACACCGGCATCCAGCTCGACATCTACGAAGCGCTGGGCGGCAACCCGAAGCACCTGAACTTCGCCCACCTGCCGCTGCTGACGGATGAGGAGGGCGGGGCGCTGTCCAAGCGCCTCGGCTCGATCTCCCTGCGCCACCTGCGCAAGGACGGCATCGAGCCGGCGGCGCTGGTCGGGCTATCTCGCCGCGCTCGGCACCTCGACCGACCCGGTGCCCGGGCATGCCGGCGGCACTCGCGCCGGCACTGGGACATCTCCCGCGTCTCCCACGCCACCGCGCGGTTCGATACGCGCCAGTTGCTGGCGCTGAACCGCCGCGTGCTGCATGAGGCGCCCTTCGCCGACCTGCGCGACCGCCTGCCCGAGGGGGCCGACGAGGCCTGGTGGCTTGCCGTGCGCGGCAATCTCGACCTGATGCGCGAGGCGCGGCCCTGGTTCGACATCGTCCGCGGCAGCATCGTCCCGCCGGTGCAGGAGGGGGAGGGGGCCTTCCTCACCGCCGCGCTGGCCGGCCTGCCGCCCGAACCCTGGGACGGCGCGACCTGGGCCGCCTGGACCGGCCCGCTGAAGGAAGCCACCGGCCGCAAGGGCAAGGCGCTGTTCCTGCCGCTGCGCCTGGCCCTGACCGGGGAGGACCACGGCCCGGACCTCGCCACCCTGCTGCCCCTGATCGGGCGGGAGAAGGCGGCGTTGCGGCTGCGCCTGTCAGCCGGCGCTTGAACCGGGCGACGGATCGGCGCAAAAAGCATTCCATGTCCGCGTCCAGGCCCCTCGCGTCCGCGCTCTGTCGCTGAACCGCTCCCCCGGGGAAGCTTCTTCCCCGCGCGCCTGACCTGACGACCCCGCATTCTGCCGATGACCGGACCGACATGACCGAGATCTTCATCCACGACAGCGCGGCGCGCACGCAAGCGCCGCTTCGCGCCGATCGACCCGCAGCATGTGCGGCTCTATGTCTGCGGCCCGACGGTCTATGACCTCGCCCATCTGGGCAATGCCCGCCCGGTCGTGGTGTTCGACGTGCTGGCGCGGCTGCTGCGCCGGCTCTATCCGCGCGTCACCTATGTCCGCAACATCACCGACGTGGACGACAAGATCAACGCGCGGTCGCGTGAATCGGGCGAGCCCATCGCCACCATCACCGCCCGCACCACGGAAGACTTCCACGCGCGACATGGCCGCCCTCGGCGCGCTGCCGCCGGATGTGGAACCCCGCGCCACCGGCCACATCCCGGCGATGATCACGCTGATCGAACGCCTGATCGCCAATGGCCACGCCTATGCGGCGGATGGCCATGTGCTGTTCTCCGTCCCGTCCTTCGCCGACTACGGCAAGCTGTCCGGGCGCGCCCCGGATGAATTGCTCGCCGGCGCGCGCGTCGATGTCGCCCCCTACAAGCGCGATGCCGGCGACTTCGTGCTGTGGAAGCCGTCCGACGCCAACACGCCGGGCTGGGACAGCCCCTGGGGCCGCGGCCGGCCGGGCTGGCATATCGAATGCTCCGCCATGTCCTGGCAGCATCTGGGCGAGGAATTCGACATCCATGGCGGCGGTCACGACCTGATCTTCCCGCACCATGAGAACGAGGTCGCGCAATCCGTCTGCGCCTTCCCCGGCCACGCCTTCGCGCATTACTGGATGCACAACGGCATGCTGCTGGTGGACGGCGAGAAGATGTCGAAGTCGCTCGGCAATTTCCGCACCGTGCGCGACATCCTCGCCGAAGGCCCCTGGGCCGGCGAGGCCTTCCGCCTGCTGCTGCTGCGCACGCATTACCGGCAGTCGCTCGACTTCACGATCGAGGGTCTGCAGGAAGCCAAGGCCGAACTCGATGACCACTACGCCATGCTGTCGCGCGCGCCCGCCGCGCCGGGTGGCACGGCGGCGGCGAAACTCGCCGAATGGGTCATCGCGCCGCTGCTCGACGACCTGAACACGCCGCTGGCGCTGGCGCGGTTGCGCGACCTGCGCACGCTGGAGAATGCCGTGACGGTCGGCGGGTCCCCCGCGGTCGCGATGGAACGCGCTGGCCTGGCCAACCCGCCGGCCCCGGGCGTGGCCGCCGCCGCCTTCCGCGAGGCCGCTTCGGTTCTCGGCGTCGCCACCGGCGACCCTGCCGCCTGGCGCCAGGGGGGCGGCGACGATGCCGCCGCCGTCGAGGCCGCCATCGCCGCCCGCCTTGCCGCCCGCAAGGCGAAGAACTGGGCCGAGGCCGACCGCATCCGCGACGAGCTCACCGCCCAGGGTATCCTGCTGGAGGACGGGCCGGGCGGCACAACCTGGCGCCGCGCTTGACGTTGCCGCCATGGGAAGCCCGATGACAGGACCCGGTCACCACCAACCGGGAGCCTCAACCATGAACCGCCTGATCGTCGCCCTGGCCGCTGTCCTGATCGCCCTGCCTGCGGCAGCCCAGCATGCCGGCCACGGTGCCCCGGCGCCAGCCGCCGCGCCGGAACCCGCCTCGACGCGCGAATTCCGCGCGGCGAATGACCGCATGCACCGCGACATGGCCATCGCCTATACCGGCAATGCCGACCGCGACTTCGCCGCCGGCATGGTCCCCCACCATCAGGGCGCGATCGACATGGCGAACATCGTCCTGCGCCACGGCTCGGACCCCGAGATGCGGGCCCTCGCACAGGCTATCATCCAGGCCCAGGCGGCCGAGATCGCGCAACTCCGCGCCTATCTCGCCCGCACCGTGCCGCGATGACCGGGGGGCGCAGGAACGGCCGCGCCGATCTGACGCCGCCGCCCGGCGAAAGCCCCATCGTGGTGCTGGTGCGCCCGCAGATGGCGCAGAACATCGGCACCACGGCGCGCGCCATGGCCAATGGCGGGCTGTTCCACATGCGCATCGTCGCCCCGCGCGACGGCTGGCCGCAGCCCAACGCCTATCCTTCCGCCTCCGGCGCCGATGCCATCCTGGACGCCGCGACGGTGCACGACACCGTTGCCGATGCCGTGGCCGATTGCCATCGCGTCCTCGCCACCTGTCCGCGCCCGCGCCACATCGTCATCCCGGTGCTGACGGCCCGCGCCGCGGCGGAGGAACTGCGCGGCCTCGGTGCCCGCTCCCTGCGCTCCGCCGTGCTGTTCGGCCCCGAACGCGCCGGGCTTGAGAACGACGACATGGCCTGCGCCGACACGCTGGTCCGCTACCCGCTCAACCCCGAGCACATGTCGCTCAACCTGGCCCAGGCGGTGATGATCCTCGCCTATGAATGGTGGACGGCGGCCGAGACCACGCCGCCCCGCGCGCTGATGACCAACGAGACGCATGTCGCCACCAAGGGCGAGCTGGAGATCTTCCTCAACCGCCTGGTCGGCGAACTCGATGCGACGGGCTTCCTCGACAATGCCGAGAAGCGCCCAGGCATGGTGCGCAACCTGCGCCACTGGTTCCAGCGCGGCGAGGTCACCGAGCAGGAACTGCGCACGCTGCACGGCGTGGTGACGGAACTCTCGCGCGGGCGGATGCGGCGCGGGCGGCCCGATGTGGCGCCGCCCTGGCGCGGCGAGGAGCTATGCCCCTCACCAGACCTCACCCCAACAAAGGCCTAATGGCCTCCGGACAGCATGATCCTCGACCGGGTGTTCCGGTGGCCTTGAACCGGCGCCAGCCTCCGGCCTGACTACGATTGAACACGAGGGATCCAAGGGCCTTAAGCCCTTGGTGGGTGGGGTTCGGGGAGGGCAAAGCCCTCCCTGACCGGCCAAGAGCCGCTGCCGTTCGCCCTGGCTCACGGCACCGTCTCTCATCCATTGTTTTCGCGAGCATCCTGACCCGATCAGGTGATTCCACCTGATCGGGACCGCCCTAAACCCCGAGTTCCGCCAGCAGGATCGCCTCCACCTCCGCCCCCGCCGGCACTGCCGGCGCGAAGGGCGCCCGCAGCACCAGCGCATCGGCGCGGGCGAGGGTGGCCAGCATCGAGGAATCCTGCACGCCGGCGGGCGTCACCACCATCCGGCCCTCGCCATCGACGGACAGCGTCGCCCGCAGATGGTCCGCCCGCCGGTCATTTTCCGGCAAGCGCCACGGCCGTCACCACCCGCCGCGTCGGCGGCGCCGCGCCTGGCAGGCCGGACAGCCGCGCGATGGCCGGGATCAGGAACACCACCCCGCAGACCAGCGCGCTCGACCGGATTGCCCGGCAGCCCCAGCACCGGCGTGCGCCCCAGCCTGCCCCAGATCAGCGGCTTGCCCGGCCGCATCGCGATCTTCCAGAAGCCGAGCGCGAAGCCTTCCCCGCCGAGCGCCTTCTGGATCAGGTCATGCTCGCCCACGCTGGCGCCGCCGGTGGTCACCAGCAGGTCGAAGGCATGGGCGGTGGCGGCGACTTCGGCGATCGCCTGGCGTGTCGTCGGGCGCGATCGGCAGCACCACCGGATCGCCGCCCGAAGCGCGCACCAGCGCCGCCAGCGCATGCGCATTGGAGGAGACGATGCCGCCGGGCGGGATCGGGTCGCCGGGCAGCGCGATCTCGTCGCCCGTCGCCAGGATGCCGATGCGCGGCCGCCGATGCACCGCGAGCCACGGATTGTTCGATGCCGCAGCCAGGCCGATATCGCGCGCCGTCAGCTTCCGCCCGGCCGGCAGCACCTCGGCCCCTTCGGCGAAATCCAGCCCGCGCCGGCGGATATGGCGCCCGGCCTTCACGGTTTCATTCACCCGCACGGTGTCGCCGGACGCCGTCGCGTCCTCCTGCAGCAGGATCGCGTCGGCGCCGTTCGGGACGAAGCCGCCGGTGAAGATGCGCACCGCCTCGCCCGGCACCGACCGCGGCCGTCGAAGGGCCGCCCGGCCGGCGCCGCGCCGATCACGGCCAGCGTGGCGCCCTCGGCCGCATCGGCGGCCCGCACGGCATAGCCATCCATCGCCGAGACATCGGCCGGCGGCTGCGTCAGCCGCGCCGTCACGCCGCGCGCCAGCACGCGCCCGGCACCCTCGGCCAGCGCCACCGTCTCCGCCGCGGTCGGGCTCAATTCGGCCAGGATGCGCGCCCGTGCCTCATCGACCGGCAGCAGGTCATCCGCCATGGAATTCGCCCGACTTGCCGCCGGCCTTGTGGACCAGGCGCACATCCTCGATGCGCATGCCGCGATCGACCGCCTTGACCATGTCGTAGACCGTCAGCGCCGCGACGGTGACCGCGGTCAGCGCTTCCATCTCGACGCCGGTGCGCCCGTTCAGCGTCACCGTCGCCTCGATGGCGACCGCGTCCTCGCCCTCGGGCTCCAGGTCGACCGCGACCTTCGAGATCATCAGCGGGTGGCACAGCGGGATCAGGTCGGAGGTCTTCTTCGCCGCCATGATGCCGGCGATGCGCGCCACGCCCAGCACGTCGCCCTTGCCGGCCCGCCCCTCGCGGATCAGCGCGAGGGTTGCCGGCTGCATCACGATCCGCCCGCGCGCGGTCGCCGTGCGCGATGTCTCGTCCTTGGCGGAGACATCCACCATGGCCGCGCGGCCGGCGGCGTCGAAATGGGTCAGCGCCATGGCGGCGGTCAGCGCGCCTCGACCAGCATGCGCGCGGCGGCGGCCACATCCTCCTGCCGCATCAGATGCTCGCCCACCAGGATGCAATGCGCCCCGGCCATCGCCATGCGGCGCACGTCGCTGGGCGTGCGGATGCCGCTCTCGGCGACCGGCAGTCGGTCGGCCGGCACCAGCGGCGCCAGCGCCTCGGTCGTGTCGATGTCGGTCTGCAGCGTGCGCAGGTCGCGGTTGTTGATGCCGATCAGCCGCGTGCGCAGGCCCAGCGCGCGGTCCAGTTCGCGCGCGGTCATGCACCTCGGCCAGCACCGCCATGTCGAGCGACAGGGCGATGTCCTCCAGCTCATTGGCGCGTTCGTCGGTCAGCGCCGCCATGATCAGCAGGATGGCATCGGCCCCCATCGCGCGGGCTTCGAAGACCTGCCAGGGATGGATCATGAAGTCCTTGCGCAGCACCGGCAGCGTGCAGGCGGCGCGCGCGGCCTCCAGGTCCTCGCGCCTGCCCTGGAAATAGGGCGTGTCGGTCAGCACCGAGAGACAGGCGGCGCCGCCTTCCTCATAGGCCTTGGCCAGGGCCGGCGGGTCGAAGGGGTCGCGGATCAGCCCGCCCGAGGGCGAGGCGCGCTTGATCTCGGCGATCAGGCCGGTGCGGCCCTCGCCGATGCGGGTGCACAGCGCGCCGACGAAGTCCCGCAGCTTGGGCGCGGCGGCGGCGGCGCGCTCGATCTCGGCCTGGGGCGTGGCGGCCATGCGCTCGGCCACCTCCTTGTCCTTGTCGGCCAGGATGCGGACCAGCACGTCGGGCACGGAGGCGGTGTCGGCGGGCGGGGTGACAATGAGGGGCGCGTTCATGGTGCGGCGTCCTTGGGGGGGCAAGCGGCGCGGAGGCGGGTCAGTACGCCAAGCGCCGCCCCGTCGTCTATGGCCCGGGCGGCGATGGCGGCGCCCTCGCGCAGATCGCCCGCCCGGTCGGCGACGATCAGCGCGGCGGCAGCGTTCAACAATACCACGTCACGATACGGGCCGGGCGCACCTTTCAGCAGGGCTTCGAGTGCCACGGCATTTTCCGCCGGGTCGCCGCCCTTCAGCGCCGAGGCGGGCGCGCGCGGCAGGCCGGCATCCTCCGGCGACACGGTGAATTCACGCAATGACCCGTCGGCCTCCAGCGAGACCACCTGGCTTTCGCCGGCCAGGGTCAGTTCATCGAGGCCCTGGCCATGCACCAGCCAGGCGCGCTCGGAGCCGAGCCGGGCCAGCGCCTCGGCCATCGGGCGCAGCCATTCGGGGGCGAAGGCGCCGGTCATCTGGCGTTTCACCCGCGCGGGATTCGCCAAGGGGCCGAGCAGGTTGAAGATGGTGCGCGTGCCGAGTTCCACCCGCGGGCCGGCGGCATGGCGCATGGAGGCGTGGTGGCGCGGCGCCATCAGGAACACCATCCCGGCCTCGCCTGAGCACCGACGCCAGCCGGTCGATCGGCACGTCGAGCGAAATGCCCAGCGCCGAGATGGCATCCGCCGCGCCGGATCTCGACGACAGCGCCCGGTTGCCGTGCTTGGCCACCGGCACGCCGGCGCCGGCCACCACCATCGCCGTGGTGGTGGAGATGTTCAGCGTCCCGGCCGAATCCCCGCCGGTGCCGACGATGTCCATCGCACCGGGGGGCGCGTCCACCGCCACCATGCGGGCGCGCATGGCGCGCACGGCGCCGGTCATCTCGGCCACCGTCTCGCCGCGCACGCGCATGGCCATCAGCAGCCCGGCGATCTGCGCGGGGGTGGCCTCGCCGCCCATGATGATGCCGAAGGCTTCCTCGGCCTCGGATTCCGCGAGGCGCTCGGCATTGGCGAGCCGCGCCAGGATCGGTTTGAGCGACATCGCCTCAGGCCGCGGCGGGGGCCGCCAGGCGGGCACCGGCAAGGGTCAGGAAATTGCGCAGCAGGTCGTGGCCATGGGCCGAGGCGATGCTCTCGGGGTGGAACTGCACGCCCGAGATCGGCAGCGTCCGGTGCTTCACGCCCATTACGATGCCGTCCTCGGTCCAGGCCGTGATGTCGAGGCACTCCGGCATGGTCGCGCGATCGACGATCAGCGAATGGTAGCGCGTGGCGGCGAAGGGGGAGGGGATGCCGGCGAAGACGTCCCGCCCGTCGTGATGCACCTGCCAGACCTTGCCGTGGACCGGCTCGGGCGCGCGCACCACCTGCCCGCCGAAGGCCTGGCCGATGGCCTGGTGGCCGAGGCAGACGCCGAGCACCGGCAGCCCGACCTCGGCCGCCATGGCGATCATCGGCAGGCAGATGCCGGCCTCATTCGGGGTGCAGGGGCCGGGCGAGAGCACGACGGCTTCCGGCTTCATCGCGAGGACGCCCTGCGGGTCGATCGCGTCGTTGCGCCGCACCTCCACCTGCGCCCCGAGGTCGCCGAGGAAGTGGAAGAGGTTGAAGGTGAAGCTGTCGTAGTTGTCGATCAGGAGGATCATGGGGGGATCGTTGGCCCCGCTGGCCGCCGAAATCAAGTCGTGGCTGCCCCGGGGGCCTCGCGGGGGCGGGCGGCGCCCTCGCGCAATGCCCCGAATCGCGTATCGTCGCCGCCACCGAAGGCGATGGGCGGAGGGGTCGGCGCGCCGGCCCGCCCGATGCGATCTTCAGGAGGGGACGATGCCAGAACCAAAATCCGGCGCCACGCGCCGCCCGACCCTTGGCCGGCTTGGCCGGGCCGCTCTCGGCCTGGCGGGGCTGCTGGCCGCCTTCGGGCCCGGCCCGGCGCGCGCGGCCGACCTGCCAGACCGCCCGATCCGCATCATCGTGCCCTTCGCGCCTGGCGGGTCGAGCGACATCGTCGCCCGCGTGCTGGCCGAGGCCGCGGCGCCGCACCTGCCGCGCGGCGCGGTGGTGGAGAACCGCGCCGGCGCGGGCGGCAATATCGGCATGGCCGAGGCCGCGCGCGGCGCAGCCGACGGCACCACCGTGGTGCAATGCGCCTTCGGCCCCTGCGGCGCCAATCCGGCGCTCTATGCCAATCCGGGCTACGACCTGCAGCGCGACCTCACGCCGGTGATCCTGACCGGGGCGGTGCGCAACGTGATGACGGTGCGCCGCGAGTTGCCGGCGCAGAACGTGCAGGAGTTCATCGCGCTGGCGCGGCGGCAGCCGCTGACCTTCGCCTCCTCCGGCGTCGGTGCGTCGAACCACCTTGGTCCTGAACTGCTGCGGGCCATCACCGGCATCGAGATGACGCATGTGCCCTATCGCGGATCGGGCCCCGCGATCACCGACCTGGTGGCCGGCCGCGTCGATGTGTTCTTCGACAACCTGCCCTCGATCCTGCCGCATATCCGGGGCGGGACGGTGCGCGCGCTGGCGGCCGTCAGCGCGACGCGCATCCCCGAACTGCCGGACGTGCCGACCTTCGCCGAGCAGGGCGTGCAGGGGATGGTGATCGATTCATGGTTCGGCTTCATGGCGCCGGCGCGCACGCCGCCGGCGGCGATCGCCGCACTGAACGCCGCCTTCGGCCGCGCCCTGCAGGACCCCGCCGTGCGCGCGCGCATGGCCGAACTGGGCGCGACGCCGCTCGGCGGCACGCCCGAGCAGATGGGCGCGCATGTGCGCTCCGAGGCCGCCCGCTGGGCCGAGGTGGTCCGCAAGCAGGGGATCCGCGCCGAATGAGCCGCGTCACCGCCATCCGCACCATCCGCATCGGTGAGCGACCGAACCTGATCTGGGTCGAGGTCACCACGGATGAGGGTCTGACCGGCCTCGGCGAGGCCTTCCGCGGCGCCGAGGCGGTGGAGGCCGTCATCCATGAAAGCGTCGCCCCGATGCTGATCGGGCGCGATTCCCGCGACATCGAGCCGATCTCGCGCGCGCTGCTGACACCCTATGTCGGCTTTGGCGGATCATCGGCCGAGGTGCGCGCGGCGTCCGCCATCGACATCGCCCTGTGGGACCTCAAGGGCCAGCGCCACGGCATCCCGGTGCATGAGGCCCTGGGCGGGAAGTCGCGCGACAAGGTGCGCAGCTACAACACCTGCGCCGGCTACGACTACAACACCAAATCGGCGCAGCGGCGTGACATCGGCGCCGCGGATGAGGCGCGCGGGCCCTATGACGACCAGGTCGCCTTCATGCGCGATGCCGGGGAACTGGCGGAGAGCCTTCTGTCGGAGGGCTTCAACGCCATGAAGATCTGGCCCTTCGACATCTACGCCCCGGCGACGCAGGGCGTGTCGATCACGCTGTCGGATCTGAAGAAGGGGCTGGAGCCCTTCGCCAAGGTCCGCCGCGCGGTCGGCGACCGCATGGAGATCATGGCGGAACTGCATTCGCTGTGGTCCTACCCCGCCGCGCTGTCGATCTGCCGGGCGCTGGAGGAGTTCAACATCACCTGGGCGGAGGACCCGCTCGCCAAGATGAACGACGTGGCCTCGCTGGCGGAACTGCGCCGCGCCGTGCGGGTGCCGATCTGCGCGAGCGAGACGCTGGGCGGCAAGGTGGCGTTCCGCGACCTGCTGGTGGCGGGTGCGACGGACATCGTGATGCTCGACCTCGCCTGGTGCGGCGGGCTGACCGAGGCGCGCAAGATCGCCGCCCTCGCCGAGGCCTGGGCGCGGCCGGTCGCACCGCATGACTGCACCGGGCCGATCACGCTGATCGCCTCGGTCCACCTGGCCATGCACGCACCGACGGCGATGTTCCAGGAGGTGGTGCGCGCGACGCTCGCCACCTGGTACCGGGACCTGGTCACGGTGCTGCCGCGCGTCGAGCAGGGCTGGGTGCTGCCGATGGACGGGCCGGGCCTGGGCGCGGCACTGCTGCCGGCGGTGGCGCAGCGGGAGGACGCGGTGGTGCGCAGGAGCGGGCGGTGATCGACGCGCTGCCGCACCTGAACCTGGCGCCGCCGCCGCTGCTCGCGGGGCTGCTGCGGGGCGGGCTGGGGCTGCGGCGATGGGCCGCAAGGCGGGCCGCATGGGTGGCACGGTCTGCATCTGGCGGGCCCTCGCCATTGCGCTCGCCTGGGCGACGATGAACACCGTGCTGCTCGTGCGATTGCTGGCGCCCTGACCGAATCGCTGCGCCGGCAGCGCGAAGTCATCGACGGGTCCGCGGGGCGCCGGCCAAGGGGGACTGAATGCTTTATGTTTCGTTTCCGAGGGCGCCTGACGACTACGAGCATGATTGCCGCTGGCATGCCCAATTGTCCCACCACGTCTTTCACGGGCTGCGGCGGCGCTTCGGCAGCATCGCCGTCGAATTCGTCGATTGGGACAAGGATATCCAGGCCGGCCCGTCGGACCTCATCGTCACCTGCCTGCCGAACAGGAATTATCGATCCGGCGCCCGCATCATCGGTGTCGAGAACGACACGCTGATCCCGGAGCGCTGGGACCGGGCCACCGCCGAAATCCACGGCATGCAGGTCCGCGTCGATGATATCCGGGAGATGCGCCCGCTGCTGCGCAACGCGGCCGGGCTGATCGTCATGACGAATGACGTGGCGCTCGGCCGGCTCGCGGCGGGGGAGGTGCGGGCAAGCGAACATGCCGCATGGCAGGCCGGGGTCTGTGGCGGCAATCTCTGCTACAGCCCGCATCCGATCGACCGGGAGCGCTTCCGCAGGGTTCCGAAGCTGACCTTGAACCGCAAGCGCTGGTGGAACGCACGCGAGCACCGGATGCTGGTCTATCACGCCGGCTGGCGGAAGAACTCCGCCGAGGCCATCGCCCTGCTGGAGGGCATGGGCCATGTGCGCGGGCAGCGCTTCGACATCGCCGATTTCATCGACAAGAACGACGAGCGCGCGATGGCCGGTCTGGCCGACGCCTGCAACGTCATCTTCTCGGGCTCATTCTCGGAGAGCGGCCCGATCAACATGATCGAATACCTGATCCAGGGCTTCGTCATCGCAGGGCATGAGGAATGGTGGGACGGATACGGCTTCGTGGAATCCGTCTGGTCCTACGACCCCGTCCTGCGCGAGGAGATGACGCGGCGCATGGCCTGGCTGATGGACAACCGGAACGTCGGCGCGATGCAGGACCACCGCGATCGCATCCTGCGGCACTTCATGACGCGCGACGACATGCGCTGGGATGTCTTTCTCGACCGCCTGGCCGAGGTGGTCCGGCGCGCGCTTTGAAGCATCGCGCGGCCGCAGGCATGCCGCGTCCATGCCCGGGCCGGCTTGCCTGCCCGGCCACCGGCACGGACCCCGCCGCTCACGGTCAGCGCACCGGCGCCGGCAGGTTTCCCGACCGGATCAGGAAGGCCGCCCGCGCCGCCGCCGCCGCCCAATCCGCCGTCCGGTCCGGGCAGCGCACCAGGCGCACGGACGGATACCACACCGGCACATCCGCCGCGTTCAGCCAGCGCCAGTCGGCATGCTGGCCATGCGCCAGCATCAGCGCCGGGCGCCCCAGCGCCCCGGCCAGGTGCAGCACGGCGGTATCCACCGTCACCACCAGGTCCAGCGCCTCGATCGCCGCGGCGGTGTCGAGGAACCAGTCCGGCCCGCCATCCAGTTCCGGCCCCAGCCGGTCGAGCGGGAAGGCGGCCTGCTGTTCCTCCCCGGGGCCCTTCTGGAGCGAGAACATCCGCACCCCCGGGATTGCGGCGATCGGCGCGAAGGCGGCGAGCGGCGCCGAGCGGTTGGCATCGACCGGCGCGGCCGGATTGCCCTGCCAGACGATGCCGATGCGCAGGCCCTGGTCGCCGATCCGCGCCCGCATCCGCGCCCGCCTCTCCCGGTCCGCCGCCAGGTAGGGAATGCGCCCGCCATACTGCTGCGGCGTCAGCCCCAGCGCGCGCGGCAGGTTCAACAGCGGCAGCCAGGCCGTCACCCCCGGCACGCTGCCCGCCTGGGTGCTGGAACGCAGGTCGAGCCCCTCGGCCAAGGGCGCCAGCAGGCGATGCAGCCGGGGGTCGAGCACCGCATGAACCCGGACCCCCCGCGCCACCAGCAGCGGCAGGTAGCGCGCGAACTGGATGGTGTCCCCGAGGCCCTGCTCACCCATCACCAGCACCGCGCCGGGCTGGCCCGCGCCGCGCCAGATGGGCATCGGCACCGGCCCGTCCGGGCCCGGCCGCGTCACGCGCGGGAAGGCGGCGGGCAGGATCTCGAAGCGAACCTCATAGGCATCCCACGCCTCGTTCCACAGCCCGGCCTGGAACAGCGCCCGGGCAAGGGCGGCGCGCACGGTGGTGTTGCCCGGCACCAGCCCGGCGAGGTTGCGCAGCGCGGCGGCGGCCTCGGTCGCGCGGCCGGATGCGCGTGCCTCCTCGATCAGCGCGAGGAGGGCGGCGATGTCAGCCGTTGCCGCGCTCACGCCGGCCGGCGGCGAAGCGCACCGCTTCCTCGGCGGCGCGGAACAGCGCGCGCGCCTTCTGCTTGCGTCTCCTCGTATTCCGACTTCGGGTCGGAATCGGCGACGACGCCCGCGCCGGCCTGGACATGCATGATGCCGTCCTTCACCAGCGCGGTGCGCAGCGCGATGCAGGTATCCATGCCGCCATCGGCGCCGAAATACCCGATGCCGCCGGCATAGAGGCCACGCCGGGACGGCTCCAGCTCCTCGATGATCTCCATGGCGCGGATCTTCGGCGCGCCGGTCAGCGTGCCGGCCGGGAAGCCGGCGCAATAGGCATCGAGCGCATCGAGCCCGTCGCGCAGCCGCCCCTGCACCTCCGAGCCGATATGCATCACCTGGCGAATAACGCTCGACCTGGAACTGCGCGGTCACCTTCACCGAGCCGATCGCCGCGACGCGGCCGACATCGTTGCGGCCGAGGTCGAGCAGCATCAGGTGCTCGGCGCGTTCCTTCGGATCGGCGAGCAGTTCCACTTCCAGCGCGCGGTCTTCCTCCGGCGTCGCGCCGCGCCGGCGCGTGCCGGCCAGCGGGCGCACCGTCACGGTGTTGTCGCGGCAGCGCACCAGGATCTCGGGGCTGGCGGCCACCACCGAGAAGCCGCCGAAATCGCCGAACACCAGGAAGGGGGCGGGGTTGATCCGCCGCAGCGCGCGATACAGCGAGAAGGGCGGCAGCGCGAAGGGCACCGAGAATCGCTGGGAGGGCACCACCTGGAACACGTCGCCGGCGCGGATGTATTCCTTGGCGCGCTCGACCGCGGCGATGAAGGTCGCCTCGGTGAAGTTGCTGTCCGGCTGGGCGAGTTTCGGCAGCACCGCCGGCGGCGCCGCACGCGGCACCGGGCGGTCGAGCGCGGCCTCCGCTTCATCGAGCCGGGCCTCGGCGGCCTCCAGCGCGGCACCGGGCTCGCCACCCGGCCACACCGGCGCGCACAGCGTCAGCGTGTCGCGCACATGGTCGAACACCGCCATCAGCGTCGGGCGCGTCAGCACGGCATCGGGAATGCCGAGCACATCGGGGTTGGTGTCGGGCAGCCGCTCGATCAGCCGCACCATGTCGTAGCCGAGATAGCCGAACAGCCCGGCGGCCATCGGCGGCAGGCCGGGCGGCACCGGCATCCGCGCCGCACCGATCAGGCGGCGCAGGCTGTCGAGCGCATCGCCGTCTTCCGGCACGAAGGCGTGCGGGGCCGACAAGGCGTGGCGGTTGACCTCGGCGCGGCCGCCGCGGCAGCGCCACACCAGGTCCGGCGCCAGCCCGATCGCCGAATAGCGCCCGCGCGCCGCACCCGCCCTCGATGCTTTCGAGCAGGAAGGCATTCGGCCTGCGCGCCCCCGGTCAGTTTCAGGAAGGCGCCGACCGGCGTGTCGAGGTCGGCGACGCGCTCACGCACCAGCACCGTGCCATGCCCGGCATCGAGCGCGGCGCGGGCGGCGGCGAAGTCGGTCCCGCTCATCGCCCGCTCACCTGGTCGAGCATCTGGGTGTTCACGCGCACATTCGCCCGCGCCCGCAGCGCCGCGGAGAATTGCTGCTCGAGCTCGTCCTGCATGGACTGTTCGATGCCACTGCGCACCCGCGCCAGGGCGTCGGCGTCGCTCGCCGGGTCGAAGGGGATGATCGCGGTCATCTGCGCCACCGCGAAGCCGTCGCGCGTCTCGACCATGGTGGCCTCGCCCTGCTTCGCCTCGAACAGCGGGGCGATCAGTTCCGGCGGCAGGGTGCCGGCCTGGGCGGGGTCGCGGGTGAAGGGTCCGAACGGTTCGGCGGTAAGCCCGGCTTCGGTCGCGGCCTCGGCCAGCGGCTTGCCGCCCCGCGTCGCGGCCAGCAGCCCGGCTGCCCGTTCCTCGGCGGCGCGGCGGCGCGCATCGGCGATGTAGGCGGCGCGCACCTCCGCCTCCACGCTCTCGAAGGGCCGCAGCGCCGGCGGCACCACGCCGCGGATCTCGATGGCGACGAAGGCGTCGCCCATCTCGGTCATGCGCGGCGCATCGCCCTGCCGCGCGGCGAAGATGGCGCGCAGCAGGTCGGCGCGCTGCGCCTGGGGCACCGGCAGCGCCACCACCGCGTTCTGCGGGTCGCGCCCGTCGGCGTCCAGCGTCGCGGCGACGACCGGCAGGACGAATCGCTGCGCCACCTCGGCCAGCGTCGCCCCGCCCGCCAGCGCATCCTCGACGCGGTTGGCGCGCTCATAGGCGAGGTCGAGCGCGCGGTCATGCGCGACCTCGCGCCGCAACTGGTCGCGCACCTGGTCCAGCGTCCGGGTGGCGGCGGGCTCCACCCGCTGCACCTTCAGCACATGCCAGCCGAAGGCGCTGCGCACCGGGTCGGTCACCGTCCCCGGGGCCGCCGAGAAGGCCGCCGCCGCGACATCGGCGATCGGCAGCGTGGCACGGTCGAGCAGGCCGAGATCGGCCGCCCCGCCATCCGCCGCGGTCGCCTGGGCCTCGATCGCGGCGAGGTCGGCTCCGCCGCGCCAGGCCTCGGCGATGGCGCGCGCCGCTTCCTCGGTGGGCACCACGGCCTGTTCCAGGGCGCGGCGCTCGGGTGTCTCGAATTGCGACCGGCGGGCCTCATAGGCCTGGTCGAGGTCGGCATCGCTGACCGCGACCTCGGCGGCCAGCGTCTCGGGCGAGAGCACGAGCACCGACGCCTCCCGATAGGCGGGGGAGGAGAAGCGCGCCGCGTTGTTCTCCTGATACCGGCGCAGCTGCGCCTCGGTCGGGGCCTCGGGCTCGGGCATGGCGGCGCGGTCGACGCGCACCACCTCGGCGGTGCGGCGCTGCAGCGCCCAGGCCAGCAGCGGCCCGGACATCGCATCCGGCCCGGCCGAGCCGGCGCGCACCGCGCCCGAGATCTGCTGGCGCAGCACGTCATCGGCGACGGCCTGGAGGAACTGCGCCTCGTTCATCTCATTGGCGCGCAGGAAACTGTCGAAGGTCTGGCGCGAGAACTGGCCGTCGGGCCCGCGCAGCCCGGGAATGGAGAAGACCGCGTCGCGCACCACCTCGGGCGGCGCGACGATGCCCATGCGCTGGGCCTCCAGGCGCAGCACCCGCTCGGCGACCAGGCGTTCGAGCGCGGTGGCGCCGACGGCGCGGCGGATGTTCTCGTCCGGCTCGAAGCGGTTGCCCAATTGGCGGGCGATGCGCGCCATCTCCCGCCGCGCGGCGGCCTGCGCCTCGGGCAGTTCGATCTCGCTGCCGCCGACCCGCACGACGGCGGTGTCGCGGCCGAAATTGCGCACGACATCCTCGATCCCCCAGATGGCGAAGGAGCCGATGAGGAGGATGAACAGGATCTTGGCGACCCAGGTGCCGGCCAGGCGGCGCATTGCGGTGAGCATGGGGCGTGCTTAGCCGGGCGACGGGCGCGACGGAAGGGGCGCGCCGACCGCCACGCGCGCCGGAGGCGGATTTGCGCCCATCGGGCCGCCAGAGGGGCGCGCCGGGCCGCATCGACCCCATGGACAGCCCGGCGGCCCGCCGCTAACCGACACGACCATCGGGAAGGGGAGAAACGCCGCCGTGACGCCTGGATTGCGCCCGCTGATCGCCGGGAACTGGAAGATGCATGGCTCGCTGCGCGCGGCCGTGACCCTCGCCGAGGCGGTTCGCGCCGGCGCCGAGGGCATTGGCGCCGAACTTCTGGTGTGCCCGCCCTTTCCCTACATCCATGCCGTCGCTGTCGCGATGCTCGGCCAGCCGGTCGGCGTCGGCGGCCAGGATTGCCACCAGGGCGCCAAGGGCGCCCATACCGGCGACGTCGCCGCCCCCATGCTGCGCGACTGCCGGCGCCACCTACGTCATCCTCGGCCATTCCGAACGCCGCGCCGACCACGGCGAGACCGACGCGGTGGTGAAGGCCAAGGCGCTGGCCGCCATCGCGCCATGGCCTGACGCCCATCATCTGCGTCGGCGAGACCCTGGCCCAGCGCGAGGCCGGGCAGGCCGAATCGGTCATCCGCGGCCAGATCGCCGGCAGCCTGCCCGAGGGCTTCGCCGCGGCCGGCGGCGTGGTCGCCTATGAACCGGTCTGGGCGATCGGCACCGGCAAGACGCCGACCGAGGCCGACATCGCCGCCATCCATGCCGCCCTGCGCGCAGGCCGTGGGGGCCGACCACCCGGCTGCTCTATGGCGGTTCGGTCAAGCCGGGCAATGCGGCGGCGATCCTCGCCCTGCCGCATGTGGACGGCGCGCTGGTCGGCGGCGCCAGCCTGGTCGCGGAGGATTTCCTCGCCATCGCCCGCGCGGCGGGGTAGCCCGCCGCCCCGCCCTTGCTGTAGAAGCGCGCCACCATGACCACAGTCCTGCTCGTCCTGCACCTGTTCGTGACCCTGGCCCTGATCGGCCTCGTGCTGCTGCAGCGCAGCGAGGGCGGCGGGCTGGGCATCGGCTCCTCCCAGGGGATGGGCTCCTTCATGGGCGGGCGCGGCACGGCCAACCTGCTGACGCGCGGCACCGCCATTCTCGGCACCGCCTTCTTCGTGCTGGCGCTGTCGCTGGCGCTGCTGAACCGCGGCACCTCGATGCAGTCGCGCTCGATCCTCGACGCGCCGGCCCCGGCCGGCCGCCCGCGGCGCCGAGCGGCCCGCGCTGCCGGCCGTGCCGACAACTAGAAGCTGGGGCCGCGGCGCGCAGGCGCCCCGGGGCCCCGGTCACGCGGCCAGACAATGGTCTGGGCCGCGGTGCGTGAACCGAGGTGAACGCGTCGCGGGCCGGACAATCATCGCAACCACGTCCCGTCGGGCGTCGGCCTGCGCAATCCGCAGGTAGCGCGACCGCGAGCGGCTTGTTATGGAGGCCTCCCATGGCCCGGTTCGTATTCATCACCGGCGGCGTGGTCTCCTCGCTTGGCAAGGGTATCGCCTCCGCCTCCCTCGGCGCGTTGCTCCAGGCACGCGGCTACAAGGTCCGGCTGCGCAAGCTGGACCCCTACCTCAACGTACGATCCGGGCACGATGTCCCCGTATCAGCATGGCGAGGTCTACGTCACCGATGACGGGGCCGAGACCGACCTCGACCTCGGCCATTACGAGCGCTTCACCGGCGTCGCGGCGCGCAAGCCCGACAACTGGACCACCGGGCGCATCTATTCCGACGTGATCGCGGCGGAGCGGCGCGGCGACTACCTCGGCGGCACCGTCCAGGTCATTCCGCACATCACCGACAAGATCAAGGAAGTCATCCAGGCCGAGACCGACGGCTACGACTTCGTGCTGGTCGAGATCGGCGGCACCGTCGGCGACATCGAGAGCCTGCCCTTCCTCGAAGCCATCCGCCAATTGGCCAACGAACTCGGCCCGCAGCGCAGCCTGTTCATGCACCTGACGCTGGTGCCCTACATCGCCTCGGCCGGCGAGTTGAAGACCAAGCCGACCCAGCATTCGCGTCAAGGAACTGCTCGGCCTCGGCATCCAGCCGCAGATCCTGCTGTGCCGCTCCGACCGGCCGATCCCGGAGAATGAGCGGCGCAAGATCGCGCTGTTCTGCAATGTCCGCCCCGAAAGCGTGATCCCGGCGCTCGACGCGCGCACCATCTACGAGGTGCCGCTGATGTATCACGCGCGAGGGGCTCGACCAGGAAGTGCTGCGCCTGTTCGGCATGTCCGCCTATGGCGAGCCCGACATGTCGCGCTGGGAACGACATCGTCCATGCGGTGAAGCAGCCCGAAGGCGAGGTCACCATCGCCGTCGTCGGCAAGTACACCAACCTGCTCGACGCCTATAAGTCGCTGGCCGAGGCGCTGACGCATGGCGGCATCGCCCACAACGTGAAGGTCAACCTCGACTGGGTGGACAGCGAGATCTTCGAGAGCGACACCGACGCCGTCGCCAGGCTCGAGAAGGTCAACGGCATCCTGGTCCCCGGCGGCTTCGGCGAGCGCGGCACCGAGGGCAAGATCGAGGCGGTCCGCTTCGCCCGCGAGCGCAAGATCCCCTTCTTCGGCATCTGCTTCGGCATGCAGATGGCGGTGATCGAGGCGGCGCGGAACCTGCTCGGCATCAAGGGCGCCTCATCCACCGAATTCGGCCCCTGCCAGGAGCCGGTGGTCGGGCTGCTGACCGAATGGCTGCGCGGCAACGAGATCGAGAAGCGCGCCGCCGGCCGGCGACCTCGGCGGCACCATGCGGCTGGGCGCCTATCCGGCGCGTGCTGGCCGAAGGGTCCCTGGTGCGGGACGTCTATGACGGCGCCGGCACCATCGAGGAACGCCACCGCCATCGCTACGAGGTCAACGTCGCCTACAAGGACCGGCTGGAGGCGGCGGGGCTGCGCTTCTCCGGCATGTCGCCGGATGGCGTGCTGCCGGAGATCGTCGAATACCCCGACCATCCCTGGTTCATCGGGGTGCAGTACCACCCGGAACTGAAGTCCAAGCCGTTCCAGCCGCATCCGCTGTTCGCGGGGTTCGTCGGCGCGGCGGTGAAGCAGGCGCGGCTGGTGTGAACGAGGCGGGAGGGGCGCCGCCCCTCCCGGACCCTCCCCGCCAGGGGGCAACGGCCCCCTGGACCGCGGATCCTTGGTGCCGGTTTCTGGGCGGGCGGGATCAACGGCGGGGCTCGATGCGCTTTCGTTCGCGCTGGTTTGCGGCACCGTCTCTATGTCATTGTTCGAGGCGAGCATCTTCACCCGATCAGGTGAGGCCATCTGGTCGGGATCTGCTCTGGCCGCCGCGTGCTGGCCAGCGGGTCAGGTGGGCGGCTAAGACAGTGGAATATCTGGAATCCCAGCGTGGCGCGGCCTGGCCAGCGCATCCGGAGCAATCAATGCGTCACGTCACCATCGGCCCCGTCACCATCGGCAACGACCTGCCGCTGGTCTTCATCGCCGGCCCCTGCCAGATCGAAAGCCGCGCCCACGCGCTGGAGATCGCCGCCGCGCTGGCCGAGATGGCCGCGCGCCGCCGGCGTGCCGGCTGATCTACAAGTCCTCCTACGACAAGGCCAACCGCACCTCGCGTCAGCGCCGCGCGCGGCATCGGCATGGAGGAGGGCCTCGCCATCCTCGCCGAGGTCCGCGAGACGCATCGGCCTGCCGGTCCTGACCGACGTCCACCTGCCCGACCATTGCGCCCCGGTCGCCGAGGCGGTGGACGTGCTGCAGATCCCCGCCTTCCTGTGCCGCCAGACCGACCTGCTGCTCGCCGCCGGCGAGACCGGCGCGCGCGATCAACGTCAAGAAGGGCCAGTTCCTCGCGCCGTGGGACATGAAGAACGTCGCCGCCAAGATCGCCTCCACCGGCAACGACAACATCCTGCTGTGCGAGCGCGGCGCCTCCTTCGGCTACAACACGCTGGTCGCCGACATGCGCTCCCTGCCGATCATGGCCGCAGACCGGCTACCCGGTGGTGATGGACGCGACCCACTGCGGTGCAGCAGCCGGGCGGGCAGGGCACCACCTCCGGCGGCCAGCGCGAATTCGCCCCGGTGCATGGCCCGCGCCGCGGTCGCGGTCGGCGTCGCCGCGGTCTTCATCGAGACGCATCAGGACCCCGACCATGCGCCGTCGCGACGGGCCGAACATGATCCCGCTGCGCCAGATGCCGGCGCTGATCGCCCGGCTCATGGCCTTCGACGCGCTCGCCAAGGCCGGCTGACGCCCATGCGGCGCTTCGCCCCGCCGGTGCTTGGCGTCTCGGCCGCGCTGCTGCTGCTGTCCCTGGCCGGGTTCGGCCTGGGTGAGGGCGGCGTGGTCGGCGGCATCTTCGGGGCTGCCTTCGGCGCGGTGCTGCACTTCGCCGGCGGTGCGGCCGGCAGCGGCGATCATGCAGGCGATGGCGATGCCCTCGCCCATGACGGCGACAGCGGAGACAGCGGCGGAGGAGACGGCGAATGACCCGCCCACCCGGCCTGCCGCCGATGCCGCGCCGGCCCGTCCCGGCGGTGATCCTGATGCTGCTGCTGGCCGGCATCCTGTGGTTCTCGCTGCCGGCCGCCCTCAAGGTGTTGCAGGTGCAGGGCTGGCATTGGGAAACCGTGATTGCCGTCGTCGGCGCCCATGCCGCGGTGGTCGGCGCCATCGGCTGGATCGCCTGGATGTTCTGGGCCGCGCGGCGGCCGGGCGATGGCGGCTGACGCGCCGCGGCGCGGCCGGCGCAGCGACTGGCCGGCCTCGCGCGGCCTGGCCCTGCGGCCCGCGCATAAAACCTTCCTTCACCGTGGCGCCGCGATACTGCCGGCCATCGTGCTGAGGCCCGGGCCCGGATGCGCATCACCTACCGCAGCGACGGCACGCCGGTGCCGATCTATGAGCCTGGCGATTTCGTGCGGCTGCGTGGCGACGATCCCGGCCCGCTGCCGATGGCCCTGGCCGGCGAATGGGGCTGCGTGCTGCGCAATCGTGGCAATGGCGGCCTGGATATCCGCCTGGCCGGGTATTCCCGGCCGCGCACGTCCGATCTGCCCGACGTCACCGGCATGCCGGCGCGCCTCGTGCTGCCCTGCGACCGGCAGGGGCTGAGCCTGGCCTTCCAGCGCGACCTGCGTCGGGCGCTGCGGGCATGATGGACATCGGCACCGGACCTTGGCCCGTGCCGAACGCCCAAATCGGCGCCGCCAGCCCGATCATGCCGGGGTCCGACGGTCCTGGCATGCGACCATCGGCGTCAGGGGTTTCTTCACGATATCGGGCCCAGAGTGCCCCATTCGCCGCCATTCCCGGGAGGGCTCCATGCGGATCACCTACCAGCTCGATGGCACGCCGGTGCCCCGCTTCGAACCTGGCGACATGGTGCGCCTGGTGCGGGATGAACCCGGGCCCCTGGTCACCGCCCATGCCGGCGACTGGGGGGAGGTGCTGCGCAACCAGGGCGCCGCGGGCCTGGATATCCGGCTCGCGGGCTTTTCGCGCCCGCGCAACGCGCCGATGCCGATCGCGACGGGCGTGCCGGCGAGCTATGTCGCGCCGTGCGACCGCAGCGGCGTCCGGCTCCGGCTGCAGCGCGACCTGGCGCGAAAGACCGAGCTGACCTGAAGCGGCCCGCGGCCCGGCCACAGGCGCCGATGGCGCGCCCGGCGCCGCTGGCCGGCGCGGACAAGGCCGGCGCGCCCGATGCCCGACGGCCCCGCCCGGCATCAGGTGCCGAGTTCGAAGCCGCCGCCCGCTGACGGCGCGCTGAAGGTCGTTCACCGACTTCGACGAAATTCTCCCGCCGCGCGATGTTGGTGGCCACCAGCGTCCGCACACGGGCGGATTCGCCGGCCGCCGCCACTGCCGGCACCGCGATGGCCCGCGTCTGTGAGGCCGGGATGGTGAAGACGGACGCCGGCGCATAGCCGAGCCGCTCGCCGCTGGGCGTCTCCACCGCGACAAAGTCGGGGTTGCGGGTCGGGACGATCTGCACCGGCTGCCGCGCCGGCACCTGCGCAACCGGGGCCGCGGCGGCCAGCGGCGCGGATTGCAGCGGAACCGCCACCGCCGGCCGCGCCACGACCGGGGCCGGGCGCGGCGGCGGGGCGGTCCGCGCGCCGGGGCGACGACTTCGACCCCCGTGTCGATCTCGGTCGCGCGCGCCTGCATCCGCTGCTGTGCCTGGCGGCTGGTGCGCGAGGTCACGCTCGGCCTGCTGGCGCAGCGCGGCGAGCCGCGCCGCGGCTTCCTGGCGCTGGATCGCGCCGGCGCGCGCGGCCTCCTGGAGACGACGGGCCTCGCGCAGCCGGCAGTCGGTCACGCTGTCGAGCGCCTGCTGCGTCTGCGCGATGCCGTTGTTTTCCTGGTCGATGTCGGTGGCCACGGCCGTGGCGAGCGCATCGGCGTTGCCGGCCGCCTGGCGTCTGCCGTTGTTCGAGGTAGCTGGCGGTCGCGACGGCTGCCGCGGCGGAACTCGCCGCCCAGACCAGGCCGCCGATGATGCCGGGGCGGGTGCCGAGCACGCCGCCCGCGCCGATCACGGCGACGCCGGCGACGATCGGGGCGGCGAAGAAGGCGGCGCTGCGGTCGAGCTGCTCGCACCTGTTGGCGGCAGACATCGGTGCCGTCATCGGCGGCAGTCGTGGCCGTCGCGGCTGGCCGGCTGCGCAGGCGCGTCAGCAGCAGCGCCGAGCGACCATCAGGGCCGAGATCCGGGTCCGTGATGCCGTCGGGCCGAGAGGCGAGTATCGCAAAGCGGGTATCCTTCGGTGTCCGGTTCGCAACGATACACCCTCCACCGGACAGACCAAACCCAACGGCCCGGGTTGCGCGCAGCCGACCCCGTGCGGGAACCGGCAGCGGCATCCGGCACCGGCCGCGGCCAGATTGCCCGCGGCGGGTGCCTCGCATGTGTCAGGCAGGGCGGCAGCGCCGGGCGTCCGGCGGCGGCTATCCGCGCGGCCCGTCAGATCGTCTGGCCGCGCAGGAAACCGAGGGCGGGCAGGGGCGTCCATTTCCGCGGCAGGTCGGAGCGCCGGATCGGCGCGACCGAATAATGCGGCACCGGCTGCTTCGCGCGCACCAGCCAATCGGCGTAGGCCTTGACCTGCTGGTCCCGCCAGGCGCGGTCATCCAGCGCCTGGGCGCGGGAGCGGAACACCTCCGCGACACGGCTTCGCCGCCCCACCGTCGCCACGACGGCCCAGAGCGTGTCGTCATCCCCGGCACGGACATTGACCAGGATCCCCACGCAAGGAGGGTGGCAAATCCCGCGCGCGGGGGTCAAGCATGTGCCGCGGCGTGCGGTTGCTCGATGGGGCAGCCCCATCCGCACCGGGCCGCTGCCGGCGATGAACCTCGCCTCCGGCAGCGGCCGGTCGCCGGGGCGCGGCAGGCGTGGCACCCGTCCCGCGGTTCGTTCAGGCCGCCGCCGCGGCCGGGACGCCGATTCGCTCCAGCGGGCCGAACTCCCGTTCCAGCAGGGGCTTCACCGCGCCCTGCCAGGCGGCGATGGAGCGCAGCGCGGTGTCGGGCTGCATGTCGCCGATCTGCGCCTGCAGCAGGTAGTGGCAGGGGTTCGCCGCGCGGATCTCGGCAGCCATGCGGGCGGCGACGGTCGCCGCATCGCCGACCAGCATATGCGCGCCCATCTCCTCGAGGCTCGGTTCGCCCTCCCAGGTCTTCTCGACGATCATGCCGCCGTCCATCTCCTGCTCGCGCCGTCGCAGGCTCTGCGAGAGCCGGATCTGCCAGCGCGCGTTCTCGAGGAAGGCCATCGCCTCGGCGCGGTCGTCGGTGACGCAGAACGGGCGCATGGCGCCGAAGCGCAGCGTGTCCGGCGTGCGGCCGGCGGCGGCGCGGATGGCCTCGAAGCGGGCCCGGGCGGTGGCCAGCATCGCCGGGCGTGAAATGGCGCGGCGTGACCATCACCACGCAGTCGCGCTCGGCGGCGTAGCGGTGCAGGTCCGGGTTGTCGCCGGCGACGTAGATGTCGGGCAGGCCGCGCACCGGGCGCGGTGCGATGTGCGCGGTGGGCATCGCGTAATGCGCGCCCTGGTGGGTGAAGGTCTCGGCGCCGAAGGCCGCCTCCATCATGCCCATCACTTCCAGCAGCCGGGCCGGGGCTTCCGCCAGGTCCTGGCCGAAGCGTTCGAATTCATAGGGCTGGTAGCCGCTGCCGATGCCGAGCACGAGCCGGCCATGCGTCATCGAATTGACCATGCCGATCTCGGCGATCAGCCGCGACGGGTGATAGAGCGGCACGATCACGACGCCCGAGCCGAGCCTGATGCGCGAGGTCTCGCCCGCCAGCCGCGCGACCATCATCAGCGGGGAGGGGCAGACGCAGTAATTGCTGAAATGATGCTCGGCGAACCAGGCGATGGAGAAGCCGGCCTGTTCGGCGGCCTTCACCTGCGCGACCGCCTGGTCGTAGATCGCCGCCGTCGCGGTGCCGCGTGTGCGATAGCCCATGAGGCAGAACAGCCCGACATCCATCATCCGTTTCCTTGCATCCCTGCACCCATGCTTGAGCGAAGCGGCCGGCTCGGCAACCCCGCCGGCTTGCCGAGCGACGCGCGCCGGGCTGATCTGCCGCGCGCAAGAAGAGTGGAGTGGAACGCGTGATCGTCATCGGCCGGGGCAGCGTGCAGCAGGAGGAATGCGACGTGATGGGGCACATGAATGTGCGCCACTACGTCGCGCGGACGGCGGATGCGCTGGACTGGCTGATGCTGGAGGCGGGGCTGGCGCCGTCGCGGCTGGAGGCGCGCCCGAAGCAGGCGCACGGGCGGCTCGCGGTGGTGGACCAGCACCTGCGCTTCCTGCGGGAGATGTCGCCGGGCACGCCCTTCACCATCCACGGCGGGATTATCCAGGTCGCGCCCGACCGGCTGCGCACGGTGGTCGAGATCCGCAACAGCGCGACCGAGACGCCGGCGGCGTCGCTGGTGACCGACCTTGGCCTGTGGGCCGGTGCCGAGGGCGGCCTGGCGCCGCTGCCTGCACCGCCGGCCGCCGCAGCCCTGCAGGTCGCGATGCCGGCCCATGCGGGGCCGCGCGGGCTCGGCTTCGAACCGCCGCGCGCATTGCCCGACCGTGCCGCCGCCCATGCGATGGGGCTGCAGGAAGGCTATCGCGGCGCCATCCGCCCGCATGAATGCGACATCGACGGCGTGATGCGCCCCGATGTCATCATCGCCCGCATCTGGGACGGCGTGCCGAACCTGCGCAATCGGGGCACCGGGCTGGGCATCAGGGAGGAAGGGATGGGCAGCGCCGCGCTCGAATATCGCGTCGCGCAGTTCCGCCCGCTGTGGTCCGGGCAGTTGCTCACGGTGTGCAGCGGGCTCAAGGCGCTGGGCGAGAAGACCACGACCTGGACGCACCTGGTGCATGACGGGCAGACCGGCGCCGTTGTCGCGGCGGCGGAGGCGGTCGGCATCGCCTTCGACCTCAAGGCGCGCAAGGCGGTGGCGATCCCGGCCGAACGGCGCACGGCGCTGGAGGCGCTGCTGGTGCCGGGGCTCGGGCTCTGACCGGATGCTCGGAGGGGTGCCGCCCCTCCATTCCACCCCGCCAAAGGCCCAGGGGCTTTGGAATGCCGTCGATCCAGCCCGGGCGCGGCGGTCCGGGACCGGCGGCAAAGCGGCGCCGCTGCGTCCGGCGATGGGTGATGTCCGGAGCGCAGTCCGTTCGGGCCGGCTCACGGAACCCGCCCTGCCGCCTGTCGTGAAGCGAAGGCGGTTCCGTCACCGCCGGATGGCGTGCCGCCGAAGGGGGGATCGCGGGCAGGCGCGCCTCGATCCCGCGCGGTTCAGGGCCTTGGCCGCAGCACCACCGTCGCGTCGTCATCCACCGGCGGCTTCGGCACGACCCAGGCCGCCGCCTTCTCGCCCATCTTGCGGAACTTGTCGGTCATGCCATCGAGCCGCGCGGCCCAGCCGGGGTCCGGCCGCTGGCCCTCGATCGCCTTGAAGTAGGATTGCAGCATGCAGGCGATGGCGAAGGGCTCGATCAGCGCCGCCTTCACCGCCCAGGCGAACAGCAGCGCGAAGACCAGCCCGCCGGCCGACCAGGCACCGGGTATCAGGTAGACCACGGTCGCCGCCGGGGCGAGCATCACCAGGAAGACGACGAAGCTGAGGCCATAGACGAACAGCGTGAGCCAGGCGGCGTTCTTCATCATCGGCTTGGCGTTCTGCGCATAGAGCACCAGCGCGGTCTGCGCCGAGGACCACGGGTTGGTCGCCCGGGTGCGCATGGCGTAGGCGAGGATCACCTCATCCACCAGGCCGACCGAGACGCGCAGGAAGGCGCGCAGCAACCCGACCATCTGCTGCGCCGCCGGGATCGGCAGCAGAGACACCAGCCCCTGCACCAGGGCGGTGAGCGCGCCGAGCACGCCCTTCACCAACTGGTCGATGCCGAACAGGACGCTGGTCTGCGCGAAGCGTTCCGTGACCACCGCCCGGCCATGGGCGATCTGGCCACGGCCCTCGGGCATCGGCCGGCCGTCGAGCAGTTCGACCATCACCGCGATGTGCCCGGCCTTCACGACATACAGGATGTATTCACGCAGGAAGTAGAGCACGCCCGCGGTCAGGCCGAAGCCGATCACGCCGCCCCAGAAGGTGGCGCCGGCGCGGAAATCCGCATCGCCGAAATTCCCGATGCCCCAGCCGAGGCCGGCGCCGGTGCCGGTGACGAGGATGTAGGCGAGGGTGATGCCGAAATAGACCAGCATGCGGAACACCAGGTATGGCGCCGTCTTCGCCATGATGCCGAGCGCCCGGCCGATCGAGAAATCCCACATGCGCAACACTCTCCGACACACCGGCGAATGAAATGATCCAGCGCTCGCAAACCTAGACGGATACCGATGCCTGGGAAACCATCCTGGGCCGGTGGGCGGTGCGGGCTGTGAAGGGCTTCGCGCCGCGTCGGGCGGCATGGCCTGCTGGCGGCAGGGCGCGGCGGCGTCTATGCAGGCGGCAAGGCGATCGCATCAGCCGTGGGGAAAACGCTGCCATGATCATCAATCTCGGACGCCGGGCCGCCTTCGGCCTGCTGGCCGCCGCGGCGCCGGCCTCGCTGCGCGCGCAGCCCTTGGCGCGGAATGCCCGGCTGATCGTCGGCTTCCCGCCCGGCGGGTCGTCCGACGTGGTGGCGCGGCTGTATGCCGAGCATCTGCGCGGTGCCTATGCGCCGCAGGTCATCGTCGAGGGGCGGGTCGGCGCCGCGGGGCGGATCGCGGTGGAATTCGTCAAGGGCGCGGAGGCCGATGGCGCGACGATTCTGCAGACGCCGGCCTCGATGCTGACGCTGCAGCCGCATGTCTTCCCGCGGGAGGTGCGCTACGACGCGCTGACCGACCTGATCCCGGTCTCGACCGTGTGTTCCTATCCCTTCGCCTTCGCGGTGCCGAAGGACCATCCGGCGCAGAGCCTGGCCGGCTGGATCGACTGGGCGAAGGCGCAGCGGCGGGACCTGCCCTGGGCGTCGCCGGCGGCGGGCTCGGCGCCGCATTTCATGGGCATCCTGCTGGCGAAGCGGGTCGGGCTTGAGATGACCCATGTGCCGTTCCGCGGCGCCGCGCCGGCGGTGCAGGACCTGATCGCGGGCCGGCTGACCTGCTTCATCGGCGTGCTGGGCGATGTCTCGCCGCATCAGGGGGAGGGGGTTCGCCTGCTGGCGGTGTCCTCGCCCGCGCGCAATCCGCGCTTCCCGACGGTGCCGACCTTCGATGAACTCGGCTATCCGGAACTGAACAAGGATGAGTGGTTCGGCGCCTTGCTGCCGGCCGGCACGCCGGCGCCGGTCGTGGAGGCGCTGCACCGCGCCATCCGCAGCGCGGCCGCCCGCCCCGAGATGATGGCCGCGCTGGACCGCCTGGAATATGCGCCGACCACCTCGGCCTCGCCTGCCGATTTCGCCGCCCGCATCCGCCGCGAGCGCGCCGACTGGGCCGCCGTCGTCCGCGACAGCGGCTTCCGCCCGGAAAACTGATGGCCCTGCCCGCCGCGCCGGGCATGCCCTGCCGGCAGGCGGAACAGCGCGGGCGGGGGAACTCGCTCCCCCGACCTTGCCTGTCAGAGCCCATCCGGGAAGTTTGGATTCACGCTGAGGGCTTTGCGGCGAGCCGTCGGAGCATGATGCGGATCATGGCCAGGCGGACGAAGGCGGCGGCGATGCGGCAGTGCCGCTCGAAGTCGCGGGCGAGGCGGCGGTTGCGGCTGATCCAGCCGATGGTGCGCTCGACGATCCAGCGCTTCGGCAGCACGACGAAGCGGTGCTGGTCGCAGCGGCGCACGATCTCGATCTTCCACGTGCCGGTGCGGGCGACGGCGGCGGCCATCTTCGGCCCCTGATAGCCGGCATCGCCGATGATGCGCTCGATGAACGGGAACAGCCGGCGCGCCTGACGCAGCAGCGGTTCGGCGCCATCGCGATCCTGCACGTTGGCGGGATGCACGATCACGGCGAGCAGCAGGCCGAGGGTGTCGGTCAGCAGGTGGCGCTTGCGGCCGACGATCTTCTTGCCCGCGTCGTAGCCGGACGGGTCGAGCGTAGAGCCCCCTTTTGCGCGGCCTTCGCCGTCTGGCTGTCGATGATCGCCGTCGTCGGGCTGGCCTCGCGCCCCGCCTGCTCGCGCACCGCGACGTAGAGCGCATGATGGATGCGCTCGATGGTGCCGTCCCATTCCCAGCGCGAGAAGTAGTCCCAGACCGTGCTCTTCGGCGGCAGATCCTTCGGCAGCGCCTGCCACTGGCAGCCGGTCGAGAGCACGTAGAACATCGCGTTCAGCACCTCGCGCACATCCACCGTGCGCGGCCGGCCGCCGTGCTTCGCCGGCCGGATCAGCGGCGCCACCAGCGCCCATTCGGCATCCGTCAGATCAGACGGGTAGCGCAGCCCGCGCCGATCCGCCGCACGTCGATGTTCCGCCGTCCACGCCATCCGTCTGCCCCCGCGAATTGTCCGCAGGAACAGCGAATCACATCCGATTCAGGCGATTCAATTTCTTTCCGGATGGGCTCTCAGACCAATTCCACCCGCCCGGTGGCGAGGTCGTAGATCCCGCCCTTCACCGCCAGCGTCCCGCGCGCCACCATGTCGGCCAGGATCGGCGTCGCCGTCTCCAGCGCCCGGACGTTGTGGCGCACATTGGCGACCAGGGCGCGCCGGATCAGGCCATCGCCGGGTTGGGCGAGGGCGGGCTCGATGCCCGGCTTCATCGCCGATACCAGCCCCGCGATATGACCCGGCAGGGTGTTGCCCTTCTGCAATGCCTCGACCGTCGCGTTCACGGCGCCGCAGCTGGTGTGGCCGAGCACGAGGATCAACTTCGCGCCAAGCACCGCCGCGCCGAATTCGAGGCTGCCGAGGCCATCGGGGGTGACGAAGTTGCCGGCCACGCGCACGACGAACAGGTCGCCCGGATTCTGGTCGAAGGCGAGTTCGGGCGAGACGCGCGAATCAGCGCAGCCGAGCACCGCGGCGAAGGGCGCCTGGCCCTGCGCCAGGGCGGCGCGGCGGCTGGAGAATTCGCGCGGTCGCGTCTGGTCGGCGACGTAGCGGCCATTGCCTTCCATGATCGCGCGCAGCGCGGCGTCGGGCGTGGCGGGCCGGGCATTGTCCTGCGCCTGGGCGCTGGGCGCGACGGTGCTGGCAAGCAGCGCCGCGCCGGTGGCGAAAAGGCCGCGGCGGCCCGGGGATCCCGGTGTGCAGGCGAGGCACATGACGGAAGTTCCTCTCTTGGTTGAAGATCGCGAGGGTGTCACCCCTGTCGCGGTGCCACAAGGCAGCGGGCGGTGACGTTGCCGGGAGGTGCGCCCTGGGCAAGGCTGGCGGTATGAACACACCGCGCGAGATTCGGCTCAACGCCTTCGACATGGCCTGCATCGGCCACATCCAGCAGGGAATGTGGACGCACCCGCGCGACCATGCGCCCGACTACCTGTCGCTCGACCACTGGACGGGCCTGGCGCGGACGCTGGAACGCGGCCTGTTCGACGGGCTGTTCCTGGCCGATGTGCTCGGCGTCTATGACGTGCATGGCGGCAGCCAGGACGCGGCGATCCGCCATGGCGTGCAGATCCCGCTGCTCGACCCGATGCTGCTGGTGCCGGCCATGGCGGCGGTGACGCAGCATCTGGGCTTCGGCGTGACGGTGAACCTGGCGTGGGAGCCGCCGGCTCTGCTGGCGCGTCGGTTCTCCACCCTCGACCACCTGACGCGGGGGCGGATCGGCTGGAACATCGTCACCGGGTATCTCGACAGCGCGGCGCGGGCGATGGGGCTCGACCGGCAGATGGCCCATGACGACCGCTACGACATGGCCGATGAGTTCATGCAGGTGGTCTATCGGCTGTGGGAGGAATCCTGGGCGGCCGATGCGGTGAAGCGGGACCGCGCGAGCGGCGTGTATGCCGACCCGTCGCGGGTCGCGCGCATCCGGCATGAGGGCCGGCAATACCGGCTGGATGCGCCGCACCTGGTGGAGCCGTCGCCGCAGCGCACGCCGGTGCTCTACCAGGCCGGGGCGTCCGATCGCGGGCGGGCCTTCGCGGCGCTGCATGCGGAATGCGTCTTCATCAATGGCGGGCCGAGGCCGCATGTCGCGGGGCTGGTGGCGGATCTGCGCCGCCGGGCGGCGCCGCGGCCGATCCAGGCCTTCATGGGGGCGACGCTGATCATCGGGCGGACCGGGGCGGAGGCGCGCGACAAGCTCGAGGATTACCGCCGCTGCGCCAGCGTCGAGGCGGCGCTGGTGCATGCCTCGGCGTCGCTGGGCATCGACCTGGCGCGGCTACGGCCTCGATGACGAACTGCCCGGCGCGCCGTCCGAGGCGATCCGGTCCAATGTCGAGGCGCTGCGCGCCGCGCGCCCCGCGCGCGACGAAGCGCGCGCTGATCGACCGCATGATCCTCGGCAGCCGCCAGCCGCCCGATCGTCGGCAGCGCCGAGGAGGTGGCCGAGGCGCTGATCGGCTGGGTGGATGAGGCCGATATCGACGGCTTCAACCTGTCGCGCACGGTGCTTCCCGAATGCCTGGAGGATGTGGTGACGCTGCTGGTGCCGGCCTTGCAGGAACGCGGGCGCTACAAGCGCGGCTATGCCGAGGGCACCTACCGGGAGAAGCTGTTCGGCGCCGGGCCACGGCTGGCCGCCCCGCATCCGGCGGCCGCCGTCGCGCGCTGACTTGCCGCGACGGCCGCAGCTGCATTACCTTCCCGGCAAACCCGAGGGATCGTGATCGATGGACGGAACACCAGATGCCCGCCGCCGCGGCGGCGATGACCGCGCGCTACGGCGCCGGCGCCGAGCCCAAGGCGGGCCCGTGGAACGACACGCTGGCGCTGCTGCTGTCGCATCGCTCGGTGCGCAGCTTCAGGCCCGACCCGCTGCCGGACGGCACGCTGGAGGCGCTGGTCGCCGCGGCGCAGTCGGCCGCCACCTCGTCCAACCTGCAGACCTGGTCGGTGGTCGCGGTGGACCGGCCGGAGGTGCGCGCCGAACTCGCCGCCATCGCCGGCAACCAGAAGCATATCGAGGTCTGCCCGATCTTCCTGGTGTTCCTCGCCGACACCTCGCGCAATGGCGCGGCTGGCGGTCGAGGCGCGGGGTGGAACTGGCCGGGCTGCCCTACCTCGAATCCTTCCTGGTCGCGTCGATCGACGCCGCGCTGGCGGCGCAGAACGCGGTGGTGGCGGCGGAAAGCCTGGGCCTCGCGAATGTCTATATCGGCGCGCTGCGCAACGACGTGACGCGGGTGGCGGAACTGCTCGGCCTGCCGCCCGGCGCGGCGCCGGTCTTCGGCCTGTGCGTCGGCTACCCGGTGGCGGGCCGGGAAGGGGAGGTGAAGCCCCGCCTGCCGCAGGACGCCGTGCTGCACCGCGAGACCTACGACGCCGACGACGCCGGCCACCGCGCCGCCTATGACCCGCGCATGGAGGATTTCTCCCGCCGGCAGGAAATGGCGGGCAGCACCTGGACGCAGCGGGTGATCGCGCGGCTGGGCACCTTCCGCGCCCTGAGCGGGCGGGACCGGCTGAAGGAGAAGATCATCGCCCTCGGCTTCCCGCTGCGCTGAACGCGCCCCGGGGCCGGCGGCGCGCGCGGCCGGCCCGGGACAGGCCGCTGCGGCCGGCGCGTTGTGATGCGCGTCCTGTTGCGATGCGGCACAATTATGTAGCGTCTCGGTCGATGCTGACGCGTGACGAACCCATGACGGGCCGGCAATGGCTCGGCGAGGCGACTCTCGGCCAGCGGCCTGCGGACGGCCCTGCCGCTGGCGGTTTTGGTCGGCTTCGCCTTCCTGATCCGCTGCTTCGTGATCGGCCAGGATCCGGCCTGGATCGATGAGGCCGCGAGCATCGGCCTCGGCTCGCTGCCCTGGTCGGTGGTGTTCGGCGAGATGGCGCAGCATCGAGGCGAGCCCGCCCGGCTACTACGCTATCGCGAAAGTGATCGGCATGCTGGCCGGGCCTCAGGTGCGTGCCGCTGCGTCTGGTCTCGGCGGCGGCCGCCGCGCTCGCCATCGTGCCCTTGTGGGTGTTCTGCCGGGAGGCGCTGGGCAGCCGCGTGGCCTGGACGGCCGGCCTGGTCGTCGCCGTGCACGGCCTGGTGTTCCGGATGTCGCAGGACGGGCGGACCTACGCCATCCTGTTCCTGCTGTTCTGTTGCGCGATGCTGGCGGCATGGCGGCTGATCATGGCTGCGCGGCAGGGCCATCCGGGGCTGTCGGCCGCCATGGTCGCTCGGCCTGTGCCAGGGCGGCATGCTGTGGCTGCACAGCACGGCGGGCATCGCCAACCTGGCCTTGAACGCCTTCGTCCTCGCCGTGCTGCTGGCCTCGCGGCAGGGCATCGGGCGCGGGATCGTGCTGCTGGTCGCGGCCGACCTGTTCGGCCTGCTGGCCGGCGCGGCGCCGATCTGGTGGGCCTTGCAGCACGCGCTGGAAGGCGCCTTCGTGCACCCGCTGGATCGCCCCGCCCGATCTCGAGGCGACCTCGCTGATCTACACGCGCGGCCTTGTCGCGCCGTTCCACGAACCGGTCTCGATGGTCACCGGGCTGCTCTCGATCACCGGCGTGCTGATCGGCGCCTTCGCCTTCCGGCGCGCTGG
>CAVSZN010000039.1:0-59461 GCA_963732425.1 uncultured Alphaproteobacteria bacterium
AGGTTAAACTCATTCGGATTACGTTGCGTCGTTCCAAAGCGCTGAATATCGCCCATCTCAGGCCTTCTTCACGAATTCGGATTTCAACTGCATGGCACTAATACCGTCGATCTTGCAATCGATACCGTGGTTACCGTCGATCAGACGATATTCTTGACCTTCGTTCCTACCTTGACGACTGACGATGAGCCTTTGAACTTGTGATCCTTGATAACGTTACTCGTCGTTCAGCGTGAGCATAAAAGCCACGATATCGTCGATTTCCTGCTCGCTCAGGCCCAGCTTGCCCATTTCATCGGTATTGAGGTTGCGGCGGATTTCCGGCTTGGGCCAGCAACCCTGGGCCAGCGCGTCGGCCTCGCCGACATCGCTCTTGCAGGCCGGCCTCGCATCGCGGTCGTTGTAGAACGCCACCACGCCGCGCAAGGTCTTGAAGTAGCCATTTTGCATATAGGGTGCGGTCTTGGCGATGTTGCGCAGCGTCGGCACTTTGAACTTGCCGTCTTCCCCCCGCTTCTTGACGAACCCACCCAATCCCCTGTCGACGAACTTGGTACCTTGCGGGTTGAACTTCTTGTCCTGCCCGTAAAACGGATTGTCGGGATTGCGTGGCACACCCAGGTTGTCGTAGGTGAAGTCGGTAAACAGCGGCGGCTCGCCATTGGGGCCTTTCTGGCTGGGATGGCAGGCCGCGCAGTTGCCTTTTTTCTCGTCCTCGTAGAGTGTCAGGCCGCGCAGTTCCTGCCCGGTCAGCTGACCCTTGCCCGCCAGCCAGGCGTCATAGCGTGAAGTGAAGGGCTGGAACTCGGTGGTGCGCTCGTAGGCAGCTATGGCAGCAGCAATATGGTCGTAGGCGCGATCCACGGAAACCAGCGCGCCCTTACCGAAAACGGCATCGAACTGATCCGTGTAAGCGGCGCGTCGCACCTTCTCGACGACGGCCCGCTTGTTCGGGTTGGCCATTTCGACTGGATTGAGGAACGGTCCCTTGGCCTGTTCTTCGAGCGTCGCAGCCCGACCATCCCAGAACTGTCCCCCGACGTAATGTTTTTCCTTGGGGTCAACATGGAGTTTCGGCGAGAAAGCCATATACATCGCCGAGGGGGTATTGCGATTGCCGAAGCGCTCGGGATGAACCCCCTTCGAAGTCGGCTTTGCTGTATCGGGATCGGTGAAAGCGGCGGCAGGTGCATGACACGTGGCGCAGGATTGACCGGCCGGCTCGGAGAGCGAGGTGTCGAAAAACAGCACACGACCGAGCTCGGCCTTGGCATCGAGCGTGGCATCCGCGGCAACAACCGCAAGTGGCAGAGTCGTGCAGGAGAGGGTCAGCATCAGCCGGCCGAGAGTGCATGGCTTTTTCATGATTTGTTTGATGGTTCAGGGTAATGGATGGCGAGGGACCTAAGCCAAGCAAATTATATTCTTCACCCTGCTCCGTCTGACTTGATGAGGTGCGTCAATTTGTCGCACGAACTGCGGTGCGATACACCACCGTTCTGCCAGCGCCGACTTATTGGCAACCCGCACCCTTTATCAACGCCTTACCACCTCGGGTCTTTTTTCCCGGATCAGTGTGGAGTCGCCTCAGTGACCGTTGTCTCTGCGAAACTCAAGTTCAGTCGGGAAGGGTTGGCGGCTTCGATTGAATAGCTGCTATGGAGAAAAACCCTCACCACGCCGGTCGGGGAAAATGGAAGCGGCCATTCGTCAGCTACCCGTTCCATTACCAGCCCCACTCACCAGCCGAGTAAGCAGGGCTGGCAAAACTATCACGCCCCCAACATTGAGTTCCACATCTGGTTACCCCACTCGCGCGCACCCTTGCTGGAGTTAGCGTTATGGGCCTGATCGACCTGATAGTTCAGTTTTGGTGGCTGGCCAACTTCGATCGAACCGGTAACGTTGATCATGATTGCCGATGTTGTGGATACCTTCCCCCAACAGATGCCAGTAGGTAAGTTGGCCAAGTCACCCAGTTCAGGCTCCTTGTAGGTTCCGGCTATGGTCGCAAGAATCTGGTTAGCAACCTGCTGCCCTGCACCAAAGGCGACGTGGCCACTTTTGGGTAAGGGCGCCCCTTGCGAATCGCCGATGATAAAGATATTCGGGTCCGCCTGAGACTGGAAACTTGGCAGCTTGATGTCCGCCCAACGTTGTCCAAGGCCCGCCTGGCGAATCAGTCCGGGAGCTCTCATCGGCAAAATCAGATTGGCATGTCGATAACCGATATCACCCTTGCTTGTCGTTAGGGTCTTCTTGGCAGCATTGACGGATTTCAACTCGATATTGGTCTGGTAGTCGATCTGGCCGGCATAGAGTTCTTTCATGGCCGCCATCATCGGCTTGGCCATTGGGGGGGGCATGGGGTTCGGATTTGCATCCAGTAACAGGATCTTCCCCTTCGTACCCTTTTGCTTCATGCGCTCGGCAATCAAACAGGCCCGCTCGTACGGGGCTGGCGGACAGCGATACGGGGGTTTGGGGACCGTGATAACGAATTCCCCACCGTGCTCGATAAAGTTGGCGACCTGCACCTGTACGGCCGTCTGCTCAAAAGCCCGGAAACCGACCGGTAATTGATCGCGTCCTTCAGCGTAGCCGGGCAGGCTCTCTTCCATGTACTCGATGCCTGTCGAGAGAATCAGGAAGTCATAGGGCAATCGCTGCGTAGCCGTCTTGACGGCCTTGTTGGCGCGGTCGATTTCGATAACCCGTTCGCGCACCTGACGCACACCGAGTTGATCAATGACGGCATAGCTTCGTTGGAAGTCGCTGATAGGCGCCTGTCCGGCAATGTAGAGTACGCTCAGAGGACAGGACATGAAGGACGTATTCGGTTCGATCAGGGTGAGATCGACCTTGCCGCTGGTAGCGAGTTGTCGGATTGCGCCGAGGCCTCCCCATCCACCACCTACAACGACAACCCGCGGCTTGGCGCTGCTGCTTCCAACGCTGGCACAACCGGACAATGCAACCGCAAATGCAGCGGCCGTCCCTTTCAATACCGTACGACGCCTGCTTGAAAAATCGAACATCATTTGTCTCCTCCTGAGATAAGTTGTGGTCTTAGAGTGCCCAAGGGGAGATCTCTGTCCCCCTTGCCTGCTGAGCGAGGCTCATGCTATCGCAAATAAAAATGGAAGCGAAGATGGAGCGATTTTCCTAGCAAGCGTTGGCCGACTGCTACGGTAACAACTGCACAGCCTGAATAGAGCAGGGGCAGCAAAGTAACGAGAGCAATTTGTGTGTGCATGCGTCTGGGGTTCGATTAATCCCAGATTATCCATTAGCCATTTTCTGGAGACTTGAGGCAAGCTGTGAGGGCTTGGCGAGGATGTCTGGCCGAGAGGGTTCTAATGGATACCATTAGAGAAAGTGCTGTTGGATCACTTGGATACATGGCGATATGGTTCAGTCGGTTCTAACGGGAGAGGGGTTCTCGGTCAGTTTTTCCGACCGGGAAGTGACAGCCTGGGGCGGCTTGGTGCTGTTCAAGCAAATGCTCGACAGCATGGGGTTCCGACAGGCGGCGGTCGGCTGGGGTTTGCCGGCGCCCCGGTCCAACCGGGGTTATGAGCCGCTGCAACTGATCGAGCAGTTCATCGTCTCGATCTGGTGCGGCGCCTGCCGGTTCGCGCACGCCGAGACAGTGCGCATGGACAGCACCCTGGTGCGGCTGTTCGGCTGGCCGAAGGCGGCCGGGCACAAGGCCATCATGCGGTTGTTCGCCCGCTTCGACATGCTCGCCAACGAACGGGTGCAGGCCGAGGCCTACCGCTGGTTCTTCGGCAAGATCAGCGCACTGAAGCGAGTAACCCTGGACGTGGATTCCACGGTCGTCACCCGCAACGGAGAGCAGGAAGGTGCTGCGCGCGGTTACAACCCCAATCGGCACGGACGAGCCAGCCATCACCCGCTGCTGGCCTTTGTGGCCGAGGCGCGCATGGTGGCCAACTTCTGGCTGCGGCCGGGCAATGCGCACAGCGCCAACAACATCCTGCAATTTCTCGAATCGACCCTGCACCATCTGGGCGACAAGAGTGTCGGCCTGCTGCGCGCCGACAGCGGCTTCTTCGATGAGGCCGTCCTGTTGGCCCTGGAAGGCAAGCGTATTCCCTACATCATCGCAGCCCGGCTGACCCAGCCGATGCAACGAACGATCTACCAGGCTACCGGCTGGTGGGCTTTGGAAACAGGGTTGGAACTGACCGAACTGCGTTACCAGGCGGCCGGCTGGGAGACGGAACGGCGGCTTATCGTGGTACGCCAATCGGTCAAGCGCAAGACGGCGCCGGGCAAGACGCTGTCCCTGTTTGCAGACGATCCGGACATTCAGGGTTGGCGCTATGGTGCCTTTGTGACCAGCCTCGATCTGCCGATGGTGGAGGTCTGGCGTACCTACCGGGGACGGGCAGACTGCGAGAACCGGATCAAGGAACTGAAGGCAGATTTCGGCCTGGACGCGTTCAACATGCGAGACTTTTGGGCCACCGAAGCGGCCTTGGGCTTTGCCATGCTCGCCTACAACCTGATGAGCCTGTTTCGTCAGGCCGTGCTGCGTTCCAGAACCCAGCATACGCTGTCCACCCTGCATGGCCTGGTGCTGGCCATCGGCGGCACCTGGCACAGGGATGCCAGCCAGAATCGGCTGATGCTTTCCGTACCCCGCCGAAAACGCGCGTGGTTTGCCGGACTCTGGACGAACGCATCAGCTCCGCCGGGCATTCATGGGCTGCAAAATGGCTAATGGACATTCCGGGTTAATTCGAACTAAGACCGAAATCGCGGCTGTTCGCAGCTGGTTTGCGAGGCGTCGTCCTCGGACTGTATCGCCCTGAGAGCCAGGCTGCGCGAGGCGCTCCAGCCTTGGACCTATTGCATCAGACATTGTCAATCACCACGGAACCATTCATTGCCATTTGCGGTCTAAGAATAGCTTTAGTTAATTTGAGCCGTGACAAATTCGAACGAGACGGTGCAGGTGAAGGACATCCTCTCCCCCACCGCGCCGCAAGCCATGAGCGGCGCGCTGATCGACTTCAACATCCGCGCCGAGCGCATGGGCTGGTTGCCCTCCGCGCCGCAACTCGTGCGCAATCCGCTGACCATCGCGGCGGAGGCCGAAGCGGCCGGCGTGCCGGTGCCGCAATATGTCGCGCAGTCGCTGAAATCCGGCACGCTGGAGATGTCCTGCCAGGACCCGGACCATGAGGCGAACTGGCCGCGCAACCTGTTCGTCTGGCGCTCCAACCTGCTGGGATCGTCCGGCAAGGGGCATGAGTATTTCCTCAAGCACCTGCTCGGCACGCAGCATGGCGTGCAGGGCAAGGACCTCGGCGAGCAGGGCATGGCGAAGCCCGAGGAGGCCGCCTGGCACGATGAGGCGCCGCGCGGAAAACTCGACCTCCTGGTGACGCTCGACTTCCGCATGAGCACCACCTGCATGTATTCCGACGTCGTGCTGCCGACCGCCACCTGGTACGAGAAGCACGACCTCAACACCTCCGACATGCATCCCTTCATCCACCCGCTTTCCGCCGCGGTGGACCCGGCCTGGGAAAGCCGGACCGACTGGGCGATCTTCAAGGGGATCGCCAAGCGCTTCTCCGAACTGTCCAGCGGGCATCTCGGTATCGAGCGCGATGTCGTGCTGACGCCGCTGATGCATGACAGCCCCGGCGAGCTCGGCCAGACGCATCAGATCCGCGACTGGAAGAAGGGCGAGGTCGAGCCCACGCCGGGCAAGACCATGCCGGCGGTGACGGTCGTCGTACGCGACTATCCCAACACCCACGCCCGCTTCACCGCGCTTGGCCCGCTGATGGACAAGCTCGGCAACAACGGCAAGGGCATGGCGTGGAAGACCGAGGACGAGGTCGAGTTCCTGCGCCACCTCAACGGCAGCGTGCAGGTGCCGGGCGTGGAGACGCCGCTCGCGAAGATCGAGAGCGACATCGATGCCTGCGAGGTGATCATGCACCTCGCCCCCGAGACCAACGGGCACGTCGCGGTGAAGGCCTGGCGCGCCCTGAGCAAGACCACGGGCCGCGAGCACGCCCATCTTGCCCTGCCCAAGGAACATGAGGCGATCCGCTTCCGCGACATCCAGGCGCAGCCGCGCAAGATCATCTCCTCACCCGTCTGGTCGGGGCTGGAGAGCGAGGAGGTCTGCTACAACGCCGGCTACACCAACGTGCATGAGCTGATCCCGTGGCGCACTTTGTCCGGGCGACAGCAGCTCTACCAGGACCATCCCTGGATGCTCGCCTTCGGGGAGGCGCTGTGCCTCTACCGCCCGCCGGTGGACCTGCGCACCACCGGGCCGATGCATGGCGTGAAGCCGAACGGCAACAAGGAACTCGCGCTCAACTTCATCACGCCGCACCAGAAATGGGGCATCCACAGCGTCTACACCGACAACCTGCTGATGCTCACGCTCTCGCGCGGGGGGCCGATCGTGTGGCTGTCGGAGGTGGACGCCGCGGAGGCCGGCATCGAGGACAATGACTGGATCGAGGCCTTCAACACCAACGGCGCGCTGTGCGCCCGCGCCGTCGTCTCCCAGCGCGTGCCGAAGGGGATGATCATGATGTACCACGCGCAGGAGAAGATCGTGAACGTGCCGGGCAGCGAGATCACGCATGCCCGTGGCGGCATCCACAACAGCGTGACGCGCACGACGATCAAGCCGACGCACATGATCGGCGGCTACGCGCAGCTCGCCTACGGCTTCAACTACTACGGCACGATCGGCACCAACCGCGACGAGTTCGTGCTCGTGCGGAAGATGGCGAACATCGACTGGCTCGACGGGCCACGCGTGACACCCCAGGCATCCGACCTCAAGGCAGCGGAGTAACGGCCATGAAGATCCGCGCGCAGATCGCGATGGTGCTCAACCTCGACAAGTGCATCGGCTGCCACACCTGCTCCGTCACCTGCAAGCAGGTCTGGACGAGCCGCGAGGGCGTCGAATACGCCTGGTTCAACAATGTCGAGACCAAGCCGGGCATCGGCTACCCGAAGGACTGGGAGAACCAGGACAAGTGGAAGGGCGGCTGGACGCGCAAGCGTTCGGGCAAGATCCAGCCCAGGATCGGCGGCCGGTGGCGCATCCTGGCGAACATCTTCGCCAATCCGAACCTGCCCGAGATCGACGACTACTACGAGCCCTTCACCTTCGACTACACGCACCTGCAGACGGCGCCGGAATCCGCAGGCGATGCCGGTGGCGCGCCCGGTCAGCCTGATCACCGGCGAGCGGATGGAGATCAAGTGGGGCCCGAACTGGGAGGAGATCCTGGGCACGGAATTCCGCAAGCGCTCGAAGGACCGCAACTTCGAAGGCATCCAGAAGGAGATGTACGGGCAGTTCGAGAAGACCTTCATGTTCTACCTGCCGCGGTTGTGCGAGCACTGCCTCAACCCGGCCTGCGTCGCCGCCTGCCCCTCCGGTTCGATCTACAAGCGGGAGGAGGACGGCATCGTCCTGATCGACCAGGAGAAGTGCCGCGGCTGGCGCATGTGCGTCTCCGCCTGCCCCTACAAGAAAATCTACTACAACTGGCAGTCCGGGAAGGCCGAGAAGTGCATCTTCTGCTACCCGCGCATCGAGGCCGGCGAGCCGACCGTGTGCTCGGAGACCTGCGTCGGTCGCATCCGCTATCTCGGCGTCCTGCTCTATGACGCGGACCGCATCGAGGAAGCCGCGAGCACCGAGAACGAGCAGCAGCTCTACCGCAAGCAGCTCGACATCTTCCTCGACCCGTCCGACCCGAAGGTGATCGAGCAGGCGCGCGCGGACGGCGTGCCGGAAGCCTGGCTGGAGGCGGCGCGCAACAGCCCGACCTACAAGATGTGCATCGACTGGCAGATCGCCTTCCCGCTGCATCCCGAATACCGCACGCTGCCGATGGTCTGGTACGTGCCGCCGCTCTCGCCGGTGCAGTCGGTGGTGGAAGCCGGGCATGTCGGCTGGAAGGACGGGCTGCCGGACATCGAGAGCCTGCGCATCCCGGTGAAGTACCTGGCGAACCTGCTGACCGCGGGGGCCGAGGCGCCGGTGGTGCTGGCGCTGCAGCGCCTGATGGCGATGCGCATGCACATGCGCGCACGCACCGTCGAGGGCCGCGACGATGACGCGATCCTGGCCAAGGTCGGCCTGACGCGCGCGCAGGTGGACGACATGTACCAGACGCTGGCGATCGCGAACTACGAGGACCGCTACGTCATCCCGACGACGCATCGCGAATACGCCGAGAACGCCTTCGACCTGAAATCCTCCTGCGGCTTCTCCTTCGGGCAGGGATGCTACGACGGCCGCACGGTGGGCAATCTGTTCAGCGCATCCGGCCCCTCGGCGGGCCGCATGGCACCCCCGCGCATCCGGGAAGCAGCCGAAGCGCGGAAGGAGACACAATCATGAACCCCCGCCTCGCCATCCTCGCGGCGCTGCTGCGCTATCCGGACGATGCATTCCGCGCCGACCTGCCGGACATGCGCCTCGCCATCGCGCAGGCCGGCTTCGCGCCACGGGACCGCCTGGCGCTGGAACGGCTGGCGCGTCGGCTGGGCAGCGGAGATGCGCTCGACCGCGAGGAGGATTTCGTCCGCCTGTTCGACCGCGCGCGCTCGACCAGCCTTCACCTGTTCGAACATGTGCATGGCGATACCCGCAATCGCGGGCCGGCGATGGTCGAACTCGTCGCCGTCTATGACGCGGCGGGTTTCGCGATGACCGGCCATGAATTGCCGGACTACCTGCCGCTGGTCCTCGAATTCTGCGCGGTGGCGCCGGCGGAGACCGCGGCGAACCTGCTCGGCCAGGCCGGGCCGCTGCTGCAGCAGATCCATGCGAAGCTGCTGGGGCGGGGCCTGCCCGCCGCGCGCGGCTATGCCGCCGTGCTCGCCGCGGTGCTCGCGGAAGCCTCGCTCATGCCGGCCGCCCTGCCGAGCGCGGCCGAGGAGCAGGCCGACGAGGACGACCTCGCGGCAATCGATGCCGCCTATGAGGACCAGCCGGTCGTCTTCGGGCCGGACTCCGACCCGGACCGCGAAGGCGCCCGCGCCAAGGTCGCCGCCATGATCCAGCGGCTGCGCCAGGCGCGCGGCGCCGCTGCCGGACGCTGAAGGAGAACCGCGATGCACGCGTTTTGGGACGGCTTCACCGACCACCTCCACGGCTTCCTGTTCGGCATATACCCCTATATCTGCGCCGGCGTGTTCTTCGTCGGCAGCCTGATGCGCTTCGACCGGGACCAGTACACCTGGCGCTCAGGGTCCTCGCAGATGCTGCGGGCGAGCCAGTTGCGCTGGGGCTCCAACCTTTTTCACTTCGGCATCCTGTTCCTGTTCTTCGGCCATTTCGTCGGGCTGCTGACGCCGCACTGGCTCTACGAGGCCTTCGTCACGGCAGGGCAGAAGCAGATGCTGGCCATCATCTCGGGCGGCATCGCCGGGACGGTCTGCTTCATCGGGCTGACGATGCTGTTGCACCGGCGGCTGTTCGATGAGCGCATCCGCCGCACCAGCACCGGCATCGACATCGCCATCCTCGGCCTGCTGTGGGTGCAGTTGAGCTTCGGGCTCATCACCCTGCCCTTCTCGCTGGCGCACAGCGACGGCTCGGTGATGCTGATGCTGTCGGGCTGGGCGCAGGGGATCGTGACCTTCCAGCCAGGCGCCGCGGACCTCATCCGCGGCACAGCCCTGCCCTACCAGGTGCATCTCGTGCTCGGCATGACGCTGTTCCTGCTGACGCCCTTCTCGCGGCTGGTGCACATCTTCTCCGCACCCGTCTGGTACCTGTTCCGCAACTGGCAGATCGTGCGCCGGCGGGGCGGGGCAACCACGCGGCCGGGGCCGGTGGCCCCGCCGCAGGCAGCCGCGGAGTGACGGCGATGGACGAGCACGACATCGTGGTGAACGGCACGGCGGTGACCGCGCGCGAGATCGCCGCCGAGATGCAACACCATCCGGCCGACACGCCGGAGGCGGCATGGCACCAGGCGGCGCAGGCGCTGGTGGTGCGCCGCCTGTTGCTGGACGCCGCACGGCAAGGCGGCGCCATGACCGATGAGGATGACGAGGAGGCCGCGGTCGATGCGTTGCTTGCCGCGGAGGTCCGGATCCCGCAGCCCGATGAAGCCGCCGCCAGGCGATGGCATGCGGCCAATCCGGACCGGTTCGGCACCGTCGAATCCTGGGATGCGTCCCACATCCTCATCGCCGCCGACCCGGAGGATGCCGCCGAGCGCGACACGGCGCGACTGAAGGCCGAAGCGTTGCTGGCCGAGGTGCTGGCGGTGCCGGGCAGCCTGCCCGACCTTGCGCGACAGCACTCCGCCTGCCCGTCGCGGGAGAATGGCGGCCATCTCGGCCGCATGGAGCGTGGCAGCACGGTGCCGGAGTTCGAGACCATGCTTGCCGGGCTTGAACCCGGGCAGGTGTGCCCGGTCGTGGTGCCGACGCGCTACGGGATGCATGTGCTGCACCTGCACCGCCACACGCCGCGGCGCGTCTCCGCCTTCGACGATGCCCGGGACGCGGTGCTGCGTGACCTCGCCCGTTCCGCCTGGCGGGCGGGGGTTCGCCACTACATCGCCGAACTCGCCGCGCGCGCCACCATCGAGGGGTTCACCCTCGAGCAGGACAGCGAACCGCAGGCCGCTTCCCCGGCGATGGCCTGACCGTCCGCCTGTCGGCCGGCGGCACATGAGGGACATCGCACCGGGCCGGCAGCCCGCCGGTGCCGCCTCCCTGCCGCCTGGGGCGGTGTCCGCTCCTGCCGGTTCGGGCAAGGTCCGCATGGTCCTTGCCCTGGCGAACATCGCCACCCGATCAGACGACGCAATCTGAACGGTTCATGCCCCGTGGTCCTGATGCCGAAGTCGCGCGGGCTTCGCTCTCCGGCTGGCCACCAGCGTTTTCCTTCAATGGCCTGCCTGCCCGCTTCCCCCGCTGCAAAACCAGCGAAGGTCGCGGTCGGGAGGCTATGCCGAGACCAGCACGACCCCGCGCGTGACCACCGGCGGCTGCGGCAGCAATTCCGTGAGGTTCGCCGCGACGATGCCGCGCACCGCCTCATGCGCCGCCTCGGCATTCGCCTGGTTGTCGAAAAGGCTGACGGAAAACACCCCGTCATCGCTGCGCCCCGCCCAATAGGCGTGGAAGCCCGGATGCGCCTTGAGCATCGGCAGGATGGAGGCCTCGACGCGGCGCACGATCTCCTCGACCGAACCGGCCGCGGTGTAGCTGCGGATGGTGGCATACATCTTATGTTCCTCCCCGTTGCGGCGTGCCGCCTCGAAGTGCTGCGCCTTTGCCGCCGCCGGGGTCAAACAGTCGGTTCGCAACTGCGGTATCAGCCGCCCACCATGCGGGCGGCGACCACCGCCGCCACCGCCGCCACCGCACCGATCGCCAGGGCCTGCATGGCCCCGCGCAGCGGCGGCAGGCCGGTGGCGCGGGATTTCAGCCAGCCGGATCCGGCGAGCGCGACGCCGGTCACCAGGCAGGACATCGCCAGCGCCGAGGGCGTCGTCCCGATCAGCATGTAGGGCAGCAGCGGCACCAGGCCGCCCATCGCCGCGGCAGCGCCGGTCGTCACGGCCGAGCGCAGCGCACGCTGGGGCTCCGGCTCCTTCAGGTCGAGTTCGAAGCGCATCATGAAATCGACCCAGCGGCGCTGGTCGGCGCAGATGGAATCGACCGACAGGCGCAGCGCATCCCCCCGCACGCCATAGCGGTGCAGGATGGCGGCGACCTCCCAGCGTTCGCGGTCCTCGTATTCGACCGTCTCCTCCTCCTCCCGCCGGCGCTCGGCGGCGTAGTGCTCGGCTGCGCCACGCGCGGCGAGGTAGCCGCCAAGGCCCATGGCGATGCAGCCCGCGGCGATCGCGGCGATGCCGGCGGCGACAATGAGCGAATGGCTGGCGGCCACGCTCGCCAGTCCGGCAGCGAGGGCAAAGGGCACGGCCAGCCCGTCGGCCGCGCCTGTCACCAGGTCGCGCACGACATCGTTCTGGGTGACGTGCATTTCCTCATGCGGGGGGCCGGCGGGCATGGCCCAGAGGCCGTCCCTGTTCAGCACGTCGGAGGCGGGTGGTGCGGGCGCGGGCGTATCCATGCGCGGCAGGCTAGCCGATCATGGCGGTCGCGACAGGCTCGCAACTGCCCTGGAGCCGATCCCGGCCGGGGGAAGTGCTCCGGGCGGGCACGATGCCTGCCCCGACAGCACGGGAGTGGTTCCAGCGCCCCGCCTCATCAGTTCCGCGAAAGCGGATCGCTTGGCATTCTTCGACGGAACATCTTACAATTTATTGTGGTGACGCTGGCGACGGCCTGTAGATGATCGACAATTGACGCGACAGATCAGCGGCTTTGCTCACGATACGAAAAGAATGGAGAACAGGTTTTGCCGATAGCCTGGCGCAAGATCGCAGTTTGGCTCGGAGATCGGGTCAACTATGAGGTTTATCCACGCTACATGGCGTCCTCCCGCCCCATGGCGCTGCGTATTCGTGAGCTGTTCGATATCTGCAAGATTGAGCGGGTGATCGATATCGGCGCGAACCGAGGTCAGTACAGGAACTTCCTGCGGTTTGACGTGGGTTACACTGGTCCGATCATCTCGGTGGAACCGGATCCGGAACTCGTCCAGGCAGCGCGCTCGCTCGGCGCTGCCGCCGGCGACACGAACTGGACGGTGGAGGAATTCGCTCTCGGCCGCACAGCCGGCCGCGCCACCTTCAACCGGATGCGCCAATCGGCCTACAACTCGTTCCGCACACCACGTTCGGAGTTGCCGGATGCGGACCCGAACAACGCCATCGTATCGCAGTTCGAGGTCGAGGTTCGGCGGCTGGACGAACTCCTGCCGGACTTCGGCGACATGCGTCGCACCTTCGTGAAAATCGACACCCAGGGTTTTGACCTTGAGGTTCTCGCTGGTGGGCTGGAGGCGCTCCGGACGGTGCCGCTTGTGCAAACCGAAGTGTCGTTCCTGCCGATCTACGACGGCGTCCCGAACTGGATCGAATCGATCCAGGCCTTCGAGGCCCAGGGATTTCACTTTGCCGACCTCTTCGTTATCCAGGAGAGCAGGCGCGATGGTCTGCCCATAGAGGGCGACTGCATCCTGATGCGACAACGCTAACCACGACTTGGTGCCTGCCGACCGCGCTGGACCATATTCGAGGCTCAAACATGGCCAGCAGCCACATAGACCGCATCCCGCCGCACACCATCATCCTGCCCGTGCTGGGCGTGCTCGCCTGGGTCGCCGTCGGCAAGGCGGGGCTGGGGCCGGTCGCGCTGCTGCTCGTGGTGGTGCTTCTCGGCAGCGTGCTCGCGGCCGTCCACCATGCGGAGGTGGTGGCGCTGCGTGTGGGCGAGCCCTATGGCACCCTCATCCTCGCCCTGGCGGTCACGGTGATCGAGGCGGGGCTGATCATCTCCCTGATGCTGGGCGGCGACCCCAATCCCGGATTGATGCGCGATTCGGTGCATGCGGCGGTGATGCTGGTGCTGCACGGCCTGGCCGGCGCCTGCATCGTGGTCGCCGCCTGGCGCCACCGCGGGTCGGAATACCGGGTGGATGGCGCGAATTCCTTCCTCGCCGTGCTGATCCCGATGGCGACGCTGGTGCTGGTGCTGCCCAACCATGTGCTGTCCACGGAAGGGCCCTACCTGACCACCGCGCAGCTGGTCTTTGTCTCGGGCGCCTTGATCGCGCTGTATGCCGCCTTCCTGTTCATCCAGACCAACTGGCATCGGGACTACTTCCTGCCGGTCGGCGATGGGCCGGCGGCGGCCCATGCGCGCCCGGCAGGGCGGATGGCGGCGGCCTCGGCGGTGATGCTGGTCGTGGCGCTGACCTGCGGTCGTGCTGCTGGCCAAGGCATTGGCGCCGGCGCTGGAGGAAGGCGTTGCCGCCGTCGGCGCGCCCATGACGGTGGTGGGTGTCATCGTCGCCGCCATCGTGCTGATGCCCGAAAGCGCCGCGGCGATCCGCGCCGCCGCGCATAACCGCCTGCAATCGAGCCTCAACCTCGCCCTCGGCAGCGCGGTCGCCTGCATCGGGCTGACGGTGCCGGCGGTGGCCGTCGTCTCCTTCATGATCGGCCAGCCGCTCGCGCTCGGCATCTCGGCCGGGCAGACGACGCTGCTGGCGCTGTCCTTCGCGGTGGCGATCATCACCTACGGCACGGGGCGGACCAACCTGCTGTGCGGCATCGTCCACCTGGTGCTGGCGGCGACCTACGTCTTCACCGTTTTCGCGCCGTGATCCGGCGGGCCACCGGCCAGGCCTGACAGGGGCCGTTCCACCCGCTCAAGCGGCGGGTGGCGGGCACGGGCGTGCCGGCCGCTGCTGACGGTCCGGGCACGCAAGCGTCCTTTTGCCAAGGACCGCCATTGGTCTGCCGGCGCGTCCCGCCTATCCTCGCTTCACCCGGAGGATCCAGCATGCCCAACCCGACCGCCTGCCTGCTCATCATCGGCAATGAAGTGCTGTCGGGCCGCACCCAGGATGCCAATCTGAAGTTCATCGCCACACGCCTCGGCGAGATCGGCATCCCGCTGCGCGAGGTCCGCGTCATCCCCGACGTGCCGGAGACGATCATCGGCACGGTGAACGAGGTCCGCGCCAGGTACGACCACGTCTTCACCACCGGCGGCATCGGCCCGACGCATGACGACATCACCAGCGAATGCGTCGCCGCCGCCTTCGGCGTGCCCTGGGAACCGCAGCCCGGAAGCCTGGCGGCGGCTCGAGACGCATTATGCGCGGCAGATCCCCGCCCGGCGACTTCAACGCCGCCCGGCAGCGCATGGCGACGATGCCGCGCGGTGCCGCGCTGATCGACAACATCATCTCGATCGCGCCCGGCTTCACCATGGGCAATGTCCATGTCATGGCCGGCGTGCCGCGCATCATGCAGGCGATGTTCGAGGCGCTGGCCCCCACGCTGCAGGGCGGCCCGCCGATCGTCTCGGCCGCGGTGCATGCCAACGGGCTGATGGAAGGGCGCATCGCCGAGGGCCTCGCCGAGATCCAGAAGCGCTACCCGGACCTCGATATCGGCTCCTACCCCTATTACCGGGCGGGCGGCGGCGGCGTCGCGGTGGTGGCCAAGGGCACCGATGACGTGGCGGTGAAGCAGGCCGCGCACGACGTGCTGGTGTTCATGCGCGCCTGCGGCGGGCACCCGCTCGAAGGGGAGCCCGGCTGATGGCGCATCCCCGCAGGGTCGCGACGACGGCCGCATCATGAGCGCGACCGCCGCCGCCCCCGCGCGGCTCGGCCTGTTCGAGCGCTACCTCTCGCTCTGGGTCGCGCTGTGCATCGCGGTCGGCATCGGGCTCGGCCACCTGGTGCCCGGCGCCTTCGCCGCGGTTGCCGCCGCCGAGATCGCCAAGGTGAACCTGCCGGTCGCCGCCCTGGTCTGGCTGATGATCGTGCCGATGCTGCTGAAGATCGACTTCGGCGCGCTCGGCGGCGTGCGGGAACATTGGCGCGGCATCGGCGTGACGCTGTTCGTCAACTGGGCGGTCAAGCCGTTCTCGATGGCGCTGCTCGGCACCGTCTTCATCGGCTGGCTGTTCGCGCCGTTGCTGCCGCAGGCGCAGATCCCGTCCTACATCGCCGGGCTGATCCTGCTCGCCGCCGCCCCCTGCACGGCGATGGTGTTCGTCTGGTCCGAACTGTGCGGCGGGGAACCGCACTACACGCTGAGCCAGGTGGCGCTGAACGACGCCATCATGGTGGTGGCCTTCGCGCCGCTGGTCGCGTTGCTGCTGGGCGTCGCCTCGATCACCGTGCCATGGGACACGCTGGTCCTGTCGGTTGTGCTCTACATCCTCGTGCCGGTGGTGGTGGCGCAGGCCTGGCGGCGGTCGCTGCTGGCGCGCGGTGGCCCGTCCGCGCTCGCCGGACGTGCTGGCGCGGCTGCAGCCGGTCTCGCTGCTGGCCCTGCTGGCGACGCTGGTGCTGCTGTTCGGCTTCCAGGGCGAACGCATCCTGGCGCAGCCGCTGGTCATCCTGCTGCTGGCGGTGCCGATCCTGTTCCAGGTCTATCTGAATGCGGGCCTCGCCTATTGGCTGAGCCGGAAGTTCGGCGTCGCCTGGTGCGTCGCGGCGCCGGCGGCGCTGATCGGCGCGTCGAATTTCTTCGAACTGGCGGTGGCGGCGGCGATCTCGCTGTTCGGCCTCGATTCCGGCGCGGCGCTCGCGACAGTGGTGGGCGTGCTGGTGGAAGTGCCGGTCATGCTGTCCGTCGTGCGCATCGTCACCGCCACGCGCGGCTGGTATGAGGCCGGGGCGGCGCGCTGAGGGCCTGCTCGGGAATGCGTCGGATGGCGCATTCCCCCCTCCGGCACCGCCCGAGGCCGCCCGCCCGCTGCAGCCTGTTGTCGCCGGCTGTCCGAGGGTGCGGGGCGGGCTCCGGTATTCTCGAACCCGGCGGCGGCCTCACTCCACCAAGTCGAACAGCAACAGCAGGCTGCGCTGCGTGAGGACATGGTTGTCGTCGGAAACGATGGCGACCAGCGTGCGCCCCCCGTGGCGCAGCGCGGCAACGCCTTCCCAGTTCTCGGCCGGCGCCACGCCGCCATCCAGGCGCAGGATCTCCGTCCCCTCCAGCAATGCGCCATGCCCGGCGGCGGCCATCGCGGCGGGCGGGATGCGCACCAGCCGCGCGGCAAAGCCGGCATACCAGGCGAAGCGGCGTTCCAGCACCAGCGCGCCGCCATCGGGCAGGCCGGCCGCATCGACGGGGTGGAACCCCTCCGCCGGTCGATAGACGAGCGGAGACCACTGCCCCGGGCCGCCGATCCAGCCCTCGCGCAGAGCGGGGCTGCCCGGCGGCTCCAACTTTTCGGTGATGGCGAGCAGCCGGCCATCAGCCAGCAGCGTCAGGGCTTCCAGCCCGCCATTGGGCGGTGCGCGCTGCAGGCCGGGCGGCGCCTCGTAGAAGGCACCGGGACCGTCGAGGTGGCGATAGGCGCGGATGCGGTGCCAGCGCTCGAAGGATACCAGCCAGGTGCCGTCGGCGAGCCGCGCCAGCCCTTCCGCATCCCCGGCATAGCCGACCGGCAGCGGATGCCCCGCGCCGTCGTTCAGCGCGCCCGAGGCGATCGGGCTCAGCCCTGCGGCGCGGCCGTCACGCAGCACCAGCCTTGCCTGCGCCCAACGGGTACGATCGTCGATGAAGGTGGCGACCAGCGCGGCATCGATATGCAGCGCGGACAGCCCGCCGGCGCCAAGCGCGGCATTGTCGATATGCAGCCCCCCCAGGCTGCGCAGCGGACCAGCCAGCGGCAGGGGCGGCAGCGCGACCGCGGCCCCGCCCGATGGCGCGCTGGCGGGAAGGTAGAGGCAGCCCGTCGTGAACAGGCTGGCGGCGAGGACGGCACGACGGGGAAGGGATTTGCCCTCCGCCGAACCCTCACTCACCAACGGCCGCCTGGCCTTTGGAAACCGATACCGGGCGCCGGGCATCAAGGACACCCCGCGCCGTCATGGTGCGTCCGCGCGGCCGCGGCCCCATCCCGCATTCCAAAGGCCCGCTGGCCCCTGCCGGGGTGGTATGGACGGGCAACGCCCCTCCACCGACCGGGGCCGATCAGCCGGCCAGCCTCACACCAGGACCGGCCCGCGTTCCGCGGCGGCGCGCTGCCACGCCTCGGCGGCATCCTCGTCGAACAGCTCGGCGAGCTTCTTCATCATGGTGCCGCCGAGTTCCTCGGCATCCACGATGGTGACGGCGCGGCGGTAGTAGCGCGTCACGTCATGGCCGATGCCGATGGCGATCAGCTCGACCTGGTTCCGCCCCTCGATCTCATGGATCACCTTGCGCAGGTGCCGCTCGAGGTAGTTGCCCGGGTTGACCGACAGCGTGCTGTCATCGACCGGCGCGCCGTCGCGAGATCACCATCAGGATGCGGCGATGCTCGGGGCGCGGCAGCAGGCGCTTGTAGGCCCATTCCAGCGCCTCGCCGTCGATGTTCTCCTTCAGCAGCCCCTCGCGCAGCATCAGCCCGAGATTCTTGCGCGCCCGCCGCCACGGCGCATCGGCCGCCTTGTAGACGACGTGGCGCAGGTCGTTCAGGCGGCCCGGATTGCGCGGCTTGCCCTCCTGCACCCAGCGCTCGCGGGACTGCCCGCCCTTCCAGGCGCGCGTGGTGAAGCCGAGGATCTCGGTCTTGACCGCGCAGCGTTCCAGCGTGCGCGCCAGGATGTCGCAGCACATCGCCGCCACGGTGATCGGCCGCCCGCGCATCGAGCCCGAATTGTCGATCAGCAGCGAGACGACGGTGTCGCGGAAATCGGTGTCGCGCTCATGCTTGTAGGACAGCGCGTGCATCGGGTTGGTCACGACGCGGGTCAGCCGCGCGGCGTCGAGCATGCCTTCCTCGAGGTCGAATTCCCAGGCGCGCTGCTGCTGCGCCAGCAGCCGCCGCTGCAGCCGGTTCGCCAGCTTGGAGACGACGCCCTGCAGATGGCTCAGCTGCTGGTCGAGCTGCTGGCGCAGCCGGTTCAGCTCATCCGGGTCGCACAGATCCTCGGCCGACGACGATCTCGTCGAACTGGCCGGTGAAGGCGTGGTAGCGCGTGGTGTCGTCGACCTGCGGCACCTCGCGGCGCTGCTGCGGGCCGCCGGGCTTGTCGTCGCCATCGGCCGGCGGCGCCGTCCTCCTCGGTCTCCTCGCCTTCCTCCTCGGCGGCCTCGCCCTGCATCTGCTCGGGCTGGGCGCCGAGCATCTGCTCTTCCTGCTCGGACTGCGACTGGCCTTCGCCGGACTGGTCCTGCTGGGGGCTGCTCTCGCCGCCCTCCTCGCCTTCCTCGTCCTGCTGCTCGGATTCGGCCTCGACCTCGGCCTCGGCCAGGTCGAGCGCGGTCAGCAGCTTGCGCGCGGCGCCGGCGAAGGCGGTCCTGGTCGTCGGCGGCGGTCGCCATCTCGGCCAGCGCCGTCGTCGGCCTTCTCGCCCAGCGTGTCGCGCCACAGGTCGAGCACGCGATGCGCGATCTCGGGCGGCCGGCTTCGCCGGACAGCTGCTCGCGCGCCAGCAGGGCCAGCGCCGCGGGCAGCGGCAGCTGGTCCTTGCGCGTCATGCGGTCATAGCCCTCGGCCTCGCACTCCTCGGCGAGCTTGGCGCGCAGGTTGGCGGCGACGCCGGCCATGTGCTTGCGAGCCGACCGCCTCGACGCGCACCTGCTCCAGCGCGTCGAACACCTCGCGCGCCTCGCGCCGGCCGGGCATGCGGCTGGCGTGCAGGCGATTCGTCGTGGTGGCGCAGCCGCAGCGCGGCGGCATCGGCCGCACCGCGCAGCTTGGCCATCTCGGCCGGCCGGCAGCGCGCGGGTCGGCAGCGGCAGGCGCACGCGCTTGCCGGCGCACGCCGAGCGGGCCGGGCTGGAAGGCCACCTGCACCTCGGCGTTGGCTGCGCGATGGCGCGCAGCGCGCCGGCGGTGGCGCGCTTGAATTCTTCCTGCGGGTCGGTCCTGCTTGCCGGACATGCTGCCTCGCTCGCTCGCGGCGCTGTTTGACATCGGCTGGGTCTCATCGACGGCCGTCGCTCACTGCGTGGCAGGTATGCCGCCCTTGCCGCTGACCGCGCCGGCAGTTCCTCGCCGAAGCAGCGCTGGTAGTACTCGGCCACCGTCGGGCGCTCCACCTCGTCGCACTTGTTGAGGAAGGTCAGCCGGAAGGCGAAGCCGACATCGCCGAAGATGCGCGCATTCTCGGCCCAGGTGATCACGGTGCGCGGCGACATCACGGTGCGAGATGTCGCCGGCGATGAAGCCGGCGCGGGTCAGGTCGGCCAGCGCCACCATCGCCTCGACCTGTCTTGCTGCCCTCGTCGGTGTCGACGTCGGCGCCATCTTGGCCAGCACGATCTCGGTTTCCTGCGTCGTGCGGCAGGTAGTTCAGCGTCGGCGACGATCGTTCCAGCGGTCCATCTGGCCCTGGTTGATCTGCTGCGTGCCGTGATAGAGGCCCGGTCGTGTCGCCGAGGCCGACCGTGTTGGCGGTCGAGAACAGGCGGAAATACGGGTGCGGCCGGATCACCTTGTTCTGGTCGAGCAGCGTCAGCTTGCCCTCGACCTCGAGCACGCGCTGGATCACGAACATCACGTCCGGGCGGCCGGCGTCGTATTCGTCGAACACCAGCGCGCACGGGGTGCTGCAGCGCCCAGGGCAGGATGCCTTCGCGGAATTCGGTGACCTGCTTGCCGTCCTGCAGGACGATCGCGTCCTTGCCGATCAGGTCGATGCGGCTGATGTGGCTGTCGAGGTTGACGCGGATGCAGGGCCAGTTCAGCCGCGCCGCCACCTGCTCGATATGCGTCGACTTGCCGGTGCCGTGATAGCCCTGGATCATCACGCGGCGGTTGAAGGCGAAGCCCGCGAGGATCGCGAGCGTCGTGTCGTGGTCGAAGCGGTAGGTGGTGTCGATCTCCGGCACGTGCTCGGTGCGGATCGAGAAGGCCGGCACATCCATGTCGATGTCGATGCCGAAGACCTCGCGCGCCTTCACCGTGGTGTCGGGCGCCTCGATCGCCGAGGTCGGGCGGATTTCGGAAATCTGGGCAACCTTGTTCATCGCAAGTCCGGTTCCGTGACGGTCGAGGGTCATACTAGGGGGGGTCGGGCAATCCCGCTACCCGGCCGCGGCGGCTTCCGGCTGGGCGGCGGCGGCGGCGCGGGGCGGAACCCGGCGCTTGAGCAGACTATAGGCGCGATTGATGTCCTTGAGCTTTTCTTCGGCGGCGCGGTCGCCGCCGGTGGCATCGGGGTGGTAGCGCTTCGCCAGGTCCTTGTAGCGGCTGCGCAGGTCCACCTGGTCGAGCGGCCAGGCCAGGCCGAGCAGGTCGAGCGCGGCGCGCAATTCGGGCGGCGCCTCGGTTCTCCTCGCGCGGGCGGCGGCGCGGCGTCGGCGCCTCCTGGCCCAGCACGGAGAACGGGTCGCGCAGCAGATCCGCGTCGAAGCGCCCGGCGCCGCCGAGCCGGCCGAGCGGCCAGGACGGCCGCTGCCAGGAGCTGTCGGAGCGCAGCGCCTGCTCGATCTCGTTCGGCCCCATGCCCTTGTAGTAGTCCCAGGCGGCGTTGTAGGCGCGCACATGCGGCAGGCAGAACCAGTGGAATTCGCGCAGGGTGCGGTCGCGCGGGGCGCGGAACAGGCCGGCCTCCGCGCAGCCGGGATGCTCGCAGCGGCGCGCCGGCGCGCCGTCGTCCACGGGTTCCGGCGCTGTCTTCCTGCCAGTTCGGCGCATCGGACTCGTTATGGGTAGGCACGAGGCGCTTCACGCAAGCCACCGATGCCCCTTGGCAGCGCAGGCCAGAGGCGGGACAAGCGCGCATCATGACATCCCGCGCCGACCGCATCCGCACCGCCCTCGAAACCGCCTTCGCCCCGGCGCAGGTGGCGGTGGCCGATGACAGCCACCGCCATGCCGGCCATGCCGGGGCGCGGCCGGAAGGCGAGACGCATTTCTCCGTCGCCGTCATCTCGCCGGCCTTCGCCGGGCAGTCCCGCGTGGCGCGGTCGCGCGCCGTGCACGCGGCGCTGGCCGCGGAATTCGACGGCGGCCTGCACGCGCTGGCGCTGCGCCTCGCCACGCCCGAGGAAGCGCCGGGCCGTAATGGCGCCTCGCGCCCACGCGTCCTGTTCGAGGACCGTGAACTGCTGGTCCTGCATCGTGCCGCGTCGTCCGACTTCACGCTCGTCACCTTCTCGGACCTGACCTTCCGCGCCCACGGCTTGATTTCTGGGGGCGCGAGGCGGTGGAGCGGCTCGGCATCGACGCCGTCGGCTTCGTCGCGAAGCGGGAAAACTGGTTCCCCGAGGCCTCGGTCGCCGCCGCCGCCGCGGCGGTGCGTGCCGTGCTCAAGCCGCGCAGCCTCGCCTATGGCTACAGCATGGGGGCCTATGGCGCGCTCAAGCACGGCGGCGCGACTGGGCGTGCAGGCCAGCCTCGCCGTGTCGCCCCAGGTCAGCATCGCGCCGGCGGACACGCCCTGGGACGCGGCGCTTCCACCGCTTCCACAACCCCGCGCTGCATCCAGTCCATGCGCGTCGCGGCAGCAGGACCTGGCGCCCTTCGTCGCGCTGGTCGCCGACCCCGATGACGCGGCGGACTGGACCCATGCGCGCCAGGTCATGCCAGTCGCGCCCGTCACATGCATCCGCGCGCCGCTGCTGGGCCATGCGGCGATCTGGCTGCTGGTCGGCACCGAGCCGCTCGGCGCGGCGCTCGACCCGATGTCCTGGCCGGGGATGCGGCGAGGCTGCGCGCGGAATGGCGCCGCCGTCGGTGCGCTCGGCCACTGGTTCCGCCTGATGGGCCGCGCCGCCTTTCGCCGCGGCCACGACCGGCTGGCCGAAGCCCTTTGGGCACGCGGCCAGGAGATCGGCATGCCGGGCGCCACGATCGGCGCCGAGCGCGCCGATGCGCTGGGCGACCGGATCGAGCTGCTGGTCGCCCGCGGCCGGCGGGAGGAGGTCGTTGCGCAGTGCCGGACGCTGGAATCCCTCGCCCCGACGCGCGCCGGGGCTGGTCGCGCGCGCCGCCCATCTGCAACTCGCCGCCGGCGCCGCGGCCGAGGCCGAGGCGGCCTTCCGTCGAGCCATCGCGCTCCAGGCCGACCGCGCCGATGTGCATTTCGGCCTCAGCCTCGCGCTGTCCAACCAGGGCCGGCATGCCGAGGCGCTGGCGGCCGCCCGGGCCGGCCATGCCGCGCATCCCGGCGACATCGACCTCGCCACGCATTTCGGCCATCTGCTCAATGCCGGCACACCCGCCGACCGGGCCGAGGCCGAGACGGTGTTCCGCGCCGTGCTGGCCGGGCACCCCGGCACCGGGCGGGCGCTGTTCGGGCTGAGCAGCGTCCTTGCATGGCGCGGCGACCTGCAGCGGGCGCTACCGCTCGCCGAGCGTGCCGTCCTGCGCATGCCCGGCAATGCCGAGGCCCTCGCCTGGCTGGCCCGCCTGGTGCTCGACACCGGCAATCCGGACCGGGCGGAGCGGATGTTCCGGCGCGTGCTGCGCATGGTGCCGCCCCGCGCGGACGGGTTTCTCGGCCTCGCCGACGCGATGCATGCCACCGGGCGCACGGCGGAGGCGATCACGATCCTCGGGCGGGGCATCGCAAAGTTCCCGGACGAGCCGTCCCTGCCGGCGCGCCGGGCGGAGCTTGCGGCACCACCGCCGGCGCCGCCGGCAGTGGTGCCGGAACGGCGCAAGCCGTGGTGGCGTCGCCTGCTCGGCCGGATGCGCCGCCGCGGTGCCCGCCATCGGCCACCCGGCGCGCCAGGCGCTCCGTAGCGGCCTGGCTGGCGCCGGACCCTGCGTCAGTAGGTGAAGGGCAGCCGCAGCCGCGCGCCGGCGCGCCGGCTGGCGCAGCAACCGGTCCTCGCGCGCCTGCAGGCTGCTGGAGTCGCGCGAGCGTGCCGGTCTGCGGCGCGCCGGGTCGATCAGCGCCGGGTTGAGCTCGGGCGTCGGCTGCCGGACGCGCGGCTTTGCGGGTCCTCCAGGTCACGGTTGGGCACCGGGGCGGGGTCGCCCCGGCTGCGCGAGGCCTGGGCGGCTCGGGCGGCGGCAGGGGCAGCGCGGTCGACCGGGCGCCGGCCTGGCGCGGCCGCGCCGCCTGCAGCGGGATGCACGACCGTCGTGACCGGCGCCAACTGCGCCGAGGCCGGGCCGGAGAGCGCCAGGATGGCGGCGCACCAGCAAATGCCGGCGCGACCCTCACGCCGCACCGCCGCGGCAGCGGGCGAATCCCGCGCGGTCCTCGGCCGGATTGAGCGCGACACCGCCCGGCACGCCCTCCCGCCAGGCCTTGAGCGCCCAGCGGACCGAGGGGAAGGCGATGTCGTCCCAGGGGATCTCATCCCAGGTGAAGCGGCGCACCTCGAGGCTCTCCGGGCCGGGCTCGAAGCCCGGTTCCTCGAGGCGGGCGCGGAAGATGACCTGCACCTGGCCCAGCCGGGCGATGGAATAGACCGCCAGCACGCCGTCGAGGGCGATGCGGGCGCGCGCTTCCTCCCAGGCCTCGCGGCGGGCGCCTTCCTCGACCGTCTCGCCCATTTCCATGTAGCCGGCGGGGATGGTCCAGAAGCCCGAGCGCGGCTCGATGGCACGCCGGCACAGCAGGACGGTGTCGCCCTCGGCGACGATGGAGCCGACGACGACCTTCGGGTTCTCATAGGAAACATGCCCGCAATCGGCGCAGATCAGACGTTCGTGGTCGTCGCCTTCGGGGATGCGCCGGACGAAACGGGACATGGCGCGAAACATGGTCGCGCCGCCATCGCCGACGCAAGCGCAGGTTGCAGCCCGGCGCCGTAATCTGGTGCCGGCGTGGCTTTCTGGCGCGGAGTCTCCGTTTGCCCCGGCTCACGGCCTCCGCTCTGGCATGTTGTTCTTACGGGTATCTTCACCCGCTCAGGTGAATCCACCTGGGCGGGACCGGCTCTAGACCCGCAGGTCCAGCAGCGACCCGCGCGGCAGGGTGCTGCCCGCCGGCGCGGCGCCACCGGCGGGCGGGGCGCTTTGCAGGATGCGCTGCGGCTGCACCGAGGCGCCGCGCGACGCATCCGCCCGATCGGGGCCGCGCACCGGCTGGATGCCGGCGTTGCGCGTGACTTCCTGGGTGAAGGCCGAGAGGGAATTGAGGCTGAGCATGGACAGCATTGTCCAGCCAAGCCGTGAAGAATGGCTTAACCGCGGCCAGCGGCGATCGACAGGGCGGACGGGAGCGATGCGCATGGCCTGACCCTGCGCCCCGACCCCGTTAACACTCCAGCAACCAATGCGTGCAGGCCGGGCATCGCGCCCGGCATCGCATCACTTGTTCGAGAGCGCGGCCACCCCCGGCAGCGTCTTGCCTTCCAGCCATTCCAGGAAGGCACCGCCGGCGGTCGAGATATAGGTCATGCGATCCGCCACCCCGGCATGGCGCAGCGCCGAGACGGTGTCGCCGCCGCCGCCGATCGACTTCAGCGCGCCCGATTGCGTCAGCGCGGCGACGATCTGCGCCACCGACACCGTCGCGGTGTCGAAGGGCGGCGTCTCGAAGGCGCCGAGCGGGCCGTTCCACACCAGAGTGGAGGCGCCGCGCAGGCGCTGCTCGATCGCTTCCTCGGATTTCGGCCCGACATCGAGCGCCATCCAGCCATCCGGCACCGCCGTCGGCGCGCACCGTGCGGGTGGGCGGGTTGGCGCGGAATTCCTCGGCCACCACCAGGTCGACCGGCAGCAGGATCTCGCAATTCGCCGCCGGCCGCGCCGTCGAGGATGGCGCGCGCGGTGTCGTGCATCTCGGCTTCCTGCAGCGACTTGCCGACCTTGTGCCCCTGCGCGGCGAGGAAGGTGTTGGCCATCGCCCCGCCGATCACCAGCACATCGACCTTCTTCCATGAGGTTGCCCAGCAGGTCGAGCTTGGTGGACACCTTGGCCCCGCCGACGATCGCCATCACCGGCCGCGCCGGATTGCCGAGCGCGGCATCGAGCGCCTTGAGTTCCGCCTCCATCAGCCGCCCGGCATAGGCGGGCACCAGGTGCGCCACGCCCTTCCGTGCTGGCATGGGCGCGATGGGCGGCGGAGAAGGCGTCGTTCACGAAGGCATCGGCCAGGCTTGCCAGCGCGGCGGCCATGGCCGGGTCGTTCTTCTCCTCCCCGGCGTGGAAGCGGGTGTTTTCCAGCAGCAGGATCTCGCCATCCTTCAGCGCGGCGACGGCGGCCTCGGCCTCGGGCCCGATGCAGTCATCGGCCCAGGCGACCGGGCGCTTGAGCGCCGCCGACAGCGCATCGCGCAGCGGCTTGAGCGACATCTCGGGCACCCGCTTGCCCTTGGGCCGGTCGAAATGGCTGCAGATGATGACGCGGGCGCCGTCATTGGCGAGTTCGGCGATGGTCGGGATGAGCCGCTCGATGCGGGTGCGATCGGTGATGCGACCATCCTTGACCGGCACGTTCAGGTCGGCACGCAGCAGCACGCGCTTGCCGCGGGCTTCGAGTGCGTCGATCGTGCGGTAGGACATCGCGTCAGTTTCCCGGCAAGGAGGATGGATATGGTCCGCTGGCTTGCGGCGTTGCTGCTGATGCCGGTCGTAGCATCGGCGCAGGAGGCATTCCAGTTGCCGTCCGGCAACATCCACTGCGCGATGTATCGACGGCCTGCTGCGCTGCGACGTGCTGCAATCGACCTTCCCGCGCCCGGCGCGGCCGCGCGGATTGCGACCTGGAATACGGCGATTCGGTGGAACTCGGCGGCAAGGGACCGGCGATGCTGCTCTGCCATGGCGATACGGTGGCCGACCGGTCGTCACCGGTGCTGGGCTATGGCCAGGCCTGGCAGGGGCCGGGCATGGCCTGCACGGCGGCGCAGACCGGGCTGCGCTGCGTGAACGCGGACGGCCGGGGGTTCGAGATGGCGCGGGCGCGGTTGCGGCTGTTCTGACGCGCGGCGGAGGTCCTTCGCCCCCCCCGCTGCCGCCGTGGCATCGGGCCAGGACTGATGCGTCTTCGCAGCGCAATACGGCCGCGCCGGGCCTGATCAGGGCATCATCGCAATAATTTGTCTGCGGATGCGATTTCGCTCAAGATCGCGTCGTGTCGCAAATAAAGGAACGCCACATGCTTTCACGCCGCCGTTGCCTGGGCATCGTCCTGGCCATGCCGCTGCTCGTGTCATCCATCTCGGTCGGGCAGGCGCAAGTGCAACTTGCCCAGAGCTGCGATTCCAGCATCCAGTTTGCCAACAATTCCGGCCGCACCGTGAATGAACTGTATTACAACCCCACAGGAAACAACAATTGGGGTCCGGATCGCCTCGGCTCCAATGTATTACGGCCGGGGCAGACTTCGAATGTTCGGCTGCAATACGCCCGCCCCTACGATTTCCGCATGGTCTGGGACAATGGCCAGTCCTCGGAACTGCGCAACGTGAACATCTGCGTGGTCAGCCGCATCGTCGCCACCAACCAGGGACTGCGCGCGCAATAGCGCGGGGATCGGTTCCCGGCCGCTCATGCAACATGCTCGAAGGTGTTGCTTGATCGGGTGATCGCCTCCGGCCCATGCACGCCTGGCCATCATCAGGTCATGGCGCGCTGGGCGGCGGTGGGCGCAGCCGGGCCGGCAGCGCACCGCCGCGACGCAGGTCGCGTCAATCCGCCTGACTGATGAGCCGGGCCTGCGTCAGGCCTTGCCCGATGGCAGGCTGATCATCCGGCCATCCACCGCGAACCGCCCCCAGCCCTGGTGGTGAATGGTCTTCGCGTCACGCCGCTCCGGGTCGATCCAGGCGTGCACGACCTCCAGCACGAACATGCAATAGGCATTGACCATCCGCGTATCGACCACGCGGCATTCCAGGTTGGCGAAGCAATCCGGCAGCAGCGGCGCCGCGACATGGCGCGCGGGCTTCGTGGCGATGCCGAGGGTCGCGAATTTGTCGACATCCGCGCCGGAGCAATTGCCGATCGCCACCACCGTCTTGGCGAAACCCGCCGGCGGAATGGCGATGACGCATTCCTTCGTCCGGCGCAGCGCCGTGAAGGAATGGTTCCGGTTGCTGACGATGCAGGCGATCTGCGGCGGGGTGAACTCCACCATCATGTGCCAGGACATGGCCATGACGTTCGGCACGCCGCGCTGGCTGGTGGCCAGCAGCACCACCGGCCCCGGTTCGATCAACTGGTAGACGCGGCCCAGCGGAAGCGTCCGCATGTGGCCGGATCCAAGGGCCTTGCGACCCCTGGCGGGGCGGTCCGGAGGGGCAGCGCCCCTCCGGTTCACATCACAGCGACCCGAACAGCGCCGTCGTGTCGCTCATGCGGTTCGAGAAGCCCCACTCATTGTCGTACCAGGACATCACGCGCACCAGCCCGCCATCGACCACCTGGGTCTGCGTCGCGTCGAAGGTGCGACGACATCGGGTTGTGGTTGAAGTCGATGCTGACCAGCGGCGCCGTGTTGTAGCCGAGGATGCCCTTCAGCGGCCCGCTCTCGGACGCCGCCTTCATCACCGCGTTGATCGCCTCCTTCGTCAGCCCCTCGGTCTTGGCGGGCACGAAGTCGAGCGAGACGAGCGAGACATTCGGCGTCGGGATGCGGATGGCGGTGCCGTCCAGCTTGCCCTTCAGCTCCGGCATCACCAGGCCGACGGCCTTGGCCGCACCCGTGCTGGTCGGGATGGCCGAGACGGCCGCCGCGCGCGCGCGGTGCAGGTCCTTGTGCAGCGTGTCGACGGTGTTCTGGTCGCCGGTATAGGCGTGGATGGTGACCATGTAGCCGCGCACGATGCCGAAATTGTCGTGCAGCACCTTCGCCACCGGCGCGAGGCAGTTGGTGGTGCAGGACGCGTTGGAGATGACGGTCATCTCCTTCGTCAGCGTCTTCTCGTTCACGCCATAGACGATGGTCGCGTCGGCATTGTCGCCGGGGGCGGAGATGACGACCTTGCGCGCGCCGGCGGTCAGCAGCATGGAGGCCTTCTCCTTGCTGGTGAAGATGCCGGTGCATTCCATCGCGACGTCGATGCCGGCGAGCGGCAGCTTGGACGGATCACGCTCGGCGGTGATCTTGATGGGGCCCCAGGTCTTGCCGCCGTTGCTGATGGTGATGGTGTCGCCCTCGACGATCACCTCGCCGGGGAAGCGGCCATGCACGCTGTCGTAGCGGAACAGGTGGGCATTCGCCTCGACCGAGCCGAGGTCGTTGATGGTGACGAATTCCAGGTCCTGCCGGCCTGCCTCGCAGGCAGCGCGCAGCACCAGGCGACCGATGCGCCCGAACCCGTTGATGGCAACCTTCACGGCCATAGTCTTCGTATCCTTCCCGTCAGGTAAGTCGTGGATCAGGCGAGGCGCTTCTTCACCGCCGCCGTCACGGCATCGGAGGTGATGCCGAAATGCTTGTACAATTCCTCGGCCGGGGCCGAGGCGCCGAAGCCGGTCATGCCGATGAAGATGCCATCGGCGCCGAGCCAGCGTTCCCAGCCGAAGCCGATCAGCGCCTCGACGCCGACGCGCAGCGCGCTGCCGAGCACCTGCTCGCGATAGCCGGCATCCTGCAGGGCGAAGATCTCCCAGCAGGGCAGCGAGACGACGGCGGTCGGGATGCCCTCGGCCTCCAGCGCCTCGCGCGCGGCGATGGCGAGATGCACTTCCGAGCCCGTCGCGATCAGCGTCGCGCTTGCGCGGCCCGCTCGCTTCCGCCAGCACATAGCCACCGCGCGCGCAGCGGTTCTCGCCGGTATCGCGTGCGCAGCGCCGGCAGGTTCTGCCGCGACAGCGCCAGCATCGACGGCCCATCGGCGCGCTTCACCGCCAGTTCCCAGCATTCCGCCGTCTCCATCGCATCCGCCGGGCGGAAGACGAAGACATTCGGCATGGCGCGGAACGACGCCAGGTGCTCGACCGGCTGATGCGTCGGCCCATCCTCGCCCAGGCCGATGCTGTCATGCGTCAGCACATGGATGACGCGCGTGCCCATCAGCGCCGCGAGCCGCACGGCCGGGCGCAGATAGTCGCTGAACACCAGGAAGGTGCCGGAATAGGGGATGATGCCGCCATGCAGCGCCATGCCGTTCATCGCGGCGGCCATGCCGTGCTCGCGCACGCCCCAATGGACGAAGCGGCCGGCGAAATTGCCCGGCGCGATCGCCGGGATGCCCTTCACATTGGTGTTGTTCGACCCGGTGAGGTCGGCCGACCCGCCCACCATCTCCGGCACGGACGGCACCAGGGCTTCGAGCGCACGCTGCGAGGAGACGCGCGTCGCGAGCTTCGGCTTCTCCTCGGCATGCTTCGCGCGCAGCGCGACCAGCGCCTCATGCCAGGATTCCGGCAGCTTGCCGGAAATCGCGCGGTCGAATTCCGCCTGCTGCGGATGCTTGGTCAGCCGCTTCAGCCAGGACCGGCGGGTGCCCGCGCCGCGGCGCCCGGCGTCTTCCCAGGCCGACTTGATGTCCTGCGGCACGGTGAAGGGCGCCGCGGTCCAGCCCAGCGCTTCCTTGGCCGCGGCGGCCTCGGCCGCCCCCAGCGGCGAACCATGCGACCCGGCGGTGCCCGCCTTGGTCGGCGCACCGAGCCCGATGATGGTGCGGCAGGCGATCAGCGTCGGCTTGCGGTTGCGCGTCGCCCAGGCCATCGCGCTGGCGATTTCCTCGGGGTTGTGCCCATCGACGCGGCGCGTCGCCCAGCCATAGGCCTGGAACCGCTTCAGCGTGTCGTCGGTGAAGGACAGCGCGGTGTCGCCGTCGATCGAGATGTGGTTGTCGTCCCACAGCACGCACAGCTTCGACAGCCCGTAATGCCCGGCGAGCGACGCCGCCTCATGGCTCACGCCTTCCTGCAGGTCGCCATCCGAGGCGATGACCCAGGTGCGGTGGTCGACCAGCGACGCACCGAAGCGCGCCGCCAGCATCCGTTCCGCCAAGCGCCATGCCGACCGAGGTGGCGATGCCCTGCCCGAGCGGGCCGGTCGTCGTCTCGATGCCCGGATGCTCGCCATATTCCGGGTGGCCGGCGGCGGGCGAATGCAACTGGCGGAAGCGCTTCAGTTCCTCGATGCCCATGCCGGCATGGCCGGTCAGGTGCAGCAGGGAATACAGCAGCATCGACCCATGGCCGGCCGACAGCACGAAGCGGTCGCGGTCGGCCCAGCGCGGATCGGCCGCGTCGTATTTCAGGAACTTGGTGAACAGCACCGTCGCCACGTCGGCCATGCCCATCGGCATGCCGGGATGGCCGGACTTCGCCGCCTCCACCGCGTCGATGGCGAGCGCGCGGATGGCATCGGCCAAGCCGGCGCGTCTCCGTCATCGGCCGGGCGAGGATCTCGGCCTGGGCGGCGAGTGCCGGGTTGCATGGAGGCGTCGGGCGTCGGGGCGATGCTGGCCAAGATACACCTAGGGCTGCGTCGGGGGGTCGGGCCGCTATAGAGGCGGGGTCGCCCGGCGGCAACCGGGCGTGACGCGGGGCGGTCATGCGCGGCGCACGCCCTCCCCGCCCGCGCGCGTCGGGATGCGAGGAAGACGATGCCCGCCGCTTCCAGCGCCTGGCGGATCGCCGCGGCGGTCGCGCGGTGCAGCACATGGCGGCTGGATTCGAAGCCGCGCACCGTGCCGGCGCTGACCGCCGCGCGCCGGGCGAGCTCGGCCTGGGTCCAGTCCAGCAGGGCGCGGGCGGCGCGGCATTGCGGCGCGGTGAGCGACATGTCGAGTCAGATGGGCATGTTACTGAATAACGTCAATATCGACGAAAATCATTGAAATTCGGCGACTGCCATCCCCACCTCACAACGGCCACATACCTCCAGCGCGAGGAGGGCCGATGCCCGACTCATGGTACCCCCCTGATCACGACGATCGTGGTCGGTCTCGCGCTGGCCTTCGCCTTCGGCCTGGCGGCGCAGCGGCTGCGCATCTCGCCGCTGGTGGGCTACCTGCTGGCCGGCGTCGCGGTCGGGCCCTTCACGCCCGGGCTTCGTCGCCGACGCGGCGCTCGCCGGCGAACTCGCCGAGATCGGCATCATCCTGCTGATGTTCGCGGTCGGGCTGCATTTCTCCTGGCGCGACCTGATGTCGGTCGGCGCCATCGCGATCCCCGGCGCCATCGTGCAGATCGGCGTGGCGACGCTGCTCGGCTTCGGGCTTGCCTGGATGCTGGGCTGGTCCGTGGCCGGCGGGCCTGGTCTTCGGCCTGGCGCTGTCGGTCGCCTCCACCGTCGTGCTGGTGCGCGCGCTGCAGGAACGCCGGATGATGGACAGCGAACGCGGCCGCATCGCCGTCGGCTGGCTGGTGGTCGAGGACCTCGCCATGGTCATCGCCCTGGTGCTGCTGCCGGCACTGGCGGGCACCAGCCTCGCCGGGAAGCTCGGCGGCGGGGGATCTGGCGCTGACCCTGGCCCTGACCTTCGGCAAGGTCGCGCTGTTCGGCGCCGCGATGCTGGTCGTCGGCCGACGCGCCATCCCCTGGCTGCTGCACTACGTCGCCCATACCGGGTCGCGGGAGCTGTTCCGCCTCGCCGTCTATGTCATCGCGCTGGGCGTCGCCTTCGGCGCGGCCAAGCTGTTCGGCGTCTCCTTCGCGCTCGGCGCCTTCTTCGCCGGCATGGTGCTGTCGGAGAGCAAGCTGTCCCAGCGCGCGGCCGAGGAAGCCATGCCGCTGCGCGACGCCTTCGCGGTGCTGTTCTTCGTCTCGGTCGGCATGTTGTTCGACCCCGGCGTGCTGCTGCGCGACCCGCTCGGCGTGTCGGCCACGGTGCTGATCATCGTCGTCGGCAAGTCGGTCGCGGCCTATGGCATCGTGCGCGTCTTCGGCCATGGCCACGGCACGGCGCTGACCATCGCGGCGTCGCTCGCGCAGATCGGCGAATTCTCCTTCATCCTGGCCGGGCTCGGCGTCGTCGCTGGCGGTGCTGCCGCCGGAAGGGCGCGACCTGGTGCTGGCCGGGGCGATCCTGTCCATCCTGGTCAACCCGCTGCTGTTCCTGCGGTCGAACGGCGCCTGCCGGCCGCGGTGAAGTCCCCGGTCCCGCCGCCGCCCGCCCCCGCCCCGGTCGAGACGGGGCATGAGGTCGTCGTCGGCTATGGCCGCGTCGGCGGGCTGGTGGGCAAGCGCCTGGCCGCGGCCGGGCGCAAGGTGGTGGTGATCGAGGCCGGCGAGGACGCCGCCGAGGCCGCGCGCGGCCGACGGCGCCCGCGTCATCGCCGGCAACGCCGCCGACCCCGAGGTGCTGGCCGAGGCGGATATCGCCGGCGCGCGCCGCATCTTCGTCGCCATCCCCGAAGCCTTCGAGGCCGGCCAGGTCGTCGAACAGGCACGCGCGGCCAAGCCGGGCCTCGAAATCCTGGCACGGGCGGATTCGGACGAGGCGGTGGAACACCTCACCAAACTCGGCGCGACGCTGACGGTGATGGGGGAACGGGAGATCGCCCACCGGATGCTGGAACGGGCACTGGGGCGGCCGGGGGCGCGGCGGCGGCCGGCAGCCCTTCGGGCGCCGGGCGGGGCATCGAGGGGCGCGGGGCGCGGTGGCGGAGAGGGGCGCCGCCCCCTCCGAACCACCCCGCCAAAGGCCTAAGGGCCTCTGGACACCTCGAGTCAGCTCGCCCGGAGTCAGCCAAGCCACGCGTTGGGCAGATGCCGATGGATGCCCGGACGAGCATCGGTCCAGCGACATCAAGTCGGTCCAAGGCCTCGGGCGGTGGGTCCGGAGGGCAAGCCCTCCGGCTCGTCGATCCAGGGTCGCTCACAGCACCCGGCCTGGACCCATCAGCCTAGCACACAATCCTGGCAACACTCGTTCAGAAGTGATCGGTCTCCATTCAAGGCCGCGCCGTAAGTCCTGCCTTAAAACTGGTGGGGTCAGCGACTTCGGCTCGCGCAGAGGGGCAACGAGCCCATCTGCCCCCGCAGACGCAGCCCTCGATCACAGGAAATCCCGCAACAGCGCCACCAGCGGCCGGTCCGCCGGCGGCATCGCGTAATCCGCCAGTTTCTGCGGCCGCACCCAGGCCAGCGCCTGGCCTTCCATCGCCGTCACCTCCCTTCCCAGCGCCGGCACAGGAACAGCGGCATCAGCAGGTGGAACGCCTCATACCCATGCGAGGCGAAGGCGAAGGGCGCGAGGCACGCCTCGGTCACGTCGATGCCGAGTTCTTCCTTCAACTCGCGGATCAGCGCGGCTTCCGGCGTCTCCCCCGCATGCACCTTGCCGCCGGGGAATTCCCACAGCCCGGCGAGCGGCTTGCCTTCCGGCCGGCGCGCCAGCAGCACGCGCCCATCGGGGTCGATCAGCCCGACGGCGGCGACCAGCAGGATGCGGCTTGCCGGCGCCCTCGGCCAGCGCCAGCGCGGCCGGCGCGGCGGGGGCGGCCTCGACGATCATGTCCGCCCGCCCGGCCTCGAAGCGCCGCACCGGCATCGCCTTGCCGCGGGAGAGGAAATCCTGCGCCCCCGTCCCCGTCTCGCGAAACCCGATGCGCTTCAGCACGGCGGCCGAGCGCGCATTGTCGATCAGCGCACTCGCCACGATCCGGTCGAGGTCGAGATTGGCCAGCGCCCAGCGCGCCAGCCGCCCGGCCACCTCGGGCGCGATCCCCTGCCCCCAATGCCGCCGGCCGACCCAGTAGCCGAGTTCGGCGGAGCGGTCCTCGCGGTCGCGCGTCAGCCCGACGCAGCCGACCAGCACGTCATCCTCCCGCCGCGCGATGGCCAGGTGATAGGCCTCGCCCTCGGCGATGCGCTCGGCCGGTCGAGGCGATCCAGTCATCGGCGAGGTCGCGCGGATAGGGGAACGGCACGCGGGCCGAGCGTCTTGGCCACCTCCCAGTCATTGACCAGGCGATGCAGTTCGGCGGCATCCGTCGCGCGCAGCGGGCGCAGCAGGAAGCGCTCGGTCTCGAGCGGGGCGAAGGTCAGGGCGGAGTCGGGCATCCGGCCGCCAGGAACGGCGAGGCCGCCGCCCTCGTCAAGGCTTGCGGGCGACCAGCAGCACGAACATGGGCGGGGCGTTGCGCGGAAGCGGCAGCAGCGCCGGCGGCGACGCGGCCCAGCACGAAGGACACCGCCAGCGCCGCATACCAGGACCGCCGCGCCGCGAACCACGGCCCGTCCGGCCGCGTCTTCAGCGGCGAGAGCCGCCCCATCCAGTGGATCAGCGGCTGCGCGGCGACGGGCGCCAGCGGCCGCACCTCCTCGACCACCAGGCCCGAGGCTGTCGGCCAGCGCCGCGCATCGCCCCCTCATTCCACCAGGACAGGTGATGCGGCGGGGCGTTGAAGACGAAGTTCGGGATCGCCGTCATCGCCGAGGGCCAGATCGGCGCCCCCAGCATCAGCACCCCGCCCGGCTTCAGGCAGCGCACCATCGTCCGCGCGCCATGGCGCGCGGATCGGCGACATGCTCGATGACCTGGAAGGCGCAGGCGGCGTCATAGGCGCCTTCATGCGTCGCGGCATGGTCGGCGAGGCTTTCGGCGCGGACCTCGCCTTCGGTCGCCGGCATAGGCGCCGGGGTTGGGGTCGAGCCCGACATACCGCGCGCCCGGAAGGATGAGCCGGGCGAAGGCGCCGGCCCCGGCGCCGACCTCCAGCACCGCGTCGCCGGGCCGGATGCGCGCGGCGGCGTGGGGGTATTCGGCGCGGTCGCGCCCCGCCGCGCGCACCCGCCCGCCGGCATCGAGGCGGCGATACAGCGCTTCATAGAAGGCGCCGTCGCCCTCCTCGGCCGGGGCGAAGAACACCAGGCCGCAGGGCGCGCGATAGATGCCGATGCGCCCGGCCGGCAGCGGCGTCGGCTCCACCCCGAAGGCGCGGCGCCACAGCCCGCGCAGCAGGCCGGCGAGACCTCCTGCACCAGGACGGCCGGCGCGCCGGTGATCGGGCAGACGCCCGGCGTCACGCCGCGTCGCCGGGGGTGTGGCGGCGCAGCACGCGCACCTGCTCCGGCCCCAGCACCTCGTATTCGATGTGACGCCAGCGGATCACCCGCGTCCGCGCGCTGGTCCAGAACAGCGCGGCGACGGCCGGCGCCGTGACCGGCGCGAGCGCCCCCAGCGCCAGTTGCGCGAGCCCGCGCCGGCCGCGCCTTCGCGGATGCCGACGGCGCGCGTCACCCGGTCATGCAGCGCCGCGCGCAGCAGGCCCACCGCCGCGATCGCCGCCAGGAAGCCGAGCGCCAGCCGCATCGCCCCGCCACGCCCAGCAGCGCGAGCGGCAGGGCCAGCGCCTCGGCATGCAGCGCCACGCCCAGCCACACCCACAGCGACGGCACATAGACATGCACGATCTGCAATTGCCGCGTCTTGAAGGCGATCGCCTCGCGGTCGCCGCCCTCGGGCGGGGTGGGCAGCAGCACGGCGCGGCGCGTCAGCACCCGCATGCCCCAGCGCGCGCGCCCGCCGGCTGATCGCGCCATCGGTCGAGAAGGTGCGGCTCAGCGCCTCCGGCAGGTCCATCCGGGCGAAGGCATCGCGCGAGATCGCCACCGAGCCGCCCCAGACCAGCCCCGAGGCCAGGAAGCGCGGCCCCAGCGCCAGCGAGCGGTCGAGCCAGGCCACCACATGCCGCCCCGGCCCGGCGCCATCGAGCGCATGCCAGCGATAGCCGGTGACGACATCCGCCGCCCCGTTCATCGCCGGCGTCGCCAGCCAGGACAGCCAATGGTCCTGCGGCAGGATGTCGGCATCGAGCAGCACCAGCGCGTCGTCCTGCGCGTCCACCTGCGCGCAGGCGGCCATCATGTTGGTCGCCTTCTGGCTGCGCGTGTCGTCCAGCCCGGCGATGACGATCTCGACCGGAAAGGGCAGCAGGGGGGCGAGTTCGCGCACCTGGGCGAGCGCCGGGTCGGCTCTCGGCTTCCACCGCCACCAGCATCCGGCGCGGGCGCAGCGTCTGGCGCGCCAGGGCGGCGAAGAGCGGTGGCAGGCCCTCGGTGCGGCCGGTGACGGCGAGCAGCAGGGTGACCTGGCCAGGGACCTCGATGGCGGGGGGGCGGAAGAAGCGGATGAACCAGACCACGCCGGCCAGCCAGGCGAGGGTGGCGAGCAGCGCGATGGTGCCGAGCGCGATGGTCATCGGGCGCGCGACGATCGGAGGGGCCTTGCCCCTCCAAACCACCCCACCAAAGGGCAGTGCCCTTTGGAATGCCGTCTTTCGGCACCGCGCGCCGATGTCGGGCTGGACGCGGTGGGCCGCCGCGCTGCGGCATGGCGATGCGGCTGGGGACGGGTTTCCGGTCGCGACGATGCGCGCTGGCAAGGGGCCGGCCCGAGGGCGGCAGCCGCCCCCATCGCCACCCCGGTCAGGTCGAGGGGTCCAGGCGCCTCACGCCACGGTGGGCGGGGTCCGGACAGGGCAAGGCCCTATCCGCGCATGCCCCTCGCCGCACCGGTGCCGCGCCCGCGGGGCTCGGGATGCCCGGCGAGCGAAGCGCGCAAGCGGTCCACTGGACACGAAGGCTGGTGGCCTGGGAACGAAGTCCGCGGGACTTCGGGATCGCACGCTAGCTCCGATACGACCCATTGATATCGATGTAGCCATGCGTCAGGTCGCAGGTCCAAACCGTGGCCTTGCCCTTGCCGAGCCCGATATCGACGGTGATCTCCACCTCGCGCCCCTTCATGTGGGCGACGACCGGCGTCTCGTCATAGCCTTCGACGACGCCGCCATCGCGCGCCATCCACACGCCACCGACGCGCGATGCGACAGGCTGTCGCGGTCGGCCGGCTCGCCGGCCTTGCCCACGGCCATGACGATGCGGCCCCAATTGGCGTCCTCGCCGGCGATGGCGGTCTTCACCAGCGGCGAATTGGCGATGCACATGCCGATCCGGTGCGCCGAGCGCGCGGTCACCGCGCCGGTCACGTCGATGCGGATCAGCTTCTGCGCGCCCTCGCCGTCGCGCGCGACCATCAGCGCCAGGTCCATCAGCACCTCGTTCAGCGCGCGGGCGAAGTCCTTCAGCACCGGCGCCGCCCTCGGCCGGCACGCGCGGATGCTTGGCCGCGCCGGTGGCGAACAGCAGCACGGTGTCGGAGGTCGAGGTGTCGGAATCGACCGTCACGCAGTTGAAGGACTTGTCGCAGCCCTTCTTCGAGCAGCGCCTGCAGCGCGCCGGCCGGGATCTTCGCGTCGGTGGCGAGGAAGGACAGCATCGTCGCCATGTCGGGCGCGATCATGCCCGAGCCCTTGGCGATGCCGGCGATGGTCACCGTCGTCTCGCCGATCGTCGCGGTATGCACCGAGGCCTTGGGGAAGGTGTCGGTGGTCATGATGGCGCGCGGCGGCGGCGGCGAAGCCGGCCTCGGCCACGGCGTCGAACACCTTGGGCAGGGCGCCGACCAGCTTCTCGGTCGGCAGCCGCTCGCCGATCACGCCGGTCGAGGCGAGGAACACCTCCTTCGGCTTGCAGCCCAGGATCGTCGCGGCGGCCTCGGCCGGTCTTCGCGCAGGTCTCGCGCCCGGCCTTGCCGGTGAAGACGTTGGAATTGCCCGAGGTGACCACCAGCCCGCGCGCCTTGCCCGCACTTCAGCGCGGCGCGGCGACCATTCGACCGGCGCGCCGGGGCAGCGGTTCTTGGTGAACACGCCGGCGACCGTGGTGCCGGCCGGGAAGCGCCATGGCCATCACGTCCTCGCGGGCGCGGTAGCGGATCTCCGGCCATGCCGGTGGCGACGCGCACGCCGGCGATCGGCGGCATCTCGGGCATGGGCAGCGCGAGGGGGGAGACGGGATGGGCCATCGGGCGCGTCCTCTTGCTTATCGTGCCTGAACGTCGGGTCTCAGCGGCGGATCGGCGCCGCCGGGCGCGGGCGGCGGGCGGCCGCCGGGGCGGGCGGCTCGGCGCTGTCGGTCGGGCGCGGGGCGGAGCCGTCCATGTTGAAGCGCTCGATCCGCACGGCGGCGCGGGCGCGCTCGACCGCGGCCTGCACCTCGGCCTCCAGCAATCTGCTGGCGGATCGCCTGGGCGACCTCCTCGAAGGCCGGCGGCGGCGGCGCGGCGGCGCTCCTCGACCTTGATCACATGCCAGCCGAACGGCGACTGCACCGGGTTCTCGCTGACCTGGCCGGCCTGCAGCGCGAAGGCCGCGGTCGGCGAATTCCGGCACCATGTCGCCGCGGCGGAAGAAGCCGAGGTCGCCGCCCTCGCGCGACCCGGGGCCGGTCGAGCGGCGCCGCGCGACCTCGGCGAAATCGGCCCCGCCGCGCACTTCGGCCAGCGCGGCGCGCGCCTCGGTCTCGGTCGGCACCAGGATGTGGCGGGCATGCACCTCCTCCTCGGCCGGGCGGCTGGCGATCTCGCTGGTCGTAGCGGGCGCGCACGGCGGCGTCGCTGACGCGGCTGGCGATCTCGGCGGTCAGCCAGGCCTGCTGGAGTTCCTGCTCCTCGGCGCGGCGGATGCGCGCGCGCACCGCCTCGTCCCGGTCGAGCCCGGCGCGGCGGGCCGCCGCGGTCACCGCGCGGCCGGCGATCACCTGGTCGAGCAGCAGCGGATAGAGCACCTGCGGCGGCGTGCCGCGCAGTTCCTCGCGGCAGTTCCTGCGCCGCGGCGGCGAGGTCGGACAGCAGGATCGGCTGCCCATCGACCCGCGCGACGACCGGGTCGCCCGGCGGGGTGGCCGGGGTCGGGCGCGGCGGCGGGCGCCGGGGCCGGCTGCTGGGCGCTGAGCGGCTGGGCGGCGCAGAGCGCGATCGCCAGGGCAAGGCCCGCACGAAGGGGGTGGGCGGGGCGGCGGCGCGGCGTCATGGAACCTCGGGGGGCGGGAAGGGCTGGAACATGGCCGAAGCGCCTGGGGGCGACAAGGTGACAGCGGGCCCACGCGCCGCAACTCGCGTAAGGTCGCGGAAACTCACGTCGCCGGCGAAAGGCGGCCGTGTCGCGGGCCCCGGCGTTGACCCACCCTGCCCGCCCGCCTATCTGTCCGGGGTCGCGCTGCAGCCTGCCGGACCCGATCGGTCCGGCCGGACGCGGCGCGTTCCGAGTCCATGCCCCCCGGTGGGGGCGCGCTCGACCGGGCACCCAGCCCGACGGAGACCGACACCCCCGATGTTCGCCCGCCTCGCCGCCGCCATCTTCGGCACCTCGAACGACCGCTCCCTGAAGCGCTACCAGGGCCGCGTGCCGGCCATCAACGCGCTCGAACCCGCGATGCAGGCCCTGTCGGACGAGGCGCTGGCCAACCAGACCGTCGTGTTCCGCGAACGCCTCGCCAAGGGCGAGACGCTGGACGACATCCTGCCCGAGGCCTTCGCCACGGTGCGCGAGGCCGCGCGCCGCGTGCTGGGCATGCGCCATTTCGACGTGCAGATGATCGGCGGCATGGTCCTGCATGACGGCAAGATCGCCGAGATGAAGACCGGCGAGGGCAAGACCCTGGTCGCCACCCTGCCGGTCTATCTCAACGCGCTGCCCGGCAAGGGCGTGCATGTCGTCACGGTGAACGACTACCTCGCCCGCCGCGACGCCGAATGGATGGGCCAGATCTACGGCTTCCTCGGCCTGACCGTCGGGCGTCATCGTCCATGGCCTGACCGACGAGCAGCGCCGCGACGCCTATGCCTGCGACATCACCTACGGCACCAACAACGAGTTCGGCTTCGACTACCTGCGCGACAACATGAAGTACCGGCTGGAGGACATGGTCCAGCGCGACTTCGCCTACGCCATCGTCGACGAGGTCGACTCGCATCCTGGTCGACGAGGCGCGCACGCCGCTGATCATCTCCGGCCCGTCCGACGACAGCTCCGACCTGTATCGCCAGCGCCGATGACGTGGTGAAGGAACTGGTCAAGGACCCGAGGACTATCGAGAAGGACGAGAAGCAGCGCACCGTCACGCTGACCGAAGCCGGGCAGCGAGCGCATCGAGCAGATGCTGCAAGGATGCCGGGCTGCTGACCGAGGGCGACCTCTACGACATCCACAACGTCTCGCTGGTGCACCACGTCAACCAGTCGCTGCGCGCGCACACGCTGTTCAAGCGCGACGTCGACTACGTCGTGCGCCAGGACAAGATCGTCATCATCGACGAGTTCACCGGCCGCATGATGGAAGGCCGCCGCTATTCCGACGGCCTGCACCAGGCGCTCGAGGCCAAGGAACACGTCACGGTCCAGCCCGAGAACCAGACGCTCGCCTCGATCACCTTCCAGAACTACTTCCGCCTGTATCCGAAGCTGGCCGGCATGACCGGCACGGCGGCGACCGAGGCCGACGAATTCGCCGAGATCTACAAGCTCGAAGTCGTCGAGATCCCGACCAACGTGCCGGTGGCGCGCGAGGACGAGCGACGACGAGGTCTATCGCACCGCGATGGAGAAGTACGAGGCGGTCGCCGAGCTGATCGCGCGAGGCGCGCGAGCGCGGCCAGCCCTGCCTGGTCGGCACCACCTCGCATCGAGAAGTCGGAGCTGATCTCCGACCTGCTGAAGAAGAAGAAGCGTCCCGCACCAGGTGCTGAACGCCCGCTACCACGAGCAGGAAGCCGGCATCGTCGCCCAGGCCGGCCGGCCGGGCGCGGTGACCATCGCCACCAACATGGCCGGCCGCGGCACCGACATCCAGCTCGGCGGCAACTTCGAGATGCTGGCCCGCCAGGAGGCCGGCACCGATGAAGGGCCCGAATACGAAGCCGCCGATCGTCAAGCACAAGGCCGAGGTCGAGGCGGTGCAGCCCGGCGGTGAAGGCGGCCGGCGGGCTGTTCGTCATCGGCACCGAGCGCCACGAATCGCCGGCGCATCGACAACCAGCTGCGCGGCCGCTCGGGCCGCCAGGGCGACCCGGGCGCGCTCGCGCTTCTTCCTCTCGCTGGAAGACGACCTGATGCGCATCTTCGGGTCCGACCGCATGGGCGGCATGCTGACCAAGCTCGGCCTGAAGGACGGCGAGGCGATCGTCCATCCCTGGATCAACAAGGCGCTGGAGAAGGCGCAGAAGAAGGTCGAGGCGCGCAACTTCGACATGCGCAAGAACCTTCTGAAGTACGACGACGTCATGAACGACCAGCGCAAGGAAGTCTATGCCCAGCGCCGCGCCTTCATGAACGCCGACGACGTGCTCGAGACCATCGCAGGAGATGCGGCAGGAGACCATCGGCGACCTGGTCGCCCGCTGCATCCCCGAGAACGCCTATCCCGAGCAGTGGGACCTCGACGACGCTGCAGCGCCAGGTGCAGGACGTGCTGAACCTCGACGTGCCGGTCGCCGACTGGGCGCAAGGAGGAAGGCATCGACGACGATGCCGTGCGCGAACGCCTGCAGGAGGCCGCCGACCGCGCCTATGCCGTCCCGCGCCGCCAATGTCGGCCCCGAGATCATGCGCCAGGTCGAGAAGTCGCTGCTGCTGCAGGTGTTCGACCAGGTGTGGAAGGAGCACCTGCTGGCGCTCGACCACCTGCGCCAGGGCATCGGCCTGCGCGCCTATGGCCAGCGCGACCCGCTGAACGAATACAAGTCGGAAGCCTTCGCGCTGTTCAACGGCATGCTGTCCGACCTGCGCGAGCGCGTGACGTCGCTGCTGCTGCGCATCGAGCTGCGCCCGGATGCGCCGCCGCCCTCGCCCGAGGGCCTCGGCTTCATGGACATGCGCCACCCCGACCCGGCGATGGCCGCGGCCGAGCTGGAAATGGCCAATGGCGGCGGCACGACCTATGAGCCCGTGCCGATGGCGATCGGCACCGCCGCGCCGCGCCCGACGGCCGAGGGCGTCGATCCGAACGACCCGTCCACCTGGGGCCGCACGCCGCGCAACGCGCCCTGCCCCTGCGGGTCGGGCAAGAAGTTCAAGGCCTGCCACGGGCGGGCGTGAGCACATCGGGCGGCGGGCACGCCGGCGGCGCATGGGTGCCGACGACACGCGCGGCGGTCCGGGCACCCTGCCATGGGGGCCGCGCATGACCTCGCTGCGGCGGCCGGTGCTGGGGCTGCTGGCCGCCCTCGCATGGCCGGCGGCGCCGGCCGCGGCGCATTGGGAGAACGACGCGCTGGGGCATGTCGGAAGCGCAGGTGATCGCCGCGCTGCGCGGATCGGTTCGCGCCCTGCCGCCGGCCGAACGCCGGCCGATCCCCGGCGCGCGCATCGAATACCGCGTCGGTGGCGAGTTCCGCAGCGGCACCCTCAGATTGCGCGTCGCCTTTGCCTTCGATGGACGCTCCGGCGGGCTGGTCTGCGTCTCGGCGCAGGCGGACGAGGCGCAGGGCGCGGCGCTGCGCGCGCGGCTGGAACGCCAGTTCGGCGCCCCGCAGGAACGCGGCCGCGACCCGCCCACCGGCCCCGGCATCGAGACCCTGGGCTGGACACGGCCCGACGAGATCGACCTGCAGATCGCCCCCGGCCGCCCGGTGACGATGCTGCATTGCGCACGCGGCGTTTGAGGCCGGTCACCCCGGTGATGGTTGCGCAAGGCTGCGGGGCGCATGCCGCGGCGATGCGCCTGCCCACCGACCGCTACACCACCATCCCGAACACCCAGATCGCCGCAACGCCCACGGCGATCGCCGCGGCCAGGTTGCGCGTCGCCGCCTGCGTCGCCACCACCGCCGCCGCCGCCGCGAACCCCTTCAGCCCCTGCGTCGCCAGGCCGGCGCCACATAGGCCACGAAGATCGGCCCGGGCAGGTGCTGCAGCATCGCCTCGACGAAGCGCGGCGGGCGCAGCGCGCGGAACAGCGCATAGCCGCCCGCCCGGCACAGATAGGTGGCCAGCGCCATGCCCAGGATCGCCAGCAGGACATCGAGGCGGAGCGTCATGCGCGCCGCAATTCCAGCCAGGCGCCGAGCGCCGCGCCGGACAGCGCGCCCGCCAGCAGCGGCCAGGGCGCACCGAGCCCCGCCTGCCACGCGGTGAGCGAGACCGCCGCCGCCAGCACCCAGGGCAGCAGGTCCCGCCGCACGCCCTGCCAGACCGGCACCAGGATGGCGCAGAAGGTGGCCACCGCCGCGAAATACAGCGGATGCCCCGGCGGCAGCCGCACCACCGCGCCGGCCACATGGCCGAGCGCGACCGCGATCATCCAGAACACCCACAGCGTGAGCGAGACCCCGAGCAGGTAGGCGGCATCGCGCCCGCCGCGCCGCTGTTCGGCCACCGACAGCGCGTAGGAATGGTCCACCAGCATCGCCAGCGTGCCCCACAGCCGCCAGCCGCGCAGCCGGTCGAACCATGGGGCCAGCGCCGCGCCCATCGGGGCGAGGCGCATGTTCACCACCAGGGCCGCCAGCGTCGCCGCGGCGACCGGCGCGGGTTCGGTCCACAATTCCAGCGCCAGCAATTGCGACGAGCCGCCGAACACCAGCCCCGACATCAACAGCGTCTCAAGCAGCGACAATCCCTTCGCGGCCGAGATCACGCCCACCACCAGGCCGAAGGGAAAGGTGCCGATCACCAGCGGGACAGCCTGGCGGGCGCCACGGCGGATGCCGTCGCGGGTGAAGATGACGCCCGAGCCGCTCATGCGCGGCGGGCGGCGAGCAGCCGGTCCTCGGCTTCGCCCGGGTCCATGGCCAGGGCCCGGCGCGCGACGGGCTGCGCGAAGCCGCCCCGCGCCAGGGCGGCCAGCGCCTTGCGCCGTGCCTCGGCGTCCACGGCCTCCCGCGCGAAGGGGCCGATGCGGCGGCGGCGGCAATAGGCCAGCGCGGCTTCGAGTTCGCTTTCCTCCCCATCCGGGATGGCGGCGGCGGCGGTGTCCGCGGCGATGCCCTTGGCCGCCAGATGCGCGGCGATGGCCCGGCGCGACCGCCCGGCGCGGGCAAGGCGCCTGGCGCGGCTTTCGGCGAAGGCGGCATCGTCCACCGCGCCTGCGGCGACCATGGCGGCGGCGACCTCGGCGGCGGCGGCACGCGCGGCGGCGGCGGCGGCGGCGGTTGCCTCGCGTGGCTGCCCCTCGGCCTCGGCGGCGCGGGCCCAGCGGTCCACGCGGCGTTCCAGCACCCGGCGCAGCGCGACCTCGGTCGCCGCGAAGCGGCCGAGATGGGCGAGTGCCGCCTCACGCAGCCGGGCGGCTGTCGGTGCCTTGCCCGCGGGGCGGGGCTGCCGCCGCCCGCGCCTGTCCTGTGCCGTCGCGTCACCGATCATGCAGCCTTCTCGCATGGGGCGGCAGCGCGCCCAAGACGGTTGCCGCCGGCCGGCGGCGTGGCCCAGCATGATACGATCATGGCGCGATGTCCTGGCTGGCGGATTGCCGTTCTGTCCATGGCTGTCGCCCTGGCCCTGCCTGCGGCTGCCCAGACCGGGCCGCGCGCCCCGTCCGGCGCGCCATGGCGCTGTGGCGAGAAGCGGTTCTGCACGCAGATGACGAGTTGCGCCGAGGCGATGTTCCATTTCCAGCACTGCGGCCTCACGCGCCTGGACGGAGACCGCGACGGCATCCCCTGCGAAAGGCTGTGCGGGCAGGCAAGCCGCCCGCCGTCACGTCGGCGCTGAACGTCCCGGCAACCCCCGGCCGCGCCGGCCGTTACCAGGGACACCCTTGCCGGAGGACGCCATGCGCCCCTGTTGCCTGATGCCCGCCCTGCTGTTGTCCGCGACCCTCGCATCCGCCCAGACCGTGACGCCACCGCAGCATGGCGGCCCGCAACCGGGCCAGGTGGAGGCCGTCGGCCGAGATGCCGGGCCCGCCCTCCAGCCGCCGCGAACGGAATCCCCCCACGCCGTCAATCGCGGCACGGATGGGTCTGCGGCCGGGCTCGCCGCCCCCGATGCCACCGGGACCACGCCGCAGGGGATGCTCGGCAGCGCCACCGCCGGGGCGCGTGCGCCGCAGACGCCGCCGATCGGCGCGCCACCGCCCGGCACGACGCGATAGCCGGCATCGCTGGACGGCCGCAGCGGGGCCGCCTATCCGGGGGCTATCGATCACGGAGACACGTCCCATGCCCCAGCCCGCCCATCCGGCCGCCATCAACGGCCTCACCCTCGCCCAGGCGGAGACGATCGCCACCGCGGCCCTCGCCAAGGGCCGCGCTCTCGGGCTGCTGCCCCTGTGCGTCGTCGTGCTCGATGCCGGCGGGCAGTTGAAGTCGGCCAAGCGGGAGGACGGCGCCTCGATCCTCCGGCCCGAGATCGCGACCGGCAAGGCCTTCGGCGCGCTGGCGATGGGCTTCGGCACGCGCGAACTGGCGCGCCGGGCGCAATCCGTGCCGGGCTTCACCAATGCCCTGTCCGACCTGACCGGCGGCCGCGCCGTGCCGGTGCCTGGCGGCGTGCTGGTGCGCGACGCCAACAATGTGCTGCTCGGCGCCGTCGGCATCAGCGGCGATGCCTCGCCCAAGGACGAGGAATGCTGCATCGCCGGGATCGAGGCGGCCGGGCTGCTCGCCGACAACGGCGACCCCGCCTGAGCCTTTCGGTCCGGCAGCGCAACCCCGGCGCGGCGGCCACGTTGAACAGGCATCAATTCCACAAAGGAAAGCCACGATGCCCCGTTCCATGCTGCCCCGCGCCGCCGCTGCCATCCTGCTGATCGGCGGCCTTGCCGCCTGCGACGCCACCGACCGCCGGCAGGGCGACCCGCCGGGCTCGGCGGCGGGCCGCGCGACGGACCGTGCCCTCGGCACCAACATGTCCGGCGCCTACCCGTCGCAGCGCGACGGCACGGCGGGCAACCCGGCCGGCACCATGGTGGAACGCGCCATCGACCCGGCGGGTGCGCCGGTGCGGCGCAATCCGAGTGCACCGAACCTGTAGGAACCGGCGGAGGGGCCATGCCCCTCCGCGCCGGCCCGGCCCAATGGGACAGGGCGTGAAAACGCGTCCTTGCCGCCCGGGGCGGCTGCTCGCGCCGCATGAAGCCGGCCGGGTATTGGCGCCGTTGCGCGCCCGTCCACCCGCGATGCAGGACAGCATCGCATTCCGGACTCTTTTGCCCCGCGCGTAATTGGGCCATTCTCCCTTTTTGCCCATGTGCCAGTGCCGCGGTGGTCGCGAGCATGCGCAACATGGAGACTGCGGAGAGTGGATTCAGTGATCCCCGCCCTGATGCCGACCTACAACCGTGCCGACCTTGCTTTCGAGCGGGGCGAGGGCGCGCGCCTGTGGACGGTCGATGGGCGACGATTCCTGGATTTCGGCGCCGGCATCGCCACCAGCAGCATCGGCCATGGCCACCCGCATCTGACGAAGGCGATCGCCGAGCAGGCGGCGCCGGGTGATGCACGTCTCGAACCTGTATCGCATCCCGCAGGCCGAGAAACTCGCCGCGCGCCATGTCGCCGCGTCCTTCGCCGACAGCGTCTTCTTCTGCAATTCGGGCGCCGAGGCGAACGAGGGCATGATCAAGGCGGTCCGCAAGTACCAGGCGGAGAACCGGCAATCCCGAGCGCTACGGGATCATCTGCTTCGAGGGCGCCTTCCACGGCCGCACGCTCGCGACGCTCGCCGCGACGGGCAACGAGAAATACCTCGCCGGCTTCGGCCCGCCGGTCGAGGGCTTCCACGCACGTGCCGTTCGACAACATGAACGCGCGTGCGATCGGCGATCGGTTCGCAAGACCGCCGGCATCATGATCGAGCCGGTGCAGGGCGAGGGCGGCGTGCGCCCCGGCTCCGACCGCTTCCTGCAGGAAATGCGCGCGGTCTGCGACGAATACGGGCTGCTCATGGCGCTCGATGAGGTGCAGACCGGCATGGGCCGCACCGGCAAGCTCTGGGCGCATGAATGGGCCGGGATCGAACCCGATGTGATGTCGGCGGCCAAGGGCATCGGCGGCGGCTTCCCGCTCGGCGCGGTGCTGGCGAAGGAGCAGGTCGCCAAGTACCTGAAGCCCGGCACGCATGGCACGACCTATGGCGGCAATCCGCTCGCCTGCGCGGCCGGGCAACGCGGTGCTCGACGTCGATGCTGGCGCCGGGCTTCCTCGACGGCGTGCGAGCGCGTCGCGGCGCATCTGTGGCGCGGCCTCGAAGGCCTCGTCGCCGAGCATCCCTCGGTGGTCGAGGCGGTGCGCGGCCGTGGCCTGCTGTGCGGCCTGAAGCTGAAGCCGGAGGTCTCCAACGGCGAGATGCAGGCCGCCGCGGTGGCCGAGGGCCTGCTGACGGTCGCCGCGGGGATGAACGTGCTGCGGCTCGCCCCGCCGCTCATCATCACCGAGGCCGAGGCGGATGAGGCGGTCGAATTGCTCGACCGCGCCTGCCTGCGCATGACGCCGTCCAACGCCAAGGTGGCGGCGAAGTGAGCGCAGTGCTCAAGCCGATCGACGGGGGGCCTGGCGCCCCCCGTCACTTCCTCGAGATCATGGACTTCGACGGCCCGTCCCTGCGGCGGATGCTGGATCTCGGCAGCCGCACCAAGCACGGCGAGGTCAAGGACAAGCCGCTCGCCGGCAAGACCGTGGCGCTGCTGTTCGAGAAGCCTTCCACCCGCACCCGCGTCTCCTTCGAGGTCGGCGTGCGCCAGCTGGGCGGCGACGTGGTGGTGCTGACCTCGCGCGACATGCAGATGGGCCGCGGCGAGACGCCGAAGGACACCGCGCGCGTCCTGTCCCGCTACGTCGATGCCATCATGCTGCGCACCGACGACGTGCGGAAGATCCGCGAACTGGCCGAATACGCGACGGTGCCGGTGATCAACGGGCTGACCGACATCTCGCACCCCTGCCAGATCATGGCCGATGTGATGACCTTCGAGGAACATCGCGGCCCGATCGCCGGCCAGGTCATCGCCTGGACCGGGGACGGCAACAACGTCGCGCAATCCTTCATCCAGGCCGCGGCGCGCTTCGGCTTCGTCCTGCGCATCGCGACCCCGCCGGAACTCGCCCCGCCCGCGGCGCTGGTGGAATGGGCGCGCGCCCAGGGTGCCAAGATCGAGCTGACCAACGACCCGGTGACGGCAGTGGCCGGCGCGCGCTGCGTCGTGACCGATGCCTGGGTGTCGATGTCCGACGAGCGCGACGGCAAGGCACCGGCCCGGCACAACCTGCTGGCGCCGTATCCAGCTGAACGCGGCGCTGATGAAGCACGCGGCGCCGGATGCGATCGCGATGCATTGCCTGCCGGCCCATCGCGGCGAGGAGATCACCGACGAGGTGATGGACGGCCCGCAAAGCGTGGTGTTCGACGAGGCGGAGAACCGGCTGCACGCGCAGAAGGGCGTGCTGTTGTGGGCGCTCGGCGCGGATTGAGGTTCGGCCGATGGGCCGGGTGGGCTGTGCCCCCCAGGCCCCATCGCGACATGCCCGCGGCCTGTGCACACTGCCGGGCAGCGCGGGCGTGCCTGCCACCCTTCCCGCCACCCCCTGCCCGCCCTATCTAGGCGCGGTGTCCAGCCCCACCGAACCCTCCCGCACCCCCGATTTCCTCAACCATGACCGCCCGCCGGTGCCCGACATCGTGGTCCCGCGCGGCGTGCAGCCCTTCCACCTGCACGACAAGCCGGTGCGCGGCCGCCTCGTCCGCCTCGGCGCCGCTCGCCGATGCGCTGCTGACGCGCCATGACAACGACCCGGCGGTCACGACGCTGGCCGGCCAGGCCCTGGCGCTGACCGCCGGCCTCGCCGCCGCGCTGAAGTTCCGCGGCTCCTTCTCCCTGCAGGCCAAGGGCGACGGCCCGGTGTCCATGCTGCTGGCCGACTGCACCGATTCCGGCGCGCTGCGCGGCTATGCCCGCGCCGATGCCGAGCGCCTCGCCACGCTTGCTCGCCGACGGCACCACGCCGACCGCGGCGCCGATGCTCGGCCAGGGCTACCTCGCCTTCACCTGCGACCAGGGGCCGGAGATGGAGCGCTACCAGGGCCTCGTCGCCATCGAGGGCGAGACCCTCACCGAGATGACCGGCACCTATTTCCGCACCTCGGAACAGCTGGCCACCCATGTGCACCTCGCCTGCGCCCGCACCGCCTCCGGCTGGCGCGCCGCCGCGCTGATCATCGAACGCGTCGCCGGCGCCGGCGGCGTCGGCGAGGAGCTGGACGAGGACGCCCAGGACGACGCCTGGCGCACCGCGCTCGCGCTGGCCGGCACGCTGACCGATGCCGAATTGCTGGACGACGCCCTGCCCGGCGAACGCCTGCTGCACCGCCTGTTTCATCTGGAGGGGCTTGCCCTCGACCGCGCCCGCGCCCTTTCCTACGGTTGCCGCTGCTCGCGCGCGCGCCTGTCGGGCGTGCTGGCAGGCTTCGGGGCGGAGGACCTCGACCACATGGCCGAGGACGGGGTGATCACCATGACCTGCGAATTCTGCAACCTGGGCTTCCGCTTCGACCGCAACGACATCCGCGGCGCGGAGCCGGGCTGATGGCCGGGGCGATCGGCCGCCGCGCGGCACTCGCCGGCCTGCTCGCCACCGCGGCCTGCGGCGGGCGCGAACAGCCACTGCCCGCATCGGTGCCGCCCGTCGGCCCGCCATCCTATGCCTACCTGTTGCCGCTGCGCCTGGCGGTCGGCCGCATCGAGATCGTGCCGCAATCCGACGCCGCCGCGACGCGCACCATGCCGCCCGCCCCGCTCTCCCCGGCCAATGTCGTCAGCGCCATGGCGCAGGACCGGCTGTCGGCCGCCGGCGGCCCCGGTTCGGCCCGCTTCCGCACCCTGGTCGCGACGCTGACGCGCGAGAGCGCCGGCGCCGGCGGCGTCTTCACCACCGCGACCGAGCGCCTGACCTGCGTGATGCGCTGCCGTCTCGAGATCCTGTCCGATGAAGGCGCACCCGCCGGTTTCGCCGAGGCCGAGGTTCGCCGCACCGCCACCCGCCCCGCCGGCAGCCCGGCCGAACGCGCCCAGGCGGCGGAGGAGATCGTCCGCCTCGCCGGCAGCGACCTCAATGTCGAGTTCGAATACCAGTTGCGGCGCAACCTGCGCTCCGTGCTGCGCGCCGCGCCGTCGCCGGACGCTCCGGCCGCGCCCGCGCCGGACGAGCCCGGCGGCACCCGGCGCCGAACCCGCCTCGATGGACATCTGAACCGGAGCAATCGCCATGGCCCTCGTCACCTTCTCGAACCCCGCCGGCGCGCCGCAGCCGCAGTCGCGCTATTCCCAGGCCGCGCTGATCGAGGGTGAGGGCCGCCGCCTCGTCATCTCCGGCCAGGTCGGCCTGCGCCCGGACGGCACGCACGGTCGCCGAGGCCGAGGACCAGATGACCCAGGCGCTCGCCAATCTCGGCGCGGTGCTCGCCGCGCACGGCATGGGCGTCGGAGAATCTGGTGAAGGTCACGGTGTTCCTGACCGACGCGGCGCAGATCCCGGCCTGGCGCCGCCAGCGGGATGCCTTCCTCGGCGGCCATGCGCCGACCAGCACGCTGCTGATCGTCGCCGGCCTTGCCAGCCCGGCCTTCGCCGTCGAGGTCGAGGGCGAAGCCGTCGCCTGACGGCCCGCGGCGCGAGCGGCGACCATCGGCGCCGCCCAGAAGGACGCTGGCGCTACCGAGGCAGGCCTTGTCCGGACGGTGGAACCGAGAGGGGCTTCGCCGACCAAGGGCGTGAGCGCCCCTCTGGAAACACCCCTGCAGGCGCGCTTCCTGAATCGGCACCGGCACAAGGGCGCGATGCGCGGGCGTGGATGGCACGCCATGGCCGGCGCCGGCAGGCCGGCTTTCCGGATGACACCGTCATGTGGCGGGGTGGCCCGCAGGGACGGCGCCCCTCCGTGCTTGCCGCCCCGCCCCGCCGATACGGCCGTTCAATAGGGAACGCGGTCGGCCTTGTCCTTGTACTTCTTCCAGACCTCGACGGCTTCCTCCTGCATGATCTGCTCGCAGCGGATGGAGCGGCCATGCACCGGCTTCCTGAGCTCGCCATAGATCATGGTGTCATCGAAATCGCCGTATTTGAACGCGTCCTCATTCGTCGAGGCATAGAACACCCGCTCGATGCCGGCCCAATAGCTGGCGGCCATGCACATCGGGCAGGGTTCCGCGCTGGTGTAGAGCGTCGCCCCGGTCAGCTTGAAGCTGCCGACCGTCCGGCAGGCGTTGCGGATGGCCTCGATCTCGCCATGCCAGGTGGGGTCGTTCTCCGCGACGACGCGGTTCGCACCCTCCCCGATGATCTCGCCATCGCGAACGATGACGGTGCCGAACACGCCGCCGGCGCTGTCGATCAGCGATGTCTTTTCCGACAGCGCGATGGCACGCCGCATGAACTTCTCGTCGTCGCTGGTCATCGTGATGTCCTTGCCCAGTGGGTTGTGACGGGAACGCGCCTCATTCGCCGCGCGCTCAGAACAGAAGGGACAGAATGCCGACCTCGGCGGCGTAGAGGGCGATCATCACCGCCGCGCCACCGATCTCGTTCCTCCGGCGATGCGCGGCCGGCGGCTTCAGCCACCACGCCATGGCCGCCCCCGCGAGGCCGGCCAGGGGCCACGACACCAGGCACACGCTGATGGCATTGCCGATGAAGGTGCCGAGCGGTCGTCGGCAGGCCGGCGAGATGGGGGCTGAGGAAGCGCATCTCGAGGATGACCACCGGGAACAGCACGAGCAGCACGATGGCGGTCTGCTTCCAGGCCGGGGGCGACGCGCCGGTCGCGTCGGTCGCGAACCAGCTCTCGAAGCCGCCCGCCAGCCGCCGGCTGGACCAGCGGGACATCGTCGGGTCGGCCTTGTCGAGCAATGCGCGCCGCTCGCTCGACCCCAGCCAGGCGTCGAGTTGAGCCGGGGTGGCGAAGCGCACGAAGCGTCGCCCAATGCGGCAGGGCCCGGGCGACCGGCGCCTGCACGAAACTGCCCATGTACCCGGGAAAGCGCGACTGGGCCGCCTGGATGGCCTCGGTCCAGACCAGGAAATCATCCTCGCGGCCCGGCTCCACCACGGTGGTGATGACTTCCGTCACGCCGCCCAGGGCGTGGTAGTCGGGGGCGATCTCCTCCCGCAGCCCGGCGCCGTCGGGGGCCTTGAGCGTCATCAGCTCGGCCATCAGGGCCTGCCGCTGCGGATTGGCAAGCCACCGCTCCAACGCGCCCGCCTGGTTGAAGCGCTGGACAATCTGCCATTGGGCAGACCCTTGATGGGTCGGCAGGATCTCGACGCTGAGGAAATCCGGCTGGGACGAGATCAGGCGCGTCAGCGTCGATTGCCATGACGGGAACGCGTCCGTGCCGCTGGCGCTGAGGTGAATGCTGGTGACGATCGCGTTCGCGCCGACATCCTCGGATCCGACACTCACCTGCGCCATCGCCTCCCGCTTCGCCGGGCAGGCTATCATGGTAATTGCCCACGCATATGTTGAATTCTCACGGAACCGGCGCCGCCGGGACACCGTTCGGCCGCGCGCCTCACACCGGCATAAGGACGGCATGATCGCGGCAGCGGCTTGGTGCCCTCGCCCGCCCCGGCGCTGCCCCCGGCCTGCGCCACCGCGCATGACAGCGCCGGAACTCCCAGGCTAGGCTGCCCGCAACGAGAAGGGAGGAAGCCGGCATGCGGCGACGCACGGCCCTGGCAGGGATGGTTGCGCTGGCGCTGCCGCGCATCGCCCGCGCGCAGGATGCATTCCCCAACAAGCCGGTCCGCCTGGTGGTGCCCTTCGCCCCCGGCGCATCCTCCGACACGCTGGCACGGCAGATCACCGCCAAGGCCATCGGCGCCGCTCGGCGGGTCCTTCGTCGTCGAGAACCGCGCCGGCGCCGGCGGGCTGATCGCCGCGCAATTCGTCGCGCGCGCAGCCCCCGATGGCTACACGCTGCTGTGGGGCGGCGGGACGGCGATCACCCATGCGGTGATGCAGGCCAACCCAGGCTACGACGTGCTGCGGGACTTCACGCCGGTCATCGCGCTCACGGCGCATCCGGCGGTGCTCGCGGTGCGCACGGCCTCACCCTACCAGGACATCGCCGGGCTGCTGGCGGCGGCCAGGACCGCGCCGGGCGGCCTGCGCTATGGCTCGGGCGGCATCGGCACGCCGGCCCACATGGCCGCCGCCGCGATGCTGAAGCTGATCGGCGCCGAGGGCACCCATGTGCCCTATCGCGGCGCCAACCAGGCGACGCTGGCGGTCGAGCAGGGCGAGGTGGATTTCGCCTTCGCCATCAGCAACATCGCCCTGCCGCGCCAGCAGCAGGGCGTGGTCCGCATCCTGCTGACCGCGGGCGCGGTGCGCATGACCGCCCTGCCCGCCGTGCCGACCCTCGCCGAGACGCTGCGCGGCGGGCCGATCGTCACCAGCACCTCCTCGGTCGTCGGCCCGGCCGGGATGCCGGAAGCCGTCGACGCGCCACCTGTACGGCGCCTTCCATGAGGCGGTCGCCGGCGATGCCGCCCTGCGCGCCGGGCTGGTCGCCGAGGGCGGCGAGATCGTCCTCTCCGAGACCCCGGCCGCCTATGCGGCCGCCTGGGCTGAGCGAGTTGCAGCGGCTGCGCGACCTGGTGGCCCTGTCGGGGGCGCGCGTCGAATGAACCCGGCCGCCTTCTTCGCCGACTACGACGCCTTCGGGGACCGTCGCACCGGCGGCGAGGGCGACGCCGCCGCCGCCGCCTGGCTGCGCGACAAGGCCGAGGCGACCGGCGCCGAGGCGCGGCTGCTGCCCGCGCCCTTCACCCGCCTTACGCCCGGCCGCGCGACGCTGGATGGCGAAGGCTTCGCCTTCGAGGGCCTGCCGCTGTTCGATGGTGGGCTGACCGGGCCGGACGGGATCGCCGGGCGCGCTCGGCCCGCTCGGGTCCGATGCGCCGATCGGCGTCGCCGAGATGGACCCCGCCGCCGCCAGCCTGCCGGGCAATGCCTTCGCCCAGGCCCGCGCGGCAAGCCGCCACGCCGGCATCGTCATCGCCCTGCGGACCAGGCCGGACGGGCTGGCACCGCTGAACGCGCATGACCTGGAAGCGCCCTTCGGCCCGCCGGTGCTGCAACTGGCCGGCCGCGACGCGCCGCGCCTGCTGGCGCTGGCCGCCGCCGGCACCGCGGCACGGCTGGTCGCCGGCCGGCACGCGCGGCACCCGCCCTGTCGCATTCGATCCGCGCCGAACTGCCCGGCGCCGGGCCGCCACTGGTGCTGCTGACGCCGCGCACCTCCTGGTGGACCAGCACGGCGGAGCGTGGCGGCGGCATCCTCGCCTGGCTGGCCGCGCTCAAGGCGCTGGCGGCTGACGAGCGGGCGCGCGGCGTGGTGGCGCTGGCGACCTGCGGGCATGAACTCGGCCATATCGGCGCGCACCAGGCCTTCGCGGCGGAACCGGGCCTGGCGACGGAGGCGCCGACTGGTGATCCATCTCGGCGCCAATCTCGGCGCGGCGGAGGATGACGCGGCTGACGGTGCGCTCGAATGTGCCGGGCCAGGCCGAACGCATGGCCGCGCTGCTGGCGGCCGCGGGCTATCCGGCCGCGGCGATCGAGGTGGTGACCGGCGGCAAGGCGAATGGCGAGGCGCATGAGGTCGAGGCGCGCGGCGGGCGCTACCTGTCGCTGATCGGCAGGAACCCCTGGTTCCATGCGCCGGAGGATCGCTGGCCGGTCAGCGTCGATTGCGCGCGCGCCGGTGCCATCGCCCGGGCGGTGGCGACCATGGCGACGCATCTGGCACGGTAGGGCCGGCCACGATCGGGCAGTGAGCCCGATCGATCGGCGGTGCCCGCATCGACGCGCGGCTCGACCGTTCAGCGTGACACGGCGCGGATGGAACATGTCGGAGCAACGGCCGCTGGCGTCATGCCCGCGGCCCGGCAAGGGGAGACCGGCGATGGGCACGATCACGACATGGGACATGTTCGGCGGCTACTCCCGCCCGGCCTGGGCGGGGCAGGTCTCGATATCGGACAACAACCCCAACACCGGCGGCGACTTCACCGGCGTCAACGCACGCAACGTGATGGGCATCATCGTGCCGATCACCACCGCGGGGCGGCCTTCCGCACCCAGCACGCTGAGCGGCATGGCCACGGGGAAGGCGATGGGCACCGACAAGGGGCACCTGATGGCGCTCGACCTCGGCGGGCCGGACATCACCCACAATATCGTGCCGCAGGCGAGCCTGTGGCAGCAATCCGGCGGCTGGCGCGCCGTCGAGACCAACGCCCAGGCGCTGGCGATGCAATGGATGGGCATCGACCGGGTCTATGACCCCAGCGACTACATCCCGCCGCCCGAGGTCGGCGCCTTCTTCCGCGTCGCCCCCTACAGCGAGGTCGAAGCGGCGACCGGCCAGCCGCTGCAATACACCGGCACGGTCACGAAGGTGCGGCTGTGGCCCGGCAGCGAGGGCGTCTACGACGTGCACCCGGATGAGGAGACGCACATGTTCCTCATCTCCCCGCAGGGCGTGTGGTGGCAGCGCGGGCAGAAATCCTGGTAGGCGGCCTCAGCGGGCCTTCGCCCTCGACCCGGCCGCGCTGGCCCTGGATCATCGCCAGGAATTCCCGCCGCGTGGACGGATCGTCGCGGAAGGCGCCGAGCATCCGGCTGGTCACCATCGACACGCCGGTCTTGTGGACGCCGCGCGTGGTCATGCACTGGTGCACCGCCTCGATCACCACGGCGACGCCCTTGGGCTTGAGCACGTCGTTCAGCGTGTTGGCGATCTGCGCCGTCATCTTCTCCTGGATCTGCAGCCGCTTGCCATAGGCCTCGACCACGCGGGCCAGCTTGCTGATGCCGACGACGCGCCCGGACGGCAGGTAGGCGACATGCGCCTTGCCGATGATCGGGCACATGTGGTGCTCGCACATGGATTCCAGGCGGATGTCGCGCAGCACCACCATCTCGTCATAGCCCTCGACCTCCTCGAAGGAGCGGGCGAGCAGTTCGACGGGGTCTTCCTCATAGCCGCAGAACCATTCGCGATAGGCCTTGGCGACGCGCTTGGGCGTGTCGAGCAGCCCTTCGCGGCCGGGGTCGTCGCCGGCCCAGAGCAGCAGCGTGCGGATCGCCTGCCTCGGCCTCGGCCTGGGTCGGGCGGGGCAGTGTGGTCGCCTGGTCGTCCGCCGGTGCGGAAGCGGGCAGATGGACATTCACGGGCGGGCTTCCTTCCAGGGTCGCGGCGCGGCGGGCGAGGTAGCCCCGCTCATCAACAGCCGCGGGGCCCGCCTGACGACGCACATGGGGCGCTGTCACGGCTCCGCAAGCCACCGGGCCACCGGCTGACGACGCGCATCGTCAATGCACCCGGCCGGAGGGCTGGTGCGGGCTGTCGAGGCTGAAGGCCGGGATGGCGACGTCGAAGGCCTCCCCGCTGGCGGTCACCACCATGTGGTAGGCGCCCTGCATGAAGCCCGAGGCGGTCGGCAATGGCGTGCCGGAGGTGTATTCGAAGCGGCCGCCAGGTTCGAGCACCGGCTGTTCGCCGATCACGCCGGCGCCATGCACCGTCTGGGTCCGGCCGAGCCCATCGGTGATCTGCCAGGTCCGGCGCAGCAGTTTCACCGTCTCACGCCCGGTATTGGCGATCTCCACGCGATAGGCCCAGACGAACTGCCCCTTGTCGGGCTCCGACTGGTCGGCGAGGTAGAAGGCCCGCACCGAGACGCGGATGTCGCGCGTTGTAGCGCTGAACGCGTCTTTCGTTGCCATGGTGACACCATCCCTCGTTCCGCCATGAAACGTCCGGGCCGGGCGTTTGTCCATGTCGGATCGCGATGACCGGCGGCGCGGCGTCGGCCGGGGACCGGGACATGCGGCCCGGCCGCGACGCGCGTCTCAATGGTTGCGCATGGCCGCGGTGGCGAGGCCCGCGCCCACCAGCACCGTCCCGCCGCAGCGATTGAAGGCGCGGCGCACGCCCGGGCGGCGCACCGCGCCCGACAGGCGCGCGGCCAGAGCCGCATAGATGGCGGCATTCACCGCCGCCAGGGTGACGAAGGTGGCGACCAGCACCGCCGCCTGCGGCAGGAAGGGGCTGCCGGCATCGACGAACAGCGGCACGAAGGCGACGAAGAAGGCGATGCCCTTGGGGTTCAGCGCGGTGACGACATAGGCGTCGCGCATGGCCCGCCGCGCGCTGACCGGGGCGGCGGCGCCGGCCTCGACCGGCGCGCGCCACAGTTTCACGCCGAGCCACAACAGATAGGCCGCCCCGGCGAATTTCAGCGCCATGAACAGCGTCGCCGAGGCGGCCAGCAGCGCGCCCAGCCCGGCCAGCGACAGCGTCATCGCCGTGAGGTCGCCGAGCGCCACCCCGGCCACCAGCGGCAGCGCCGCCCGGCTGCCGGCGCCGAGCGACTGGCCGATCACCAGCAGGATGGTCGGCCCCGGGATCGCCAGCATCACCACCGTGGCGGCGACGAAGGCGAGCCAGGTGTCGGTCGCCATGGCGCGCTACTCCGCCGCGCGCGCCTTGGACGACGCGACGGCATCGAGCGCCTCGGACAGGTCGTCGATGATGTCGGCGACATCCTCGAGCCCGACCGAGAGGCGCACCGTGCCGTCGGTGATGCCCAGGCGCGTGCGTTCCTCGGCGCCGACGCGCATATGCGTCGTGGTCGCCGGATGCGTCGCGAGCGACTTCGAATCACCGAGGTTGTTCGAGATGTCGATCAGCCGCATCGCGTCCATGAAGCGGAAGCAGGCCTCCTTGCCGCCCTTCAGGTCGAAGGTGACGAGCGTGCCGCCGGCGCTCATCTGCGCCATGGCCAGTTTCTGCTGCGGATGGTCGGCGCGGAACGGATACAGCACGCGGGCAACCTCGGCCCGTTCGGCCAGCATGTCGGCGACCGCGGCGGCGGACCGGCACATGGCCGGCACGCGCAGGTGCAGCGTCTCCAGCCCCTTGAGGATGGTCCAGGCATTGAACGGGCTGAGCGACGGGCCGGTGTTGCGGATGAAGGGCTGCAGCGTGTCCTCGACCCACTTCTTCGGCTGCCCAGCACCGCGCCGCCGAGCACGCGGCCCTGGCCGTCGAAATGCTTGGTCGCGGAATAGACGACGACGTCGGCGCCGAAGTCCATCGGCTTCTGCAGCAGCGGCGTGGCGAATACATTGTCCACGACGACGATCGCGCCGGCCTTGTGGGCCAGGTCGCAGACCGCGCGCATGTCCACGATCTCGAGCATCGGGTTGGACGGTGTCTCGAGCAGCACCAGCGCCGCCGGCTTCGACAGCGCGGCCGCCCACTGCGCGAGGTCGGCGCCGTCGACGAACTCGGTCGCGATGCCGTAGCGCGGCAGCAGCGTCGAGACGATCCAGTGGCAGGACCCGAACAGCGCGCGGGAGGCGACGACGCGATCGCCGGTCTTCAGGTGCGACAGCATCGCCGCATGCACCGCGGCCATGCCGGTGGCGGTGGCAGCGGCAGGCCTCGGCCCCTTCGAGCGCGGCGATGCGCTCTTCCAGCATGGCGACGGTCGGGTTGCCGAAGCGCGAATACTGGTAGTGCTGGACGGTGCCGGCGAAGGTCGCCTCGGCCTGGGCGGCGCTCTCGTAGACGAAGCCGGAGGTGAGATACATCGCCTCGGCCGTCTCGTCGAAATCCGAGCGCATCTGCCCGCCGCGCACGAGCAGCGTGGCGGGGCGGAGCGGACGATCGGGACGGGACTTGGCCATGGGGACGCACCTTCGCGGATGGGGCTGCGTCCGGCCCTTCGCGGGGCGGCGGACGCGTGGCGCCCGCACGGCCGTTTAGCGCGTTTGTTTTCCGCACCCTGGTGGATGCGTCCCGGTTCAGGGACCTCGCCGCAAGCTGGCCGGACAAATCGCGAGGGGTGTTTCCACCAGCCTTGTCGTTACGCCCGGGCAGGGGCGGCGGTCAAGCAGGTGGCTTGCCCAGGGGTGCCGGGGCCGCCTATACGGAGGGCGTTGCGGGCGTAGCTCAATGGTAGAGCTCTTGGTTCCCAACCAAGTGACGAGGGTTCGATTCCCTTCGCCCGCTCCAGATCCCCAGCCCCATCAGGCGTCCCGTCCCGGTCAGTCCGCCGGCATCCGCAGGTAATGCTGCAACGCCGAACCGATCCCGTTGCACGCCGTGGGATCCGAGCGCGGGATGTGGCGCTGCTGGTATCCGGTGATGGTCGCGCCACGCTCGAAGGCCGCGGCGTGGTCCGGCCGCGCGCTGATGCGCTCGAGCGCCGCCGTC
>CAVSZN010000040.1:0-111059 GCA_963732425.1 uncultured Alphaproteobacteria bacterium
TATGTCGAGCCTTATGTGAAGTCTTCCTCGATGCGGTTCGCCTTCGTACCGCGAGTTCGGTGCTGCCGCGGGATCGCAGTCTGCCGGAGATCGACGAAGGCGCCGGTGTGCTCTTCCGCGTACTGGTGGTGGACGAGACGGACAGGGTGGGACGGCTGCTCGCACTGGCCGACAAGGTCGCTCGGCGACGAGCAGCAACGCGACTGGGTGCTGCCGCTCGTCACCGAGGACCTTGGCGAGGCAGTCTGGCGCCTGGATGCGCCCGAGGGGGTGCAGCCGCGGCTGCTAATCAACAACCGATTCCCCGGGTCTCAAGCAGCGCCTCATCGATGACCCGCACCGACGAGGGCGCGGTGCTGCCCATGGCGGTGCGGGACGCACTGCACGCAGTGCGCCACGCCGACGATCCGGACGCGGAGTGGGTCAGCCGGTGGCGTCGCTTCGTCGCCGATGTAGCCGGCGAGGAGATGGCGGAGCGTATATTCGAGGACGGCGAAGACGATGGCCGGGAGATTGCCGATGCCATCTGGCGGGTATGCGAGCTTCTGGTCGAGCGGCGCCAATGTCTCCCGCGCCCTCAATCTGGCGGAGACGAGGATCAATGTCTGAGCCCGTGCGGACCCTAACCGAGGACGGCTCCCGCCTGTTCCGCGAGTATGTCGAGCGTCAGCGCGGCGGTGGCACCGAACCCCCGCCCTTCCACCTGCTCACCGACGAGGCGACCTCCGCGCCGTTCGGTGCGGAAGAACGCTGAGCTTCGCGCGTTCACCTCGCGTGTGGAGTTCGGCGCCACCTCGTGGACGCGTTCAAGGGCGTTCAGCGGCGGCGCCTCTCGCGCGATGCCGGCCTCTGGAATTGGCTTGCCCTGCGCTACTTCGAGCAACTCTGCCCACCCGATGCGAAGGGGGTGCGGAAGCCCATGGCGGCCGGGCACTACGTGCTCGAAGGCCGCTTCGCGCACAATCGCTATTATGACCTGTCCGGGCAGCTTGGTACGCGATGGCGCTTCATGGCGACGACGGCGCGATCCTTCTGACCTCCGCTGGCAAACCAACGCTGGGAATCGGGCAGTGGGGCGACATTTCCGAGCAGCTTGCCGGCTATCAAGATATTCTTGGAAGCCGCACCGCGATGATTGTCGCCACACGGCTCTATCTGGACCCTTCGCAGGGCACGAAAGCGCGGGGCGGCATCCCCCAACGGCGGCGGTAGCGTGCGGCGTCTATCGACGGTGCTGCGGCAACTTGCACTCACCCACGATCTGCGCACGGCCGCGCCGGAGGAAGTTATCGCCATGCTGCCGGACGAGTTCGAGCCGTTCCGCGGCGGCCCGAGGCCGCCGAAGAAGCGAGGCCTGCTGAGCAGGATGTTCGGCGGCGCAGACGCGAGGGAATAGTCGCACGCGCCAGCCGCTACCGGTGCGACTTGCATGGCGCGAAGCGCGCGCAGCGCTACTGGCGCACGCCGCAACCCCTCGGCCTCTGCCGCGCTCCCGCCCCGGCCCGGGCGCGGCGCCGAGGGCCAAGTACATTGAGTTGGTGTCGGAGAGCACTGCTGAAGCACCAGTTCGGATATGGTGATTTAGCATTGCCGCAATGCCCCTTGCATGTTGCGCCCCTGCGCGTCAGGATGGCTGTTGAGCTCCAGGGTCGATGGGCGGCCGGAAGGATCTGGAACTATGCGGACCAGCAGCAACCGTGCGCGCGAGAAGCGGTGGGCGGTCATCGGCGAGGACGGTCGGCATGTCTGGCTCGGCCGACACTCGGACCCGTCCGAGGACGAGATCAGCCGCGCAGAGGAGGCGCTCGCCGCGGGCGGTATTGCCGGGTTCCTCGCAATCGTTGAAGGGGACGACCGGTCGCCCGGCGCCGGCCTTGGCTTCGTGATGGTGCGGCCGCTCGCCGGCGCTACCGCCCCCTTTCGAAGCGGCCACCGGCGCCTTCGAAGCAGCGCGGCAAGCGCGGCTGGCGGACCTCCCCAGAAGATTCCGCTGGCGGCTGCGGAAGCGACCCGGCTCGCAGTGCGCTCAGCGGCCAGCTGCACGCGCAGCGGCTTCACTAACGGTCACAGTCGAGCCCACGCTTCGCGCATCGCCGCCGACCAGCCGAAGCGCGCCAAGGCCATCGACTGCAAGGAAGACGGTCTTCCTCGCCAACGAGGATGCAGACTGCCACCGTGCCCGCCGGAGCGTTGTACATCGGCACCCGTTCCCATCCGCGCTCGACCTTAGACATGGATCGCTCCCGCGCCGCCAGATCGGCCAAGATGGCGCGCACAGCCGCCACTTGCTTCGCGGAGGCCCAGGACGGGACCGCGATCGGCGGCGGACCACTTTCGCGCTCCCGGCGCACGGATGGCCGCCGCCCTCGCCGCCGCCGCCGCGCCCATGTGCTCCCGGCGCTGCTGGCCGAGAAATGCGTCCACCCAGCCCAAATCCTGCCTCATCCCTCGATCCCCTTCGTGAAGATTTGTCCGTCGCGACAATGGCCACCCGATCAAGCGGCATCGTCTGCGCACCGCTGCAACCAATCGGCCAGGATCGCGATCACCTCGGCGCGCCGGGCGACGAGGACGGAGGCCCGCGCCTGCGCCGCAGCAACGGCGGGGCCGATCTCGTCGGCGATCTGCTCATGCAAAGCGCCGATCGCCCGGCCGGTCGCATCTGCCAACGCGTCGATCTCGCGCTTAGCCGAGCCAACCGCGAGGCCGGTCGCATCCGCCAGCGCGCCGAGCGCGTCCTTCTTGCCGGTCATGCTCCGGCCTCCGTGGCGACGTGGTGCCTGCGCCGTGCGACCTCGGCCTCGTCCGCGGCAAGGCGATCGCGCAGGATGGCGACATAGTCCGCCCGATGCAGGCGATGCCGCTCGGCGTCCAGGCGGTCAGCAGCCTCGGCGCACTTCATGCCGGCGATGCGGAAGGCCGACGCCAGCATCTTGTGCTGATCCTCGATCGCCATGCGCGCATTGACATCAGGGAGCATGCCGCGGAGTTCCTCGGCGTCCACCAGCAGCGCGTGGACCTCTGCAAAGCCGGAGCCGAGCGGATTGGTCGCAGGCAGCTTCGAGGCGTCGCCGGCAAGCAAGGCGGTGCAGCATGCGGCGAAGGATCGCGCCTGTATGCGAAGCTGGTGCGCGGGCAGGCCGTACTACTTCCCGCCGGCTGGTCGGCGAAAGGCTCGCCGGGTCGGCCTGATGGCGGCGCAAGGTCGCCATCGCCTCGCGCGGCAAAATCGGCCTATCGAGCGTCCATCGCGGCGTGACTTGATCGCCGCCGACCTCATCGAGCAGGGCGTCGATCTCCGCCAGGGTGGGAGGCGCGTCCTGGCGGCATGCTGCGGTCCCTCCGCCCAGACGCGCGAGCAGCCGGTCCACCCGGCTTTCGAGATTGAAGGTCGCCACGAAGGCCGCGTCGGCCGCCGCCATGTTCGCCCTCGCCTCGGCTTCATCGACGGGCGGCAGCGCGTGCGCCGCCAGCCTGCCCGCGATCTCATCGACCACCGGCAGCGACCCAGGCGCGCGTGACGGCCACATGTCGTAGCGATAGCTCTCCGGCGGATCGCGGCCGAACAGCGCGCGGCTGGCTGAGATCGCGGCAAAGTTCGGACCACCCGCTCATGGCGGCGTCCGCGCCGCGCGCCTCGGCGAGCATCATGGTGGTGGGTTCGACGCCCAGGCGCAGATGCAGCAGCGCGTGGGCCGCCTCATGCATCGCGACCACCGCGCAGGCCTGGGGCGCGAGCCCGAGCAGGCGGAAATCTTCGGTGCCATCAAGGTCCGCGCCCTCGATGCCGCATGCGACCACCGTGACGTGGCCTTCTATGGTGCAATGCCGAGCAGGTCCGGCGACCACCACCAGCCGGGCGCTACCATCGCCGGCCATAGGAAGTCCTCAGGCACTTCTATGCTGACCTCCTGGCTCATCGCCAGCAACAGCCCGCCGGTCAACGCGTTCTGCGCAGCGATCCGGCACGCCACATCGGGCGCTAGGACATCGCGTCTAGGCACGCATCGAAGGTGGTCGATCGGCAGCGTGGTCGGATGCGGCCGCAGGCGAAGCGGCGGGGCGGATCGTCTTCATGCGCCGAAGATGCGCGCTGTCGTCACGTCGCACTTCATCATGTGCAGGACGTGCGCGCAGCCTCTCCGCCGGGTATGCTGGCGTCGATGCAGCCGTTCATCCCTGCACTCCGCCTCGCCGAATTCCGCGCCGCGCGTATCGTGCGCGAAGGCCGAGAATTGCTCGGACTCACGCAAGCGCAACCGCGCAGCATGCCGGTGTCTCGCGTGACGCGGTTCAGCGGATCGAGGCGGGACACCGAGGTGCACCGCTACATGCCGTCGAAGCAGTACTGCACGCCCTCGATGTGCTTGGCGTAGTGCTAATGCCGAGCGGCCGTCCAGAATCTCGCCGAAGCGCCGCGTTGGCATACTTAGCCGCGCTCGCGCTGGGCATCGAGAACGCGTTTCGCATACGTCCGGCCGCCACGCTCCTACTGCCTCGCGCTCTCCATCCTCGCTCGTTGACCAAGTCGCCTAGCGGTCGGCGCGCTTGGCAGAGAGTGTTCTGGTGCGCGAAACTGAAGTGAAGACAAGGGAGTTCGGGCGCAGCAGCGGCATCCACAACGCCGCTGTCGATGCGAGGAGAAGTCGATGGCGGGATACGTCTATGTTCTCGACGAGCACCGCCATTCCTGGCCGGGTAAAGATTGGGCGTACCGACAGGACCGATTCAGCGATCCGCGCGACCGAAATCGGGATCGCTCTGCCCGGCACGACGCGCCAGGACTGGATCACAGGAGTTGAGGATAGCTCGCGTGTGGAGCGGAGCGTCCACGCGGCCTGCGCCAGCGTGGCCTCTGGTGCAATGGCGAATGGTTTAGGACGACCGTCGAGGAAGCCCGTCAAGCGATCCTCGATGCGGTCCACGCCGACTCACTCGAGAAGGTGGCGAGGCGGAAGCGCGAGGAGAATAGAAGGCGCTGGGCCGACGAGGAGCGAGAGAAGCAGGCGGCAAAGGCGCGAGAAGCCGACGAGGGACGCCGTCGAAAGCGAGGCTGGAGCAGAGGATCGCCGCCGGCTACACGCGCGAATCGCCGCAGCCGTGGAGGCTCGGCACGCATTCCCTGAAGGCCGGGCGGCATCCGAACGAGAGCGTTGGAAGATGTCTGCCGTCTGCGGGTTCATCTCTATGCCGATCTTTGGATGGCTGGCCATCTTCTTCCTGATCGAGAGCGCCGATCTTCATTGGCTAGCAGCGGTGGCAATCACGTTCGCAAGCCTCACGCTGATTGCTCGTGCCCTCGCATTTGGGAAATGTCCGAGCATCACCGCCTCACAACCTTCCATACGAGAGGTGATGCGGAACGCCCTCTCGGGCGTTCGGCATCGAGCGGCTGTCGCGGACCATGTCCGCAACCACCCATTTTGGGCATCGCCCGCCGCATCCAGTGCGGCGATGGAAGCGCGCTGAGGCCGCCCCGGCTCCGCCCGCCCTATCGGCCGCGGCGCGCGCCTCAAGCCCGCCAGCGCGCGCTCCCGGCGGGCGGGAAAGGGCCGAGTCATGGGGGCCGCCCTGCCCCCGGGGGGCGCGGGGTGGGACGTCAGGAAAAATGCCCCCCATACCGGGCGCCATGGGCGAATTTTCCCGCCCGCGAAATTCGCGATTTCGGGCGTCGGATACTTAGGGGCCGATCGCGGCGGGGTCCGGCGCGGTTGCGGGCGATAGCGCCGGGGGGGCTCGCAGAGGCGCGCGTAGGCCCGGCGGATGATGTCGGAGGGCTGCTGCTGACCGCTCCGCGCTGGTTCCCCCGATAGCCGCCGCCAGCCTCTCCCTGGCGTCCACGGCACTCGCCGCTCCGGCCAGCAAATAGCCAGGAGCGTGAGACCTCCGGGGCGGTGCGCAGCACGCGAATAGTCTACTTCATGACTGCGCCGCGACCCCAAGCCCCCTGTATCCACGTGCCAGCTGCGATGCCGTTCCACCGCTATGCCGTTTCGTGCGTGATTCGACCTTGCTTCGATTACCACTACGGAAGAGGCTCGCATTTGAGTTTGATTGTCATGGGGCTACCACCATGACCATTCGCACCATCGCTTTAGCGGCGCCTGCTCTGTTTCTTGCCTTAGCCGCCTGTAACAGCGCTACGACAGGAACAGGTGGATCTGCGGCCCCGAGCCCCACACCAGTGACAGCACGAACGTCGTCTCTGGACCCCGCTGCACTGGCGGGTTCTTGGCGGCGCGTAGGCTCGCCCACCGGGGTGCAGACGGTCGTCTTCTCGGCAGATGGCCGCCGTGCGACATTCAGCCGGCCTAATGAGCCGGATACGGTCATGAATTTCTCAGTCGATGAAGGCGCTGTGCTTCTCTACAACGGCACAGCGACAAACTCCCGCGGTGATTTAGGTCAAGCGTTCGCCCGCTGCGCTGTCGGGTACTGTGATGTCTCTTTCAGTGTCCGTGGCGGACCGTATCGCGCAAACTTCGTCCGTGAATAGTGCAACACGAGCGACTTTCGCCGCCAATACGGGGTTGCGGCGACACACCATAGATGAGGCTCACCCCAGTCGGCCGCGATCCGGTGCTGACGCGAGCAGGGCGCGCGAATTATCGCCGCCGATCCCGCCCGAGCGCGGCGCCGGCGATCGCGCTGACGAGCCCCGCCGGCGGAGGCCATGGGCGGTCGTCGCGCACCCAGGCCAGGAACGCGATCTTGCGCGCCGAGGGGTCCGCGAAGGCGTCTGCCGGTTCGGCGAGCGGCCCGAGCAGGTCGGCCGGTTCATCATCGAAGACAGACCGCGCGGCGCTCACGAGCAGCGCCCCCTATAGGTCGGATGGAACCGACCCTTCGTATCGAAGGCGAATGCCTCCGAAGCCGCGAAGACTTCAGCCCGATCTGGATCGGGCGCCCGGTGATGACGGACGCCGCGATCCAGGAGCCCCACCGGATAGCCCACCGCGTTCGGTTCGCCCGCCTCCGCATGCGCCTGGACCGCCGCGGCGGCTTGCTCGATGGCGTCGAGGCCGAAGCCCTCCGCCATGAGGCCGCGCAACGAAGCCGTCAGCGCGTCCACATGCCGATCGAATGCGGCGAACCGGAACACCAGCGTGCCGGCGATCGCATCGGGCGGTTGGTCGCCAAGCGTCTCGGCCCAACCGGGAAACCGATCCATGTCCGGGCGAGCGAGCCCACACTGGACCGCGTTCGCGATCACGAGGTTCGGGTCGCGACCTGCCTTGATGGCGGCGTAGAGGTCCGTGGACCAGGACCGCAGCGCCTTCTGTGGGATGGGCTTGTCCGCTGGCGCCATGCGCTCGACCGCCATGGCCCGACCCTCGAAGCGACCTCGCGAGGAACCTCCAGCCGGTTCGATGGCAATGCCACTGCTTCGCGTCGCTGCCACCGCACTTGGCCGAAGGACGATCCTTCCGCTTCTCCGCCCTATCACGCGGCCACGCCGAAGGCGGGGCATTGTGCGTAGCACCGACTGAAGACTGAGTGTCCTCAGTTTTTCCTGTCCTCAGTTCGGGGGGGATTTCCCCGGCCAGTTCGGGGAAATTCCCCGGTCACTTCCCGAAAATGGGGGGGGGAAATTCCCCGGTCACTTTTTGCGGTCGCCCGTTCGGCTTGGCCTTGGGCTTGGCCGCCTCGAAGGCCCGGCGACGCTCCGCGGCGATCTTCGCCAACACGTCCAGATGAAGACGGTAGCGCGTGGCGCGGTATGCGCCGGCTTCCTCGAAGCACAGAGAGGATGCCCAGGGCGATCAGCGCGCGATCGGCTGCCCGGATGACCTTCGGGTCCTTGATCCCGGTCGCGAAGTGCATCTCGTCTGGCGCGGTCCATGTGGTGCCCGGCGCTTCAAGGCCGAAGTGCCGGATGCGGACGGTGAGGACGGCGAATTGCGAGAGCGAAAGCCCCGGCGTCCTGCGCGTCGCGGTAGGCATGAAGCGCGTGCGCGCCCTTGCCTTCGCGGGCGCTGATCGGGGTGATGGGGTCGATTTTCACAGCGCATCCTCTCGGGATGGGCTGGCGCGGCACGCGGAGGGTCGGCTATGGTTACGCTGCACTCCCGCCCAGGAAATGCAGCACTCGCCCGCTTGGTCCGTTTCCCTCCGCCGGTCGCCGCCAGCGGATTGCAGGAATGGATCAGGCGGGCGATTGCACTTCCAGGCGCTGCGCCTCGATCTTGGGGCGGGTCTGGCGGTGCTTCGTCATGGGTGGGACCTCACGCGATACGGCTGCGGCGTGATGCCGCGGGGCCGGTGTTGCCGCGCCAATTCGCCGCGCAGCATCGCTAGGTTCTCCGCACTGAGGATGCCCGATCGAGGCGCGCGGCGCCAGCGTGCGAACGGGCATCACGCGCGCCTCGCGCCGAGCAGCGCGCATCGCGGAAGCCTCTGCCGCAACGCCGCCAGCGCCGCGAGCGCGCCGCCTTCGCCGGCCAGGGCGTCGACCACGCGCGCGAACAACTCCGCGTCTCCCGACACGATCGCGCCGGCCTTCGGGCAGCGGGCGAGCACTGTGCACAGCGCATGGCGAGCCGCAGCGTCCTTCGCGGAGGCGCGCAGGCCGGCCACGATCTCGGCCGCGCTCATGGGGCGTCGCCCTCGCCCTTGTCCGCGATCAACCGCCGGGTCGCCGCCTCCCATGCCTCGGCGCTGCGATAGAGCGGCGTCGGATCGTCCTCGGCCAGATCGGGCGCCGGCATGTCGGGCAAGGGCGGAAGGTCGCCGGCCTCAAGCGCGCCGGGCATCGCCTCGGCGAGCATGTCGCGCGCCGCTGCCTGCGCATCGCGCAGCCGAGCCCGCGCTTCCTCGACGGCCTCGGCGATGGGCCGGATCGCATCGACGGCGCGGGCAAATCGCTCGGCTTCCTCGCCGGCTGCGGCGTGCGCGTCGGCAATCTGGCGTAGATGGTCGGCCCACGCGGGCAGGCGGTCCCGCCATGCCGCGGCCTCACGTGCCCATCCCCAAGGCAGCCTTGCGGGCGCGCTCAGGCAAGGTCGGGTCATGGAAGCGCCGAACCTCCGCCCGGATGGCCTCGGCGAGCGCGGCGGGAGCAAGTTCCAGCGCGGCGTCGATCTCGGTTTGCTCTCGCCTCCATCGTGCCCGCCATTCATCAGCGCGGCGTTCTTCGGGCTTGAGTGGCGTGGAAGGCAGGCGCCACGCTTCCGCCTGCAACTTCGTGAGTCCAGCGCGCACCACCGTCACGGGCACGGCAGCGAAGGCGGGCGCTTGATCGCGCAATGCCTGCATCTTCCGGGCGACCACACGCGGCATGTTGAAGCCGCTGGATCGAAGTCGGCGCAGTAGATGACGGCTAGCCCGCGGCCATCTTCCGCGGCGCGCACCATCGCCTCGGCGATCAGCGTGTCGGATGCATCGCCGGTCGGGATGACGGCTTCACCTTCCACATCGGCGGCGATCCGGCCGAGCAGTTCGGCTAGGGACGCTTTCTCGCCCCATAGGCGGACGCGCCATCGCTGTCCCGGGCGGCCGAACAAGGCCGGCCACGGCGCCATGCGTGGCAGGTCGGGCAGCGGCGGCGGGGCGATGTTCGGCAGATCGAGCGCGAAGCGCTCGGCCTCGGCGCCGAGCGCCCCCATGGGGTGAAGGCATCCGCGCCGACGTTGCGGTCCGGCTTCGCATGCACGATCGGCGCCGAATTGCGTTCGTCGCGGATGCGGTGCCACGGGACCAACCCGAGCCATCGAGCGGCCTGCGATGCGTCGCCGAGCCACATCCATGCCTCGGCGTCATTGATGTAGGTCCAGCCATCCGGGCGCACCACGTCGCCTGCGCTGGCGATCCGGTAGTGCAGCCCGCGCAGATGGATTGCGCGGCCATCGGGCAGGAAGCGGGCAACCATGGACGCGAACCACGCGGCCGCGCTGCGGTTCTTCGGTGTGTCTAGGCGGTAGGGGTCATTGCTGTGCGCCATGACGGTGAGCGCATCGGCGGTCAGCCCGGATCGCTCGCGGGCGCCGGCCAGCGCGGCTGCCAAGCCCGGCGCCTCGCGAACCGCCGGCGCCTCGTCCGCCATCCAGCGCCGCGCTCATGGCGCGTCGCCCGGCCCGTCGAACACGGAGGCCGGCGCAGGCGCTTTCCGCGGCCCGCGCGCCCCGCTCGCCGCGCCCTCCCGCTCGACCCGCTCGATCTCCCGGAAGGCGAAGAACACGCGCGCGCCGATCCGCGTCGGCCGCAGCGTGCCCGCTGAAACAGCGTCTCGATGAAGCGGTCGGAGCACTTCCACCGCCGGCGCAACTCCGGCTTGGTCAGCACCGCGTCCTCGACCGGCGCCGCCGCCGCCGGCGCAGGCGCGGCATGCCTCGCGAGCGCCCTCGCCACGCCGCGCTCGACCGCGGCTTCCACAATTTCCTCGATGCTCGGCATAACCCACACGTCTCCGATGGCGCGCGCCGCGCAGGACGCGCACGCCGTGTTTCGGATAGGGGTTCTCCGGTAGGCCACGCGGAGGATGCGGCCCGGCTTCACGATGGCCGTCAGCCGCACGGCGCAAGCCTCCCGCAAGGGGCGCGCGGCGCGCTCCTATGCGGCCGCCTCGCTGCGCCTGGCGCGGGTCACATGCGCCGACCACCGCTCAAGCACGTCGCGCCGCCGGCCGATCATGTCGGCGCGCTGATAGGCCGCGACCACCTGATCCGCGGCATGGCCCAACAGCGCCTCGGCGACCTCCGCCGCCACGCCATGATCCGCGCACCATAGACCGCAACGATGGCCTGAATCCATGCGGGACGACCGTCCCGGCCCACGGCGCGCCGATCCGGTCGATCATCGCCAACAGGGTGTTCGACGCTCATCGGCCGCCGCGGGTCCACGCCATGAAAGACGAACGGACTGGCCGCACGGCGCACCGCCTTCATCCGGTCGAGGATCTCCCGCATGGCCGGCACAATCGGGATGGGCTGCGGCTTCCGCTGCTTCGTCCGATCAGCAGGAACAACCCACAGGCCGGCAGCAAGGTCGATCTCATCCCACCGCGCGCCGACCGCTTCGCTATGCCGTGTCCCGGTCAGGATGATCAGGCGCGACGCCTCCGCGCCCATGCCATCGCGCAGGGCCAGATCGCGCCAGAAGTCGGGCACCGAGGGCCATGGCAAGGACGGCATGTGCTTGACCGCACGCACCGCTGTCGGCCGCGGCAATGTCCGGCGCAAGCGGCTGGTCGCCGCCGGGTTCACGCCATCCGGCATCCACCCGAGCGCCATCGCCCGCTCGCACGCCAGACGCATAGATCGGCCATCTTCCGCGCCCGCTGCGGCGTCTTCATCCAGGCCGGCTGCAACCGCTCTACGATCTGCTCTGTGGTCAGTGTCGAAAGGGGAAGCCGGGCGATCCCGCCGGGCGCATCCATCCCCACCAGCAGGCTCTCATTCGCCTTCAAGGTCGCCGCGCGCCACGCGGGCCTCTGCGCGTCTATGTGGCCGCGGATCGCGTCCTTGACGGTGCGGCCCTCTCGATCTTGCGCCTGGGCTGCTGCGCGCCGCGCTTCTCTCGGATCGCGCCCCTCCCTCGCCGTGGCGCGGGCCGCTTCGGCCAATTCACGCGCGCGGGCCAGACCGATGGTCGGGTAGCCGCCCAGGCCCTGGTAGCATTCGCGGCCATGCAGGGAGAAGCGCACCGTCCAGGACCGCGTTCCCGATGGTGCAACTTCGAGGGTGAGGCCGCCGCCGTCCGGGTGTTTTCCCGCAGCAAGGGCGGGTATGCTTTCTGGTGAAAGCCGGTGCTTCGTCCGGGCAGCCATTCAAGGTTCTCCCGCGCGGCTTGGAATTCCAACCCTCGGGATTTCCCCCGATCATCCGGGGGGATGGGGCCGCACCGCCGCGCATCGGCGCGTCCCGGCAGTTAGGGGAATGGCGGATTTCCGCCAACTGGCGCCTTGGCGCGCACATCTCGGAGGGTTATGGCGGAGGGGATGGGATTCGAACCCACGATAGGACTTGACATCCTATAACGGTTTAGCAAACCGCCGCCTTCGGCCACTCGGCCACCCCTCCGCAGGAGTGGAAGTCACACGGCGTTGCAAGCGCACGGCTTCTACCGGCGGGCGCGCGGGCCGTCAAACATCCCGCGTCGCCCGCCGCTGCAGGCTCAGGACAGCGCCACCTCGAATCCGCGCTTCGTCGCCGGCCGCGCCATCATCGAGTCATACCAGCGCGCCACATTCGGGTAGTCGGTGATCGCCTTGCCCTGCGTCGGCAGATGCCGCTCTGCCCGCCAGGCCCAGCCGAGAATCGCGAAATCGGCGATCGAGGGCTCGCCCGCCGTCGCCACGAAATCCCGCCCCTGCCAGCTGCTTGTCGAGCACGCCGTACAGCCGCAGCGTCTCCTTGCCGTAGCGCTCGAGCCCATAGTCCTTCGCCGGCCCATCGGGCCGCATCATGAAGTGATGCACCTGGCCGGGCATCGGCCCGAAGCCGCCCATCTGCCACATCAGCCATTCATAGACCGGCACGCGCGCGCGCAGATCGCGCGGCAGGAACTTGCCGGTCTTCTCGGCCAGGTACAGCAGGATCGCGCCGCTCTCGAACACGGTGATCGGCTTGCCGTCCGGCCCGTCCGGATCCTTGATCGCCGGGATGCGGTTGTTCGGGCTGAAGGCGAGGAATTCCGGGTTGAACTGCTCATCCTTGGAGATGTTCACGGTCTTCACCGTGTAGGGCAGCCCCATCTCCTCCAGCGCGGCGCTGATCTTGCGCCCGTTCGGCGTGTTCCAGGTCCAAAGCTCGATCGCCATGCGGCGGCTTCCTTATCCGTTTCCGCGCCGAGGAGTTGCATGGCCGGCGCGCCCCGTCCACGCGCGCCCCGCCGCGGCTACGCCGCCGGCCGCCGCCCTCGCCGCCAGGCCCGCAACAGCCCATGCGCCACCGCCAGCAGCGCCGGCCCGACGAACAGCCCGAGGAAGCCGAAGGCGATCAGCCCGCCGAACACGCCGATGATGATGAGGCCGAGCGGCATCGCGCTGCCGCGCTGGATCAGCAGCGGCCTGATGATGTTGTCGCTGCCCGAGATCGGCACCAGGCCCCACAGGAACATGAAGATCGCCCACCCGGTATCGCCCTGCGAATACAGCCAGGCCGAGGCGCCGATCCAGGTCACGATGATCAGCGGCCCCAGCACCTGGCTGATCGAGAAGATCATCGTCAGGAAGCCAAGCGCCACCGCCGCCGGCACCCCCGCGATCGCCAGGCCCGATGCCCATCAGCACGCCCTGGATCAGCCCGGTGCCCACCACGCCCCAGGCGACGCCGCGCACCGCGCCGCCGGCGGCGTCGATCGACGGCGATCGCCGTCTGGCCGCCGAGCCGCTCGGCGATCTCGCGCAGCTGCGCGACGACGGCATCGCCGCTGGTCCAGCACATCGCCGCCACCAGCAGCGACAGCAGCAACTGCATCAGGCTGCGCCGCCGCCGCCTGGCCGATGCGAGACCAGCATCGACGCGATCGCCCCGCTGTAGGGGCGGATCACCTCGGTGAGGTTGCCGCGCATGTCGCACGATCTGCGTCCACAACCGCCCGGCATTGCGACCCCACCAGCGGCAGGTCGGTCACCCAGGCCGGCGGCGTGGGGGACAGGCGATCCAGCGCGTCGCGCGCCATCTGAACGACCGCGACCACCTGGTCGCCAAGGTCGGGCACGATCAGCGTCGCCGGCAGGGCCACCGCCAGGATCAGCACCACCAGCAGCAGCATGGACGCGATGCCCGGGCCGCAGCCCGCGCGCGACCAGCGCATCGCGCGCCGGCCAGGTGCCGATGGCGATGAAGGCGCCGAAGGCGATCGCCAGGGCGAAGGGCTCCAGCACCCGCCCCACGCCATACACCAGCAGCGCCAGCAACAGCAGCGCCGCCGCCCGCTCGGCGATCAGCAGCGTATGGGCGTGGCTTGCCTCCGGCGTCTCGCCCTGCCCGTCCGACTCGCTCGCCATGATCCGCCCCCGGGGTCATTCCGGGCGGAGCCAAGCACGCCGGCCACGGCCGCGGGAAGTGCCGCGTCAGCCGAGCTTCTTCTTCAGCACCTCATTCACCAGGGCCGGGTTTCCCTTGCCCTGCATCGCCCGCATCGTCTGGCCGACGAAGAAGCCGAACAGCTTGTCCTTGCCCGAGCGGTATTCCGCGACCTTGTCGGCATTGGCGGCGAGCACGCCGTCGATCACCGCCTCGATCGCGCCGGTGTCGGTCACCTGGCGCAGGCCGCGTTCCTCGACGATCGGCCCGGCGCGCGGCCGGTCTCGACCATCGCCTCGAACACCTCCTTGGCCAGCTTCCCCGACAGCGTGTTGTCCGCCATCAGGTCGAGCAGCGCGCCGAGGTCCGCCGCCGACACCGGCGGCTCGGCGATCGAGGTCTTGGTGCGGTTGATGGCGGCGAACAGGTCGCCCATCACCCAATTCGCCGCCTGCTTGGCGTCGCGGCCCTTCGCCACCGCCTCGTAGATAGGCCGCCGTCTCCTTCTCGAGCGTCAGCACATGCGCGTCATAGGGCGTGACGCCGAAGTCGTGCGACGATACCGCGCGCGCCGCGCATCGGGCAGTTCCGGCAGCGCGGCCTTCAGCGCATCGACCCAGGACTGCTCGATCACCAGCGGCGGCAGGTCGGGGTCGGGGAAGTAGCGATAGTCATGCGCATCCTCCTTCGAGCGCATCGAGCGCGTGATGCCGCGCGCCGGTGTCGAACAGGCGGGTTTCCTGCGTCGACCTCGCCGCCGGATTCCCACACCTCGATCTGGCGCCGCGCCTCGGCCTCGACCGCCTGCATGACGAAGCGGATGGAGTTGACGTTCTTCACCTCGCAGCGCGTGCGGAACGCCTCGCCCGCCTTGCGCACCGAGACGTTCACGTCGGCGCGCATGGAGCCTTCCTCCATGTTGCCGTCGCAGGTGCCGAGGTAGCGCAGGATCTGCCGCAGCTTGGTCAGATACGCGCCGGCTTCCTCGGGCGATGCGCATGTCGGGCTCCGACACGATCTCCATCAGCGCCACGCCCGACGCGGTTCAGGTCGATGAAGGACTTGGTCGGGTGCTGGTCATGCAGCGACTTGCCCGCATCCTGCTCCAGATGCAGCCGCGTGATGCCGATGACCTTGGTGGAGCCGTCCGGCAGGTCGATCTCGACCTCGCCGGTGCCGATGATCGGATGCGCGAACTGGCTGATCTGATAGCCCTGCGGCAGGTCGGCATAGAAGTAGTTCTTGCGGTCGAAGCGCGACCACAGATTGATCTGCGCGTTCAGCCCCAGCCCGGTGCGCACGGCCTGCGCCACGCATTCGCGGTTGATCACCGGCAGCATGCCGGGGAAGCCGGCATCGATGAAGCGACACCTGGCTGTTGGGCTCGGCGCCGAACTCGGTCGCGGCGCCGGAGAACAGCTTGGCGTTGGAGACGACCTGGGCGTGGACTTCCAGGCCGATGACCAGTTCCCAGGGGCCGGTCTCGCCGTCGATGGTGTAGCTCATGCCCCGGCCCTCATGCCCGGCAGCGCCTTGAAATCCGCCGCGCGCTCCAGCGCCGCGCCGACGGCGAACACCGTCTCCTCGTCGAACGGCCGCCCGAGCACCTGCAGCCCCAGCGGCAGCCCCTGCGGGTCGAGCCCCGCCGGCACCGACAGCCCCGGCAGCCCGGCGAGGTTCGCCGTCACGGTGAACACGTCGTTCAGGTACATCTGCACCGGATCGTCGCATGTTCTCGCCCTCGCGCGAAGGCCGCCGACGGCGTCGCCGGCGTCAGGATCGCATCCACCTTCGACCAGGCCTGCGCGAAGTCCCGCGCGATCAGCGCGCGCACCTTCTGCGCCTTCAGGTAATAGGCATCGTAGTAGCCGGCGGACAGCACATAGGTGCCGATCATGATGCGCCGCCGCACCTCCGGCCCGAAGCCGGCGGCGCGCGTGCGCTCATACAGGTCGCGCAGGTCGGAATCGCCTCCGCCACCCGCTTGCCGAACCGCACGCCGTCATAGCGCGCGAGGTTCGACGACGCCTCGGCCGGCGCCACGATGTAGTAGGTCGGCAGCGCATACTTGCGTGTGCGGCAGGGAGATATCGACGATCTCCGCCCCCGCATCGCGCAGCCAGTCCAGCCCCTGCCGCCACAGCTTCTCGATCTCCGGCCGGCATGCCGTCGAGGTGGTATTCCTTCGGCACGCCGATCCGCAGCCCCTTCACCGACCGCGCGCAGGCGGCGGCGAAATCCGGCACCGGCCGGTCGGCGCGAGGTCGAATCCTTCGGATCGAAGCCCGGCCATCGACCGCAGCAGGATCGCGCAATCCTCGACCGTGCGCCCGAACGGCCCCGCCTGGTCCAGCGAGGACGCATAGGCGACGATGCCCGAAGCGCGAGCACCGCCCATAGGTCGGCTTGATGCCCGCGATGCCGCAGAAGGCCGCCGGCTGGCGGATCGACCCGCCGGTGTCCGTCCCGGTCGCCCCCAGCACCATCCGCGCCGCCACCGCCGCCGCCGAACCGCCCGACGACCCGCCCGGCACCAGCCGCGCATCGGGGTCGTTGCGCCGCGACCATGGGTTCAGCACGCCGCCATAGGCCGAGGTCAGGTTCGACGACCCCATGGCGAATTCATCGAGGTTGGCCTTGCCCAGGAACACCGCCCCGTCGCGCTTCAACTGCGACGTCACGGTGCTCTCATAGGGCGGGATGAAGCCTTCCAGGATCTGCGACCCGGCCGTGGTCTGCACGCCCTCGGTGCAGAACAGGTCCTTGATGGCGAGCGGGATGCCCATCGAGCGGCCCGGCCTCGCCGCGCGCGCGCCGGGCATCGGACGCGCGCGCGGCCGTCCATCGCCTGCTCGGCGGTCACGGTGATCAGGGCGTTGATGCCGCGGGTTCAGCGCCTCGACGGCCTCGACATGCGCGCGCGTCAGTTCCTCGGCGGAAATGACGCCTTCCTCCAGCGCGGCGACCGCGCCGGCCAGGGTGAAATCGGTCGGATGCATCACTCAACCACCTTCGGCACGCCGAAATACTCGCCCTCGCGATCGGGGGCATTGGCCAGGACCTTCGCGGCCTGGCCGCCATCGGTCACCACGTCGTCGCGCAGCGGCATCGCCGCGATGCCCTCGGGCGTGCCGCCGGACATCGGCTCGATGCCGTCGGTGTCGACCGCCTGCAATTGCTCGATCCAGCCGAGGATGCCGTTGAGCTCGCCCTGGACGCGGGCGACCTCTCCTCCTCGGGCAGGCGGATGCGGGCAAGGGCGGCGACGCGCCGCACGGTGGCGGTATCGAGTGACATCAATGCTCTTCCAGGGGAACGGGGCGCGGACCATAAGCCTCGCCATGGCCATCATCAACCTGAAGGACCTCCGCGCCGCCCTGCCCCGCCATGCGCGGCTGATCGGGCTCGACCCCGGGGCCAAGACGATCGGCGTCGCGCTGTCGGATGTGACGCTGATGCTGGCCAGCCCCTATGGCGCCATCAAGCGCGGCAAACTGGCCGCCAATGCCGCCGAGATCGCCGCCATCGCCGCGAAGCAGGGCGCCGGCGGGCTGGTGGTCGGCCTGCCGCTGTCGATGGATGGCAGCATGGGCCCGGCCGCCCAGGCGGCGAAGGATTGGGCGCGGGCGGTGTCCGAGGCGACCGGCCTGCCCTGCGCGCTGTTCGATGAGCGCATGTCCTCGGCCGCGGTGAACCGCATGCTGATCGCCGAGGCCGACCTGACGCGCGCCAAGCGCGCCGAGGCGGTGGACCGCGCGGCGGCCGCCTACATGCTGCAGGCCGCGCTGGATGCGAGCGCACCGCGGCCCGAGGAGCAGGACCGCCCCCACCGCTTCGAATGACAGGCGCATCCGCCCGCGATACGATCGATACGCTGACTGAACCCCTCCGCCCGGCACCCCGGCCCCGCCGCTGCGCCAGGGATACGCCTCGTGATCCGCGACCGCAGCGCCATCGCCGGGTGGGTGTTCATGGCCCTCTGGATGGGCTTGCTGGCCCTGTTCACCTGGATCCTGAACCGCGACGGCCCGCATCCGTCCCAGCCGGCCGAACTGCAACACGGTGTCATTGCCCTGTTCTGGCTGGTGGGCATCCCGGTCTCGGCGACAATGCTGGCCGCACCCTGCCTGCGGCTGGTGGTGGATGCGGCGGGCGGCGTGGCCATCCATCGCCGCTCCGTCCTGACGCGGGAGGTCGAGACCTTCGCCCCCGGCACCATCCAGCGCCGAGTTGCGCTCCGGCCGCGATGATGAGGGCGACCCGATCTGGCACGTCATGCTGGTCGCCCGGGATGGCCGCGAACGCCAGGCCCGCGCCGAGCCGGGTGCAGGCGAACGAGCAGGCCCTGGCCGACCGTCTTCGCGCGGCGCTGTCCGCCCCGCTGGCCGAATCCGCGCCGGGCGGCCTAAAAATCCGGCCGTGTCACACCCGTCCAAACACCTCCTCGCCATCGAGGGCCTCGAGCCGCCGCATATCGGCGACCTGCTCGACCTCGCCGAATCCTACGCGCTGCTGAACCGCAGCGGGAAAACCCAGCGCGACCTGCTCAAGGGCCGCACGCTGATCAACCTGTTCTTCGAGGACAGCACCCGCACCCGCACCAGCTTCGAACTGGCCGGCAAGCGGCTGGGCGCCGACGTGATCAACATGTCGGTCAGCACCTCCAGCGTGAACAAGGGGGAGACGCTGCTCGACACCGCCTCCACCCTGAACGCCATGCAATGCGACCTGCTGGTGATCCGCCACGCGCAGTCGGGCGCCCCGGCGCTGCTGTCGCAGAAGGTCGATGCCGCGGTGATCAATGCCGGGGACGGCACGCATGAGCACCCGACCCAGGCGCTGCTCGATGCGCTGACCATCCGCCGGCACAAGGGGCGGCTGGAGGGGCTGGTCGTCGCCATCTGCGGCGACATCGCCCATTCGCGCGTCGCGCGGTCGAACATCCACCTGCTGACCACCATGGGCAGCCGGGTGCGCATCGTCGGCCCGCCGACGCTGATCCCGGCCGATGCCGCGCGGCTCGGCGTCGAGGTCTTCACCGACATGAAGACGGGCCTGGCCGGCGCCGATGTGGTGATGATGCTGCGCCTGCAGCGCGAACGCATGTCGGGCGGGCTGGTGCCCTCGGCGCGCGAGTTCTTCCGCTTCTACGGGCTGGACGCCGAGAAGCTGGCCGTCGCCAAGCCGGATTCCATCGTGATGCATCCGGGGCCGATGAACCGCGGCGTCGAGATCGACAGCGCCATCGCCGACCACCCGACGCGCACCGTGATCGGGGAGCAGGTCGAGATGGGCGTCGCCTGCCGGATGGCGGTGCTCGACATCCTGGCGCGGCGGCTGCCGCGCAACCGGTGACCGCGCCCGCGCCGCGCCCGGCCCGAGGAGGCCGCCGCGCTGCGCGACCTGGTGCGCGCGGCCTATGCGGCCTGGGTGCCGGTGATCGGCCGCGAGCCCGGCCCGATGAGTGACGACTTCGCCGCGCCGCATCGCCGCCGGGCAGGCCTGGGTGGTCGAGCAGGATGGCGCGCTGCTCGGCCGCTCTCATCATCGAGGACACGCCGACCGGCCTGCTGGTCGACAATGTCGCGGTGGCGAAGGCGGCGCAGGGCACAGGCCTGGGCCGCGCGCTGATGGCCTTCGCCGAGGCCGAGGCGGCCCGCCGCGGTCATCGGCGGGTGTGGCTCTACACCCATGAGAAGATGGTGACGAACATCGCGCTGTACGAGCGGCTCGGCTTCGTCGAGACGCATCGGGCGGAACAGGCGGGCTTCGCGCGGGTGTTCATGGCGAAGGTGATCGCTCCCTTGCCGAAGCCGAATCGCCAGCCGGTGCAGGACCGGCACGCGCCCGCCGCTGCTGCATCGTCGGGCGCTGTCGCTGATCGGACCCGACCGGCGACCCGCCGAAGCGCGGCCTGGTCATCTTCCTCGGCATCTCCGGTGCGCTCGGCCTAAGCGTCAAGCGGGCTGATGGGCCATCATGCCTGGCGCGACTGGAACATCGCGACCAACTGCGGTGTACCGCCCAGCGCGACCGTCATCGATGTGGGCAGCGCGCGTTGGGTCAAAGGCAGTCGCCATTTCGCCGTCGTTGCTGCGCGCCACGGCCCCTGACGCGCCGCGCCCAGTCCGCGGCATGGGCCATGCGCGAGCACATCGTTCCGAGACGGCTGGAGGATCCGGATCCACGCATTGGGCCGGGCGATCGCCGGCGGTGGTGATGGACCCCGGCATGCCTTCAAGGATGACCACCCTCGGCAGCCTGCAATATGCATCCGCCCTTTTCACCGCGCTGCTGTTCGGCACCTTCGCGGTCATTTCACTCGTCATGACCGCAGCCGGCATCACGGCCCGCCGCCTTCTGCCGCGCCCGGTCGGGCTGATCAATCCGCCGTCGCGCCGCTCGCCCGAACGACCGGCACCCACGCGGCCAGTTCATTGTGGAGGAAGGCCGCGAACTCCTCCGGGCTGCCTTCCATGATCGGCGGCAGGTCCTGCTCCGCAAGCCGCTGGCGATTGGCGGGGTCCGAGCACCGCGTCCCGCACCGCCTGGTTCATGCGCGTGACGATCGGCGCCGGCGTGCCGGCCGGGGCGAACACGCCGAACCAGGAATAGGCGCGGTAGCCGGGCAGCCCCGCCTCCGCACTCGTCGGCACGTCGGGCATCAGCGGGGACCGCGCGGCGGTCGCCACCGCGAGGCAGCGCAGCCGCCCCGACGCGTGATGCGGGGCGATCAGCGCCGGCGTGTCGAAGCACATCGCGATCTGCCCGGCCAGCATGTCGGTCAGCATCGGCGCGCTGCCGCGATAGGGCACATGCGTCGCCTCCGCCCCGATGGCGTTGAGGAAGGCGACCGCGCCGATATGCGCCGAGCCGCCCGCGCCACCCGTGCCATAGGCGTATCGGCCCGGATTGGCCTTCAGCAGCGCGACCAGCCCGGCGAGGTCGCTCACCCCGAGCGAGGGGTGCACGGTGATGCAGATCGGCACCAGCACGGTCGGCGCGACGGCGACGAAATCGCGCTCGGGGTCGTAGGGCAGCCGAGCGCCATAGAGCCCGACGGCGAGCACATGGGTCGAGATCGTGCCCATCAGGAAGGTCGCGCCATCCGGCGCCGCCTTGGCGACGGCATCCGAGCCGATGGTGCCCACCCGCCCCGGCGCGATTCTCGATCACCACCGGCTGGCCGAGGCTCTGCTGGATGCGCGGCGCGAGCAGCCGGGTCGAGACATCCGTGCTGCCGCCCGGTGCGAAGGGGACGACGATGCGAACCGGCCGATTCGGCCAGGGCTGCTGCGCGAGGGCCGGCGCGGCGAGCAGCGCCGGCGGACAGCCCGGGCAGGGATCGGCGGTGCATGGTGCAGCCTTCTTCGGAGCGTCGCAGACCATAGGCCGGCGCACCGCCGCAAGGCAACCCGCGCGCTGCCCCATGGCAGGAACCGGGCGCCAGTCTATAACCGGACCATGCGCGACCTGCTGATCACCAGTGCCCGACTGCTCGACCCCGCAACCGGCCTCGATGGCCCGGCGCGATCCTGCTGGTGCGCGACGGCGTCATCGCCGATCTCGGCCCCGGGCTGACCGCGCCGGAGGGGGCGGAGGTGCTCGATGCCGGCGGCGCCTGCCTGGCGCCCGGCCTGGTGGATCTGCGCGCCAGTCTCGGCGAGCCGGGGGCGGAGCATCGCGAGACCATCGCCTCGGCTGCCGGCGGCCGCGGCGGCGGGCGGGATCACCACGCTCTGCGTGCTGCCCGACACCGACCCCGCGCTCGACGACCCGGCGCTGCTGTCCTTCATGATCCGCCGCGGCGAGGCGACCGGCTCGGTCACGCTGCTGCCCTATGGCGCGGCGACGGCGGGCTGCGCGGGCAAGGAACTCGCCGAATTCGGCCTGCTGCGCGAAGCCGGGGCGATCGCCTTCACCGATGGCGCGCACGCCATCGGCAATGCGCGGACGATGCGCCTCGCGCTGTCCTATGCGCGGGCCTTCGGCGCCTTCATCGTGCAGCATCCGGAGGAGCCGGCGCTGGCCGTCGGCCGGTGCGGCGACCGAGGGCGAACTGGCGACACGGCTCGGCCTGCCGGGCATCCCGCCGGCGGCCGAGGCGATGATGGTCGCGCGCGACATCGCGCTGGCGCGGCTGACCGGCGGGCATGTGCATTTCGCGCATGTCTCGACCGGCGCGGCGCTCGACCTGATCCGCGCGGCCAAGGCCGAGGGGCTGCGGGTGACGGCCGATACCGCGCCGCCGTATTTCGACCTGAACGAGACGGCGATCGGCGACTATCGGACCTATGCCAAACTGTCGCCGCCGCTGCGGACCGAGGCCGACCGCCAGGCGGTGGTCGCCGCGCTGGCGGATGGCACGCTGGATGCCATCGCCTCCGACCACCAGCCGCATGACGCGGACGACAAGCGCCTGCCCTTCGCCCAGGCCGCCGCCGGGGGCACGGGGCTGGCCACGCTGCTCGGCGTGACGCTGGCGCGGGTGCATGGCGGGGACCTGTCGATGAACCAGGCGCTGGGCCTGCTGACGCATCGGCCGGCGGCGTTGCTCGGCCTGCCCTGCGGGCGGCTGGCCCGCGGCGCGCCGGCGGACCTGGTGATGTTCCACCCGCAGCGCGGCTGGAAGGTCGAGGCCGGGAAGTTGCCCGGCAAGGCGCAGAACTCGCCCTTCGACGGGCGGGCGCTGGAAGGGCGCGTGCTCGGCACCTGGAAGGCCGGGCGGCGGGTGTTCGGGGCATGACACGACCCGTCGGTGGCCTTCCTGGTCGCGCTGGTCGGCGGCTACCTGATCGGGTCGATCCCCTTCGGGCTGCTGCTGACCCGGCGGCGGGGCTTGGCGACATCCGGGCGATCGGGTCGGGCAGTATCGGCGCGACCAATGTGCTGCGGACCGGCAGCAAGGGCCTGGCGGCGGCGACGCTGCTGCTGGACGCGCTGAAGGGCGTCGGCAGCGGTGCTGGTGACGCGCTGGCTGGTGGGCGAGCAGGACCTCGTGGCCGGCACGGCGGCGGTGCTGGGGCATACGATGCCGGTGTGGCTCGGCTTCCGGGGCGGCAAGGGCGTGGCGACGGCGCTCGGCGTGTATCTGGCGGCGATGTGGCCGGTCGGCGCTGCTCTGCGGCGCGGTGTGGCTGGTGGCGGCGAAGGTGACGAAGATGTCCTCGGCGGCCTCGCTGACGGCCCTTGCTGTCGCGCCGGTGGCCGCGCTGGCGCTGGCGGACACCGAACACGCGCTGCTGGCGCTGCTGGTCGGGCTGCTCGTGTTCTGGCGGCATGAGGAGAACATCCGCCGGCTGCTGGCCGGGACGGAGCCGCGGATCGGCCGGAAGGGCTGAGCCCGGCGACGCGGTCAATCCTCACAATTTTGAACGCCCAAAGCCGCGCCAGGTCCGACTTCCTGGCAAATCCCGGGGACCGGCAATTGGAGGGTGTCGCCTCTCCACGCTACCCCTCCCGTGAGAAGTCGTCCGCCGCCATCGCCGCCATGGTGATCAATGCGCCACTGGCCGGGCATGGCCTCCGCCAACAGAAGGCGTGCCTTATCCGGCCTCGCCACCACCACCCCGCACCCTCTCAACCGAGCGCATGACGGTTTCACCTTCATGCCCCGCACACGCCAGGCGGCGGCCATCCGGCAACCTTGGCTTCGCCGGACGGTCGTGCGCCTGATATCAGCCGAAACCATGAGTTACGGCGGGGTCTGGGGTAACACTGTTACCCCAGCGGGGGTGTCGGGGGCGGCGCCCCCGACGGACAACGCCCCTTCAATGCATCCCCGCCACCGGAATCCCCCCCGGCCCCGGCCGCCGCGCGCCCACCAGGCGGCGCAGGTCGTCGAACCGTCCGGCCTGCACGCAGGCCTTCAGCAGGGTGAATTCCACCAGGTCGGTCTGCGCCCGGCTGCCGCCGATGCGTTCGCTTTCGGCCAGCAGCGGTTCCAGGACGTCGATCACGGTGGAGAAATCCCCCCGCTGGAAGGCGACGAAGGCGCGTGACGCGGCGGGAATGACAGGCCCCGAGGGGTAGCGGCCTTCGCGGGCCATCGCCTCCATCTGCCGGATGCGCGCCTCCAGCCCATCGCCGTCGCCGGCGACGCTCTGCGCCAGCACCACATGCAGGTCGGGGAAGGACGCGCTCGCGCGGGGGAATTGGCTGAGCGCGAAGCCGTGCATCTCGCGCCAGGCGGCCTCGTCGCGCGGCGCGCCGGCGAGTTCCATGCGCCACAGGAAGGACACCGCATCCTGCAGCTTCTGGCGCGGCAGGCCGCTGTGGCCGGCGAGCGAAAACGCCTCGCGATACAGCCGTGCGGCCTCGTCCAGGTCGCCCTCGGCCAGCGCGCCGAGCGCCTGGTGCCAGTGCAGGTGCCCATGCAGGATGCCGCCGCGCGGGTAGGTCTTCAGCCACTCCGCCAGGAAGGCACGCGCGGCCTCGGGTTCGCCATCCTCGTAGAACAGATGCGCCTGGGAATGCGCGATCCAGCCGCTGGCCGGCTGCTGCGCGAAGGACCGCGCGATGATCGGCCGCGCGGCGTCGCGCTGGCCGTCCTCGTTCAGCGCCATGGCGTAGCTGGAGCCGAACCACCAATCCTCGCCGTAATGCGGTGCGAGCGCCGGTCATCAGCGCCGCCAGGCGCGCCTTCTGGCCGCGCTCGCCCGACGACCCGTGCAGCCCGTTCGGATTGGCCGTGGTGTTGAGCACGATCGCGTCGCGCGGCCATTGCGCCAGGTGGGCATCCAGCGCCGCGATGGTGGTGGCGACGGGCTCGGTCATCATTGTGCGGAAGAAGCGGACCTGGCTCGCCTCGCGCGCCGTGGCGCCGGGCAGCAGCGCCTCGGCCCGGTCGAGCGCGGCACGCGCACCCGGCGCGTCGGCGAACATCAGCAGCACCTGGGCGCGGGCGGCATGGCCAAGCGCGAAGCCCGGATCGGCGGCGACGGCCTCGTCGAAGGCGTCGAGCACGCCGTCATGCAGCATGAGCAAGCGGTCGAGCCCCCGCCCATAGGCATCCCGCGCGGCGACGGAGGTGGTGGACATCGGCAGGTCGTAGCGGTCCGTCAGCATGGTGCCTCCTTGGTGCGCGCCGTCCGGGCAAGGCTAGAGGAGATCCGGATCGGACGGAATCGGCTGATCGGGTGGCGATGCCCGCAGCGACAAAAGCCCTGGGACGCTTGCGCGGGCAGGCGCGAACCGAGACCGCTGCGGCGCGGCGGGGAAGCAGCCCGGCAGGCAATGGTTCCGGCACCGCGGCGGGCCGGATGCGCGCCAGCGGGGCGGCGCCATCGCGGCCACAAAATCCGTGCGTCGCCGCGCCATTCGCGCCAGCATCCCGCCGCCAGGCCTGGACGGTTGCGCGCGCCCCGCCCGCACGGAACCGCGGCGACCAGCACGCCCAGACCCGATGCACGAACCGCGCAGAACCCAAGGGATCACGGCCATGGCTGCCCCCCCTATCGTCTTCACCGATGGCGCGGCCTATGAGCGTTTCATGGGCCGATGGAGCCGTCTCGCAGGGGATGTCTTCCTCGATTGGGTGGCGCCGCCGGCCGGCCTGAACTGGCTCGATGTCGGTTGCGGCAACGGCGCCTCGACGGCGTTGCTGCTCGACCGCTGCGCACCGGCGCTGGTCCGGGGCATCGACCCGTCGGAGGGCCAACTCGCCTTTGCGCGCGAACGGCTCGCCGGCCGGCCGGCGCAGTTCGAACAGGGCAGCGCGATGGACCTGCCCTTCGCCGATGGCCAGTTCGATGCGGCGATGATGGCCCTGGTGCTGTTCTTCGTGCCCGACCCGGCCCGCGGCCTGGCGGAGATGGCGCGGGTGGTCGCCCCGGGCGGCATCGTCGCCGCCTATGCTGTGGGACCTGCCGGGCGGTGGCTTCCCCATCGCGGTGATCCATGAGGAGATGCGCGCGGCCGGCCTCGCCGTGCCCCAGCCGCCCTCGCATGAGGTCTCGCGCATGCAGGCGCTGGAGGCGCTCTGGGCCGCCGCGGGCCTGCGCGAGGTCGCGCTGCGGTCCATCACGGTCTCGCGGCGCTTTCCCGATTTCGCCACCTTCTGGTCAACCAGCATCGAGGGCCCTGCCATGAGCGCGGCGATGGCCGGGATGCCGGCCGACGAGGCGGAGGCGCTGCGGCTGCGCGTCCTCGGCCGGTTGCCGGCCGATGCGTCGGGCGCCGTCACCCTCACCGCCACGGCCAATGCCGTGAAGGGGCTGAAACCTAGGTCGATCCACCGACAGCCCCGACATCGGCCGAGCCTTCGCATCATGGCGCGGATACAGGCGCGGCGGAGGATGGCGATCGCGGCGCGGCCGAGGTCCTCCGACACCTGGCGCGGCGCCGGCATGGTCGGCGCGCAAGCGGCATCCGCCAGCGGGAATCGCCATATGATAGAATTTCGATCTACATTCTTCGCGTGATCGATATTCCCTTGATGCCCATTGCGCGACCGAAGCCCAAGGATGCCGGGGTCCGCGGCGTCATCGCCGGCCCGGCGGCACAGGGTCGCCCAACGGATGCCCGCACCGGCCCCCGGTGCCGGAACGCAGGGTCGCGGCTGCCATGACCCTCGCCCGGCTTCGCCTGGCGCGCACCGACGGCATCGGCCCCCTCACCTTCCGCCGCCTGCTCGCCCGCCATGGCGACCCCGAGACGGCGCTGGCCGCCCTGCCCACGCCTGTCGGCCAGGCGCGGAGACGCCCTACGCCCCGCCACCGGAGGCCGAGGCACGCCGCGAAGTCGGCCGCGCTGGCGACGCTCGGCGGGCGGTTCGTGTTCCTCGACGACCCGCATTACCCGCCGCTGCTGGCGCTGCTGCCGGATGCGCCGCCGGTGCTCGCCGTGCTGGGCGATGCCGCGCTGCTCGCCGCGCCGGCGGTGGCGGTGGTCGGCGCGCGCAATGCGTCCTCGGCCGGGCGGCGCGTCGCGGAGGAACTGGCGGAGGCCCTGGCCGCCAAGGGCCTGACCGTGGTGTCCGGCCTCGCCCGCGGCATCGACACCGCCGCGCATGAGGGCGCGCTGCGCGTCGGGCGGGACCATCGCGCGTGCTGCCGGGCGGCGTCGACGTGCCCTACCCGCCCGAGAATGCCGCGCTGGTCGCGCGGATCGCCGAGCGCGGGCGCGGTGGTGGCCGAGAGCCCGCTCGGGACCGTCGCCGCAGAACCGGCATTTCCCGCGGCGCAACCGCATCGTCGCCGGGCTGTCGCTCGGCGTGGTGGTGGTCGAGGCGGCGCACCGCTCCGGCACGCTGATCACCGCGCGGCTGGCGCTGGAGCATGGGCGGGAGGTGTTCGCCGTGCCGGGCAGCCCGCTCGACCCGCGCTGCCGGGGCTCGAACGACCTGATCCGCCAGGGCGCGCATCTGACCGAAACGGCCGAGGACGTGCTCGACCACCTGCCGGAGGCGCCCCGCGCCGGGCCGCTGTTCGACCCCGCCCGGCATGGCGCCGAACGGAGCCGAAACGTCGCCACGATGCCGCGGATGGCCTCGGACCGCCGCCGGAAGGCGCCGGCGCAAGTCCTTGAACTGATTGGATTGTCACCAGTATCGGTTGACGAGGTGCTGCGGCGCTGCCACCTGACGGCTCCTGAACTCCAGGCCGTGCTGACCGATCTGGAACTTGAGGGCCGGGTGGAACTGCTCCCCGGTCATCGCGTCATGCGCAGTCCGAACGGGTGATCCGACCGAATGTCCGATGTTGTCGTGGTGGAATCGCCGGCCAAGGCCAAGACGATCGAGAAGTATCTCGGGCGTGACTTCACCGTGCTCGCCAGTCCTTCGGGCATGTCCGCGACCTGGAGGAAAAGGACGGCGCCGTCCTGCCCGACCAGGATTTCGCGATGGTCTGGGGCAAGGACGGGCGGGGCGAGCGCGCAGGTCGGCAAGATCGCGACCGCGCTGAAGGGGGCCAAGCGACTGTGGCTCGCCACCGACCCGGATCGCGAGGGCGAGGCGATCTCCTGGCATGTGAAGGACATGCTGGGGCAGCGTGGCGCGCTGAAGGGCAAGGATGTCCAGCGCATCACCTTCAACGAGATCACCAAGCGGCGCCGTGCAGCACGCCGTGGCCCATCCGCGCGACCTCGATGTGCCGCTGATCGACGCCTACCTGGCGCGGCGCGCGCTCGATTACCTGGTGGGCTACACGCTCTCGCCGCTGCTGTGGCGCAAGCTGCCGGGCAGCCGCTCGGCGGGGCGCGTGCAGTCGGTGGCGCTGCGGCTGATCTGCGAGCGCGAGGCCGAGATCGAGGCCTTCAAGCGCGCGCGAATACTGGTCGATCGAGGCGAAGTTCCAGACGCCGGCGGGCGCACCCTTCACGCGCGCGGCTGACGCATCTGGACGGCCGCAAGCTCGACCAGTTCGACCTCGAACGAGGCCGGCACCGCGAACCGGGCGAAGGCGCGCGGCGGAGGCCGCGACCTATCGCCGTCGCCTCGGTCGAGAAGAAGCGCGTCGCGGCGCAACCCGCCGCCGCCCTTCATGACCTCGACCCTGCAGATGGAGGCCAGCCGCAAGCTCGGCATGGGCGCGCAGCAGGCGATGCGCACCGCCCAGCAGCTCTATGAGGCCGGCGCACCGGCCTATCACCTACATGCGGACCGACGGCGTGCAGCATGGCGCGCGAGGCGATCGCCGCCATCCGCGACCATGTGAAGGACGCCTTCGGCGCCGACTACATGCCGGTGACGCCGCGCGAGTATCAGTCCGAAGCAGAAGAACGCCCAGGAAGCGCATGAGGCGATCCGCCCGACCGACGTGACCCGCACGCCCGAGGCGATGGCGCCGCGAGCTCGAAGGCGCCCAGGCGCGGCTGTACGAGCTGATCTGGAAGCGCGCCGTGGCGTCGCAGATGTCGTCGGCCGAGCTCGACCAGACGGCCGTGGACATCGCCAGCGCCGACGAGCAAGACTCCGTTTCCGCGCAACGGGTTCCGTCGTCGCCTTCGACGGCTTCCTCAAGCTGTACCGCGAGGATGAGGACGACCGAGCCGCCGATGCGCGCGCCGGCCTCGCCCGCGCCGCGCCCAGCGAGGACGACGACAGCCGCATCCTGCCGCCGATGGCCGAGCGCGACCCGCTCAAGCGCGGCGAGGTCACCGCGAGCCAGCACTTCACCCAGCCGCCGCCGCGCTTCTCCGAGGCCTCGCTGGTCAAGCGGCTGGAGGAACTCGGCATCGGGCGGCCGTCGACCTACGCCTCGATCCTGCAGCGGCTGCAGGACCTGAAATACGTGACGCTGGAGAAGCGGCGCTTCATCGCCCAGGACCTCGGGCGGATGGTGACCGACCTTCCTGGTCCGCTTCTTCGAGCAATACGTCGATACCGGCTTCACCTCCGGCGATGGAGGAGAAGCTCGATTCCATCTCCGGCCGGCGAGGCCGACTGGCGCGCCGTGATGCACGCCTTCTGGAGCGAGTTCTCCGCGGCCGTCGAGGCGACGCGCGACCTCAAGATCCGCGACGTGATCGATGCGCTGGACGAGGATCTCGGCCCGCACATGTTCCCCGCCCGCGCGGACGGCACCGACCCGCGGGTCTGCCCGACCTGCGGCAATGGGCGGCTCGGCCTGCGGCTGGGCCGGACGGGCGCGCTTCATCGGCTGCTCCAACTACCCCGAATGCCGCTACACCCGGCCCTTCGGCGTCGATTCCGGCGAGGGCGAGGGCGCCGCGCCGGCCGAGCAGGACCTCGGCACCGACCCCGCCACCGGCCAGGCGGTGACGATGAAGCGCGGCCCCTATGGCTTCTATATCCAGCTCGGCGAGCCGGGGACGGATGCCAAGGGCAAGCCGACCAAGCCGAAAAGAACGAGCCTTCCCAATGGTGTGACGCCCGATATTGTCACGCTGGATCAGGCGCTGGGGCTGCTTTCCCTGCCGCGCGCCATCGGCTTCGACCCGGAGACCGGGGAGGAGATCACCGCCGGGCTCGGCCGCTTCGGGCCCTATGTCCGCTGCGGCACGGTGTTCAAGTCGCTCGACAAGGATGACGACGTGCTGACCGTCGGCATGAACCGCGCCGCTGGTGCTGCTGGCCGATGCGCGGTCGCGGGTGCGCGAACTCGGCGCCCATCCGAAGGACAAGGAGCCGGTGATCGTCCGCAAGGGGCGCTTCGGCCCCTATGCCCAGCACGGCAAGACGGTCGCCAACCTGCCGCGCGACGTGGCGATGGAAGACATCACCCTGGAGCGACGGCGATCGCGCTGCTGGCGGAGAAGGGCAAGGCGCTGAAGCCGCGCGGGCCGGCCGGGCGCAAGGCCGCCGCGCCGAAGGCGGCGAAGAAGGCCGCGACTGGCGAGGGGGCGGCCCGCAAGGCGCCGTCGGCCAAGGCCCCGGCGCGCAAGGCCGCCGCCAAGCCGGCCGCGAAGAAGCCGCCGGCGAAGGCCGCCGCCAAGCCCAAGGCCAAGGCCAGGCCCGCCGGCAAGTCGGCCGGCTGATGGTCCGCCGCGGGCCGCCGCCCAAGGGGCACAAGGCCCGCGCGCGCACGGGCAAGACCGTCGGTGGCGGCAGGGTTTCCCGCTCGGGCAAGGCCACCGCCGCCCGGCCACGCGGCGATGAGATGGCGCCCCCGCCGGAGGCACCGCGCACCGCACGGCCAGGGCCTGCCGCGCGGGCCGGCCGCGACGCCGATGCAGCGCCCGCGCCAGCCGTGGCGGCACCCCCGGCCGCCCGCCCGCAGGCCAGCAGCCGCCGCCGCGCCGCCGCCCGCCCCGACGAACCGGCATCGCTGCCCACGAAGGCGGCGCTGCGCGAATTCCTCGCCAGCGCCGCCGGCCGCGTCACCAAGTCGGACATCGCCCGCGCCTTCGGCCTGACCGCCGACCAGCGGCAGGACCTGCGGCTGCTGCTGCGCGAACTCGCCGCCGAGGGCGGCGCCACCCCGCCGGGCAAGCGCGCCGTCATCGCGCCCGTCCCGCCTGCCGGAGATCGCCCCGGTCGAGATCACCGGCACCGATCCGGATGGCGACCCGATCGCCCGCCCGGTCGGCTGGCGCGGCGAGGGCCGCCCGCCGGTCATCTACATGCACCCCGAACCCGCTGGCCGGCCTGCCCTGACGGCCGGCGAGAAGGTGCTGGCGCGGCTCAAGCCGATCGGGCCGGGCAAGTATGAAGGGCGCACCTTCAAGCGCATCGGCGGCGCACCGCCGGCGCGCATCCTCGGCGTCTTCGAGGAAGGCCGCATCATCCCGACCGACCGGCGCCAGAAAGGCCTGTGGGACGTGCCGCGCGGCGAGGAAGGCGGGGCGCAGCCGGGCGAGATCGTGCTCGCCGAACCGCTGCCCTCGGCGCGGCATTTCGGCCCCAAGCCGGCCCGCATCATCGAACGCCTGGGCGTGATGGGCGAACCGCGCTCGGTCTCGCTGGTCGTGCATCCATGCCCATGGCATCCCGGACATCTTCCCCGCCGAGGCCGTGCAGCAGGCCGAGCGCGCGCGTGGCGTCGCCGCCGCATGGCCGCACCGACCTGCGCGACACCCCGCTGATCACCATCGATGGCGAGGACGCCCGCGACTTCGACGACGCCGTCTTCGCCGAACCGGACGGCGATGGCTGGCGCATCCTGGTCGCCATCGCCGATGTCGCGCACTACGTCACGACCGGCTCGGCGCTCGACCGCGAGGCCTGGGCGCGCGGCAATTCCGTCTATTTCCCCGACCGCGTCGTGCCGATGCTGCCCGAGGCGCTGTCGAATGGCTGGTGCAGCCTGCGCCCGGCCGAGGATCGCGGCTGCCTGTTCGTCGAGATGCGCTTCGACGGCGCCGGCCGCAAGCAATCCCACGCCTTCGGCCGCGGCATCATGCGATCGGCCGCGCGGCTGACCTATGAGGAGGTGCAGGCCGCCCACGACGCCGGCACCGACCCCGCCGCCCTGCCCGCCGGCCATGTCGCGCATGCTCTATGGCGCCTTCCGCGCCCTGCTCGGCGCGCGGGAGAAGCGCGGCACGCTCGACCTCGACGTGCCGGAACGCAAGGTGGTGCTCGACACGCAGGGCCGCGTCGCCGCGGTCGTCCCGCGCGCGCGGCTCGACGCGCACCGGCTGATCGAGGAATTCATGGTCGCCGCCAATGTCTGCGCGGCGGAGGAACTGGAACGCCTGGTCCAGCCCTGCATGTACCGCGTCCATGACCAGCCCTCCGACCAGAAGCTGGAAGGGCTGCGACAGTTCCTCGCCACCTTCGACATCACCCTGCCGCAGGGCGACCGGCTGCATCCGCGCGACTTCGCCCGCGTGCTGGAGAAGGTGCGCGGGCACCCCGCAGGACGCGGCTGGTGAACGAGGCGGTGCTGCGCGGCCAGTCCCAGGCGGCCTATTCGCCCGACAATCTCGGCCATTTCGGCCTGGCGCTGCCGCGCTATGCGCATTTCACCTCGCCGATCCGCCGCTATGCCGACCTGCTGGTGCATCGCGCGCTGATCCGCGGGCTGAAACTCGGCACGGATGGCCTCGACGAGACCGAGGCCGCCCGCTTCCCCGACACCGCCGAGCACATCACCAGCACCGAACGCCGCGCCGCGGCGGCCGAACGCGACGCGGTGGACCGCTACCTCGCGGCGCATATGGCACAGCGCATCGGAGAGTCGTTCGAGGCCCGCATTTCCGGGAGTGACTCGCTTCGGTCTCTTCGTCACCCTGGACGACAACGGGGCGAGCGGGATCGTCCCGCTCGGATCTCTGCCGGACGATCGATGGGACTTGGACGAGGCCGCACAACCGCTGGCCGGTCGCAGGACGAGGATGATTTTCCGGCTCGGGCGATGCCGTGGAGGCGCGACTGGCCGAGGCGCACGCCGCGGACCGGCGGCATGGTGTTCCATCTCATGCAGGGCATCCCGGCGCGCGGGCAGTCCCGCCCCGCCGGCAAGGCAAGGCGGCGCGACCGCCAGCGCTGATCCTGCTGCTGCTGCTGTTCCTGCTGCCGGGCATCGCCACGGCGCAGGAGGTCTCGCGCACCGGCGCCTATCCGCGCGACGAGATGCGCCTGGTGCTTGGCGCCGGCTTCGCCGCCATCCTCGAACGCCATCTCGAAGCGGCGACGCCGGCCGACCTGCTGGTCTGGTCGCTGACCGGCATGACGCAGATCGACCCGCGGCTGACCGTCCATCGCGACGGCCGCGGCGTGCGGCTGATGCAGGGTGACAGCACGCTGCTCGCGCGCAGCCTGCCGACCCGGGCCGAGGGCGAGAGCTTCGCCGCCGCCGGCGGCGCGGCGGCCGACCGGCTGACCCTGTTCCAGCAGGCCGGCTGGGGGGCGTCCGCCACGCTGCGCACCGCCGGGGCGTCCGGGCTGATCCGGCACAGTTTCGAGGCGATCTTCAACCACCTCGACCCCTTCAGCCGCTACATCACGCCCGAGGAGGCACAGGCCGCGCGCGAACGCCGCACCGGCGAGGCGGGGCTCGGGCTGCGCCTCGCGCCCGGGGCGCGGGTCCGGGCACCGTGATCGCCGCCATCGCCAATGGCGGGCCGGCCTCGGAGGCGGGGCTGATCATCGGCGACCGCGTGCTCGCGATCGACGGCATCGCCCTGCGCCCGCGCGACGCGGCCGGCGCGGCGGGGTTGCTGGAAGGCCCGGCCGGGCTCGGATGTGGTGCTGCTGATCGAACGCGACCGCCAGCGGCGGGAGGTGACGATCCGCCGCGTCCTGCCGGTCGGCCGGCCGGTGACGGCCGAACGGGTGGACGATGTGCTGATCATCCGCATCCCGTCCTTCTCCGCCCAGACCGAGCGCCAGGTCGCCGCCGCGCTGCTCGGCGCCTTCAGCCAGGGGGCGCCGAAGGCCGTGCTGCTCGACCTGCGGGGCAATCGCGGCGGGCTGCTGTCCCAGGCGGCGGCGGTGGCCGACGTGTTCCTCGGCCGCGGGGAGGCATTCCGCACGCTCGGCCGCCACCCCGAGGCGAGCCGCATCTACATCACCGCCGGGGGCGACCTGGCGCAGGGCGTGCCGTTGGTCGTGCTGGTCGATGGCCGCACCGCCTCCTCGGCCGAGATCGTTGCCGCGACGCTGTCCGACCGGGGACGCGCCGCGATGCTCGGCACCTCCACCACCGGCAAGGGGCTGGTGCAGCTGGTGGTGCCGCTGCCCGATGGCGGCGAATTGCTGATGAGCTGGTCACGGCTGATCATGCCGGCCGGCTGGCCGCTGCAGGGGGTGGGCGTGCTGCCGGGCCTGTGTGCCGATGGCGGGCCGGTCCGCGCCGGCCGAGACCCTGGCAAGGCTGCGCAACGGCGACCGGCCGATGGGCGAGGCACAGTCGCGCCAGCGCGCCCTGCGCCACCCCGTGAACCCCGCGGAGGCCGAGGCCCTGCGCGCCGTCTGCCCGCCGGGCGAGGTGCCGGACGCGGACATCGCCGTGGCGCGGGCGCTGGCGCTCGACCCGGCCGCCACGGCGGCGGCGATGCCGCGATAGGCATCGCGCGCCGGTGCCGAGCGGGGCGGCCCGTCAGGGCAGGCGAAAGCGAAAGACGCCCTTCGATGCGAGGTGCGCGTCGAGCCCGGTATCGGCCAGGAAGGCGATGAGGTCCTGGGCAAGTGCCCGGTTGCCGGGATTGGTGCTCAGGAACATCGACAGGTTGATGTCGCCATGCAGGTTCGAGGGGAACAACGCCGTCACCTCGATCCCGGGCGCCGCGACGATGCTGGTCAGCGGCGCCACGGCCAGTTCGACCCTGCCAAGGGCCACGGCCATCACCGGCTGACCCGGCGCCATTGGCCGGGTGCGCGACATGATCTCATCGGCGACGCGGATGCGGCTGATGACGTCGAGGAAGGTGGCCGCGCCGGCGCCATCCGCCGAATAGGCGATCGACTTGGCCTGGCGCAGCAGGGCCCGGACATCCTCGAGCGCGGTCAGGACCATGCCCGGCGCACCCGCCCTGCGCGCAACTGCCAACGGAATACGCCCAAAAGGTGCATGCGAGGCAGCATCCACACGCCCTTTGACTATCAGTTCATGAACATGATCCGATTTGGTTATGCCAGCATCAAATTGCTCGCCCGCTTCTATTGCCCTGGCAACATCCTCCGAGAGATGAAATTCTGCCTGGACCGTCCCGCTACGCGATCCATCGAATATACGAATCAAGGTTGTCAGGATGGTTTTTGAAGTGTCTGCGGCGATCAGTCGGATACCGGCATTTTCCATGACTGTTTATCGGTCTATGATTTCCAAATCCCAGAATTACATTGAACCATAAAGAATATTCTACCAACGGCCTGTTTAGTAGCATCACCGGCTTTTCACGTTCATGTGATACTGAAGCGCGGGATGCGGCCGCCGGGGTTGGGGCCGCGGTTCCTGCCCGGCTGGCGCATGGCCGGCCAGGCCGCGCCCGCCGAATCCAACCGGTTGCGTCCCCGTCGCGTCGCGCCTGGCCACAACCCGCGCCCGGGCTGGGCGGCCTGCGCCACATCGCGGGACGGTTTCCGGCCAGCGCCATGCGAAAAATCGCTCAACACATGCGGCTCTTGCTTGACGCCACCGCCGCGGCCGTTAGGTTGCGGCCTCTCGCGCCCGGGGACCACTCACCCACGGGCCATGGAGTCATGTCATGGCGAAGTCCAATACCATCCTGATCCGCCTCGTGAGCAGCGCCGATACGGGCTACTTCTACGTCACGAAGAAGAACACCCGCACGATGACCGCGAAGATGGAGAAGAAGAAGTACGATCCGGTGGCGCGCAAGCACGTCGTGTTCCGCGAAGCCAAGATCAAATAGCCCGCTGGCGGGCCGCGCCCGCCATTGGGATGTCCGGCGGCCGATGCCGCGGGATAGACGGGCGCGCCTGCGGGCGGCGCCCGTTTGTCGTTTCGGCCGCCTGGGCGGGTCGCTGGCACCCCGATCAGGGGGGCTGGGCGCCCCAATCCTCGACGGTCGCCACTTCGACGCGGTTTCGCCCAGCCTCCTTGGCCCGGTAGAGCGCCGCGTCCGCGACGCCGATCAGCCCGTCCGACGCCGCCTGCCCGCGCGCCACGGCCAGCCCGATGCTGACCGTGACCGGCAGCGCCAGCGCGCCCACCGTCACCGCGACGTCGGCGATGGCCGCGCGCAGCCGCTCGGCGACAGCGGCCGCCTCCTCCTCCGCCGCCCCGGCCATCACGACGAGGAATTCCTCCCCGCCATAGCGGGCGACGACATCCACCGCCCGCAGGTGCTCGCGCAGGCGGGAGGAAACCTCCTTCAAGGCCTCATCCCCCGCGGCGTGGCCGTGCTGGTCGTTGAGCGGCTTGAAGCGGTCCACATCGATCAGCAGCACCGCGGCCGTCGCCCCGCTGCGCAGCAGGGATTCGAGGTGGCGGCGCACATAGCGCCGGTTGCGCAGCCCGGTGAGCGAATCGGTGACCGCCAGTTCCAGCGAACGGTCGAGGCTCTCGCGCAGCAATTCCTGGTAGCGCCGGCGACGCAACTGGTTGCGCACGCGGGCGCGAAGTTCCGGCGCATCGATCGGGCGCATCACATGGTCGGAGGCACCGAGGTCGAAGGCGCGCAGCACGGCGACGCGCTGGTCCTCGCCGGCCAGCAGCACCAGCGGAAGGTCCCGGATATCGCCATGGGCGCGCAGGCGCGAGGCCAGCCGCAAGCGCATCGCCCCCCGCCAGCGGCAGGCAGAGCAGCGCGAGGTCGTGCGCGGCATCCTGCAGGCGCTCCCAGGCCGTCGCTCTCGTCCGGCGCGTGCTCGACCGTCATGCCGTCGGCGGCGAGGGCGGCGCGCGACGGCCTGCGCTTCCTCGGGCAGCCCGCCGGCGAGCAGCAGCCGCGCGCCGACGAAATCATCGGCCGGCGTCCCGGGCGCCTCGAAGCCGAGGTCGCGCGCCGTCTCGGCCCGCACGCGCCAGGCATCGAGCACCTGCTTCATGCGCAGCAGCGCGCGCAGCCGGGCGAACAGCAGCGCGGTATCGACCGGCTTCGAGATGAAATCGTCGGCGCCGACCTCAAGCCCGCGCACGCGCTCGGATTGCTCGGTCAGCGCGGTGACCATGACGACCGGGATATGCGATGTCGCCGGCTGCGATTTCAGCCGCCGGCAGACCTCATAGCCATCCATGCCCGGCATCATCACGTCGAGCAGCACGACATCCGGCGCCCAGGCGGAGGTCAGCGCGAGCGCCTCCGGGCCCGACGCGGCCAGCGCGACCTCGAAATACTCGGCCCGCAGCTTGGCTTCGAGCAGGCGGAGATTCGCCGGGATGTCGTCGACCACCAGCACACGCGCCGTCACGCCCGTCCTCCCCGCGCCCTGCCATCCAACCGTAACTGGCCAGCATCGGCAAGCAGACCTATCACGCTTCGGGTGACAAGCCCTTGAATTCGTCACATTATAGTCATGGAGAATCGGATGTCGGGCATCACCGTCGAAGAGCGCTCCGCCGCGCCGCGGGAAGGCGGCTTCGGCCTGTTCCTGCGCCGCTGGGCCGCCAACCCGCTGCAGATGGGCTCGGTGGTCCCCTCCTCGCGCGCCCTGGGCCGGCGCATCGCATCGCTGGTCGAGCGCGCGGCGGATGAGGTGGTGGTCGAACTCGGCGCCGGCACCGGCGCGGTCAGCCGCGCGCTGCTGGATGGCGGCGTGCCGCCGGACCGGCTGGTGGTGGTCGAGATCGTGCCCGACATGGCCCGCCACCTGGCGCGCACCCTGCCCGGCGTGACGGTGATCGAGGGCGACGCCTTCGCCTTGTCCGAGGCATTGCCGGCGGCGCTGCATGGGCGTGTCGGCACGGCGATCTGCGGCATCCCGCTGGTGCTGCTGCCGAAGGAACAGCAGCGCCGCTTCGTCGCCGCGGTGGAGGCGGTCGCGCCCGGGCGCGGCTTCCTGCTGTACAGCTATTGCGTGACGTCGCCGCTGCCGTGGCGCGCATTGGGATTGACGGCTCGGCGCGAGGCCTGGACGCCGCTGAACTTTCCACCCGCAAGCGTATGGCGGTACCGGCCCGGCGGCTGACAACTGCATCCATCCCACCCATGCGCCACCACCGGTGTGGCGCCGTCACCATAGTTGGCCCGCCTCGCCGGAAGATGAAGACACCGCCGGCGAGACCGTCGCCGGCGGCAGCCCGGAACCGTTCAGGCGCTGGTCAGCGTCACCTCGCGCCCATCCCGGTGGCGCAGATGGGCGATCAGGCGCGTATGCGGGCTCTGGCGGATCTTGACCGCATCCTGCAGGCCGCGCGCGGTGCAGCGCACCGTGCAGCGACTGGGTATCGGGGTACTCGCCCTCGAGCGAGGTCAGCCGCCAGCCGGAATCCTTGATGTGCTTGGCGGCGCGTTCGCCATCCCACTGGATCAGCGGCGGGATCAGGTTCTCCATGTCCTGGCGCTGCGGCGGGAAGGCCATGCGCCAGCTGAGGTCCCCGCGCGACATCGTCCGGATCTCCCCGGCATGGGAGGCGCCGAGTCGCGCCACCACCGCGTCGAGCGCCGGGGTGGAGGCGACATAGGCGATCAGCCGCGGCTCGGCCTCCAGCATGGTCTTGAGGCCGGCGTCGTCGAGATCGAAGGGCCGCGGGTGCGCCGGCTCCGGCTGCGCCGGATCGGCCGCGATGATTTCAAGATAGCAGTTGGCCCCCAGGCCGAGCAGCATGTTGTGCGTGCCGACGCCAGGATGCACGCCCCCCTTGGACGGTTTCACGCCGAGGGTTTCCTCGATGTAGCGCGCGCCCTGCTCGAGCGTAGCGGCGCCAATGACGATGTGGTCGATCTCAGCCATGCGAATCCCTGGGCTTTCTTGGTCCGGGCGCGTTCAGCGCGCCGCGAACTGGGTCTTGCCGAACATGATTTCCCGTTCGGCATCGGTCATCGTGCCACGACGCTGGTTTTCCGCCAGCACCGAGACGCCGCGCTGGACGGCCGGCCTGGCGGCAATGGCATCGTGCCAGCGCAGCACGTTCGGATATTGACCGAGATCAACGTTGCGGCGCTCCGCATTGCGGATCCAGGGGAATGTCGCGATGTCGGCGATCGAATAGGCGTCGCCGGCGAGATAGGCCGATTCCGACAGCCGCTTGTCGAGCACCCGGTGCAGGCGCGCGACCTCGTTGGTGTAGCGCTCGATGGCGTAGGGCAGTTTCTCGACCGCGTAGTTGGCGAAGTGGTTGTACTGGCCGAACATCGGGCCGACGCCGCCCATCTGGAACATCAGCCATTGCAGGGCGGTGTAGCGGGTCGCCGGGTCGGCCGGGATCAGGCCGCTGCCGGCCTTCTCGGCCAGGTAGATCATGATGGCCGCGCTCTCGAACAGCTTGAACGGCGTGCCGCCGGGGCCAGCGGGGTCGATGATGGCGGGGATCCGGTGGTTGGGCGTGATGGCGAGGAATTCGGGGCGGAACTGCTCGCCCTTGCCGATCGCGACCGGAACCACTTCGTAGGGCAGGCCGCGGCCGTCCTCTATCAGTTCCTCAAGCAGGATATGGACCTTGTGGCCATTCGGGGTCGGCCAGGTCCAGACCTGGATGGGTGCCTGCATGGGTACTCTCCTCCGTCAGGGGAGAAGGGTGCGCCAGGCGAGGCGGGGTGACAACGCCCCGGCCCGTGACGCGCCGCGCTTGCGGTGGCGCCCGCGGGTCGCGAGACTGCAACGGACGGAGAGACGGAGAACGATGGTCGGATTTCCCGCCGCACGGCTGACCGACCTGCACATCTGCCCGATGTTCACGGTGCTGGTGCCCCATGTCGGCGGGCCGATCGCCGGACCGGGCGCGCCCACCGTGCTGATCGGCAAGCTGCCGGCCGCGCGCGTGACGGACATGTGCGTGTGCGTCGGGCCGCCGGACATGATCGTCAAGGGCTCGGCGACCGTGTTGACGATGAAGATGCCGCAGGCGCGCATCCTGGATAACTGCGTCCATGGGGGGATCATCGTCCTCGGCTGCTTCACCGTGCTGGTCGGTGACGGCGCGGGCGGCGGTGGCGGCGGCGGTGGCGCGGCGGCGGCGCTGCTGGCGAAGATCCTGTCGGGCAAGTCCAACATCAAGATCGAGGGATCGCCGGAGTTCCAGCTCAAGACCATGATCGCGCTGGCCAAGCTGGCGAGCACGCCGACCGGGCTCGGGCTGCTGGAGAGTCTCGATGCCGCGCCGCATACGACCACGATCAAGCCGAGCACCGATGGCACGAATTCGGAGAACGGGGCGGGATATACCAATCCGCTGACCGGTGCGCCGGGGCCGGGCACCGATGCGGTGGTGTTCTTCAACCCCGACAAGGACAAGCTGAACGGCCGGCCCGACCAGACGCGCGACCCGGCGATCGGGCTGGGGCATGAGCTGATCCACGCCAACCACGACGTGCACGGCACCAATGTGCAGGCGAGCAGCAACTACACCGGGGCAGACGGCAACACCTACAACGCGCCGGGGTATGAGCAGCAGGCCGTCGGGCTCGGGCCCTATGCCAATGATCCCTATACCGAGAACAAGCTGCGCAAGGATTTCGACGACCAGGGGATCAGCAAGAACCCGCACGAATACCAGCGCCCGCGCTACTGAGGACAGGACGACATCATGGCGAGCCTTTCGGTCACGATCAGGGCCCTGACGCGGGAGGCGCTGTATCTCGACGTCACGGTGGTGAACACGCGCGATCGGGACATCTTCGTCGCGGCGGTGCTGTTCGCGACCGACAATGCCGGCAATCGCGACCGCGACCCGGCACTGCTGTTCGCCGCGCGCGGGTCGGGCGACCGGGTGGTGGTGGGCAAGTGGGTGCCGACCCCGCCCGAGGGCCGGAAGTTCGAATCCGAGCCGGTGCCGTATTTCGCCAAGCTGAAGCCGGGCGAGCGGTGGGAGAATGCCTGCGGGCTGCCGCTGCCGGTGACGTATTTCGGCTTCTACGGGCCGGCGCCGACGCCGCTGCGCGAGCCGCGGATGCTGCCGAGCATCGGGTTCAACATCGGCATCCTGGATTCGGCGCGGTTCCCGCCGGGCGCGGGGGTGATCGTGCCGTCGATGGCGTCGCCGCCGGATGCGCCGTGGGAGCCCGACAGCGGGTTCGGCAAGCAGTTGCAGGAGTTTCTCACCAGCGAGATCGCGCTGCCCGCGCCGGGGATTCCCTCGCTGCTGTAGGGTGCGTGCCGATGAGCCAGCGGGCGAAGCTTGCCGAGACGTTTGTCCACCCGAGCGTGAAGCTGCGCGAGGTGGTGCTGGGCGCGCATTGCGAGGTGCTGGAGCGGAGCGCGGTCGAGTATTCGACGATCGGGGATGCGAGCTATCTCGGGCATGACTGCCAGGTGGCGGATGCGACGATCGGGAAGTTCTGCGCGATCGCGGCGCATGTGCGGATCGGGCCGCCGAACCATCCGATGGAGCGGCCGTCGCTGCATCGGTTCACCTATGTGCCGGAGTATTATGATGCGTCGTTGAAACGCGATGCGGCGTTTTTCGAGGCGCGGCGGGCGGCGCGGGTGACGATCGGGAATGATGTTTGGATTGGGCATGGGGTGACGGTGCTGGCGGGGGTGAGCGTCGGCGATGGCGCGGTGCTGGCCGCCGGCACGGTGGTGGTGAAGGATGTGGCGCCCTACACGATTGTGGGCGGGGTGCCGGCGCGGCTGATCAGAGAGCGGTTCCCGCGGGAGATCGCCGAGCAACTGGCGACGATCGCCTGGTGGGATTGGCCGTTCGAGTTGGTCATGGAGCGGCTGGAGGCGTTCCAGTCAGACGACATCGCGTCCTTCGTGGCGCGTTGGCGCTGACATGTAGAAGTAGCGATTTGATCTGACGTTCGGCTCGATCTGGCGTGGTGGGTGTCCGCCGGATCGAAACTGTCGGCTGGTACTGCTATGCGGCCTTTGTCGGGTTCTGCTTTTCGCGCGCCATGTCGGTGCTGTCGAGGAAAGTCTGCATCGGGGTTTTGCCGAAGCACCAGCGCCCCTGATGGGTGCGCGCCTCGTTGTAGACCTGCAGCCAATCATCGAGGTCGGCCTGCAACATCTCCACCGTCTCGTAGATCTTCTTACGAAAGGCGACACGGTAGAACTCGTCCAGCATCGTCTTGTGGAACCGCTCGCAGATGCCATTGGTCTGCGGGCTCTTCACCTTGGTCCGGGTGTGGTCGATGTCCTCGACCGCTAGGTAGAGCTCATACTCATGCCGATCATGGGCCCCGCAGAACTCGGTGCCGCGGTCGGTCAGGATCCTGTCGATGCGCAGGCCCTGCGCATCGAAGAACGGGATCACCCGGTCGTTCAGGATGTCGGCCGCAGTCAGCGGCGTCTTGCGCGTGTAGAGCTTGGCGAAACCGACCTTGGAATAGGTGTCGATCACCGTCTGCTGGTAGACGCGGCCGACGCCCTTCAACGTGCCGACATAGAAGGTGTCCTGCGCCAGGCAGTAGCCCGGATGCTCGGAGGTGAACTCGCCATGGGCCTCCTTGTCGGCCTTGGCCTTCTCCAGCGCCACCAACTGGCTCTCGGTCAGCACGCCACCGTCCTGGGCGACCTTGGCCTCCAAAGCGCGCAGCCGCTTCTTCAAGGTCTCCAGGTCGTGCCGCAGCCAAATGCTGCGGACCCCGAAGGGCGAGACGTCCGTGCCGCGCTTCTTCAACTCGTTGGCGGCACGAGCCTGGCCCCAGGCCGGCTCGTCGATGGCGATCGCCACCACGGCTGCTTCCACTTCGGGGGCGACCCGGTTCTTCAGGTTCGGTTTGGCCTTGCTGATCTCAGCCAGCGCCAGGTCACCGCCCTTCTCGTACAAATCGCGGAAGCGATAGAAACTGTCGCGCGAATAGCCCATCACGCGGCAGGCCTGGGTCACGCTGCCCAACTGCTTGGCCAACTCCAGCAGGCCGATCTTGGCCTTGATCACCTTTCGCTCGGTCATCGTCATGGCGGTCTCTCCGATCAACCGGCCGGAGCGCTGCGCTACGCCTTTGGCTCCGCGCCCCGGCCTCTGACCCCACCAATTCCATATGACCGTCAGATCATGTCAAGACTTATCAGCTGACAACTGGCCGGCGGGCGCTGCACCGGATATCCCCCGGCCGCGAGCAGCACGGCTGCTGCCGAGATGGACGCCGCGTCGGGCTTCAGCCCGCAGTCAGCGCCGCAGCGATATCGCGCCATTCGTCGTCGAGCGCACCACCTGCCGGCGGATGACCCGCCCGCCTGTACCAATACCCCGCATTCGCCAGGTCCCCTTCCTTGCGATGCAGATACGCATGCACCCAGGCGCTGTCCGCATCCTCGCCGGCCTGCGCCGCCTCATGCGCGCGGCCCCAATCCCCGCGCGCATCCCACCACAGCGCCAGCAGCGGCGCGGACAGCCCGGCGGGTGGCGCGACCTCATCCAGGCTGCGCCGAAACTCCTCAACCGTCATCGCATCCGCCCTCCCCGCACGCCGCCGCGCCGGCACCGCCGGTGCGGCCCAGCCAGAAAAGGGAGGGGGATTCGGGGGAGGTCTCCTCCCCCGACCTTCCTGTCACGCATTCCCCGACAGGTAATCCATCGCCGCCAGCACGCCACCGGCCTTGTACGGCACCCCGGCCTCCCGCAGCCCCATCTCGACCCCGCCGAGCGTGCCGACCAGCGACAGGTCGCCGAAGTCGCCGAGGTGCCCGATGCGGAACACGATGTCGTTCAGCTGCCCGAGCCCGTTGCCGAGCGACATGTTGTGCTTGTCGAGGATCGTCGCGCGCAGGGCGTTGGCCGAATGCCCTTCGGGCAGGCGCACGGCGGTCAGCGCCGAGGAGTAGTGCCGCGGTTCCGCGCACTGGATCTCGAAGCCCCAATGCCGCACCGCGCGGCGGGTGGCTTCGGCGAAGCGGTCGTGGCGGGCGAAGACGTTGTCCAGCCCTTCGTCCATCAGCATGTCCACGGCGGCGTCGAGCCCGTAGAGCAGGTTCGTCGCCGGCGTGTAGGGGAAGTAGCCGGTGGCGTTGGCCGCCAGCATCGGCTTCCAGTCCCAGAAACTGCGCGGCAGCTTCGCCGTCTCGGACGCCTTCAGGGCCTTCTCCGAGATCGCGTTGAAGGACAGGCCAGGCGGCAGCATCAGGCCCTTCTGCGAGCCGGCGACGGTGACGTCGACGCCCCATTCGTCGTGGCGATAGTCGATCGATCCGAGCGAGGAGATCGTGTCCACCAGCAGCAGCGCGGGGTGGCCGGCGGCGTCCATGGCGCGGCGGACTTCGTCCACGCGGGTCGTGCAGCCGGTGCTGGTCTCGTTGTGGACGACGCAGACGGCCTTGATGGCGTGGGCCTTGTCGTCCCGCAGGCGGGCTTCGATCTGGGCGACGTCGGCGCCGCGGCGCCAGTCGGTCTTGACCAGGTCGGTGACGATGCCGAGGCGGCCGGACATTTCCTGCCACAGATGGGCGAACCAGCCGGTCTCGCACATCAGCACCCGGTCGCCGGGGGACAGGGTGTTGGTGAGCGCGGCTTCCCAGGCGCCGGTGCCCGAGGCCGGGTAGATGATGACATGGGATTGCGTCTTGAAGACGTGGCGCACCTTCTCCAGCAGTTGCGCGCCGAAGCGGCCGAAATCGGGGCCGCGATGGTCCATGGTGGGGTGGTCCATGGCGCGCAGCACGCGGTCGGGAACGTTGGTGGGTCCCGGGATCTGCAGGAAGTGGCGGCCGGCGGTGGGCTTGGACTGGTAATAGGCCATGGGTTGGGCTCCCTCTCTCGCCGCGCTTCATGCGCCAGGCGGGGCGCTACGCCAAATGAGTTCGGCGCGTCGGCGCCATGAGCATGCGCGATGCATCCCTGCCCGGCCCGCCAACCCCAGGCGCGCCCTGCCCGGTGCCGGGGCCATCAGGGCGTGGCGATCACCACCGCCTGGGTCAGGTCCCGCGCGCCGCCCTTCACCGGCAGGCGGAAGCGGGCGGTGGTGGTGGCGGTGGCGAAACCGGCGTCGCGCAGCATCTTCTCGATGGCGGCGGTGTTGAAGCGCCACCAGTTGCAGTCCTGCTCGGCACCGATGTAGCGCAGCAGCGGGCCCATGCCTTCAAGGTCTTCGAGGTCCGGGTCGATCGCCTCGCTGACCATCAGGCGGCCGCGCACCAGCGGCAGGATGCGTTGCAGGGCGAGTGCGGGGTCGCGCAGATGGACCAGCACATTGCCCAGGTGGACCAGATCGAAATGGCCCCAAGCGGCGGGGTCGATCGTATAGACGCTGCCGGTGCGGCGGATGACGCGCGACGCCAGGGCGTCATGGGCGATGGTGAAGCCGCGGCCGGTTTCCTCGGCGAGCACGGCCGGGTCCATGCGGGCGCGGGCGGGTGGCGGGAAATCGGCATCGGCGAAGGTGGGGATGTCCATCGCGACCACCTCGGCGGCGCCGCGGCGTTCGAACTCGAAGGCCCAGTAGCCGTCGAAGGTGCCGATATCCAGCACGCGCCGGCCGGCCAGGGTTTCCGGCAGGCCGTAGCGCTCGATCAGCGGGCGATGGTCGAAGATGCCGGGGGTGACGACGCCATGGCCGAGGTCGATGGCGTGGTACCACGGGACGGTGCCGATGCGCCGGCGCAGGCCGGCGGCCGGGCCGGCATCATCGGGCGGGTCGGCGGCGGTGGCGGCGGGCGCGGCCTCGCGCGTCGCGCGGCGCCGGGCGGCCATGCCCTGGTACCAGCGCTGCCAGCGCGGCCCGCCGACGCCGAAGCGGAATTCCGCGCCCTCGCGCCCGGCGGCGAGGCTGGCGCGCAGGGGACCGAGCGAGAGGCGGAAGCGGGGCATCGCCGCAGTCTCCCCCGATCATGCCGGCCGGGCAACGGCGGCCGCGTGATGAGAAGCACTTCTCCCGCGCATGAGCATTATGGATCGGACAGCGCGGCGCATCGCCGCTAGTTTCGCGCCACCCTGAACAGCCCGGCGGAGGAGGCGCATCATGGCGACGGCGATCATGCTCCGCGAGCACGGCGGGCCCGAGGTGTTGCGCACCGAGCCGATCGAGGTCGCCGCCCCCGGTCCCGGCCGGCTGCTGCTGCGCCAGACGGCGGTGGGCGTGAACTTCCACGATTGCTACGTTCGGTCCGGCCTGTACCGCACCCTGCCCCAGCCCGGCGTGCCGGGGATCGAGGCGGCCGGGGTGGCCGCCGCGCTGTTCGAGGTGCTGTCCTGCGGGGCGGACCAGGCGCGCACGGGCATCGCGCTGCCGTTGCATGAGGCGGCACGGGCGCACCACCTTCTCGAATCACGGCAGGCGGAGTCTCCTCTCATCCTGCTGCCCCAGGAAGACCACCGATGAACGTCACCACCCGCCCGAGCCTCGGCGACAGCCGCCTCGCCGACCGCCTGAAGCGTGAGACGCGAGGGCGAGGTGCTGTTCGCCCCGGCCGATCGCGGCCGCTACGCGACCGACGCCTCGATCTACCAGGTCGAGCCCCATGGCGTGCTGGTGCCGCGCAGCCTGGACGACGTGCAGGCGGCGATGACGCTGTGCCGGGAGGAAGGCATCCCGCTGCTCGCGCGCGGCGGCGGCACCTCGCAATGCGGCCAGACGGTGAACCGCGCGCTGGTGCTCGATTGCACGAAGTATCTGCGCGGCGTGATCGAGGTGGATGCGGCGGCGCGGATGGCCCGCGTGCAGCCGGGCATCACGCTCGGCGCGCTGAACGATGCGCTGAAGGCGCATGGGCTGTTCTTCCCGGTCGATCCGTCCACCTGGCAGCGCTGCACCATCGGCGGCATGGCGGGGAACAATTCCTGCGGGTCGAAGTCGATCCGCTACGGGCTGATGGCCGACAACGTCACCGCCATCGACGCGCTGCTGGCGGATGGGTCGCGCTTCACCTTCGGGGATCTGCCGGACAATCTCGGCGGCGACGTGCCGGCGCCGGCGGCCGAACTGATCCAGCGGCTGCGCGCGCTGGGCGCGCGGGAGGCGGAGGAGATCGCCGCGCGCTTCCCCAACCAGCTGCGCCGCGTCGGCGGCTACAACATCGAGAGCCTGACGCCGGCGGCGCGGGCGGAAGGGCGCGGCAACCTCGCGCGGCTGCTGGTGGGGTCCGAGGGGACGCTGGCGTTTTCCGCCGCGCTCGACCTCAAGCTGTGGCCGATCAAGCCGCGCAAGACGCTCGGCATCTGCCAGTTCCCGACCTTCCGCGCGGCGATGGCGGCATCGCAGCATCTGGTGACGCTGGATCCCGAGGCGGTGGAACTGGTGGACCGGACGATGATCGACCTCGGCCGGTCGATCCCGATCTATCGCGCCACCATCGACCGCATGGTGAAGGGCGAGCCGGACAGCCTGCTGATCGTCGAGTTCCACGGCCATGACGACGCGCCGCTGCTCGCCGCGCTCGACCGGCTTGAGGAGATGATGGCCGATCTCGGCTATCCGGACGCCGTGGTGCGCGCCACCGATGCCGGCTTCCAGGCCGCCATCGCCGAGGTGCGCGAGGCCGGGCTGAACATCATGATGTCGATGAAGGGCGACGGGAAGCCGGTGTCCTTCATCGAGGATTGCGCCGTCGCCCTGCCCGACCTCGCCGACTACACCGAGCGGCTGAACGACGTGTTCGCGCAGGCACGGCACCAAGGGCACCTGGTATGCCCATGCCTCGGTCGGCTGCCTGCATGTGCGCCCCGTGCTGAACATGAAGGACGGCGAGGATGTGCGGAAGATGCGCGCCATCGCCGAGGAATGCTTCGCCCTGGTGCGCGAATACAAGGGCAGCCATTCCGGCGAGCATGGCGACGGCATCGTGCGGTCGGAATTCAACGAGCCGATGTTCGGCCCCCGCATCGCCCGCGCCTTCGAGGAAGTGAAGGACGCCTTCGACCCCGATGCGCTGCTGAACCCGGGGCGCGTGGTGCGCGCGCCGAAGATGGATGACCGCACGCTGTTCCGCTACGCGCCCGGGCTACGCGGCGGATGCGGCGATCACGCCGGCGCTCGACTGGTCGGAGTATCCCGGGCCCGCTCGGCGGCCTGCTGAGCGCGGTCGAGATGTGCAACAACAACGGCACCTGCCGGAAGTTCGACGCGAATGTCATGTGCCCGTCCTACCGCGCGACGCGCGATGAGCAGCACCTGACGCGCGGGCGGGCGAATACGCTGCGCCTCGCGCTGACCGGGCAGTTGCCGGGCGCGCTGGCCTCGGATGAGGTCGCCGAGGCGGTGAAGCTCTGCGTCTCCTGCAAGGGCTGCAAGCGGGAATGCCCGACCGGCGTCGACATGGCGCGGATGAAGATCGAGGTGCTGGCGGCGCGGGCGAAGACAGCACGGCATCGGCTGGCGCGAACGCATCATCGCGACGATGCCGCGCTGGGCGCGCTGGGCCTCGCTGCTGCCGCCGCTGGCCAATGCGCGGGACTGCGGTGCCGGGGCTGGCGCGGCTGTCGGAGATGCTGCTCGGCCTCGCCGCCGACCGGCCCTGCCGCGCTTCGCCTGGGACGCCTTCCATGACGCCGAGTTGCGCGCGCCGGATGGCCGCGACCGCGAGGTCATCCTGCTGCCCGACGCCTTCAACCGGTATTACGAGCCGGAGAACCTGCGCGCCGCCATCGCCGTGCTGCGCGCCGCCGGCTACGACCCGGCCATCGCGCGGCCGGCGCGCGGGACGCGGCCGCTGGATGACGGGCGCACCCTGCTCGCCGCCGGGCTGGTCGAGGAGGCGCGCGCCGAGGCGCGGCGCACGCTCGAGGCGCTGTCCGCCGTCGCCTCGCCGGTCATCGGCATCGAGCCCTCCTCGCTGATCACGCTGCGCGACGAGTTCCTCGCGCTGCTGCCGGGCGAGCCGGCGCAGGCGCTGGCCGCCCGCGCCTTCCTGCTGAGCGAGTTCCTCGACCGCGAGAAGGCCGTGCTGCCGCTGAAGGCGATGCCCGGCGAGGCGCATATCCACGGCCATTGCCACCAGAAGGCGTTCGGCGCCTTCCCGGCCGCCGTCGCGCTGCTGAAGCGCATCCCGGGGCTGAAGGTGACGCCGATCACGTCGTCCTGCTGCGGCATGGCGGGCGCCTTCGGCTACCAGGCGGAGACGCTGGCGGCGTCGAAGGCGATGGCCGAACTGTCGCTGCTGCCCGCGGTGCGCGCCGCGGCGCCCGACGGCCTTCATCGTGGCCGACGGCACCTCCTGCCGCCACCAGATCGCCGATCTGGCAGGACGGGAGGCGCTGCACTCCGTCCGCCTGCTGGAAAGGGCCCTGGCATGACCACGCCGCTCGACGTCCTGTCCTTCTGGTTCGCCGATGGGCCCGACACCTTCCGCGAGGCCTGGTTCAAGCGCGACGACGCCTTCGACGCCGAGATCCGCGCCCGCTTCGGCGATCTTGCCGCCGCGGCGCGGGACCGATGCGCTGGCCGCCTGGCGCGACACGCCGGCCGGCGTGCTGGCGCTGGCCATCCTGCTCGACCAGTTCCCGCGCAACCTGCATCGCGGCAGCGCCGAGGCCTTCGCCGCCGACCCGATCATGCGCGACATCGCGCGCGACGCCGTGCTGGCGCCGGCGGATCGACCTCGGCGCTGACGCCGGCGCAGCGCGCTGTTCCTGTACCTGCCCTTCGAGCATTCCGAGGCGATGGCCGACCAGGACCTCTCGGTCGCGCTGTTCGAGGGGTTGCGCGACGACCCGCGCATGGCGAAGCCGGACGGGACGATCGACTACGCCTGGCGGCATCGGGCGGTGATCGCGCCGCTTCGGCCGCTTCCCGCACCGCAACGCGGCGCTGGGGCGGGCGAGCACGGCGGAGGAGCGGGCCTGGCTGGAGGCAGGCGGCGGGTTCTAGATGTCGCGGCGCGAGCCGGCGGCGCAGGGGCAGATCAGATGGTGTACAGTCATCGCGGAATTAGACAGTTTACAAACATGTCTTCATCCGAAGTCATTTTGTATAAATATATGTTTTTCATCAACTCCACCACATCATTGCGAGTGTATTCGTATAGTCCGTAATTAGGATCGAAGTAAAAAAAGGCTCCGTTTGACGCCTGACGGCAAAGGCCCAGGGAATGGAAGGGCACCCCGATTTCATAGTAATCGTTCTGCGAACCATCACCTTCGAATAGGAATTCCAGGGCGGTTGCGTCCGATTGCCACGCGGCACGAAGTCCCGCTTGCGCGTAGACGAGGTCTTCCCCTTCCTTGTTGGTCAAGGCGCCGGTGTGTGTTCGTGCCAGACGGAGATAGCCTGATTGCACAATTGAGATATGCAGCAGTTCCTGCGCCGACAGGACACTCGAGGAGCCTTCGATGCCGAACTGCGTGCAAAGCTTGATCCAGCGGCAGACCATGGCAAAGCAGAATCCCCTCTCCTCGCTCGTATTGCCGGTGCGCGCGCTCGCGGCATAGGGATTGAAGCCGTTCTCCGAGACAAAGACCTCGCGCACGTAGCCCTTGGGTTTTGGCATCTGCGGTTCTCGTTTGCATAATTTCGCGAGATCGTGAGCGTAACGGTAGGCGCTTGGCTTTGTCCAACGGAATGCCCGCGATCTTGCGGGCTTCGCTTTGGCGAGCGACCACGAAGGATGGCTCAGACCAACCGCGCGATGCCGCCGCCATGGTCATATGCGTTGCACAGAAACAACATCTGCCGCATTCCACAGCACATTATGACAGCTATGCTGATATTTTTGTTGCAGCGCACAAAACAATCGGCATACCGTTGGACCACAAAAAGCTTCAGTGACGGAGGCGGACGGGAAGGACTGCACCCCAACACGGCCCTACAGGAGGGTACCGATGTCGCGTCCGATCACTCGCCGCCTGCTGCTCGCCGCAGGTCTTGCCGCCCCCACCCTGATCACCGCCCGCAACGCCCGCGCCTCCACCGAGGTCGATGTCGAACTGGTGCTCGCCGTGGATGTCTCCCGCTCCGTCGATGCGGAGGAGATGGAGATGCAGATGCGCGGCTATGCCGCGGCCTTCCGAGACCCGCGCCTGGCCGAGGGCATCGCCGGCGGCCCGATCGGCTCGATCGCCGTCATGCTTTTCGTCTGGTCGGACTGGAACATCCAGCAGACGCTGGTGCCCTGGATGCAACTCGACGGTGCGGCGAGCTGCGCGCGCTTCGCCGCGGCGATCGATGCCGCCTCGCGCGAGACCTACCTCTACACGTCGATCTCCGGCGCGATCGACCACGCCGGCCGGCAATTCGGCCAGCGCTTCGAAGGCCTGCGCCGCGTCGTCGACATCTCGGGCGACGGGGTGAACAATTCGGGCCGCGCCCTCGCCGCCGCGCGCGCCGAGGCGCTGGAGAGCGGCATCGTGCTGAACGGCCTCGCGGTGCTCGACCGCTCGCCGCAGCCCTCCACCCTGATGGCCGGCCTGCCGCCGGTCGACCAGTATTATCGCGACGAGGTGATCGGCGGGCCGGGCGCCTTCCTGATGGTGGCGGAAGGCTACGAATCCTTCGCCGGTGCCGTCCGCCGCAAGATCATCCGCGAGATCGCCGCCCTGCCCGCCCCTGGGCCACTGGTGGAGCGCGCCTTCGCCTGACGCCTGCGCGCCGACGGCCGGCCCTTGCGGATTGGCCGAATGGCGCCATACCGGCGCGCATGACCCAACACGTCGCCATCATCGGGGCGGGCCTCGCCGGGCTTGCCGCGGCCCGCACCCTCGACGCCCGCGGCATCGCCGTGCGCCTGTTCGACAAGGGCCGCGCGCCCGGCGGCCGGCTGGCCACCCGGCGCGCCGAGCATGCCGGCCGGCGGCTGCAGTTCGACCATGGCGCGCAGTATCTCCGGGCCGCCGGGCCGGGCTTCGCGGCAGCCTTGGCGCAGGCCGGCGCCGCGGCCTGGCCGGATGCCGCCCGCCATGTCGGCGTGCCCGGCATGTCGGCGCTGCCCCGCGCCCTGCTCGGCAGCCTGCCGATCACCGCCTCGCGCCATGTCGGCGAGGTCACCGGCAGCCCCGGCGCCTGGATGCTGCGCCATTGGGACGCACGGGATGCGAAGCCCGGCGCCCCCCTGCCCGCCACCCCACCGGTCGAGGACGGCCCCTTTTCCGCCGTGCTGGTGACGATTCCGGCACCCCAGGCCATCGACCTGCTGCCCGGCCTGGGCGATGCCCTGCGCGCCGTCCGCTATGCCCCCTGCTGGACCGTCATGGCCGCCTTCGACCAGCGGCTCGACCTGCCGGACACGCTGCGCCCGGATGGGCATGCGGTGGGCTGGGCGGCGCGCGATTCCTCCAAGCCCGGCCGCGACGGCGCCGCCGAATGCTGGGTGGTTCAGGCCGCACCGGGCTGGACGCGCGCCAATCTCGAACGCCGCGCGGAGGAGATCATCGCACCCCTGCTCGGCGAACTCGCGGCGCATGCTGCCGCGCCGTTGCCTCCCGTGGCCTGGGCGGCGGCGCATCGCTGGCGCTATTCGCTGCTGGAGGTGCCGCTCGGCGTGCCCTGCCTGTGGGATGCGACGACGCGGATCGGCCTGGCCGGGGATTGGTGCACGGCCGGCCGGGCCGAAGCGGCCTGGGACAGCGGCGTCGCGCTGGCCGAAGCCATGATGGCATGACCCTTGTCGCGGCCCTGACGCTGGAAGGCGCCCTGCACGCGGCCTTCGGCAGATTGGCCGAGGGGGCACGGGACGGGCGCAGCCCCTTCCGCACCCCGGCGCTGGCGACGCTGGGCCGCGACGGTGCGCCGCAACTGCGCACCGTGGTGCTGCGCGGCTTCGACCCGGCGGCGCGCAGCCTGTCGATCCATACCGACCGCCGCAGCGCCAAGGTCGCCGAACTCGCCGCCGACCCACGCGCCGCGTTGCATGTCTATGATGCGGCGATCATCGGATGCAACTGCGCGTCGCCGGGCGTGCGACGCTGCATCGCGACGACGCCATCGCCGATGCCGCCTGGGCGGCCAGCCGGGAGACCAGCCGCATGACCTATGCCACCGCCCTGCCGCCGGGCACGCCCGTGCCGGCGCCACCCGCCGCACCGGATGACCCTGCCGGCGGCCGGGCGCATTTCGCCGCCGTGATGCTGCATTTCGACCATCTGGACTGGCTGCTGCTCGACCCGGCGGGGCATCGGCGGGCGCGCTTCGACTGGGCGGATGGCGCGCTCTCCGCCACCTGGCTCGCGCCATGAGCGAGCCGGCCATCCGCGAGGCGATCCTCGCCCAGACCGCCGCCTGCGCCCCCGGCAGAGAGCATCACGCCCGTCGGACGTCGCCCAGGCCCTGTCGCCGCGAAGGACTGGCAATCGCTGCTGACCCGCATCCGGCGCGAGGCCACGCTGCTGGCGCGGGAGGGCCTGATCGACATCCTGCGCAAGGGCAAGCCGGTCGATCCCGACGGCCGAGATCCGCGGCGTCATCCGCCTGCGGGCGCGGCGCATGATCGGGCTGATCTTCTCGCGCGGGGCGGATGGCGTGCCGGCGCCCGCAGCCGGTCGATTTCGCGACGCTGGCGCTGCCGTCATCGCCCAATACCTGCCTGCTGACGCCGACCACCGCGCCGGGCCGGGGCCACCTGCACCGCGACCCCTTCCCGGTGACGCCGGAGGTCGCCTTCGCCGCGATCCGCGCCGTCGCCGCCGAACAGCCGCGCACCTATCCGCTCGCCGACTATGCGGAACGGCGGCAGGCGCAGTGGGTGGTGCGGTCGCGGCTGATGAACTACCCCGACATCGTGGTGGCGGAGGTCGGCGCCGGCCGGCGACGGCACCGGGCTCTGGCTGTATTCGCGCAGCCTGGTCGGCCATTCGGATTTCGGGGTGAACCAGGCGCGCGTGATGGCCTGGCTCGGCGCCTTCGAGGACCGGCTGCGTCGCGGCTGAAGGAGAATTCTGGATGCGTGCCCTCGGCCCCTTCCTGCGCGACGCCTGGGCGCTGACGCGCCCCTATTGGTCCAGCGAGGATCGCTGGCGGGCGCGTGGCGCTGCTTGCCGCCGTCATCGTGCTGAACCTGTCGCTGGTCGGCATGACGGTGGTGCTGACCTATTGGCAGCGGGCCTTCTACAACGCGCTGGAAGCCAAGGATTCCGCCGCCTTCACGGCGCTGCTGTTCACCTGGCACCGATCCGAGGAGGATGGCTTCCTGCCATCCTTCACGCGTGGTCGCGGCGCTGTACATCCTGATCGCGGTCTATGCGCTGTATCTGCGCCAGGCGCTGGAGATCCGCTGGCGCCGCTGGCTGACCGAGATCTACCTGACGCAGTGGCTCGAGGGCCGCGCCTATTACCGCATGGCGCTGACCGACCCGGAGACCGACAACCCCGACCAGCGCATCGCCGAGGATGCGCGCATGTTCGTCGCGCAGACGCTCGGGCCTCGGGCTGGGGCTGATGCGTTCGGTCGTGACGCTCGGTTCCTTCATCCTGGTGCTGTGGTCGCTGTCGGGGCCGGTGACGGTCTTCGGCGTCACCATCCCGGGCTACATGGTGTGGGTGGCGCTGGTCTATGCGATGGCCGGCACCTGGCTCGCGCATCTGATCGGGCGGCCGCTGATCCGCGCTGAACTTCAACCAGCAGAAGGTCGAGGCGGATTTCCGCTACGCCCTGGTGCGCTTCCGCGAGAATGTCGAAGGCATCGCGCTGCATGGCGGCGAGGCGGATGAGAAGCGCGGCCTGACCGACCGCTTCCGCGCGCTGATGGAGAACTGGTGGTCGATCATGACGGCGACCAAGCGGCTGACGCTGTTCACCGTGGGCTACCAGCAGGTGGCGAGCATCTTCCCCATCGTCGTCGCCGCGCCGGCCTATTTCGCCGGGCGGATTCCGCTGGGCGGGCTGATCCAGACCTCGAGCGCCTTCAACCAGGTGCAGGATTCGCTGTCCTGGTTCGTCGAGAATTACTCGGTGCTGACCGAATGGCGCGCGACGGTCGAGCGCCTGACCGGCTTCACCCGCGCCGTCGCCACCGCGCGCGCGCGCCGGCACCGGGCCGGTCGCCGCCAAGGGTGCGCAGCCGGGGCTGGTGATCGACGACGTGACGCTCGCGCTGCCGGATGGGCGGCGGCTGCTGGAAGATGGCGAGGCGAGCGTCGCGCCGGGCGATTCGGTGGTGATCACCGGCGCGTCGGGGTCGGGCAAATCGACGCTGTTCCGCGCCATTGCCGGCATCTGGCCGTTCGGGTCCGGGCGCGTCGCGCTGCCGGCGAGCGGGCGCGCGCTGTTCCTGCCGCAGCGGCCCTACATCCCGCTCGGCAGCCTCAAGCGGGCGGTCTGCTACCCGGAGGATGAGGCCGGCTTCACCGACGACCAGGTGAGCGAGGCGCTGGAGGCGGCCGAACTCGGCCACCTGGTGACGCGCCTGCATGACGCCGAAACCTGGGACCAGCGCCTGTCGGGCGGGCGAGCAGCAGCGCCTCGCGCTGGCGCGCGCGCTGCTGCTCAGGCCCGACTGGCTGTTCCTCGACGAGGCGACGGCGAGCCTCGATCCCGGCGGCGGAGGAACGGCTCTACGCACGGCTGAAGGAGAGGCTGCCGGACACGGCGCTGATCTCCATCGCGCATCGCCCGGCGGTGGCGGATTTCCACGATCGCGGATTGCGGGTGGAAGGCGGGCGGCTGGTCGAGGTGCCGGCACCGGCGTGACAAGCCCGGCGCGGCATCATCCTTCCGGTGATGCCGCCGGGATCACCGCATTGGCCAGGATCAGCAGCACCACCGCGAGCGGCAGGCAGGCGGCGAGGCCGAACCAGCCGAAGGCCAGCGCGCCGACCAGCCCGCCGATGGCGAAGCAGGCGAGCAGCCCGGCGAGCAGCCGCATCTTGGCGCGATCGGCGACGACCTCGGGGCGCCGCTGCGCGCATCGGCGTTCCAGTAGGTCAGCTTGCCGATCTCGATGCCGAGATCGGTGACGATGCCGGTGACATGGGTGGTGCGGATCCGCGCGCCGGAGATCTTGGTGATGCAGGCATTCTGCACCCCCATCAGGAAGCACAGCAGCGGCACCACGGGGATCGCCACCATCTCGGCGGGCAGCACCGCGCCCATGATGCCGAAGCACAGCAGCAGCCCGGCCTCGACCAGCAGCGGCAGGGCGTAGCGGCTGCGCCAGCCGAACCGGCGGCCGAAATTGATCAGCCAGGCGGAATGTGCCGCGCCGGCCATGAAGCTGAGCAGCGCCAGCATGCCCCGCCAGCACCAGCTGCCCCATGCCGAGCGCCACATGGTCCGCCATGGCCGAGACGATGCCCGACATGTGCGAGGTGTACTGCCCGACGATCATGAAGCCGCCGGCATTGATCGCGCCGGCGACGAAGGTCAGCGCAGGCCCGAGTTGCGTCTCGGTGGCCTCGGCGCGCAGCCAGCGCCGCGCCACGGTCGACGCGGCGTGCCAGCGTCCCTCGGCGTCGGATGCGGACGTGCATGATCCATCGCGGTTGCTCCCGATCGTCCGTAGCCCGGCGGAGCGGCGTTGCTGGTGCGACATGCGGACCGTCGGCTGCAGGGGCCCGGCCGGCTCGCGACGACGGCGACGGTAGCCGGCGAGCGTGATTGCGGCGACGCACCTAGCGCGCGATAGCCCGAGGCCCGCTCCGGCCACATACGCGGCCGGCGACCGGCTGGCCGCGCGATTGGCGCATGACGGCCATCGGCGCGGCCATCGGCGTCGCGAGCGGCGCCGGGGCGGCTCAGTCCACCGTGGCGCCGGAGGCGCGCACCACCTCGGCCCAGCGCGCAGATCCGGCGGCGAGGGTCTGGCGGAACTGCTCGGGCGAATTCGGCGCCGCCGGCGGGGTGATCGCCTGGTTGTCGACCAGCCAGGTGCGGAATTCGGGCGTGGAGATGATGCGGTTCACCTCGGTGTTCATCCGCTGCAGGATCGGCGCGGGCAGGTTGGCCGGGGCAAGCATGCCGTACCAGGTGGAGGTATCCATCGGCGGCAGGCCGCAGGCCTCGGCGACGGTCGGCACGTCCGGCAGGGCGGCCAGGCGCTCACGCGACAGCACCGCCAGGGCGCGCACCTGGCCCTGGCGGATCGGGCCCATCGCGGCGCCGGTCTGGTTGAAGAACACGTCGGTGTCGCCGGCGAGCAGCGAGGCGATCGCCCCCGGCTGGCCGCGATAGGGCACGTGCAGCAGGTCGAGCCGCGCGGCGGTGGCGAATTGCGCGCCGGCGAGATGCGTCGAGGCGCCATTGCCGGTCGAGGCATAGGTGACCGCCTGCGGCCGGGCGCGGGCCGCCGCCAGCACGTCCTGGCAGGTGCGCAGGTTGGGGCGCTTCTCGGGGTTCACCAGCATGACGTTGGGCACGTCGCCGAGCAGCACGACCGGGGTGAAGTCCCGCGTCACGTTGAAGGGCAGGCGGCGATACAGCGCGGCATTGATCGCATGCGTGCCGGCGGTGCCGAACATGAACAGGTAGCCGTCGGCCGGCTGCTTCGAGACGTATTCGGAGGCGATGTTGCCGCCGGCACCGGAGCGGTTGTCCACCACCACCGGCACGCCCAGCGCGCGCGACAGCGGTTCGGCCAGGCGGCGGGCATAGATGTCGGTGCCCGCGCCATTGGGGAAGCCACCCATGATGGTGATCGGACGGTTCGGCCAGGGGGCGTCCTGTGCGAGGGCCGGCGCGGCGGTGGTGGCGGCAAGGGCCGCGGCGAGCAGGGTACGGCGGATCATTGGTCCCGGTCTCCTTCTTGTTCGTCGGAAGGGGGATCGCCGGCGCACCTCGGACGGCAGGGCGTTCCGCCGGAGGCCGGCATCCGCCCGTCGCATCCGATCAGCCGTCCGGGATGCTGTCCGGTGGCGGGTTGGGATCGTGCCGTTTCCGCCGCGGCGGAAAACACACTAGCCTCGGTGGCCATGAACCCTTCCTTCCCTGCCCCAAGCCTCGCGCGGATTGCGCGCGGCGTGAAGCCCGTCCAGGGCGCGCCGCTCGGCATCATCATGCTGGAGACGCGCTTTCCGCGCATTCCGGGCGATATCGGCAACGGCCTGACCTGGCCCTTCCCGGTGCTGTACCGCGTGGTGCCGGGGGCGACGCCCGAGCGCGTGGTGCTGCAGGGCGCGCGCGGCCTGCTGCCCGACTTCATCGCCGCGGCACGGGAACTGGTGGCGCTCGGCGCCGAGGCGATCACCACCAGCTGCGGCTTCCTGTGCATCTTCCAGAAGGAGATCGCGGCGGCGGTGGGCGTGCCGGTGGCGACGTCATCCCTGCTGCAGGTGCCCTGGGTCGAGGCGCTGCTGCCGCCGGGCCAGCGCGTCGGCGTCATCACCGCCAGCCGGCCGTCGCTGACGCCGGCGCATTTCGCCGCGGCCGGCATGGCGCCCGATACGCCGGTGGCCGGCGTGGAGGATGGGAAGGAACTGTACCGGGTGCTGGTGCGCCAGGATAAGCCCGAGCTCGACGCCATGGCGGCGGAGCAGGACATGATCGACGCCGGTCGCGCGCTGGTGGCGGCGCATCCGGAGGTCGGCGCCATCGTGCTGGAATGCACCAACATGCCGCCCTATGCGGCGGCGTTGCAGGCGGCGCTCGGCCTGCCGGTGCATGACGTGGTGTCGCTCGCGAGCTACCTGTTCGCCGGGCTGCGGCCCCGCCGCTACGGATGATCAGCCCTGGAACAGGCTGAGCAGCGACTGCGGTGCCTTGTTGGCGATGGACAGCGACTGGGTGCCGAGCTGCTGGCGGATCTGCAGCGCCTGGAGCCGGGCCGATTCCTTGGCGAGGTCGGCGTCGATCAGCGCGCCGAGGCCGCCTTCGAGCGCATCGAGCTTGTCGCGGTTGTAGGCGATCTGCGCATCGACGTAGCGGCAGTCGGACCCGAAGCGGTTCAGCGCGTCGGCGATCAGCGTGTTGACCGTCTGCCCAGTCGCCGCCCGCCGCGATCGCGGCCTGCGCCGTCGCGGCATCGGCGGCGCGGCGGCGACGACCATGGTGCCGGCGCCATCGGCCGCGGTCAGCGTATAGGTGGTGCCCGATTCATTGCGCGTGGTGGTGATGTCGCCACCGCCATTGCCGGCATTGGTGTCGAGCAGGGTGCGGCCGTTGTAGGTCGCGTCCTGGATGAAGTTCTGTGATCTGCGTGCGCAGCGCCTCGTACTGGGCGTTCGTACTGGGCGCGCTGGTCGGTGTTCAGCGTGTCGTCGGCCAGGCGCACCAGCGTCTCGCGCACCTTGGTCATGGTGTCGGAGACCTTGTTGAGGCCGGCCAGCGCGGTGTCGAGCACGCCCTTCACGCCGCCGAGCTGTTCATTCGCCGCCGTGAGGCCGGCGACATCGGCGCGCACCGACTGCGCGACGGCGAAGGCCGCGCCGTCATCCTTCGCGTCGGCGACGCGATAGCCGGTCGAGATGCGCTTCTGCGTGGTGTTCAGCGCCTCATTGGTGCGGTTGAGCGATTGCAGCGCCACCATGGCACCGCCGTTCGTGTTCACCGAGTTGAGGCTCATGGTGGGATCTTCCCTGTCACGGTGACGGGATATTCCCGTCCAAGGCCACTGTGGCCATGCATCGTGAACGAGAGGCCTAACGCGGCCGCGGAAATCGCACTTCCCGCACAAAAAAAGCCCCGCGCCTTGCGGCAACGGGGCCTTTGCCGGGACGACCGCGAGGGTCAGTCCTTCATGTTGACGGCCTGGCGGCCACGCTGGCCGTCGCGCACTTCGAGATTGACCTTCTCGCCCTGCTGCACGTCCTGCTTGCCCGCGCGCTGCAGGACGGAGGAGTGCAGGAACACGTCCTGGCCCCCATCATCCGGCGTCACGAAGCCGAAGCCGCGGACCTGGTCGAACCACTTGACGGTGCCGTTGACGTCATAGGTCGGCCCGCCTTCATCGCGGCCGCCGAAGTCGCGCCGCGGCGGACGGTCCCCGAAGGCGCGCGGCGGACGATCGCCGAAGCCACCGCTCGGCGGGCCGCCGAAGTCGCGACGCGGCGGACGGTCGCCGAAGCCACCACCGCCACCGAAACCACCGCCGCCACCGAAGTCACGGCGCGGGGGACGGTCGCCGAAGCCACCGCCGCCGCCGAACCGCCGGCACCACCGAAGTCGCGGCGCGGGGGACGGTCGCCGAAGCCACCGCCGCCGCCGACCACCGAAGTCACGGCGCGGGGGACGGTCGCCGAAGCCACCGCCACCGCCGGCCACCGAAGTCGCGGCGCGGCGGGCGTGCGCCCATGCCGCCACCGGCACCGGCGCCGCCACCTTCGCCGCGCTTCAGCTCGACGATGCGGGTGACGAGACGGCGGCCCTGTCGGTCGGTTCCGATCTCGCAGACCAGCTTGTCACCTGTGTCCGGCGGCTCGATCCCAGCCTCGGTCAGGGCCGAGGCATGGAAGAAGACGTCGCTTCCGTCGGGTCCGAGCACGAAGCCGAAGCCCTTGCGGCTGTTGTACCATTTCACCTCGGCCTCAATCGGCCCGGTGCCACCCTGGTTATCGAATTCAGACACGTTCCTGCAGGTCCACAAAATCAGGCGACCCTGCGGGATGCAGGGGCGCTACGTGTCAGGATGGCACCCCGGCACAGCGAAAGCGAGCGAAATTCCGAGGCGTCGCGATCAGGCGAATCGGCGGGCATCGAAGGGCGCGATGGCGATCTCCGGCGCCTGCCCCGCCAGCAGGTCGGCCACCACCCGCGCCGGTCCGCGCCGCCGCCACCAGGCCGGTATGGCCATGGCCGAAGGCATGGACGATATCGCGCGTCGCCGCGCGCGGACCCAGGCAGGGCTTGCCGTCGGGCATGGAGGGCCGGTGGCCCATCCAGACCTTGACCCGTTCGGCCGGCAGGTCGCGCGGCAGGCCGGGGAAGCAGCGCAGCAGGTGGTCGCGCAGGATCTCGGCGCGCTTCCAGTTCGGCGCCGCGTCGAGCCCGGCGATCTCGACCTGGCCGGCGCAGCGCAGGCCGTTGCCGGTGCGCATCACCGACATCTTGCCGTCCGAGGGCATCAGCCCGTGGCGGGGCGCGACCTCGGGGTCGGCGACCTCGGCGTGGTAGCCGCGCTCGGTCTCGAGCGGCACGGTGTCGCCGGCGGCGGCGGCCAGCGGCTTGGCATGGGCCCCGGCGGCGATCACCGCGGCATCGGACGACGATCTCGCCCCGGTCGGTGCGCACGGCCGCAGCCGCCCGCCCTCGATGGCGAAGCCGGTCGCCGCGGCGCGATGCAGTTCCGCCCCCTGCGCCACCGCATGGGCCACCAGCGCGGCGGTATAGGCGCCCGGATCGGTGCAGTGCCCGCCTTCCTCGACCATCACGCCGAAGGTGTAGCGGCGGTCGAGTTCGGGCTCGCGCTGATGCAGGTCGTTGGCGTCGAGTTCCAGCCAGCGCACGCCGACACGGTGGCGGATCTCCCAGGCCATGGCCTCGGCCTCGAAGGCGGCACGGGTCGGGTAGACATAGATCAGGCCGCGCCGTTCGATCAGATGGGCGACGCCGGCTTCCTCGGCGATGCGCAGGTGCAGCGCCGGGGCGTCGACCACCAGCGGGCGCAGCGCGCGGGCGGCCTCCTCCACCTTCTCCCAGGTCCAGCCGGCACGCAGGTAGCGCACCAGCCAGGGCGCGACGCGCGGGAAGATAGGACCAGCGGATGGCCAGCGGGCCGAGCGGGTCCATCAGGAATTTCGGCACCTTCTTCCACAGGCCCGGGAAGGCCGGCGGGATCACCGACATCGGGCTCAGCCAGCAGCCATTGCCGTAGGAGGCCGCCTGCTCGCCGCCCGGTTCGGCCGGGTCGATGATGGTGACGCGATAGCCGTGGCGCAGCGCCTCGATCGCCGAACAGGCGCCGATGATGCCGGCGCCGATGATCGCTACGTGTCGTGTCATGCTGCCCGTATCTTGGCGACCGCGGCGGAGGGGCCGGATTGCACCTGCCCGCCGGCAAGGTGCTTGTCGAGGAAGAACAGGCGGTCCTGGCCCCACAGCCAGAGGTCGCCGCAGAAGAAGGTCGGCGCGCCGAAGACGCCGCGCTTCACGGCATCCTGGTTGTTGCGGTCCCATTCGGCCTCGACGGAGGAGCTTTCCTCCTCCCGGTGCAGGGCCTCGCCGGGCAGGCCTTCCTCCTCGGCGATGGCGACGCGCACGCGCGGGTCGGCGATGTCGCGGTCCTCGACCCACAGGGCGCGCAGGATCGCCTGCGACAGCGCCATGGCATCGAGCCCGCGCGCCTGGGCGGCCATCACCATGCGACCGGCCTGGCGCTGGTCCGATGGCGGGTAGTGCTTGGGCTTCAGCTTGATCGGGATGTCGAGGTGGCGCGACCAGCGGTCGAGTTCCAGCGCGTGATAGTCCTGCCGCGGCTCGGGGCGGGTGCGCAGCGGGATGCCGCCGGTGTGCTTGATGACCAGGCGGAAGTCATAGGGCTTCAGCACCAGCGTCGCGCCGTGCCGCCTGACGATGTCGGTCAACTGCGGCCCGCCGAGATACATCCAGGGGCTGGAGAGCGTGTAGAAGCACTCGACCGTCTGGCCCATGGCGTTCACCCCTTCTGCGCGCGGCCGGGATCATGCCCCGCGAGCAGCGAGACATGCGCGGAGACGACGCGCCAGCCATGGTCGGGCAGGCGCGCCATGATCTTGGTCTCGCGGCCGACCAGCCCGGTGCCGACGCGTTCATATTCCAGATGCGTGCAGGCGAAGTCGCGGCCGAAGGCGGTGATGTGGATGTGCTTCTGGATGCGCGGCGCATAGGTCTTCACCGTCGCGCGGAAGGCGCGGATGGCGTCGATGCCGTAGAGGATCTCGGTGACGCCGAAGCGCACCGTGCGCGGGTCCGGCCAGAAGGAGGCGTCGAGGACATCGGTGTCGTTGGAGGCGATGGCGGCCTCATAGCGGTCGAACACCGCGCGGGCTTCGGCGATCACCTCGGGGTTGTCGATCTCCACGGCATGCGGCTCCCGGTTGTGGGGGCAGCATGCCGTGCGGTGGGGCGCTTGGCGAGACCTTGCCACAAAAGCGAAAGGCCGGGCGTCGCCACCCGGCCCTTGCGCAGCGATGATGCCGGCGTCAGCCGGCGGCGGCGATCGCCCGCTTGGCCATCACGCCGACCAGGTGGGCGCGGTATTCGGCGCTGCCATGGATGTCGCTGTTCAGCCCGTCGGCGTCCTGCTTGACGCCGGCGACCGCATCGGCCGACCAGTTGCCGCCGAGCGCGGCTTCCATATCGCGCCTGGCGGAACACGCAAGGGCCCGCGCCATTGACCGCGACGCGCACCGCCCCGCCGGTCTTCGCGACGAAGACGCCGGCCATGACATAGCGGCTCGCCGGGTTCTTCATCTTGGCGTAGCCGGCCTTCTCGGGGATCGGGAATTCGACCGCGGTCAGGATCTCGTCCGCCTCCAGCGCCGTGGTGAACATGCCGAGGAAGAAGTCATCCGCGGCGATCTTGCGCTTGGAGGTGTGGATGGTGGCGCCCAGCGCCGAGCACGGCGGCCGGATAATCCGCCGCCGGGTCGTTGTTGGAGACCGAGCCGCCGATGGTGCCGCGGTTGCGCACCTGGACGTCGCCGATATGCGCCGCCATGTAGGCGAGTGCCGGGATCGCGGCCTTCACCTCGGCGCTGTTCGCGACCTCGACATGGCGGGTCAGCGCGCCGATGACGATGGCGTTGCCGACCTTCTTGATGCCCTTCATCTCGGCGATGCCGGACAGGTCCACCAGCGCGGACGGCTTGTTCAGCCGGTGCTTGAGCGCCGGCAGCAGCGTGTGGCCGCCGGAGACCGCCTTCGCGTCCGGGTCGCGCCAGCAGCTTGACGGCGTCGGCGACCGACGTGGGCTTGTGATAGGCGAAATCATACATCTCGTTCGCTCCTTGCGTCGCAAGCCGGCCAATTCACGCCTCAGGCCTGACGTGGCCGCGAAGCGCGCTTCGCGGGGTGTCACGGCCCTCCGGCGATCGGACGGCGAGGTCCCCTACTCCGCCGCCTGCCGGCGGCCGCCATTGATGATGCTCCAGATCTTGGACGGCGTCGCCGGCATGTCCAGGGTCCGGACGTCGTAGTCGCGCAGCGCATCCACCACGGCGTTGATGACGGCGGGCGGCGAGCCGATCGCGCCGACCTCGCCGCAGCCCTTCACGCCGAGCGGGTTATGCGTGCACAGCGTGGTGTGCGTCGCCGACCGAGACCGGCGCGAGGTCGTCGGCGCGCGGCATGGTGTAGTCCATCATCGAGCCGCGACAGCAGCTGGCCGTCGGCGTCGTAGACGCAGGCCTCCAGCAGCGCCTGGCCGATGCCCTGGGCGATGCCGCCCTGGACCTGGCCTTCGACGATCATCGGGTTGATGACGCGGCCCGACATCATCGACCGCGGTGAAGTTCACCATCGAGACCTTGCCCGTCTCCGGGTCGATCTCGACCTCGGCGATGTGGCAGCCGCCGGGATAGGTGAAGTTCTTCGGGTCGTAGAAGGCGGTCTCCTCCAGGCCCGGCTCGATCTCGTCGATCGGGTAGTTGTGCGGGCACGTAGGCGGCGACCGAGATGTCCACCAGCGGCTTGGTCTTGTCGGTGCCGGCGACGCGGAAGGTGCCGCGTTCGAACTCGATGTCCTCGACGCCGCTTCCATCAGGTGGGCGGCGATGCGCTTGCCCTTGGCGATGATCTTGTCCATCGCCTTCATCATCGCCGATGCCACCGACCGCGAGCGAGCGCGAGCCGTAGGTGCCCATGCCGAAGGGCACCTTGGCGGTGTCGCCATGGACGATGTCCACCTGCGCGATGGGCACGCCGAGCTTGTCGGCGACCAGCTGGGCGAAGGTCGTCTCGTGCCCCTGCCCGTGGCTGTGCGCGCCGGTCAGCACGGTGACGGAGCCGGTCGGATGCACGCGGATGGTGCCGACCTCATACAGGCCGGCCCGCGCGCCGAGGCTGCCCACCACGGCCGAGGGCGCGATGCCGCAGGCTTCCAGATAGGTGGAGCAGCCGATGCCGCGCAGCTTGCCGCGCTTGGCGGCTTCGGCGCGCCGCGCCTCGAAGCCGGCCCAGTCGGCGGTGGCCAGCGCCTGGTCCAGCGTCGCCTGGTAGTTGCCGCTGTCGTATTGCAGCGCGACCGGCGTCTGATAGGGGAAGGCGTCGGTCGGGATGAAGTTGCGGCGGCGCAGTTCGACGCGGTCGATGCCGGTCTCCAGCGCCGCCACATCCATCAGCCGTTCCAGCAGGAAGGTCGCTTCCGGCCGGCCGGCGCCGCGATAGGCATCGACCGGGACGGTGTTGGTGAAGACGGCCTTCACCTCGCAGTAGATCACCGGCGTGGTGTAGGTGCCGGCGAGCAGCGTGGCGTAGAGGTAGGTCGGCACGCAGGGCGCGAAGGTGGACAGATAGGCGCCCATGTTCGCGTAGGTGTGCACCTTCAGGCCGAGGATCTTGCCGTCCGCGTCCAGCGCCAGCTGCGCGTTGGAGACATGGTCGCGCCCATGCGCGTCCGACATGAAGGATTCGGAGCGGTCGGCGGTCCACTTCACCGGGCGGCCGAGCTTGCCGGCCGCCCAGGTGACGATGGCTTCCTCGGCATAGTGGTAGATCTTGGAGCCGAAGCCGCCGCCGACATCGGGCGCCACCACGCGCAGCTTCGATTCCGGGATGTGCAGCACGATTGGCGCCCATCAGCAGCCGGATGACATGCGGGTTCTGGCTGGTGGTGTGCAGCGTGTAGTCGCCGGTGGTGCGGTCGAACTCGCCGAGCGCGACGCGCGGTTCCATCGCGTTCGGGATCAGGCGGTTGTTCACCAGATCCAGCGAGACGATCTTGTGCGCCTGGGCGAAGGCCGCATCCAGCACCGACTTGTCGCCGATATGCCAGTCGTAGCAGAGATTGCCGGGCACATCGTCATGCACCGCGGCGGCACCGGGCTTCAGCGCGGCGTCCATGGTGGCGACGGCGGGCAGCACGTCGTAGTCGACGACGATCGCCTCGGCCGCGTCGCGCGCCTGTTCGCGCGTGGCGGCGATGGCGACGGCCACCTGGTCGCCGACATGGCGCACCTTGCTCATGCGCGATGACGGGGTGCGCCGGCTCGGCCATCGGCGAGCCGTCCTTGTTGTGGATCTGCCAGCCGCAGGGCAGGCCGCCGAGACCGTCCTTCACCATGTCGGCGCCGGTGAAGACCGCCACCACGCCCGGCATCTTCGCCGCCGCGGCGATGTCGACGGAGTTGATCCGCGCATGGGCGTGCGGGCTGCGCAGGATCCAGGCGTGCAACTGTCCCTGGCGGTTGAAATCGTCGGTATAGGCACCGCGACCCTGGAGGAAACGGTAATCCTCCTTCCTGCGGACGCTGGCGCCGATGCCTTCGAACGGGGCTGCCACGTTCATGTGCTGTCGCCTCTCCCAATGGGCGTTGTTGATGCCGGTCTTTGCCGGGCAGTTCTTGGAGCGCCCAGCGGCGCCCGCAACGGGCGGCCCCTTACTGGGCCGCGCTCGCGATCTCGGTGCGCTTGCCGTGCATCACATCGGCCGCGGCGGCGATCGCCTTGACGATGTTGTGGTAGCCCGTGCAGCGGCACAGATTGCCTTCGAGACCCTCGCGGATCTCCTGCTCGGTCAGGCCGTCCGGGTGCTTCTGCACCAGGTCGATCGCCGACATCACCATGCCCGGCGTGCAGAAGCCGCATTGCAGCGCGTGGTATTCGCGGAAGGCCTCCTGCATCGGGTGCAGCGTGCCATCGGCCTTGGCCAGGCCCTCGATGGTGGTGACGGTCGCGCCATCGGCCATGACGGCGAGCGTCGTGCAGGACTTCACGCTCTCCCCGTTGATGTGCACGACGCAGGCGCCGCACTGGCTGGTGTCGCAGCCGACATGCGTGCCGGTGAGGCGCAGCGTCTCCCGCAGGAGCTCCACAAGGAGGGTGCGGCCCTCCACCTCCGCCGTATGGGTCTGGCCGTTCACGGTCAGCGTGACCTGCGGCATCGTGTGTCTCCCTCAGTCGTGCGATTGGTTACCGGGCAGATGGGGCCCGGCCGTTCGGGCGCAAGCCTCGCGCCACGGCCGGGGCGCCGTCAAGCGTCGCCGCGGCCCGCGCGCCGATTCAGGCGGGAAACCGCCGGGGACGGGCCCCGGCGGCATGACAGGTCAGTGACGCGCCGCGATGATCGCCGCGCCGCGCTCACCCGCGAGCGGGTTCTCGGCGGCGGGACGGTCGTGCAGGTGGCAGGCCGACCAATGGCCTTCCTCGGTCTGGCGCAGGATCGGTTCATCCTGCCGGCAGCGATCGAAGGCATAGGGGCAGCGGGTGTGGAAGCGGCAGCCCTTGGGCGGGTTGATCGGCGACGGCACGTCGCCGGTCAGGATGATGCGCTCGCGCGCCGCACCCGGTTCGGGCACCGGCACGGCCGAGAGCAGGGCTTCGGTGTAGGGATGCTTCGGCGCGGAAAACAGCTGCTTCTTCGGCGCGACCTCGACGATCTTGCCGAGATACATCACCGCGACCCGATGCGTCATGTGCTCGACGATGGCGAGGTCGTGGCTGATGAACAGCATCGCCAGGCCGAGTTCCCGCTGCAGGTCCTGCAGCAGGTTGACGATCTGCGCCTTCACCGACACGTCGAGCGCCGAGACCGCCTCGTCGCAGATGATGAGGTCGGGCTCGCCGGCGAGGGCGCGCGCGATGCAGATGCGCTGGCGCTGGCCGCCGGAGAATTCATGCGGCCAGCGATTGCCCGCATCACGCGGCAGGCGAACGCGGTCCAGCAGTTCGGCGATGCGGCGGTCGAGATCCGCGCCGTTCTTCGCCAGGCCGAAGTTGCGGATCGGCTCGGCCAGGATGTCACGCACCTTCATGCGCGGGTTGAGGCTGCTGAACGGGTCCTGGAACACCACGCCCAGGCGCCGGCGCATCGGCCGCAGCGTGCTGTAGCCCATGTCGTCGATGCGCTGGCCATCCAGCACCACCTGCCCGTCCGTGAGGTCGAACAGCTTCAGGATGGCCTTGCCGACGGTCGACTTGCCGCAGCCGGATTCACCGACCAGCGACAGCGTCTCGCCCTTCTCGATCGAGAAGGAGACACCGTCCACCGCATAGACGTAGCCCGTCGTGCCGCCGAAAAAGCCGCCGCGGATCGGGAAGTGCTTCTTGAGGTCGTTGACCTCGAGGATCGGGGTGCTCATGCGGCGACCGCTTCCTTGATGGCGTAGTGGCAGGCGGCGATGTGGCCTTCGTCCTTCTGTTCGAGCGCCGGCGCGACCGTGCGGCACAGATCGGTCGCATGGGCACAGCGGGACGCGAAGACGCAGCCATCGAGCTTGCGCTTGAGGCTCGGCACCAGGCCCGGGATTTCCTGCAGCCGCGTCTCCTCCCCCGTCAGCGAGGAGCCGAGCTTCGGCATCGAGCCGAGCAGGCCCTGGGTGTAGGGGTGGCGCGGGTTGCGGAACAGCTTCTCGACGCCCGCTTCCTCGACCTTGCGGCCGGCATACATGACGATGACGCGCTCGGCGACTTCGGCCACCACGCCGAGGTCGTGCGTGATGATGACGATCGCAGCGCCCACCGTGTTCTTGAGGTCGCGCATCAGGTCGAGGATCTGCGCCTGGATCGTCACGTCGAGCGCGGTGGTCGGTTCATCCGCGATCAGCAGCTTCGGATTGCAGGCCAGCGCGATGGCGATCATCACGCGCTGGCGCATGCCGCCCGAGAGCTGGTGCGGATATTCGCGCACGCGGCGTTCGGGTTCGGGGATGCCGACGAGCTTCAGCATCTCGACCGCACGGGCCTCCGCCTGGCTGGACGACATGCCCTGGTGCAGGCGCAGCGTCTCGCCGATCTGCCGGCCCACGGTCAGCACCGGGTTCAGCGAGGTCATCGGCTCCTGGAAGATCATGCTGATCTCGTTGCCGCGGATCGCCCGCATCTCCTTGTCGGAGAGCGTCAGCAGGTCGCGGCCATCGAAGCGGATGGCGCCGGCGATCTTGCCCGGGGGCTCGGGGATCAGCCGCAGGATGGACATCGCGGTGACGGACTTGCCGCACCCGGATTCACCGACGATCGCCACGGTCTCGCCGGCATTGACGTGGAAGTTCACGCCGTCGACCGCACGGTTGATGCCGTCGGCCGCGCGGAAATGCGTCTGCAGGTTCTCGACTTCGAGCAACGCCATGGCGTCAGATCCTTTTCGCCATGCGCGGGTCGAGCGCATCACGCAGACCGTCGCCAAGCAGGTTCACCGCGAGCACGGTGACGGAGAGGAACAGGGCGGGGAAGAACACGATGTAGGGCTTCACCTGCCACAGGGCGCGGCCCTCGGCCATGATGTTGCCCCAGGACGGGATGATCGGCGGCGTGCCGGCGCCGATGAAGGACAGGATGGATTCCACGATCATCGCCGAGGCGCAGACATAGGTCGCCTGCACCGTCATCGGCGCGATGGTGTTGGGCAGGATGTGCCGCCAGATGATGACCGGCGTGCGGGTGCCCGCGGCGATCGCCGCATCGACATAGGGCTGTTCGCGCAGCGACAGCACGACGCCGCGCACCAGGCGCGAGACGCGCGGGATTTCCGCCACGGTGATCGCCAGGATCACGTTGCCGACCGAACCGCGCGTCAGCGCCATCAGCGCGATGGCGAGCAGGATCGACGGGATCGACATCAGCCCGTCCATGATCCGCATGATGATGTTGTCGGCCCAGCGCACGAAGCCCGAGATCAGCCCGATGGTCAGCCCGGCGACGGAGGAGAAGAAGGCCACCGCGAAGCCGACGATCAGCGACACCCGCGCGCCATAGACGACGCGCGAATAGACGTCGCGGCCCAGCATGTCGGTGCCGAACCAGTATTGCGCGGATGGTTCGCGCGTGCGCCGCGCCGGCGCGAGCGATGTCGGGTCGGCATAGGTCAGCAGCGGCGCGAAGATCGCCATCAGCACCATCGCGAGAACGATGGTGCCGCCGATGGCGATCGCCGGGTTGCGATACATGTAGCCCCAGAAGCCCTTGCGGGCCTTCACGGGCGGCATGATGTCGGGCAGCGGCGCGGCGGCCGCGACGGAGCCCGGCGTCACGTCGCCGGGGCTGAGAACGGAAGCGGAGGCCATCAGTACCGGATCCTCGGGTCGAACAGGGTGTAGAGCAGGTCGATCGCGAGATTGACCAGCACGTAGACGAAGGAGAACAGCAGGATGACGCCCTGGATGACGGGGTAGTCGCGCCGCAGGATCGCATCGACCGTGAGCCGGCCGAGGCCGGGAATGGCGAAGACGCTCTCGGTCACCACCGCGCCGCCGATCAGCAGCGCGATGCCGATGCCGATGACGGTGACGATCGGCACGGCCGCGTTCTTCAGCGCATGCAGGAACAGGATGGAGCGCTTGCCCCGCGCCCTTGGCGCGCGCGGTGCGGATGTAGTCCTGCTGCAGCACCTCGAGCATGGTCGCCCGCGTGATGCGCGCGATCAGCGCGATATAGACCGAGCCGAGCGCGATGGCGGGCAGGATCAGGTTCTCGATCCAGGGCACGAAGCCCTGGGTGAAGGACGTGTAGCCCTGGACCGGCAGCCAATCGAGTTCCAGCGCGAAGATGTAGGCGAGCAGGTAGCCGACGACGAAGACCGGCACCGAGAAGCCGAGCACGGCGAAGCCCATCACCGCGCGGTCGATCCAGGTGCCGACCTTCCACGCCGCCACCACGCCCATCGGCACGGCGATGGAGATGGCGAGGATCAAGCGTCACGACCATCAGCGACAGGGTCGGCTCGATGCGCTGCTTGATCATCAGCGACACCGGCAGGTTGGTGAAGATCGACACCCCGAGGTCGCCGCGGATGATGTCGAACACCCAGGCCCCGAACCGCACCAGGTAGGGGCGGTCGAGACCGAGGCTGGCGCGGATGCGCTCGACATCGTCGGGTGTTGCCTGGTCACCCGCGATCACCGCGGCCGGATCGCCCGGCGCGATGTAGAGCAGGCTGAAGACGAAGAGCGCCACGATCGCCATGACTGGGATCGTGGCGAGGATACGGCGGATGACGTAGGCGAACATGCTGGTACTACCTGGTTGAGATCAGGACTTCGAGACGCCCCAGGCGAAGGGGATCGGCCCCTTCACGATGCCCGACACGTTGCGACGCCAGGCCTGGTAGCCCATGAAGAAGCCGGTCGGGCAATAGACGACGTTCTCGACCGCCGCCGCATTCAGCCGGCCGATCGCCGCGCGCTCCTCCTCGAGGTTGGCGGCCGCCAGCCAGTTCGGCACCTCGGCCTCGACCGCCGGGCACGTTCGGCCAGCCGAACCAGGCGCCGTCGCCATTGGCGCGAACGGCGTTGTAGCTCAGCGGGTTGGTGGCATCCGCACCGGCGTGCCAGGTGTGGAACATGCTCCAGCCGCCCTGGTTGGGCGGGTTCTTCATCGCGCGCCGCTGGCCGACCGTGCCCCAGTCGGTGGCGACGAAATCGACATTCATGCCGAGCCGCTTCAACAGGTCGGCGGTGACGTCGCCCTGCGCCTTGGTGATCGGCTGGTCCTGCGCGACGATGCAGATCACCGGCTCGTTGTTGTAGCCGGATTCACGCAGCAGCTGCTTGCCGCGCTCCAGGTTGGCGGCCTTCATCATCTCGCCGCCCTGCTCGGTGTACAGCGGCGTGCCGGGCGTGAAGAAGCCGCCCAGCGTCTTCCTCAGGCTGGGGTCGTTGCCGACCACCGCGCCCATGTAGTCTTCCTGGCTGAGCGCCGTCATCACCGCCTGGCGCACCTTCAGGTTGTTGAAGGGCGGGTGCAGGTGGTTCATGCGGAAGGAGCCGATGTTGCCGAGCGGGTCCGCGATGTCGACCGCGATGTTGCGGTTGCGGCGCAGCACCGGCACGAGGTCGGTGATCGGGTTCTCCCACCAGTCGACCTCGCCGTTCTGCAAGGCGGCCGATGCCGTGGCCGGGTCGGGCATGATCGTCCACTCGACACGGTCGACCAGCGCGCGCTTGCCGCCGGCGAGCCAGCTGTTGGGCTCGTCGCGCGGCACATAGCCGTCGAACTTGGCGAACACGGCCTTGGCACCGGGCACCCATTCGTTGCGCACGAAGCGGAACGGACCGGAGCCGACATATTCGCTGATCTGCGTGAAGGGATCGGTCTTGGCGATCCGCTCCGGCATGATGAAGGCCATCGGCGTGGCATTCTTGCCAAGCGCCATCTGCATCTTCGTGAAGGGCGCCTTGAGCCGCCAGCGGAAGGTGCGGTCATCCACCGCGACCAGTTCCTCGTTCAGCGAGCGCAGCAGCTGGCCCATCGGGTCGCGCGGCATCCAGCGCGTGAGGGACGCGACGACGTCCTTCGACAGGACCGGCTCGCCGTCATGGAACTTCAGCCCGGCGCGCAGCTTGAAGGTCCAGGTCTTGCCGTCCTGCGAAACCTCCTCGCCCTCGACCATCTGGCGCTGCGGCTCAAGCTGGTCGTCGAAGCCGTAAAGCGTGTCCCACACCATCACCGAGGCGTTGCGAACCACGTACTGCGTGGTCCAGATCGGGTCGAAATTGGCGAGGTTCGCCTGGGGCACGAAGCGCAGGGTGCGGGCATTGGCACCCTGCGACAGCGCCGGAGCGGCGAAGCCGCCGGCCGAACCCAACGTCGCCGCGCCAGCACTCGCCTTGAGGAACGTCCTGCGGTCCATTCAACATCTCCCTGGGAAACATCCGGGCCCAGCCTTGGGTGCCCGGATAATGGTCAGATTGCATCAAACGTATGCTGAAGGCCAGCGCCCGCGGGCCGCGAGGCTCCGTAGGGCGCGGCTTTCAGACGCGTCACGCAGGTATGCAGCACGACGCGTGCCAAAGCCCCGGCCGGCATGTTGCCGGCCCGGGCTCCGCGGCAAGCTCAGCTCTTGCCGATGTTCCAGAACACCGTCGCCGGGGCGCGGAACACGCCGGTGACGTTGCGGGCCCAGGCCGAGGGCTGCCAGTAGTAGCCGAGCGGCACGTAGTACATCTCATGCATCGCGAGCCGGTTGAGTTGCCTCGGCGATGCGCCGCCCCTCGGCAGGGTCGCCGCCCTTCTCCACCCATTCGGCGCGCAGGCGCTCGATCTCGGGCACGTTGGGCCAGCCGAACCACGCCCGGTCCCCGTTCGCGCGCAGGAACAGGTTGAACACCGGCAACGCCAGCGACTGGCCGGAGGAGGTGGTGTGGAAGATGCTCCAGCCGCCGCGCTCGACCGGCTCCTTGCTGGCGCGCCGCTGGATCACCGTGCCCCAGTCGGCCGAGATGAATTCAAGGTTCATCCCGATGCGGCGCAGCACATCCGCGGTGACGAGCGACAGCGCGTTGATCTGCGGGTAGTCGCCCGGCGCGATCAGCACCACCTTCTCGTTGTTGTAGCCGGCCTCGCGCAGCGCCTGCTTGGCGCGCTCGATGTTGTGCACCTTCAGCAGGTCGGACCCGGCCTCATTGGCCAGCGGCGTGTCGCAGGTGAAGACGCCTTCGCACACGCCCCAGCCCGCCGGGTCGTCGCCGGCCACCGAGCGCATGTAGTCGCGCTGGTCGATCGCCATCGCCACGGCGCGGCGGATCGCCGGGTTGTTGAACGGCGGCTGCAGCGTGTTGAAGCGGCAGATGCCGTAGGTGCCATCGAGCAGGCGCTGTTCCACCACCACGCCGCGCGCGCGGCGCAGCATCGGCAGCAGGTCGTGCAGCGGGTATTCCCAATAGTCCTGCTCACCCTGCGCCATGGCGTTCGCGCTGGTGGCGGGGTCGCTGATGATCGTCCACTCGACACGGCCGATTTTCGGCACGCGGCCGCCGGCCAGGCCATCGACTGCTCCATCGCGCGGCACGTAGCGATCGTTCTTCGCCCAGACGGCGCGCTGGCCCGGGTTCCACTCATCAGTGACGAAGCGGAACGGGCCGGAGCCGACGGTCTCGCGGATCTGCGTGAAGGCGTCGGTGCTGGCGATCCGCTCGGGCATCACGAAGCAGGGGAACTGCGTCTGGCCGAGTGCGAGGATCAGCAGCGGCGTCGGCTTGTTCAGCCGGAAGCGGAACTTGCGGTCGTCCAACGCCTCGATGGCATCGACATTGGGCGCGAGCACCTGCATGAACGGGTCGCGCTTGCGCCAGCGCTCGATCGAGGCGACGCAATCCTTCGCCAGCACCTTCTCCCCGTCGTGGAAGACGAGGTTCGGGCGCAGCGTGAAGGTCCAGCTCAGCCCGTCCTGCGAGACGTCCCAGCCTTCGGCCATCTGCGGCCTGATCTCGCCCTTGGAATCCTGGGCGCAGATCTGGTCGTAGATCATGAAGGCGTTGTTGCGGGTGACGACCGCCGTCGTCCACACCGGGTCGAGGCTGGTGAGGTTCGCCTGCGGGATGACCCGCAAGGTGTTCGCCGCCGCGCCCTGCGCCAGCGCCGGTGCCGATACGCCGCCGGCCGCGATCGCCGCGCCGGCGCCGAGGAATGTCCTGCGTTCCATGTCGTGTCGTCCTCTCTCAGCTGCGGCGAAGGTTCCAGAACAGGGCAAGTCCGGGCACGCGCCCGCTCAGGTTGCGCTTGATCGCCGTCATCGACATGTACGACACCGACCGGCACATAGGGCAGTTCGTCCATCGCGACGGTCTGCATCTCACGCGCCAGGCGCTGTTCGGTCGGGCAGGTCCGGCGCCTCGAACCAGGCGTCGCGCAGTTCCTCGAGCCGCGGGATGGTCGGCCAGCCGAACCAGGCGCTGGTGCCGTTGCCGCGCATCGGGAAATGCGCCGCCGGATCGGCGAAATCGACCGAGGAGAAGGCGGTGAACAGCATCGACCAGCCGCCCTTGTCGATCGGCTCGCGCGAGGTGCGGCGCTGCACCGTGGTGCCCCAGTCCGACAGCGCGATGTCGGCGTTGAAGCCGAGCCGGCGCACCAGGTCCGCACCCACCTGCGTCATCGCCGACGGCGCCAGGATGTCGGTCGGCCCGATCAGGCGCATCGGCTGGTTGGTGTAGCCGGCCTCGCGCATCAGCGCCTTGGCGCGATCCACGCTGCGCGGGCCCATCAGCGGCGCCAGCCCGGCATCGTTGGCAAGCGGCGTGCCCGGCGTGAACAGGCCGACGCCGGTGCGGTAGATCGAGGCATCGGTGCCGACCACCGCCTGCATGAAATCCTCCTGGCTGATCGCCGGCAGGATCGCCTGTCGCATCTTCTTGTCGTTGAAGGGCGCGTGCAGGTGGTTGAAGCGCAGGATGCCGGTCAGCGGCAGCGGGTCGATCGCCTCGATCGACTATGCCGCGGTTGCGGCGCAGCAGCTGCTGGATCTCGGGCGGCGGCTGCTCGTACCAGTCGATCTCGCCGGTCTGCAGGGCGGCGGCCGCGGTCGCGGCATCGACGATGATGTTCCATTCGACACGGTCGAAATGCGCGACCTTGGGCCCGGCCGTCAGGCTCGGCTGGCCGACCGGCGTCGGGACGTAGTCGGCGTTGCGCTCATAGACGACGAGGCTGCCGGAATTGAATTCATCCGCCTTGAACTTGAACGGACCGGAGCCGATCGTCTCGCGCACCTGGGTGAACGGGTCGGTCTGCGCGATGCGCTGCGGCATGATGAAGGCCGGGCTGTTGGAGACCTGGCCAAGCGCCTTGAACAGCAGCGGGAAGGGCCTCTTCAGCCTGAAGCGGATGCGGCGGTCGTCGACCACCTCGACCGCATCGGTGACGGTCGCGAGCTTCTGGCCGAACGGATTGCGCCGCATCCAGCGGGTGATCGAGGGCACCACGTCCTGCGCGCGCACCGGCTCGCCATCGTGGAACTTCAGCCCCGGCCGCAGCGTGATGGTGACGATCTTGCCGCCATCCTCCAGCACATGCCCCTCGGCCATCTGCGGCTGCGGCGCGAAATTCGCGTCGAGGCCATAGAGGCTGTCGTAGATCATGTGCCCGTGGTTGCGGGTGATGTTCGCCGTCGTCCAGATCGGGTCGAGGCTGGTCAGGTTCGCCTGCGGCACCATCTTCAGGACGCGGTTCTGCGCCGGCTGCGCGGTCGCGAAGCGCGGCAATGCGGCTGCGGCCCCCGCGGCGGCGGAGGTCCTCAGCAGGTCACGACGGTTCATGTCTGGCTCCCAGCCGTTCAATCGGCGCGCATCTGACCAGCCCGGAGCCCGATGGGCAACCCGTCCATCAGGCCCGATGGATGTTCCAGAACAGCGGCAGCCCCTTCAACATGCCGGAGATGCCGCGCCGATAGGCAGTCGCCTGGAAATACTGTCCAAGCGGCAGATAGGGCGCCTCGCGCATCGCCTCGCCCTGGATCTCGCGCGCCATCGCCCGCTGCGCGGCAAGGTCTGGCGCGTCGAACCAGCCCGTCCGCAACTCCTCCATGCGCGGCATGGTCGGCCAGCCGAACCAGGCGCGCTCCCCGGTGCCGCGCAACGCCTGGTTGGCATCGGGCGTCAGCAGGTCGAGCCCGCTCCAGGCGCTGAAGAACATGCTCCATCCACCCTCAGCGGGCGGGATGCGGCGCGCACGGCGCTGCACGATCTCGGCCCAGGGACCGGCGACCACCTCGACCTCCATGCCGACGCGGCGCATCATCTCGCCACCCACGGTGGCGAGCGCGGCGAGGGTCGGGAAGTCGGTGGCGGCGAGCAGCACCACCTTCTCGCCGCCATAGCCGGCCTCGGCGATCTCGCGCTTGACCTTGTCGTAGTCCCTCGCGCCGTCGAGCACGGCCAGGCCCTCGTCATTCGCGTAGGGCGTGCCGGGGGGGAAGATGCCGACATCGTCGCGCCACAGGCTGCGATCGGCGCCGATCACCGCGGTCATGAAGGCGGCCTGGTCCACCGCGCCGAGCAGCGCGCGACGGATCGGCGCGCGGTCGAACGGCGGATGCAGGTGATTGAACCGCGCAATGCACATCAGCCCGGTCGGGTCCGGCATCTCCAGCACGATGTTGCGGTTCCGGCGCAGCGCCGGCTGCAGATTCCAGCGTCGGATACCCCCACCAATCCACATCGCCGGCGATCAGCGATTCCGAGGCGGCCTCGGCATCCGGCTTCACATGCCATTCGACCCGGTCGAACAGCGCGCGCTTCGGTCCTGCCGTCCAGGTCGGCACGCCATCGGGGCGCGGCACGTAATCGGCGAAGCGTTCATAGCCAACGAGCCGGCCGGGGACGCGTTCGTCGGGCAGGTAGCGGAACGGGCCGCTGCCGATCACCTCGGCGATCGGGCGGGAGGGGTCGGTCGCGGCCAGCCGCTCGGGCATGATGAAGCAGACCGGCGCGGCCGGCTTCGCGAGCGCGTGGAACAGCAGCGGGAACGGCTTGGACAGGCGCAGCACGATGGTGCGGTCATCGGCGGCGGACAGGTCCTCGATGCGCGCCAGCAGCACCTGGCCGAGCGGATCGCGCGCCGCCCAGCGCCGGATCGAGGCGGCGCAATCGGCCGCGCGCACCGGCTCCCCGTCGTGGAACTTCAGCCCTTCGCGCAGCCGGATCGAGACGCGCCTGCCATCGGCATCGATGTTGTGGCCCTCGGCCATCTGCGGCTCGGGCGCGTAGTCCTGGTTGAAGCCGTACAGCGTGTCCCACACCGCGAAGCCATGGTTGCGCGTGACCGAGGCGGTGGTGACGATCGGGTCGAGCACATCGAGATCGGCCTGCGGCACGTATTTCAGCACGCGCGCCGCGGCGGACGTCCCCTGCCCCAGCGCGGCACGCCCGGGCATCGCACCGAGCACCGTGGCGGCCGAACCGGCAAGTAGGTGACGTCTCTGCATCCGGGCCTCCCGATTGGCGCGGCGCTGTTCTGGTCGCATCGCGGGGGGCCGGCAAGGGGGCGGCAGGGACGCGCGCCGCCCCGATGTGGGCACCGGGCCGCGCGGCGCAGCGCGGCCCTGTGACGCTGCTCAGCCCCGCCGCAGGTTCCAGAACAGCGGCGGCTGTCCCTTCAGCATCCCGGTCAGGTTCCGCCGATAGGCCGTCGGCTGGTAGTACATGCCGGTGGGCACATAGGGCACCTGGTCGAAGGCGATGCGCTGCATCTCGGTCGTCGCGGCCTTGGCGGCGGCCTCGTTCGGCGCGTCGAACCAGGCGTTGCGCTGGGCCTCGATGGCCGGGATGGTCGGCCAGCCCGGCCAGGCGGCATCGCCATGGCCGCGGATCGAGGCATGGCTCGCCGGGTTCCAGTGATCCACGCCCGACCAGAAGGTGAAGAAGCCCGACCAGCCGCCCTGTTCGAGCGGGTTCTTGCTGAGCCGCGGCGCGACACCACCGTGCCCCAGTCGGCGCTCACCAGGTCCACGTCGAAGCCCATGCGGCGGAACAGGTCCGCACCCACCAGCGCCGCGGCGTTGATCGAGGAGAGATCCGTCGCGTTCAGCAGCACCAGCTTGGCGCCCATCGCGCCGGCGGCCTGCAGTTCGGCCCGCGCGGCGTCGATCGACTTCTTCAGCCGGTCCAGCCCGACCGTCGAGGCGGAGGGCGAGTTCGGGCGCGAAGTAGCCGATGTTCTCGCGGCGCAGGGTGGCGTAGCCGGGCACCGTCGCCTCGCCGATCACCGCCGTCATGAAGTCCATCTGGTTGACGGCGGTGATGACGGCACGGCGCACCGCGGGGTTGTTGAACGGCGCCGTCAGGTGGTTGGGGCGGAAGATGCCGATCAGCCCGGTGCCGTTGATGACATCGACATTGATGTTGCGGTTGCGCGCGACCAGCGGGAACAGGTCCGCGGTCGGCTGTTCCCACCAGTCGATCTCGCCATTCTGCAGCGCGGCGGCGGCGGTCGAGGCATCGGGGATGATCCTCCACTCGACGCGGTCGAAATGCACGACCTTGGGCCCGGCCGTCATCGACGGCGTGCCGGAGGAGACGGGCACGTAGTCCGGGTTGCGCACATAGGCGAGCGAGGAGCCCGGCACCCATTCATTCTGCCACGAAGCGGAACGGGCCGGAGCCCACCGCCTCGGAGATGTTGGTGAAGGGATCAACGTTGGCCAGGCGCTCGGGCATGATGAACAGGCAGGATGTCGTGACCTTGGAGAAGGCCTCGAGCATCTTGGGGAAGGGCCGCGACAGCTTGATGGTGAAGACGCGGTCGCTGTCCTCGGTCATGTCGGCGACGCGGGCGATCAGTTCCTGCCCGAAGGCGTCGCGGCGGCCCCAGCGCTTGATCGATGCGATGCAGTCGCGCCCGCGCACCGCGCGAACCGTCGTGGAACTTCAGCCCCTCGCGCAGCGTGAAGCGCCAGAGCAGGCCGTCATTCTCGACCACATGGCCCTGCACCATCTGCGGCACCGGCTCGAACTGCTCGTTCATGCCGTAGAGTTGGTCATAGACGAGGAAGGCGTGGTCGCGGGCGATGAAGGCGGTGTTGGTGAAGGGGTCGATGTTCGGGATGTTCGCGTGCGGCACGTATTTGATGGTGCGTGCGGCGGCGGGCTGCGCGATGGCGAAGCGCGGCAGGGCCGCGGCTGCGGCACCGGCCGCGGCGCCGGCCAGCAGGTCGCGTCGGAACATTCGGACATTCTCCGTTCGGTGAAACCGGCGGGAGCCTAGCCGCGCGCGCGGCGCCAATCCAGCGGCGCCGCGCCCCGGCGCCATGAAACCCGCCGCTTGGCGGCATGCGCCGGCTTCATTGGGGTCAGTACCCGGCCGGACGGTGCCCGAAGCCGAGGGCGGGGCTTTCCGCCGTGTCGATCCACACCGCCTTGGACTGCGTCAGTTCGGCAAGCACCTCGGCACCCGAGGACCGCCCGTAGCCCGACGCCCCGAAGCCGCCGAAAGGCACCGAGACATGGATGGTCCGGTAGCCATTGACCCAGAAGGTGCCCGCGCGCACCGCCGCCGCCACGCGATGGGCACGCCCGATGTCGCGCGTCCAGACCGCGCCGGCCAGGCCGAAGCGGGTGGAATTGGCCAGCGCGATGGCCTCGGCCTCGTCGTCGAAGGGGATGGCGGCGACCACCGGGCCGAAGATCTCCTCCTGCGCCGGGCGGGCGGTGTTGGACAGGCCGGCGAGCAGCGTCGGCGCCACCCAGAAGCCGGCCTGCGGCAGGCCGGGCGGTCGGGGCGGCGGCGATCACCTGGCCGCCTTCGGACGCCCCGGCACCGATCAGGTCGCGGATATGGGCGAATTGGCGGGCATTGGCGACGGGGCCGATCTCGGTCGCGGCATCGAGCGGGTCGCCCATGCGGATGCGCGCGGCCGCCTCGGTCATCGCCGCGACGAAACGGTCATGCAGCGACCGCTGCACCAGCAGCCGCGACCCGGCGACGCAGGACTGGCCGGCGCCGGCGAAGATCGCCTGCTGCGCGCCCTGCACGGCGGCGGCGAAATCGGCGTCGTCGAACACGATGTTGGCGGATTTGCCGCCCAGTTCCAGCACGCAGGGGATGGTGCGCGCGGCGCAGGCCGCGGCGACCGCCGCCCCGGCCGGCGGACCGCCGACGAAGGTGACGCGCGCGACCTCGGGCGCGGCGAGCAGCGCCGCGCCGGTCCCCTGCCCCGGCCCGCAGACCACCTGCACCAGGCCGCGCGGCAGCCCGGCCTCGATGCACAGCAGCCCCAGGGCCAGCGAGGTCAGCGGGGTGAATTCGGACGGCTTCAGCACCACCGCATTGCCGGCGGCCAGGGCGGGAAACACGTTCCAGCCGGCGGTGAACAGCGGCGCGTTCCACGGCGTGACGGCCAGCACCACGCCATAGGGCTCGCGGCGGATGATGACGGTGTGGCCGGAGGGGACGGGCACGGTGCGGCCCTCGATCTTGTCGCACCAGCCGGCCCAGTATTCGGCCATCTCGGCGACGCGGGCGGCCTCGGCCGCGGGCGTCGCGCAGCGGCTTGCCGGATTGCGCGGATTCGAGCCGCGCGAGGGCTTCGCGTCGCGACGGATCAATCCGCCGATCGCCCAGAGGCGGCGGCCGCGCTCGGCGGCGGGCAGCGCCATCCAGTCGCGCTGGGCGCGGGCGGCACCGGCGCAGGCGGCGGCGACGGTCGTCGGCATCGGCGGCGGCGTAGTCGAGCAGCACCGCACCCGTCGCCGGGTCGGTCAGGGTGACGCGCGGGCCGGCACCTTCGGCGATCTCGCCATCCACCAGGCTGCCGGCACGGCCGCCGAGCAGGCTGGCCTGGCCCTGCAGCAGGGTCTCGCGGGCGGTGAAGGCGGTCATGGCGTGGCTCCGTCGAAGATGGCGGCCGGCAGGCGGTTGAAGTCGGCGCTGTCGGGCACCGCGGCCGCCAGCGCCTCCCAGGCGGCGGCGGCGCGGGCGGTGGCGTCGAGCGGCGCGCCGGCCTCGGCCGCCATGGCCAGGGCCAGGCGGACATCCTTGCGCATCAGCCCGGCGGAGAAGCCGGAATCGAAGGTGCCGGAGGCGATCCAGCGCGGCCAGTTCACCTCGGTCGCCGCCGAACGGCCCGTCGCGCCGTTGAGCACCGGCAGCAGCGCATCGGGCGCCGACGCCGGCGGCGGCACCCAGGCGCAGCGCCTCGGCCGCCGTCACCAGATGCGTCGCGACCAGCAGGTTGTTCACCAGCTTCGCCACCTGGCCGGCACCGGAGGCGCCGATGTGCAGGATCTTCGCGGCGAGTTTCTCCAGCACCGGCCGGGCGCGTTCGAGGGCGGCCGCCTCGCCGCCGATCATCATCGCCAGCGTGCCGGCCGCCGCCCCCGCGGGCCCGCCCGAGACCGGCGCATCGAGATAGGCGCAGCCCGCCGCCTCGGCCTGCCGGGCAAAGCCGCGCACGGCGCCTGGCGACAGGGTGGAGGTATCGACGATCACCGCACCGGCCGGCAGCGCGGGCAGCACCTGCGCCAGCACGGCGGCGACCGCGGCCTCGTTCGGCAGGGACAGGATCATCACCGGTGCGGCGGCCTGGGGCAGCGCATCGGGCGCGATGGCGCCGGCGGCCGCGGCGGCCGCCCGCTTGGCGGGGTCGAGGTCCCAGCCGAGCGGAGCCACGCCCGCGCCGGCCAGCCGCGTGAGCATCGCCATGCCCATATTGCCCAGACCGATTACCGCAACCATCACAACCCCGTCCGCCTGAAGGGCGCGGAAAGTGCCCCCCGAATCCCGGCTGGGCAAGGCCGGCGCGCGCGCCCTACACCGCCGCGCATGGCGGAAATCCCCCTCATCGGCCCGTTGCTGGCGCGCATCCTCGGCCCCGCGCGCGCGGCGGTGGCGCAGGAATTCCTGCGCTTCGGCGTGGTCGGCACGATCGGCTTCGTGGTCGATTCCGGCGTGCTGTACGGCGCGATCGGCCTCGGCGCGGGGCTGTATCTCGGGCGTGCCATCTCCTACGTGGCGGCGGCGACCGCGACCTGGGCGCTGAACCGGGCCTGGACGTTCCGCGGCCGGGGCGGCGGGCCGGTGCACCGGCAATGGGCGCTGTTCGTGGCGGTGAACCTGGTCGGCTTCGCGCTGAACTACGGGACCTATGCGGTGATGGTGGCAACCATGCCGGTGGTCGCGGCCCATCCGGTCCTGGGCGTCGCGGCGGGCTCGATCGCCGGGATGTTCACCAATTTCGCGCTGTCGCGGCGGCTGGTGTTCCGCGGCTGACGGCCCGGCGCCCGCACCGTTCAGCGCGGCGCCGGTGGCCGGTGCGGGGCGCGCCGCAAAGACCGTCGGCCAAAGCGCCCTTGGTCGCATTCCGAAGTCCGGCACCGGCCTGCTGCCCACCAGGCCACCCAAGGAACGGATCCTTGATGCGCGGCCGGGTGGGGAAAGGGCCGGCGCCGGGATAGCCAGACGGTCCCTCAGCCGTCGCCGGCCGCCTGCGGCGGCGCCTTGCCCCATGCCCCTTCCGGGCGACCGGCCCGCATCATCCCCAGCAGCGCCACGAAGAAGGCCCCGAAGGCCAGTTGCAGCCCGAGCACCATGGTGGTGACCGAGGCGATCGCCACCCGCATCGCCCCCATGCCTTCCAGCGGCCCGAAGCTCTGCGCGCCCCAGACCGCCACCGCCGCGATGCCGAGCCCGAGGCCCAACACCACCAGCAGCGCCGCGACGATCAGCGCGGGTTCCAGCCCGAAGCGTTCCAGCGCCGCGGTCAGTCGCTTCTCCTCCGGCACCACGCCCTGCTGGGCGCCGTAGATGCGGGCGAAGACCCAGAACTGCACCGCCTGGAAGCCCATGATCATGGCGCCCGAGCGCGTACAGCAGCGTGTGCACGTCGAAGGTCACGCCGCCCAGATGCAGCGGGCCCGGGCAGCAGCAGCGCCATGGCGAGCAGCCCGGCCAGGAACAGCCCGGCGCCGGGATAGAGGAACAGCCAGCGCGGGCAGAACACCAGCAGGAAGCGCAGATGCCGCCAGCCATCGCGCCAGGACCGCAGATGCGGCGGGCGCGAGCGGCCATCGGGCGACAGCGTGGTCGGCACCTCGGTGACGCGCAGCCCCTGCACCGTCGCCTTCACCACCATCTCGGAGGCGAATTCCATGCCCGGGGCCCGCAGGTCGAGCGCGCGGATGGCGTCCCGGTCGAAGCCGCGCAGGCCGCAATGGAAGTCCCGCACCGGGCCGCCGAAGAACACCCGCCCGATGGTCGAGAGCACCGGATTGCCGAGGTAGCGGTGCAGCGGCGGCATCGCGCCGGGCTTGATGCCGCCGAGGAAGCGGTTGCCCATCACCAGGTCGTAGCCCTCCCGCAGCTTCGCCACGAAGGGGTCGAGCGCGGTGAAATCGTAGGAATCGTCGCTGTCGCCCATGATGACGAAGCGGCCGCGGGCGGCCTCGATGCCGGTGATCAGGGCGGCGCCGTAGCCGCGCACCGGCACGGCGACGACCCGCGCGCCCAGGCCCTCGGCGATCGCCTGGCTGCCGTCGGTGCTGCCGTTGTCGGCGATCAGCACCTCCCCCGCCACGCCGCTGCGCGCCAGGTAGCCCATCGCCTTGGCGCACGCAGGTGCCGATCGTCTCGGCCTCGTTGAGGCAGGGCATCAGGATGGTCAGTTCCAGCGCCCCGGCCAGGGTGTCCGCCGGTCCCGGCCGGGCTTCGAGCACTTCCATCGACGACGGATCCTTCCTCATTACCCCTGCGACATGTGAATGGCATCGTCGAGTGCAACAGGTCACGGCAAGCAGGCCGTGATATGGCATCATTGGGCGACGATCCGGACTCCGGTCCATGAATGGCCGACTTTTTTTGCAGGACCGGCTACATTAGGGAAGGCTTCGCCGCGTTGTGGCAGACGGTTCCGCGCAAGGCGGTATGACGCCGCTTGAGATAACCGCTTGAGATATCGGCACCGGCCCGCACCCCGGCCCGGCCAGTCCGTATCCCGGATGGGTGGCGGGTTGGGGTGCGGGCCGGTGCCGGATACGGGAATGCGCCTCGCGGCGCAGTCTCAAGCGGTCTTCCGGGCCGTGTGGCGACGGACGAGACACCTGGCCCGGGCCTTTCCGGGCGGCATCGATGGGGCAAGGCAGTTTTGCATGGCGGTTGATCCCAGGGTCCTCCTCGGAGAGGGCAAAGCCGCCGATACGCCGCTCGCCCGCGCGATCGCGGCCTGCCGCGCGCAGTTCGTCGCGGTCGGCGTGTTCTCCGGCGTGGTCAATGCGCTGCAGCTGACCGTCTCGCTCTACATGATGCAGGTGTTCGACCGCGTGCTGGCGACGCGCAACCTCAACACGCTGCTGTACCTGACGCTGATCGCCATCGCCGCGGTCGGGCTGCTGGCGGTGCTGGAAGCCGCGCGCTCGCGCATCATGCAGCGCGTCGGCGCCTGGATCGAGGAGACGGTCGCCCCCGAGGGCTTCGCCCGCGCGGTCGAAAGCCAGTTGCGCGGCCGCGCCTACCGGATGGAGGCGCTGCGCGACCTCGCGGTGTGCCGCGGCTTCATCGCCTCCCCCGGCGCGCTGGCGCTGTATGACGTGCCCTGGGTGCCGGTCTTCCTGCTGGTCATCTTCATGCTGCATCCGGTGCTCGGCGTGGTGGCGCTGGTGTGGCGCGGTGCTGCTGCTGGGCCTGACGCTGCTCAACGAGGTCAGCACCTCGAACCTGCTGCGCGAGGCCAATACGGCGGCGATGTCCAACCAGCGCCGCGCGGACTCGATCGTGCGCAACGCCGAGGTGATCGACAGCATGGGCATGCTGCCGGCGGTCATGGCGCGCTGGCGGCTCGGCGTCGTCGAGATGTCGGGGCCGATGAACCGGGCGATGGACCGCGCCGCGCCGCTGCTGGCGACCACCAAGTTCTTCCGCCTGGCGGTGCAGATCGCGATCCTGGGCGTCGGCGCCTATCTCGTGCTCGGGCAGGAACTGACGGCGGGCGCCTCGATCGCCGCCTCGATCATCATGGGCCGCGCGCTCGCGCCGGTGGAACAGATGATCGGCGGCTGGAAGCAGCTGGTGCAGGCACGGCAGTCCTGGAAGCGGCTGCAGGCCTTCCTGGTGATGCCGCGGCTGCGCCCGCCGGGCATGCCGCTGCCCGAACCGACCGGAAAGCTGGCGGTCGAGCGCGTCACCTTCGGCTTCCCCGGCACCAACATCGCCGTGGTCAAGGGCGTCGCCTTCGCGCTGGAGCCGGGCGAAAGCCTCGCCGTGATCGGCCCCTCGGCGGCCGGCAAGACCACGCTGATCCGGCTGCTGACCGGCACGCTGCAGCCGGTCTCGGGCAATGTCCGGCTCGACGGCGCCGACGTCTACACCTGGCAGCGCGAGGATTTCGGCCGCCATGTCGGCTACCTGCCGCAGGATGTCGAACTGTTCGACGGCACCATCTTCGACAACATCGCCCGCATGGCCGAGGCCCCGCCCGAGGCGGTGTTCGATGCCGCGAAGCTCGCCGGCGCGCATGAGATGATCCTGCGCCTGCCCAAGGCCTATGACACCGAGATCGGCGAGGGCGGCCAGCACCTGTCGGGCGGGCAGCGCCAGCAGGTCGGCCTGGCGCGCGCGATGTTCGGCAACCCGAAATTCATCGTGCTGGACGAACCCAATTCCAACCTCGATGGCGATTCCGAGGCGGCGCTGCTGCGCGCGCTGCAGGAACTGCGCCGGCGCAGCATCACCGTCGTGCTGGTCTCCCACCGCCCGGTCCTGGTGCAGGGTGTCGAGAAGGTGCTGCTGATGCGCGACGGCGCCGTCGAGATGTTCGGCCCCCGCGCCGAGGTGCTGAAGAAGATCATGAAGCCCGCCCAGCCGACGCCGATCGCCGCCCCGCCCAAGCCGCCCGAGGGGCGGGAGGCGCAGGCATGAGCGAGCCCGCCGCCGCCATCCCGCCGCCCGCCGCCAACCAGGACCTGGTGCCGCGGCGCGAACGCCTGCCCTCGCTGCAACCTCGCCCCGCCGGCCGCACCGCCGGTGGCCGCCCGGCCGCGCACCCGCGGCACCGCGCTGTTCGGCTTCGCGGCGATCGCCGTCTTCTTCGGCGTCTTCGTCGTCTGGTCGGTGATGGCACCGCTGAGCGAGGCCGCCATCGCGCCCGGCATGATCAAGGTCGAGGGCACGCGCCGCACCATCCAGCATCTGGAAGGCGGCATCGTGCGCGAGATCCTGGTGCGCGACGGCGACCGCGTGCGGGCCGGCCAGGTGCTGATGCGCCTCGATGACATCCGCGCCGGCACCGACCTCGAGACGCTGCGCAGCCAGCGCTGGGCGCTGATGGCGCAGGATGCGCGGCTGGCGGCGGAACTCGCCGATGCGCGCGCCATCGACTTCCCGGCCGAGTTGCGCGCCGCCGACGAGCCCCGCGCGCAGGATGCCATGGCCGGCCAGACCGCGGTGTTCGAGGCGCGCCGCGCCTCCCTCATCAGCCAGGTCTCGGTGCAGGAGGCGCGGATCGGCCAGCAGGAGGCGATCACCGCCGGCGCCACCGGCCAGCTGCGCGCCCAGCAGCAGCAGCTCCAGCTGATCCGGCAGGAGGAGGAGATGACCCGCACCCTGGTCCAGCAGGGGCTGCAGCGGCTGCCGACGCTGCTGGCGCTGCAACGCTCCGCCGCCGCGCTGCAAGGCCAGGGGGAGGACCTGCAGGGCCAGCTCGACCGCGCGCGGGAGGCAATCGCCGAGGCGCGGGGCACCATCGCGAGCATCGTCGACCAGCGCCGCCAGGAGGTCGCGGCCGAGCGGCGCGAGATCCGCGTCCGCCTGGCCGAGGTCGAGGAACGCCTGCGCGCCGCGCAGGACGTCGCGGTGCGGCGCGACATCGTCGCCCCGGAGGACGGCACCATCCTGAACCTGCGGCTGTTCACCGTGGGCGCGGTGGTGCGCCCGGGCGACCCGGTGATGGACCTGGTGCCGGTGCAGGACCGGCTGGTCGCCGAGGTGAACGTGCAGCCCTTCGACATCGACGTGGTGCATGTCGGGCTGCAGGCCGAGATCCGGCTGCCGGCCTTCAAGCAGCGGCTGGTGCCGTATCTTCACGGTCATGTCACCTTCGTCGCGCAGGACGTGACGATGGATGACCGGACGCGCGCGACCTATCTACCGCGCGCATATCCTGATCGACCCGGACCAGCTGGCCCGCATGGAAGGGCGTGCAGCTGGTGCCCGGCATGCCGGTTGAAGCGATGATCCAGATCGGCGAAAGATCCTTCCTGCGCTATATCACGCAGCCGATCCGCGACAGCTTCACCCGCGCCTTCCGCGAGCAATAAAGGACATTCCACGACCATGGCCGACAACCGCCCCACCCTTTTCGCCGATGGCGTCATCGAGGCGCAGGTGGCGCATGGCGTCGCCCGCATCACGCTGGCCGTGACCGGCTCTGACGGCAAGGCGCAGCCCTGCGGGATGCTGTGCGTGCCGGTGACGCAGTTGCCGTCGCTGGTGAACGGCATGGGCAACCTGCTGAAGCAGATCGAGGAACGGGTGCGCGCGCAGGTGGCGCAGCAGCAGCAGGCACCGGCGACGGCCACCACGGCCGAAGCGGCGCCGCCGACGGGGGCGTTCCGCTTCGACGGTTGACGCCGGGCGGGGCCGCGCCCCGGCGGGCCTACGCCCTGTCCGCGTAGCCCTGCGGGTGCGCCTCCCGCCAGGCCCAGGCGGTGCGCACGATGTCGTCCAGCGAACCATGCCGCGGCGCCCAGCCGGTTTCCGCCCGCAGCCGGTCGCAGGCGGCGACCAGCACCGCCGGGTCGCCCGGCGCGGCGCGGGCCGATGCTGTGCGGCACCGGGCGGCCGCCGACGCGTTCGACCGCCGCGATCACCTCCTTCACCGAGGCACCGTTGCCGCTGCCGATGTTGTAGCGGCAGGAGCCATGCGTCTCGAGCCGCGCCAGCGCCGCGAGATGCGCCTGGGCGAGGTCGGTGACATGGACATAGTCGCGGATGCAGGTGCCGTCGGGGGTCGGGTAGTCCTCACCGAAGACGGTGAGCGCCGGGCGGCGGCCGAGGGCGGCGTCGATCGCCAGCGGGACCAGATGCGTCTCGGGGTCGTGGTCCTCCCCGGCGCGGCCCTGCGGGTCGGCACCGGCGGCGTTGAAATAGCGCAGCGCGGCGAAGCGCAGCCCATGGATGCGGCCCGCCCAGGCGAGGCCTTCCTCGACCATGCGCTTGCTGTCGCCATAGGGGTTCGACGGCGCGATGCGGCATTCCTCGTCGATCGGCACGCGGTCGGGGTCGCCGAACAGCGCGGCGGTCGATGACAGCACGAAGCGCAGGCAGCCGGCCTTGATGGCGGCATCGGCCAGGCGCAGCGAATGGGCGACGTTCTCGGCGATGTAGTGCAGCGGTTCGCGCATGCTCGCACCGACGATCGACAGCGCGGCGAAATGCAGCACGGCATCGAAGCGCCAGGCGGCGAAGACCTCGGCCACGCGCGGCGCGTCGGCGAGGTCGGCTTCCACGAGCGTGACGCCGGCCGGCACGGCGGCGCGGTGGCCCTGGGTCAGGTTGTCGAGCACCACCACCTCATCCCCGCGGTCCAGCAGGGCGAGCACGGCATGGCTGCCGACGAATCCGGCACCGCCGGTCACGAGGTAACGGGGCAAGGCAATCCTCCGGCAGGCGCGGTCACGAAGCGGGCGTTTCCGCCCGGGCGACGATCTGCTCTAGCAATCGGGCATGGGCAAGGCACTTCTCGGCGTCCTGGTGGCGCTGCTGGCACCCGCCGTCGCGGCGGCGCAGGACATCTCGCGGGCGGAGAGCTGGGGCGCGGTGGCGGCGCCGGCGCCGGGGCCGGTGCGCATCATCGGCAGCACCGGGCTCGGCTGCATCGCCGGGCGCGGTGGAATTGCCGGACCAGGGGCCGGGCTGGCAGTCGGTGCGCGTGTCGCGCAACCGCCATTGGGGCCATCCGGCGATGGTCGCCTGGGTGCAGGCCTTCGCCGGCCGGGCGCGGGCGCAGGGCTTGCCCGACCTGTGGATCGGCGACCTGTCGCAGCCGCGCGGCGGGCCGATGACCTATGGCCACGCCAGCCACCAGGCGGGCATCGACGCCGACATCTGGCTGGACCTGAACCCCAAGCCGCTGGTGCCGGCGGCGCAGCGCGAACGCATCCCCGAGGTGTCGCTGGTGTTGCCGGACGGGTCGGGCGTGGACCCCGCGCGCTTCACCGATCGCCATGTCGCGCTGATCCGGCTGGCGGCGCAGATGCCGGGGCTCGACCGGCTGCTGGTCAATCCGGCGATCAAGCAGGAACTGTGTCGGCGTCATGGCGGCGAGGCCTGGCTGCGGCGCGTGCGGCCCTGGCGGGGGCATGATTCGCACATGCATATCCGCCTGCCCTGCCCGGCCGATCAGCCCGAATGTCGCGGCATCGCGCCGCCGCCGCCGGGCGATGGCTGCGATGCCACGCTCGCCTGGTGGTTCACGCCGGAGGCACGCCAGCCGCCGCCGCGCCGGCCCGGGCCGCGGCCGGCCATGCCGGCGGCCTGCGCGGGGGTGCTCGGGGCGCGGTAGGGGGCTCCGGGCCCGCCTGCGCTTCTTGGGCGCGCGCGCAGGCCGCTGTTTTTGAGCCTCAGGCGCCAGCGCACGCATCCGCGTGCCTGGCTGGCGCGCCATGCACTGGCGTGCCGGCGACGGCGGGCGGGTTGGGCGCGGTCGCGCTGGGCGCTCGCGGCCCGATGCCGGGTATCGGTCCGGGGGGGCGAGGTTGGCTGGGATCGCTCCGGGTGCTCCCGGTCCAATGCGAGCCATCGGACCGGCGGCCCTGGTCCCTGTCACGCAACCATGCGGGCTGGCAGGCACGCGGTGTGCTAGGCAGCCTGCATGGACGATTCGGACCTTGTCGTTGTCGGCGCCGGCATTGTCGGCCTGGCGCATGCGCTGCACGCGGCACGGGCCGGGCAACGCGTCATGGTGATCGACCGCGACGCCCAGGCCAATGGCGCCAGCATCCGCAATTTCGGCTTCGTCACCGTCACCGGCCAGGGCGCGCCGGACACCTGGCGCCGGGCGCGCCGCGCACGCGATGTCTGGGCGGAGGTCGCGCCGCTGGCCGGCATCCCGGTGCTGCAGCGCGGCCTGCTGATGGCGGTGCGCCGGCCCGAGGCCGTCGCGGTGGTCGAGGAATTCGCCGCCGGGCCGATGGGCGAGGGCTGCACGTGTGCTGCGCGGCGCCGATATCCCCGCGCCGCTGCGCGGGGCTGACCTGCTGGCGGCACTGCACAGCCCGCATGAACTGCGCGTCGAGAGCCGCGACGCCATCCCGCGGCTCGCGGCCTGGATGGAGGCGTCGCTCGGCGTGCGCTTCCTCCGCCAGGTGGCGGTGCGCGCGGTCGGCGCGGGCGTGGTGGAGACCACGCGCGGCACCTTCCGCGCCCCGCGCATCGTGGTCTGCCCCGGGGCGGACCTCGCAACCCTGTTCCCCGAGGCCTTCGCGCAGCGGCAGGTGACGCTGTGCAAGCTGCACATGCTGCGCCTGGCCGATCCCGGCTGGCGGATGAGCGCGCCGGTGATGAGCGACCTCGGCCTGCATCGCTATCGCGGCTATGCCGATTGCCCGTCCCTGCCGGCCTTGCGCGCGCGCCTCGCCGCCGAGCAGGCGGAGGAGCTGGAACACGGCGTCCACCTCATCGTCGTGCAGGGCGCGGATGGCTCGCTGGTGGTGGGCGACAGCCACCATTATGGCCCGACGCCCGACCCCTTCCAGCCCGACCATGTCGATGCGCTGATCATCCGCGAGGCGCAGCGCGTGCTCGACCTGCCGGCGCCGCGCGTCATCGAGCGCTGGACCGGCCTGTATCCCTCGGGCCCCGAGGATGCCTTCTTCACCGCACCGGCGCCGGGCGTGCGGCTGGTTTCCGTCACCTCCGGCACCGGTGCCTCCACCGCCTTCGGCCTCGCCGAGGATGTGCTGGCCGATTTCGAGGCGAACCCATGACCCCTACCGTCAAAGCCGTCATCGTCGATTGGGCGGGCACCGTGCTCGACCACGGCAGCCGGGCGCCGATGGGCGCCTTCGTCGAGGCCTTCGCCCATTTCGGCGTCGCCATCTCCATCGCCGATGCGCGCGGGCCGATGGGCATGGCCAAGCGCGACCACATCCGCCTGGTCGGCACCGCACCTTCCGTCGCCGCCGCCTGGCGGGCGAAGCATGGGCGGGATTTCGACGAGGCCGCGATCGACGCCATCTTCGACGTCTTCGAGCCGCTCAACGTCGCCGCGGTGGAAGCGCACAGCGCGCTGATCCCCGGCGCCAGGGCGTCGCTCGACTGGTGCGCCGCGCGTGGCATCCGGATCGGCTCCACCACCGGCTACACGCGGCCGATCATGGAACGCCTGGCGCCGCTGGCCGCCGCCCAGGGGTTCGTGCCGGAGGTGATGGTCTGCGCCGGGGACCTCGCCGCAGGCCGGCCGGCACCCTTGCAGATGTGGCATGCGATGTCGGCCATGGGCATCTGGCCGGCGAGCGCGGTGGTGAAGCTGGACGACACGCCGCCGGGCATCGGTGAGGCGCGCGCCGCCGGGTGCTGGGCCGTCGGCCTGTCGCTGTCGGGCAACATGGCCGGGCTGTCGGCGGAGGAACTGGCGGCGCTGGAGCCGGCCGCGCGCGAGGCCCTGCGCCGGGAAGCGACCGAGACGCTGATGCGCGCCGGCGCCCACCTGGTGGTTGATTCCATCGCCGAACTGCCCGCCGTCATCGCCCATGTCGAGGCGCGGCTGGCATCGGGCGAGACGCCCGGTCTCGTGGAATGAAGTTGACACGAAAGCGCAATTCCAGTGTCACACTACCGACTTGGGGAGCACGCTAGGCACGGCAACCGCTGAACGACGGGAGCTGCCGCATGCGCCGCCTTGCCCTTATCGCCCTCGCCCTCGCCGGCGTGCTGCCCGCCGCCGCCCAGGCGCAGCAGCGCACCCGCCTGACCGTCTATACGGCGCTGGAGAACGAGCAGCTCCAGCCCTTCAAGCAGGCCGCCGAGGCGGCGCTGCGCGATGTCGAGATCGCCTGGGTGCGCGACTCGACCGGCGTGATCACCGCCCGGCTGATCGCCGAGCGCGCCAATCCGCGCGCCGATGTGGTGTGGGGGCTGTCGGTCTTCTCGCTGCTGCAGATGGAAGGGCTCGACATGCTCGAACCCTACACGCCCGTCGGCGCCGATGCGCTGCGCGCCGTCCATGCGGTCCGACCGCTCGCCCGATGACCTGGACGGGGATGGACGCCTTCGTCTCCGCCATCTGCTTCAACACGGTGGTGGCGCAGCAGCGCAACCTGCCGCGCCCGTCCACCTGGGACGACCTGCTGAACCCGGCCTTTCGCGGGCAGATCGTGATGCCGAACCCGAATTCATCGGGCACCGGCTTCCTGACCATGGCGGGCTGGATCGGCCGGCGCGGCGAGGCCGGCGCGTGGGACTTCATGACCCGGCTGCATGAGAATATCCAGCAATACACCCATTCCGGCTCGGCGCCGTGCAACAACGCCGCGCGCGGGCGAATTCGGCGTCGGCATCTCGCTCGACATGCGGGCGGTGACGCTGCGCAACCAGGGCGCGCCGATCGAGATCATCGTCCCCACCGACGGCGTCGGCTTCGACCTGGAGGCGACCGCCATCATGCGCGGCACGCGCAACCTCGATGCGGCGCAAGCGGCTGGCGGATTTCGCGGTCTCGCGCGCCGCCATGACGGTCTATGGGCGGTTCTACGCGCTGCTCGCCCTGCCTGGCGTCGATGCCTCGGTGCAGGGCTATCCGGCCGAGTTCGCGCAGCGCCTGGTGGATGCGGATTTCCGCGCCATCGCCCTGCAGCGCGACCGCCTGCTGCGCGACTGGTCGGCCCGCTTCGACGGCAAGTCGGCGCCGCGGAACTGACGCGCGCCCGATGAACGCGCCGGTGCCTGGCATCGCCGAGATGGATGGCGCGCAGACCCGCGCCATCCTCGCCGCGCCCTATCTCGAGGTCCAGGAAGTCGGCAAGCAGTTCGGCGGTTTCGTCGCGCTGCACCGGGTGAACCTGGCGGTGCGGGCGGGGGAGTTCGTCACCTTCCTCGGCCCGTCCGGCTGCGGCAAGACGACGCTGCTGCGCGGCATCGCCGGGCTCGATCCGCCGACCACCGGGCGCATCCTGCAAGGCGGGCGGGACATCACCGCACCTGCCGCCGGCCGGAGCGCGACTTCGGCATCGTGTTCCAGTCCTACGCGCTGTTTCCGAACCTGACGGTGACGGACAACATCGCCTATGGCCTGCGTGGCGCGCGCCTGGCCCAGGGCGCGGCGCGCGCGAGCGTGTGGCGGAGCTTCTGTCGATCGTCGGCCTGGCCGACCAGGCGCCGAAATACCCGGCGCAACTCTCGGGCGGGCAGCAGCAGCGCGTCGCGCTCGCGCGCGCGCTGGCGAACGAACCGGGGCTGCTGCTGCTCGATGAGCCGCTCTCGGCGCTCGATGCCATCGTGCGCCAGCATCTGCGGCAGGAAATCCGCTCGCTGCAGCAGCGGCTCGGCGTCACCACCATCATGGTGACGCACGACCAGGAGGAAGCGCTGGGCGTGTCCGACCGCATCGTGGTCATGAGCCGCGGGCGGATCGAGCAGGTCGGCACGCCCGCCGAGATCTACGACAACCCCGCCAGCCCCTTCGTCGCCGGCTTCGTCGGCCATTCCAGCCGGATCGAGGCGGTGGTCGACACGCCGCCGGGCCTCGTCGTCGCCAGCGGCGTGCCCCTGTTCGCCGAGGCGGCGCGGACGCTGCTGTACGGCACCCGCGTCACCTGCTTCATCCGGCCCGAACATGTCCGCCTGTCGGCGCCGCGGCCGCGCCGGCCGGCGCGCTGCCCGCGGTGGTGACCGGGTTGGAATATCTCGGGCCGGTGGCGCGGCTGTCGCTGGAGGCAGGGCCGCTGCGGCTGCTCGCATCGCTCTCGCCGGCCGACTTCGCGGCGCTGCAGGCGCTGCCCGGCGGCGAACTTGCCGTCACGCTGCCGCCCGAGCACCTGATGGTGTTCATCGAGGATGTCTGAGGCCGCCCTGCCCGCGATGGCGGCGCGGCCGCGCCTGTCGGCCGACCAGGTGGTGATGCGGGCGGGGCTGTGGCTCGCGGTCGGCTTCCTCGCGATCTTCCTGGTGCTGCCGCTGGGCACCCTGCTGGTGCGGGCCTTCGAGACGCCGCAGGGCGGTTTCGCGGGGCTGGCGAATTTCCGCGACTATGCCTCCACGCCGGCGCTGCTGGCCTCGGCGTGGAACAGCCTGTGGACGGCGGCGCTGGCCGCCGTGATCGTGGTGCCGCTCGCCTTCGGCTATGCCTATGCGCTGACGCGGTCCTGCATTCCGGCCAAGCCTGTCTTCCGCGCGGTGATGATGCTGCCGCTGCTCGCACCGTCGCTGCTGCCGGCACTCGCGCTCATCTATCTGTTCGGCAACCAGGGCATGCTGCGCGGGATGCTGATGGGGCACAGCATCTATGGGCCGATCGGCATCGTCATCGCGCAGGTGTTCTACTGCTTTCCCTCCGCCGCGCTGATCCTCGCCGTCGCGCTGTCGACCGCCGATGCGCGGCTGTATGAGGCGGCCGCCGCGCTGAAGGCGTCCCGCGCGCGCATCTTCCGCACCGTCACCCTGCCGGGCGCGCGCTACGGGCTGGTCTCGGCCTTCGTCGTGGTGTTCACGCTGGTGATGACGGATTTCGGCATCCCGAAGGTGATCGGCGGGCAGTTCCCGGTGCTCGCCACCGATGTCTACAAGCAGGTCGTCGGCCTGCAGAACTTCAACATGGGTGCGGTGGTCGGCATCGTGCTGCTGGCGCCGGCGGTGATGGCCTACCTGCTCGACCGCTGGGCGACGCGGCAGCGGGCGGCGACGCTGTCGGGCCGCGCGGTGCCGCTGCGGCCCGCCGCGCGCCGGCAACGCGACATGCCGCTGCTGGTGCTGTGCATCGTCATCGCCGCCGTGCTGGTCGGCATCGTGGCCGTCGCCGCCTGGGGGTCGCTGATCCGCTTCTGGCCCTACAATCTGACGCTCACGCTCGACAACTACGATTTCACGCGCTTCGACGCCTCGGGCTGGGACACGGTGTGGCTCTCGGTGCGCATGGCGTCGCTGGTGGCGGTGATCGGCACCGTCATCGTCTTCATCGTCGCCTATGTGCTGGAGCGCGGGCCGCAGGGCGGGTTGTTGCCTTCAGTCGCGCGCTTCGCGACCTCGGTGCCGCTGGCGGTGCCCGGGCTGGTGCTCGGCCTCGCCTACATCGTGTTCTTCAACCACCCGGCCAATCCGCTCGGGTTCCTGTACGGCACCCTGGCGATCCTGGTGCTGAACTCGCTGGTGCATTTCTACACGGTGGGGCACCTGACGGCGGTCACCGCGATCCGCCAGCTCGACCCGGAATTCGAAGCGGTCAGCGCCTCGATGCGCGTGCCGGTGTGGGTGACCTTCGGGCGGGTGATCGTGCCGATCTGCCTGCCGGCGATCCTGGAGATCGCGGTCTATCTGTTCGTCAGCGCGATGACGACGGTCAGCGCGGTGATCTTCCTGTACGGGCCGGACACCAAGCCGGCGGCGATCGCCGTGGTGCATATGGACGAGGCCGGGCAGGCCAGCGCGGCGGCGGCGATGGCGGTGGTCATCCTCGCGATCACGACGGGGGCGAAGGTCACGCAACTCGCGCTCGGCGCGGTGGCGGGGCGCCTGACGCAGGCCTGGCGGCGGTGACCGCAGCACGGCCGGAGGGGCGGCAGCGCCCCGCCGGGCCCTGCCTCATCGGCGCAGGCACGCCCCCACATACGCCATGAAATGCGCCACCGGCGGCGTCGCCAGGTCCTTCACCTTCGCCTCCTCGTCATAGCGGCGCAGTTGCACCGCCTCGGCGTGATGCGGCAGCGCCTCGAAGGCTTCGACTTCATCGGCTGACATCGGCCCGCCCTGCAGCGACAGGCTCAGCACGCTGTCGGGGGAGAGCTTGTCGAAGTAATCCGCCTCCGTCGCGCAAAGGTAGCGCTTGGCGGCGACGTGCAGGCGCACCGGCTCGCTGACCTCGGGGCCGAAATGCTTCGACAGCCAGGCATGGCCGAGGTCCTCATGGCGGTCGTCGATGCCGTCCTCGGCGGGGTTGTCGCCGAGGTCGTGCACCAGGTGGCCGATGTCGTGCATCAGCGCGGCGGCGATCAGCGCCGGCGGGTGGCCGTCGCGCTCGGCGAGCCAGGCGGATTGCAGCGCGTGTTCACGCTGCGTCACGTCATGCAGGCCGTACAGGCCATCGGCGCGGTGTTCGAGCATGTCGCTGATGGCGGCGAGGACGTCCTGGGCCATGGCGCGGTTCCCTCAGCGGTCGAAATGGACGGGGTTGGCCCAGGCGCGGCGGCCCTGCTCATCGGCCACGACGATGCGGGCATAGCCGCCCGCCCGGTGCGCGCCGAAGGGCAGGCTGACCCGCGTGGTGCCGGCCTCGACATGCTGCACGGCGCGCGAGCCGCGGCCCAGCAGCATGACGGAAGCGGCGGGGGAACAGGTGACCTCCACGCTGTCCTCGCCCCAGGCGATGTCGTGGATCACCGGCCCCTGCGTCGCGTAGTAGGCGCCGGCCTTCAGCGCGGCGAGCAGCGCATCGGGCTCATTCGCCGCGGCCTTGACCATCAGCCAGCCGCCGAAGGCGTCCATGCAGGCGAAATGCGCGTCATCCACCGCGATCAGGCCGATGCGCCGCCCGCCCGCCAGCAACTGGTCGGCGTAGTGGACGCCGTCGCCGCGCTCGGTGCGCAATTGGGAGGTGTGGTTGTAGACCTCGACCGCGTGGGCGCCGGGGATGGCGGCGGCATCCTCGACCGTCAGCCCATACCAGGCCGGGTGCGGGATGGCGACGAAGGCACCGGCGGCCAGCGCGCGGGCTGCCAGCGCCGGGCCATCCTCGCCTTCCATCAGCGGCGCGAATTCGGCCGGCAGGCCGACGGCGAGGATGTGCCAGATCTCGCCCAGCGCCGTTGCCGGCGCATGCAGTTCCGCACCCAGGATGGTGGTGAAGCCGGCGGTGCGGAATTCCCGCGTATCGACGATCGGGAAGCCGTATTTCGCCATGAAATGGTCGGTCAGCGCGAGGAAGTCGTAGCCTGCCTCCCGATAGGTCGCGCAGACCGCCTCGGGCGACCGCCTGCCGTCCGAGACGGTGGAATGGGTGTGGATGTTGCCCTTCCAGAAGCGGCCGGGGCTGGCGAAGGCAGGGTCGGTGATCATGCGGGGTGCGGTCCGTGGCGGTGCTGGCGGCGGGTTATCCGCCGCCATGCCGTGCCCGCCGATGACGGAATGGCGTCAGCCGCATGACACTTCGCGGCCGGCGCCCCGTTCACCAGCGCCGCGCCGGTCCGCAATCGAGATGCACGAAGCCGTCGCGCCGATACAGCCCGACGCCGCCGATCTGCATGTCGGCCGCCTTGCGCGCGATGCCCATGGATTGCCGCCCCGGCAGCCGCACATCCGCCGCCATGCCGGACATGTGCAGCGATACGCGGGAGACGCGGCGCGACTGGCGCGCGCGCGCCGCATTGGTCTCGGGCGCCCGGTAGCCGCTGATGACCTCGTAGAACTCATCAGAATCGAGTTCCCGCGCGACGGTGAACAGCACGTCGAACAGGCGCGGGTCCATCGGTGTCGTCTCATCCATCGACGGGTCGCGCAGCAGCACGTCGAGCCGGCGCAGCGCGTCGCGCTCATAGCGGCCGTCGCGCCAATAGACGCCCTCGAAGGATTCGCCGGTCTGCATGCGGCGGATGCGGATGGAGCGCGCCCCGCCGGCGCCGGCGGATTGCGCCCGCGCCGCCACCGGCATGGCCGCGAGCGCGACCAGGCCGCCGAAGCCGGCGCGGATCACCTCGCGTCGCCCGGCGACGACCGGGTCACAACAGGGGCAGTCGAAACGGTGGAACAGCCGCGCCATGGTCAGCGTGTCCCTGCCCCGCGTGTCGCCCCCCCTTCCGCGGAAGCAACACGCTGGCTGGTCGCGCGGTCGAGCGCGCGGGCGTAGTCGGCGTCGAGGCCATAGATATCAGGGCGCATGATCACTCTGCCTCCATCCACGATGACGGTGGTGTAGTGCAGCCGCACCGGGATCGAGCGCGCGAGCCCGGCACTGGTGGTTGCACGGCTGGCCAGCACGCGGTCTGCCCGCGCCCGGTCCCACCCCGCTGTGCCCGAGAGTGCCGCGGAAAGCAACTCCATGGGCCGTTCGAGGCGGATGCAGCCCGAGGAGAAGGCCCGCTGGCCGCGGCTGAACAGATGCCGGTCCGGCGTGTCATGCATGAAGATGGCGTCGTTGTTGGGCATCACGAACTTGATCTGCCCCAGCGCATTCCGCTCGCCGGCATCCTGGCGGACGAAATAGGGGAAGTAGTTGCGATTGTAGTTGCGAGAAATCGATCGTCGTGGCATCGACGGGCACCACCTCCCCGTCCACCCGCTCGAACAGGCGGTAGCCGCGCGCCTGCATGCCGGCGGGGTCGCGGCGGAAGCGCGGCAGCAGGTCCTCGCGGGCGTTGCGGTCCGGCGCGCCCCAGGGCGGGTTGAACTGCACCGCCGTCATGCGGACGTTCAGCATCGGCGTCTGGCGGTCGCGCCGGCCGACGATGACCGCCATGTCCTGCACGACGCGGTTGCCTTCCACCAGTTGCAGGCGGAAATGCGGGATGTTGACCTCGATGCGGCGCTCGGCCGACGGCGCCGGCTGGGCGCGGCGCATGTCGAGCGCCACGCGCAGTTGCGTCGACCTTGGAATCGGCCGACTGGTTCAGCGCGGCCCAGGTGATGGCACCGACGCGCGCATCGGCCTCCAGCCCCTCGCTGTCCTGGAAGCGGCGCACCGCCTCCTGCAGGGGCTGGTCATAGACCGGGTTGGCCAGGTTGGTGCCGGCCAGGGCCGGGTCGGTGGCCGCCAGGCGGGCGCGCAGTTGCGGCACGCGCGCCGCGTCGGTGGCGCCGGGCTCGAGGGTGCGCTGCACGTCGCCGGTGATGCGCGGCCAGCCGCCGGCGGCGGCAATCGCGCGGTACTGCGCCAGCTCGGCCTTGATCGCCCGCGCATCGGGCGGCAGGTCGGCGGCGCGGTCGATCACCTGGGCGGGCTCGGAGGCCGCGCCCAGTTCCGCCATCCAGGCCGCAACCGGCACCGAAGCCGGGTCGCGCCGCAGATCCACCCGGCCGCGCAGGCCATTGACCCGGCCGAGCAGCAGGTCCGACATCGCCAGCTGCGCCGCGCGCATGGTCTCGGCGCGGAAGCGCGCCGGGTCCGTGGCGGCGAGTTCGGCCGCCGGCACGCCGTAGTGGCGCGGGTCGAGGCCGTCCTCCGGCAGGCGGGACAGCCGCTCCGCCAGCCGGCCGATGGCGGCCTCGGAGGCATTCGCCGCGGACAGCGCCGCGGGATCGGCGCCGGAGGCCAGGGCCGGGGTGGCGGGCAGGGCGAAGGCGGCAGCCGCGAGAAGCGGCAGGACAAGGAGAGCGCGCATGGAAAAGGGGTAGCCCCAAGCGCCGCGAAAGCCAACAAATTGATGCGGTTGCGACGCTTTATTCCGGTTGCTGTTGCATTGCTTCCGCAGTCGCCGCCAGCATCCCGACGCTGATCGGCTTGTAGGGCGCGCGCGGGCGCAGCGGCGGGACGGCCTCGGGCGCGCAGGCCGCGCATCTCGGCGATCAGGGCGGCGACCGTCGGCGCGCAGAGCCGCCCCTGGCAGGGCCCCATGCCGCAGCGCAGATAGGCCTTGAGCTGGTTCGGCCCGGTCGCGCCGAGCCGGGCGGCGGCGCGGATCGCCCCGGCGGTCACTTCCTCGCAGCGGCAGGCGATGGTCGCGTCGGCGGGGCGCAGCACCTCGGGCGCGCGGCGCGTAGAGCGCGTCGAGGAAGGGGCGCAGCGCCAGCGCGGCCGGCGCGCGCCGCGAGCGGGCCGGCGGCGCGGGCGGCGAAGGCATCCTCGCCCAGCGCACCGAGGCGGCGCGCGGCATCGAGCCCGGCCAGCCGCCCCGCCGCGACCGCCGCCTCCCAGCCGCCGATGCCCGCGCCATCGCCGGCCACCGCGACGCGCTCGAGCCGATGCCGCGCCGAAGGCATCGACCACCGGGCGCCAGCAGCCCTGCGCGGCATCCCAGGCATGGTCGAGGCCGATGGCGCGGGAGACCTGCGTCGCCGGGATCACGCCCTCATGCAGCAGCAGCGTGTCGCAGGGGGCGGAGCCGCCCTCCCAGGCGACGCGTTCGACGCGGTCGGTGCCCTCGGCGCGCAGGCCGCGCACGCCGGAGATCGACGCGCACCCCGGCGCGACGCGCCTCGGCGATCAGCGCCGAGGCCCTTGGCCAGCATCCGCCGCCCGGCCCAGAGCCCGGCGCCCGCCTTCAGCAGGGCAGCGCGCGATGCCGCCGCGCCGCGTCTCCAGCACCAGCGGCACCGCGCCGGCGCGGGCGAGTTGCACCGCCAGCAGCCAGACCAGCGGCCCCTGCCCGGCCAGCACGACCTGGCCCGACGGCACCACCCCGGCGGTCTTGAGCAGGATCTGCGCCGCCCCCGCGCCCATCACGCCGGGCAGCGTCCAGCCGGGGATCGGCACCGGCCGTTCCTGCGCGCCGGTGGCGAGGATGATGCGCCGCGCGGTGACGGTCTCGGCCTGCGCCGGCGGCGGACAGGCTGAGCACGCCCTGCCTCCGGGTCGAGATGCCACAGCGTCGTGGCCGGGCGGTAGGCGGCGCCGCTGGCGCGGAAGGCCTCGATCAGCGGCAGGCCGGGGGCGATCTCGGGGCCGACGGCGGGGTCGCGCGCGGCGGCCTCGGCGGCGCGGAACACCTGGCCGCCGGGCGCGGCGTTCTCATCGGCCACCAGCACGGACAGGCCACAGGCGCGGGCCTCGATGGCCGCCGCCATGCCGGCCGGGCCGGCGCCGATGATGGCGAGGTCCACCGTCATGCGCCCCGGCCGATCTGCCGCATTGCACCCGGCCGCGCGGCCATGCAGGTTATCGTAACTGTTCCGGAACGGACCATGCCATGACCTTCGACCCACAACGCTGGTCGGCTTCCATACGGATGTCAGCCTGATCGCCCTCGTCGCCGGGCTGGTGGTGCTGGCAGGCCTGATGAATGACCGCGCCATGCCGGGCATGACGGCGCTGTTCCTGGCCACGGCGGTCGTCGCGAATGCCACCGGCTTCCTGTTCCCGGCGGATCGCGTGCTGCCGTCGCATCTGTTCGGCGTGGTGTCGCTGCTGGCGCTCGGCATCGCGATGCTGGGCCGCTACGTCTTCGGCTACGCCGGCAAATGGCGGCTGGCCTATGTGCTGGGCGTGGTGCTGGCGACCTACCTCGATGCCTTCATCGCGGTGGTGCAGAGCTTCCAGAAGGTGCCCGCCGCGAATGCGCTGGCGCCGACGCAGGGCGAGCCGCCCTTCGCCGCCGCGCAGGGGCTGCTGCTGCTGGCCTTCATCCTGGTGGCGATCCTCGCCAGCCGCCGCTTCCGCCCGGCGGCCTGACCCGCGCCGCGTCATGGCCGCGCCGCCCGCGCGCCGTGCTGGCGGGCGATGCGCATGCCCAGGCGCCACCGTGACCATGCAGGCCTGGCGGTTCGCCACGCCGTCGATCTCGGCCAGGCAGTCGAAGCAGACGCCCATCAGGCAGAGCGGGCCGCGCGGGCTGCCGGTGACCGCCGTCTCGCGGAACGCGACATGGCCGGCGAGCAGCATGGCGGCGGCGGCGGAAGCGCCTTCGGGCACCAGCACGGGGGTGCCTTCGACCAGCACCTCGACGGTGGCGGGGCGGGCGTCAGGCCGCGTTCTGAACATCGAAGCGCTTTGCTGAGAAAGGGGCGAGGACGGGGTCGAGGCCGCCGGCCGCGATCATCGGCGCGAGCATCCGCGCATGGGCGCCGGCGAGCGTCACGCCGGAATGGCAATTGGCGGTGAAGGCGCCGGGGAAGCGCTCGGACTGGTCGTAGATGGGCAGCCCGTCAGGCGCCATGACACGCAGCGCCGACCAGGCGCGCACGATGTCGAGCTCGGCGATCCAGGGGAAGGACAGCACGGCGCGCTGCGCGATCGTCGCCATCACCGGCGGCGACTGGCTGAGGTCGAAGCCCATCTCCTCCTGGCTCTCGCCGAGCATGATGCTGCCCTCGCCGGTCTGGCGGATGGAGGTGGTGGGCATCGGCAGGATGGTGCGCGCGCGTTCGGTCACCAGCACCTGGCCCTTCTGCGGGCGGACCGGCGCGTGCAGGCCGAACATCGGCGCGAGTTCGGCATTGCCGAGGCCGGCGGCGAGCACGATGCGCGGCGCGGCGAAGGTGCCGGCCGCGGTCTCGACGCGGAAATCATGCGGCGCGGCGGTGGCGCCGGTGACGCGCGCATTCGGCAGATAGGCGCCGCCGGCCTCGGTGAAGACCCGGTGCAGCGATTGCAGCAGCGCCAGCGGGCTGACATGGCCGTCATAGGGCGTGAAGGCGCCGCCGACGACGGACGGCCCGAGGCCGGGCAGCATGTCGCGCAGTTCGGCCGCGCGGATCATGCGGTAGTCGAAGCCGAAATTGCCGGCCTCCTCGCGCATCTGTTCCATGCGGCGGGCGCGGTCGTCGAATTCGGCCTCGCTCAGGCACAGGCCGATGCCGCCGGGCTGCTGCAAGGCCAGGTCGAGGCCGGTGCGCGCGGCAAGGTCGGCGGCAAGCGACGGCCATTCGGCGGCGGAATTGCGCGTCCAGCGCTGGTACCACGGCGCGCCGAGGCCCTTGGACTGCACCCAGACCAGGCCGAAATTGCCGCGGCTGGCGCGGAAGGCGATGTCGCCTTCATCGAGCAGCACGGTGTCGAGCCCCTGCCCGCGCAGGCCATGGGCGATGGCAGCACCGACCAGCCCGCCGCCGATGACGATGGCGTCGCTGCCGCGCAGCGTCATGCGGCGGCCTTGCGCGGCAGGGTGACGATGCCCGGCAGCGCCGCGACGCGCGCGACCCAGGCGGCGACGCCGGGCCAGCGGGTGAGGTCGAAGCCGCCTTCATCGGCGACATGGGTGTAGGCGAACAGCGCGAGGTCGGCGACGGTCGGGCCGGCATCGGTCAGCCAGTCATGCGCGGCGAGGCGGTGTTCCATCGCGTCGAGCGCCTTGGCGCCGCCTTCGTCGCAGCGCGCGAGCCGTTCGGCATTCTCCGCCGCGGTGCCGAGATAGGCGCGGATGTTGCGCGCGACGGCGATGTAGGGCTCGTGGCTGTATTGCTCGAAGAACAGCCATTCCATGACGCGGGTGCGCGGCAGGCCCGGCGGCGGCAGCCAGGGCGTGCCTTCGGCGACATGCAGCAGGATGGCGTTGGATTCCACCAGCACCGTGCCGTCGTCCAGTTCGAGCACCGGCACCTTGCCGAAGGGGTTGCGGGCGCAGGAATTCCGGGCTGCGCGTCTGCCCGCCATTGGTGTCGATCTCGACCCAGCGGAAGGGTCCTGCCCGGTGAGGCGCAGGATCTGCGCGACCTTCCAGCAATTGCCGGACGGCGCCATGCCATAGACGGTGACCATGGCGCGACGGTAGCCCCGCCCGCCTGGTGGGCGAAGCCCCCTTTTTGCCGCGGTGGGCCGTCCGGTCCCGCCGGACGCGACGGGCGGCGCCACGCGTCGCCGCGCGCAACGCGGTTGACCTGCCGCCTCCACGGCGCGAGCCTTGCCGCATCGCCGCCGGAGATTGCCATGAGCCCGCTCGACGCCCCGCGTGACCCGCGCAACAGCGACCTCGAGGCCGCCCTGATCGAGGCGCGCGAGGCCTACAGCGAGCGCTCGCCCGACAAGCGCGGCGATCCATGCCAAGGCGCGCGGACGGTGATGCCCGGCGGCAACACCCGCACCGTGCTGTTCTACACCCCCTTCCCGACCGCCATGGTGCGTGGCGAGGGTGCCCGTGTGTGGGACGCGGACGGGCACGACTACCTCGACCTGTGCGGCGAATACACCGCCGGGCTGTTCGGCCATTCCGAGGCGCGCATCCTCGATGCGGTGAAGGCGGCGATGGACCGCGGGCGTGAACCTCGCCTCGGTCGGCGAGAAGGAAGGCCAGCTCGCGGCATTGCTGTGCGCGCGGTTCCCCTCGGTCGACCAGGTGCGCTTCACCAATTCGGGCACCGAGGCGAACATCATGGCGCTGGCCGGGGCGCGCGGCTTCACCGGGCGGACCGAGGTGCTCGTCTTCCGCGGCGGCTACCATGGCGGCGTCTTCACCTTCCCGGTCGGCGTGCCGATCTCCCCGGTGAACCTGCCGATCCCGATGCGCTTCGCCGACTACAACGACGCCGACCGGCGCGGCGGCGGCGATCCGCGAGGCCGGCGACAGCCTGGCCGCGGTGATCGTCGAGCCGATGCAGGGCTCGGGCGGCTGCATCCCGGCGACGCGCGAATTCCTCCAGGCGCTGCGCGACGCGACGACCGAGACCGGCGCGCTGCTGATCTTCGACGAGGTGATGACCAGCCGCCACGGCTTCGGCGGCCTGCAGCAGCGGCTCGGCATCACGCCGGACATGACGACCTTCGGCAAGTACATGGCGGGCGGCATGTCCTTCGGCGCCTTTGGCGGCCGGGCGCGAGGTGATGGCGGTGTTCGACGGCCACCGGCCCGGCGCCATGCCCCATGCCGGCACCTTCAACAACAACGTGCTGTCGATGGCGGCCGGCTGCGTCGCGATGGGCGAGATTTTCGACGAGGCCGCCGCCGAGGCGCTGTTCGCCCGCGGCGAGGCGCTGCGCGACGCGCTGCAACGCCGCCTGCGCGAAGCATGGCGTGGCGATGCATTTCACCGGCATGGGCTCGATGATGAACCCGCATTTCCGCCCCGGCCCGATCACCGCCCCCTACAAGGCGAGCAGCGAGGAGGAGCAGATGCGCGAGTTGTTCTTCTTCGACATGCTCGCCGCCGGCATGTACCTGGCGCGGCGCGGCATGGTGGCGCTGATGCTGCCGGTCACCGATGCCGATTGCGCCCGCTTCGTCGCCGCGGTCGAGGAATTCTGCGCGGCGCGCAGGCCGGTGCTCGGCCCGGCCTGACGCCGCTACCAGTGCAGCCCGTCGGGTTGGTGGTATTCACGGGCCTTGCCGGTATCGACAGGCGCCTGCGGCACGTTGAGGATCTTGCCCCAACTGCCCGGCCCGTCATCATCGATATGGCCGGTCTCGGGGTCCGCCTGCGGCTCAGGTGACGGGTCGAAGCGCCAGATCCAGCCGTCCATGGTGCAGACATAGCCTGGGATGCGCCGGGATGTGGAAATGCCGTAGTCGCCGCCTTCGAACTTGTCCCATTCGAAGTGCCAGCCATTCATCTCGGTGAGCGGATGGGTGTGGTACCAGGCCAGTGGCTTGTGCGTCGGCGGCAGGCCGAGGTTGATCTTGTCCTGCCCGACATAGACGGTGTTGGCCGAACTGGTGGCGCCGAACGGACCGTTGGCACGGATCTGGCCCGAGGCGGTGTCGAGGTAGATGACGCCGCCATATTCCTTCTGCTCCTTCACCGACCAGGCGATGATGTGGCGCAGCAGGAAGATCGCCGCCGTCTCGACGCGGGCCCCTTCCTTCGTGGTCGCCTTGGGTTGGTGGAATTCGGCATCGGTCACGGCGGGACCTCGTCTGTTCAGCGCCCACCGCCAACCGGCAGGCAAGCGCCGGTAATGTAGGAGGCGGCGGGGGAGGCGAGGAAATGAATCGCTTCAGACACCTCCTCAGCCTGGCCGGGCCGGCCGAGCGGCACGCCGGGCGTCAGCCTGGCCAGGCGGTCCGGCTGGCCCGAGGCGGCATGGATCTCGGTCTCGATCAGGCCGGGATTGACGGCGTTGACGCGGATGCCCTCGCCAGCCACCTCGCGCGCCAGGCCGATGGTCATCGTGTCGATCGCGCCCTTGCTGGCGGCGTAGTGGATCCATTCCCCGCCCCCACCGATCTCCGAGGCGCGGGAGGAGACATTGATGATGACGCCGCCCTGCCCGCCGCGCCTGGTGGACATGCGCCGCACCGCCTCGCGGCAATGCAGCGCGACACCGATCACGTTGGGCATGAACACCGCGGTCCATTCCTCCAGCGTCGTGTCGGCGAGCAGCCGCTTCGGGCCGGTGATGCCGGCATTGTTCACCAGCACGTCGATCCGCCCGAACACCTCGTCGGCACGGTTGAAGGTGGCGAGGATGTCGCTCTCGGCCCCGGCATCGGCCTGCATCAGCACGACGCGCGCGCCCTCGGCCTCGCAGGCGCGGGCGGTCGCCTCGGCGCGGGCGATCTCGCTGCGATAGGTCAGCAGCAGGTCGTAGCCGCGCTTGGCCGCGAGCAGCGCGGTCGCCGCGCCGATGCCGCGCGAACCGCCTGTCACCATCATCACGCGTCGCGCCATGGCGTCCTCCTCATCTCATGCTTGCCGGCATCTTCGCGGAAGCCGGCGGGGTTGTCAGCCTTGCCGGCCCGCGGGGCGCGGGCGAGCATGCCGCCAGCCGAGGAGACCCCGCATGGCCCTGCCCGCCCCGCAATCCTATTCGCCCGAGACGTTTCGGCCGCTGACCTTCCATGACGCGGTGCCGGGCTTCCTGACCGGCGACGACACGCCGCGCGCCTATCTCGAACGCTGCCTGGAGACCATCGCCGCGATCGAGCCGCAGGTGATGGCCTTCGCGCATCTGAACGAGGAAGGCGCGCGGCAGGCGGCCGATGACAGCACCGCGCGGCACCGGGCCGGCGTGCCGCTCTCGCCGATCGACGGCATGCCCGTCGGCATCAAGGACCTGCTCGAGACGCGCGACATGCCGACCGAGATGGGCAGCGCCTTCTACAAGGGGAACCGGCCGGGGCGGGATTCGGCGCTGGTCCAGGCGCTGCGCGCGGCCGGCGCGGTGATCGTCGGCAAGACGGTGACGACCGAACTCGGCATGTCGCATCCGGGCCCGACGCGGCATCCCTTCGACCTGCGGCGCACGCCGGGCGGGTCGTCCTCGGGCTCGGGGGCGGTGATCAGCGCGCGGATGCTGCCGGTCGCGATCGGCACGCAGGTGCTGGGCAGCGTGATCCGCCCGGCCTCCTTCAACGCCAACTGGGCGCTGAAGCCGACGCAGGGCGCGCTGAACCGCGGGCGAGCGCCAGGGCTTCAGCCAATCGACCGTCGGCATCCATGCCGGCTGCGCCGAGGACATGTGGGCCGTCGCGGTGGAGATCGCCAAGCGCGTCGGCGGCGACCCCGGTGCGCCGGGGCTGTATTTCACCGGAGAGGCACCGCCGCCCGCCTTCAGGCCGCGCCGCCTCGCGGTGCTGGAGACGGAAGGCTGGCCGCTCGCCGAGCCCGCCGCGCTCGCCGCCTTCGAGAAGGCGCTCGATGCGCTGCGGGCGGCAGGGGTCGCCATCATCCGCCGCGCCGACCATCCGCTGCTGGAGGCGCTGGAACAGCGCGTGATGGGCGCGATGGGCCTCGCCACCGATGTCTGCGCCTATGAGAGCGCCTGGTCGGTCGCCAACATGATGGCGAAGAACCCGGATGCGCTGTCGGACAGCCTGAAGGCGCGGTTCGAACTGGGCTGTTCGGTGACGCTGGCGCAGTATCGCATGCGGCTGCTGCAGCGCGAGGACATGCGCCGCGCGCAGGCGGCGCTGGCCGGCGAGGTCGATGGCTTCATCGGCCTGCCCGCCTGCGGGCCCGCGCCGCTGCCGGGCGACACCGGCGGGTCGTCCAACCGCATCCTGCACACCACCGGCAACCCGATCATGAACACGGCGTCCTCCGGGCCTCGGCTGCCCGGTGGTGACGGTGCCGCGCATGGCGGTGGACGGCATGCCGCTCGGCATCGCCATCACCACCCAGCCGCACCAGGATGAGCGCGCCACCGCGATTGCCCGCTGGATCGCCGGCGCCGTTCCGCCGATCATGGCCTGAACGACGCCCCCCGGAGGAAACCATGAGCGAGATCGACGTCACCGACGCGGCCGGCCTGCGCACCATCCGCATCGCCCGGCCGGAGAAGAAGAACGCCCTGACCGGGGCGATGTACGCCGCGATGGCCGAGGCGCTGCGCGGCGCCACCTCGCACGCCATCGGTGCGCGCGGTGCTGATCACCGGCGGGGCGGAATGCTTCACCTCGGGCAATGATGTCGGCGACTTCAAGGCGCGTGGCGACAAGCAGGCGGACGTGCCGTCCCCCGCGCGGCATTTCCTCGCCGCGCTGCGCGAATGCCCCAAGCCGGTGGTGGCCGCGGTGGCGGGCTATGCCATCGGCATCGGCACCACGCTGCTGCTGCATTGCGACCTGGTCTATGCGGCGGAGAACGCGGTGTTCCGCATGCCCTTCGTCGATCTCGGCGTCTGCCCGGAAGGCGGCTCGTCGCTGCTGATCCCGCAGCGCGGCGGGCAATTGCTGGCCAATGAACTGCTGATGCTGGGCGAGGCCTTCACCCCCGCCACCGCACTGCGCGCGGGCATCGTCAATGCCGTGGTGCCGGCGGCCGAGGTGCTCGCGGTGGCCGAGGCGGTGGCGCGCAAGCTCGCCGCCAAGCCGCCCGGTGCGATGGCGACGACCAAGCGCCTGCTGCGCCAGGCCGGCGAGGCGGCGCTGTCGGCGCATATGACGGAGGAATTCGCCCGCTTCGGCGCGCTGCTGCGCGGGCCGGAAGCGGCCGAGGCCGTCGCCGCCTTCCAGGAGAAGCGCAAGCCCGACTTCACCCGCTTCCTCGCGGCGGAATAGCCGCCATGTTCCGCGACGATCTGTTCGCCGGCGCCCGCGTGCTGGTGACCGGCGGCGGCACCGGGCTGGGCCGGATGATGGCCGAGCGCCTGCTGTCCCTCGGTGCGGCGGTCGAGATCTGGGGCCGGCGCGGCGAGGTGGTGCAGGCCACCGCGGCGGAGATGAACGCGGATCATCCAGGCAGGGCGTCCGCCCGCGCGGTGGACATCAAGGACCCCGAGGCGGTCGAGGCCGCCATCGCCGCCATGTGGGCCGAAGGCCGCCCGGCGACGCACCTGGTCAACAACGCCGCCGGCAATTTCATCAGCCGGACGGAGGACCTGTCCCCGCGCGCCTTCCATGCCATCGCCGACATCGTCTTCCACGGCACCTTCCAGGTGACGCAGGCGCTGGGCAAGCGCTGGATCAAGGACGGCACCGGCGGCGCGGTGGTCTCGATCATCGTCACCTGGGTGCGCACCGGGGCGCCCTTCGTGGTGCCGTCCGCCATGTCCAAGGCGGGCATCGACGCCATGACGAAGTCGCTCGCGGTCGAATGGGGGCGCCACGGCATCCGGCTGAACGCCATCGCGCCGGGCACCATCCCGACCGAGGGGATGTTCGCCCGCCTGCGACCGGGGGAGAACAACCCGGAGGAGCGGCTGGCGAAGTCCAACCCGATGCGGCGCATCGGCACGCCGCAGGATATCGGCGACCTTGCCGCCTTCCTGCTGACGCCGGTGTGGATCAATGGGGAGACGATCGCGCTCGACGGCGGCTCGTGGCTGTCGGGCGGTGGCGGGTTCCAGGACTACCTCGCCTGGGACGATGCGCAATGGGAGGAAGCGCGGGCGCGGATCAAGGCGCGCAATGAGGCGGACAAGGCGAAGCGCGGCTGAGGCGCCTACCTGTTGAGGTGCATCAAAGACCTTGATGTTCGCACTCGGTATCCGGGCCCGGCACGCCACTGCTTGGCGCATGACACCGAGGGAACCATGGATTTTTCAAGACGCCTTGCCCTGTCGGCCCTTCCGGCGCTCGGACTGGGCAGCATCCTGTCGAGCAAGGGCGCGCGCGCGGCTGCCGGCGACCCGCTGTTCATCAACCTGACCAGCGATGACGGGCATCGCGTGAACATGGCGCTCGCCTTCGGCGGCAACCAGTTGCGGCTGGGCCATCCACTGACCGTCTTCCTGAACGACCGCGCCGTCCATGTGGCGCTGAAGGCGCAGGCGGCGCGATTTGCGGAACAGCAGGCGACGATCGCGACACTCATGCAGGCAGGCGCGAGTTTCCTCGTCTGCCCGATGTGCCTGCGCCACTATGGCGGCAGCGAGAGCGACCTGCTGCCCGGGCTGCGCCTGGGCAGTCCCGAGCAGACCGGCCAGGCGCTGTTCCGCGACGGCGCGCGCACGCTGACCTGGTGATGGGCGCCGGGGGGCCTGCTCTCATCGACGAGAGGTGATGGCCCCCCTTCGCTTTGCGGTTGCACACCGGCCCTGGCCGGATGGATGATCCCTTCAACCGGCACAAACCGGACCGGAGGAGGAAGCGACCGATGGAGTTCGGCTATTTCGCCATGCCGTCCCATCCGCCCGAGCGTGGCCTGAAGGCAGGCCATGACTGGGACCTGCAGGTGCTCCGCTGGCTCGATGAGATGGGTTTCACCGAAGCCTGGATCGGCGAGCACCACACCGCGCCGTGGGAACCGCACCCGTCGCCCGACCTGCTGATCGCGCAGGCGCTGCTGCAGACGAAGCGGCTGCGCATCGGCCCAGGCGGCTTCCTGCTGCCCTATCACCACCCGGCGGAACTCGCGAACCGCGTCGCGATGCTCGACCACCTGTCCGAGGGCCGGCTGAATTTCGGCATCGCCGCGTCGGGCCTGCCGTCGGACTGGGCGATGTTCAATGTCGATGGCATGTCGGGGCAGAACCGCGACATGACGCGCGAGGCGCTCGACATCATCCTGACGCATGTGGACCGAGGACGGCCCCTGGCACTACGACGGCAAGTACTGGAAGGTCGACAAGCCCGGACACGATGTTCGGCTTCCTCAAGCCGCACATCAAGCCGTTGCAGGCGCCGCATCCGCCGATCGGCGTCGCCGGGCTGTCGAAGAATTCCGACACGCTGAAGCTCGCCGGCGAGCGCGGCTACCTGCCGATGTCGCTCAACCTCAACCCGGCCTACGTGTCGTCGCACTGGGACAGTGTGGAGGCCGGCGCGCGCAAATCCGGCCGCACGCCGTGGCGCGGCGACTGGCGCCTGGTGCGCGAGGTCTTCGTCGCCGAGACGGACGAGGAAGCCTGGCGGCTGTCGGTCGGCTCGCACATGGGCCGGATGATGGGGGAATACTTCCTGCAGCTGCTCGCGCAGTTCGGCTTCAAGGACTACCTGAAGCACAGCCCCGAGGTGCCGGATTCCGACGTGACGGTCGATTACTGCGCGCATCACAACTGGCTGGTCGGC
>CAVSZN010000041.1:0-17546 GCA_963732425.1 uncultured Alphaproteobacteria bacterium
GATGATCTGCACCGTCACGTAGCCGAGCAGCGAGCCGAGCCGCGGCGTGTCGTTGAAGCGCGCCCGGTAGGCCTCGATGAAGGCCTTGTGCGCCGGCGGCGCCTCGATCTGGTCGGGCGCGTAGCCGGTGACGATCCAGCCCTCCGGCGTCTCGTCGCCGAGCGGGATCAGGTATTCCGGCTCGCCCGTCAGCAGGGAGACGACGGTGCGGCGCTCGAACAGCCCGCGCGTGTTGCCCTCGCGGACGAAGGCCGTCAGGTCGGCGCCGAACAGCACGTTGAAGATGCCATCAGGCCGCGACTGCGACGAGCGCGCCGACCGTCGCCCCCGCATCGACGCGGCCGAGGGCGGGGAATTGCTCCGCGACGATCTCCGCGCCGGGGATGGCGTCGGCCAGCAGGCGCTTGAAGTTCGCCGCCGCCGACTGGCCGTATTCGTAGTTCGGCGCGACGATCGCCCAGCGCTTCGCGGTCTTGCCGCGGATCGCCTCGATCAGCATCTTCGTCTGCATGTAGGTGCCGGGCCGCACGCGGAAGGTGTAGCGGTTGCCCTGCGCCATGGTGATCGCGTCGGTCAGCGGTTCCGTCGCCAGGAACAGCCGCTTGCGCTGGTTGGCGAAATCCGCGACCGCGAGGCCGACATTCGACAGGAAGGTGCCGACCAGGAAGGCGACGTTCTCGCGCGTCAGCAATTCCTCGGCCACGCGCACCGCATCGCCGGGCGTCGAGCCGTCATCGCGGAACACCAGTTCGATCGGCCGGCCGCCCATCACGCCGCCGGCGGCGTTCACCGCATCCTGCGCGAGTTGCATGCCGTTGCGATAGGGCACCGCGAAGGCCGCCATGCGGGCAGTAGGAATTCAGTTCCCCGATGCGGATCGGCGTCGCCCTGCGCGAAGGCCGGCCGCGCCAGCGTGGCAAGCGCCGCGGCGCCGAGCGCCCGGCGGGGAAGGGTGATGCGCGTCATGCGGAAGCCTCCTGGAAACCCTGCTGGCGGGGATGATCGGTGCGGCGGCGCCCGCGGCGCAATGGGGTCATTGCGCTTGACCGGCAACGGGCCCCATGGCCTGTTCGCGCGGCCGCATGGACGCCGATACCGACCTTTCCGGGCTGCTGACAGCCGTCGCCGCCGGCGACCGGGCGGCCCTGCGCGCCGTCTATGAACGCCAGTCGGTGCGGCTGTTCGGCGTCGCCAACGCCATCCTGCGCGACCGCGACAGCGCCGCCGACGCGATGCAGGACGCCTTCGTGCGCATCGCCCGCCGCGCCGGGCAGTTCGACGCCACGCGCGGCACGGCCGAGGCCTGGCTCGGCGCCATCGTGCGCCACGCCGCGCTCGACATCATCCGCGCCCGCGGGCGCGAGATCCCGACCGACGACCCCCATCTGGGTGACGAGGCGGTGGCGCCCGAGGCCGAGGAACGGCTGTCGGCCAGCGCCGAGGGCCGCCGCCTGCGCCACTGCCTCGAAGGGCTGGAGCCGAAGAACCGCGAGGGGATCGTCCTCGCCTTCGTGCATGGCCTGTCGCATCCGCAGATCGCCGAGCGCCTCGGCACGCCGCTCGGCACCGTGAAGTCGTGGATCCGCCGCGGCCTGCAGTCGCTGAAGGAGTGCCTGGCGTGATCCCGACCGATCCCGTCGAACGCGACGCGCTGGCCGCCGAATACGTGCTCGGCACGCTCGATGCCCATGCCGCGCGGCAGGTCGAGCAGGCCATGGAGGCGGATGCGGACCTGCGCGACATGGTGGCGGCATGGGAGGCACGGCTGTCGCCGCTGACCGCCCTCACCCTGCCGGAGGCCCCGCCGCCAGGCCTGTGGGAGCGCATCGCCACGTCGCTGGACGGCCCCGCCACGCCGGCGCCCGCCATGGCCCGGCCATCGCCCTTCTGGCGCTTCTGGGCATTGGGCGCGAGCGCGGTCGCGGCTGGCCTGGCGGCCTTCCTGGTGCTGCGCCCGGCGCCCGAGCAGCGGCTGATGACGGTGCTGCTGGCCCAGCGCGACCAGCCGGCCTGGGTCGTGGAGGCGGATGGCGGGGCGCTGCGGCTCGCTCCCTGAACCCGCAGCCGGTGCCCTCGGACCGCGTGATGCAGTTGTGGGCGCTGCCGCAGGGCGCGACGGCGCCGACCTCGCTCGGCCTGATCCCGGCGGAACAGGGCCGGCTGACCGTGACGCCGACGACCATCCGGCCGGAGCCCGGGATGCTGATCGAGATCACCCTGGAACCGCCTGGCGGGTCGCCGACCGGGCGGCCGACGGGGCCGGTGCTGTTCATCGGGCGGCTGGCGGCAGCGCGCGGCGCCTGATGCGGGTCCCGATCAGAGGGGATTTCCTGGTCGGATGAAGATGCTTGCCGAAACAACGACATGGAGGCGCGGCCGGCGGCCGTAGCGAACGGCAGCGGCTGTCGTGTCCTGCCCCCGAACGTCGCTGGATGTCCCGCACGCGAAGCGGACAAGCGGGTCACCGAACACACGGGCCGGTGGCCCGATGCTGACGTCCGCGGGGCTGCGCGATCAGGACACCGTGCCAGGTCCCGGCCGGACGGCGGCACCTGTCCGTGGGAGTAAGCGCGCGGGCCGTGATCCGGGCCGGCTTCCGTGAACCTGGCCGGACGGAGGCGGCTCCGGGGTTCATTCCGTCCGTGTTCCGGGCTGCGTCCGGCTCTCGTGCCCTCACCGGCATCGTCGTCCGATCGGATGAGGCGCCTCGGTCCGCAGGTCGCGCCCGGGGCGTGTCGTCGCATCGCGACAATGTGCCGGCCGGCCGCGCGATGGCTTGGCGTGCCGCGGCATCGCGGTGGTGGATGCGCTGTAACGAATTCGTGAAACAGGATCCCGCATCTGCGTCGCATCCGGCTCCGTAAGGCGGTCAGCGGGGCCGTTGGCGGCCTCGCCCGACCCAGGAGAGACCGCCATGACCAAGACCCTTCGCTACGCCCTTGCCGGCTTCGGCATGATCGCCGCCGGGCAGGCCGCCGAGGCCACGACGCTGGTGGGCCTGACCGCCGACAACGCGCTGGTGGTGATCGACAGCGACACGCGCCGCGCGGCGCCGCCGATCCGCATCACCGGCACCGATGGCCGGCTGCTCGGCATCGACCAGCGTCCGCAGGATGGCAAGCTCTATGGCGTGACCGAGCGCGGGCAGATCGTCACCATCGATGTCGCCAATGGCCGCGCCACCCAGGTCAGCCGCCTCGCCACCACCTTCGAATCGGGCGGCCGCGCCATCGTCGATTTCAACCCGGTCGCCAATCGCCTGCGCCTGATGGGCATGAACGGCGTCAACCTGCGGGTGAATGTCGACAACGGCCAGGCGGTGACCGATGGCACGGTCAAGTACGCGGCCGGCACGCCGATGGCCGAGACGACGCCGCGCGTCGTCGCCGGCGCCTACACCAACTCCATGGGCGGCGCGCAGCAGACCGCGCTGTACACGATCGACACGCTGACCCGCCGCGCTGAACCTGCAGCAGCCGCCCAATGACGGCGTGCAGATGCCGCGCGGCGAGGTGGCCCCGACGCTGCCCGCCGGCGTCGCCTTCGACATCCTCTCGGATGGGCAGGGCGGCAACATGACCTTCCTGCTCGCCGCCGGCACGCTGCACAGCGTCAACCTCGATACCGGCGCGGCGAGCGCCGCCGGCCCGGTGACCGGCCTGCCCGGCGCCGAGGTGATCGACATCGCCGCGATGCGGTGATCACGGCGCACCCCCGGGAGCGGGCGTGACCCACTCCCTCGCGGAGCAACTGCCCCCCTCCGCGCCGCCCCTCCCGGGGGGAAGCGAACCCGACCCCCACCAGCAACGTCAGGAGACATTGCCATGAACCGCCATATCCTTCCCCTTGCCGCGGCCATCCTCGGCATCCTCGCGACGCAGGGCGCCTCGGCACAGCAGGCCATCGTGGCCGGCACCGGCATGAACCTCTCGGTCGCCTATCCGGATGGGCCGGGCCCGGCCCAGCAGCGTTCCGTCGGCGTGGTGACCGGCAGCGGCGAGAACCAGACCGCCGAGCATGTCGGGCCGGTCGAGGGCGGCTTCGGCACGCCCGGCTACACCGCGATCATCACCGGCAGCGGAGAGAACTGGTCTGTCGGCTATGTCCGTGATGGTGCGGCCGCGCCGCAGGGCTGAGGACGATGGCCGGGGCGGCGGCGGGAAGGCCCCACCCCGCCGCCCCGGGACCGGCCCCGCCGGGCAGCCGCCCGGTGACGCCCGGTGTCCTGCCCGCGACGTTCACCGGCCTTCCGGCGAGCGAAGCGGACAGGCGGGCCACTGGAAGCAATCGAAGGTGGCCCGGGGCCGGCATCCGCCGGGTTGCGCGAACAGCACACCCGGCCCCGCTCAGAACCCGACCAGGTCGCCGCCCTTCAGCTTCAGCATCTCGCGCGCCTCGGCCGGCGATGCGATCTCCAGGCTCAGTTCCTCGAGGATGCGGCGGATCTTGGCGACCTGCTCGCGTTCGACGTCGCCGCCTGGCCCTTGCCGATCCACAGGCTGTCCTCCAGCCCGACGCGGACATTGCCGCCCATCATGCCCGCCATGGTCACGAACGGCATCTGGTTGCGCCCGGCCGCCAGCACGGACCAGACGTAGTCCTTGCCGAACAGCCGGTCGGCCGTCTCCTTCATGAACATCAGGTTGCGGTGCTCGGCGCCGATGCCGCCGAGGATGCCGAAGATGGTCTGGATGAACAGCGGCGGCTCGACGATCTTGCGGTCGAGCATATGGGCCAGGTTGTAGAGGTGGCCGATGTCGTAGCACTCGAACTCGAAGCGCGTGCCATGCGCCTTGCCGAGCCGTTCCACGACCTGCTCGATGTCCTGGAAGGTGTTGCGGAAGATGTAGTTGGTGGTGCCTTCGAGATAGGGCTTCTCCCAGTCGTACTTGAACTTCTTCACCCGCGCGGCGGAGGGCGCGATGTTGAAGTTCATCGAGCCCATGTTGAGGCTGCACATCTCGGGCTTGGCCTGCAGCGGCGCGGCCAGGCGTTCATCGAGCGACATGCCGAGGCCGCCGCCGGTGGTGATGTTGATGACCGCGTCGGTGGACTGCTTGATGCACCGGCAGGAACTGCATGAACACCGCCGGGTCGGGCGTCGGGCGGCCGTCGATCGGGTCGCGCGCATGCAGATGGATGATGGCGGCACCCGCCTCGGCGGCGGCAATGGACTGTTCGGCGATCTGCTGCGGCGTGATCGGCAGGTGGTCCGACATGGACGGGGTGTGGATGGCGCCGGTGACGGCGCAGGAGATGATGACCTTGGACATGACGGTTTCCTCCGTGAGACGGGCCGATCCTGCCCTCGGCGCCGCCGCGCCGGAAGGGGTCAGGGCGTGATGCTCAGCGACGTCGCCAGCGTGTACTCATCCGAGCGTGGCGCATAGGTCAGCCCCTTGCGCGTCGCCCAGATGTTCATCTGGTGGTGGATCGGCAGGTAGGCGGCGTCCGCCATCGCCAGGCGCATCCCCTCCTGCCACAGCCCGATGCGTTCCTGCTGGTCCATCGAGACGACCGCCCGCGCATACAGCGCATCGACCTGCGGGTTGGAATACAGGTGCCGGTTCACCGTGCCCCAGCCGCGGCTGCGGTCGGGCGTCAGCAGCAGCGGCGCGAAGATGTTGCTCGGTTCATAGGAGGATGACTGCCACCCGGTCATCGCCACCGCATAGGTCCGCTGCGCGGATCGCGGGAAAAAGACATTGGACGGGATCGCATCGACCCGCACCCGCACGCCGACCCGTTCCCAGAACTGCGCGATCGCCTGCAGGATGCGCTCATCGTTCACATAGCGGTCGTTGGGTCCGGTCAGGCTGACGCGAAAGCCGCCGCCCCAGCCGGCCTCGGCCAGCAGCGCACGGGCGCGGGCGGGGTCGTAGGGGTCGGGCCCCAGCGCCGGGTCGGCGACGCCGAGGCCGATCGCCTGCATCTGCCCCGCCGGCGCCGCCTGGCCCTCCATGATGCTGCGCGCGATCCCCGCCCGGTCGATCGCCAGCGACAGGGCGCGGCGCACCCGTGGGTCCTTGAGCGGGCTGCGCTCGAGCGGCCGCCCTTCAAGATCCGTGACGCCCGGCGGCGCATCGCGGGTGACGTCGAGCGAAAGGTAGATCAGCCGCGTGCCGGGCGACCGCCAGATCGACACGTTCCGGTCGCGTTCAAGCTGCGCGACGTCATGCGGCGGCACGATCTCGATGAGTTGCACGTCGCCGGCGCGCAGCGCCGCGACGCGGGCGCTGTCATTGGAGATGACGCGGAAGGTCACGCGCGAGAAAGGGGAGGGCGCGCCGCGCCAGGCGGGGTTCCGCTCCAGCACCACGCGCTCGCCCTGGGTGTATTGCACCAGGCGGAAGGGGCCGGAGCCGATCGCCGCGCGGCCTGCATTGAAGTCCGGCGTCGTCGCGTCCCGGGCGATGCGCGCCGGGATGATCATCACCGGCGGGATGTCCTGCGGCAGCAGCGGGGCCGGGCCGCGCGTGAGCAGCCGCACGGTGTGCGGGCCGGCGGTTTCCACGGCGCGGATCTGGTTCGTGTAGATGGTCAGCCGGCCGGGGCTGTTCGCGACATCGGGCAGGCGGGCGATGGTGGCGGCGACATCCGCGGGCGTCACCGGCGTGCCGTCGGAGAAGCGGGCATTGGGGTTCAGGTGGAAATCCCAGCCGCTGCCGTCGGGCAGGATCTCCCACCTGTCGGCCAGTGCGGGGATGGTGCGGCTGCGCTCATCACGCCAGACCAGCGGCTCATAGACGTGCTGCTGCACCATGAAGGACGGCGAATGGGTGAAGAAATGCGGGTCGAAACTCGCCGGCGGCGCGCCAAGGGCGATGGTGACGTCGCGGTCGGCGGCCTCGGCCGGCATGGCCAGCGGCAACAGGATGGCGAAGGCAACAGGCAGCAGGCTGCGGCGCATGCGATCGGTCCCCGGACATGTTCTTCCCGCCGGGGAGGCTAGGACGTGCCGGTGCGCCACGGCCAAGAAAAAGGCGGTCATCCCGAGGGATGCCGCCTTTGTCAGGTTCCCGGCATGAGGCTTTCGCCTGCGCCGGACCGGCGGGACCCGAGGGTCCCGCGGCCCGGATCAGGCCGCCTTCTTTGCCTTGGCGCGCTCGATACGGCGCTTGAGGGTGATGGCTTCCACCGGCAGGCGCCGGTCGGGCGTGCCGAGCAGGAAGCTATCGAGACCGCCATTGTGCTCGATCGTGCGGATGCCGTTCGTCGTCAGGCGCATCTGCACCTGGGCGGCGAGCACGTCGGACCAGAAGGAGGTTTCCTGCAGGTTGGGCAGGAAGCGCCGGCGGGTCTTGTTGTTGGCGTGGCTGACGTTGTTGCCCGTCAGGACGCCCTTGCCGGTGATGCCGCAGCGGCGGGCCATGGTGGTATTCCCGAAACGATCAGGGCGCGCGAGAAACCTCCCGCACGCCGGTGGAACCGAAGAAGGCGCGGCTTTTCGCCCAGACGGGCCGTCGCGTCAAGCCCGCGAGGCGGGCGGCTGGCGCGCCTCGGCCAGTTCGCCGCTCTCGACCGAGGCCAGCGCGTTGCGCAGCACCGAGGCCACCGCGCGGTCGTCCATGCTGCGCGCCAGCAGGCCGAGCGCACCGCCCAGCAGGGCGGAGGCGATGGAGATCGGCGCGATCTGCTGCTCCATCATGTATTCGATGGCCTTGTCGACGACTGAACCGGCGTGGCTCAGATCCTCCGGGGTCATGTCCGCGGGGTCCTGCTGCATGCGGTGTGCTCCTGATACGGTCTATGAGATTGGAGATGGCGCGGCGCGGTGTAACCCCCGCGCGGCGTTTCTATGCGATGGCCTCGCCCAGCCGGCCGCTGCGCGGGCGGTCGAGATCGGCATCGGCCTGGGCGCGGGCGGCCGCCTCGGCGGCGGCGACGGCCTGGGCCTGGCGGCGCCACATCTCGGCATAAAGCCCATCGGCGGCGATCAGGCTGGCATGGGTGCCGCGCTCGGCGATGCGGCCATCCTGCAGCACGATGATCTCGTCGGCCTCGACCACGGTGGACAGGCGATGGGCGATGACCAGCGTGGTGCGGTTGCGCGAGACGTCGCGCAGCGCGGTCTGGATCTCCTGCTCGGTGCGGGTGTCGAGCGCGCTGGTGGCCTCGTCGAGAATCAGGATGCGCGGGTCCTTGAGGATGGTGCGCGCGATCGCCACGCGCTGCTTCTCGCCGCCCGACAGCTTCAGGCCGCGTTCGCCCACGCGGGTCGCGTAGCCCTCGGGCAGGCGCAGCACGAAGTCATGCACCTGGGCGGCGCGGGCGGCGGCCTCGACCTCCTCATCGGTGGCGCCGGGGCGGCCATAGGCGATGTTGTAGCGGATGGTGTCGTTGAACAGCACGGTGTCCTGCGGCACCACGCCGATCGCGTGGCGCAGGCTGGACTGCGTCACGGCGCGCACGTCCTGGCCGTCGACCGACACGGCGCCGCCGGTCGCGTCATAGAAGCGGAACAGCAGGCGGGAGATGGTGGACTTGCCCGCCCCGGTCGGGCCGACGATCGCCAGCATCCGCCCCGGCGGGACGGTGAAGGAGACGCCCTTGAGGATCTCGCGGTCCGGGCGGTAGCCGAAGCGGACATCGTCGAAGCGGATCTCGCCGGCGCCGCGCGCAAGCGGGACGGCATCCGGGGCGTCGCGCACCTCGGGCGGAACCTCGAGCAGGCCGAACATCTGCTCCATGTCGGTCAGCCCCTGCTTGATCTCGCGATAGGCGAAACCGAGGATGTTGAGCGGCAGGTACAGCTGGATCAGGTAGGTGTTGACCATCACGAGGTCGCCCACCGTCATGGTGCCGGCCGCGATGCCCGACCCGGCCAGCAGCATCGTCACCGTCAGCCCGACCGCCATGATCAGCGCCTGGCCGGCATTGAGCATGTTCAGCGTGGTCTCCGACCGCACATAGGCGCGCTCGTAGCGGGTCAGGCTTTCCTCGTAGCGGCGCGCCTCATGCGGCTCGTTGCCGAAATACTTGACCGTCTCGTAGTTCAGCAGGCTGTCCACCGCCTTGGTGTTCGCCTCCTCATCCACCTGGTTCATGGTGCGGCGGAAGGCCAGGCGCCAATTGGTGAACAGCAGGGTGAAGGCGACATAGGCGACGATGGTGCCGAGCATCGTCAGCGCGAAGGAGACGGCGAACATCCACCACAGGATGGCGGCGACGAACAGGATCTCGACGATGGTCGGGATGATGTTGAACAGCAGGAAGTTCAGCGAGGTGGCGATGCCGCGCACGCCCCGCTCGATGACGCGGGACAGGCCGCCGGTGGCGCGGTCCATGTGGAAGCGCATCGACAGCGCGTGCAGGTGTTCGAACACCATCAGCGCGACGCGGCGGCCGGCGCGCGCCTGCACCTTGGCGAAGACGGCGTTGCGCAGTTCCCCGAACAGCGAGGCGAGCACGCGCAGGATGCCGTAGCCCAGCAGCAGCGCGACCGGCACGGTGACGGCGGCGCCGACGCCCGATTTCGGCGCCAGCGCGTCCACCGCATGGGCATACATCATCGGCACCAGCACATTGGCCGCCTTGGCCGCGGCCAGCAGCAGCAGCGCGGCGACGACACGGATGCGCAGCTCCACCTCCCCCTTCGGCCACAGATAGGGGGCGAGGCGCAGCAGGGCACGGAAGTGGTTTTCGCCGGCGGCAGGCTTGGCAGAGGGCACGCGGTTCGAACTCCGGTCAGGCCCCGGCACATGGGGCGGGCGGGTGCTTGCGTGAAGCGCCATGTCCGCATGGGACCCATCGGCACGCCGGATGCAAGCCCCCCGGCCGCGACGGGCGGGGTGATATGCCGTATGGACGGGACCAAGGGCAGCACCGATGCCAACGCGCGGGAACTCTGACGCGAAACCGGGCCGCCGCGGGCAATGGAGGCCTTGATGCGCATCCTCTTTCTCGGCGCCGGTGCGATCGGCGGGTATTTCGGCGGGCGGCTGGTGCAGGCGGCGGCGGCCGAGGACGTCGCCTTCCTGGTTCGGCCGCGCCGCAAGGAACAACTCGACCGCGACGGCCTCCGCATCGAGAGCCCCACGGAGGGCGATTTCCGTGCGCCGGTCCGCACCATCGCCGCGGCGGATGCGGCGCCGGGCTGGGATGTCGTGGTGCTGACCTGCAAGGCCTATGACCTGGACGACGCCATCGCCGCCATCCGGCCGGCCGTCGATGCCGGCACCGCGGTGCTGCCGCTGCTGAACGGCATGACGCATCTGGCGACATTGGACGCCGCCTTCGGGCCCGGTCGCGTGCTTGGCGGGCTGGCCGCCATCCAGGCGGTGCTCGACGGGCAGGGCGTGGTGCGCCATCTCGGCTCGCCGCCCAGCCTGAAATTCGGAGAACGGGACGGGACCCTGTCCGACCGCGTGCAGGCGCTGAAGGCGGCCTTCGACCGCACGACCGTCGCTGCCGAGGTGAGCACGGACATCATCGGGGCGATGTGGACGAAGCTGGTGTTCCTGGGCACGGTTGCTGTCGCCACGGTGCTGATGCGCGCCAATATTCGCGAGATCGCGGCCAATCCGGGCGGGCCGGCCTGGCTGGCCCGCCTGCTCGAGCGCAATGCGGCGATCGCCGCCGCCGAAGGCCATCCGGTGCCCGCCAAGGCGCTGGAGGGGTTCCACGGCTTCTTCCGGGGCGCCCCGCCGGCGGAGGCCTCGATGGCGCGCGACCTCGAAGGCGGCGGGCGCATCGAGGCGGACCACATCCTGGGCACCCTGCTCGACGCCGCGCGGCGGGCCGGCGTGCCGGACGACATGCACGAGGCCGCCTGGCTTCACGCCAAGGCCTATGAGGCCCGCCGCGCCGCCGGGCGCCTGCCGGGCGGCTGACACGGTGCGCGAGGGGTCGCGGCCGGGCCGCCGGCGCGGTAGAGCGGAGCCATGCCCGACCCCACCCTCCAGCGCCACATCGACGCCTGCAACAACATCGGCTCGCCCGCCGGGCTGATCCCGTTCCGCATCGGCGCGGCGCAGGTCGGCTGGATCTCGCCCGACCTCGCCCAGGCGCTGACCTTCCGCCCGCGTGATTTCCACTTCGACCGAGGCGGCGTCGCACTCGCCGCCCGGCTGCGCAGCCCGGGGATGCGTGGCGAGGCGCTGTCCGAGGTGCTGCCCGCCCTGGCGGCCGGTGGCTTCCTGCGCATCCGGCGGGAGGCCTTCGACGTGCGCGCCACCAGCACCGGCCCGGCGCTGGCCACGCTCGACCGCGGCGCCCTGCCGGCCTTCGGCGTCATGTCGCAGGGCGTGCATGTGAACGGCCTGGTGCGCCGGGCGGACGGGCTGCATGTCTGGGTCGGCGTGCGCGCGCTCGACAAGGCGGTCGCCCCCGGGCAGCTCGACAACATCGTCGCCGGCGGCATCCCGGCCGGCCTCACGCCCGAGGAATGCCTGGTCAAGGAAGCCGCCGAGGAGGCGTCCCTGCCGCCGGGCCTCGCCATCGCCGCGCGGCCGGTGGGCCGCGTCTCCTATGTCATGGCCAATGCCGAGGGGCTGCGCCGCGACGTGCTGCATTGCTACGACCTCGACATCCCCGAGGGCGTCATCCCGGTGCCCGGCGACGACGAGGTCGAGCGCTTCGAATTGTGGCCCGCCACCCGGCTGCTGGAGGCGCTGCGCGCGACCGACACCATCAAGTTCAACGTCAACCTGGTGCTGATCGACCTGTTCCTGCGCGAGGGCCTGATCACCGATCCGGACGGAGCGCTGCGCGCCGGGCTCGACCAGGGGCCGGACTGACACGGCATTCGAGGAGGCGCCGCGAGGCGCATCCCCGGATAGGCCACCGGCCCGCACCCCGGCCCGGCCAGCCATCCGGGATGCCGTCGTCGGATAACCGGGTGCGGCGCGCGCAGGCCGGTGCCGGGCATCCCAGGCGGGCCATGAGACCAGGCGGGCGACATCGCATCCGGGCAACCGGCGCCGCCTGCCGGTGCGCCTGGTTGGCCGCCGGCGCTGCGGACGGGGCCGGGTGCCCTGCGCTTGGCTGCCGGCACCGGACATCGGGCCGAAGGGGGCGACGGCTGGCCATGGGGCATTGGGGGCGACCATATGCCGTGCATCGCGGCGGGCACCGCCCGGTCAATCCTTCGGCAATCGCTGCCGCCGCAGTCTCGCCGGATGATCGCTTGCCGCCGATTGCAACCGGTGCGGGCTGGACTCAGGCCACGACAACAGCCCTAAATTTCCACATGCGTCCCGACCTGGCGGGAACGCCCTCCGGAGCGATGCCGATGATCAACACCCGCATGCTGCCCCGCCTGGCCCTGCTCGCCTCTGTCGCGCTGCTGCCCGGTTGTGGCCTGACCATCGAGCGCACCGAGCGCATCACGGGCCTGGAACGCAGCCTCGCCGAATCGGAGGCGCGCGGCCGCGAACTCGCCACGCAGGTCGCCACGCTGCAGGGCACGCTTGCCTCCGAGCGCCGGGCGCGCGGCGACCTGACGCAGGTCGAGCGGAACCTGGCCCGTGCCCGCGCGGCGCTCGGTTCGGCCCAGCAGGGTCGCGGCACGGCCGAGCAGGAAGCCGCCGCCCTGACCCAGCGCGCCGAGGCGGAGGAACGCCGGCTCGCCAGCCTGCGCGGCGAAGCCGGGCAGACCCAGATGATGCTCGACGAACGGCGCGCCGCCGTCACCGCCACGGAATCCCGCCTGACCGGGCTGCGCGCCCAGATGAACGGGGAGGAGCGCCGCCTCGCCGCGCTGCGCACCGACATCGCGGCATCCGATGCGCGGGTCGCAGCACTCGGTGGCCAGGCCGCCGGGGAGGAGCGCCGCCGCGACGGCCTGCGCGCCGAGGCCGCGGCGACCGAGCGGCGCCTTGCCGAACTCGGCACCAATGCCGGGGCGGAGGAGCGGCGGCTGGCGGAATTGCGCGCGCGCGTCGCCGAGCAGACGGCGCGCATCAGTGAACAGGAATCGCGGCTGAATGCGGCGCGCGAAGCCGCGATGGCGGCCCAGGCCGACGCGGCCGCGCGGCGCCAGGCGGTCGCGCAACTCGATGGCGAGGTTGCCCGGCTGAACACGTCGCGCGAACAGGCGACCTCCGAATTGCGCGGGCTGCAGGCGCGCGCGACCGAATTGCGCGGCAGTGTCGCCGAGGCCGAGCGCCGCCTCGCCCAGCTGCGCGACAGCGCCGCCACCGAGGAACGCCGCGTCGCCACGCTGCGCGACCAGGGACAGGTTGCCGAGCGCACGCTGGCCGAGCGCCAGGCTGCCGCGCAGGAGGCCGACCGCCGTGCCGCCGAACTGATGCGGCGCGCGGAGGAGGAAGCCACGCGCGGCCGCGCCCAGGCCGAGGCTGCGCGGGTCGAAGCCGCGGCGGCGCAACGCCAGGCCGAGGCGGCGCGCGCCGAACTCGCCGCCGCCCAGCGCCAGCGCGCCGAGGTCGCCACCCAGTCCGAGGCAGCGCGCAATGAGGTCGCGACGTCCGAACGACGCCGCGCGGAACTGGCCGGCCAGGTCGCGGCGGCCGAGACCCGCCTGAATGAACGGCGGGGTGAGCTGAGCGACGTGGAGACGCGCCTGCGCGTGGCGCGGGAGGCCTTGCGGGGCGCGCCCGTCACGGTGATCGCCCCGGTGACCGACGCGCCGGCCCCGGCGCCTGCGCCATCGCCGACACCGCGCTGATGCCCAGGTGCGGGGGGGTGAGAGGCAAATCGCCTCGACCCTCCGGCATCCGGGCCCGAAACGCCCGCGGCGCCTGACCATGAGGGGTTCGGCGCGCCCCGGGACGGCGCGCTCGTCCCGTCCGGTTGCCGTCGCAGGGCCCGGGGTGCCGCGAGGCGCCCTTCCGGGTTTCCTGGGCGCGCGCCACTGGGCCGGGTAGTCTGCCGGGAAGCGAGGGAAGGGCGGGAAGGATGCGCCGTGTTGCTGTTTGCCTGGCGGTTGTGCTCGCGGCTGGCGCGGCCGCCAAGGCTCAGACCCTGCCGCCCGATGCCGCGGCTGCCTATGCGGTGGGCGAGGCCTCGGCTCATCTGAGGCAGGCGGCGCCCTGCTTTCCGAACACAGACCTCGGGCGCCAGATCAACGCGATGATGCGCTCGTTGGAATATTATTTGTATAAATATAAATCATATCAAATTTGTGGGTATTTATAAACTTTTATATCATCATTGTATTTTAGTTACTGATAATGCTGCTGTTTCCCTCCCAGATGGATTTCCCGTTAATGAATAAAATTTTCATGTATCAGAAATAGAGATTCCGCAATGATTTGCGATTGTCTTTTGGCGTGTGTTGCTGTAAGACCAATTTTGATGTGGCTAATGAAGTTTGGGTTAGACGATTGAGTTATCTCTCGATATTCTATCTGCAGACAGGGGGTATGGCGTTCTTGTGGCGGGCAGTCCTGTGAGAAATCGAGGTAGGCCTGGCAGCCTTAAAAGGCAGTGACCAACATTACATGGAACTCATGGTTCCACCAGGAATGTCAGTCATTAATAAAAGTATTGCACCATGGAGATCGCCTTGGTGGGACCGTAAACGATAGCCGAAATGAAAAAGCTAGGAGTTACCTCCCTTTTGTGAAATCAATAACCTGCCAATCACAAGATACATGGTTCCAAAAAACGGATCAAAATTCCTTTTCGCATTCAATCACCCCCCGGAATTGATTTGATCATACCCGAAGCGTTTATTTCTCACTCCGGATGGCCACTCCGTGGCGGGTATATTTCTACCCGGCAGGAATTTTCACTTAAAATATTCAGGCAATTCAACCAGCGATACTCAATTTTGGCTTGACAAATAAGAAATGGAACACCGCACAGGGAATGTCAACCCTACTTTATGCGCTTCATACAATGCCTTCTCTTAGCCGATAAACCACATTAGGCAGATCAGCTAAAATCAATATAGATGTGGTGAAAACCTGGCCACTAAAAGTGAATTTTCTGTACTGAATAAATCCGAGGCGGCATGCCATTAAAATCGCTACGAAAACAGCATAAAAAACCTGGCATTGATGAGTTGCTTTGGCGTTATGGGATGCGAGATGTCATGCAACCTTACATAAACATTCATTTTGTTCGCTTTGAACAATTCAGTGAAGTATTAAAGCATCAAAAAAAATCTGTATTCTGATTAAGTGAGAGTACCGAAAATTATCCGGGTAGTGAAATTATGTTGTTGACCTCTGACCACTTGATTGTGTTCTCCAGCAACTTTACCTACTCATGTGGCAAATATGTAATCATGGTCAACTGTAGGTAGCGAAATTGTACATAGTACCTTTACATTTGGCTATTGATATTAGTGAATGAAAATACTTACAATAAAACTAAAACACGAATTTTACTAAGGAGGCAATCATGAACGTAGGATTACAAATCCCATCATTCAAGTTTCCAGGCGGAACGACTGCTATTCGTCCCAAACTGAAAGAAATTGTCACCACAGCAGAGGAAGCAGGTTTTTACAGCCTATGGGTAATGGACCATTACTATCAAATCAAAGGATTATTCGGAGAAGCGTATACCGATCCGATGATGGAAAGTTATACCACGCTCGGCTATTTTGCAGGTTTAACCGAAAAAGCTTACCTGGGTGTGCTGGTAACAGGTGTTATTTATCGTCATCCCTCCGTTTTGATGAAGATGGTCAACACGCTCGATATTCTCTCCGGTGGTCGCGCTTACTTCGGCATTGGTGCTGCATGGTATGAAGATGAAGCAAAAGGCTTTGGGATCCCGTATCCTTCAACGTCAGAGCGATTCGAACAATTGGAAGACAATCTGAAACTTGCAAAGTCTCTCTGGGATGCAGATGAGACCTCCTTTGAGGGTAAGCATTTTTCTGCTCCGGCGATCACCAATAATCCCCGTCCGCTTTCAAACCCGCATCCACGCATCATGATTGGTGGTACAGGTCCGAAAAAAACTCTGCGAATGGTTGCTCAATATGCGGATGCCTGCAATATTGGTGCTTGGGTGGGCACTGAGAACATGCGAAAAGCACTCGACAACCTCAAACAGCATTGTGAGTCTCTGGGGAGAGATTACGACTCAATCGAGAAAACCTCCCTCAGCTCAGTTAACCTTTCCGGAAATGATACGGCAGATAGCATAATCCAACATATTAAAAACCTTTCCGGGATGGGATTCACACACGCGATTTTTAACATGCCGGATGTTTACAAAGAAACATCACTCAAAATCTTCGCAGAAGAAATAATCCCGGCGGCTGCGAAGACTCTGAGTAGAAATTCTTACGCAAGCAAGTTTTTAACCAATGATTTTGATTCAGATTTATTGTGAGTAAAGTAAGAATGAGCCATGACCTATGTCAGAGAGGTGAATGTCAGGCTTGTACGTATCCCGTAAAACATGTTAATTGATCTCACAGGAAAATCTCTCATGACCCCAAGGGCACTTGCAAGTTCTGCGATCTAATGGTCCGAAAGAGTGGTTCAAATAGATCCCATCAAGTCTACGGTAAAAGGATTAAGTTTTATGTTTGAGCCTTGCCTTAAAGTCCAATAGCATCTTCGTTGCATCATTTTGGCATTTGTTGCCACTGCTTTAGAAATCTCCACCCGATCAAGATATGCCAGATCATCAACAACAAACCAGTTGCAGGAATGAATATCAATCCAATCTGGACGGTAAAAGTTGCAGAACCTTCCATACGGATTACTTATATTCTGTATTGACTGCCACCGGCAGCCGTTTGAATTTCGAGTTTGTATCCGTTCTGGGTACAATAGACCGAGGCTGGATTTGGCAATCCCGCCTTAGGTATGTCCGTCGCAGCCGGTTCCGGTGTCGGTTCGATTCGTTGTACAGGCTGTCAATGATATCAAAATCATTGAAAATAGTAGTATTCTTTTCATTTTTTCCTACTTTCAATTTATTTCGTTTTGTGAGAATTGTCCGGTAACGAACCGTTGAGATCATCTTTTAGATGTTTTTTATTTAATCTATCGACGTATTGAATAAAGTAATTGTTCCTGTCAAATGAAAACAACAGACAAAACATATCTACTTTGCAACGGAATTGCTAATCACGGGTGTTGGGGATAGGATGCCATTTTCCTGAGACTGAAGACAACATAAGCCAGGGTTCGATGATGATATTGATCAATACGTGTGTAAAAATACAAGGTCCTAAGTTACGCCCACCTACAAGATAGATGATAGCCAGAATAATCCCCAAAACAGTTGTTGAAAGGATCGCGGGAAGCGTCAAAGTTAAAGTCACTGGCAAGCATCCAACAGGTATGAGCCAATCCAAAAGCAACTCCGGAAATGATCACCTGGAGAATTGGGGTAACACCTCCAGCCATGGCATATCCATAATCCATCGTCGAAAAAAGACTTCTTCGACGATGCCGCCGACCAAGCACGCGAGAATCCCGAGGAGTTTAAACGACAGAGAGTCTTTTTCTGCTTATCTAAAACGAATGGAATGACTTTCATTGTGTAGAAAACATAGGCGATTGCTGTGACCGCAGCTAGTATCCACGCGATAGTAGGAGCAAATGATCCTCTATGGGAACCAAGATTTTGAAAAAGGGGTATCGGTCCCCAAAAAATACTCATCACCAATG
>CAVSZN010000042.1:0-42691 GCA_963732425.1 uncultured Alphaproteobacteria bacterium
CCCCTATCCCGATTATAGATATTGTTGGGATTCCCTGCCAGAGCAACTCGGTGACCAATTTGTGACCAAATTGTGGCTACTCCGTGACTAGAGCGAGTGCGCTATACGTTCGCAGGTCAAAATTCGACTACTGCTTGCAGTGACGATTCTCTATCCCTGGGGGTGTCAGAATTTCTGTGTGTGAGGCGTGAATAGACTTTTCCACGGTGACGGCAGCCGAAGGTCCATTTAGACCGTAGGCGGACGACGCGGTGGGAAAGTCGGTGGTCATTTTAACCGCGGGCTGCTTCAAAGCGTTCGGCGTAGAGGATGGCGAACTGATTCATGGCCTCCTTCCAGTCCTTGGCTGCCCGTCCCCAATCTGCGGTGATATTGCGCAAGGCCAGCCAGATCAGCTTGCTGGCCGCATCGTCGCTCGGGAAATGACCCCGTGTCTTGATGATCTTGCGCAGCCGGGCGTTGATGCTCTCGATGGCATTGGTCGTGTAGATCACCCGGCGTATCGGCGGCGGGAAGGCAAAGAAGGGAATCACCCGGTCCCAGGCTCGACGCCAGGCGGCAGCCACGGTGGGGAATTTCTGCCCCCAGGGACCTTGTGCGAAGGCATCCAGTTCGTCCAAAGCCGCTTCGGCACTGGGGGCCGTGTAAATCGGCCTGATCGCCGCTGCCAGCGCCTTGCGCTCCTTCCAGCTGGCGTAGTCGAGGCTGTTGCGAATCAGATGGACGATGCAGGTCTGTAGCGTGGTCGCAGGGAAGACCGCCGCCAAGGCCTCAGGCATGCCTTTCAGGCCGTCGGTGACGGCGATCAGGATGTCGGCCACGCCGCGGGTCTTCAGATCGTTGAAGACCTTCATCCAGAACTTGGCGCCCTCGGTGTTCTCGATCCACAGCCCGAGGATATCCCGCCTACCGTCCGGCAGCACGCCGAGGGCCAGATAGATGGCCTTGTTGCGGACCACGGCATCCTCGCGAATCTTGACGCGCAGGGCATCGAAGAAGACGACCGGATACATGGGTTCCAGCGGGCGTGACTGCCAGGCGGTGACCTCGGCCATGACGGCATCGGTGACCGAACTGATGAAGTCCGGTGAGACTTCGGTGCCGTACTGCTCGGCCAGAAACCCCTGGATTTCGCGAATCGTCATGCCCCGAGCGTACATGGCGACAATCTTGTCGTCGAAACCCGTGAAGCGGCGTTCGTGCTTGGGAATCAGCAGGGGTTCGAAGCTGCCCTGACGGTCGCGTGGCACGTCGATCCGGAGTGGGCCGTCTTCGGTCAGCACGGTCTTGCCGCTAGCGCCGTTACGGTGGTTGCTGATCTCGCCCGGCTTCTCGGCGCCGGGCGGGTAGCCCAGGTGATGGCTGAGTTCGGCCCCCAGGATGCGTTCGATCAGGGCCTTCTTGAATGCCATCGAGGCGGCATTCACCGCTTCCGCGTCCATCGGGCCGCTGACCATCTGGTCAATGAGTTCTTTCGGAATGCTGGGCAGCGCCGCTGCCGGTTTCTTCTTGCTCGTGTTGCTTGGCATACATGCTCCTTCTGGCTGACATGTTATGCCTCACACACAAAATTTCTGACAGGCTCCTATCCCTGCACCGTCAGGCACATAAACTGCCAATTGCTCGTGATTGCAGCCAGGAAATTTGCACAACTTGTCCAAATTTTCCGTATCCGCTCGCTTGGCGTTACTTATTAACCCGGCAATCAAATAGCCGATTATGATATAATGCTGGGCATGGAAAAGTTCGATGCCCGTAAGTTACCCCGCGAAGCCCAGGACGAAATGCGCCGGCAGGCGATGCGGATGCGTGAAGAACTGAAGTTGTCCTGGAAGGAAATCGCAAGGGTGGTTGGCGTGCATGTGAGTACGGTCATCGGCTGGTCCAGGCGTCTTCTGCGGCGACACCGCCTGGGGGCCGCATCTGGAGCAGATCGGCGAGCGACTGGGCCCGTTCGACGTCGCGCTTGTGCCGATCGGCGCCTATGACCCGCGCTGGTTCATGGACAGCGTCCACATGGACCCGGACGAAGCGCTGCAGGCGCATCACGCGCTGCGGGCGCGCACCTCGATCGCGATGCATTTCGGCGTCTTCAAGCTGACGCGCGAAGCGATCGGCGAGCCGGCCGAGCGGCTGATCGGCGCTGCGCGGGGACGCCGATTTCCGCATCCCCGCCTTCGGCGAGACGATCACGCTGCCGGTGTCGGCGGTCGGCTGATCAGCCGATCTTCGCGAGCCCGCCCATGAAGGGCTGCAGCACCTCCGGCACGCGGATCGTGCCGTCCTCCTGCTGGTAGGTCTCCATCACCGCGATCAGCGCGCGGCCGACCGCGACGCCGGACCCGTTCAGCGTGTGGAGGAAGACGTTGCCCTTGCCTTCCTTCGGCTTGAAGCGGCCGTTCATGCGCCGCGCCTGGAAGTCGCGCGTGTTGGAGCAGGAGGAAATCTCGCGCCAGGCCTGCTGCCCCGGCAGCCAGACCTCGAGGTCATAGGTCCGCGCCGCGCCGAAGCCGGTATCGCCCGGCGCAGAGGAACACCCGCCGCCAGGTCAGGCCGAGATCGGTCAGCACCCGCTCGGCGCAGCGGGTCATGCGCTCATGTTCCTCGGCGCGACTGCTCCGGGGTGGTGATGGTGACCATCTCCACCTTCCAGAACTGGTGCTGGCGCAGCATGCCCCGCGTGTCGCGCCCGGCGCTGCCGGCTTCGGAGCGGAAGCAGGGCGTCAGCGCGGTCAGGCGGATCGGCAGGTCGGCCTCGGGGAGGATGGCATCCATCGCGAAGCCGGTCAGCGGCACCTCGGCGGTCGGGATCAGCCAGCGGCCATCGGTGGTGCGGAACAGGTCGTCGGCGAATTTCGGCAGCTTGTCGGTGCCATAGGCGACGGCGTCGTTGACCAGCAGCGGGACCGAGGCCTCGGTGTAGCCGTGCTCTTCGGTGTGCAGCGCCAGCATCCACTGGCCGAGCGCGCGTTCGAGCCGCGCCAGCGCGCCCTTCAGCACGGTGAAGCGGCTGCCGGCGATCTTCGTCGCGGTGGCGAAATCCATCAGCCCGAGGGCCTCGCCGAGTTCGAAATGCTGCTTCGGCTGGAAGCCGAAGGACGGGATGTCGCCATGCTGGTGCAGCACGACGTTGGCGGTCTTCGTCGGCGCCGTCGGGGACCTCGGCGTCGAGGGTGTTGGGCAGGACTTCGAGCAGCGCGGTCTGCTCGCGCTCGGCTTCGGCGGCGGTGGCCTCCAGCGCGGCCATCTCGTCGCGCAGCGCGATCGCCTCGGCCTCCAGCGCGGCGGTGTCGCCGCCCTGGCGCTTGGCCATGCCGATTTCCTTGGCGATGGCGTTGCGGCGCGACTGCTTCTCCTGCAGCGCGGTCTGCGCGGTGCGGCGCGCCTCGTCGCGCGCCAGGATCGCCGCCGATGCCGGCTCGATCCCACGCCGCGCCAGCGCCGCATCGAAGGCCGCGGGATCGGCGCGGACCGCCCTTATGTCATGCATCGCCGGCTATCCCTCAGGCGTCGTCGTTGCGCTTGGGCGCCACCCAGCGGGCCGCGAAGATCGAGATCTCGTAGAGCAGGATCAACGGCACCGCGAGGCCGATCTGGCTGATGATGTCCGGCGGCGTGATGATCGCCGAGACCGCGAACATGCCCACGATCGCATAGCGCCGGCCCTTGCGCAGCGTCTCGACATTCACGATGCCGACCTTGACCAGCAGCGTCAGCAGCACCGGCAACTGGAACGCCACGCCGAAGGCGAGGATCATGTGCATGACGAGCGACAGGTACTCGCCGACCTTCGCCTCGAGCTGGATCGGGATGCCGCCGGACCCCGGCGGCGTCTCGAAGGAGATGAAGAATTTCCAGGCCAGCGGGAAGATGAAGTAGTAGGCGAGCGCCGCGCCCAGCAGGAACAGGAACGGCGAGGCCAGCAGGAACGGATAGATCGCCCGCTTTTCCGACCGGTACAGCCCCGGCGCGATGAACAGCCACAGCTGCGTCGCCCAGATCGGGAAGGAGAAGAACACCGCGCCGAAGAACGCCACCTTCAGATAGGTGAAGAAGGCTTCATACAGCGCGGTGAAGATCATCCGCCGCTCGCCGCCCGATTGCTGCGCCAGGATGTTGGCCAGCGGCTGCGCCAGGAAGGCGTAGATCTGCTGCGAGAAATAGTAGCAGACGGCGAAGGCGATGATGAAGGCGCCAACCGACCACAGGACCCGCAGGCGCAGTTCCTTCAGGTGGTCCATCAACGGCATCGGCTTGTCGTGGATGGGGTCTTCTTCGGTATTCGAAGCCAAGGACATGGTCCCCTACACGCTCGGGGTGGTGGGGACAGGCCGGGTCGGCTCGGGCTTCGGGGCCGGCTCGGCAGTGGGCATGGCCGCCGGCTCGGCCGGCGGCGGGGTGGCGGCCAGCGGCTCCGGTGGCGGCGGGGCGACGGCCAGCGGCTCGGATGGCGGCACGAAGGCGGGTGCGGCGACGGGTTCGGCAACCGGCGCGGGCGGCGGCGGCGGCGCGGCCCAGCGCGCCACATCGGGCGGCACGAAGGCCGGCGCGTTGTCGGGCACCGGCGGCGGCTCATAGGGTGCGGGCGGCGTGTAGCTGCTGCCGCCCATCATCGGGTCCTCGAAGGCCTTGCGGACCGAGCCGTCGCCATCGACGTGCTTCTCGATCTCGCCCTTGATGTCGAATTTGCGGATGTCGCTGATGGTGTTGCGCACATCGGCGATCTGGTTGCGCACGTCGTCGAGCTTGGCTTCCCGCACAAGCTCATCGGCCTGCTGCTGGAACTCGGCAACCTTGCGGCGCAGGGACTGGATCCCCTTCGCCACGCCCTTGATGGCGTCGGGCAGGTCCTTGGGCCCGATGACGACCAGCGCCACCACGGCAATCAAGGCGATCTCGGACCAGGCAAGGTCTAGCATGCGTTCCTTATCCCCCGGCGTCTCTGCCGGCAGGGGACGCCCCGTTAGCAGGAAGCCGGCACATCGCCAATGCGGCGGAGAGTTATCTAGGAAGCCTCAGGCGGAAACACGAAGGCCCTCTCGGGGTCAATCGCAACTGTTACGCGTTCGCCACGTGAAAGACGGCGGCCAGGCGGCAGCCGGGCATGCAGGTGCAGCAGCCCGCCGGCCCCGTCGGGCAGCGACAGATGCACCAGCGTCGTGGCCCCGAGCAACCGGCAGGCATCGACCTCGGCCTCCGCGGCCTCGGCGACGCCCAGCCGCAGCCCTTCCGGGCGGACCAGCACCTCCGACCGCGCTGCCCTCGGCCAGGCCGGGCGCCGGCAGCGCGCCGATCGCGGTCGTCGCCTGGCCATCGCAGCACGCGGCTCGGCAGCCGGTTCACCTCGCCGAGGAAGGTCGCGACATAGCGGTCCGCCGGGCCGAAATAGAGTTGCTTCGGGCGGGCCGAGCTGCAGCACCCGCCCGTCGCGCATCAGGGCGATGCGGTCGCCCATGAACATCGCCTCCTCCGAATCGTGGGTCACCAGCAGGGTGGCGATGCCGGCGGTCTGCAGCACGTGCAGCGTGTCGTCGCGCACCTGTTCGCGCAGCCGCGCATCGAGGCTGGCGAAGGCCTCGTCCAGCAGCAGCACCGCCGGGCGGGGCGCCAGCGCGCGGGCCAGGGCCACACGCTGCTGCTGCCCGCCCGAGAGCATGTGCGGGAACGACGCCTGGTAGGCTTCGAGGCCAACCCGCGCCAGCGCGTCCATCACCCGCCAGCCGCGCTCGCCGCGGGGCGCAAAGCGCAGGCCGAAGGCGACGTTCTCGGCGACCGTCAGGTGCGGGAACAGCGCGTAGTCCTGGAAGACGAAGCCGACGCCGCGGCGTTCGGGCGGCACGTCCCGCCCCGGCTCGGCAATCACCTGCCCGCCGAGGTCGATGCGCGCCGGCCTGCAGCGGCTCAAGCCCCGCCGCGAGGCGCAGCAGCGTCGTCTTGCCGCAGCCCGAGGCGCCCAGCAGGCAGACGATCTCCCCCGGCGCAACCGAGAGGTCGATGCCGCGCAGGACCTCCCTGCCGGTCATAGGCGTGCCGGATGCCGTGAAATGCGAGGGTCATGTTCCCATGCCCAGCAACGGCGGGGCGCGGGGACCCTGCGGCCGGCTTGCCCGCGCGCATCCAGGGCGCGCCGGCGGCGGCGGCGGGGACAAGGGCCATCACCGAACGACCGGGGGCCGAGGGCCGTCCGGCGCATGCCACGCGGCTGAGGCTGTCCTCGCCTGGGCCTGTGTCCCGGCCGGTCGTCCGGCGCATCCGTGGCATCGGAGAACGCTGGCGCTCCCCGGCATCGGGCATCGGCTCGGCGCGGCCGCGTGCGGCGGCGCGCTCCTGCGCACCGCGCGCGCAGGCCCGCCAGCGGCAGCGGCGGACCCGTCTCGGCGGTCACCAGTTCCTCCTTGCGCGGCAGGTCCGACAGCGCCCGCAGGCTGAACTGTTCGAGGAACTTCGACGTCGTGCCCCACAGCGTCGGGCGGCCGGGCACCTCGCGACGGCCGCGCGGCGCCACCAGGCCAAGTTCCAGAAGCGCCTCCAGCGTGGTCTGGGCCAGCGCGGCGCCGCGGATCTCCTCGATCTCGCCGCGCGTGCAGGGCTGGTGATAGGCGATGATGGACAGCGCCTCCATCGCCGCGCGCGGCAGCCGGCGCGGCGCCTGCACCACCTTGGTCAGCCGCTGGGCGAGGTCCGGCGCGGTGCGGAAGGCCCAGCCGCCGGCGACCTCGGCCAGCATGACGCCACGGCCCTCGCAGGCCTCGGCCAGGGCGGCCATGACGATGCCGGCGGTCAGGCCCTCGGGCAGGACCGCGCCGAGCATGGCGGGCGTGACCGGCTTGTCGGAGGCATAGACCAGCGCCTCGGCGAGGCGCACGGCGGCGGCGAGCAGCGCCGGGTCGGGCGCGGCATCGTCGGCCGGCACGGCCCCGGCGGCACCCGCCACCGTGGCGACCTGCGCCGTTTCGCGGCCTTCGCCGGTTGCGGCGGCGGCCTGGTCAGGCGCCTCCGGCCCTGGCGTGTCAGCCTGGTTGGTCATCCGCGGCACCCTCCTCGGTCCGGCGGCGCACCATGATGGGGCCGAAGGCCTCCTCCTGGCGCATCTCGATCCCGCCGCCGCGCGCCATCTCCAACCCCGCGATCAGCGTGCTGGCAAGGGCCGCGCGCCGTTCCAGCGGGTCGAGGATGCTGTCGGGCAGGAATTCCTGGAGCACCGACCAGGACGGCAGGCACCGACCAGCCGGGTCAGGCGCTCCAGCGCCTCCTGCACGGTGAACAATTTGCGCGGCTTCGGCCGGTAGGGCCGGCGCGCCAGCGCCCGCCGCCGCGCCGCGACATAGGCCTGCAACAGCGACGGCAGGTCGGCATGGAGCCCGGAACGGTCCTCGACGCGCAGGCTTTCCGGCGCGCCACGGGCGAACACGTCATGGCCGAGCCAGGGCCGCCGGTTGAGCCACAGCGCGGCCGCCCGCATGCGTTCCAGTTCGACCAGGCGGTCGGCGAGTTGCTCGGCCAGCGCCTCGGCATCCTCGCCCTCGGCTTCCTCGGGCGGGATCAGCAGGCGGGACTTCAGCCAGGCGAGCCACGCCGCCATCACCAGCCAGTCGGCCGCGAGTTCGAGGCGCACCCGCCGCGCGCCCTCGATCACCGCGAGATACTGGTCCACCAGCGCGACGATCGAGATCCGCGCGATGTCCACCTTCTGCGACCGCGCCAGTTCCAGCAGCAGGTCGAGCGGGCCCTCGAAGCCGTCCAGCGTCAGGTGCAGCGACTCGCTCACCCACCGCCCCCATGGCCGGCCAGCATCAGCACGACGTCGAAGGCGGGTGCCACGATGTTGCGGATGAACAGGTTCATCGGATCCCACGCCGGCAGCGCCATCGGCAGGACGAACAGGAACAGCAGCACCACCATGATGCCATAGGGCTCGACCCGGGCCAGCGCCATCGCCGGGCCGCGCGGCAGGATGCCGACCATGATCCGCCCGCCATCGAGCGGCGGCAGCGGCAGCAGGTTGAACAGCCCCAGCACCAGGTTGGACATGATGGACAGGCCTATGAAGCGCATCAGGAAGTGGGTCATCTCCGGCCCCAGATCAGCCTGACCCCAGATCACCAGATGCGCCAGCAGCGCCGCCGAGAAGGCGAGCAGCGCATTGGTCGCCGGCCCGGCGGCGGCGACCAGCACCATGCCCCAGCGCGGATTGCGCAACTGCCAGATGTTGACCGGCACCGGCTTGGCCCAGCCGAACACCCCCTGCACCTGCCCCATCGCCAGCAACTGCCCGGCCACCATCACCCCCGGCAGGATCAGCGTGCCGAACAGGTCCACATGGCGCAGCGGGTTGATGCTGATCCGCCCGGCGCGCTTGCGCCGTGTCGTCGCCCAGCCACAGCGCGGCATAGCCGTGCGCGGCCTCATGCAGCGTGATGGCGAGGACGGCGGCGATCACCGCCGCCGCCACTTCCGGCAGCCAATCGGGCATCAGGCGGGCCGTGCGGTCGGGTCGTCACCCGGGGCAGCCGCCGCCAGCGCGCCAAGGGCCGCATCGCGCACCGCGCGCAGGGCCTCGGGCCGGCGGCCATGGAAGGCGGCGGTCGTCGCACGCGCCTGTGCCATGCGTTCGGCCGCACGATCGGTCAGCGGCGGGCAGGCGGCCAGCAGCGCGGCCGTGTCTCCAAGCCGGCCGGTGCAATGCAGCACCAGGTCGCATCCGGCAGCGAGAGCAGCGCCTGCCAGGTCGTTCGAAGCACCGGCCAAGGCGCCCATGGCGAGATCATCAGTCACCAGAACGCCCTCGAAACCGATCTCGCCACGGATGATGCCCCTGATCACGCCCGGAGAAATGGTGGCGGGCAGAACCTGATCCCAGGCCTCGTACAGCACATGGGCGGTCATCGCCCAGGCCCCCGACCCGGCCAGCGCCTGGAACGGCGCGATATCGGCCGCCAGTTCGGCCGCCCGGGCGGTCACCCGCGGCAATTCGTGATGACTGTCGGCCAGCGCCCGCCCATGGCCGGGGATGTGCTTGACCACCGGGATGGCGCCGGCCGCCTGCAACCCCGCCACGAAGGCGGCGCCAAGCCGGGCGATGGTGTCCGGGTCCTCGGCGAAGGCGCGGTCGCCGATCACGCCATGGGCGCCGGGCAGGCGCAGGTCCAGCACCGGCGCGCAGACCACGTTCAGCCCGGCATCAAGGCAGGCGCGGCCGAGCAGTTCGGCATTGGCGCGCAGCGCCGCTTCCGGGGCGTGCTCGAAGGCGGCGGCGGGGGGGAAACGCTGCCCAATGCGGCGGCTTCAGGCGGGCCACGCGGCCGCCTTCCTGGTCCACCAGGATCGGTGCCTCGGCGCCGAGCAGGTCGCGGATCTCGCCGGTGAGCACCCGCAGTTGCGGCGGGTCCACGACATTGCGCGCGAACAGGATGGCGCCGACGGGCGGGTGCGCGCGCCACAGCGCGGCTTCCTCGGCCGTCAGGCGGGGGCCGGACAGGCCGATGATCGCCGCGCGGGGGGTCACGCGGATGACGTCAGCGGATCACGATGCAGGGCATCTGCTTGGCCTTCGCCTGCTCGCAGAAGGCCCGCGCCGCCGCCACGTCGGCGAAGCCGCCGGTGCGCAGGCGATAGAGCGTCGCCTGGCCCTCGCGCTCGAAGCGGACCACCTGCGGGCGGAAGGCGCCGAGCAGGTCGTCGTGGCGGCGGGCCAGCCGGTCCCACTCCTCGCGCGCCGATTCCTCGGAGGTCAGGGCGCCGAGCTGCACGCGCACACGCCCGTTCGGCGCCGGGGCGAGCCGCGCCGCGGCGGCCGGTTCGGCGGCGGGCGGCCGGTGGTGATGCTGCCGGCGGCGATGCCGCCGGTGCCGCGGGCGCGCCCGCGCGGGCGGCGGCCTGCTGCTGCGGCGCGGCGGCGGGCGCCGTGGCGGCGGGAACCGAAGCGGCCGGCACCGGGGCCGCCGCGCGCGGCGGCGGCTGGGCCACCTGCGCCCGCAAGGCGTCGATGCTCGGCGCCTCCGGTTCCGGCGCCAGCCTGGCGCCGGGCGGCTGGGCGTTGCTGCCGCGATTGCGCTCGAAGATCAGTTCATCCTGGTTGGGCACCCGCAACCCGCCCGGATCGTCCGGGCGAACCTTGAAGGGACGCGGGTCGGGTTCGATGAGCGGCACGGAGCGCGGCCCGCCGATTTGCGTCAGCCCCCACCAGGCGCCGCCACCCACCAGCAGCACGGCCGCGAGGCCGCCGCCGAAGGCCAGCATCCGCCAGGGCGGCCCGCCATCATCGGAACGCCGCACGCGATAGGATGGCACCGGTACATCTGTCACGCCCCACCCCCCTCGACTGCCCCTGGGGCCGTGGTCGAGCCCGTCAGCGCATTTCCTCCACCGGCGTCACCCCCATGACGCCGAGGCCCGAGCGGATCACCGTCGCGGTTGCCGCGACGAGGGCCAGCCGGGCCCGGGTCGCCTCCCGGTCCTCCGCCCGGATGAACCGGAGCGTCGAATCGTCGCGACCGCGGTTCCACAATACATGAAAGTCCCCGGCCAAGTCCGCTAGATAAAACGCGATTCGGTGCGGCTCACGCGCTGTTGCAGCCGCTTCCACGGTGCGCGGCCAGGCGGCGATGCGCCGGATCAGCGCCATTTCCGCCGGATCGGCCAGGGCGGCGAGCGGAACCTCGGCCAGCCCGGCCACCAGCGCGGCGTCGGATCGCCTCCGCCTGGCGCAGCACCGACCGGCAGCGCGCATGGGCGTACTGCACGTAGAACACCGGATTGTCGCGCGACTGCTCGACCACCTTGTCGAGGTCGAATTCCATCTGCGCGTCGGATTTGCGCGTCAGCATGGTGAAGCGCACCGCATCGCGGCCGACTTCCTCGATCAGGTCGCGCAGCGTGATGTAGGTGCCGGCGCGCTTCGACATGCGCACCGGTTCGCCGGCCTTCATCACATGCACGATCTGGCAGAGCACGACTTCCAGCGGCACGCGCCCGTCCGAGACCGCGCGCACCGCCGCCTGCATGCGCGAGACATAGCCGCCATGGTCCGCGCCCCAGACGTCGATCAGCAATTCCTGCCCGCGCCGCGACCTTGTCGGCGTGATAGGCGATGTCATTGGCGAAATAGGTGTTGGTGCCGTCGGACTTGCGCAGCGGGCGATCGACGTCGTCGCCGAAATCCGTGGCGCGGAACAGGGTTTGCGGGCGCGGTTCCCAATCGTCGGGCGTCTTGCCCTTGGGCGGTTCCAGCACGCCCTCATAGATCAGGCCCTTGTCGTCCAGCAGGCGCACGGCGCGCTCGACGGCACCGGCCTCGACCAGCGAGCGTTCCGACATGAACACGTCCTGCTCGACGCCGAGCAGCGCCAGGTCCTCGCGGATCTCGGCCATCATCATGGCCACCGCGGTCTCGCGCGCGGTGTCGAGCCACGCCGTCCTGACGAGCCAGCCGCGTTCCAGCGCGGGGGCGTGGGCCGAGATCGTCTCCTCCGCGGACAGCGCCTCGGCGTCGATGCGGCGCGGCATCATCGCCTCGCCATGGCGTTCGGCCAGCGCATCGCCGACGGCGACCAGGTAGTCGCCGCGGTATTGCAGCGTCACGCCGAAGCGATGCTCGGTGTTCTCGGCATTCCACTCATCGGCGCCGAGGCTGACCGCGCGCAGGTACCGCCAGTAGGACGCCCAGCCGAGCGCGGCGACCTGGTTGCCCGCATCGTTGACGTAATACTCCTTGGTGACCGCCCAGCCCGCCTTGGCCATCAGGTTCGCCAGCGCATCGCCCACCACCGCGCCGCGGCAATGGCCGACATGCATCGGCCCGGTCGGGTTGGCCGAGACATACTCGACATTCGCCCGCATCCCGGCGCCGAGCGTGCTGTCACCGAAGGCCTCCCCGGCGCGCAGCACGGCGGGCACCTGGGCGCGGATGAAATCCTCCGCCAGCCGGAGATTGACGAAGCCCGGCCCGGCCGGCGTCGCCTCGGTGACCATCGGCAGCGCGACCAGCCGTTCCGCCAGCGCGGCGGCGAGCTTCTGCGGCGCCATGCGGGCGGGCTTGGCCGCGACCAGCGCGGCATTCGTCGCCATGTCGCCATGCGCGGCATCGCGCGGGGGTTCCACCTGGACGCGGGCCAGCGCCTCGGGCGGCAATTCGGGAACCAGGGCGGCGAGCACGCCGCGCACCTGCTGCGTCAGCAGGGCGAAGATGTTTTCGGTCATGGAGGGGACTCGCCCAGCAGTTTCGGCAGATGTGATACGTCAGAGCACGTCGGTGGCGTAGCCGCCGACCACCGCGCCGCCCCCCCATACCGCCAGGGACACCGACATGACCAGGGTGTGCATCGTCGGAATATCGGGCAAGCTCGGGCAGTACATGACGCAGCACGCCCTCGACCGCGGGTATGAGGTGGTCGGCGTGTGTCGCCCCGGCAGCGTCGGCAAGCTCGACCGCTTCGCCGGGCGCATCACGGTATTCCCCGGCGCAACCGACGATCGGGACATCATCGCGCGCGCCGTTGAGGGCTGCGACGCCGTGCTGACGGTGCTGGCCCCGTGGGGCGTGAAGGGCTACGCGCGCGGAACGGCTCAGGCGGTGCTGGATCACGCGCGGCCGGGCGCGCGGCTGATATTTTCCTGCGGCTGGCACATCACGCGCGACGGGCAGGACGTGTATTCCTGGAAACTGCGTGCCTTCCTCGCGGTGTTCGGGCCGCTCGCGCGCGCGCTCCGCTTCGCCGACCTCGACGACCAGGTTGAGGCATGCCGGCGGATCTTCGGGTCCGGCACGCGCTGGACCGTGGTGCGCGGCAGCGACCTCGAGGAAGGGGAAAGCCAAGGCCTGCCGGTCTGGCGGCGCCATGTCGGTGACCCCGCGCTGGCCAGCAACCTCACGCGGCGGGTGGATTTCGCGCTGTTCATGGTCGCCGCGATCGATGACGACACGCTGGTGCAGGAGGCACCGGCGATCGTCGGGCGGCTTTCCTCCTCCGCGAGGCAGGCGGCGGGCGAGCCGCCGAACCCGGCGCCCTAGCCAGGCACGTCCGGGTCGGTCATGCGCCGGTGTTCCTCCAGCGCGTAGCGGTCGGTCATGCCGGCGATGTAGTCGCACACCACCAGGGCGCAGCGGGCGCTGCCGGCATCCCCGGCACGCGCGCGCCAGTCGGGCGGCAGCATCTGCGGGCCGCCATGCAGCAGGCTGAACAGCATCTGCACGACGCGCTTGGACTTCGCCATGGTGCGGTTGACCCGCCAGTGGCGATACATGCGGGTGAACAGGAAGTCGCGCAGCGCGAGATTGGCCTCGGCCATGGCGGGGGAGAAGGCGACGACCGGTTCGCGGGCGCGGCGGATGTCATCGACCGTGGCCGGGTTCAGCAGGGCGAGGCGGCGGCGCGTCTCGGCTTCCACATCGCCCACCATCAGGTTGATGACGCGGCGGATCGTCTCCGGCGCCACGCGATCCTCGGCCATGCCTTGATTGGCGCGGCGCGCATCGGCCAGCGCCTGCCCGATCAGCGGCAGGGCGCCGACTTCCTCCAACGTGAACAGCCGGGCGCGAAGCCCGTCATCAAGGTCGTGGTTGTTGTAGGCGATGTCGTCGGCCAGCGCCGCGACCTGCGCTTCCGCCCCCGCATGGGTGTCGAGGTCGAGCGGGTGCTGCGCGTCATACTCGGCGATGTAGGGCGCGGGGCGGCGCAGCGGGCCGTTGTGCTTGGCCAGGCCCTCCAGCGTCTCCCAGGTCAGGTTCAGCCCGTCGAAGCCGCCATAGCGCGTTTCGAGCAGCGTCACCGCCTTGAGCGACTGCGCGTTGTGGTCGAAGCCGCCATAGGGCTTCATCGAGGAATTCAGCGCATCCTCGCCCGCATGGCCGAAGGGCGGGTGGCCGAGGTCGTGGGCCAGCGCGAGCGCCTCCGCCAGGTCCTCGTCCAGCGCCAGCAGCCGGGCGATCGACCGCGCGATCTGCGCGACCTCGATCGAATGGGTCAGCCGCGTGCGGAAATGGTCGCCCTCATGATAGACGAAGACCTGCGTCTTGTATTGCAGCCGCCGGAAGGCGGTGGCGTGCACGATCCGGTCGCGGTCCCGCTGGAAGGGCGAGCGCGCATCGCCCCCCGCTTCCGGATGGAGCCGGCCGCGGGAGGTCTCGGGCCGGACGGCATAGGGCGCGAGAACCATGGTCCGGGCCGTAGCACCGCCCCGCCCCCGCCGGCAACCGCAACACCCGCGTTGGAACCGGCGCCCGGAGCGCCTATCTTGGTGGCCAAGGAGTCCAGACCGCCATGCCCGACGGGTCCAGCACCACCCCTGCCTTCCGCGTCTCGGAACGCGCCCATGCCCAGATCACCGACATCGCGGCGCGCGAAGGCCGCCCCGCGGCGGGGCTGCGCCTGGCGGTCGAGGCCGGCGGCTGTTCCGGCTTCCAGTACAAATTCGGCCTGGAGGACGGCCCCGCCGAGGAGGATCTCGTCGTCGGCGAGGGCAGCGGGCGGGTTTTCGTCGATCCGGTCTCGCTCGACCTGCTGGCCGGGGCGGAACTCGATTGGGCCGAGGAACTGATCGGCGCGCATTTCGCCATCCGCAACCCGCAGGCGGTCTCGGCCTGTGGCTGCGGGACATCCTTCTCCGTCGGCTGAGCCCGTCGCATCGGGCGCAGGGCGCTACGGCACAGGCTGGTCATCCAGCGGGTGGATCAGCGGGCCGGCCGCCTGCCCGGCGGCTCGGCTGCGTCCACCGATTGCGTAGCGGACCTGGCCACCTGGCTTGACCGCGGCTTCAGCGCAGGGGGTATGGTGCCCCCTCCCCTCCATTGAAGCCGGCATGAAACTCGCGACATTCAACGTCAATTCGATCCGCCAGCGGGCTGGCCATGTCGCGCGCTTCCTGGAGCGCGTGAAGCCCGAGATCCTGTTCCTGCAGGAAACCCGCTGCACGGCCGAACAGGTTCCTGTCTCGGCCTTCGAGGCGCTGGGCTACACGACCCATGCGGTCGGCCAGACCGGAGGACGCAACGGCGTGGCGGTGATCGCCAATGTCCCCTTCGAGGTGGTGGCCGAAGCCCTGCCCGGCGATGAGGCGGACGGCCACGCCCGCTACATCGAGGTCCGCGCGGCGGGGATCAATGCCGCCGGCATCTACCTGCCGAACGGCAATTCCGGCGGCGAGGCAGGCTTCGCCTACAAGATCGGCTGGATGGAACGGCTGCGGGCGGTCGCCGCCGAACGGCTCGACACATTCACACCCTTCGCGGTGCTGGGCGATTTCAACGTCTGCCCGACCGATGCCGACCTCGCCCCGGGCGCGTTGCCGCCGACCGATGCGCTGGTGCGGCCGGAATCGCGCGCCCAGTTCCGCGCGCTGCTGCATCTTGGCCTGACCGACGCGCTGCGGTCGCTGCACCCGGCGGAGACGCTGTTCACCTACTGGGATTACGGCGCCGCCTTCGAGACCAATCGCGGGCTGCGGATCGACCATGTGCTGTTGAGCCCGGACCTCGCCGAGCGGCTCGAAGCCTGCGAGGTGGACACCGCCCCGCGCAGCGAGACGCAGCCTTCCGACCACACGCCGGTGATCGTCACGCTGCTCTGAGCGTCACCAGCGCCGGTAATAGCCCCCGGGCCGCCCGTAATAGCCCGGCCCGCCCCAATAGCCGCGGCCCCAGCCGAGCCCGATGCCGATGCTGACCGGCGGCGCGACGACGACCGGCGGCTGCGGCGCCGGCACGACATAGACGGGCGCGCCCGGATAATACCCATAGGCTGGCGGCGAATAGACCACCGGAGGCCCTGGCGGCGGCGCATAGGCCACGGCGGGGCCGGGCGCGGGCGGCGGCCCCCAGGTGCCATTCGGGTATTGCACGCAGCCGCCGAGGGCGATGGGCAGCACCAAGACCAGCGCCGGCAAGGTCATACGCATCAGATCATCCTTCCGGCCCAACGGCCGATTCAGACCCAGCGCCAATGGCCGCCCCGGCACCGGCCATAGGCATCGCAGCGCCCCGGCACCCAGATGCGGCGGCGCTGCGCCGGCTGAACATACACCGGCGGCGGCGGTCCGGGAGCCACATAGACGACGCGCGGCGGCGGCGGCGGCGGCTGCGCCACCGGGTAGGCGACGCAGCCGGCCAGGCCAAGGCCGGCCAGCAACGGCAACAGGATGCGGGATGTCATTGTCTTGGTCTCCCGGATCGGGGCAGCGGCGGACAACCGCCGCTGCTCAACGCTTGAGGACCCTGGGGCGATGCCTGTGGCGCCGCGATGGCGCGACGGTGGCTATTGGTCGGCGTAGCAATGCGTCTCCGCCGCACCGCCCGGATGGGTCACGGCACCAAGATAGGCCGGGCCGACCAGCTGCGCATATTTCCACAGCGCGCCGGCATTGTAGTCATGCGCGCGCGGCTTCCAGGCGGCGCGGCGGCGGGCGATCTCCTCGTCGGGCACCAGCATGTCGATGGTGCCCTTCTCGGCATCGATCACCAGCCGGTCGCCGTTCTGCAGCAGGGCGATCGGGCCACCCACCGCCGCTTCCGGCCCGACATGGCCGATGCAGAAGCCGCGCGTGGCGCCGGAGAAGCGGCCATCGGTGATCAGCGCCACCTTGTCGCCCATGCCCTGCCCATAGATGGCCGAGGTGGTGGACAGCATCTCCCGCATGCCCGGCCCGCCCTTGGGGCCTTCGTAGCGCACGATGATGACGTCGCCGGCCTTGTAGGCACGGGCATCGACGGCGGCGAAGGCGTCCTCCTCGCAGTCGAAGCACAGCGCGGTGCCTTCGAAGCGCAGGTTGGTCATGCCGGCGATCTTCACGATGGCACCTTCCGGGGCGAGGTTGCCATGCAGCGCGACGACGCCGCCGATCGGGCTGATCGGGTTGGTCGTGGGGTACACCACGTCCTGGTCCTTGGGGACGATCACCTCGCGATGGTTCTCGGCCACCGTCTTGCCCGTGACCGTCAGGCAGTCGCCGCGGACATAGCCGCCATCGAGCAGCGCCTTGATGATCACCGGCACGCCGCCGATGCGGAACACATCCGCCGCGACGTATTTGCCGCCCGGCTTGAGGTCGGCGATATGCGGCGTCTTGCGCATGATCTCGGCGACATCCTGCAGGGTGAAGCGGATGCCGGCCTCATGCGCCATGGCCGGCAGGTGCAGCACGGCGTTGGTCGACCCGCCCGTGGCGCCGACGATGGCCGCCGCGTTGTGCAGCGAGTCCAGCGTGACGATGTCGCGCGGGCGCAGGTTGCGGCGGATCAGCTCGACCACCGCCTTGCCCGAGGCCACCGCGTAATCGTCGCGCGTCTCATCCGGCGCGGGCGCCCCGGCGGAAAACGGCAGCGCCAGGCCGATCATCTCGGACACGCAGGCCATGGTGTTGGCGGTGAACTGGCCGCCGCAGGCCCCCGCCCCGGGGCAGGCATGGCGTTCGAGTTCGTCCAGTTCCTCGTCGGACATGTTGCCCGCGGCGTGCTGGCCGACCGCCTCGAACACGTCGAGCACCGTCACGTCATGGCCGTGGTGGCGGCCCGGCATGATCGAACCGCCATACATGAACACCGACGGCACGTTCAGGCGGATCATCGACATCATCACGCCCGGCAGCGACTTGTCGCAGCCCGCGATGCCGACCAGCGCGTCATAGCAATGCCCGCGCATGGTCAGTTCGATGGAATCGGCGATCGCCTCGCGCGATGCCAGCGAGGACTTCATCGACTGGTGCCCCATCGCGATGCCGTCGGTCACCGTGATGGTGGTGAACTCGCGCGGCGTCGCACCTGCCGCCTTCACACCGACCTTCGCCGCCTGCGCCTGGCGCGACAGCGCGATGTTGCACGGCGCGGCCTCGTTCCAGCAGGAGGCGACGCCGACCAGCGGCTGCTCGATCTCCTCCTTGGTCAGCCCCATGGCGTAATAGTAGGAGCGGTGCGGCGCGCGCTCCGGCCCCATGGTGGTGTGGCGGCTCGGCAGGCGGGACTTGTCCCAGGCGGTCATGGACGGGCTCCTCACGCGGGTCGGAGGCCGGTCGCGCGCCGGCTCCCCAGTTGTGGCCGCCTATCGAAGGCGGATCGCCGCGCGCGTCAAGCCGCCGCGTCGGCCATCGCCTGCGCTTGCGCCAGGATCTCGAAGGATCGCAGCCGCGCGCCGTGGTCGTGGATCTGCGCGGTGACCATGAGCTCATCCGCGCCGGTCCGCCCGGCGATCTCGGCGATGCCCTGCCGCACGGTCTCGCGCGTGCCCACCACCGAGCAGGACAGCGCGTTGTCGAGCATCGCGCGGGCATGGCGGTCGAGCTGGCCCTCGAAACCCGCGACCGGCGCCGGCAGCTTGCCCGGCCGGCCGCTGCGCAGGTTCACGAAGGCCTGCTGCAGGGAGGAGAACAGCAAGCGCGCCTCGGCCTCGCTCTCGGCGGCAAAGACATTGACGCCGACCATGACATGCGGTGCGGCGAGACGTACGGATGGCCGGAACCGGTCCCGGTACACCGCGATCGCCTCCATCATCATCGCCGGCGCGAAATGCGAGGCGAAGGCGTAGGGCAGGCCCAGATAGGCCGCCAACTGCGCCCCGAAGGTGCTGGAGCCGAGGATCCAGGCCTCGACATCCTCCCCCGCGCCAGGGACCGCGCGCAGGGCCTGTCCCGGTTCGGCCGGGCGGAAATAGGCGAGCAGTTCCACCACATCCTGCGGGAAGCCGTCCTCGCCGCTGGCCAGGTTGCGCCGCAGCGCGCGGGCGGCGACCTGGTCGGTGCCGGGCGCGCGGCCAAGACCGAGATCGACCCGGCCCGGATACAGCGCGGCGAGCGTGCCGAACTGCTCGGCGATCACCAGCGGCGCGTGGTTGGGCAGCATGATGCCGCCCGCACCGATGCGGATGCGCCGCGTGCCCTCCGCCACATGGGCCAGGGCGACGGCGGTCGCGGCACTCGCGATGCCCGGCATGTTGTGGTGTTCGGCCATCCAGAAGCGCCGGTAGCCCAGCGCGTCGGCGTGACGGGCGAGGTCACGCGAATGGCGCAGCGCCTGGCCGGCGTCAGCGCCCTCGGGGATCGGGGAAAGATCGAGAACGGAAAGCGGGATCATGCGTCGGATATGGGCGTGCCCACGACCGGCCGGTAGGTCACCCCACCGCCATCAGCAACGCCACCGCGATCACGATCGCCACCACCCCGGACACCGCCTGCGCCACCGACTTGGACAGGCCTCGGCGGACCAGCAGGTCGCGGCCGCCGACCGTGACGATCACGAAAAGCGTGATCGCCACGAACAGGTTGATGGTGGCGCTGTCGAACATCGCCGGTCAGCCGGCGATGCGCGCGATGGCGGCCTGCAGGCGCGCCATCTCGGCCTGGGCGGCGGCCAGGCGGTCACGGTTCTCCTGCACGATCTCCTCCGGCGCGCGGGAGATGAAGACCTCGCTCGACAGTTTCGCCTCGGCCTTCTGGGCCTCGCCGGCAACGCGCTTGAACTCCTTCTCAAGCCGCGGGGCGGCGGAGGCGAAGTCGAACTCCTCGCCGAAGCGCAGGTCGAAGCGGTCGCCCGACACCGCGAATTCGGCGCCCTGCGAGGCGCCCGCCGCGGCCGGCTCGACCTCGGACAGGCCGCCCAGGCGCAGCAGGATGTCGTTGTGTCGCGCCAGGCGGTCGCGCAGCCGCGCCTCGGCGGATGGCGGCATGGTCGCGACCAGCCGCCCCTTGATCTTGTAGCCGATGTCGAAATCCGAGCGGATCGAGCGGATTTCCGACACGACGCCGACCACCCAGTCCAATTCCGCCCGCGCCTCGGCGGCACCTTCGACCGACACGGCCTCGGGCCAGGATCTCGCGGATCAGGCTGCCTTCCGGGCCATAGCCCATCCGGTGCCACAATTCCTCGGTGATGAACGGCATCACCGGATGCAGCAGGCGCAGGATCGTGCCGAGCACATGCTGTGCGACGTCCTTCACCTCATCCTTCGCCGGCCCGTCCGCGCCGAGCAGCACGCGGCTTGGCGAATTCCAGGAACCAGTCGCAGAAGGTGTTCCAGGTGAAGCGGTAGCAGGCGGCAGCGTAGTCGTCGAAGCGGAAGGCCTCCAGCGCGGCATTGGCTTCCGCCACCGCGCCATTCGTCGCGTCGAGGATCCAGCGCGACAGCGGCAACGTCACCGCGGCCGGATCGAAACCGGCCTTCGGCACGATCCCGTTCATCTCGCAGAAGCGCGATGCGTTCCAGATCTTGGTCGCGAAGGCGCGATAGCCCTCGATGCGCTGCTTCGCGAGCTTGATGTCGCGCCCCGGCCCGGCCAGCGCGCACAGCGTGAAGCGCACCGCATCGGCGCCATGCGCATCGACCAGTTCCAGCGGGTCCATCACGTTGCCGCGCGACTTGGACATCTTCTGCCCCTTCTCGTCGCGCACCAGGCCGTGGATGCACACCGTCCTGAAGGGGGTCTCGCCCATGAAATGGATGCCCATCATCATCATCCGGGCGACCCAGAAGAAGATGATGTCGAAGCCCGTCACCAGCACGTCGCCGGGGTAGTATTTCGCGAGTTCCGGCGTCTTCTCGGGCCAGCCGATGGTGCGAGAACGGCCACAGCGCGGAGCTGAACCAGGTGTCCAGCACGTCCTCGTCCCGCAGCAGATCGACGTCGCGGCCGAACTTCTGCCGCGCCAGCGCCGCCGCCTCCTCGGGCGTATGGGCGACGAACACCTCGCCATCCGGGCGCATACCAGGCGGGGATCTGGTGGCCCCACCACAATTGGCGCGACACGCACCAGGGCTGGATGTCGCGCATCCAGGCGAAGAAGGTGTTCTCCCACTGCTTCGGCGTGAAGACGGTCTGGCCGGTCTCGACCGCCTTGATCGCCGGCGCCGCCAGCGTCTTCGCGTCCACATACCACTGCATGGTCAGCCGCGGCTCGATCGGCACGCCGGAGCGGTCGCCATGGGGCACGGCATGGGTGTGCGGCTCGATGGTCTCGACGAGGTCCATCTCCTCCAGCCGCGCGACGATCGCCGCGCGCGCCGCGAAGCGGTCGGCCCCGGCCAGGCCGCGCACGAAGTCGAGGTCGGACACGCCCTCGACCGCGGCGAAGGCGGCCGCGATCTCGTCGAGGAACACCCGCCCTTCCGCATCCAGCACCGAGGGCATCGGCAGGTCGTGCCGCTTGCCGAGGTCGAAATCGTTGAAGTCATGCGCGGGGGTGATCTTCACCGCGCCCGAACCCTTCTCCGGGTCGGAATACTCATCCGCCACCACCGGGATCGAGCGCCCGACCAGCGGCAGCACCAACCGCTTGCCGACGAGGTCGCGGAAGCGATCGTCCTCCGGATGCACGGCCACGGCGGTGTCGCCGAGCATGGTCTCGGGCCGCGTGGTGGCGACCACCAGGAAGCGGCCCGGCTCGCCCTCGACAGGGTAGCGCAGGTGCCACAGATGGCCCTTCACCTCCTTGCTCTCGACCTCCAGGTCCGAGATCGCGGTGAGGAACTTCGGGTCCCAGTTCACCAGCCGCCTGTCGCGATACAGCAGCCCCTCGCGGTACAGCCGCACGAACACCTCGCGCACCGCGACCGACAGGCCCTCATCCATGGTGAAGCGTTCGCGCGGCCAATCCAGCGAGGCGCCCAGCCGGCGCAACTGCCGCGTGATGGTGCCGCCCGATTCCGCCTTCCATTCCCAGATGCGCTTGACGAAGTTCTCGCGCCCCAGGCTGCGGCGGTCGGCCTTGCCTTCCTGCGCCAGCAGGCGCTCCACCACCATCTGCGTCGCGATGCCGGCATGGTCGGTGCCCGGCTGCCACAGCGCGTCGCGCCCCTGCATGCGCCGCCAGCGGATCAACACGTCCTGCAACGTGTTGTCGAGCGCATGCCCGATATGCAGGCTGCCCGTGACGTTGGGCGGCGGGATCATGATGGTGAAGGGCTTCGCCGGCGAAGCAGGGTTGGCCGAGAAGGCGCCAGCGCCTTCCCATCCCTCATAGAGGCGCTGTTCGATGGCGGCGGGGTCGAAGGACTTGTCGAGCATGGCCGCATCCCTTCCCCGCCCGGCCGCCCCGCGTCAAGGGCGATCCACGCGGGTTGGACGCGGAACAGGGGGCGGGCTAATGGCCCAGGACCGCCGGAGACCCAGCATGACCACCAGCCGCCGCCTGCTCCTGACCTTGCCCGCCGCCGCCCTGGCGCGGCCAGCCCTGGCCCAGGCGCCATGGCCGAATGGGCCGATCCGCCTGATCGCACCCTTCCCGCCCGGCGGGTCGGTCGACACGCTCTGCCGCCTGCTGCAGCCGCATGTCTCGGCCGATCTCGGCGTGCCGCTGGTGATCGAGAACCGCCCCGGCGCCTCGGGCGCGATCGGCGTGGCCACCCTCGCCCGCAGCCCGGCCGACGGCCAGGCCTGGGCGATGGTGTTCGACACCCATGCCGTGAACCCGTCGCTGATCGCCAACCCCGGCTACGACACCAGGCGGGACCTGAACACGGTGATGCTGGTCGGCACCTCGCCGATGCTGATCACCACGCACAATTCGCGCCCCTGGCGGACCCTGCCGGAGGTGGTCGCGGCCGCCAAGGCGCGCCCCGACACCATCACCTATGGCTCGATCGGCAATGGATCCCTGGCGCACCTGACCATGTCGCTGATGCAGAAGGCCGGCGGCTTCCATGTCGTGCATGTCCCCTATCGCGGCGGCGGGCCGATGAGCGCGGCTGCGGCGGCGGGCGAACTGGACCTGCCGATGGCGACCAATGCCGGCCTTGGCGGCCAGGTCGGGCAGTCCTTGCGGGCGCTGGCGCAGACCGGCGCGCGGCGGTCATCCCTGCTCCCCGACATTCCGACGGTGGCCGAATCCGGCATTCCGGGCATCGACGCCCTGGCCTGGTGGGGCGTCATCGGCCGGGCCGGCGTGCCGGAACCCGTGCTGCGCCGCTTTCATGCGTCCCTGGCCAAGGCGCTGGCGGTGCCGGAGGTGCGTGCGCGCATCAGCGGCCCGCTCGGCATCGAACTGGTGGCGTCCAGCCCCGAAGCCTTCGGCAGTTTCCTCGATACCCAGATGGAGACCTGGAGCCGGGTGGTTCGCGACAACAACATCCGGCCCGACTGAACCGGGCCGGCCGCGGTCAGGCGCGCCCGGCCACCCGCTCGATCTCGGCGCGCACCAGCCGCTCGACGATGGCCGGCAGGTGCTGGTCCAGCCAGTCCTTCAGCAGCGGGCGGAGTTCCTCGCGCACCACGTCCTCGATGGTCGGTCCGGCGCGGCCGACCATCGCCCCGCGTTCCGAACTGACCGCGCGCAGCAGCTCACCGACCGAGGCCGAGGCGGCCGCGGCGACGGCCGGCGCCAGCAACGCGTCAGGCGAAGGCGCCGCGGGCGCCGGAGCCACGGGCATCGGCGGCGCCGCCGCGGTGGGCGCCGACCTCCGGCGGGCTCGGCGTCCTCGGTTCCGGACACCATCATATCCTCCGTCAGCAGCAGGGGTTCCGGCTCGCCCGACGCGGGCGCGGCCGCATCGGCCGGCGCGGGCCGCGCATCGTCGGCGGCGGGGGTCGCGGCCTCGTCCTCGTTCAGGATGCGGCGGATGGAGGCAAGGATATCCTCCATCGATTGGTCCGACGCCCCACCGGCCGGCGGAACGCGGGGTCGCAGGCGTTCTGTCCCCGCTCATTGCCGCTGGCGCGCCGGCTGGACCGGCGTGATGGGCACGAGTGGCGTCACCGCGATCACCGACTGCGGCACGACCGCGGCCTGCGGCACCGATTCGTTGAAGTCGCCGGTGCCGACCCAGCGGTCGCGCACGGCATTGTAGTAGTTGCGCGGGTCATAGATCTGCACCGGCAGCGACAGGTCCTGCGCCGTGAGGCGGCCCAGCGACGCCGTCAGTTCGTAGGAGGAATTGATCAGCGTCGCGAGGGCGCGCACCAGGCGCACACGGGCATTGAGCAGTTCCTGCTCCGCATTCAGCACATCGAGCGTGGTGCGGCTGCCGACCACGGCCTCGCGCTGCACGCCGTCGAGCGCGATCTCCTGCGCGCGGATTTCCGAGCGCGAGCTTTCCACCTGCGCGCGGGCGGTGTTCAGCGCCTCCCAGGTCCGGGTCGCGTCCTGCTCGGCGACGCGCCGCGCATCGGCCAGGACCTGGCGCGCCTGCTGCGCCTGCTGGCGCGCCTGGCGCACCAGCGAATGTTCCGCGCCGCCCTGGAACAGCGGAACGGACAGGTTGGCGGTGATCTGCGCGCCGGTCTGGCGCTGCCCGCGCACGGAGTTGTTGTCGAGCCGGAAGGCCTGCGCCTGGGCGCTGACGGTGGGCAGCAGGGCGCCGAACTGCAGGTCGATGTTGTCGCGCGCGGCGGCCTCGCTGAAGGTCGCCTCGACAACGGCGGGGCTGTTGGCGGTGGCGCGGCCGATCGCCTCCTGCAGGTTGCGCACCGGCGGGCGGATCGGCGGCGGCGGCGAAACCCGGACCGGCTCCATGCCGATCACGCGCACGAAGGTCGCGCGGGAGGCCTGCAACGTCCCCATGGCCTGGTCGAGCTGGAAGCGCGACGCGGCGAGGCGCGCCTCGGCCTGCGCGACGTCGGTGCGGGTGATCTCGCCGACGCGAAAGCGCTCATTCGTCGCCTGCAACTGGCGCATCAGGACCTGCACGTTGTTCTCGTTCAGGCGCACTTCCTCCTGGTTCTGCACGACGCTGACATAGGCGCGCACGGCGTCGAGCAGCACGGTCTGCTCGGAGGCCAGCAGCCGCGCGCGCTGGGCATAGACCTGGTTCTCGGCCCGCCGTGTCGCCGCCGTGGTGCGGCCGCCACGATACAGCGGCTGGGTGACGGTTGCGGTGACATTGGCCGTGTTGCGCGGCGCATCCGAATACAGCGAGAACGGCGTGCCGGCGCTGTCGAGGTTCACCACATCGCCCGAGGCGGTGCGCTGCACCGCGATGGTGGACTGGTTGCGGTACTGCGTATCGGTATAGCCGCCGGCGGCACCCAGGACGACGGTCGGGCGCCAGCCGGACAGCGCCTGCGGCACGTTCTCATCCACCGCGCGGGCCTGCGCGCGTGCGGCCAGCAGCGTCGGGTTGTTGGCATAGGCGGCGGCCATCGATTCCTGAAGGGTCTGCGCCCAGGACGCAGCCGCCGGCAACACGGTCAATGCGGCGGAAAGGAGCATGGTCCGTCGCAGGCTGGTCATCACGTCCACAATCCCCCAACTGGATGGCGCGCGGCAGCGGACAGCATCCGCATGGCGCCCAGATCCCTAGGTGGGAAACCTAACGCACCGCAACAGGCTCGCGCCAGCCCGGGGTGGGAAAAGACGGGATAAGAAGTGTGTCATGACCCTGCGCGATGCGCCGCGCGCAGGGCCCGCAAGGCAGCCGGAGGCGGGCCACCGGCCGCACGCCGGCCACCGGGCTGCGTCAGAAGGCGAAGGCCGGCTTCGGTGCAAATCCGGGCAGCAGCGCCGCATGGGCATCGAAATCGACGATGGTGCTGACCGCTCCGCCGGCCCGGCGCAGCAGCAGCGCGCGCCCCGGCGGGCCATCGGCCAGGCCGATCGTGACCAGCCGGCCGCCCTCGACCATCTGGTCCTGCACCGCCTCGGGCACCGCCTGCACGCCGCCCTCGATCATGATGACGTCATAGGGCGCCCCGGCGGCATGGCCGAGCTCGGGCGCACCTTCCACCAGCGTGACGCTGCCGGCCGGCACGCTCGCCGCGATCGCCAGGCGTGCGATGGCGAGCAGCACCGGGTCGGATTCGACAGCGGTGACGCTGCCGCCGATCGCGGCCATCAGCGCGGCGCCGAAGCCGGTGCCGGCGCCGAGCACCAGCGCCCTTTCGCCGCGCCGCAGCCCCGACAGCTGCACCAGCCGCGCGATCACCAGCGGCTTCATCATCGAACGGCCGCCCGGCAGCGGCACATCCGCATCGGCATGCGCGCGCGAGGCCATCGCGGCCGGCACGAAGCGTTCGCGCGGCAGGTCGCGCATTGCCGCGACGATGCGCGGATCCTCGACACGGTTCGGCCGGAGCTGGCCATCGACCATGAACCGGCGCGCCTCGGCGAAATCCATCTGTGACCGCCCTTGCAAATCGAGCGGGCGTTATAGGTCCGCGCGGCACCATCGCGCCAAGCAGGCGCTTGACCCGGCAACGCGATGCCCCGATAGAGGCGCCCGCGCGGTCCGGTGGCCGAGTGGTCAGGCAAGGGTCTGCAAAACCCTCTACAGCGGTTCGATTCCGCTCCGGACCTCCACCGCGCAGGATGGGTTTACACCGGTGTCGCGCCAGACTATACGCGGCGCCCGGCTCCTTTCCCCGATAGCTCAGTTGGTAGAGCGCGGGACTGTTAATCCCTAGGTCGTAGGTTCGAGTCCTACTCGGGGAGCCACCTTCCTCCTGACATCTCCGGGCCTGGCGCGTCTCCGCACGGGCCGAGGTGCGCGTCTTGCGTGCTCCTCCCCATTCCGTCGGGAGAGCGCCCATGCCCAGCCCGCCAAGCCGTCGTGCCATCGCCAGCGGCCTCGCGGCCGCACCGCTTGCCTCACCCCGGCACAGGCCCTTTCGCGCGATGTCCGCATCATCGCCCCCTATGCGCCTGGCGGCACCATCGACATCCTCGCGCGCTTGCTGTCCGAGGTCTTGCCAGCAGCAATCGGGCACAATGTCGTGGTGGAGAATCGCAGCGGCGCAGGCGCCTTTATCGGCCTGCAGGCCGTCGCGAACGCGCCGGCGGATGCGCAAACCATAGGGCTGGCGCCCGATCGTGGTGGCGCGCCGGCGCTGCTCGATGTCATGGCAGGCCATTTGGACCTGTATTTCAGCCTGATCACCGAATCGATGCCGCATGTCGAAGCCGGCAAGATGCGGCCGCTCGTCCTCGCCTCCGCCACGCGCAAGCCGGCCCTGCCGGATGTCCCGCCCCTGGCCGAGTCCTGGCCCGGCTTCACGGGAACCGCCGATTACGGACTGGTCGGCGCATCCGGCCTGTCTCCGGCCTGGGTCGACTTCTGGAACCGCGCGATGACCGACGCCCTGGCGCGCCCGGCCGTGCAGGACCGGCTGCGCCGCCTGCGTGCCGAGCCGACAGGCGGTGCGCCCGCCGACTATGCGGCCAAACTCCGCGGCGAGCGGGCGGTCTGGGGCCGCGTGGTGCGAGAGGCCGGCATCCGCGTCGAGACCTGATTGGTTCCGGCAGGCCCGCCAGGCCAGGCCTGACGCGCCCCCGGCCGCAGCGGCACCTCACCCCGCCAGGCGCGCAGCCGCCCCGGGGCCGATCCACGCCAGGTCGCCCGCCGCGAAAACGGCGACCGGCGCCGGCCGTGCCGGGTCCACCACCACCACGTCGCCACGCAGCCCCGGCGCCAGCCGGCCTCGATCCGTCAGCCCGCAGGCCTCGGCCGGATTGGCCGACACCAGCGCCCAGGCGCGCGGCAGGTCGAGCACGCCGCGCTTCACCATGGCGAAGGCGGCCTCCAGCATCGCCGGCCAGACGTAGTCGGAGGCCAGCACCGTCACCAGCCCGCGCTCGGCCAGCGGCGCGGCCGAGGCCCAGCCGAGATGGCTGCCGCCGCGCACCACATTCGGCGCGCCCATCACCACATGCTCGCCGGCCGCGCGCGCATCGGCGGCAACCGCCTCGGCCATCGGGAATTCGCAGATCGTCGCGCCGAAGCCGCGGAAATGGGCGCGGTCATCCAGCGTCGCATCATCATGGCTCAGCACGGGAATGCCGGCCGCGCGCGCCGCCTCGGCCAGCCGCGCCCGCGCCGCCGGAATCTCGCCCCGCCGCGCCGCGACGGCTTCCGCCAGCGCACGAACGCGTCCGCCGCCATCGCCGGCCCGCCCGGCGTATTTCGCCGTCTGCACCGGATCGCCGAGCTTCTTCACGATCGCCATGGTGTGGTCGTTGAAGCCGAGCAGATGCACCGAGCCATCGGCGATCCCCGCCAGCGCATCGTCCAGCGCGTCGAAATTGTCGGCCTCGAAGCGCAGATGGACGCGCAGGTCGGTCGCCGCCTGCGCCCGCGCCGCCGGCAGCGCCGCCTTCAGCGCCCGCCAGGCCGCGAGCGAGCGCAGCCCCGGCTCCCACGACAGCGTGACGCCGAGATAGGCCGTGGTGATGCCGCAGGCGATCAGCTGCGCGGCCGAATCGCGCAGCGCCAGGTCCGACCGGCAGGTCGACGCCCGGGCGCGGCTGCAACTGGCGCTCATGCGCATCGCCATGGATGTCCACCAGCCCCGGCAGCACCAGCAGGCCGGTGGCATCGAAGCGCGCCGCATCGCCGCGGCGCCCGTCTCGGCCACCAGGCCATCCGCCAGCGCCAGCGCGCCGGGACGCATCGCCCCGTCCCGCAGGACGGTGCCGCCCGTCAATACCCAGTCCATGCCGTCAGGGCTCCACCACCAATTGCACGCGACCCGCGGCATAGACCGCGATGGTCCAGTCCACCGGCTGGCCCGCCGGATCGACGTTCAGCGATTCCGCGACCAGCACCGGACGCGAGCGGGATTGCTGCAACAGATCCGCCTCCTCCGGCGTCGGCAGCCGCGCGGTGATGCGGGAGGATTGGCGGCGGTAGTCGGCGGATGCCGCAGGCTTCGAGCGCCGCGGTGATGGAGGGGTTCTGTCTCCAGCGCCTCCGGCCGCCGCCGCGCAGCGCGGCAGCGGCAAATGATGCGCGCCGAGCACGACCGGGCGCCCATCGGCCAGGCCGAGCCGGTCCACCCGCAGCACCAGCCGGCCGCGCCGGATGCCGAGCGCCTCGGCGAGCAGCGTCTCGGCCTGGATCTCGGCGATGCGCAGGATGCGCCCGGCCGGTTCGCGATTCTCGCCGGCGCACCAGTTCGGAAAAGCGCGTGCGCGGCCCGAGGCGGTAATCGACCACATCCTCGGCGACGAAGGCGCCGCGCCCCTGCTCGACGCGGATCAGCCCGCGCGCCTCCAGGTCCTCCAGCGCGCGGCGCACGGTGTGGCGGTTCACGCCGAAGCGCAGGGTCAGCGCCGCCTCGGTCGGCAGGCGTTCGCCGGCGGCCTTGGTGCCGCGCGCGATCTCCGCCTCCATCGTCGCCGCGATCTGGCGCCACAGCGCCACGCCCTGGCCGCGGGCGAGCGGCGCGCCTGTCATGGAAACTTCAACCATCACCGGTCATGTCCGTGGGATATCCGTGTGGACTTTCTGGCGGATGGACGTCTAACTGTCTAGACAAATCCGATGACCCAGACCGCACCCCATCCCGCCCCCGAGCGCCGCCACTGGATGGCCGTGCTCGCCCGTGCCGAGGCCGACGGCGATCGCCGCCCTCCTCGCCCCGCTGCCGCCCCTGCCGCCGCATGAAAGGCTGCGCCCGCCCGAGACCGGCCTGGTCATGGTGCGCGGCCGCGCGGGCGGCGATGGCGCGCCGTTCAACCTCGGCGAGATGACCGTGACGCGCTGCGCCGTGCGGCTCGGCGAGGCTCGTCGGCCATGCCTATGTCGCCGGGCGCGACAAGCGTGCAGGCGGAACTGGCCGCGCTGCTCGACGCCGCCTTGCAGGACCCGGCGCGGCACGACGCGCTGATGGACGCGCGTCATCACGCCGCTGGCCGCGCGCCAGCAGGCCGCACGCGACGCCGAAGCGCGCCGCGCCGCGGCCACGCGGGTGGATTTCCTGGCCATGCAGACGACGCGATGAGCACCCTGACGCCCGGCTTCGCCGACCCCGTCCTCGACGGCCAGGCCACCTTCCGCGCGGTGCTGGAGGCGATGAGCCGCCCCGGCCGCATCCAGCGCGCCGGCAGCGCGCTGCGCCCGCCCGCGCCGCTCAACCAGGCGGCGGCGGCGGTGCTGCTGACGCTCGCCGATGCCGATACCGGCTTCGCCCATGATGCCGGCGCGGCGGCCGAGGCCTGGCTGCGCTTCCATTGCGGCATGCCGCTGGTGCCGGCAGCGGCACGGCCGCCTTCGTGCTGGCGACCGGCACGGCGCCGGCCTCGCCGTCGCTGGCCCAGGGCAGCGAGGAGGAACCGCAGGCCGGCGCCACGCTGGTGCTGCAGGTCGCCGCGCTGGCCGAAGGCGAGGGCTGGCGCCTGACCGGCCCGGGCATCGAGCACGAACACCGCCTGCGCGTCGATGGCGCGCCGGCCGGCTTCCTCGCCGCCTGGGCGGCGAACCGCGCCGGCTTTCCGCTGCGGCGTCGATGTCGTGCTCTGCGCCGGGGACCGGCTCGCCGCCCTGCCCCGCACCACCATGATCGCGGAGGGCTGAGCGATGTATGTCGCCGTCAAGGGCGGCGAGCGGGCGATCAGCGCCGCCCATGCCTGGCTGGACGAGACGCGGCGCGGCGATCCGGCCGTGCCGGAACTCACCGTCGCGCAGATCGAACAGCAGATGGGCCTCGCCGTCGACCGCGTGATGGCGGAAGGCTCCTGCCACGACCGCTTCCTCGCCGCGCTGGCCATCAAGCAGGCCAAGGGCGATCTGATCGAGGCCGCCTTCCTGCTGCGCGCCTATCGCACCACGCTGCAGCGCTTCGGCGCGTCCGAGCCGCTCGAGACCGTCGCGCATGCGCCTGCGCCGGCGCATCAGCGCGACCTACAAGGACCTGCCCGGCGGCCAGGTGCTCGGGCCCGACCTTCGACTACACGCACCGGCTGCTCGACTTCGCGCTGGCCGCCGAGGGCGCGGCGCGCCGCGCGCCGCGCCGGAAGCCGACCGCGCCGATCGCCGAGGTGCCGCGCGTGACCGAACTGCTCGCCCGCGAAGGCCTGATGCAGCGCGAGGCCGCGCAGCGACGGCCGAACCCGGCGACCTGACGCGCCAGCCCCTCGCCTTCCCCGCCGACGCGCGCCGGTGCGGCTGCAGAACCTCGCGCGCGGCGATGAGGGCTTCCTGCTCGCGCTCGGCTATTCGACGCAGCGCGGCTATGGCGGCAGCCACCCCTTCGTCGGCGAGATCCGCGTCGGCCATGTCGCGGTGGAATTCACCCCGCCGGAACTCGGCTTCGCCGATCGAACTCGGCGAGATCGGCATCACCGAATGCCAGATGGTCAACCAGTTCAAGGGCAGCCGCACCGAGCCGCCGCAGTTCACCCGCGGCTACGGCCTGGTCTTCGGCCATGGCGAACGCCGCGCCATGGCGATGTCGCTGGTCGATCGCGCCCTGCGCGCCGAGCGAACTCGGCGAGGACATCACCGCCCCGGCGCAGGATGAGGAATTCGTGCTCTATCACTCCGACAACATCGAGGCGACCGGCTTCGTCGAGCATCTGAAGCTGCCGCACTACGTCGATTTCCAGAGCGAACTGGAGAACCTGCGCACCATCCGCCGCAGCGCCGAACAGGCGATGCAGGAGGCCGCGGAATGACGCGACCGCAGCGCCGAGCGCCTGCGCGCACGACGCGCCCGCGCGACACCGCGCGCCATCGGACCTCGAAGGCTACAACTTCGCCTACCTCGACGAAGCGACGAAGCGGATGATCCGCCGCGCGCTGCTCAAGGCCGTCGCCATCCCCGGCCACCAGATCCCCTTCGGCGCGCGCGAGATGCCGCTGCCCTACGGCTGGGGCACCGGCGGCATCCAGGTGACGGCCGCGATCCTCGGCCCGGCCGACACGCTGAAGGTGATCGACCAGGGCGCGGACGACACCACCAACGCCGATCTCGATCCGCCGCTTCTTCACCCGCGTCGCCGGCGTCGCCACCACCGACCGCACGGCGGAGGCGACCGTGATCCAGACCCGCCACCGCATCCCCGAGACGCGCGCTGCGCGAGGACCAGATCATCGTCTACCAGGTGCCGCAGCCCGAGCCGCTGTCGCGGCTGGAACCGCGCCGCACCGAGACCAAGCGCCTGCACGCGCTGGCCGATTACGGGCTGATGCATGTGCGGCTGTATGAGGACATCGCGCGGCTCGGCCACATCGCCAAGGCCTATGACTATCCGGTGATGGTGAACGGCCGCTACCTGATGTCGCCCTCGCCCATCCCGGCCTTCGACAATCCGAAGATGCACCGCATGGCCGGCGCTGCAGTTGTTCGGCGCCGGGCGCGAGAAGCGCATCTACGCCATCCCGCCCTACACCGACGTGCGCAGCCTGGATTTCGAGGACCATCCCTTCCGCCCGATCCGCGCACCGCATGCCTGCGCGCTGTGCGGCAGCGCCGACACCTATCTCGATGAGGTGATCACCGACGATGCCGGCGGGCGGCTGTTCGTCTGCTCCGACACCGACTATCTGCGCCGAACGCCAGGCGGACGCCGCGCAAGGAGGCCGCCGAATGACGCACGCCCGCTGCTGCGAAGCCAAGCGGCCTGACGCTGCGCTTCGGCGCCATCCCCGCGCTGGTCGATGTCGCCATCGACATCACCGCCGGCGAGGTCGTCGCCATCGTCGGTGAATCCGGCTCGGGCAAGACCACGCTGCTGCGCGTGCTGTCGGGCATGATGGCGCCCGATGCCGGCAGCGTGCTCTGGCGCGGCCAGGACGTGCTGGCGCATGGGCGAGGCCGCGCGCCGCCGCCTGATGCGCACCGAATGGGGCTTCGTCCACCAGAACCCGCGCGACGGGCTGCGCCTGGCGGTCTCCGCCGGCGGCAATGTCGGCGAACGCCTGATGGCCGTCGGCGCGCGCCACTACGGCAACATCCGCGCCGAGGCGCTGTCCTGGCTCGCCAAGGTCGAGATCGACGCCGACCGCATCGACGACCTGCCGCGCACCTTCTCGGGCGGCATGCAGCAGCGGCTGCAGATCGCCCGCACGCTGGTGACGCAGCCGAGGCTGGTGTTCATGGACGAACCGACCGGCGGGCTCGACGTCTCGGTGCAGGCGCGGCTGCTCGACCTGATCCGCTCGCTGTCGCGCGAACTGGGGCTCTCGGTGCTGATCGTGACGCATGACATCGCCGCCGCCCGGCTGCTCGCCGACCGCATCCTGGTGATGCGCCGCGGCGTGGTGGTGGAACAGGGGCTGACCGACCGGGTGCTGGACGACCCGCAGCACCCCTACACGCAGCTGCTCGTCTCCTCGGTGCTCGCGGCATGACCCCGGCGCTCTGCGCACCGAAGGCCTCGGCAAGTCCTTCACCCTGCATCTGCAGGGCGGCACCCATATCCCGGTGCTGGGCGGCGTCGATCTCGCCGTCCATCCGGGCGAATGCGTCGCGCTGTGGGGCCCGTCGGGCGCCGGCAAATCGACGCTGATGCGCTGCCTGTACGGCAATTACGGCGCCGGGACGGGGCGCATCATCCTGCGCCATCGCGGGGCCGGATCTCGACCTCGCCACCGCCGATCCGCGCGCGGTGATCGAGGCGCGGCGCGAGACGCTCGGCTATGTCTCCCAGTTCCTGCGCGTCATCCCGCGCGTCGCCACGCGCGACATCGTCGCCGAACCGCTGATCGCCCGCGGCATGCCGCGCGATGCGGCGCTGGCCGCGCGCGACCGCCCTGCTGCACCGGCTGAACCTGCCCGAGCGGCTGCACGCGCTGCCGCCGGCCACCTTCTCCGGCGGCGAGCAGCAGCGCGTGAACCTTGCCCGCGGCTTCGCGCCCGGCTACCCCGTGCTGCTGCTGGACGAACCGACCGCCAGCCTCGATGCCGCCAACCGCGCCATCGTGATCGCCCTGATCCGCGAGGCCAAGGCCGCCGGCGCCGCCATCATCGGCATCTTCCACGATGCCGAGGTGCGCGAGGCCGTCGCCGACCGCCTGTTCGACGTGCTCCCCCAGCAGGACGCCGCATGACCGACGAGACCATCCTGACCAACGCCTTCCTCGTCCTGCCCGACGAGGTGATCCACGGCACGCTGGTGATCCGCGACGGCCGCATCGCCGATGTGCAGCCCGGCCGCAGCCATGCGCTGACCGCCCGCGACCTCGACGGCGACCACCTGATCCCCGGCGTGGTCGACGTGCATACCGACAATCTCGAACGCCAGGTGCAGCCGCGGCAGAACGCCCGCTGGCCGTCGCGCTCGGCGATGATCGCGCATGACGCGCAATGCGCCGCGGCCGGCGTCACCACCGTGTTCGACGCGCTGTGCCTCGGCGACCTCGGCTTCGACCAGGGGCGCGGGCAGACCTTCCTCGATGGCGTCGCCGACCTCGACGCGCTGGCCGCCGCCGGCGTGCTGCGCGTCCGACCATTTCCTGCATCTGCGCTGCGAATTGCCCGCGGCCGACATGGTGCCGGCGCTGGACCCCGTCGCCGACCATCCGCTGGTGCGCATGGTCAGCCTGATGGACCACTCGCCGGGCGTCGGCCAGTACCGCGACATCCCGCGCTACGTCGCGATGCGCCGCAAGCAGACCAGCATGACGGTCGAGCAGGTGGAAAGCCGCATCGAGGAACTGCTCGCCCAGCGCGCGCGCCTGCGCGAACCGCAGCGCACCTGGCTGCTCGATCGCATCCGCCATCGCGACCTGCCGGTCGCCGTCCCACGACGATGATTCGGCCGAGGAGGTTCGCCGCAACCTCGCCGACGGCATCGCCATCAGCGAATTCCCGGTGGCCATGGAAGCCGCCGAGGCAGCGCGCGATGCCGGCGTCGCGGTGATCGCCGGCGCGCCGAACATCGTCCGCGGCGGCAGCCATTCCGGCAATGTCGCCGCCGCCGACCTGGTGCGCGCCGGCGCGGCCGATGCCTTCGCCTCCGACTACGTCCCCGCCTCGATGGTCGAGGCCGCCTGGCGCACGGTGGAACAGACCGGCATCTCCCTGCCGGCGGCGGTCGACGATGATCGCCGATGCGCCGGCCCGCATGGCCCGGCTGCCCGATCGCGGCCGGCTGGAAGCCGGGCTGCGCGCGGACCTCGTGCAGGTCCGCCCGGTGCATGACATCCCGGTGGTGCGCCGGGTGTGGCGCGAGGGCAGCCGCGTCGCGTGACGGCGCATCGTCTCGCGCTCTACTGGGCGCCGGAGGAGGACGACCCGCTGCACATGCGCGGCTGCACCTGGCTCGGCCGCGATGCGGCAAGCGGGCGCCACGCTGGCGCAGCCGACGGTCTGCTGGCATCGACCTCGCGCAGGCGACCGCCGACCCGCGCGGCTACGGCCTGCACGCGACGCTGAAGCCGCCCTTCCGGCTGGCCCATGGCTATGCGGCGGCGCGCGACGCGGCGGCGGCGCTCGCCGCGCGCACCGCGCCCTTCGACCTGCCGCCGCTGTCGGTGCATGACCTCGACGGCTTCCTCGCCCTGCGCGAGGACGCCCCCTGCCCGGCCCTGCACGCCTTCGCCGATGCCTGCGTCACGGCACTGGACGACCACCGCACGCCGCCCGATGCCGGCCGAAATCGCCCGCCGCCGCCCCGAGCGCCTGACCGGGCAGCAACGCGCAGAACCTGGCACGCTGGGGCTACCCCTATGTCTTCGAGGAATGGCGCTTCCACGTCACGCTGACGCGGCGCCTGACACCCGAGGAGAAGGCCATGGTCATGCCGGCCGTCACCGACTTCCTCGGCGATACGCCAGGCCAGCCACGGCGCGTCAGCGCGCTCAGCCTGTTCGTGCAGCCCGCACCGGGCGCGCCCTTCACGATCGCCGAGCGTCTTCCGCTGCGCGGGTGAGTTCCGCCACGATGCGCGCCGCGCCGTCCTCCGGCGTCGCGTCGTTCATCACCGTCGCCACGTCGAGGCCCGGCGCCAGCGTCATCTCGCGCGCCAGCCGCGCCGCGATGTCCTCCGCGCCTCTCGCGCCCGCGCGCGGCGAGCCGCGCCGCCAGCACCGCGGCCGGCGCCGTCACCACCAGCACGCGCAGCCGGTAGCGCGACGCGGCCTCCGCCAGCACCCCGCGCGACAGGTTCGCCACCACGACCCGCCGCGCCGGCGAGGTCGGCCTCGATGTCGCGCGGAATGCCGTAGAGCAGCCCATGGACGTTCCATGACAGGGCGAAGGCCCCGGCCGCCTGTTCCGCCTCGAAGGCCGGCACGCTCAGCGGACGATGCGCCTCGCCCCCCGCCTCGGCGGGCCGGGTGATGGCGCGCTGGACGAAGCGGAAGCGCGCATCGGCGTCCAGCCGCGCCCGCGCCAGGCCCATCAGCGTATCCTTGCCCGCCCCGGAAGGCCCGACCACCGCCACCAGCATCGCCGCTTCGCCCCCGCAGGATTGACGCGCCCCCTCTGCCGCGCGACGAGTTTCAGCCGCAAGACCGAGGAACCGCCCACATGTCCGCCGTCACGCCGGAGATGATCGGCTTCCCCGCCAAGGAGGCGCCGAGCATGTTCACCACCCGCCCCGAGATCATCGGCACCTTCGGCGCCGTCGCCTCGACCCACTGGATCGCCAGCCAGGTCGGCATGTCGGTGCTGGAACGCGGCGGCAACGCCTTCGACGCCGCCGCCGCCGCCGGCTTCGCGCTGCAGATCGTCGAGCCGCACCTGAACGGGCCGGGCGGCGACTGCCCGATCATCCTGCACAGCGCGCGCACCGGCACGCAGCAGGTGATCTGCGGCCAGGGGCCGGCGCCATCCGGCCTGAACGTCGGCCTGGTGCGCGACAGGCTGGGCATGGAGATCATGCCCGGCACCGGCCTGCTCGCCACGCCCATCCCCGGCGCCTTCGACGCCTGGATGCTGATGCTGCGCGACCACGGCACCTGGACGCGTGCGCGAGGTGCTCTCCTACGCCATCGGCTATGCCCGGCACGGCGCGCCGATGGTGCCGCGCATCCGCGCGACGATCGAAAGCGTGCGGCCGCTGTTCGAGGCCGAATGGACCACCTCGGCCGCGCTGTGGCTGACGGATGGCGGGCCGGAACCGAACGGCCTCTATGCCAACCCGACGCTGGCCGACACCTATGAACGCGTGGTCCGCGAGGCCGAAGCCGCCGGCGGCGAGCCGCGAGAAGCAGGTCGATGCCGCGCGCGACGCCTGGTATCGCGGCTTCGTCGCCGAGGCGATCGGCCGGTTCGTCGCCGCCACCGAGGCGATGGACACCTCCGGCCGGCGCAATCGCGGCGTGCTGACGGCCGACGACATGGCGCGCTGGTCCGCCGGCATCGAGGCGCCGACCACGCTCGACTATCACGGCCACACCGTCCTGAAATGCGGCCCCTGGAGCCAGGGTCCGGCGATGCTGCAGACCATGGCACTGATGGCCGGCTTCGATGTCGGCGCGATGGACCCGGTCGGCGCGGACTTCATCCATCATGTGCTGGAAGCGCAGAAACTCGCCTTCGCCGACCGCGAGGCCTTCTACGGCGACCCCGATTTCGTCGATGTGCCGATGGCCACGCTGCTGTCGCCCGCCTACAGCGATGCGCGCCGCGCGCTGATCGGCGCGACAGGCATCGATGGAATTCCGCCCCGGCCAGCCCGATGGCCTGGTGCCGCGCACCGATTATGCGGCCGCGATCCGCCGCTCGAAGGACCTCGCCGCCGCGATGGGCTCGGGCGAGCCGACCGTCTCGCGCCTCGGCGCCGCGGGTGGCGATACCTGCCATGTCGATGTCATCGACAGGCACGGCAACATGGTCAGCGCGACACCCTCGGCCGGCTGGCTGCAATCCTCCCCGGCCATTCCGGAACTCGGCTTCTGCCTCGGCTCGCCGCTGCCAGATGTTCTGGCTGGACGAGACGCTGCCGAACGGGCTGCAGCCCGGCAAGCGTCCGCGCACGACGCTCTCGCCCTCGATGGTGCTGCGCGACGGCAAGCCGTGGCTGTCCTTCGGCACGCCGGGCGGCGAGCAGCAGGACCAGTGGCAGCCCATCATGCTGATGCGCATGATCCATCACGGCATGAACATCCAGCAGGCGATCGACCTGCCCTCCTTCCATTCCGAGCACTGGATCAGTTCAGCTTCTGGCCGCGCGGGGCCAAGCCCGGCAAGGCGGTGATCGAGGGCCGCTACGCACCGGAGGTGCTGGCCGACCTGATCGCCCGCGGCCATGCCGCCGAGATGGGCGGCGAATGGTCGGAAGGCCGCCTGACCGGCGCGCGGCTGGAAGCGGATGGCAGCATCCGCGCCGGCGCCAATCCGCGCGGCATGCAGGGCTACGCGGTCGGGCGCTGATGCGCGTCCTTCTCGCCCTGGTGCACTATTTCAAGGGGGAGGCGGAGTCCCGCCATTCCTCGACCGATGAACGCCGCCGCGAGCAGCGCGCGGCGGTGCTGAAGCCGGGCGATCAATTCCTGGCGCGGCACCCTGGGCACGACCACCACGCTGACCATCGAGACCAAGCGTTTCGACCGGTTGCGCGGCGCGGTGGATGGCCTCGACATCGTCGTCGTCACCAACGGCACCGATCATCTGCTCGATGAGGAGCACGCGAAGGCGCGCGGCGTGCGCCATGTGAAGGCGCAGGTGGACAATCCGCGCATGCTCGGCTTCGCCGCGCATCGCCTGTTCGCCGAGGCCCGCCACGCCTACGACCTGTTCTGCTATTCCGAGGACGATCTGCGCATCGCCGACCCCGGCTTCGTCGATCGCCTCCGCGCCTTCCAGGACGCCTTCGGCCCCAAGCGGCTGCTGATGCCCAACCGCTTCGAATGGAACCCGGCCGGCCCGACGCTGAAGACCTGGATCGATGGCGACATCCGGCCCGGCGCGACGGCCGCCTGGCGCGATCCGCTGCCCGATGAGGATTTCCTCGCATCTGCCGATGCCCGGGCGCGCACCCGTCGCCTTCCGCCGCGCGATGAATCCGCACAGCGGCTTCTTCGCGCTGTCGGCACCGCAGCTCGCGCATTGGATGCGGCAGAAGCACTTCCTCGATCTCGACTGCGGTTTCATCTCGCCGCTCGAAAGCGCCGCGACGCTCGGGATGCTGAAGACCTTCGCGATCTACAAGGCCTTCGGCCCGGATGCCGGCTTCCTTGAGATCGAACACATCGACAACCGCTTCTCCTCCATGAAACTGCCGGGAGTTGACCATGCGAATCATCGACGCGCAGGTGCATATCTGGGCCAGCGGCACGCCAAGCGGCGACCACCGGCAGGTCTCCGTCCTTCACGGTCGAGGACCTGCTCGCCGAGATGGCCGAGGCCGGCGTCGATGGCGCGGTGATCCACCCGCCGGTGTCCTGGGACCCGGATGCCAATGCGCTGGCGGAAGCCGCCGCCGCGCGATACCCGGACCGCTTCGCCGTGCTGGGCCAGGTGCCGCTCGACACGCCGCAGACGAGCCGCGCGCTGCTGCAGGGCTGGCGGAAGCGGCCCGGGCAATGCGGGCTGCGCTATCCGCTGATCCGCGCCGACCAGAAGGACTGGCCGTTCGACGGCACGCTCGATTGGCTGTGGCCCGTCGCGGAGGCCGAGGGCCTGCCCGTCGCCACCATGGCCTGGCGCTTCCTGCCGGAATTCGCGCGCATCGCCGAACGCCATCCGGGCCTGCGGTTGATCATCGACCATTGCGGGCTGATCCGGCACGAGAAGGGTGCCGCCGCCTTCTCCAACATCGATGCCGTCACCGACCTGGCGCGCCTGCCGAATGTCGCGCTGAAGGCGACCGGCGCGCCGGGCTATTCGCAGCAGGGCTACCCCTTCCGCGATATCCATGACGGGCTGCACCGGCTGTATGACGCCTTCGGGCCGGAGCGGTTCTTCTGGGGCACCGACATCACCCGCATGCCGTGTTCCTGGACCCAATGCATCACGCTGTTCACCGAGGAACTGCCCTGGCTTGGCGGTGCAGAGCTCGACCGCGTGATGGGCGGCGCCGTCTGCGACTGGATCGGCTGGAAGCGCGCCTGACCCCCACGGCACGAGACGGTGACGCGCAGCGGGTGATGGCCGTGGCCCGCGGCCATCATCGGAAGCGGGCTGGGCCGCCTTCGGAACGGGACCTGCGCTAGAACATCCCGATCGCCATCCCGGCGGCGATCGTCGCCCCCAGTTCGGCGCAGCGTGCCGTCTCCCCGGCCGGGATGGTCTTGGGTGCGAGAATCGCCTCGGGCGTCTGCGCGTGGGTGCAGACGATGATCGGTTCCGCGACCGGGCGCAGCCGCCAGCCGGTCGCAATGCGCGACGCCTGCCGCACCGCGTTGGTGCCGTCGCTGCCGGCACAAACCATCAGCCCATAGGCGCGCCCTTCGACCCGGCCCAGCACCGCGTAGTAGGTGCGGTCGAAGAAGTCCTTCATCATCCCCGCGATGGCGGCGAGGTTCTCGGGTGTTGCGAAGATGTAGGCATCGGCCCCGAGCACATCCTCGGCGGTGGCGGCCTGGGCCTGCAGCAGGCGCACGGCAACGCCCTCGGCCTCCGCCGCGCGCGCCGCGGCCTCAGCCATCTGGCGCGTCCCGCCGGTCATCGAATGAAAGACGATCAGCAGCGTCTTCGTCATCGCGCAGCCCCGCGTCTATGTTCACGCGACATCATGCAGGAGGAAGCGGGATGGACGACAATGACGCGCACGCGGCGCTGCAATCCACCGGCCGCACGGCGATGCGGGAGGTGCTGGGCGATGCCTACCTCGCCCGCCGCGATGCCAGCACCACGCCGCTGAACCAGGCGCTGCGGCACCTTTCGGAGGAGTTCCCCTACGCCTCGCTGTGGACGCGCGAGGTCATCACCCGGCGCGAACGCTCCATGGTGACGATCGGCATGCTGGTGGCGATGAGCCAGCACCATGAATTGCGCGGCCACCTGGTCGGCGCGCTCAACAATGGCTGCACGCCGGAGGAGATCGCCGAGGTGATCACCCATTCCTGCGCCTATGCCGGCTTCCCCGCCGCGATCGCCGCGATGCGCACGGCCGAGGAGGTGCTGCGCGAGGTCGGCGCGACGACGCCATGACCTCACCCGACCACGCTGCGCGCCGCTTCGGCGAACAGCCGCGCGGCCGGTGTCGGCAAGCGCTGCGTCAGGGTGACGAGGGCTATCGGCCGGCGTGTTTCCGGCAGCGCGACCGGTAGCGCGACGATGCCGGGGTACTGCTCCGGGAAGCGCAGCATCGCGGCCGGCAGCATGTCGAGGAAGCGCCCTGCCCGCAGCAGCGAAACGCGCGCATGCACCATGGGCACCACGACGATCCGCCTCGGCAGGTCGAGCCCTCGCCTGCGGAAGGCGGCGCCGATGATGGCGCTGAGGAAACTGTCGGCCGGCGGCAGCGTCCATGCCTCCGTCATCAGTTCGGCCAATTCGAGGGTCTGGCGCCGCCGCAGCGGATGGCGGCGCCCGGCCATGACGACGAGCGGATCCTCGAACAGCGTCTCGGCATCGAGATCAGGTTCCGGCACGCTGCCGACGCGCGTGATGGCCAGGTCGATCACACGCTCGCGCAGCCATCGGAACAGGGTCGCGGTGTCGCTGACCTCCACCTGGAAGCCCATGCGCGGATAGCGCGGGGCGAGACGCGCGATCGTCGCGCCGGCCACGGCCGCCATTGGCTCGGTGCAGCCGACCCGCACCTCGCCGGTCGCGGGATCCGAGAGGAAGCGGATCTCCTCCATGCCCCGGCGCATCTCGTCGAGCATCGCGATGCCGCGCAGCAGCAGGACCTCGCCTTGGCGCGTGACCGTGACACCCCGCGCGGAGCGCTCCAGCAGCGCGGCGCCGACCAGGCGCTCCATCTCCGCCATGGCCTTGGAGATGGCCGGCTGCGACAGGTGCAGGCGTTCCGCCGCACGCGCCATGCTCCCGCTCTCGGCCAGGATGCGCAGCGTGTGCAGGTCGCGCAGTCGGATGCGGCGGGCGATGGCTGTGTCGTCGATGCGGCCCATTCCCCTTGGTTATTCCTATATGAAAATATACCACTTCCTTCGATCGCTGCGACAGGCCTTCCTTCTCCTCACGCAACGGAGAAAGGCGTCCATGCGAAACCTCCTCGACCGCCGTCGGCTGCTGTTGGCCACGCTTGGCATGCCGGGCCTTGCCCATGCCCAGGACGCGGAAGCCTGGCCGCAGCGCCGGGTCCGCCTGATCGCGCCGGCGGTGCCGGGCTCCTCGCTCGATCTCGTGGCGCGGTTGATTGGCGAGGGCCTGGCTGCGCGATGGGGCCAGCCGGTCGCGGTGGAGAACCGCCCCGGCGCCGACGGCATCCCGGCGCTGGAGGCCATGCTCGCGGCCCCGGCCGGCGAAGCGTTGATGATGACCAATCACGGCGCACTGAGCGTCACGCCGATCCTGCATCCGCGCCTCGCCTTCGACCCGATGGTGGAATTCGTGCCGATCTGCGACCTGACCGCCGATCCGTTCGGCGTCGCGGTCTCGGCCACGCTGCCCGTGACGGACCTTGCGGGCCTCGTGGCATGGCTGCGGGAACGGCCGGGCGCCCTGAACTGGACGGCCGCGCCGGGGCCGCCCTATCTCGCGATGCGCGCCTTCCTGCGTGATGCGGGTGGCCTGCGCGCGGAGTTCGTGGCCTTTCGCGGCGTCGGCGGCGCCGTGGTGGCGGAACTCTCGGCCGGGCGCATCCAGTTCATGATCGCCCCCGTGGCAAGCTTCCTCGGCGCCGCGCGCGAAGGACCGATCCGTGCCGTGGCCGTCACCGGAGACCAGCGCGCCGCCGCATTGCCGCAGGTGCCGACGACGGCGGAAGCCGGCTTCCCCACCTTCCGGCAGGAGGGTGTCCACGGCCTGGCCGGCTGGAAAGGCATGCCAGCGGCCTTGGCGGGCCGGCTCGCCACCGAGGCGGTTGCCGTCGCGCAGGCGCAGTCGGAGCGGCTGCGCAGTGCCGGCCTGCTGCTGCGGCCCGGTGGAACACCGATGCGCTTCGCGGCGCTGCTCGACGAACAGCGCGCGCGGTGGTCCGGCCTGGCGCGGGAATTCGGTGCCACGCCGGGCTGACCGGCATCGCTTCGCCCGCGGCGGAAGCCCGGCC
>CAVSZN010000043.1:0-22500 GCA_963732425.1 uncultured Alphaproteobacteria bacterium
TATGGCGCGAGACGGCAGTCTTCAGGATGGGACCTGGGAGAGCAGACCTGCTGCCAGGCCGACCGTCAGCTACCCTTCTTCCAGCAGCCGATATCCAACGCCCGGCTCCGTCCGCAGCAGCCGGGCCGCATCGCCCAGCTTGGCCCGCAACTGCCCGACATAGACCCGCAGATACTGGCTGTCCTCGGCATGCGCTGGCCCCCAGACCTCGGTCAGCAGGCGCCGTTGCGTGACCACTTTCCCTAGATCACGGGCAAGCGCCGCCAGCAGGTCCCACTCGCGCGGTGTGAGCGAAAGCTCTGCCGCGGCCACGCGTGCCAATCGCCGTTCCAAATCAATTTCGAGGGCGCCCGTAATGACGAGTGGTGAGGGCGCATCGGTCAGCAGCGCCCTGCGTGTCGCGGCACGCAGCCGCGCCAGGAGTTCCGCCAGGCCGAACGGCTTCTCCACATAGTCATCGGCGCCGGCATCGAGCGCCGCGACCTTCTCCGCCTCCCGGTCGCGGGCGCTGATGATGATGACGGGCACGCTGCTGAAAGCCGCGGAGCCGCGCCAGGGCCTCCTTGCCATCCATGTCCGGCAGCCCGAGGTCGAGCAGGATGCAGGCTGGGCCGCGTGCTGCGGCGAGGCGCAACCCTTCGCGCGCCGTCTCCGCGCGGAGCGCCGCATAGCCGGCCGCCTCCAGCGCGGGCCCCAGGAAGCGGTGAATTTGCGGTTCGTCATCGATCACCAAGACCGACAGTCGCGCAGCCGTCATGCCGGAAAGCGCAGCGAGATGCGCGTCCCCCGCCCCGCCGTGATCGGGCTCTCCGCCGCGATGCGGCCGCCCATCGCGCCGACCAGGCCACGGCAGATCGACAGCCCGAGGCCCGAGCCCGCTGCAATGCTGTCGGTGCGCGCGGCACGAAAGAACGCGTCGAAGATACGCGGCAGGTCGTCGGCCGGGATGCCGGGACCGTCATCCTCCACCACCAACAGCATGTCTGTCCCCTCACGACGCGCCGCAACGCGCACGGAGCCATCCGGGCGTGAGTATTTCAACGCATTGTCCAACACATTTTCCAGCACCCGGTCGAGCAGCGCGGGGTCGAGAACCGGGCGCTGCAGCCCTGTTGGCAAGTCACGCAGGATGCGCCGGCCTGCATGCGCCTGCTCCGCATGGGCGGCCGCCTCCTCCAGCGCCTGCACGACATCCACCGGCTCGCGCCGCGGCACAACCTGCCCAGCTTCCAGTCGCACGATGTCCAGGATGGCGGACATCCAGCGTGCGAGGCGCGTCGCTTCTTCCTCGATGCTGGCCAATAGATCGGCGCGGGTGGCCTCGGAGAGCGCCGCACCAGCGGTGCGCAAGGTTTCTGCGGCGCCGCGGATGGTGGTGAGCGGCGTGCGCAGATCATGCCCGAGGCTGGTCAGCAGCGCGGTGCGCAACGCCTCCGTCTGGCCGCGCGCCCGGGCATTGGCCGCGATATCCGCCAGCCGCGCGCGTTCCAGCGCCACCGCGGCCTGGTCCAGCAGCGCCTCGATGGCGCGATCGGCTTCCGGATCTGGAGCCTCCGCCTCAGGGCGCATCCCGAGGAGGCCGAGCGCCACGGCCTCCCCCTCGCGCACCGCGGTCAGCGGCAGGAGCGCCAAGGCGCTGGTCGGCAGCGTCGCGGTGCCGCGGCCGGCGGGGCGGCCATTGGCCAGGGCCCAGCGCGCGGCGGCCATGGCGCCGTCATCGGGTGTGGCGTCGGCAGGGCTCGCGGCGCGCAGCACGGGTTCGGCCTGCAGCACCGCGTCCCGCGTGAACTGTCCGGGCAGGGTTGCCGCCAGCGCCTCGTCCAGGGGCAGCAGCAGGCAGGCGGGGCCACCGATGATGCGCGCGGCCTCCTCGACCACCGCCATCTGCAGCTCCGCCATCGAAGCCTGGGCGTTCAGCCGACGCGACAGCGCCGTCAGCCGGCGCAGCGCCGCCAGCCGAAGTGCCGCGGATCGCACATTCCGCCCGAGCCGGCCCGTCGTGCCGGCCAGCAGCGCCGCCACCGCCCCGAAGACCACGGCGCCCAACACATCCTGTGCCGAGGCGATGGTCAGCGTGTAGCGCGGCGGCAGGAACAGGAAGTTCCAGACGAGGAAGGCCAGCACCGCGCCCACCCCCGCATGGAGCAGCCCGACGATGGCGGCGATCGCCACGATGGCCGCCAGATAGACCATGCCGAAGGCGGCATCGGGCACCATGCCGTCAAGCGCCGAGCACACCAGCGTCGCCGCGCCGACCAGCATCGGCAAGACAAGCCAGGCGGCCCAGACCGGCAGATGGCGTGGCATGGGCGCGACACACGCCGCTGCCTAATTCGGTACGACCTGCACGGTGAATTCTGGCGCCCGCCGGGTCAGGGCCGCGATGAGCGTTTGCCCCAGCGCGCGCCGCCACCAGGGCGGATCGCCGCGGCCCAGAATGAGTGCGTGCGTGGCACGACGCGCTCGGGCATGGGCGAGTATGGCGGTCGGCAGGTCGGTGGAGGTCGTCACCTCGGTCTCGGCGCCCAGTTGCTGGGCCAGGGCGATGCCGGGGCCAGGGTCGGATTGATGGTCTGACCCTTGGCCGGGCTGCTCGACATGCAGGGCCAGCAGCGGCGCATGCAGGGCATCGGCAAGGCGGCGGGCCTGTTGCAACACCGGCTCGGCCGCAGCACCGCCGGGGATGAGCGCCAGTACGCGATCGCCCACAGGCCACGGTCCGGCCACGGCGTTGCGGCGCATCCAGGAGGTGACGTCGGCGTCCACCCGGTCCGCGGTGCGGCGCAGCGCCAATTCGCGGAGCGCGGCCAGCGCGCCCTCCTTGAAGAAGCCCCGCAGCGCGCGCTCGGCCTGCTCGGGGCGATAGATCTTGCCCGCCCGCATGCGCTCCAGGAGTTCCGCGGGCGGGATGTCCACCAGCTCCACCGCGTCGGCGCCCTTCAGCACGGCATCGGGCACGGTTTCCGCCACGCGCACGCCGGTGACGCGCGCCACCGCCTCGGCGCTGCTTTCCAGGTGCTGGACATTCATCGTCGTCCAGACCTCGATGCCCGCGTCCCGCAATTCCTCGACATCCTGCCAGCGCTTGGCATGACGGCTGCCTGGCGCATTGGTATGGGCCAGCTCATCGAGCAACATGGTGCCGGGGCGTTGTGCCAGGGCCGCGTCCAGGTCGAATTCGTGCAGAACCTGACCGCGATAGGCGATGGCGCGCAGCGGCAGGCGCGGCAGCGTCCCGATGGCGGCCTCGGTCTCGGCCCGGCCATGCGTCTCGACCAGGCCGATCAGCACGTCACGCCCGGATTCGTGGAGGCGGCGGCCCTCCGCCAACATTTGCACGGTCTTGCCGACGCCGGGCGCGGCGCCGAGGAACACCTTCAGCCGGCCACGGCCTTCCCGTGCCGCCAGCTCGGCCAGCGCATCGGGATCGGGGCGTTCGGGATCGGGCCGTGTTCATGCGCTCGTAGGATAGGCGAGCGGGCGCATCACGTCAGCGACGGCGGAAACGCCGCGCCCAGGCGAAGCCGCCGCAGCGGATCACCGGCGTGCCGGTCAGGCCAAGCGAGGCCGCGTTGAGCGCGGAGAGTGTGGCCAGGCCGCCGACCGTCAGCGCCACGCCGCACCAGAACAACAACAGGATCATCACCAGCGCCCAGACCTCCCGCGCTGAACGCGGCGCGACCCTGTCCCACCGTGTCATCGCGCCGGAAGGCCGCTTGTTAACCGGGGGCGGCTCCGGCGACTGGCCATCCAGCGTTTCAGCGGCGCGGGCGACAATGGTTGTTGAGGCAGCCCGCAGCGCGCGAGATCTGTCCCATTCGGGCTGACCCGCCTGAGGTCGCGCAGCACACGGCCGAGGCCCCAAAGCCAGAGCGCCGCGAGTAGCGGCGAGAGGGCGAGCAGGAGGTCACTGAAACTGAAGGGGTCTTCCATCTGTCCAGGCAGGGTGTTCGCCTGCCTCCTTTCCGTGGCCTCGACCATGCCGCGCCCGCCCGTAAAGCATCGATGGGGAAAGCCGTGGGGGCGTGTAAGTGCGGCATCAACGCAGCGCATCGAGTGCGAGGTTGAGCCGCAGCACGTTCACGCGCGGCTCACCCAGCAGGCCGACTTCGCGACCTTCGACATGCTGCTCCACCAGTGCTGCGATACGCGGCGTGGGCAAGCCGCGGGCCTGGGCCACCCGCGCGACCTGCGCCGCGGCGTTCTCTGGACTGATGTGCGGATCAAGGCCCGAGCCGCTGGCTCGTGGCAGCATCGGCCGGAACATTGCGTGCACCGGCCAGGCGCTCATTCACGGCAGCCAGCAGCACCGCACTGGTCGGGCCAAGCTGCGAGGCGGCCGATGCGGTCGCGTCATAGGGCGCCGCGGAGGTAGCCGAGGGGCGGCCATGGAACCAGCGATCGCCATCAAAATTCTGGCCGATTAGGGCCGAGCCGATCACCCGATCGCCTTGCCGGATCAGGCTGCCGCCGGCGCGCTCGGGCATGGTGAGGCTGGCCAGAGCGGTGACGCCGAGCGGCACAGCAACGCCCAGCAGCAAGGTGAAGCCGAGCAGCAGGGAAAGCAGCGGGCGCAACATGGCTCAGGCCACTCCGATCAGGGTGAGCAACACATCGATGATCTTGATGCCGATGAAGGGCGCGATGAGGCCACCGAGCCCGTAGAGAGCCAGGTTGCGCCGCAGCAGCGCAGCCGCACCGAGTGCCGAATAGCGCACGCCGCGCAGCGCCAGCGGCACCAGGGCCACGATGATCAGCGCATTGAAGATGACGGCCGAGAGGATCGCGCTTTGCGGGCTGGTCAGCCCCATCACGTTCAGCGCCGCGAGGCCCGGATAGGTCGTCACGAAGATCGCCGGCAGGATCGCGAAATACTTCGCCACGTCATTGGCGATGGAGAAGGTGGTGAGCGCACCGCGGGTGATCAGCAGCTGCTTGCCGATCTCCACCACCTCGATGAGCTTCGTCGGGTCGCTGTCGAGATCCACCATGTTGCCGGCCTCGCGCGCCGCCTGCGTGCCGGTTCGCATCGCAAGCCCGACATCTGCTTGCGCGAGGGCCGGTGCGTCATTGGTGCCGTCACCGGCCATGGCGACGAGGCGCCCTTCGGCCTGCTGTGCGCGGATGTAGTCGAGCTTCTGCTGCGGCTTGGCCTCGGCGAGGAAGTCATCCACGCCCGCTTCCACGGCGATCGCCGCTGCCGTGAGGCGGTTGTCGCCCGTCACCATGACGGTGCGGATGCCCATGCGGCGCAGTTCGACGAAGCGCTCGCGCATGCCAGGCTTGATGATGTCCTTCAGCTCGATCGCGCCGAGGATGCGGCCATCCTTCGCCACCGCGAGCGGCGTCGCACCGGTGCGGGCGATGCGGTCAATTGCTGCGACCAGTTCGGCCGGGATGGCGACACCCAGCGTTGCGGCAAGGCTGTCCACCGCGCCCTTGCGATAAGCCCCATCCGGCAGGTCCATCCCCGAGATGCGGGTTTGCGCGGTGAACGGCACGGCCCGCGCCCCCGCCGGCGTGTTGGCGACGATGCCGTAACGCTCCTTGGCGAAGGTCAGGATGCTGCGACCCTCCGGCGTCTCATCCGCCAGGCTGGCCAGCGCGGCGGCTTCGGCCATCTCCGCCTCGCTCACGCCGGGTGCCGCGATGAAGGCTGCTGCCTGGCGGTTGCCGAAGGTGATGGTGCCGGTCTTGTCGAGCAGCAGCACGTCCACGTCGCCCGCGGCCTCGACCGCGCGGCCGGACGTGGCCAGGCACGTTGAAGCGCACCAGTCGGTCCATGCCCGCGATGCCGATGGCCGAGAGCAGCCCGCCGATCGTGGTCGGGATCAGCGTGACCAGGAGGGCAGCCAGCACCACCATGGAGGGAGCGCTGCCGCTATAGCTCGCGAGGCCCACCAGCGTGACGACGGCAATCAGGAAGATGATCGTCATGCCGGCGAGCAGGATATCGAGCGCGATTTCGTTGGGGTTTTTCTGCGCGAGGCGCCCTCGACCATCGCGATCATACGGTCCAGGAAGGTGCCGCCGGCCTCGGCGGTGAGTGCGCACCAGGATGCGGTCGCTCACCACCAGCGTGCCGCCCGTGACGGCACTGCGGTCGCCGCCCGCTTCGCGGATCACCGGGGCGCTCTCCCCGGTGACGGCGCTCTCGTTCACGCTGGCGATGCCCTGCACGATCTCGCCATCGGAAGGGATGATCTCACCCGCCTCGACCAGCACATGGTCACCGCGCTTCAGTTCGGCGGCAGCGCGCGGGATGGTCAGCGTGGTGTCGTCGGGCCCAAAGCTTTCAGGAAGGGGCACGAAGCGCGCCATGGTGTCACCGCGCGCGGCCCGCAGCGAGGCGGCGCGCGCCTTGCCCCGCCCCTCCGCCACAGCTTCGGCGAAGGTGGCGAACAGCACCGTGAGCCACAGCCAGGCGGCGACGCTGGCCTGGAAGCCGAACGCGTTCCCCGCCGCCGCATCACGCACCGCCAGGATGGTGACGAGGATGGACACCACCTCGGTGACGAAGATCACCGGGTTGCGAACCAGGTGGCGCAGGTTGAGCTTCAGCACGGCATCGAGCGCCGCGCGGCGGAGAATGGCGCCGTCGAACAGCGCGATGGAGGTTTGCATGGGAAGGGCCTTCAGAAGGTTCTGGCCTGCGAGCATCGCGAAATGCTCGGCGATCGGGCCAAGGGCGAGGGCGGGCAGGTATTGCAGCCCGCCCAGGATGAGGATCACGCCGGCCAGCAGCCCGATGAAGAGCGGGCCATGGGTCGGCAGGGTGCCGGGGCCCTCGGGCGCGCGTGGCTTGGCCGCCAGGCTGCCGGCGATGGCCAGCACCGGGATGACGAAGCCGAACCGCCCGGCGAGCATGGCAATGCCCAGCGTGGTGTTGAGCCAGGGCGTGTCGGCGGTCAGTCCACCAAAGGCCGAGCCGTTGTTCCCGGCCGCCGAGGTGAAGGCATAGAGCATCTCCGACAACCCATGCGGACCGGCGTCCTGGAGCGAGGCGGTACCGACCTCGAGCACCAGCGAAAGCCCCGCGAAGCCGAGGATCGCAGCCGGCAGCACCAGCACCGCCAGCATGGCGAGCTTGACTTCGCGTGCCTGCACCTTCTTGCCGAGATATTCCGGCGTGCGGCCGACCATCAACCCGGCGACGAATACCGCCAGCAGCGCAAAGACCAGCATGCCGTAGAGGCCCGAGCCGACGCCGCCCGGCAGAACCTCGCCGAGCTGGATCAGGAACATCGGCACCAGGCCACCGAGCGGCGTGAAGCTGTCGAGCATCGCATTCACGGCGCCGCAGCTGGCACCCGTGGTCGTGGCGGTGAAGAGGGCCGCGAGCGCCAGGCCGAAGCGGAGATCCTTGCCCTCCATGTTGCCCTGCGCGGGCGACAGGCCGGCGGCGATGTGCAGCGGGTTGCCGGCGGCCTCGGCGGCGTAGATCGCGAGCGTTGCCACCAGCACGAAGCCGACCATCACGGCGAGCAACATGCGCCCCTGCCGCGCATCACCGACGATGCGGCCAAAGGCGAGGCAGAGACCAAAGGGGATGACGACCTGCAGGATGATTTGCAGGCTGGTGGCGAGCGCACTTGGCCCCTCGAAGGGGTGCAGCGAATTCACGCCAAAGAATCCGCCGCCATTGGTTCCGAGATGTTTGATCGCCAGTTGGAAGGCGACGGGGCCGAGCGCGATGGTTTGCTCGCCGCCGGCCAGCGTCGTGGCGGTGACGCTCGCGGCCAGGGTTTGCGGCACGCCCATGGCGATGAAGGCGAAGGCGGCGATCAGTGCACCGGGCAGCAGCAGCCACAGCGTGATGCGCGTGAGGTCCACCCAGAAGTTCCCAAGCTGCGTCACCCCGCCCGCGGCGAAGGCGCGCATCACGGCGAAGGCCAGCGCAATGCCGGTGCCAGCGGAAAGGAAATTCTGCACCGCAAGGCCCGTCATCTGGCTGAGATGCGACATGGCCGCCTCGCCCGAATAGGCCTGCCAGTTCGTGTTGGTCACGAAGGAGATGGCGGTGTTGAAGGCCAGGTAGGGCGGAATCCCGATCGAAGCCCTGCGGGTTCAGCGGCAGCAAGCCTTGCAGCCGAAGGAACCCATAGAGGAGGAGGAAGCCCGCCGCATTGAACGCCAGCATCGCCAGCAGGTAGCCCTGCCAGCCTTGGCCGCGCGCAGGGTCCACGTCCGCCGCCCGCAGCGCGCCGCCATCAATCCCGGTGAGCAGACCCATGCGGCCCTGCGCCAGGCAGCCCAGCCATCGCCCAACCGGCACCGCGAGCAGCAGCGCGCAGCCAAGCACGAGCGCGATCTGCGCCCACCCGATGATCGTCATGTCAGAGGCTTTCCGGCCGCAGCAGGGCCCAGAGGAGGTAGATGATAAGACCTAATGCGAACGTGCCACCAAGCCAGAGTTCAAAGCTCATGGTCACACGCGCCCAGCGGCGCGGACGTAAAGGCCGAGCAAGGCAAAGCTGGCCAACCCGGTTGCCAGCAGAATGAGATCAAGCATGGAAGCCCCCGCGAACAGATGCGCAGAGTGCTTTCAGGCGGCGTGGTGGGGCGATGTGGAAGTGGCGCCTTTGGCGTAAGGAATTCGTAAGGACGCGCGCGATCGGAACCAATCGCGTGTTGTGACCACGCTCAAGGCACCCGCCGCTTCGTCACCCCAACGGACAGCGTCGCCGCCGGCAGCGACGGCTGCTGGATGCCGTCAGGACGACGCTTGCCACACCCCCGAAATGTCCAGACCCTGAACGCCATGGCGAAACACACGAGTTTGAGCAATCCGCCACGATCGGGTCATGCGGCTCATGGCCCCGCCTGCAGCCTGATGGCGGATGCCTGGATAGGTGATGACGATGCCCGCGTGCCCCCCGAGACACGTGCGGCGCGCTGCACCGGCGTCAAGGGCTGAGATGGACGGCGCCAGCACCCAGGCCCTGCCCGTCGCCATCATCGGTGGCGGCCTAGCCGGGCTTCAGGCCGCGCGGCTGCTGCACGAAGCGGGCATTCGCTTCCGCATCTTCGAGGCGCGGGATCGGCTCGGCGGCCGCATCCTTTCAACCGATGCAGCAGGACGCCCCGCGGAGGACGGTTTCGACCTTGGCCCGTCCTGGTTCTGGCCCGGCATGCATCCGGCCATGGCGGCCGGGTTGGCGCAACTTGGCCTCGCCGCCTTCCCGCAGCACGACGAAGGCGATGTTCTCGTCGAACGCCTGCCGAGCCGCCCGCCTCAGCGCTTCGCCGGCGCCCGGCCGGAGCCGCGCTCCATGCGGCTTGCGGGCGGTACAGCCGCGCTGGTGCGCGCGCTGGCCAGCGGCTTGCCCGAGGGCTCCATTCAACTTGCCTCGTGGGTCACGCGGATCGCCTTGGAGGGTGACCATGTCCGACTGACGCTTGGGCAGACGGATTGCGGGAGTGGCAGCGCCCTCGCAGCACAGGTGATTGCCGCGCTGCCACCGCGGCTGCTTGAGGCGAGCATCGCTTTCGAGCCCGCCATCGATCCCGGCATCCGGCTGCGCTGGCGCGGCACGCCGACCTGGATGGCGCCGCACGCGAAGTTCGTCGCGATCTATGACAGCCCGTTCTGGCGCACGGCTGGCCTGTCTGGCATGGCGCAGAGCGCCGTAGGCCCGATGGGCGAGATCCATGACGCGACAACCACTTCGGGTGCGGCAGCGCTGTTCGGCTTTCTCGGCATCGACGCAGATCGGCGCCAAACTGCGGGCACGGCGCTGCTGACCCGCGCCTGCCTTGACCAACTCGGGCGGCTGTTCGGAGACGAGGCGAGACGCCCTGCGGCGACGCTGCTGATGGACTGGACTGCCGAGGTCTTCACCGCGACCGCGGACGACCGGCACGGCGGGGCCCATCCCGTGCCGCAGCGCGGGCCGTGGGTGAACGGCGCTCTGGCGGGATCGCCTGTCGCTCGCAGGGAGTGAGACCAGCGCGAGCGACCCCGGCTACCTGGCGGGCGCGATGGATGCCGCCTCTCGTGCCGCCGCGGAGGTGTTGCAGCGGATCGCCATGCCTGGTCGTGCCGCGTCATGAGGGAGACGAAGGCACGCACTGGCGTCACGGCGCGCGCCGCTTCGCCACACCCACCGACAGCATGGCCGCCGCAAAATCGAACGTCGCGCCAGAGATGTTCCGCGCCATCACGCGTACCGTGTTGTTCGACCAGACCGCCGCATCGAGTTCAATGAAACGAGTCGAAGAGACCAGCGACGCCGTTGCCAAATCGCCGGCCCGTGCCCCGTTCACCGTGACGTAGACGAGGGAGGTCGCCCCCGGCGCAAGGCTCGGAAGGTCCCAGGACACCTCCGCCGCGAACTCCCGCCGCCCTGAGCCGAACAGCGCCCCCGTCAGCAACGGCGTGCCCTTCAGCACGGCGGGCGCCGCCTCCGGCAGCCCGTAGAGCCGCAGCGACTGCAGGTCGATCGGCTCATCGAAGCCGATCAACCCCACCTGCGCATAGGCCACGGATGCGCCCACCCGGATGGTCTGCCGCCGATTGAAGTTCGCATCATCCATTGGCGCGCCGGCGTTCCACCCCTTGCCAGGGCCATTCCACCGCATGGTGCTGATCGACGCCAGCACGTCGCCCGCGATGTCCTCCCGGACGTTCCCCGCCCCATCGAACACCCGCACGAACAGCCGGCCGCCCGACGCCCCGCTCGTCAGCCAATGCGCCAGTGCGAATTCCTTCGCCTGCGAGGTGTCGAGCATCCACCCCAGCCCACGGTGCGCCGCCAGCGTGACCGCGCGATCGGTCGGCGTCAGGTCCGTCAGCCCGTTGAAGCAGAAATCCGCCATGAAGGTGGCGGTGGTGGTGGAGGTCGTGACGGTGATCAGCCCCTTCCACGCCGATCTCTGTCGCCGACTGCCGAAAGGCCGCGGCACGGGTATTCGGCACGCCGGTCAGGAAGCGCTGGAGCCGCGGCGCCGGTGCGCGGTGCCGGTTGATTACCGCATTGCCGCAGCGGTTGACCGCGCTCTCGGCCGGGCTTGCGCTGGTGCCGCTGATGATCGGCGCTGGTGAGGCGGGGCGGGAGATCCTGCACCACGTCGCGGTGACGATCTTCGGCGGGCTGGTCACCGCGACCCTGTTCGACGCGGTGCTGACGCCGGTGCTGTTCCTGATGTTAGGGCGACGTCCGCTCGAACGACTGATGGCCGCGCGCGACGCGGCGGCCGAGGCCGGCGCGTGGCGCGCGGCCACCACCTTCTGACCCGAACGGAGAGACTTCGATGAACCGACGCATGATCCTGAGCGGCCTCGCCGTTGCGCTTGCTACGCCGGCACTTGCCACGCCGGCCCTTGCCACGCCGGCGCTGGCCCAGCAGCGCGAGCGACGCGGCCCGAATGGCGGCCTGCTCGCCGGCGGCGAGAGCCACGAGGTAGCGCTGGTCGCAAATGGCACGGCGACCCGGCGCACCGCCCATGAACCATGGACGCGCGCCGTGGGATTGACGCAGCGCAAGGACGTCGCGGGCGATAATGATAAACGCTGCACAAACGGTGAGGCTTGCGGGGCTGGCGCTGCAGCATATGAGCCGACATGAGCAGCACATGACCTGATGGCGGATCGGCCCGCTCCGGAGAAGCCAGCATGCGCCTACGCCACGCCTTGCCATTTTTCGCGCTCCTGCTGGCGGGTGCCAGCGGCGCGTGGTGGTACGCAACGCAGCGTCCCCTCGACGTGCCGGTCGCCGGCGTGGTCGAGGACGTGCCGGTGACGGTATTCGGCCTCGGCGCGGTGGAGGCGCGGGTGCTCTCCCGCGTGGGCTTCGAGGTATCGGGGCGACTCGTCGCTGTCCTGGCCGACCATGGCGACCAGGTGGCAGTCGGCACGCCGCTGGCCCGCCTTGATCCGGAGAGCCAGCAGGCGCGCGTCGCCCGGGCCGAAGCCGCGATCCTGTCGGCCGACGCCGCGGCGGAACGCGCCGAGGCGCAGCGGGAGCGGGCGGAGGCGCTGCTCGCCCAGCGGCAGTCCACGGCACGCCGACGGCGCGAACTGGCGTCGCGCGGCGCGGGCAGCGTCGAGGTGGCTGAACTGGCCGAGACCGAAGCGCTCACGGCGCAGGCCGACCTCGCGGTGAACCGGGCCGACGCGATGCTCGCCCGCGCCGCCCAGGCCGAGGCGCGGGCCAGCCTGCAGGCGGAGCGGACGGCGCTCGCCAAGCACACGCTGACAGCCCCTTTCGATGCGGTGGTTATCGCCCGCACGCGCGAGCCCGGCACGGCGCTCAATCCCGGCGAGCCGGTGTTCACGCTGGTCGCCCCCGACAGCGTCTGGGGCCTCGCCTACGTGGACGAGGGACGTGCCGGCGACCTGGCGCTCGGCCAGCCGGCCATGGTCACGCTGCGCAGCCGCCCTGGCAGCCCGGTGCGCGCCGAGGTGGTGCGCATCGGCCTTGAGGCCGACCGTGCCACGGAGGAGCGGCGCGTCTATGTGCGCTGCCTGACCTGTCCCGCCATGCCGGTGATCGGCGAGCAGGCGGAGATCGTCATCGAGACGGGCCGCCTGCCGCGTGCCCGGTTGGTGCCGGAGAGCGCCGTGCATGGGTTCGACGGCGCCGAGGGCACGGTCTGGACTGTCGAGGACAGGCGGCTCGCGCGCCGCCACGTGCGCTTCGCCGCGAGGCTGGTGGACGGAAGGGTGGCTCTCACGGCGGAAGGGCTGGCGGACTCCACCCCGGTGGCGGTGCGGGTCGGCGCAGGCTTCGTGGAAGGGCGCGCCGCGCGGCCGGTGGTCCAGCCATGAACCTGGCGCTGGCCGATATCCGCCGGAACCTCGGGCGGTTCCTGATGACCGGCGTCGGGCTCGGGCTGCTGATGGCGGTCGCGCTGTCCATGGTCGGCATCTACCAGGGGGTGGTGGCCGAGGCGCTGGCCTTGTCGCGCAGCCTGCGTGCCGATCTCTGGGTGGTGGAGGCCGGCACGCGCGGGCCGTTCGCTGAATCGTCGCGCATCCCGGGCGACGTGCGCGAGATCGTGGCGCGCCTGCCCGGCGTGACCGATGCCGGCTCCATCACCATGGGCACGACGGAGATGCAGGCGCCGCAGGGGATCATACGCGTGCAGCTCATGGGCTACGAGCCTGGGCGCCCCGGCGGGCCGGTCGCAGTCGAGGCGGGCAGACCGCTCGGCGGCGTGCGGCGCGAGATGGTGGCCGATGCCCGCGCCGGCCTGGCGCTCGGCGCGACGGTGACTGTGGGCGGCGACCGCTATCGCGTCGTCGGCACGACGCGGGGGCTCGTCTCCTCGGGTGGCGATCCACTCGTGTTCGTGATGCTGCGCGACGCGCAGGAGTTGCAGTTCAAGCTGGCGCCGCCGGCCACGCGCCGGGCTGCGGCGGCTGGTGGCGGGGTGGGGTCCACGGACATCGTCAACGCCGTCATCGCCCGCCTGAGCCCGCACGCCGATCCGGACCTCGTCGCGCGAGACCGTGCGGCGCTGGAAGCATCTCGCGGCGCTGACCGATGCGGAGCAGTCCACGCTGCTCACCCGCTCGGTGGTGAGCCGCGCGCGGGTGCAGCTCGGCATGTTCACCGTCGTGCTGCTCTTCGTCTCGGCGGTGATCATTGCGCTCATCATCTACACCATGACCATGGACAAACTACGCGAGATCGCGACGCTGAAGCTGATCGGCGCACCCGACAGCACAATCATCGGCCTGGTGCTGCAGCAGGCGCTGCTGCTCGGCGGCGCCGGCTTCGCCGCGGCGACCGCTCTGGTCTTCGCCGTCCGCGACGTATTTCCGCGCACGGTGGCGTTGGGCGTGGCGGAGGTCTCGGCGATGGCCGGCGTGATCGCGCTGATCTGCGTGCTCGGCAGCCTCATCTCCATCCGGGCGGCGCTGCGGATCGAGCCCGCGCAGGCGCTGGGGGGCTGAGCCGCATGGCGCCGCTGGTGCAGCTCGAACAGGTCAGCAAGGTGTTCGGCGAGGGCGAGGCCGCCGTCCACGCGCTGACCGACGTGGACCTCGCCGTGGAGGGGGGGGAGGTGGTCGGGCTGAAGGGTCCTTCCGGCAGCGGCAAGTCCACGCTGCTGAACATCGTGGCCTGCATCCTCGAGCCAAGCGAGGGGCGGCTGCTGCTGGATGGCGAGGTGGTCTGGGATGGGCGCTACCGCATCGCCGACCTGCGCCGGCTGCGGCGGGAGCGTGTCGGCTTCATCTTCCAGTTCCACAACCTGCTCCCCTTCCTCGACGCGACCGACAATGTGGCGCTGCCGATGACGCTGGCCGGCGCGGATGTCTCGCCCGCACGGGCACGGGCGCGCGAGTTGCTGGACTATCTGCAGGTCGGGCGCCGGGCCTCCGCCATGCCGTCGCGCCTGTCAGGCGGCGAGGCGCAGCGGGTCGCGATCGCGCGCGCGCTGGCCAATCGGCCGCGCGTGATCCTAGCCGACGAGCCGACTGCGGCGCTCGATTCCGAACGGGCGCGCGTGGTGATGGACCTGCTGCGCCATGTCGCGCGCGACCAGCAGGCGGCGGTGCTGGTCGTGACCCACGACGAGAAGATCTTCGACCGCTTCGACCGCATGGTTGCGCTGCGGGACGGGCGCATCGAGCAGATCGAAACCCTGGCCGCCTGACCCGGCAGCTGCCGCCTGGTCGTGACCGCGTTGTACCCTGTTCCTCCATGGAGCACGCCATGCTGTCGCCGTTGTCGAACCGCCGCCTATCGGCACCTGTTCGCGGCGCAGGTGCTGTCGCTGCTCGGGACGGGTCTGGCGACGGTAGCGCTGGGGCTGCTGGCCTTCGATCTGGCAGGTACTGATGCAGGCGCGGTGCTGGGGACCGCGCTCGCAATCAAGATGATCGCCTATGTCGGCATCGCGCCGGTGGCCGGTGCCTTCGTCCACTTGGTGCCGCGGCGCAGCCTGCTGGTCGCCCTGGCCGGCGCGATGGTGATCGTGAACACCATGGTGCTGGTGCGCGCAGGCTTCGGCCTGGGTGCAGCCGAACTCGGCTGGACGCTGGCGGCCTATGGCGCCGGCTCGATGGTGTGATGACAGACCGCGCGGCCATGATTGCCGGTGCCGGGCTGCTTGTCTGAAGTTGAAGTTGCCCCGCTTCCGTGGACGGTCTGCGGGTAGTGATCAGTCGTTCATGAGCATCTTCCTTGCTTCGTATTCGATGGGAGAGAGGTAGCCCAGGGCGGAGTGGCGCCTGGTCGGATTGTAGAAGCCCTCGATGAAATGGAACACGGCCATGCGCGCCTCAGCTTGGGAGCGGAAGCGTCGCCGGTCGAGTAGCTCGCACTCGAGGGTGGCGAAGAACGCCTCGGCCATGGCGTTGTCATAGGCATCGCCGACAGATCCGGTGGACGGGCGAACGCCTGCTTCGCGGCATCGCAACCCGAAGGCCACAGAGGTGTATTGGCTGCCCTGGTCGCTGTGATGCACGACATCAGCCGGTTTTCTGGTGGTCACCGCCATGTCGAGCGCGTCGAGGACCAGGCGCGTCCGCAGGTCCACGGCCATCGCCCAGCCGACGATGCGCCGCGACCAGGCATCGAGGACGACGGCGAGGAACAGGAAGCCTGCCGCGGTCGGCACATAGGTGATGTCGGCGACCCACAGCAGGTTTGGCCCAGCTGCGGTGAAGACCCGGCCGACGAGATCGTTGGCCGGCCTGTGCGTCGGCTCGCGCCGCGTCGTGGTCGGAAACCGACGCCGCGACACACCGCGCAGCCCGGCGTGGCGCATCAGCCGTGCCACGCGCTTGCGGGCGATCGCCGTGCCCTCGGCGTGCAACTCGGCATGCACCCGCGGCGCGCCGTAGGTGCCGTGCGAGCCAGCATGGATCGTGCGGATCCGGCGCAGCAGCGCGGCGTCCGACTGAGCATGGGCCGAGGCCAGCCGGCTGCGCCACGCGTAGTAGCCGGAGGCCGAGACCCGCAGCACGCGGGCCATGACACGGATGGGGAATTCGGCCTGGTGCGCGCTCATGAATTCGAAGACCCGGACGGGGTCTTGTCCTTCGCGAACCAGGCCGCCGCCTTTGCCAAGATGTCGCGCTCCTGGCGCAGGCGATGGTTCTCGCGGCGGAGCTTGCTCAGCTGTATAAGTCTTGACATGATCTGACGGTCATATGGAATTGGTGGGGTCAGAGGCCGGGGCGCGGAGCCAAAGGCGTAGCGCAGCGCTCCGGCCGGTTGATCGGAGAGACCGCCATGACGATGACCGAGCGAAAGGTGATCAAGGCCAAGATCGGCCTGCTGGAGTTGGCCAAGCAGTTGGGCAGCGTGACCCAGGCCTGCCGCGTGATGGGCTATTCGCGCGACAGTTTCTATCGCTTCCGCGATTTGTACGAGAAGGGCGGTGACCTGGCGCTGGCTGAGATCGGCAAGGCCAAACCGAACCTGAAGAACCGGGTCGCCCCCGAAGTGGAAGCAGCCGTGGTGGCGATCGCCATCGACGAGCCGGCCTGGGGCCAGGCTCGTGCCGCCAACGAGTTGAAGAAGCGCGGCACGGACGTCTCGCCCTTCGGGGTCCGCAGCATTTGGCTGCGGCACGACCTGGAGACCTTGAAGAAGCGGCTGCGCGCTTTGGAGGCCAAGGTCGCCCAGGACGGTGGCGTGCTGACCGAGAGCCAGTTGGTGGCGCTGGAGAAGGCCAAGGCCGACAAGGAGGCCCATGGCGAGTTCACCTCCGAGCATCCGGGCTACTGCCTGGCGCAGGACACCTTCTATGTCGGCACGTTGAAGGGCGTCGGCCGCGTCTACCAGCAGACGGTGATCGACACCTATTCCAAGGTCGGTTTCGCCAAGCTCTACACGCGCAAGACGCCGCTGACTGCGGCCGACATCCTGAACGACCGGGTGATCCCGTTCTTCGATGCGCAGGGCCTGCGCATCGACAGGATCCTGACCGACCGCGGCACCGAGTTCTGCGGGGCCCATGATCGGCATGAGTATGAGCTCTACCTAGCGGTCGAGGACATCGACCACACCCGGACCAAGGTGAAGAGCCCGCAGACCAATGGCATCTGCGAGCGGTTCCACAAGACGATGCTGGACGAGTTCTACCGTGTCGCCTTTCGTAAGAAGATCTACGAGACGGTGGAGATGTTGCAGGCCGACCTCGATGATTGGCTGCAGGTCTACAACGAGGCGCGCACCCATCAGGGGCGCTGGTGCTTCGGCAAAACCCCGATGCAGACTTTCCTCGACAGCACCGACATGGCGCGCGAAAAGCAGAACCCGACAAAGGCCGCATAGCAGTACCAGCCGACAGTTTCGATCCGGCGGACACCCACCACGCCAGATCGAGCCGAACGTCAGATCAAATCGCTACTTCTACACATCTGCCGTCGGAACTCCGGCGGGTAGGGCACTCTAAATCTCGGCATCTCGAACACCTCCGTCTCAAGCCTCGGGGTGTCCACGAAACCGGGTCAACTTCAACTTCAGCTCTACCAGTTGGGCATCGGCCTGATGGAGAGTGGGCGCAGCTACACACTTGCCACAAATCACCGCCCTGCCCTCGCCTTCCGCGACGGTCTTCTGATCGCGCTGCTCGCCGCCCGACCCTTGCGGCTGCGCAGCATGACGGCGCTCGCGTTGGGAAAGACACTCATCCAGCACGGCGAGCACTATCGGCTTCTGCTGACGCCCGACGACAACAAGACGCGGCGGGTCCTCGAATGGACCGTGCCAGGTCACCTGGCCGGCTATCTCAGGGAGTATCTTGACGTTCATCGGGCGAAGCTGCAGCCGAACCCACCCGTCGCGGCACTCTGGTTATCGGAGCAGAGGCGCCCCCTCACCAGCGGGGCCATCCGGGCCATCGTCAAACGACATGCGCGTAATCGCCTGGGTCTGAATTTGACGCCGCACATGTTCCGCGACGTCGCCTTTACCTCCATTGCGCTGGACGACCCCGAGCACGTGTCGATCGGCATGACGTTGCTCGGGCACAGTCGGATCGAGACGGGGGAACGCCACTACAACCTCGCGAGGATCGATTCCGCGGCGCGCAAGCACGCGACAACACTTTCCGAGTCGGCAGGCGCACGTCGCACGGGTCGACTGCTCAACCCCCTCCTGCGCGAACGGGCACGGCAGATCATGCTCCGCGCCAATCGCAAGGCGCGAAGGAAGTGACGATGATCCACAATACGTCAGGCCGGACACCACTGCGCGCCGCGATCTACTCCCGCTACTCGTCTGAGAACCAGCGCGAGGCGTCGCTCGAGGATCAGATCGAGGTCTGCCGTCGCCTGGTCGAGCGCGAGGGCTGGCGCGTGGTGGTGACCTACCAGGACCGGGCGATGAGCGGCGCGAGCGCGTTTCGCACTGGCTTCACCGACATGCTGCGCGACGCTGAGCGCGGCCAGTTCGACGTCGTGGTGTGCGAATCGCTCGACCGGCTCGGCCGTAAGCTTTCGGACGTTGCGGCGATGTACGATCGCCTCGCGTTTCGGCGGGTGGTGCTGCACACCGCATCGGAGGGCCGCATCAGCGAACTGCACATCGGCCTGCTGGGCACGATGGCGCAGAAGTTCCTCTCGGACCTGCGGGACAAAACTTGGCGCGGCCAGCTCGGACGCGTGCGGGCCGGGCGGATCCCCGGCGGTCTCGCCTTCGGCTACGGCGTGGTGCCGCCGCCGGCCGGCAGCACGGAGGGCGGCGCGCGCTGCATTCTCCCGGATCAGGCGGAGGTCGTGCGCCGGATCTTCCGGGACTACGCCGCCGGTACGTCGCCGCGACAGATCGCCAAGGCCCTGAACGCCGAGGGCATTCCAGGGCCGGGCGGCCGTAGTTGGGTCGACACCACGATCCGCGGTCACGAGGAACGCGGCACCGGCATCCTGAACAACCCGATCTATGTCGGCCGGCTGGTGTGGAACCGGACAGGCTTCGAGAAAGACCCCCGCACCGGCCGGCGCGTCGCCCGGCTCAAGGAGGCGAGCCAGCACGAGACGCGGGAGGTGCCAGAGCTGCGCATCATCGAGGACGAACTGTGGGAGCGTGTCCGCGCCCGGCGCACGAGCCTAGCGACCGAGGTGACGCGGACCGACACTACCAATCGCCTGAACGGCAGCCATCGGCGGCGCTTCCTGCTGAGCGGCCTGCTGACCTGCGGATGCTGTGGGGGCGGCTATACGGTGGTCGGGCTGGACCGCTACGGCTGCGCAACCCGGCGCGGTCGTGGCACCTGCGACAACGCCAAGACCATCAGCCGTCAGCGGATCGAGGCGCGGGTGCTGGCAGGCCTCAAGGATCGCCTGTTGGCGCCGGACATGGTGGCTGAGGCGCTAGCTGCCCTCGAGGCCGAGACTGCCGCGGCGCGTCGGGAGGCCCGCATCGGCGTCCGGCCGGCGGCGGGAGCTGGACGAGGTCGAGCGCAAGCTGGCCGGCGTGATCCGGGCGATCGAGGACGGCGCCTGGAGTGAGGCGCTCAAGGCGCGGCTGGCGGAGCTCGAGAGGCGTAAGGAGCACCTGATGGAGGATCTCGCAGCCGCGGATCGGGCGGAGGGGCCGGAAATCCGGATCCATCCGGGCCTGATCGACCGCTACCGCGACCAGGTGGGTCGGCTCGAGGAGGCGCTGCTCGACGCTTCCATCCGCGGCGAGGCCGAGGAGGCGCTGCGGTCCCTGATCGAGCGGGTGGTGCTGCGCGCCGGATCCGACGGCCGCCGACGGTCTGTCGGCGGAGATCCACGGGGATCTGGCGGTGATCCTGCGGCTCGGCGATGAGGGTCTGGTGGTGGGTGCTGGAAACGAGAAACGCCCGAGAACGGGTGTTCTCGGGCGTCGTATTTCAGTGGATGCGGGGACAGGATTTGAACCTGTGACCTTCAGGTTATGAGCCTGACGAGCTACCGGGCTGCTCCACCCCGCGGGGGTGTTTGTGATCAGAGGATCCGGCCTGGTGGCCCGGCGGCGACCGACTCTCCCGCGTCTTGAGACGCAGTACCATAGGCGCTGGGGTGTTTCACGGCCGTGTTCGGGATGGGAACGGGTGTATCAACCCCGCGATGGCCACCGGGCCACCGGGCCGGATCCTCTGATGATGGTGATTGATGATCGGTTGTGTGTGTGTTGCGTGAATTGGCGCTGTGCGCGGTGGATGGTTGCCCATCCATGCGGTGATGCGAGGGATATGGAATTCTATCGGGTGATTAGGACCGCTCGGCTGCGTCGGTTACCCGACTTCCACCTGCGGCCTATCGACGTGGTGGTCTACCACGGCCCTTAGGGAGACCTAGTCTTGAGGCTGGTTTCCCGCTTAGATGCCTTCAGCGGTTATCCATTCCGCACTTAGCTACCCGGCGATGCCACTGGCGTGACAACCGGTGCACCAGAGGTGCGTCCTTCCCGGTCCTCTCGTACTAGGGAAAGATCCTCTCAAGTCTCCAACACCCACGGCAGATAGGGACCGAACTGTCTCACGACGTTCTAAACCCAGCTCACGTACCGCTTTAATCGGCGAACAGCCGAACCCTTGGGACCTGCTCCAGCCCCGGGATGCGATGAGCCGACATCGAGGTGCCAAACCTCCCCGTCGATGTGGACTCTTGGGGGAGATCAGCCTGTTATCCCTAGAGTACCTTTTATCCGTTGAGCGATGGCCCTTCCACGCGGGACCACCGGATCACTAAGGCCGACTTTCGTCCCTGCTCGCGCTGTCGCGCTCGCAGTCAGGCGGGCTTGTGCCTTTGCACTCAACAGCCGATGTCCGACCGGCTTGAGCCCACCATCGCGCGCCTCCGTTACTCTTTGGGAGGCGACCGCCCCAGTCAAACTGCCCACCAGGCAGGGTCCCGACCCCGGATAACGGGGTTCGGTTAGACGCCAGAAAGGCACAGGGTGGTATTTCAAGGTTGGCTCCACCAAGGCTGGCGCCCCGGCTTCAAAGCCTCCCACCTATCCTACACAGTCCCTTCCTGGCGCCACTGCCAAGCTGCAGTAAAGGTTCATAGGGTCTTTCCGTCTGACCGCGGGTACCCCGCATCTTCACGGGGAATTCAATTTCACTGAGCCCATGCTGGAGACAGTGGGGAGGTCGTTACGCCATTCGTGCAGGTCGGAACTTACCCGACAAGGAATTTCGCTACCTTAGGACCGTTATAGTTACGGCCGCCGTTTACCGGGGCTTCAGTTCGGAGCTTGCACTCCTCCCTTTAACCTTCCGGCACCGGGCAGGCGTCAGACCCTATACGTCATCTCTCGATTTCGCAGAGCCCTGTGTTTTTACTAAACAGTCGCCACCCCCTGGTCTGTGCCACCCACCCATGGTTGCCCACAGATGGGTCCCGCTTATCGCTAACTTACGCGGGCAATTTGCCTAGTTCCTTCAGCATGGTTCTCTCAAGCGCCTTGGAATACTCATCCAGTCCACCTGTGTCGGTTTCGGGTACGGTCCATATGCCAGAGCTATTTCCCGGACCGATCCAACTGCCACCCCAATCCGATAAGGAATGACAGAACTTCACGGCCGTCACTTCTGGCGGGCCCAGGAATATTGACCTGGTTCCCATCGGCTACGGCTTTCGCCCTCGCCTTAGGGGCCGGCTCACCCTGCGCGGATTAACCTTGCGCAGGAACCCTTGGACTTTCGGCGACAGAGTTTCTCACTCTGTTTGTCGTTACTCATGTCCGCATTCGCACTTCCGATACCTCCACGGCCCGTCACCGGTACCGCTTCGCAGGCCTACGGAACGCTCCGCTACCGCGCGTATTGCTACGCACCCACAGCTTCGGCAGATGGCTTGAGCCCCGGTACATTTTCGCCGCAAGACAGCTTGTTTAGACCAGTGAGCTATTACGCTTTCTTTAAAGGATGGCTGCTTCTAAGCCAACCTCCTGGTTGTTTTGGCCGTCTCACATGCTTTCCCACTTAGCCATCATTTGGGGGCCTTAGCTGGTGGTCTGGGTTGTTTCCCTCTCGACAATGGACCTTAGCACCCACTGTCTGTCTGCCCGCCTGCACTCATCGGCATTCGGAGTTCGGTAGGGTTTGGTAGGGCTTTGGGCCCCCCTAGCCCTTCCGGTGCTCTACCTCCGATGGTGATCGACGGACGATCTACCTCAATAGATTTCGCGGAGAACCAGCTATTTCCTGGTTTGATTGGCCTTTCACCCCTAACCACAGATCATCCCCGACTTTTTCAACAGGCGTGGGTTCGGTCCTCCAGTGGGTGTTACCCCACCTTCAACCTGTCCATGGCTAGATCACCAGGTTTCGGGTCTCATGCCGGCAACTATGCGCCCTATTCAGACTCGCTTTCGCTGCGCCTACACCTCACGGCTTAAGCTTGCTGCCAACACGAACTCGCGGACCCATTATACAAAAGGTACGCCGTCACCCTTGCGGGCTCCGACTGCTTGTAGGCATCCGGTTTCAGGTCTCTTTCACTCCCCTTGTCGGGGTGCTTTTCACCTTTCCCTCACGGTACTTGTGCACTATCGGTCGCCAAGGAGTATTTAGGCTTGGAGGGTGGTCCCCCCATGTTCAGACAGGGTTTCACGTGCCCCGCC
>CAVSZN010000043.1:27500-149969 GCA_963732425.1 uncultured Alphaproteobacteria bacterium
CGAAGGACTGCACGCCGGGGACATGGCGCGTCTCCCCACGTGTCGTCACACCCAGCGGCCGCAACGTCCCGCTGCGGATGTGCTGGCTGATGATGACGACGTTGGACATGAACAGCGGCACATTGCCCGCGATGGCATCCTGCACGGCAGGCCCGCCGCCGCGATAGGGCACATGGGTCAGCGTAATGCCCGCCTGGCTGGTCAACAGCGTTGTCGAGACATGGGCGAGACCGCCGACGCCAGAGGTGGCATAGCCTATCGAATCCGGTGCTGCCTTCGCCGCAGTCACCACATCGCGGAAACTGCGATAGGGCGTGTCCTTGTGCGCCACCAACGCGAGCGGCCCGGTCGCCACCAGGCTGACCGGCGCGAAGGCCTCCATGGCCCGATAGGGCAGGCGCATCACCGTCTGGTTGGTCGCCTCATTGTCATAGGCGAGCAGCCAAGTGTAGCCGTCAGGCTGCGACCGGGCGACCTCGATCGCCCCGATCGACCCGGAGGCACCGCCGCGGTTCTCGATCACCACGGGCTTGCCGAGCCCCTCGGCGAGTTTGGCCTGGAACAGCCGGGCAATGGTGTCGGTCGACCCACCGGGTGGGAATGGAACGATGATTCGCACCGGCCGGTCCGGCCATGCACCCTGCGCGCTCAACACCCGAGGAGCGACAAGCCCCGCGGCGGTCAGTGCCATCAACGCGCGACGATCCACGATCCAGCCTCCCAAACCTGTTGTGGCCCGGATCAGGGCCTCATATGGCAGATGACATGGCGGCCCTCCCCGCTCAAGCCTGCGTCACGACCGCTTCGGCGAAGCCGGCGCGTATCGCCTCGGCCAGGGTCTCAACCACGGGACCGCCGGCATCGCCGGCCACAAGCACGATCGAGAAATCGGGCAAGGGCGGCATGCCGTCATCCGGCCCCAGGAAGCGCAGGCCGGCCGGCAAGGGCCCCGGCAGGCCGATCGTCACCGCGAGTCCCGCCAATGCCGGCGCCAGCGTCCCGGCCTGGGAGGTGCTGGTATAGGCGACACGCCAGGGAATCCCCGCCGCGTCGAGGGCGCGCACCGCCGCGCGATGCCAGACACAACTTGGCTGCGCGGTTGCGAGCGGCATCGGGGATCGCCGGTGCGCCGCATGGGTGGACGAGCCGATCCACCGCAGCCCGGCCTGCCAGAGTGGCTGCCCGACCATGCCTTGCCGCTCATTGCCCCCCGACAGCAGGGTCAGGTCGATCTCATCCCGCACCAACCGTTCCACCAGTTCATTGGACGGCGCGCAGGTGACAACGACCTCGACGGCCGGATGCACCTCCGCGAAGCGGGCAAGGATCCCGGGCAGCCAGCGCAGCGCATAGTCATCCGGCGTTCCGAGGCGAACCGTCCCGGCGACGGCCGGGGTGCGGAAGGTCGTGATGATCTCGTCATGCATGGCCAGCAGGCGCCGCGCGCGCTCCAGCAGCCAGGCGCCATGCGGCGTGGTCTCCACCCCGCGCGGGCCGCGGAGCAGCAACGACTGGCCCAGCGTCTCCTCAAGCCGCCGGATCTGCATGGAGACGGCGGATTGGGTTCGTCCGACCGCATTGGCAGCACGGGTGAAGGAGCCACCCTCGGCGATCAGCACGAAGGAGCGAAGCAGGTCCGGATCGATGCCCGGTGGTATGGCCAGCATGGCGGGACCCTCCGGGGTGATGGATCAACGAAATTGATGTTTATCGTCAAGTGATTTCGTTTTCCTGATGCGTTCGGCGGCGGCATCTTCCGGGCCCGGCGCATTCAGGAGGATCGCCACATGACAACAGACACCCTTTCCGCTTCCCACGTCATTCACACCGGTGCCGCGCGTGGCGCCACCTGGCTCGCCTGGCTGCGCCGCGCCGCCGAGGCCATCGAGACGCGCCGTCATCTCGCGGAGATGGATGGCCGCATGCTGGCCGATATCGGCATCAGCCGGTCCGAGGCGCTGGAAGAAGCAACCCGCGCGCCGTGGGATCTGCTGCCGCGTCGGCGCTGACGTGGCAGACGGCCCGCTACCGCTCACAAAATCCCGTCTACGCCATCCTTGGCACGGCCGGGTGCGGAAGCGGGCTGCTTCCACCATCCCGTCAATCCTCGGTCGAGACGCTCGGCACCGACCGGCAGGATGCGGCAAGGTGGCGTTTCAGACGAACATTCAGCGAGCGGCTTCCGGATGCCGCTCCAACTCGGCGACCCGCGCCCTGAGCGTGGCGAGTTCCGCCCGCATCGCGGCGAGTTGCTCCCCGACGGGATCCACCTCGGGATCCGTGAGCCCATAGCCCACGGTCGGGTCGGCACAGGGCGACCCCGCCGGCGGCCGCGCCGGGATGCCGACCACGGTGCAGTTCGGGGCGACGTCCTTGGTCACCACGGCATTCGCCCCGATGCGCGCGCCGTCGCCGACCAGGATCGGCCCGAGCACCTGCGCCCCGGCCCCAATCGAGACGCCGTTGCCGATCGTCGGGTGCCGCTTGCCCGGGCTGCCGGACAGGCCGCCGAGCGTGACGCCGTGATAGATCAGCACGTCGTCGCCGATCTCGGCCGTCTCCCCGATCACCACGCCCATGCCGTGGTCGATGAAGAAGCGTTGGCCGATCCGCGCGCCGGGATGGATCTCGATCCCGGTCAGGAAGCGGCCGATATGGGAGACGAAGCGCGCCAGCCCCTTCAGCCCGATCCGCCACAGCCGATGCGCCATGCGGTGCCAGACCACGGCATGCAGCCCGGCATAGCAGAGGAAGGCTTCCGGCCAGGACGGCCGGGCCGGGTCGCGGTTGCGGATGGCGCGGGCGAGTTCGACGACTTCCATGGATGCCCCCGAAAGATGCGTCAGGCGAGCCAGGACGGCACGGGCAGACCCTTGCCGCGCAGGAATTCCGGATTGAACAGTTTGGATTGGTAGCGGGCACCGCCGTCGCACAACAGCGTGACCACCCGGTGCCCCGGCCCGAGTGCCTTCGCCACCTTGATCGCCGCCGCGACGTTCACGCCCGCCGAACCGCCGATCGAGATGCCCTCATGGATCTGCAGGTCGAACACCTGTTCGAGGGCCTCCTCATCCGTCACCTGCACCGCGTCGTCGATCAATGCGCGGTCGGGTTCGAGGTTGCCCGGCACGCGGGCGGCCTGGCCGATGCCCTCGGTGATGGAATTGCCCTCGGCCTTGAGGGTGCCGGTCTTCACCCAGGAATAGAGTGCGCTGCCCATCGGGTCGGCAAGCACGATGCGCACGCCCGGCTTGCGCGCCTTCAATGCGCGGGCAACGCCGGCGAGCGACCCGCCGGTGCCGCAGGAACAGGTGAAGGCGTCAACCCGGCCATCGGTCTGGGTCCAGATCTCGGGGCCGGTGGTCGCCTCATGCACTGCGCGGTTGGCCGTGTTGTCGAACTGGTTGGCGTGCACGGCGCCCATCTCCTCCGCCAGGCGGCGGCTGAAATGGACGTAGTTGCCAGGGTCGGAATAGGGCTTGGCCGGGATCAGGCGCAGATCGGCGCCGATCATGCGCAGGAAGTCGATCTTCTCGCGGCTCTGGGTCTCCGGCATCACGATGACCGCACGATAGCCACGGGCATTGGCGACCAGGGTGATGCCGATGCCGGTATTGCCCGCCGTGCCTTCGACGATGGTGTCGGGTTTGCCAGGGGTCAGCAGACCGCGCTTTTCCGCATCAAGGATGATGCCGAGCCCGGCGCGATCCTTCACCGACCCGCCGGGATTCATGAATTCCGCCTTGCCGAGGATCTCGCAGCCGGTCGCCTCGCTGGCCCGGCGCAGGCGGATGAGCGGGGTGTTGCCGACTGCGCCCTCGAAGCCGTCCACGATGCCGCTGACGGCAGGCAGGGCTGCATCCATGTGAGGCGTTCCTTGTGCTTTGCAGGATGATGGTCGGGTGGCGAAGGCGGCTGAACAAGAGGCAAGAAACCCTTTCTCCTGAAGGTCTTGCCGGCAGAAAACCTTGGCCCACAGGAAACATTCCAGGCCAAACCCTCCACAGCCCTTGACCTTCGGGCATGCTGACACGAGAACATAAAGCGAACATTAGCGGCCCTCCCCCCGGCCATGTCAGCGCCCCCGACCCACACTCCGCTCGATCGCCCCGCCCTGATCTCCGCACTGCGCGCCCGCATCGCGCGGATGGAGCGTGCCGGCGCATCCGAGGCCCTGGCGGCGCGGGGCGAGGATGCCATCCCCCTTGCCGCCGCCATCGACGCGGGCCTGCCTTGGGGCGGCCTGCCGCGCGCCGCCCTGCATGAGATCCTGGCGGCCGAGCCCGGCGCGGCCGCCGGCTTTGCGGCGCTGGTGCTGGCGCGCGCCGGCGGCACCGTTCTGTGGATAGCCCCCGAGCCCGATGCCTGGCCGCCAGGCCTCGCCCGCTTCGGCCTTTCCCCTGCCCGGCTCGTGCTGGTGCGCGCATCACGTCAGCAGGACGCGCTCTGGGCCATGGAGGAGACCCTGCGCTGTCCGGCCGTCGGCGCCGTCCTGTTGGTTGCCGGTGCGCTCGACCTGACCGCCGCGCGGCGGTTGCAACTCGCCGCCGAGGCCGGTGGCGTGCTCGGCCTGCTGCTGCGACCGGACGAGGATGGCGCCGCCCCGACCGCTGCCCTGACCCGCTGGCGAATCGGGGCCGCGGCTTCCGACAGCCAAAGCCCGCACGAACTCGGCAACCCGGCTTGGAGCCTCGACCTTTTGCGCTGCCGCGGCGGGCGGGGTGGCGCCTGGCGCGCCACCTGGCATGAAGGCCAGGCCGAGTTGGTCACCGAGGACAGGGCCGGGCGGGGCGCACCGGCACGGAGGCGGGCATGAGACGGCGCTGCTGCCGGCCGCCGCGCCTCGGCATGCCATCGGGGGCCCAGCCCCCCGAGCCCCCAGCCGGAGGCATGCGTGCCCACAGACCCGCGAATTCGAAGGTCCGGGGATCAAAGGAGGATATGGCCTTTCCGGCGGGAGAGCCGGAAGCAACCCCTCCTGGGCGCCGTATCCTTGCCCTCCGCCTCCCGCGCTTCCGCGTCGAACGCCTGCGCTGCTCCGGCCCGGTCATCGTCTGGGGCCAGCGCGGATCGCAGCGCGTGGTGCTGGCGGTCAGCGCCGAGGCCGAGGCCGCGGGATTGCGGGAGGGCCAGGCGCTCACCGATGCGCAGGCGATCCTGCCCGGCGCGCTGCCGGTGCCCGAGGACCCGGCCGGGGATGCCGCGGCGCTGGAGAGGCTGGCGCTGTGGGCTCTGCGCTTCTCCCCCCTGGTCGGGCGGACTGGCGGCGATGCGCTGCTGCTCGACATCACCGGCGTGGAGCATCTGTTCGGCGGCGAGGCCGCCCTCCGGCAGATGGTGCTGGACCGCATGGCGCGCATGGGCCTGTCGGCCATCGGCGCCGTCTCCGGCAATGCCGGCAATGCCTTGGCACTGATCCGCGCCGGCTGGAGCGGCCTGGTACCGCCAGGCCGGGAAGCCGCGACGGTCGCACCGCTGTCCCTGGCAGCCCTTGATCTGGAGCCGGCGCTGATCAATGCGCTGCAGGGCCTTGGGCTGCGGGATGTCGGCACCGTTGCGGCCCAGCCGCGGCGCGCATTGGTGCGGCGATACGGCAGCGCGCTGGCGCTGGCATTGGACCAGGCGTTGGGGCAGGTCGCGCGTCCGATCACGCCGATCCGCCCGCCGCCAGAGATGGCCGTGGCATGTGATTTCGTCGATCCGGTGGTGACACGGGAGGGTATCGAGGCCGCGCTCGACGCTCTGCTGAAGGATCTGTGCCGCACATTGCGGGAGGAGGGGCGCGGGGCGCGGCGGATGGTGCTGCGCGCACATCGCGTCGATGGCGATGTGCAGGAGGTCACGATCGGCACCGGCCTGGCGACACGCGATCCATTGCATCTCATGCGGCTGTTCACCGGGAAGCTGGAGCATCTGGCCCCCGATTGCGGCTTCGACCGGATCACGCTGGAAGCGCCGGCGAGCGACCCGCTGACCGGCGTGCAGGATGGGCTGGGAACGGCGGGACGCGCGGCGCGACGGGAGGAACTGGCACATCTGCTCGACCGGTTGTCACAGCGATTGCCGGTGTGGCGGTTGGCGCCGCGAACCTCCCACTGGCCGGAACGGGCCGTGCAACGCATCGGCGCCTTCGAGGCGGTGGAGACGCCGGAGGATTGGGCCTGCCAGCCCCGCCCGGTCAGGCTGCTGCGGCGCCCACCTTATATAGATGCCGTGGCGCTGCTGCCCGATGCGCCACCCTCCCTGCTGCGGATCGGGCAGCAGCCCTTGCGCGTGGCCCGCGCCGAAGGCCCGGAGCGCTTCGAGCCTGAATGGTGGCGCGATCGGCCGGACCGCAGGCTGCGGGATTACTACCGCGTGGAACTGGCCTCGGGCGCGCGGCTGTGGGTCTGCCGCATCGGCCTCGCAGCACCAGGCGAGCAAGCCCGCTGGGCCCTGCACGGCCATCTGCCATGACCGGCTTCGCCGAACTCGGCGCATTGACCAATTTTTCCTTCCTGGAGGGCGCCTCGCATCCGCATGAGCTGGTCGCGGCCGCCCGGGCGCTGGGGCATGCCGCGATCGGCGTGGCAGACCGCAATTCCTTCGCGGGCGTGGTGCGGGCGCATGTGGCGGCGAAGCGGGATGACGCGAAGAAGGACTTGCCCTTTCTTCCCGGCGTGCGGCTTTGCCTGGTTGATGGGTGTGAATACCTTGCCTGGCCGACGGACCGCGCTGCCTGGGGACGGCTGGCGCGGCTGCTCTCCGCCGGGCGCATGGCCGCGCCGAAGGGTGAATGCCGCATCGATCGTGCTGCGCTGCTCGCCCATGCGCAGGGCAGCGTGATGGCGATGATCGCGCCGCAGGCAGTCGGCGCGGATTTCGCCCCCCGACTGTGCGCGGATGCAGCTGCGCTGCGCCCGCACCTTGCCCTGCCGCTGTTCTGCGCCGTGGCACATCGCTTCCGCGGCGATGACCGCCGCCGCTTCGACGCGCTGGCGCGGCTCGGCGCGCCGCTGCTCGCCGCCGGCGGCACGCGCTATCACGCGCCGGAACGGCGGCGCCTCGCCGATGTCCTCACCGCCATCCGGCTGCGCACGACGGTCGATGCGCTTGGCTACGCGGCGGAAGCGAATGCGGAAGCGCCATCTGAAGCCGCCGATCGAGATGCTGCGACTGTTCCAGGGTCATGAGGAAGCCGTCTCCGGCACGCTGCGCGTGGTGCGGGCCTGCCACTTCAGCCTGGATGAGCTGCGCTACGAATACCCGAAGGAGATGCTCGACACCGGCCGCACCGCGCAGGAGACGCTGAAGGCGCGCGTGGCGGAGGCGCTGGCGCAGCGCTGGCCGCAGGGCCCCTCCGCGAAGCTGCGCCGGCTGCTCGATGAGGAACTCACGCTGATCGCGCAGCTCGACTACGCGCCTTATTTCCTCACGGTGCATGAGATCGTCCGCTTTGCCGAAAGCCGGGGCATCCTGTTCCAGGGGCGCGGCTCGGCGGCGAATTCCGCGGTCTGCTACGTGCTCGGCATCACCGCGGCGGATGTCGAGACGCATGACCTGCTCTTCGCCCGCTTCCTCTCGACCGCGCGCAACGAGCCGCCCGATATCGACGTGGATTTCGAGCATGAGCGACGCGAGGAGGTGATCCAGCACATCTACGAACGCTACGGCCGGGATCGCGCTGCGCTGTGCGCCAGCCTGGCACGCTACCGGCCGCGCAGCGCGATCCGGGAGGTCGGCAAGGCGCTCGGCCTGACCGAGGACATCACCGCGGGTCTCGCGAAAGCCGTATGGGGCCCGCATGGCGATCGCGACATGGCGGAGGCCGCCGCAGCGCAAGGGTTGGTTGCGCAGGGTGATCCGCGGCTCGCCACGGCGATCGAACTTGCGGAGGAGATCCAGGATTTCCCGCGCCACCTTTCCACGCATGTCGGCGGCTTCGTCATCACCGAGGGGCCGCTCGTCGAACTCGCCGTCGTCTCCAATGCGGCGATGAAGGATCGCACCACGCTCGAATGGGACAAGGACGACATCGAGGCATTGCGCATGATGAAGGTGGATGTGCTCGGCCTTGGCATGCTGACCTGCCTGCGGCGTGGCTTCGCGTTGATCGAACAGCATCACGGCCGGCGCATCGCCCTGCGCGACCTGAAGCCGGTGGACCCGAAGGTCTATGAGATGCTGCGCAAGGCAGATGCGATCGGCGTGTTCCAGGTGGAAAGCCGCGCGCAGATGAACATGCTGCCGCGCCTCAAGCCGAGAAAGTTCTACGACCTGGTGGTGGAGGTGGCGATCGTCCGCCCGGGGCCGATCCAGGGCGACATGGTGCATCCCTATCTGCGGCGACGGGATGGGCTCGAAGCAGCCGACATCCCCTCCCCGAGCGATGGCGACCCGAACGAGTTGAAGGCTGTCCTGCAGCATACCTACGGCGTGCCGCTGTTCCAGGAACAGGCGATGCGCATCGCCATCGTCGCGGCCGGCTTCACCCCGACCGAGGCGGATGCGCTGCGCCGGTCGATGGCGACCTTCCGCAACGAGGGCAAGGTCGCCGCCTTCCGGGAGAAGTTCATCGCCGGCATGCTCCGTCGTGGCTATCCGCAGGATTTCGCCGAACGTTGCTTCCAGCAGATCGAGGGCTTCGGCAGCTACGGCTTCCCGGAAAGCCACGCCATGTCGTTCGCGCTGCTGGTCTATGCGAGCGCCTGGGTGAAGTGCCACTACCCGGCGATCTTCGCCTGCGCGCTGCTGAACAGCCAGCCCATGGGCTTCTACGCGCCAGCGCAGATCGTGCGGGATGCGCGCGACCATCGCGTGCAGATCCATCCGGTCGATGCCAATCACAGCGACTGGGACTGCACGCTGGAGGAAGCGCCCGGCAGTGCCGAAGGCCTGGCGCTGCGGCTCGGCCTGCGGCTGGTCACGGGGCTGTCGCAGGGTGCCGCGAGATGCCTCGCGGAAGAACGCGCAAACGGGGGCGCCTTCGCATCCATCGCCGAATTGGCAGGCCGCACGCAGATCGACCGCGGCGCGCTGGAAGCCCTGGCGAGGGCAGATGCCTTTCGCGGCCTTGGCCGCGACCGCCGCACGGCCCTGTGGGATGCTGCGGCGCTGTCGGCGCCCGCGGCACCTCTCGCTGCCCATGACGGCACCGAGGCCCCGCCACGCCTGCCACGCGCGACTGCCGGAGAGCAGACGGTGCTCGACTATGCCGGCACGGGATTGACGTTGCGCGCCCACCCGATGGCGCTGCTGCGGCCACGGCTGGATGCGCTGGGACTCGCCGATACACGGGCCCTGGCGGCGGCGGCGGCAGGTCGGCCGCTACGCCTGGCGGGTCTGGTGCTGGTGCGCCAGCGTCCCGGCAGTGCGGGAGGGGTGGTGTTCTTCACCATCGAGGACGAGCACGGCATCGCCAACCTGATCCTCTATCCCGACATCGCCGAACGGTTCCGCGCTGCGATTGTCGCCGCTCGCCTCATCGTCGCGGAAGGGACGGTGGAACGGCACGATGCCTCCGAAGTACCGATCATCCACCTGCTGGTTCGCCGCGTCAGCGACCGGTCGGACCTTCTGGGAGAGCTCCATCATCTGGATGACGCCCGTTGGAACAGCGCCATGGCGCGGGCGGATGAGGTGCGGCATCCAGACTACCGCCGCGATGCCCGGCCCAGTGTGCGCCTGCCGCCCAGCAGGGACTTTCATTGAGAGAAATTTATTTGCGACTCATTCTCATTTGCGATAAAACTCGCCCAAGACAGCGAGAGGGCCTTGCATGGCAGTCAGCGGACTCCCCCACTGGCCGTGGAGCGGCGCAGCATCCGACGACCTCCCCCCGCAGGAGCGGCTGTTGCTGGATGCCCTTCGTGCCTGGCACGGCGCGGCATGTGCCGGCGACCCACCCCTGCCCGCCGCGGCCATGATCCTGGCTACAGAAGATGCCGGCGCGGCAGCACGCCCGCTTGATGGCCTGCTGCGCGCCGCGCCCATCGCGGCGGGCTGCCCTCTCTGCCCATATGTGGCACCGCAGGAAGCGGCGCTGTTGCTCGCCTGTGCCCTCGCACAGCGCGGCGCACGCAGCGAAGCGCTGGCGGCTCTGCTCCGCTTGTTGCCACTTCGGTCAGCCTACGCTGCAATGCCTGCGGCGATCCTCCTTGGCTGCACCCTCCGCCGCACCGGGCTGCTCCTGTGCCACCCGATCAGGGAGGCGATGCGCCAGCGTCCGCCAGTCCGACGGTGAAGGTTTCCGTCCCTCCCCCGCAGTGACGCGCCAGGAGCAAGAGACGCCGCGCTTCCTGGCCCAGGATCATCCAACCTCTCGCAACCGCGACTCAGGCACACCCCAGTGCGTCGCGTTGCAGACAATTGCTCAGGCCTTGGAGGCGTCGGGGCCTCCGGCACATCCAGGGCGTTCAGCCCGCGGTTCAATTGCCGAAGCGAGGCAGCGACTCACGCCGTCTCCTTGAAGAGTTCGCGGCCGATCAGCATGCGGCGGATCTCGCTGGTGCCCGCGCCAATCTCATAAAGCTTCGCATCGCGAAGCAGACGCCCCGTCGCATTGTCATTGATGTAGCCATTGCCACCCAGGATCTGGATGGCATCGAGCGAAGCCTTGGTCGCAGCCTCTGCGGCGAACAGGATCGCACCAGCGGAATCCTTGCGTGACGTGCGCCCCTGGTCGCAGGCGCGCGCCACGGCGTAGACGTAGGCACGACAGGCGCTGAGCTGCGTATACATGTCGGCCAGCTTGGCCTGGATCAGTTGAAACTCGCCGATCGCCTGGCCGAACTGCTTGCGCTCGTGAACATAGGGTACCACCAGGTCCAGGCACGCCTGCATGATCCCGAGCGGTCCGGCAGCGAGCACCGCGCGTTCATAGTCCAGACCCGACATGAGGACGCGCACGCCGCCGCCGATCTGGCCGAGGACATTCTCCTCCGGCACTTCGCAATCCTCGAACACCAGTTCGCTGGTCGGCGAGCCTCGCATCCCGAGCTTGTCGAGCTTCTGCGCCGGACGGAATCCCTTGAAATCGCGCTCCACAATGAAGGCCGTGATGCCCTTCGGACCTGCGCCCGGGTCCGTCTTGGCGTAGACCACCATGGTCTCGGCATAATGCGCATTGGTGATCCACATCTTGGTGCCATTCAGCACGAAGCGGTCACCGCGCCTGTCCGCACGCAGCTTCATGCTGACGACATCACTGCCGGCCCCAGACTCGCTCATCGCCAGGGCGCCAAGATGCTCGCCGGAGATCAGCTTCGGAAGGTAGCGGCGCTTCTGCTCCTCACTGCCGCATCGGCGGATCTGGTTCACGCAAAGATTGGAATGCGCTCCATAGGACAGGCCGACCGAGGCCGAGGCGCGGCTCACCTCCTCCATCGCAACGCAATGTGCGACGTAGCCCATATTGGCCCCCCCGAACTCCTCCTCGACGGTGATGCCATGCAGGCCGAGCGCGCCCATCTCCGGCCAGAGATGGCGCGGGAATTCATCCGTGCGGTCGATCTCGGCTGCGATCGGTGCAATCCGTTCATCGGCGAAGGAGCGGACGCTGTCGCGCAACATGTCGACTTCATCGCCAAGGTTGAAGTCGAGTGTCGGAATCTGGTTCGAAGCCATCGGTCACCCCACCATCAACAATCGCCCGGATTGGCGTGAAGGCCAAGTGTCCGCCGAAGGGTCGCGCGCATGACCTTGCCAGTCGCCGTCAGCGGCAGTTCCTCGACAAAAATCGACCCGGCGCGGATAGAGATGCGCAGCAAGGCGCCGGCGAACGAAGCCCTGGATCTCATCGGCCAATGCGGCATTCTGTTCAAAGCCTGGCCGTGTCGTGATCACCGCCGTCACCGCCTCGGTGCGAAGTGCATCGGGAAGCCCGATCACAGCCGCCGCAGCCACGGCAGGGTGACGTTGCAGGCAATCCTCGACTTCCGCGGGCCCGATCCGATAGCCGGACGACGTGATGACATCGTCCGCGCGACCGATGAAGCGAAAGCTGCCGTCTACATCCTGGACGCCGGTATCGCCGGTCAGGAGCCAGTCCCCGCGGAATTTCGCTTCCGTCTCGGCCGGATTGTTCCAGTAGCCCAGGAACATGACCGGGTCCGGCCGGCGGATGGCGATGATGCCCGGCTCTCCAAGGGGCTGCGGCCTTCCGGCCGCATCAACGATCGTGACCTCGTGCCCCGGCACACTCCGCCCCATGGAACCCGGTCGAACGGGCATGATCCCCGCGCAATTCGCAACCACCAGATTGCACTCGGTCTGGCCGTAGAATTCATTGATCGTGAAACCGAAGGCGCTGCGCCCCCACTCCAGCGTCTCTCGCACCCAGCGTCTCCCCACCGCTGCCGATGCTGCGCATCCGATGCCCAAATCGGTCCGGCCTGACGACGTGACGCATCATCCGCAGGGCGGTCGGGGGCAGGAAGGCGTTTCGGACCCCATGCTTCGCCATCAGACGGAACGCATGCTCCGGGTCGAATTTCGTCATCCTGTGCGCGAGAACAGGCACCCCATGATAAAGCGACGGCAGCAACACATCGAGCAGGCCGCCGATCCAGGCCCAATCCGCCGGAGTCCAGAACAGATCACCGGGATGCGGGAAAAACTCCTGGGGCATTTCCACGCCAGGCAAGTGACCCAGCAGAGTACGGTGTGCCAGCAGTGCCCCCTTCGGCGCGCCCGTCGTGCCGGAGGTATAGATCAGCAGCGCCGGATCATCAGCCGCGGTCTGAACGGGCACCAGATCATCTCGTGCCTGCGCCGCTTCCTCCCAGAGGGAGAGCACACCCGGCCGCGCCCCGTCAGTGCCCAGTACAACACGCAATTCGAGGGACGCCCGAATCCCGGAAAGCTTGGCGAGCCCGACATCGTCAGTGACGATGGCCGAGGCCCCGGAATCACGAAGCCGGAACTCAAGCGCGTCCGGCCCGAACAATTGGAACAGCGGTACCGCGATGGCCCCCAGCCGGTACGCCGCGAGATGCGCGATTGCCGCCTCGGGGCCTTGGGGCAGAAGCACGGCAATGCGGTCACCACGGTCGACGCCTCGTGCCCGCAGCACATTGGCAAGGCGCGCGGACGTGCTGCGCAGTGCGTCGAAGGTGATGCGCTCCTCGCCTCCATCGGGCGACACATGGATCAGGGCCGGCCTGGCGCTTCCATCGGCCCAACGATCGCAGCAGGCATCGGCAATGTTGAAGATGCCTCGGGATCTGCCAACGAAAGCGCGCGACCAGTTCATCATAGTCGGCCGCGACGGGCAGCAGCGCGGTCCCGCTCACAACCAGCGCTTCCGCCGCTTGTACGACTTGAGATTGCGGAAGGACTTCCGATCCGCGCCGTGGCCGCCAAGGTAGAATTCCTTCACGTCCTCATTCTGCGCGAGCGCCGCGGTCTCGCCGTCAAGGACAACCTTCCCCTGCTCCATGATGTAGCCATAGCCGGCGACGGACAGCGCCATCCGCGCGTTCTGCTCGACCAGCAGAATGGTGATGCCAAGATCCCGATTGAGGCGGCGGATGATGCCGAAGACCTCCTTCACCAGCAGGGGCGACAGGCCCATCGACGGCTCATCCATCAGGATCAGTCGCGGCCGCGCCATCAGTGCGCGACCGATCGCGAGCATCTGCTGTTCGCCGCCGGACAGGTAGCCGGCAAGCCCGGTCCGTTCCCGCAGGCGCGGGAAGTAGTCGAATACCATGTCGATGTCGCGCTTCACGCCGGAATCGCTTGCGCGTGAAGGCACCAAGACGCAGGTTCTCGACGCAGGTCATGTCCGCGATGATCCGTCGTCCTTCCATGACCTGGAAGATTCCGCGACGCACGATCCGATCGGGGTCGGTGCCGTTGATGCGTTCGCCGTCGAACAGGATATCGCCGCGCGTGACCTCACCCTCCTCGGTCTTCAGCAGACCGGAGATCGCCTTCGAGAGTGGTGGACTTGCCGGCACCGTTGGCACCGAGCAGGGCAACGATCTGCCCCTTCGGCACCACCAGCGAAAGGCCGCGCAGCACGAGGATCACCTCGTTGTACACCACCTCGATGTTCTTCACCTCGAGGAGGGGCGACGCGGAGGTTTCCCCCCGCGTCTCCGTCGCCGGCGTGGTCGAATCCGACATCACCAGCCGAGCCAGTCAGCGCCGCCGCGGCAGATCGATGGTGGCAACCGGCTGAAGCGCCATGGTACCCGGCGGCAACGAGTTCCTGCACCGAGCCCTGCGCTGTATTGCCTGTCACCTGCGCACGATAGAGCGACGACGCGCATCGTGCCGCGGTGATCGGTCGCGGTGAACGTCGATGGTGTGCAGACACCCTGGAAACCGTTCGGCACCCAGTTCTGACGGGCATAGAATCCGTCGCGGATGCGCTCGCCGGTCACCTGCCCGCCGTTCGACGCCGCCGTCTCCATCGCCTCGACCATCAGCATGGCTGCGCAGGCGCCGGCCAGATAATGCACCGGGCGATAGGCATTGCCGGCGGGATCCGAGGTCCGGCTGATCGCGCGGATCGTATCCATGCCCGGGCCGGCACCGCCCCAGACGGCCTCGGTGCGTACCGGGAAGACGACGCCATTGGCCGCGGTGCCGGCTGCCTTCATGGCATTCTCGTCCATGCCCCAGACATTGCCGAGGAACTGGACCTGGACGCCAACCGTCTGGCAGGCCCGCAGCACGGAGATGTTCGACCCGGCGGTATTGCCCAGATAGGCATAGTTGGCGCCCTGGTTCTTCAGCGTCAGGCACTGTGCCGTGTAGTCGCCTGGCGTCAGGGCAAACTGGATCGCCGGCAGCACCTCGAAGCCGAGTTCCCGCGCCAGTGTCTCACCTGCCTCCTTCGGGCTGTTCGGGTAGGGGTGGTTCGCACCCATGTGCACGTAGCGCGGACGGCCCTGCTGGCCACGGGCGCGCCAATCATCGGCGGCCCATTGCAACATGCCGCGCAGCGCGTCCGAGTAGGATGGGCCATAGAAGAAGTTGAATGGCGCCGCTTCAACGCCCTGCCGGCCGGAGCGCCCACCAGCATCCGTCAGCGCAGCCGAATACGATGCCGAGATGTAGGGAATTCGGTCGCGCGTCACGAAGCGGACCAGCGCCTCGGTATCCGCGGTACCCCAGCCTTGAATGGCGACGACACGTTCCCGCTGAGCCCATGACTGATACTGGCTGACTGCGCGCGGCGCCTGGTAGCCGTAGTCGAAACCCGAGACGGCAAGCCGGCGCCCGGCAACGCCGTTGCGTGTCTGGTTCACCCAGTTCAGCGCGTCGGCGACGCCTTGACCATACGGTACGCCGACATCCGACGTCGGGCCGGAATTATCCATCAGGTGACCGACCGGGATCGGTGCCTGGGCCATGGCCGGACCTGCGGCGAGCAGGGCACCGGCGAGTAGCGGAAGCGAAAACCTCATCTGATGGTTCCTCCTTGGATCGTCCTGGGCCGTTGGCCGGCCTCAGTGTGAGAATGGATAGAGTTTCCAGTAGGCCTTGATCATGCGCCAGCGGTGCGCGAGGCCGTCCGGCTCGAAGATCAGGAACAGGATGATGGCGGCACCGATCGTCATCTCCCTCAGGAAGGAAATCGAGGTGCCCAGGCGCAATACTCGATCGATCGCACTTCCGGCGAGCAGGTCCGCGCCGGACTGCACGACCTCTGGCAGCAGCACCATGAAGATGGCACCGAGCATGCTGCCCATGATGGAGCCCAGTCCGCCGATGATGACCATGGCGAGGAACTGGATGGAGTAGAGGATGTTGAAGGCCTCGACGCTGACAAACAGCAGGTAATGCGCGTAGAGGGCTCCACCGATCCCCGCGTAGAAGGAGGCAATGCCGAAGGACATTGTCCGGTAGTAGGCAAGATTGATGCCCATCATCTCGGCCGAGAGATAATGGTCCCTCACGGCAATCAGGGCGCGCCCATCCCTCGTGCGCATCAGGTTCGCCGCCGCGACGAACATGACCACGACATGCGCGAGGACGATGTAGAAGTAGGACTCCTCGCGATCAAAGCGAATGCCGAACAACGCATAGGGTTCCGTCACCCGGCCCGCCACGCCGCCGGAAAACCAGGGTGCGCGCGCGAAGAAATCCTCAAGGATGAACTGTGCGGCGAGCGTCGCAATGGCAAGGTATAGCCCCTTCAGCCGAGCCGCCGGCGAGCCGAAGACGAGCCCTATGGCGCCCGTCAGGACGCCAGCACCCCAGATCGCAAGCGGCACCGGCACGCCATGCTCGGCAAGGAGCGCCGAGGCGAAGGCACCGAAACCAAAGAATGCCGCATGCCCGATCGAGATCTGCCCGGTGAACCCGACAAGGATGTTCAAGCCAAGAGCCGCTATGGCGCTATAGCCGATGGCAATCAGCAGGCCGAGTTCGTACCGCCCAAGCACGAGTGGCGCCGCGCAGAGCAGCAGCAGCGCCGCCAGCATCGCAAGACGCGAATTCCGTGTCGGAAAGATCGTGGTATCGGCGCGATACGTGCTGCGGAAATCGCCTGCCGGGGTCATCGAGGCCATGAGCCGTCAGACCCGTTCGATGTTGCGCGTGCCGAACAGGCCGTAAGGCTTGATCAGCAGGATCAGAATCATCGCGTAGAACGGGGCGATCTGGTACATGTTTCCCCAGTTCAGCCACTGGGCATCGACGTATTGGGCGACGTTCTCGAGCACCCCGATGATCAGCCCTCCGAGCACCGCCCCGACAATGGAATCGAGCCCGCCGAGGATGACCGCCGGGAAAACCTTGATTCCATAAAAGGACAGTGCGGAGGAAACACCATTCACCACGCCCACCACCACGCCCGCGACGGCCGAGACTACCGCCGAAATCGCCCATGACATGGCGAAGACCCTCGGCACCGAGACGCCGAGCGATTGCGCGACCTGCTGGTCAAACGCGGTCGCGCGCATCGCAAGTCCGTGCTTCGAATAGGTGAAGAACCACCAGAAGCCGAGCATGATCAGAGCCGAGACGCCGATGCTGGCGACGTAGACCGACTGCACCTCCAGGCCGAACAGCCGGACACGCTCGACGGTGAAGATCGGCGGAAACGGCTGCGCAAAGACGCCGAAGATCCACTTCATCAAGGCCTGAAAGAAAATCGAGAGCCCGACCGTAGCCATGATGACGCTGATCACCGGCTCCCCGATCAGCGGGCGCAGGACGATAACCTGGAGCACCACGCCGAAGATGGTCATGAAGGTGAGAGTGAGCAGAAAGCCGGCCCATATCGGCAATTGCCAATAGGTCAGCATCCACCAGCAGACCCAGGCGCCGACAAGCAGGAACTCGCCCTGGGCGAAATTCACCACCTGCGACGCCTTGTAGATCAGCACGAAGGACATCGCGACGACGCCATAGAGCGCGCCGACGATCAATCCGTTCAGAACCAGTTGAAACAGCAGCGTCCAGTCCATTCAGCCACCCTCTGTTTCGGCATGCGCCGGCTGGCGCGCTGTCTCCATGCGCATGACCTGCAAGACGGTCCTGATCCGTTGCTTCGTCCCGTCCTGGAACGCGATGGTGGTATCAACGGGAATGGCGTCGGAGCCGGCATAGAGCGCGCCGATGATATCCGCGTATTTCTCGTTGATGACGCCACGGCGAACCTTGCGAGTGCGGGTCAGTTCCTCGTCATCCGCATCAAGTTCCTTGTACAGCAGAATGAAATCCCGAATGCGCTGCGCCGGCGGCAACGAGGCATTCACCTTCGCCACTTCCTCCCGGATCTTCGCCAGTACCTCCGGTCGCGCCGAAAGATCGGAATAGGTGGTGAACGCGATGCGTTTGCGTTCCGCCCACTTGCCGACAATGGGGAAGCGGATGCAGATCATGGCGGCCAGGTGCGGTCGCTGGTCGCCAAGGATCACGGCCTCCGCCACGAACGGGCTGAATTTCAACTTGTTCTCAATGAACTGGGGAGAGAAGCGATTGCCGTCGCTGGTCGTCGCGATATCCTTGATCCGATCGATGACGACGAGCTGTCCCTGTGCATTGAAATAGCCGGCATCGCCGGTGTGCAGCCAACCTTCGCGCATATCCGGCACATCCTCGATCCCGAGGTAGCCCGAGAACATGTTGGGATGGCGCGTCACGATCTCCCCCACGCCGTTCGCGTCAGGCTCGTTGACACGCAGTTCGACGTCCGGCCCGAAGGGGACACCAACGGTGTCGAAATCGACCGCGTCTGGCCGATGCAGCGTATAGGCGCCAAGCAGTTCGGTCTGGCCATAGAGCTGGCGCAATGGGACGCCCATCGCCTGGAAGAAACGGAACGTCTCAGGCCCCAGCGCCGCGCCGCCCGTTGCGGCCGAGCGCAATTTCGTGAACCCCAACCTGTCGCGCAGCGCGCGGAAAAGCAAAGCATCGGCCAACGCAGACCGCCCGCCGCCATCGAGTGCCTCGAGACCCATCCGCATGCCGGCATCAAAGGCGCGCTGCTTCAGGCGGGAGGCGTCCATGACCCGTGCCCGCACGTCAGCGGCGATGCCCTCCCAGACGCGCGGTGCGAACAGTACGAATGTCGGCGCGATCTCACGAAAATCGGCCATCATCGTCTCTGGCTCCTCGACGAAGTTGACCTTCATGCGGGCAATCAGGCCCCAACCGAGGACGTAGATCTGCTCCATGATCCAGGGCAGCGGCAGGACGGATACATACTCGTCGTCCGGCCCCTTGGGGTCAGCCGCCAGGTAGGCTTCGCAATGGCGGATCAGCGCCCTGGAGGTCAGTTGCGCGAGCTTCGGCCGCGCCGTCGTGCCCGATGTGGTGCAGAGGATCGCGATATCCTCGCCAAGCGTTGCATCGACAATGCGCGTTCCAGGCGGCGGGCTCCGCCGTCGCGGCCTCCGCACCGATCCGCAGGAGTTCCGCCATCGGGACCAGTCGCGGGTCGGCGTGCTTTCGCATCCCTCGCGGATCGCAGTAGATGATGTGTCGGAGGCCAGGGACCTGCTCCGAGACATTGAGCAGCTTGTCGACCTGCTCCTCATCCTCGGCAATTACCGTTGATGTGCCGCTGAAGGCCAGCAGATAGGCGACTTCGTCATCCAGCGCATCGCGATAGATGCCCAGTGAGCGGGCACGAAGTGCGTGTGTGGCGATCTCGCCCATCACCCAGTCGGGACGGTTGTCGCCGATCAGCCCCACGACGTCGCCTGGCTTCACGCCGACGGCGCGAAGGCCAAGCGCCATGTCGCGGGTCCGGCTCTGCCACCTCGGACCAGCGGATGGAGCGCCAGATGCCGAACTCCTTTTCGCGCATGGCGATCTCGTCGCCATGCAGCGAGGCATTGCGCCGAAGCAGTCGCGGCAGCGTGTCCTCCAGACCCGTCATGCTGCCGACGGCTCGTCTTCGATGTGGATCATCTCATCCGCCTCACCGAGATAGGCGCGCCTGACATGCTCATCCGCGAGCACGGCGTCGGGCACGCCCTCGGCGATCTTGCGCCCGAAATCGAGCACCATGACGCGGTGGCTGATGTCCATCACCACGCCCATGTCGTGCTCGATCATCAGCACGGTCATGCCCCATTCCTCGTTCAGATCGACGATGAAGCGGGCCATGTCCTCCTTCTCTTCGAGGTTCATGCCGGCCATCGGCTCGTCGAGGAGGATGAGACGCGGCTTCAGCGCGACGGCGCGCGCCAGTTCGACCCTCTTTCGCAAGCCGTAGGAGAGCGTCCCGGCGGTCGCCTTGCGAACATGCTGTATCTCGAGGAAGTCGATGATCTCCTCGACCTCGCGCCGGTGCTCCAGTTCCTCACGCTGCGCACCGCCGATCCAATAGACCATGCCGCGCAGGACCCCGGCGGCAAGCAGGCTGTGGCGACCGACCATGATGTTGTCGAGCACGCTCATGTGCCCGAACAGCGCGAGGTTCTGGAACGTCCGCCCGATGCCGAGAGCAGCGCGCCGGTTGGGCCGCAGCGGCGTCACGTCGCGCCCCTCGAACAGGATCCGCCCCTCGGTCGGCCGGTATCGCCCCGACACGCAGTTGACCATGGACGTCTTGCCCGCGCCGTTCGGGCCGATGATCGAGAATATCTCGCCACGTTGCACGGCGAAGGACACGTCGGAAAGCGCCCTGACGCCGCCGAAGCGCAGGCTGACGGCATCCGCTTCGAGGACAGCCGGACTCCCAGCCACTGTGGCGCCCTCCCCAATTGTGATTCTGCGGAGACAGGTTAGGTGCGCGTGCCGCCTGCTGGCAAGAAAAGCGCGCAGCCGAAACGATCTAGCCGCCCCGCAGCGCGATCGCGAGGGGCGGGTCGTCGGTGGCCAGGAGGTCGACACCCAGCCCGAGCATCCGTCGGATCGAGGCCTCGTGGTTCGCACCCCAGACCGATATGCCGATCCCAGCGGCGCGCAGAACCGCGCAGGTTTCCGAATCAATCAGGCTTTCATGGACACCGACCTCCGGAAAGCCATAGGCCTTGGCGACGGCCATGACCCCTTGCAGGCCGAGCGCGCGCCAAGCGGCCCGCTCGAGCAGCCAGGATACCCCGGCCAGCCCGCCCGCCGCGCCGGCCTCGGCCATGGTCGGGCGCATCGAAGCCTATGACCCAGGCGCGCTGCCGCAGGCCAGCCCGGTCAAGGTCGCTCAGGACACGCCCAACAAGGCCGGGATAGGGCCGGCCATCAGTGCCTTCCTTGATCTCGATGCGGGGCGCGACGGCCGAATCCCGGTAGATTGCAAGCATCTCGGCCAGGCGCGGCACCACCTCGCCGGCCCCGCCCCTGAGCCGCAGGCGCACAAGGTCCCCGGAATGCTGCGCCGCCACCGCGCCCACGCCGTCCGTGGTCCGCTCGAGTGTCGCATCGTGCATGATGATGGCCTCGCCATCGGCCGATGCGTGGACGTCGCATTCGGCCTGCTCAAGCGCCAGCCGCGCCGTCGCCCGAAATGCCGTCAGCCCATTTTCGGGCCACAGGAAGGAACCGCCGCGGTGGCTGGCTATGGCACTGTGGTGTGGTTTCATGGTGACCCCGCCCGACTGACGGCGGGCCCATGGGCCCACGACGCCAGGATGTGTGTTTCTTTAATGGTGACTGCGGCATTCTTCGCCTACGAGTGGCATTTCCAAGCAGGCCCGGACATCCAGGAGGCAAGCATTGCTGCGAACAGCACTTCGACTATCGGTTTCCCTCGTGCTGGCGCCGGCCCTGCTAGCCCTTTCCGTTGCGCAGGCGCTCGCACAACCGGCGCCGGAGGAACCGCTCAGGCTGAAGATCGTCGGCGGGCTCGCCGGTGTCAGTCAATACAATCCGATATGAGGAGCCCTTCTGGCGCCGCCACATCCAGCAGGCCTCCGGCGGGCGTATCCAAGCGGAGATCTCCCCGTTCGACCGCAGCGGCATCAGGGCACAGGAGATGCTGGCGCTGATGCGCCTCGGTGTCGTGCCCTTCGGGACGGTCCTGCTGGCCGTCGTGAGCGACGAGGAACCGGAGTTCAACGCGGTCGACCTGCCGACGGTCAACCCCGACATGCCCGCGCTCCGGCGTTCGGTCGCGCTGTATCGTCCTCATCTGGAGGAATTGCTCGCCGAGCGTTACGATGTGGAACTGCTCGGCATCTACACCTATCCGGCCCAGGTCATTTTCTGCCGCGAAAGCTTCGCCGGGCTGTCCGACCTGGCTGGCAGGCGCATCCGCACCTCCTCGGTGGGACAGTCTGAGATGTTTGCCGCCCTCGGTGCGACGCCCGTGGTCATCCCGTTCGGAGAGACACTGGCGGCGGTGCGCTCGGGTGTGGTCGAATGTGCCGTGACGGGAACGCTGTCGGCAAATGCCATCGGACTGCATGAGGTCGCGACATACATGCACAGCATGGCGATCACTTGGGGCCTTTCGGTGTTCGGCGCCAATCGCGCCGCCTGGGCTGGGTTGCCGGAGTGGGCCCGCACCCTGATCCGGCAGGAGGTCAGCACGCTGGAACGGCAGATCTGGGATGCCGCCGAGGTCGAGACCGTCGAAGGCTTTGCCTGCAACGCCGGCCTGCCGACCTGCACCAATGGCCGGCGCGGGCAGGCAACCATCGTGCCGGTTTCCGCGGCCGACCAGGAACGCCGCATCCGCCTGCTGACTGAGACCGTCCTGCCGGGCTGGGTCCGCCGCTGTGGCGAACCTTGTGTCGAGGCCTGGAACACGCGGCTTGCGCCCGCACTTGGCGTCGCGGCGCGCCTCGACTGACGATGCAGAATACGCTGTTCCTCCGGCGGGCAATCTTCTTCGGCGCGATCATGCTGCTGCTGGCGCAGACGGCGGCGACCCTGATGATCATTGGCCGGGCAAGGGAAGCGCAGATTCGTGCCGCGGAGGATTCGGTCGAACGCATCAGCCTGGCCACGGAAACATCGATCAACCGGGCCTTCGTCCAGGTTGACGCAACGCTTGCCGGCCTGCCCGCCATTCTTGCCCATTTTGCCCTAAACGGGCAGATGGACACAGCGGTTCTGAACCGCGTGCTGCGACAACTCAACAATCAGAATTTCACCTATCGCGACGTCCTGCTGCTCGGCCCGAACGGCCTGCCGGTCGCGACCGCCCTGCCGGTTTCACGGCGCCGTCGGCTGCCATTGCCGGTTGAGACCGGATTTTCCGAACTTGCGGAACGTGGTGGCGGCGTCTCGATCGGCGGCCCGGTCCAGAACCCATCCACCGGTGAATGGACGCTGTATTTCGCGCGCAACGTCACGATCGTGGGGCTGGGCCCCGTGCTTGCCGTTGCCGAGGTTCCGGTGCCTTCCGTTCGCTCGCTGCTGACGGCAGCCGGGGAGAGCCCCGGCCTGCGAACGACACTGGAACGCGACGACGGCATCCTGCTCGCATCCGTGCCGCATGATGAGACACGCATAGGCCAGCGGCTCGAGCCGAGCGCCCGCGCCATGGGCGTTGGTGCGCAAGCGGCGATGGTCGCCAGCCGCTTCACGGGACGAACCGTCTTCGCCTCGGTGCGCCCGACCCTCTATCCGACATTGCTGATAACGACGACGATCGAGGTCGATGCCGCACTGGCTGGCTGGTACCGGGATCGGGTAAGGGCGTTCGCGGTATCCAGCGTGCTCGGCATGGTGATCATCGCCGTCGCCCTCGCGCTGATGGTCATGCTGCGACAGCGCGACAAGGCCGAGGCTGAACGCGCCCGTGCGCGCCTGACCCTGGAAAATGCCCTCGAATCCATGTCGGACGGCTTCGTCATGTTCGATGCCGAGGACAGGCTGATCGCCTGCAACAGCCGGTACAAGGATTTTTACCAGATCAGCGCGCCGTTCATCCAACCCGGCGCCAGCTTCGACGACATCATGCGCGAAGGCGCCAGGCGCGGGCAGTACCCGCAGGCCGGCGCCGATATCGAGGCATTCGTCACCGAGAGCAAAGCCTTCCATCTCGGCGACCAGCCGCCGATGGAACGGTTGCTGCCAGACGGTCGCTGGGTGCTGATCACCGAACGACGGACGCCGGATGGCGGAACCGTCGGCATCCGGACCGACATCACCGCGCTGAAGCGTGCCATGCAGGACCTGTCGACCGCACGCGACGCCGCCGCCGCCGCCGGCGAAGCGAAGAGCCGCTTCCTCGCAAGGGTTTCCCACGAGCTGCGCACGCCACTGAACGGTGTGCTCGGCTTTGCCCAGGTGCTGCTCCAGGACCCCCGCCTCGAGCCCGAGCAGCGTGAACAGGTGAAGACACTGCACGAGGCTGGGCGACATCTGCTCGACCTCGTGAACGGCCTGCTCGACCTGTCGAAGATCGAGGCAGGGCGCCTCGACCTCGCGCCACGCCCGATGGCGCTGCGCCCGCTGCTTGATGGCTGCGCGACGCTTCTGGCGCCCGAAATCGCGCGCAAGGCCCTGTCATTCCATTTCGATTTCGATCCCTCCCTGCCTGAGGCAGCGGAACTTGACCCGACGCGACTGCGGCAGTTGTTGTTGAACCTGCTCTCGAACGCCGTGAAATTCACGCCCACCGGCGGTCGCGTGGACCTGCGCGTCCATCGCATCAATCAGGATCGCCTGCGCATCGAGGTCCAGGACACCGGCCCCGGCGTCCCGGCCGACAAGCGCCACCTGCTGTTCGAGGATTTCGTGCAGCTTGCGCCGCAGGGCATGGGCGATGGCCAGGGCACCGGCCTGGGCCTGGCGATCTCGGCCCGCCTCGTCGCCCTGATGGAGGGACAGATCGGCTGCGATGAACCCCTTGGTGGGGGTGCGCTCTTCTGGATCGAGGTTCCGCTGCACAGCGCCGTCATGCCCAGCGCGTCGGAGGATACGCCAGGCGAAGATGCCGACGCCGCACTCGAGAACCTGTCGCTGAGGATCCTGGTGGTGGACGACGTTGCCGCCAACCGCCAGATCGCCCAGGCCATGCTGAGCAGCGCCGGCCATCACGTGACGGTCGCCGAGGACGGGGTCAGCGCCTTGCATGCCCTGTCAAACGGCATGTTCGACGCCGTGCTGATGGATCTGCAGATGCCGGGGATGGATGGCTTCGAGGCAACCCGGCGGATTCGCGCGCTGCAGGCCCCGGCCTGCGCGGTGCCCGTGATCGCCCTGACGGCGTCCGCGCTGCCAGATCAGATCGAGGCGACGCGCCGTGCCGGGATGGACGCCCACCTGGTCAAGCCGATCGACCGCCAGGCGCTGCTGCAGGTTCTGAAACGCTTGCCGACACGCGACGTCAATGCCACCGTCGCGCCGACCGAAGCCGCGCCTTCGGCGCCCTACATCGATGCCACGACGCTCGACCTGCTGGAGCGCGAGCTCGGCCACGCTGCTCACGGGATCCTGGCTGAGTTTGTTGGTGAGGTCCGGCGTGCCCTGGCATTGCTGACGAACGCCTCGCCATCTGAAAAGACCGATTCCGGCCATGTCCAGCACGCTGCGCACCGCCTGGTCGGCGCGGCTCGCACGCTCGGTGCCATTCGCCTCGCGGCCGAGGCCGAAGCCTTGCAGCGCGCCGCTCGTGGCGGTGACCCCTCCCCCGACCTCCAGGCGTCCGTGACGACCATTGCGCGGGCAACCCTTCCCGAACTTGAGCGGCGGCTCGGCGTCGAAGGCGTTCTCTCCGGCCTTCCCATCCAGTCCATGCCCGCGGCCTGACCGCCGCCAGGTGGACCGATGCTCCGCCTGGCCTAGGATACGGGCCATCGTGGGGTGGGATACAGCGACATGGGCTTCGGGGAATGGGTCGCGAACAGCGCCCGGGATGAGCCGCACAGCGAACTTCGGAACGTAGCCGCCGCCGCTCGGCGCACGGAGACGCCTTGCGGCGACGGGACCATGACATGGCGTGCCTGGGGCCAGGGCCGGCCACTCGTGCTGCTGCATGGCGGATCCGGTTCATGGCGCCACTGGCTGCGCAACATTCCGGCATTGGCCGCGGACCGCATGGTGATCTGCGCGGACCTGCCCGGCCTCGGCGACAGCGACATGCCGCCAATGCCAGCCTCGCCGGAGACCATCGCACCGATCCTGGCGGAGGGCCTTCGCATCGCACTGCCGGACTGCGCCGGCTATGATCTCGCCGGCTTTTCCTTCGGCGCGCTTTGCGCCGGCCACCTCGCGGCGCTGGACCAGGAACGCTGCCAGTCGCTGACCGTGATCGGCGCCGGCGCGCTCGGCTTTGAGCGCAGCCCGACGCAATTGGTGAAGGTCCGCCACCTCGAAGGCACCAACCGGGACGAGGCGAATCGCCACAACCTGGCCGCGCTGATGTTTGCCGACGCCGCTCGCATCGATGAGGTCGCGCTCGCCATGCAGGACCTCCACACACGCCGCGCCCGCTTCAAGAGCCGTGGCTGGGCCAGCACGGATTCGCTGAAGCAGGCCATCGCGCGCGGCCGCGCACCGCTGGCCGCAATCTATGGTGAACTCGACGCCATTGCCCGCCCTCATGTCGGGCTGCGTCTCGACCTGATCCGGGGCATGCGCAGCGGCGCGACCGCGGAGAGCATTCCCGGTGCCGGCCACTGGGTTTCCTATGAGGCTGCCGAGCCATTCAATGCCGCGTTGCGCCGAGTGCTGACGCGGGGCACGGCCGCGACGTGACCGACGCCCCCGCGCGCCCGACGCGCGTGGCGACCTTGCGCGGCATGGCCTGGATGGCTGCTGCGGGATTGCTCTTCTGCCTGCTCAACACCATCGCACGCCGCCTGGCGCAGGAATTGGACCCGTTCCAGACGCAGTTCCTGCGCTATCTCGCCGGCCTGGTCGTGCTGCTCCCGTTCATGCTGCGCACCGGACTGGCTGCCTGGCGGCCGCATGACCTGCGCGGCCAGGGCTGGCGCGGTCTGGTGCATACGGCCGGTCTGCTGCTGTGGTTCTGGGCGCTGCCGCATGTGCCGATGGCCGACATGACGGCGATCGGATTCACGGGACCGATCTTCATCATGGCCGGGGCGGTGCTCTTCTTGGGTGAGCCTGTGGCGCGCGCGCGCTGGATCGCGGCCGGCATCGGCTTCCTTGGGGTGCTGGTGGTCGTGGTGCCGCAATTCACCGGTTCCGGACGTGGCTTCTGGTCGGTGGTGATGCTGTCATCCGCACCGCTTTTTGCCGCGTCATTCCTTATCACCAAGGCGCTCACGCGACGCGACCGGCCCGAGGTGATCGTCGCCTGGCAGGCGATCACCGTCGCGATCTTCAGCCTGCCCTTCGCGATATCCGGCTGGATCTGGCCGACGCCAGGGCAATGGGGATGGTTCCTGATGACCGGGTTGCTTGGCAGCGCCGGCCACTGGTGCCTGACGGAGGCATTCCGCATCGCCGACATGTCGGCGACGCAGCCGGTCAAGTTCATCGACCTGATCTGGGCCGCGGCGCTCGGATGGCTGGTCTTTGCGGAGGTGCCGGCAACCACGACCCTCGCCGGGGCAGCGATCATTCTCGTGGCGACCACCTGGATCGCCCGGCGGGAAGCGACGCGGCGGTGACGCCACCTTGCGCCGTCCCCTGATCCGTTGGAACGTTTGGCAAAATCGTCGCCTGAACGGCGACCGGAGGAACGCATGTGCAGCGACATTCAGGGACGTATCGCGCGAACGGCCACCTTGCTGCGACGCCGAACCCTGCCGGGCCTGGCCCTCGGGATGCTGGCGGCGCCGGCGATCGCGCAGGACGCCTGGCCGTCGCGGCCGATCCGGCTGATCATTCCCTTCGCCCCGGGCGGGCCGATCGACACGGTGGGCCGGTTGATCGGCGAACGCCTGCGCGAACGGCTTGGCCAGCCCCTCATCATCGACAACCGCGCCGGCGCCGGCGGCTCCATCGGACTGCGCGCCGCCGTTCAGGCGCCACCTGACGGCTATACCCTGGTCCTGACATCGTCCTCCATGGCCATCCTGCCGGCCATCTATGCCAATCTCGGCTTCGATCCGCGGACCGACCTGACGCCCATCAGCCTGGTGGCGGAGATCGCTACGACGATCGTGGTGCGCGCGGACCATCGCTTCGCAAATCTCGAGGCTCTGTTGGCCGAGGCGCGCGCGAAGCCGGGCACCATCACCTATGGCACCTCGGGCATCGGCTCATCGAACCACCTCTCGGGCGCGATGATGGCGTCCGTGGCACAGATCGACATCACCCATGTCCCGTATCGTGGCGCGGCGCAGGCGTCGAATGCACTTTATGCCGGCGACATCGACGTGGTGTTCGCCAGCACCGTTGAGACGCTGGCCCATGCACGGGAGGGACGCGCGCAGGATCCTCGCCGTCACCACGGCGACGCGTATCCCCGCCCTGCCCGATGTCCCGGCGGCGGTGGAGATCGTGCCCGGCTACATCGCGCCGAACTGGTTCGCGATGGCAGCACCCAAGGGGTTGCCCGAACCCATCCTGGCACGGCTTTCCGCCGAGTTGGGCGGGCTGCGAAATGACCGCGAGTTCCGCGCCCGCTTCTCGACGCTGGGTGCCGAACCGCTGATGAGCACGCCCGACATCCTCGCCGGACGTCTCGCGGAGGATGTCCCCACCTGGCGCCGCGTGGCCGCTGCGGCCGGCATCCGCGCCGAATAAACCCCTGATCGACCAGGAAACGACATGCGCAAGCTGACCATCGGCGACGTCACCATCACCAGCATCATCGAACGCGACGGCCCCTGGCGCGCGCCCGAGGCGATGTTCCCCAAGGCCGCCACGGCACCTGAGTTGCTGGCGGAACGGCTGCGGGAAATCGAGCCGGAGACCTATGACGCCGCCTCGGGCAAGATGGTCATCACCTACCAGACCTATGTGCTGCGAACGCCGCACCACACCATTCTGGTCGACACCTGCACGGGCGAGGACAAGGGCTATCCGGCGCCGATGGACTTCCCCAAGCAGCCCTGGCTGGACGGGCTGAAGGCGGAGGGCCTGTCCTTCGAGGACATCGACTACGTCTTCTGCACCCACCTGCACATCGACCATTCGGGCTGGAACACGGTGCTGCGGGACGGCCGCTGGGTGCCGACCTTCCCGAATGCCAAATACGTCTTCCACAAACGCGAATATGCAGCCTGGGACGCCAGCACGAAGGCTGCCGAGGAACGCCCCGGCGGCGGCGGCAATGTCCACCGCTTCAACTGCGAACCCATCGTTGCAGCCGGTCAGGCCCTGCTGGTGGATGACGACTTCCAACTCGACGACCGCATCACCATCCAGCCCACGCCTGGCCATTCGCCGTGCCATTGCTGCGTCCATATCCGCAGCGGCGGGCAGCATGCGGTCGTGACCGGGGACCTGATGCACCACGCCCTGCAGGTCCATCAGCCGGACTGGTCCACGGTGTTCTGCTGGGACCCGGCCGAAGCCGAGGTCAGCCGCCGCCGCTTCCTCGGCCAGGTGGCCGATACCGACGCGAAGATCCTGCCGATTCACTTTCCCGACCCATCGGTCGGCCGGGTGGAGGCGCAGGGCGACCGGTTCCGGTGGCGATACCTGCGCTGACGCGTCGAGCCGCTTGACGGAGCGCCCCCCGGTGGTCCGTTCCGGACCATCGGAGGAGTGCCGCATCATGGACCATAACCAGCCCTACGCCGCCAGCGAAGAGACCCGGATGTTGCGGGATCTGGTCGCGAAATTCGTGGAGCGAGACATGATGCCGCTCGAACCCGCGGTGTTGAAGCGGGAGGCGGAAGGCGGCGGCTTCAAGCTCTCGGCCGCGGAGGAGACGGCGCTCCTGGATCGTTGCCGGGAGCTCGGCCTGTGGGGCCTCGACGTGCCGGAGGAATTCGGCGGCGCCAATCTGCCCCTGATCTCGCTGGCCGCGGCCGAGGAGGAGATGGCGCGCGCCTGCATCCCCTTCACGATCCCGCCCGACAGCCCGAACCTGCACATGATGCTGTCGGTCGCGAGCCCGGTGCAGCGCGAGAAGTACCTCAAGCCTTACGCGAGCGGCGATGCCCGCTCCGCCATGGCGATCAGCGAGCCCGGCGCCGGCGGCGACCCGGCCGGCATGACGACGCGCGCGGTGCGCGACGGCGACGACTGGGTGATCAACGGGCGCAAGATCTGGGTCTCCAACGTCCCGCGCGCCGACTTCATCATCCTGATGGCGCGCACCGGTGACGGGAAGCGCCAGGAAGGCATCACCGCCTTCATCGTCGAGAAGGGCACCCCGGGTTTCATCATCGAGCGCGCGATCCCGATGATCGGCGGCCGCACCACCTATGAACTCGTCTTCGAGGATTGCCGGGTGCCGCATGAGAATGTGCTCGGCGAACTCGGCCGCGGCTATGCGCCGATGCAGCTGCGGCTGAACGTGCGGCGCATGCAGATGGGCGCGCGCTGCATCGGCATGGCGCGCCGGGCGCTGGAGATGATGTCCGAATACGCGCAGAACCGCGTGACATGGGGCGTGCGCCTGGCCGATCGCCAGGCGATCCAGTGGTTCGCCGCCGAGGCCGTGATGGAAATGCACGCCTGCCGGCTGATGGTGAACGACCTCGCCGCCAAGCTCGATTCCGGCGCCGATGTGCGGATGGAGGCTTCGATCCTGAAGGTGCGCGCGACCGAGATGGCGCAGTCGGTGCTCGACAACGCCATGCAGACCTTCGGCGCGATGGGCATGACCAAGGAATTGCCGCTGCAACTGATGCACCAGCAGGTGCGCGTGATGCGCGTCTATGAAGGCCCGTCCGAGGTGCATCGCAGCGCAATCGGGCGGCGCACCCTCGGTTCGAAGGTGTGACCATGGAGGAACCGCAACGCCCGCTCGAAGGGCTGTTGGTCCTCGACCTCGGCCACATCTACCAGGCTCCTTATTGCGGGTTCCTGATGGCGATGGCGGGTGCGACCGTCATCAAGATCGAACCGCCCAATGGGGAGCCGCTTCGTCGGCGTGCCATGGTCGCCGGCGGGCTCGGTGCCGCAGGCGATGCTGAATTCAAACAAGCTCGGCCTGTCGCTCGACCTCAAGAATCCGCAAGGGCAGGAGGTTTTCCTGCGGCTGGTGGATCGCGCCGATGTCGTGATCGAGAATTTCTCGCCCGGCGCCATGGACCGGCTGGGCCTCGGACATGAGGCGTTGCGCAAGCGGAACCCGCGGCTGGTCTATGCCTGCGGCTCCGGTTATGGCCAGACCGGCCCGGACCGCAACCGGCTGGCGATGGACCTGACGGTGCAGGCCGCCGTCGGCATCATGCACACAACCGGCTTCCCGGACGGCCCGCCAACCAAGGCGGGGCCGACCGTTTGCGACTTCCTTGGCGGCACCCACCTGTATGGCGCGGTGATGACCGCGCTGTTCGCGCGCGAACGCACGGGCAAGGGCGGCTATGTGGAGGTTGCGATGCAGGATGCGGCGTATTCCACGCTCGCCTCCGCCATCGGCATGCATTTCGGCGGCAAGGCGACAGACCTGCCGCCACGAACCGGCAACAGCCATGCCGGGCTGGCGATGGCGCCCTACAATGTCTATCCGGCTTCCGATGGCTGGATCGCCATCATCGTCGTCACCGAAGAACACTGGGACCGTCTGCTGCGCGCCATGGGACAGGAGGCGCTGATCGGCGACGTACGGTTCCGCAGCAACCCCGACCGCGTGACGCATATGGCCGAGGTCGATGGCCTGGTCACCGCCTGGACGTCAGCCCACACGCGCGCGGAACTCGAAGCGCTGACCCGCAAGCAGGGCGTGCCCGCCGCGCCGGTCCGCACGCTCGAGGAAGTGCTTGAGGACAAGGGCATGCATGAACGCGGCATGCTGCGCTGGGTGGATCATCCCGAGGTCGGTCGCGTGGTGCTGCCCTCGACGCCGCTGCGCATCGAAGGCGCGCCGCCGCCGGATTTCGCGCCGAGCCCCTTCCTGAACCAGCACGAAGGCGAGGTGCTTGGCGGCATGCTGGGGCTGGCTGACGACGAACGTGACGCCCTGCGCCAGGCTGGCGCGCTTGGGGCCGCGCTTCAAGGGACATTGACCTGGAGCATCCTCGCGCGCCCGGGTGATCCCATCCTGCCGCGATCTGATCTAGCGCGACGGCGTGCGTGCGCGCTGCTGCGCCCATTGCTCATCCGTCCAGTCGAGCATCTCCTGCGCCCCGGCTCGTGCACCGCCGAGCAACCGCCGCCCACCATCCGCGACCACGCATTCGCCGGTGATGTAGCCCGCGTGGTCCGAGACGAGAAAGGCGGCGAGATCCGTCAGTTCCTCATGCCTGCCGGCGCGGCGCAACGGCACGCCGGCATGCTCGACACCGCCAGGCCGCAGCCGTGCGACGGCGGCCTCGGTCGGGAAGGTGCCCGGTGCGATCGCGACCAGGCGAATGCCGTGCGGTCCCCATTCCACGGCGAGACTCTGCGTCATCGCGAGCAGCCCCGCCTTGGCCATCGCCGAGGGCACCGTGAAGGCGCCGCCCTGCAGGGCCGAGAGCGTGAGGATCGACAAGACGACGCCGGGTTGCCCGGCCTCGATCCAGCGTCGCCCGCACCCGATGGTGCAATAGGCCGCACCATGCAGCGTCGTCCCCAGCACGGCATCCACCGCCCGCGAAGACAGGCGGTGCGTCTGCGCCAGGAAATTCGCAGCCGCGTTGTTCACCAGGATGTCCGGCGCAGCCTGGCGCCAGACATCGTCCAGCATCGCCTCGACCGCCACGGCGTCGCGGATATCGCACGGATGCGTCGTGACCTCGGCGCCTGGAACCGCGGTGCGAAGCCCGGCGGCGGCCGCTTCCAGAACAGCCGCACGTCGCCCACAGATGGCCAGCGAAGCGCCGAGTTCGAGGAACCGAAGGCCGACGCTGCGCCCCAACCCCGTACCGCCACCGGTGACGAGTGCCCTCCGTCCGGTGAGCAGGCCGGGCGCAAACGCCATCTCAGCCGCCCGTATAGGTCGGCTTGCGCTTCTCCCGCATCGCCGAGAGCGCCTCCCTGTGATCGGCGGTGGTGTGCGCCACCGCCTGCATGGCGGACGACATCTCCAGCACCGTGTCGAGCCGGTTGTTCCATGCCTCGCGCAGCAGGCGCCGCGTCATGCGCACCGCCTGCGGGGGGTTGGCCGCGATGCGTGCCGCCAGTGCCTTTGCCGTCGGGATGAGTTCGGCATCGGGCACCACGCGTGAAACGAGGCCGGCCGCCAGAGCCTCCTGCGCCGTCAGCGAATCGCCGGTCAGCGCCATCTCGGACGCCTTGGCGAAGCCCACGACGCGCGGCAGCAACCAGGCGCCGCCGTCGCCGGGAATGATGCCGAGCTTCACGAAGCTTTCGGCGAAGCGCGCGCTTTCGGATGCGATGCGCAGGTCGCACATGCAGGCGAGGTCGCAACCCGCGCCCATCGCCGGCCCGTTCACCGCCGCGATCACCGGCAGTTCCAAGGTTTCGAGCAGGCGCGGTATGCGCTGGATACCCCAGCGGTAATAGCCGCGCGCCTGGGCCGGCGTGCGTTCCTTCGGACCGCTCGCCGCTTCGCCCATGCGGCGGACATTGCCGCCGGCGCAGAAGGCGGTGCCGGCCCCGGTCAGGATGGCGACGCGCACCTCCTGCCCGGCGTCGAGCCCGGAGAGCGTGTCGAGCAGCGCATCCTGCATCTCCGGATCGAGCGGATTGCGCGTCTCGGCCCGGTTCATGGTGAGGAGGGCGATGCCATCCTCGATCTCGACCGTCAGCGGCGCGTCCATCGACATTTTCCCCCGTTTCGTCGGGCCGGAGGATGGAACGCGGCCGCCGGGGCGGCAAGCCGGGGTCAGGTCGCCTCGATGCCGAGGCGCTGGATCAGCGCGCCCCACTTCGCGGCATCCGCGCGCAGCCGCTGCGCGAAGGCGTCGGTCGATTCCGGGGCCATCTCGACCCCCATGCCGCCCAGCCTGTCCTTGATCGCCGGAATGGCCAGAACCCGGTTCAACTCGGTGTTCAGTTGCTGCTGCAAGGCTGGGTCCATGCCCTTCGGGCCGAAGGCCCCATACCAGACGGCCATCTCATAGCCCGGCACGGTCTCGCCGACAGTCGGCACGTCCGGCTTGCGGCTCCAGCGCGCGGCCTCGGTGACGGCGAGCAGGCGCAGCCGGCCGCCTTCGACATGCGACATCGTCTGCGTCGCCGCGCTGAACAGCAATTGCGTCTGCCCGGCCACCGTGTCCGTCACCGCGGGCTGGCCGCCGCGATAGGGCACATGGACCATCCTGATGCCGGTCATGCTCTCGAACAGCGCGGCGCAGAGATGGTTGGTCGAGCCCGGCCCGGCCGAGGCATAGGCCATCTTCTCGGGGTTGGCGCGGGCATAGGCGATGAATTCCGGCACGGTCTGCGCCGGCACCGAGGGATGGACGACCATCGTGTTCACCGCGAAGCCGAGCATCGCGAGCGGCGTGAAATCAGCCACCCCGTCGAACGGCATGTTGCGCATCAGCGCGTGGTTCATCGCATGGGTGGACATCGAGCCGAACAGCAGCGTCTGCCCATCCGGCGCCGCCTTGGCGACGACATCCGAGCCGATATTGCCGCTGGCGCCGGTGCGGTTCTCGACCAGCACCGTTTGTCCCAGCGCCTGGCCGAGCGGTTCCGCGACGATCCGGCCGAGAATGTCCGTCGTGCCGCCCGGCGCCCAGGGAATGATCAGCCGGATCGGGCGGGTGAAGGTCGTCTGCGCCGCGAGCGGCCCCGCCACGAGGAGCGCGGGCGCCGCCAGCAACAGGCTGCGCCGCGGCATCGGATTCTTCGGCGTCGTCATCATCTCAATCCCCATCGACAGTCAGCAGCGCCGGCGCGGCGAGGGCGGCGAAAAGCGCGCCGGTCTCGGCATCGGCATCGGTGAAATGCGCCGCGCCGTGCAGCAGGTTCACCGTACCCAGCGTGCGCCCGTTCCACCGTACCGGCAGGTTCATCGCACTGGCGAGACCCATGGCGGCAATCTTCTCGTGGTCCGGATAGGCCCAGGCAATGTCGGCGGCGTCGCGCCCGAGCCAGGAGCGGCCCTCGACGAGCGCGCGCTGGGCCCAGGGATGCCCCCAGTCCACCGGCTTGAATCCGGAGACGGGATAGGCCGCCGGGTCGCTCGAATAGACGCGGCGGTTCCGCCCGGCGAGCGCATCATGCCGCATGATGGTGAACAGGCGATGGCCGATCGCCTCGGCCATCGCATCGCACAAGGCGTCGAAGAATGCTTCGGGCTGGCCGGCAGCGCCGAGCGCCGCGGCGGCGCGATGGAGCGACGGCAGGGGGTCTGGTCGTGTCATGAGCATCGAATAGCGCAGCCACGCCAGCGCATCATCCCACTGATTTGCGCCGCATGATCAGGACCGGCACCAGTGCCGCCAGGCAGGCCAGCGCCACCATCAGGAAGGTCGCCCGGAAGGCGAGCATGCTCGCCTGGGACTGCACCATCTGCGCCAGGAACTCCTGCGCCGCCGCCTGGCGCGTCACCTCGGCAATGCCGTCCTGGGCCAACAGGTTCTCGACCTGGCGCAGCATTTCGCGCGTCGCCGGCCGGCCTTCCTGGGTTGCGGTCAGCGCCTGCGCATAAAGCTGCGTCTGGCGTTCGAGATGGATCGACAGCAGGTTGACGCCGAGCGCACCACCGAACTGGCGGGCGAAATTCACCGCCCCCGACCCCTGCCCGATCCAGCGCGGCGGCAGCGCGCGCAGCGCCCCGGCATTCATGCTCGGCATGGCGAGGCCGAAGCCGACGCGGCCAACCAGGATCCAGATTGCGAAGGTCCAGAACGGCGTATCCGTGCCGACGCCTGTCATCAGCCAGGCCGAAGCGCCGAACAGCAACAGGCCAGCCCCGATCGGCGCAAAGGGGGGCATCCGGTCCGCCAGCCGCCCGGCGATCGGGAAGACGATCACCATCGCAAGGCCCGCGGGCATCAACAGCAGGCCCGCGCGCGTCGCGGTGTATCCCTGGATGGTCTGCACAAACAGCGGCACCAGATAGGTCGAACCGAACAGGGCGGCGCCATAGACGAGGCCGACCGCCGCCGAACAGGCGAAACCGCGTACGGCGAAAAGCCGCGGGTTCAGCATTGGTGCATCCGTGCGCAGTTCCCACAGCACGAAGCCAGCCGTGGCCGCCGCGGCGAGTGACAGTTCCGCAATGACGCGATTCGAACCCCAGCCTTCCCGCTGGCCACTTGCGAGGCCCGTCAGCAATGCGAGCAAGGCGGTCACCAGCAACAAGAAGCCTGGCCCGTCGAACCGCCGCCGCGGCCCCGCCCCCGGCGTGGGGCCGGGCAGGAAGACAAGCCCGAGCATGAGGCCCAGCAATGCGAAGGGCACCCCCAGGAAGAACATCGCACGCCAGCCGAAACCATCGACGATGACGCCACCCAGCGTCGGCCCGAGCGCCGGCGCCAGCACGACGCCGACAGCATAGAGACCCATCGCCGAGCCTCGCCGTTCCGCCGGAAACACCTGGAAGATGATTTGCATGCCGAGCGGCTGGACCATCCCCGCGGCAGCGCCCTGCAGCACACGGCCGGCAATCAGCACGCCCTCATTCGGTGCCGAACCGGCGACGACGGAGCCGAGCACGAACATCACGATCGCCGCCGCATAGGTCAGCCGGCAACCGAAACTGTCCACCAGCCACCCGTTCAGCAACATGGTTGCCGTCACCGACGCCAGGAAGGCCGTCGAGAGCAGCTGCGCATGGTCCTGCCCGATGCCGAAGGCGCCCATGACCTGCGGCAAGGCGACGTTGACGATGGTGGCCGACAGGATCGTGGCGATGGTCCCGATCATCGCGGCCAGGGTCACCAGCAGGCGATACGGAGCGCCCCAGCGTGCCTGCAGCACCGCGATGTCCGGGCCGGCCCAGTTGCCCCACCCGCCAGCCGGCAGCGTGGCATCACTCACGCGCCAGCGCCTCGATCTCCACCATCATGCCCGGCCGAAGCAGGCCGTCGGCGACGCCGGGCTCCAGCGCAATCCGAATGGGCAGCCGCTGGGTGATCTTGGTGAAGTTGCCGGACGGGTTCGGGCTGGGCAGCAGGGCGAATTCGCTGGTTGCCGCTGCGCCGACGCGCTCGACCGCCCCTTCGAAGCGACGAGCGGGATAGGCATCGACCCGCAGCCGCACCGGCGTGCCGGGGCGGAAGTAGCGGATCTCGGTCTCCTTCACATTGGCCTCGACGCGAACCCGGGCGGGATCGTGCACGAGCATCAGCCGCTGGCCGGGCGTCACATATTCGCCGGCGTCGACGAAGACGCGGTCCACCACGCCGTCGAAGGGCATGGTGATGGTGCGGTCCTGGATCTCGAGGCGGACCCGGTCGCGTTGTGCCGCCAGTTCGCGCCGAAGGGGCTCAATGGAATCGATCTGGCGGCGGAGCACCGTCAGTTCCTCCCGCGACGCGCCGGCCGTGGCGAGTTGCGCCTCCACGTTGCGGATCTCGGCAGCGACGGCCAGGACCCGCTGCGTTGCCGTCTCCAATTGCGCGCGGGTTTGCTCGTGGCGCTGACGCGTGCCGCTGCCGGTGCCCATGAGTTGCACCGCGCGGGCGAACTCACCCTCGGCGAAGACGCGCTCGGCCTGGGCCGCGGGCAACTGGGCGCGGGCGGCCTCCAGCCGGGCACTCTGTGCATCTTCCTGGCTGCCGGTCTGGCGATCGACCATGGCCAGCCGTGCCTCCAGTTCCGCGCCACGGGCGAGGAGGCCGGCAAGGCGTGCCTCGATCTCGCGCAGCGTCAGTTCCGCCTCGCGGCTGTCGAGACGCAGCAGCATCGCTCCGGCGCGGCCAGCGTCACCGGCGATGACGCTGACCTCGGTCACCCAGCCTGGCAGGCGGCTGGCAAGGGTGACCATGTCCGCGGCGATGCGCGCATCATCGACGAAGACGGTGGTGACCTGGCGATGGACCCATGTGCCGGCGCCGGCCAGCACGGCCAGCAATGCCGTGCCCGCGGCCGCGACGCGAAGCCGTCGTCGCGCCGCCCCGTGGCTGGTTGCGGCGCGCAGCGATGCGGGTGCCTGGCCGCTACCGGGGCCGATGTCCATTGCCAGGTTCCTCCTCCACCCCGGCCAGGCCTGCCGCGACGCGTTTCAGCACCGCGAGGCAAAGGGCGAGTTCCTCTTCCGGGATTCCCGCAAGGATCTCGGCGCGCACGATGGCGGCCTCCGTCTCGATCCGCAGCACCACAGGGCGCGCGGGGTCGGTGAGATGAATGGTCTTGGCCCGGCGGTCATGCGGAATGGCCCGCCGCTCGACGAAACCCTGCTGCTCGAGCCAGTCGAGCGTGCGGACGAGGGTCGGTGCCTCGATGCGCAGGCGAGCGGCGAGTGCCTTTTGCGGAATACCGTCACCCCGCCGGGCCAGGCTGAGCAGAACGAGCCAACGCGCTTCAGTCAGGCCAAAGGGGGCGATCCGTTGATCGAGCCGTGAGCGCCAGCGTCGCGCGATCTGTGCGATCGCGACACCGAGTTCCCATCGCACCTGGGCGAGGCCCGATCCATCTGGCATGGGGTAATCCTAGACCTGCATATTAGCCGGCGAATAGATAGATTGCTAAGGAATGAGCCAGCGTGGTTGCCGCGCCGGCGCGTGACTTGCCCGCTTTCCGGCGCGGCGTTGGGGCCGGTGGTCGCCCTATTCCCGAACGGTGCAGGCGTCGTGAATTCGATCGCGGCACACGGCTGACCTCTGCACGGCTTTTTCGGGCACTCTCACGAGGAAAGGAGAGCGCCATGACCAGGAGGCTACGCATACGGGTCCCGGCCTCATGACACTTGCCCCCAATAGCCTCGGCAGGCCACGACCCTCCGAACCCGACGGACCCAGCCCCTACAAGGGCCTTTTCGCGCCAGGCCTCTTCGCGTCTGCGGGAATGGCCGCCCATGCCGCCATTGGGGATTTCGGCCCCGGGCTTGGCCTGATACCCGCAAGTGCGGTCGCCGCGGTCCTGCATGCGGTGACCGGCGGCGCGGGCTGGTTCGGGCTTGCCTGGTTCCTGTCGCGGCTGATGGGCATTCTGCTCGCGGCGAAGCCGCGTCTGCTGTCGGACCTGATCGGCGTCGGACTGTTCGGCGCCGCGGCCATCGTCTTCACGCAATTCGTTCTCGAATGGCCCGCCACGGGGCTTATCGCAACATCGAGCGTCATGCTCGCCGTGCTCGGCTTCGCGCTGCGGAACATCTTCTCGGACGTCTTCGCCGGGATCGCGCTTGGCCTCGAGCATCCTTTCGGCATCGGCGACTGGATCGAAGGCGCGGAGGGCCATGTAGGGCGCGTCGTCGGCATGAGCTGGCGCGCCACGCGCCTCGTCCGGCGCGACGGGGCCGTGGTGACGGTGCCCAATGGGCAAGTCGCGGGCAACCGCCTGATCAACTACGGCAGCGAGGCGGTGGGGCGCTACCGCACGGAATTGAGCTACGCGCTCGACGCCGAAGTGCCTGTCGAGCGCGCCAAGCGAATTCTTCTGGCCGCGGCGCTGGACGCAGGCCGAAACTTCCCCGACCTCGAGCCCGATGTGTTGCTGGCGCGCTGCGAAGATGGCGCCGCCATCTACATCGTCCGCTTCCACATCACCGACTACGCGACGGAGCCAAGCTGCTGCGACGCGGTGGGTGCCGCCGTCCTCCATGCGCTGAACGGGATCGGCCTGGAATTGAACAGGCCCTCGCGCGACGTACGGCTCGTGCGCCAGGCGCGCGGCGCGCTGCACCCAAGGCGCGAGGCGCTGATGCGCACCGTCGAGCTGTTCCGTCCATTCAACGACACCGAGCGCGCCTACCTCGCCCGCAACATGCGCGAGGCCGTGTTCCGGCCTGGCGAGTTCGTCATGCGCCATGGCGATACGGGCAGATCCATCTTCGTCGTCGGCGAGGGGGCGCTCGACGTTCTTATCCCGCGCGAGGACGGCGAGGAGGTGACGGTGGCGCGCCTCGCACATGGCGCAATATTCGGGGAGATGTCACTGGTCACCGGCGGGCCGCGCAGTGCCACCGTCGTCGCGGTGACCGACGCGGTCGTCTTCGAGTTGGGCCGCAAGGAACTCGAACCCGTATTGTCCCGCCGGCCCGAGTTGATGGAAGCGCTGGCGACCATCATCGCCGAGCGCCAGGCGGAGAATGCCGAACGCAGCCGAGCACCCGACCTGCCCCCGCCACCGCCGCCGCCGACGCGTGAGGTGCTGCTGGCCAAGCTGCGCGACTTCTTCGATTTCGAATTCGAAGTGATGCGTGGACTTTCCCCGCACCAGGTGTCCTGAACCCAGCGTTTGATGATGCAGTCCTTTCGGCGGCATGGAAGCCACGGCGGTCTGGCATCGTCACCCCTGGGACGGAACGGCAGCGCTGAGGAACAGTGGAGTCCTGCCTCATCGCACCTCCCGGGAAAGTGAGGGTGAGCCGGATCTCCTCTGCCGCGGCCGCCAAACCATCGGCCGAGCCGGTGGCACGCGACATTCGCTGGGCGACGCGCAAACGCCAAGCGGCCGAGGATAAGATCCCCATCGCCCTCAAAAGGCTGCGCTGCGAGGAGCGTTTCGCGTCCCTGTGCCGGTGCAAAGCCGTCACCGGGAGCCCGCACTGATCCTGGCCGAAGGCGTCCCTCCGCGCCGGGATGCGCGGCACTGAGGTCGTCGGCACCCTTCCCAAGGAGGACGCCGTCACCCGTTTCATCGACGCGATGCGGCTTGAGCAGAAGGATGAATGGGCCTTCCTCGCCGCGATGCGCGACATCCTGGCGGGAAGCGGCCCAACGTGAAACGCCGTCGCCGGGTGGAATTGATCCGCATCAAGTGCAGCGCCTGCGCACGCAGGGATAGTCGCTTCCCCAGTCCCGGGCGCATGACCAGTCTCTCGCTTATCCAATCCGGCCATCCATGCGCCCGCGCCAGGAAAGGAAGGACGCCTCCATGAGCAAGACTGTCGGCAGCCCCCGCCGCGTGATCCGCGAAGTCGTCGGGGTTTTCCATGACGAGGCGCGGTTCCTGGCCGCGATCGACGAGCTGCTCAGCAACGGCTTCGATCGCGCAGAGCTGAGCCTGCTGGCAGGCGAAGACAGCGTCATCGAGAAGCTTGGCCACGGCTATCGCCGCGTCGCGGAGCTCGAGGACGATGCCCGGGTGCCGCGTGCGGCCTATGTCTCCACCGAATCCATCGGTGATGCCGAAGGCGGCGTGATCGGGCTTCTGGTCTATGTCGGCGCCACGGCCGCTGCCGGCGCGATCCTCGCCTCGGGCGGCACGCTCGCCGGCGCCGTCATCGCCGCGGCGATGGCGGGCGGAGCGGGCGGCGCCGCCGGCACGGCCCTTGCGCGCCTGATCGGCAAGCACCACGCAGATCATCTGCAGCATCAGATGGACGCAGGCGGCCTCCTGCTCTGGGTGCATCTCCGCGATGCGGAGCACGGCGCGCGCGCGAGAGATATCCTGGCGCGGCACGGCGCGACCGACGTCCACCAGCATGACCTGCTGCCGAGCGAGTACCTCGCGGTCCGGCCGGAGGCCGGCGACCTGGAACGCGCCCTGCTCGATCCCACCTCGGTGTTCCGCACGCCGGAGGAGGTGCTCGCGCGGCAGGATCTGACGCGTGACCAGAAGGCGGCGATCCTGCAGCGCTGGCGCTACGACGCGATCGAGTTGGAAGTGGCAGAGACCGAGGGCATGCGCGACGGCGAACCCGACCTGCTGGACCGCGTGCTCGACGCGCTGCGCCGGGCACGGCAAGCCCCCTCCCGCGCCTGAGCCGGTTGTCCGCGGCCGTTGGCGGTGGATCATGTGGATCTCGCCGTCGCCGCCGGCGAGGTCTTCGGCTTTCTCGGCCCGAACGGCGCCGGCAAGAGCACGACGGTCCGGATGCTGCCCGGCTTCCTTCCGCCGACCGAAGGCAAGGCGTGCCTTGCCGGGCATGACATGGCGGTCGATCCCGTCGCCGGGCGCGAAATGATCGGCGTCGTGCCAGAGGAGGCGAATGTCTATGCCGACCTTCCGGTGTGGCAGAACATGATGCTGAAGGCGGAACTGCGTGCCGTGGGACGCCGGCGGCGTACCGAGCGGGGAACGGAACTGCTCGGCCTGTTCGGCCTTGCCGGGCGGGAACGCGAGAAGGGCGGCGACCTGTCAAAGGGCCTGCGCCAGCGGCTTATGCTGTGCATGGCGTTGGTCGGCGACCCCGAGATCCTGTTCCTCGGCGAACCCACGACCGGCCTCGACGTGGCCAGCGTCCACGCCATCCGCCGCACGGTGCTGCATATGAACCGGGAACGCGGCACCACGGTCTTCCTGACGACGCACAACATCGAGGAGGCCGGCGAGTTCTGCCACCGCGTCGCGATCATCCATGAAGGGCGGATCGTCGCGGTGGGCATGCCGGAGGCGCTGCGCGGCCGGATAGAGGCCCGCCGCTCGGCCGAGGTCTGCTTCGCCACGCCCGGCGTGCGGCCATCGGAGGTGCTCGATACGACCGGACGGGAGGTGATGCCGCTCGCGGGTGGCTTCCGAGTCTACGGGCCCGACCCCGGCGCGATGGGGCACGACATCGCGGCCGCGGCGACCGCGCGCGGCCTCCGCATCCGGTCACTCAACACGCGCGCGCCGAGCCTGGAGGAGTCCTTCCTCCACCTCAGCGGCGGCGAGACGCCGAGGCCGGGCGATGATGGTGCGCGCTGACCGGCCGACCTGGCGCCGCGTCATGCGGCAGGCGCATGCCGCCTGGGTGATCGCGAAGAAGGATGCCCGGATCTACTACCTCAAGCCGCCGGCCGAGAAGGTAGTGCGCGACCTCCGCCGCGCCACCCGCAAGCACCATTCGGCCGAGGACAAGATCCGCATCGTCTTCGAAGGCCTGCCAGGCGAGGAGAGCTTCGCGTCCCTGCGCCAGCGCGAAGCCGTCGCTGGGAGCCTGCACTACTCCCGGCCGAAGGCGTCCCTCCGCGCCGGGATGCTCGGCACCGAGGTCGTCGGCACCCTTCCCAACGAGGACGCCGTCACCCATTTCATCGACGCTATGCGCTTGCGCAGAAGGATGAATGGCCGTCCAGCGCCGCAACACGAGCCTGGGGCCGCCCGCAACCATCAACGCTGCTCCGAACGTCGGCCTGCCGGCCGTGGCAAACTGGCCAAGGCTATAGCCGCTCAGCCGCGTCGCCCCCTTAAACTTGCCGCGCATGCGGCAAATGGTCCGGCAGGGATGCCTGCTTGGAGGTCTGGGAAGATGTCTCGGCGAGATGGGCGCAGGCGCGCCCAGGTCATGCTCTCGGGTCCGCAGAAGGGAGCGGAAACGTCTCTGGCAGGTCCGAGTTGGACGGGAGCGGCGTCTAAGCCGCTGATCTATTTGGTGGGCGCCGTCAGGATTCGAACCTACGACCCGCTGATTAAGAGTCAGCTGCTCTACCAACTGAGCTAGGCGCCCGCCGGGAACCGGCGCGCATGGCCGGTTCCGAGGACGCGCTTCATAGCCTGCAGCGACGGCTTTGTCCAGCCCCTTTGCGCAGGCCAGGGACCTCATTCCCGCATCGGTCCCATCTCGGCATCGCGGTGCACATAGGCCGACAGCAGCAGGCCGAAGCCCAGCATCACCGTCATCATCGCCGACCCGCCATGGCTGATCAGCGGCAGCGGCACGCCGCCCACCGGGATCGACCCGGTGACCATCGCGACGTTCACGAAGACGTAGAGGAAGAAATTGGTGCCGAGCCCAATCGCCAGCAGCCGCCCGAACTGATGCTTGCTGCGGAAGGCAACCAGGTAGCAGAAGGCCACCACCAGCAGCAGCATCGTCAGCGTCGTCAGCGCGCCGACCAGGCCGAATTCCTCGGCGATCATGGTGAAGATGAAGTCGGTCTGCTTCTCCGGCAGGAAGTTCAGATGGCCCTGCGTGCCTTGCAGGAAGCCCTTGCCCCACAGCCCGCCCGACCCCAGCGCGATCTTCGACTGGATGATGTTGTAGCCGGCGCCGAGCGGGTCGCTCTCCGGGTCGAGGAACGTCGTGATGCGCGCGCGCTGATAGTCGTGCAGCCGCTCATAGGCGATCGGCGCGGCCACCGCCGATGGCGGCGAAGCCGATCGCGAACTTCCACCAGCGCATGCCCGCGGCCCAGAACACCGCAGCACCCACCATGCCGGTGATCAGCGCCGTGCCAAGGTTCGGCTGCTTCAGGATCAGCCCGACCGGCACCAGCACCGCGATCGCCGGCGGAATGAGGAACAGCGGATTGCCCACCTTCTCCCACGACGCCCGATGGAACCAGGATGCCAGGCCGAGCACGAGCATGATCTTCATCAGCTCGGACGGCTGCAACTGCACCGGCCCGATATCGATCCAGCGCTGCGCGCCCTTGCCGACATTGCCATGCATCAGCACGAGCACGAGCAGCGCGACGCCGCCCAGATACCCCACCCAGGCGAAGCGCGCGATCACCCGGATGTCGATCATCGCCAGGCCGAGCATCAGCACCAGGCCGAAGCCGAAGCGGATGGCATGCTTCTGCGCATAGGTATCGGGATTGCCGCTGCCGGCCGACAGCAGCGCGACATAGCCGACCGCCGCCACGGCGCAGAGCAGCAACACGAACGACCAGGGAATCTGCCAGAATTTCTCGAGGATGCCGACGCCACGGTCGCGCGTCAGCAGGCGGCGTTCGAAGATCATCGCGCCACCTCCGCCACCCGCTGCCCAGGCCGCTGCGGGCCGAGCCGCTGGAACGCCTCGATCATGATGTCGCGCGCGATCGGCGCCGCCGCGCCCGACCCGCTGGTCCCGTGCTCGACGACCACCGACAGCGCGAACAGCGGATTGTCGTGCGGCGCATAGGCCACGAACAGCGCATGCGGCCGCCATTCCCGCGGCACCGCATTGACGTTGAAGCCACGCTCACGCTGTTCGCGCGTCACGCGGCGCACCTGGGTGGTGCCGGTCTTGCCGGCCATCTGGCCGTACTGCGCCGGCAGGCGCGCGACGCCGGCGGTGCCGCCGCCACCATTGACCACGCCCCACATCGCCTCGCGGATCAGGCGCATGTCGGCATCCGGAATGCCCAGGCTCGGCCAGTCCTCCGGGCGGCTGCCGCGCTGCGGGCGGCCGCCGATCGCGCGCGTCAGATGCGGCTGCAAGGCCCGCCCCGACGCCAAGCCGCGCCGTCATGACCGCCAGGGACAGCGGCGTCAGCTGATAGAAGCCCTGCCCGATGCCGTGCACGATGGTGTCGCCGATCGACCAGGGCTTGCCCTGCGCCTGGCGCCAGCCCCGCGTCGGCACCAGGCCTCGCCGCGTGCCGGGCAGTTCGATGTCGAGATCGACGCCCAGGCCGAAGCGGTTGGCCATGGCCGCGATCCGGTCCATGCCGACCCGCCGCGCCATTTCGTAGAAGTACACGTCGCAGGACGCCATGATGGCGCTGCGCATGTTCATGGCGCCGTGGCCGCTGCGCTTGTGGCAGTGGAAGCGGTTGTTGCCGAAATCGAGATGCCCCGGGCAGAACGACGGTGTCGCCCGGCCGGCAGACCTTGGCGTCGAGCGCCGCCAGCGCGACCATCATCTTGAAGGTCGAGCCCGGCGCGTAGAGCCCGTTGGTCGCCTTGTTGATCAGCGGCGTGGAGCGCGACGACGTCCATTGCCGCCACTGCGCCGCGCTGACACCCGAATTGAAGATGTTCGGATCGAAGGATGGCTTGGTCGCCATCGCCAGCACCTCGCCGTTCCGCGCATCCAGCAGGACGGCCGTGGTGCCTTCCTCGATCTTGCCGAGGACCGCCTTCTGCAACTCGGTCTCGACGCTGATCTGCACATCCTGGCCGGGGATGCCCTCGCGCCGGTCCAATTCGCGGATGACGCGGCCGACGGCATTGACCTCGACCTGCACCGCACCGGCGCGACCACGCAGGATGCGGTCGTGGTACCGCTCGACGCCGGCGCGGCCAACGCGGATGCCCGGCAGTTGCAGCAGCGGGTCATCGCCGACATCGGCTTCCGCCGGCGCGGCCACATAGCCCACCACATGGGCCAGATGCTCGGTCTCCGGGTAGATGCGCGTGGTGCCCATATCGACGGAGATGCCGGGCAGGTCGGGCGCGTTCACCTCGATGCGCGCCATCTCCTCCCAGGTCAGGAAATCGCGCAGCACGACCGGGCACGAAGCGGCGGTTGCGGCGCATCTCGCGCTCGATCCGCGCCTTCTCGTGATCACCCAGCGGAACGATCTTCGAGAAGGTCTCGAGCGTCGCGCCGACATCGGCGGTCTGCTCGGCCACCAGCAGCGCGCGCCAGTTCAGCCGGTTGCCCGCCACCACCTTGCCGTTGCGGTCCAGCACGCGGCCGCGCGGCGGGGCGAACAGGCGCGCGCTGACCCGGTTCTCCTCGGCAAGCGTGGCATAGCGCGCGCCCTTCCTCGACCTGGAGGCGATACAGGCGCGAGCCCAGGAAACCGAAGGCGCCGAGCTGGATGACGCCGAGCACCGCGGCGCGACGGGTGAAGATGCCGCGCCGGCGCTCTTCCTCCTTGCGGACGGTCCTCTCGCGTCCGAGCAGCCCGGACCTACCCCATGGACGCCAGGTCATGGCGCAACCTCCGCATGGCGCATGGCTTCATGGATCCGGGTCAGGACGAGTGCGATGGCCGGATAAAGCCCGCAGGCCAGCAGCGCCGCATGCAGTGCCGGCGCGATCGGCGGCAGCCGCAGCGCGAGCAGGGACTGCAGCCCCCAGATAGAAGCCGGCCGCGCCCAGCGCCGCGACGCAGAAGCACAGCCAGACGGTCAGGAAGGACTGCCGCGCCAGGAAATAACGGAACCGCAACGCCGCCGCATGCAGCGCCAGCAGCACGAGGACGCCGGAGCCCAGCGGCGCGAAGGTCAGCAGGTCCATCAGCAGGCCTAGCAGAAAGACGACCGGCGGCATCATCGCCGTCGGCCGGAACACCGACCAGAAGGCGACGCAGGGCAAGGCCACGGCGAAGACCGGCGATGGCAGGTTGACCGGCGCCGCCGCCAGGATCATCAGGAAGGCGGTGGAAAAGCCCGGAAAGGCCATCCGCGCGAAAGCGTCGATGCGCCGCACCAAGCCGGGCGCCGGGGCCGGCCGACCCTGGGGGCGGCGGGCGGGGGGAATCGCCATGGCATTCCCCTCAGCGGCGACCCGGGCGCGGCTCCGGACGGGCCACGGCCTCGGGCGGGATGATGCCGCTCAGGCCATAGTCGAACAGCCGGACCGCATCCAGCCGATCGAGCCGGCAAACAGTTCGACCTCGGGCACGCCCTGCGAGGACAGCCGGACGATCCCGACCGGCAGCCCGGCCGGGAAGGCGCCGGCCTCGGCGCTGGTGACGATCCGCTCTCCATCCACCGGAATGACGCCCTCCGGCCAATGCTGAAGGCGCGGGCGCGTGGCGTTGTTGCCGGCTCATGATGGCGCGCGCCCGGCTCGATTCGAGCGTGACCGGGATGCGGCTGTTCATGTCGGTGGCGAGCAGGACGCGCGCCGAGCGGCTGCCCACCTCGGTCACCCGGCCAACGAAACCACGCTCATCCGAGCGCCACCTGTCCCTTGCGAATGCCGTGCTGCGGCCCGGTGGCCAGCAGCACGGCACGGGCATAGGTGCCGCCGCCATCGGCCACGACGCGCGCCGTGACGAAGGCCGGCGCCGCCTCGGGCAGGAAGTTCAACTGGCGCCGCAGCATCTGGTTCTCGGTCTCGAGCGCGAGCGCCGAGGCATGCCAGCGGCGCAGACGCTCATTCTCCTCGCGCAGTTCGGCGTTCTCCTGCCGCAACTGTGGCGAGGTTCTGGACCTCCTCGACGGCCGACCGCACCGCGGCCAGGGGCTCGGCCAGCGCGGCATAGATCGGGGACAGCGCATCGGACAGGTGCGTCCGCAGCCGCTCGGCCAGCAGCGTATCGGCCTTGCCGAGCAGCATCACGCCGAAGGCAGCCGCGATCATCAGCGGCAGCGACAGCCGCGCCAGCGCCTGACGGAGCGGAATGCTCAGCCGGATCACGCGCCCCTCATCCCCCTGCCAGGATTGCGAAGCCGATGACCCCGCCAGAACGGCGGGGCCGAGGCCGATATCAATACATCGAACTCAGGACGTGGCGAAGCCGCTTGATGTCCTCAAGCGCGCGACCGGTGCCGAGGGCGACGCAGGACAAGGCATCTTCTGCCACCACGACAGGCAGGCCGGTCGCGTCGCGCAGCACCTGGTCCAGCCGGTTCAGCAGGGCGCCGCCGCCGGTCAGCACGATCCCCTTGTCCACGATGTCCGCGGCCAGTTCGGGGGGCGTGTTCTCCAGCGCGACCTTCACCGCCTCGACGATCTGGGCGACCGGCTCGGCCAGCGATTCGGCGATCTGGCGCTGGCTGACGACGACCTCGCGCGGGACGCCGTTCATCAGGTCGCGGCCCTTCACCTCGGCCAGCGGGCCGTCCTCGCCATCCTCGGGCGGGGCGGCGGCGCCGATCTCGAGCTTGATGCGCTCGGCCGTGCTCTCGCCGATCAGCAGGTTAAACTGGCGGCGGATGTAGGAGATGATCGCCTCATCCAGCTTGTCGCCGCCGACGCGCACCGAGCGCGCATAGACGATGCCGCCGAGCGAGATCACCGCGACCTCGGTCGTGCCGCCGCCGATATCGACGATCATCGAGCCGGAGGGCTCGGTCACCGGCAGGCCGGCGCCGATCGCCGCGGCCATCGGTTCCTCGATCAGCAGCACCTTGCGCGCGCCGGCCGACTTCGGCGCTTTCCTGGATGGCGCGCCGTTCCACCGCCGTGCGAGCCCGACGGCACGCAGACGATGATCATCGGCGAGGCGAAGGAGCGCCGGTTGTGCACCTTGCGGATGAAGTGCTTGATCATCTCCTCCGCGACTTCGAAATCGGCGATGACGCCGTCGCGCAGCGGACGGATGGCGGCGATGTTGCCGGGGGTGCGGCCGAGCATCAGCTTGGCCTCCTCACCCACGGCGAGCACCTGCTTGCGGCCGCGCAGGTCGGAGATCGCGACCACGCTCGGCTCGTTCAGCACGATCCCGCGCCCCTTCACGTAGACGAGCGTGTTGGCGGTGCCGAGATCGATGGCCATGTCGGCGGACAGGAAGCCGAACAGGCGAGAAAACATGCGTACCGGACCTTCCGACGGTGCCGCACAGCCGGCGATGCGGGCCAGTGCCGCAGTCGCGACTGATGGGGCTTAAGAGAGGACGGGGGGCTTTACCCCCCCCTGGCCGGACTCTCAAGCCGGATTCCCCAACCGGGATCCATCGATGCCGGTCAGCGGGAACGGCGGCACCGGCTTGAGTTCGCCGGGCTGCAGACCGCCCGAGATGCCGCAGAATGGCAGCTCGCATACTGCCGGATGTCGCCAGGCGGGTAGGTCAGGCGGGCCATCGAGCCGATTGCGCGCCCGCGCCTTCGCCGGGCGACCAGGTCGAGCACGATGGTGCCATCCGCCTCCATGCGCGCCGTGCCGATCGGCGCGTCGCGGGCGTCGGCCTGCTGGCCGTGCGCCGCGCCAGGCAGAGCGAGCGAGCGACCGCCAGCACCGCCCGGCGCAGCGCAGGTCACGCGCGCAGCACCACCGGCGGTTCCGTCCGCTGCCGCTTCACCAGCAGCTTGTTCAGCGCATGCACATAGGCGCGCGCCGAGGCGACGATGGTGTCGGTATCCGCCCCCTGCCCGTCCACCAGCTTGCCGTCTTCCTCCAGCCGCACCGTGACGCGCGCCTGCGCATCGGTGCCGCTGGTCACGGCCTGCACGGCATAGAGCTTGAGCGTCACCTCATGCGGGAAGGCCTGGCGCAGCGCGGCGAAGGTCGCATCGACGCCACCGTCGCCGGTGGCCATGCCGTCGGCGCGCTCGCCGTCGACCTCGATGGCGACGGTCGCCATCGGCTTGGTGCCCATGCCGGTCGAGACGTTCAGGCCGATCAGGCGGATGCGTTCATTGGCGCGGCCGACCTCGTCATCGACCAGGGCGGCGATGTCCTCGTCATAGACGACCTTCTTGCGGTCAGCGACGTCCTTGAAGCGCTTGAAGGCGTCGTTGAGCTGGTTGTCGCCGACCTCGTAGCCCAGCGTCTTCAGCCGGTCGCGGAAGGCGGCACGGCCGGAATGCTTGCCGAGCACGATGCTGTTGGTGGTCCAGCCGACGCTTTCCGGCGTCATGATCTCGTAGGTCGAGGCATCCTTCAGCACGCCATCCTGGTGGATGCCGCATTTCATGCGCGAAGGCGTTGCGGCCGACGATCGCCTTGTTCGGCTGCACGTCGAAGCCGGTGATGGTCGCCAGCAGCTTCGAGGTGCGCAGGATGCGCTGGGAGGTAATGCCCGTCGTCGCATGCAGCGCGTCATGGCGCGTGCGCAGCGCCATCGCCACTTCCTCGAGGCTCGCATTGCCGGCGCGCTCGCCGATGCCGTTGATGGTGCATTCCACCTGGCGCGCGCCGGCCTGGATCGCCGCCAGCGTGTTCGCCACCGCCAGGCCCAGGTCGTTGTGGTTGTGGGTCGAGAAGATGACCTTCTCCGCCCCCGGCACCTTGTTCATCAGCGTCGAGAAGATCAGCCCCATATCGGCCGGCAGCGAATAGCCGACGGTGTCGGGGATGTTGATCGTGGTCGCGCCCGCCTTGATGGCGGCTTCGACGCAGCGGCACAGGAATTCGAGGTCCGAGCGCGACCCGTCCTCGGCCGACCACTCCACGTCGGCGGCGTGGTTGCGCGCGAGCGTCACCGTCTCGGTGATGCGCTGCCAGCACATCCTCGCGCGACATGCGCAGCTTCACGCGCATGTGCAGGTCGGAGGTCGCGAGCACGATGTGGATGCGCGGCCGGGCGGCGGCCTTGGTCGCCTCGGCCGAGGCCATGATGTCGGCGGTATTGGCGCGGCTCAGGCTGGCCACCACCGGCCCGTCCTTGCGAGAAGCGCTTGGCGATCGACTGCACGGAATCGAAATCGCCGGGGCTGGCGATGGCGAAGCCGGCTTCCAGCACATCGGCGCCGAGTTCGTGCAGCGCCTCGGCCATGCGCAGCTTCTCCTCGAGGTTCATCGAGAAGCCCGGCGATTGCTCGCCGTCGCGCAGCGTGGTGTCGAAGATGATGATGCGGCCGTCGGCCAATTCGCCGAAGGAGGGATGGTTGATGGCCATGGAATGCGTTTCCCGTGGGCGTGATGTGGATGCGCGCGTTCGGTCCCAGGTTCCCCTGAGCGATGTCCGGCCGAGTTCAGCCGGGCGTCACGCCCAGGGGCGAGTAAGTCGAAGGAGGAGGCCGAGCGGGGCGCGCGCGGCGGCCGGGGCGGGAAGCCCCAGGATCAGGCCGGCCGAGATGGCGCGCAGGTTCATCGCTGCGAGAGATAGCCGCGCCAGTCCCGCCCCTGCAAGCGGGCATGTGTCGTTCACCCGCGTCCGCCGCCAGGCGGATCACCGACGACCATTGCAGGGCGGCAGCCATCCCGAGGCCCCGCGCCAGATTCCGGAGGCCGCCGACAGGCGATGCGCGGCCACGCCGGCAAGGCAGGCAGCCACCCGGGCAGGAACGACCTTCCCGGTCATGCAATCTTGCTGCTGCATTCAAGCCTTCGGGCACTTCGGAGCGTCACGTTGCCGCAGGCGGATGCGTCGCCCACCAATGCCGCGCAATGTCGGCACGACGGCAGACCCAGACATCCGTCTCGGTCGCCACACGGGCGAGGAAACGCTGCAGCGCCGCCGCGCGCCCCGGCCGCCCGATCATCCGGCAATGCAGCCCGACCGACATCATCTTCGGCGCACCGGCACGACCCTCGGCAAGCAGCACTTCGAAGGCGTCCGTGAGATAGCGCTCCCAGCCATCGGGGCTCGAGAAGCCCGGCGGCACCGCATACTTCATGTCGTTGGCATCGAGCGTGTAGGGGATGACGAGATGCGGCCCGGCCGCCCCCTGCACGTAATAGGGCAGGTCATCGTCATAGGCGTCGCTGTCATAGAGAAAGCCGCCATGTTCCATGACCAGGCGGCGGGTATTGGGGCTGATCCGGCCGGTGTACCAGCCGACCGGGCGGGAACCGGTCAGGCGTTCGATCGTCTCGACGCAGCGCGCGATCTCGGCGCGCTCGGTTGCCTCGTCCATGCCGTGATAGTCGATCCAGCGCCAGGCATGGGAGGCAACCTCATGGCCCGCCGCGGCAAAGGCGCGCGCTGCCTCGGGGTTCAGTTCCAGCGCCCGGCCGACACCATAGACGGTCAGCGGCAGGCCATGTTTCGCGAAGGCGCGCAGCACGCGCCAGACACCAGCCCGCGCGCCGTAGTCGAACTGGGATTCCACCGTCCGGTTGCGCTCACCGAGGATCGGGGAGCCGCCCGGCACCTCGTGCAGGTACAATTCACTGCCGGCATCGCCGTTGAGGATCGTGTTCTCGCCCCCCTCCTCGTAGTTCAGCACGAAGGAGACGGCGAGCTTCGCACCACCAGGCCACCGCGGGTCCGGCGGGTTCGGGCCATAGCCCAGGAAGTCGCGGGGGTAGAAGGTCTTGGGGTCGGGGATCATGCCGACAGGATAGTCTCGTCCGGCCCCGGCCGGTCAACGCGCGTCAGCAGCACGGGCGCGGTCCGGCCGCCTTCGCCGAGCCCGGCAACCGCGCCCCCTTGCCCCGGAAGGCCACGCCGGGCGCCGCACCGCTCCCGGCGCGACATCTCGGCGTGAAGGTTGGCGCGACGATGCCGGGAGATGCCGATGCACGCGGCATGGGCCGGCGAGCCTCTCATCGACCGCGGGCAGCGACGGCTCGCCGGGCGGCACAAAAAAGGGGCGTCGCGGGTCTCCCCCCGACGCCCCCCATTGCTGGACCTTCGCCCAGGATCAGTTCTTGGCCTTGTCGACCAGCGCGTTCTTGCTGATCCACGGCATCATGGCGCGCAGCTTCGCGCCCACTTCCTCGATCGGATGCGCGGCGTTGCGGCGGCGGGTCGCCTTGAAGCGAGGCCTGGTTCACCTTGTTCTCGAGCATCCAGTCGCGGGCGAACTTGCCCGACTGGATGTCCTCGAGCACGCGCTTCATCTCGGCCTTGGTCTCGGACGGTGATGATGCGCGGGCCGGTGACGTATTCGCCATACTCGGCGGTGTTGGACATCGAGTAGTTCATGTTGGCGATGCCGCCCTCATAGATGAGGTCGACGATCAGCTTCACCTCGTGCAGGCACTCGAAATACGCCATCTCGGGGGCGTAGCCGGCCTCGACCAGCGTCTCGTAGCCGGCGCGGATCAGCTCCACCAGGCCGCCGCACAGCACGACCTGCTCGCCGAACAGGTCGGTCTCGCATTCTTCCTGGAAGGTCGTCTCGATGACGCCCGAACGGCCGCCGCCGATCGCCGAGGCGTAGGACAGCGCGATCTCGAGCGCATTGCCCGACGGGTTCTGGTGGACGGCCACCAGGCAGGGCACGCCGCCGCCCTTCTGGTATTCGCCGCGCACGGTGTGGCCGGGGCCCTTCGGCGCGATCATGAACACGTCGATGTCGGCGCGCGGATCGAGCAGGTTGAAGTGCACGTTCAGGCCATGCGCGAAGGCGAGCGCCGCGCCCGGCTTCATGTTGGCGTGCAGGTGGTCGCGGTACAGGTCGCCCTGCAGCTCGTCGGGCGTCAGCACCATGATGACGTCGGCCCACTTGGCCGCCTCGGCCGGGGTCATCACCTTGAAGCCGGCGGCCTCGGCCTTCTTCCAGGACGCCGCCCGGCCGCAGGCCGATGACGACATCCTTCACGCCGGAATCGCGCATGTTCATCGCATGCGCATGGCCCTGGCTGCCGAAGCCGATGACCGCGACCTTCTTGGCCTTGATCAGGTTCACATCCGCATCGCGGTCGTAGTAGACGCGCATGGCTGCGCTCTCCCTTCTTGCTACAGATCTGTCGCAGACGAAACTCAGTTCGATGCCGCGCGGTGCCCCGCGCGATCGCGACCGCGCCGGTGCCGCGACACTTCCGCCAGCCCGATCGGCCGCATCAGCGCGCAGAAGGCGTCGATCTTGTCGGCATTGCCGGTCATCTCGAAGACGAAGCTCTCGATGCGTCGCGTCGACCACGCGGGCGCGGAAGACGTCGGCGAGGCGCAGCGCCTCGATCCGCTGCTCGCCGCGGCCGACCACCTTGATCAGCGCCAGCTCGCGCGTCAGGTGCGGGCCTTCCAGCGTCAGGTCCGACACCTTGTGCACCGGCACCAGCCGGTCGAGCTGCGCCTTGATCTGCTCGATCACCATCTCGGTGCCGGAGGTGACGATGGTGATGCGCGAGATCCGCCCCGTCTCATCGACCGGCGCGACGGTCAGGCTGTCGATGTTGTAGCCGCGGCCGGAGAACAGGCCGATCACGCGGGCCAGCACGCCCGCCTCGTTTTCCACCAGCACGGCGATGGTCGCCGCGCGCTGCGCGTTCCCTGCTTCCGACATGATGCGCGCCCCTCAGACCAGGACCTTGCCTTCGTCGGTGACGCCGGCGACGCCGCCCTCCTGCTCCGGGCCCAGGATCATCTCGTTATGCGCGGCGCCGGAGGGGATCATCGGGAAGCAGTTCTCGTCCTTGTCCACCGCGATATCGGCGATGACCGGGCCCGGGATGGCGATCATCTCGCGGATGCACGGCGTCGAGCGTCGGCCGGCTCGGTCACGCGGATGCCGCGCGCATCGAAGGCTTCGGCCAGCTTCACGAAGTCGGGCAGCGCCGCGGAGTAGCTCTCGGAATAGCGCCCGCCATGCAGCAGTTCCTGCCACTGGCGCACCATGCCCATGTACTCGTTGTTGAGGATGAACACCTTCACCGGCAGCCGGTACTGCGCCAGCGTGCGCCATCTCCTGGATGTTCATCAGGATCGAGGCCTCGCCGGCGATGTCGATGCACCAGCGCATCGGGATGCGCGATCTGCACGCCCATCGCCGCCGGCAGGCCGTAGCCCATCGTGCCGAGCCCGCCGCGAGGTCATCCAGCGGTTCGGCTTCTCGAAGCCGAAATACTGCGCCGCCCACATCTGGTGCTGGCCGACCTCGGTGGTGATGAAGGTCTCGCGGCCCAGTTCGCGGGTGATCTCGTACAGCCGCTTCACCGCATGCTGCGGCTTGATGATCTTGCCTGTCCTGGCGATAGCGCAGGCAGTCGCTTGCCGCGCCATTCGTCGATCTGGCGCCACCAGGCGGTCAGCGCCGCCTTGTCGCTGCGCCTGCCCGTCGGCCTTCCAGGCCGCGATCAGCGCGGCGAGCACGCGCCCGGCATCGCCGACGATCGGCACGTCGACCGGCACGTTCTTGTTGATCGAGGACGGGTCGATATCGACATGGATCTTCTTCGAGCCCGGCGAGAAGGCATTGAGCCGGCCGGTCACCCGGTCGTCGAAGCGCGCGCCGATGTTCAGCATGACGTCGCAGTCATGCATGGCCAGGTTGGCCTCGTAGGTGCCGTGCATGCCCAGCATGCCGAGGAACTGCTTGTCGTCCGACGGGAAGGCGCCGAGCCCCATCAGCGTGTTCGTGCAGGGGAAGCCCGTCATGTGCACGAAGTCGGTCAGCAGGCGCGAGGCCTCCGGCCCGGCATTGATGACGCCGCCGCCGGCATAGACGATCGGCCGCTTCGCCGCCTTCAGCAGTGCCACCGCCTTGCGGATCTGCTCGCGCATCGGGCTCGGTCTGCGGGCGGTAGGAACGGTGCTCGGTCTTCGGCGCCTCGGAATAGGGCGCCTTGGCGATCAGGATGTCCTTGGGCAGGTCGATCACCACCGGGCCGGGACGGCCGGACTTCGCGACGTAGAAGGCCTCATGCACGATGCGGGCGAGGTCCTCGGACTTCTTGACCAGGTAGTTGTGCTTGGTCGCCGGGCCGGGTGATGCCGGTGGTGTCGGCTTCCTGGAAGGCGTCGTTGCCGATCAGATGCGTCGGCACCTGGCCGGTCAGGCAGACGATCGGGATGCGAATCCATCAGCGCATCGACCAGGCCGGTCACCGCATTGGTCGCGCCGGGGCCGGAGGTCACCAGCACGCAGCCCACCTTGCCGGTGGACCGGGCATAGCCCTCGGCCGCGTGCACGGCGGCCTGCTCGTGCCGCACCAGGATGTGGCGGATGGCGTTCTGCTGGAAGATCGCGTCGTAGATCGGCAGTACCGCGCCGCCGGGATAGCCGAAGATAACCTCGACGCCGTTGTCCTTCAGCGCGCGCAGGACGACCTCCGCACCCGACATCGTCAGGGCGGTTTCGGTGCTGGCATGCTTGATGGCGGCGGACATCGGGGCTGATCTTTCCTCATCGAACGGTGTCGCCCACGGGAGGGTCCCGGGTGCGAGGGGGCGCTCTTAGACCCCTCGCTGCGGCGCGTCAACGCACACGATCAACAAAAGCGAAGACGTCGGCACAAAAACTTTCCGAAAATTGCGCCAGACCTGCGATATTCGCGCATGGATCGTATGCGTTCGCGACACATCAGCGAGCGCATGGTGACGGAACCAGGTCGCCTGCCGCTTGGTGTACTGCCCGGTGTTGAGCACCGCCCGCGCCGTGGCATCCGCCAGGGACATGTGGCCGGCCAGGTGCGCGGCCAGTTCCGGCACGCCGTGCGCGCGCATCGCCGGCAAGGCCGGGTCCAGGCCCTGGCTGACCAGGGCGCGGACTTCCTCGATCGCCCCGCCCGCCAGCATGGCATCCCACCGCACCGCGATGGCCGCGCGCAGTGCCTCCCGCGGCGGATCGATCAGGATGGCGGCGAAGCGCCAGGGCGCCGGGCCGGTGCCGCCATCCGCCTGCCAGTCGGCAAGGCCCCTGCCCGTCCCGCGCCACACCTCCCAGGCGCGCGCCAGGCGCTGGCTGTCGGAGGGCCGCAGCCTGCCGGCCGTTCGCGGATCCTCGGCCGCAAGGCGCGCATGCAGTGCCGCAGGTCCTTCCAGGGCGAGCAGCGATCGCGCTTCCTCCCGCGCGGTGGCCGGGATCGCGGGGATGTCGGACAGCCCCTGCGTCAGGGCGGCGAAATACATGCCCGTGCCCGCCGCACAGGATCGGCAGCCGTCCATGCGCCTGCGCCTCGGCCATGGCGGCCAGCGCCTCGGCGCGCCACCAGGCGACGCTTGCCGCCTCCGCCGCCGCACGCACCCCGTACAGCCGGTGCGGCACCGCCGCCTCCTCCGCTGGCGTCGGCCGCGCGGTGATCACCCGCAACTCCCGATAGACCTGCATGCTGTCCGCATTGATCACGGTGCCGCCGCAGTCGCTCGGCCAGCGCCAGGGCCAGCGCCGACTTGCCGCTCGCGGTCGGCCCGGCGACCAGCAGGGCAGACGGTTGATCCGCGGTCATCGCAGGGGCATACCCCGGCGCGCATGGACCATGTTCTGACCCTGATCGCCCCGCCCGGCGGGCTTTCCACCGCGTCGCTGCACGCCGCGCGCGATGCGCTCGCCCGCATCGGCGCCACCACCGGCACGCCGGATTGGCTGGCGCCGGAGGAAGCCGCCGACCTGCCCTTCGCCGGGCTCGCCGCCGAACAGGCCGATGCCGCGGCGCGTGCCGCCCTTGCCGGCCGGCCGGTGGACGTCATCGCCCAATCCGCCGCAGGCCGGCGCAAGCGCCTGCTCATCGCCGACATGGACAGCACCATCGTCACGACGGAGACGCTGGACGAACTCGCCGGCCAGGCCGGCATCAAGGACCGCATCGCCGCCATCACCAGGCGGGCGATGAATGGCGAACTCGATTTCGAGGGCGCCCTGCGCGAACGCGTCGGCATGCTGAAGGGCCTGCCGGTCGAGGCGATGCAGCGCACCTGGGAGGAAACCGTGCTGATGCCGGGCGCCATGCAACTGGTCGCGACCATGCGCGCCGCCGGCGCCCGCTGCGCCCTGGTCTCGGGCGGCTTCACCTTCTTCACCGGTCGCGTCGCCGCGCTGGTCGGTTTCCATGAACACCACTCGAACACGCTCCTTGAGGCCGATGGCCGCCTGACCGGTGATGTCGCCGACCCGATCCTCGGGCGCAACGCGAAACTCGCCACGCTGAAGCGGCTCGCCGCCGAGGAAGGCATCGGGCTCGATGCGACGCTGGCCGTGGGCGACGGCGCGAACGACCTCGACATGATCCAGGCCGCGGGGCTCGGCGTCGCGTATCGCGCGAAGCCCGTGGTGGCCGCTGCGGCGCGGGCGCGCGTCGAACATGGCGACCTGCGGGCGCTGCTGTTCGCCCAGGGCTATCGCGGGGCGGAAATCTCGCCCGGCTGACGCTGCCAGCCGGGCGCCAGCACCCAGCGCCCGTCGAAACGTTCAAGCAGGTCCCGCGCCGGGTCCATTCCGGCCCGCGCCAGGGCGAGCGCCGCCGCGTCACCCAGGACATAGAAGGTGCGCGGCTCATGATCGCCGGACCCGAGGCGCCGCGCGACTGTCGCGTTCACCGCGACCACGGCACGCGGATCGAGCCGGGCGAGATACACCGCATCCGTCTGCAGTCCGAGCGTCGCCGCATAGACCGCCACTTCCTCCCAATTGGTTGCCTGCATGCCGGTCGGCACCACGCGCACGAAGCCGTAGCGGCGCGCCGCCTCCGCCCAGAAGGGATCGGTCAGGCGCAGGGGTATCGTCGCCGGCTGCGGCGTGAAGTAATGGTGCAACCGCGCAAAGCCCGGGCGCAGGTCGGCTGCCTGCAGCATGAGCGCGGCGAACAGGACAAGGCCGGCACGCTTGCCCCCCATCCTGCGCACCAGCGCCATGCAGGCGCCGAACAGCGAAGCGTAGAGGACAGGCCAGAAAAAGCGCTCGGACGCGCGCAGCGCATCGGCGCGGGAGACGAACCAATCCGGCAGCGAGACCACCTGGAAGACCCGCCCGCCGATTGAGACGCGGTGTGAAACGGCAAGGACCAGCAGGGCCGCCATCACGAACAGCAGCATACGGTGCTGCCGCAGCGCGCCGCGTGGTCCGGTCAGCCACGCGACGAAGCCCAGCACGATGACAGCCAGCACGCCGAGGCCCGGGTAGGAATACCCCGCATCCAGATGGTCGGCCGTCGTGATGTCCGGCAGCAGGGCGCTCCAGTAGCCGCCGTCGAAGGGCGCGAGCAGGTCCAGTTGCATCTGCCCATAGCCGCCCCAGGTCCCGCCGAAACCACCGCCGAGCAGAAAGAACCCAGCCGCCCACAAGCCGCCAATACCCAGCGCCGGGACGATGATCGCCTCGGCCAGGATCAGCCATCCGCAACGGCGCGCCGGATCGGTTGCCCGCGCCAGCCAATCCGCCGCCCAAAAGGCGCCGATCATCGGCAGGATGTAGGCCTGGACGAGCGCCGCCGTGGCCAGCATCGCCGCCCAGGCCAGCAGGCGCCGGACACCCAGACCAGGCACGACGCAGAGCCACAGCCCCGCCAGAAGAAGGAATTGGCCGCCCAGGGCGAAATGGCCGCCCAATCGCCCCAGCAGCAGGGGCTGCAACACGAAAAGCCCGGCCCCTGCCAACCTGGCGAGCGGATCGCGGGTCATCCGGCCGATCAGCGCCCAGCCCATCAATGCCTGCAACGCCCCGCAGGCATAGATCCACATCCCCCAATACTGGGCGACCTCGGCAATCGGCCGCAGCGCCTTGAAGGCGAAGGCGAGGAGTGGAATGGAATCCGAGTAGAAGATCGACGATGAGAGTTCCATGCCCCAACCGGGATTGGCGCCCGGCGGCCAGCGCCACGAATCCCGGGCGAAGGCGGTCCAACCGAGCCAATACTGGACCGGGTCAGGCCCAATGCGCCCCGACAACATCCAGCCCGTATCGCCCGGTGGGAGGATATGGCTGCCGAAGGCGGCATGGATGACGAACAGGCCCAGCGCAGCCGCAGCCAGCCCCCCGATCCAATCGGCAGGGCCGGGACGCGGTGCTGGAACAGGAGATGCCGGGATGATCACGGGGCAGCATCGCCGCCCCGCGTGTCGAAACAACGGCGACGCACGCTTGAGCGGGGGCGGGCCGGCGATGTCCTCAGCGACCCGACGCGGCCGCCATTCGCTCCGGCTCGCGCCAGCCGCTCTCAAGGCATGGTCTCGCCAGCATCGTCATCCGATCCGACGCTTCCACCTGGCCGGGATCTGCTGCGGGTGGCGGGACGCCGCGGTGCCCGGCCACCCCTGCCCAAGGCGCCAGTGTCGTTGAACTAATTGAATATTATGGGTCTGATCGGCGCCGTTTCGATCGCGGCGGCCATCCGCAAAACGATCGGCGCCAACAGGCCGGCCGGGCCGTATGGACCGAGATCGGAACAATACCTGTCATCCGGCAGGCAATCTCGGCGGCGGCCCGCACATGGGGTAGGTAGTGGCGAGCATCGTGCGGCGCGAAGCACGAACAGCACCCGCACCGTGCGCGGCGCCCGATGTGGTTCGAGGCGAGGCGTGACGCCGCGGCATGAAAGGGCGGGCCATGGCTGAATCGATCGTGATCTGGGGAGCGGGCGCGATCGGCGGCACGATCGGGGCGCATCTGGCCCGTGCCGGGCATGACGTGCTGTTCGTGGACACCGTTGCCGAACACGTCGCCGCAATCGAGGCCGGCCGCCTGACGATCGAGGGCCCGGTCGCCCAGTTCACAACCGGCGGCCGCGCCGCCACGCCGGACCGCGTCATCGGCCGGCACAAGCTGATCATCCTTGCCGTGAAGGCCCACCACACCGAAGCCGCGGCCCGCGCGCTCACGCCGCATCTGGCCGAGGATGGCGCCGTCGTCTCCTGCCAGAACGGCCTGAACGAACTGGTGATCGCCGAGATCGCCGGGCGGCAGCGCACGATCGGTGCCTTCGTCAATTTTGGCGCGGATTATCTTGAGCCTGGCCGCATCCTCTTTGGCACGCGCGGCGCGGTCGTGGTCGGCGAACTGGATGGCGCAACCACGCCCCGGATCACCGCCCTGCATGACATGCTGCGCCTCTTCGAGCCCGATGCGGTCCTGAGCGACAATGTCTTCGGCTTTCTCTGGGGCAAGGCCGGCTATGGCGCGATCCTGAAGGCATCGGCCCTCACCCATGATTCCATCGCCGACTTCATCGCCGACCCCGCCCGGAAGGCGCTGGTGATCGGCCTGGTGCGGGAGATCCTGTCGGTGGCCGCGGCGGAGCAGGTCACGCCACTCGGTTTCGACGGTTTCGACCCGATGCCCTTCACCGGCACCGACATGACCGCCATCGAGGCGACCATGGCCCGGATGGCCGCCTACAACCGCGCCTCGGCGAAATCACACAGCGGCATCTGGCGCGACCTTGCCGTGCGCAAGCGTCCGACGGATGTCGCGGCGCAACTCGCCCCGGTGCGCGCCGCCGCGCGGCGCCACGGCGTAGCCACGCCCCTCGCCGACACGCTGGTGGAACTGATCGGCGGCATCGAGCAGGGCCGCCTCGTGCAGGGCACGGCGCTGGCCGACGCCTTGGGACGCCTCGCGCCCGCCCTGTGAACCGGAGGGGCATGGCCCCTCCGGATTCACCACATCACCCGCAGGAGCGGGCGCTGTTCCGGATCAGCCCGGCGCGCCGCGTTCGCCGCGCAGGCGCAGCGGCACGAAGCGCTGCCCGCCAGCACCTTCCACGCCGAACAGGGCGACGCCGCGGTTCTGCTGGCGCAGCCGCGCGATACGCTCGCGCACCTCGGCCGGCGTCGTCACGCGCTCCTGCTGCACCTCGACGATCACGTCGCCGGGGCGCAACTCGCGCTCGGCCGCCGGGCTGTTGGGCGCAACCTCGACGATCACAACGCCGTTCTGCTCGGCACGCAGGTTGAAGCGCTGGCGCAGTTCATCCGACATCGGCGCCACCAGCAGGCCGAGACCCTCCAGCTCCACCGGGCGTGCCGGCTGGGCCGGCGCGGGCGTGCTGCCGGCAGCCTGCGCCTGTTCGGTGGGCAGTTCGCCGAGGGTGATGGTGATCGTCTCCTCCTTGCCGTCACGCCAGACCACGACCGGCACCTGCTCGCCGACGGTGTTGTCGGCCACGATGCGCGGCAGGTTGCGCATCTCGCGCACTTCGGCCCCGTTGAAGCGCAGGATCACGTCGCCCGAGCGGATGCCGCCCGCCGCGGCCGGCCCGCCTTCCTGCGCGCGCGCCACCAGCGCGCCACGGGCGCCGCCGGGCAGGCGAAGCGCCTCGGCGATCTCGTCCGTGACCTGCTGGATGTTCACGCCGAGCCAGCCGCGCCGCACCGCGCCCGCCGTCGCGCAGCTGCGCCACGATGCGGCTGCGCGAGGTTGGACGGGATCGAGAAGCCGATGCCGATCGAGCCGCCCGAGGGCGAATAGATCGCGGTGTTGATGCCGACCACCTGGCCGGCCATGTTGAACAGCGGGCCGCCGGAATTGCCGCGGTTGATCGCGGCATCGGTCTGGATGAAGTCGTCATACAGGCCCTGCGCGGATGTCGCGGCCGCGCGCCGAGACGATGCCCGCCGTCACCGATGCCGCCCAGGCCGAAGGGGTTGCCGATCGCCAGCACCCAGTCGCCGACCTGCGCCTCGTCGGAATTGCCGAAGGCAACGGCCGTCAGCGGCTTGTCGGTGCGGATGCGCAGCACGGCGATGTCGGTGCGCGGGTCGGTGCCCAGCAGTTCCGCGCGGATCGAGGTGTTGTCGGACAGGATGACGTTGATCTCGTCCGCGCCGTCGATGACGTGGTTGTTCGTCACGACGATGCCCTGCGCCGCATCGATGATGAAGCCGGAGCCGAGCGACTGGCCGCGCCGCTGCGGGCGCTGCGGCTGCTGCGGGCCGCCTTCCTGGCCGGGACGGTTGCGGTTGAAGAAGTCGCGGAAGAATTCCTCGAACGGGCTGCCCGGCGGAGCCTGCGGCATTTCCGGCGCATCCGGCCGCCCAGGCCGCGCCTGCACCGCCTGGGTGGTCGAGATATTGACCACCGCCGGCAGCAATTGGCGCGCCAGAGGCGCGAAGGTTTCCGGCGCGCGCTGCGCCTCGGCGGGCGAGGCCATGGAAGCGCCCGCCAGCATGGCGGACAGGACGATGACGGCGAAGCGCACGGTGGGGAACCTCATGCGGAATGATCCGGATCGGGTCGTGGAGGGAGGATGCGGCGATCCAGCCCTGGGACGGAAGCCTGCATCATGCAACGAAATGCTGCATGGACGCCATGAATGGCCGTTCAGCCACCCTTCAACGCCCAGGCGATGGCGACGCCGATGCACCGCCGCCACCAGCCCGCCCACGCGCAGCCGCTGCTCGGGTGCCGCGGCGAGGGTCATGATGCGCCCGGCGCATGGCCGCCGGCGCCAGCGCATAGGCCATGCCCTCCAGGGCCAGCACGACGGCCACGCCCTGGAGGAGGCTCGTGAAGGTCACTGCGGCGCCGGCGAACCCGGTGCCGGCAGGCTGCCGGCGCCGCGCCGGCCGGGCGCCGGCGTCCGTGCCGTTGCCGATGCCGGGGCGGCAGAAGCCGGCGCGCTGCCGGCCGCACCGCCGCTGCCGCGGAAGAAGCGGAAGAACTCGGAATCCGGCGTCATCACCATGCGGGTGTGCCCTTCCGAGAAGGCCTCGCGATAGGCCTGCATGCTGCGCCAGAACTGGAAGAACTCGATGTCGCGGCCGAACGCCGCGGCAACGATGCCGATCGCTTCCTGCTCGCCCTCGCCGCGCAGCACGTCGGACTGGGCCTGGGCTTCGGCGAGCAGCACGGTCCGCTCGCGTTCGGCGCCGGCGCGGACGCGCTGCGCCACCTCGGCACCTTCCGCGCGCGCTTCCCGGGCGACGCGTTCGCGCTCGGACTGCATGCGCGACAGGATCGCCTGGGTGTTCTCCTCCGGCAGGTCGGCGCGGCGGATGCGCACATCCACCACCTCGATGCCGAACTGGCGCGCCTCGCCGTTCACCTGGTCGCGGATCTCGCCCATGATCCGCGGCCGGTCGGTGGACAGCACCGAGAGCAGCGGCTCATTGCCGAGCACGCGGCGCAGCGAGGACGACACGATCGAGTTCAGCCGCGCGCGGATGCCCTGCTCGGTCGCGCCCGACGGTCTGGTAGAAGACCAGCGGATTGGTGATGCGATAGCGCGTGAAGCTGTCCACGATCAGCCGGCGCTGGTCGCCCAGGATCACTTCCTCGCCGGGCGCGTCGAAGTCGAGCAGCCGGCGGTCGAAGGTGATGACCGACTGGATGAACGGCACCTTCACATGCAGGCCCGGTGTCTCGATGACCCGGATCGGATCGCCGAGCTGGGTGATCAGCACCTGCTGCGTCTGATGCACCGTGAACACGGAGGACGCGGCCGTGATGACGACGACCGCCAGCACGCCGAGGGCAATGACGGAGCGGTTCATCGCGTGCCTCCCTGCGAGGCGGCCCTGCGTGGCGGCACCGACGCGACGCGCCGCTGGCGGCAAGGGTGCGGGCCGCGTCGTCGGCAGGTTGCCTGCGGGCGGTCGCGGCGTCGTGCCGGCGTCGCCGAGCGGCAGGAAGGGCACCACGCCCTGCAGCCGGTCATCGACGATCATCATCGGGTTGCGCCGCAGGATTTCCTCCATCGTTTCGAGATACAGGCGCCGCACCGTCACATCCTGCGCCAGCTGATAGGCGGTCAGCACCGAGGTGAAGCGCGCCGCCTCACCGCGGGCGCGGGCGATCTGGCTTTCGCGGACGCCCTGGGCTTCCTGGACGATGCGCTCGGCCTCACCGCGGGCGCGGGGGATGATGTCGTTGCGGAAGGATTCCGCCTCGTTGCGCAGGCGCTCGCGGTCGGCATTGGCGCGCTGCACGTCGCGGAAGGCATCGACCACCTGGGCGGGCGGATCGACCTTCTGCAACTGCACCTGCATGATCTCGATGCCGGCCTGGTACTGGTCCATGATCGCCTGGGTGCCGCGACGGACCTCCTGTTCGATCTGCGCGCGCGCCTCGGTCAGCGCCGGCTGGATCGGCGTGCGGCCGATCACCTCGCGCATCACCGATTCGGCGGCCGCCTTGACGGTGCTTTCCGGGTTGCGCGTGTTGAACAGGAACTCCCCGGCATCGCGGATGCGCCAGAACACCGCGACGTCGATGTCGATGATGTTCTCGTCGCCGGTCAGCATCAGGCTTTCCGCCAGCACGTCGCGCGACGGCTGCACGCGGCCCGAGACGACGCCCACCTCCGGCGTGCCGATGAAGCCGATATCGACACGGTTGATGCGCGTCACGCGCGGGGTCGTCACCGATTCGACCGGCCAGGGGATGTGGTAGTTCAGGCCCGGCGGCGCCGTGCGGTTGAAGGCGCCGAAGCGCATCACCACGCCCTGCTCGTCCGGCTGCACCCGATAGAAGCCCGAGGCGCCCCAGAACGCCACCAGCGCCAGGCCGAGGCAGCGCCAGCCCCTTGCCGCCGCCGCGCGGCAGGTAGCGGCGCACCGCATCCTGCGCCTGGCGGATCATGTCATCGAGGTCGGGTCCGCGTCCGCCGCCGGGGCCGCCGGGGCCACCACCGCCAGGCGGGGGCGGCGAGCCCCACGGCCCACCGGGCTTCGGGTTCCCCCAGGGACTCTGACCGCCGCTGTTGTTCCAGGGCATTCGACGTTGGGCCTCCAAACTCATTCCAGGTGGTGACGTCTCGCCCGGCGCCTGCCATGTGGGGATGCATGACGCGCCGCAACCGACCATATGCGTGCCGGTCGGGTCGCCGGGGGGCGACCCGTTCGAAGCGTCAACCTCGCCCGGCGTAGGCGATATTGTCCAGTAACGAGGGCTTTTCAAGCGATGGCTGAGACTCTGGCGGAAGCGGTGACGGCGGCGCTGCGGTCGGTGAAGGACCCCGCGACGGGGCGGGACGTGGTCTCGGCGGGCATGGTCCAGGGCCTCGCGGCGCGCGACGGGCTGGTGCAGTTCTCCCTGGAAGTGCCGCGCGAGCGGGCCGCGCAGATGGAACCGCTGCGCGCCGCCGCCCAGAACGCCGCCGCCGCCGTGCCGGGCGTGCTGAACGCGACGGTGGTGCTGACCGCGCATCGCGATGCCGCGCCGCAGCCCGCCACGCCGCGCCAGGCGCGCCAAGGCGCCGTCGCGGCCAGGGGCCGATGCTGCTGCCGCGAGGTGGGCGCGATCGTCGCCGTCGCCTCCGGCAAGGGCGGCGTGGGCAAGTCCACCACGGCGGTGAACCTGGCGGTCGCGCTGGCCGCGCAGGGGCTGCAAGGTCGGGCTGCTGGATGCCGACATCTACGGGCCGTCCCTGCCGCAGATGCTCGGGCACGCGCGAACGCCCGCGCGCGACCGGCGACCGCATCACGCCGCTGTCGCGCTGGGGCCTGAAGGCCATGTCCATCGGCTTCCTGGTCGATGAGGAGACGCCGATGATCTGGCGCGGCCCGATGGTGATGGGCGCGCTGGAACAGATGATGGGCCAGGTCGAGTGGGGCGCGCTCGACATCATGATCGTCGACATGCCGCCCGGCACCGGCGACGCGCAGCTCACCATGTCCCAGCGGGTGCCGCTGGCCGGCGCGGTGATCGTCTCGACGCCGCAGGATGTCGCCCTGCTCGATGCCCGCCGCGGCGTGCGGATGTTCGAGAAGGTGAACGTTCCGGTGCTCGGGCTGATCGAGAACATGTCCTACTACTGCTGCCCGAACTGCAACCACCGCGCCGACCTGTTCGGCCATGGCGGGGCGCGGCGGGAGGCCGATCGCCTCGGCGTCGAATTCCTCGGCGAATTGCCGCTGAAGCTGGAGATCCGCGAACTGGCCGATGCCGGGACCCCGATCGTGACGGCCAGGCCCGACAGCGAGGAGGCCGCGACCTATCGCCGCATCGCCGCGCGGGTGTGGGAGAAGGCGCGCGCCAAGGCCGAGGCCGGGCCGGCGATCGTCGTGGACTGAGCCCGCCGGGGGCTGTTTTGGCCCCCGGCATCTTCCGCGCTACATCGTCGCGCAGCGGCGGCCGGGCCCCCATGGCACCCCGGCCGCCGGAAGCCGCGACGAGGAACGCCCGCATGCCGCAATACCGATCCCGCACCACCACCCATGGCCGCAACATGGCCGGCGCGCGCGGGCTGTGGCGCGCGACGGGCATGAAGGACGGGGATTTCGGCAAGCCGATCATCGCCATCGCCAATTCCTTCACCCAGTTCGTCCCGGGCCATGTCCATCTGAAGGATCTCGGCCAGCTGGTGGCGCGGGAGATCGAGAAGGCCGGCGGCGTCGCCAAGGAATTCAACACCATCGCGGTCGATGACGGCATCGCCATGGGCCATGACGGCATGCTCTACAGCCTGCCCTCGCGCGAGCTGATCGCCGATGCCGTCGAATACATGGTCAACGCGCATTGCGCCGATGCGCTGGTCTGCATCTCCAACTGCGACAAGATCACGCCGGGCATGCTGATGGCCGCGATGCGGCTGAACATCCCGACCATCTTCGTCTCGGGCGGGCCGATGGAGGCCGGCAAGGTCGTCCATCGCGGCGCAGAAGCGCAGCGTCGATCTGATCGACGCCATGATCGTCGCCGCCGATGCCTCGGTGACCGATGAGGAAGTGGCGGTCATCGAACGCTCCGCCTGCCCGACCTGCGGGTCCTGCTCGGGCATGTTCACCGCCAATTCGATGAACTGCCTGACCGAGGCGCTGGGCCTCGCGCTGCCCGGCAACGGCACCGTTCTCGCCACGCATTCGGACCGCGAGCAGCTGTTCCTCGAAGCCGGCCGGCGCATCGTCGAGATCACCCGCCGGCACTACGAGACCGACGACGACTCCGTGCTGCCGCGCAACATCGCCACGCGCACGGCCTTCGAGAATGCGATGACGCTCGACATCGCCATGGGCGGGTCGACCAACACGGTGCTGCACCTGCTCGCCGCCGCGCAGGAGGGCGAGGTGCCCTTCGCCATGGCCGACATCGACCGGCTGTCGCGCCGCGTGCCGGTGCTGTGCAAGGTTGCCCCGTCGGTCGCCAATGTGCATGTCGAGGATGTGCACCGTGCCGGCGGCATCATGGGCATCCTCGGCGAGCTCGACCGCGCCGGGCTGATCGACACCTCGGTGTCGCGCGTCGATGCGCCGACCCTGGCCGAGGCCCTGGACGAGTGGGATGTGCGCCGCACCATCGGCCGACGACGGTGCATGACCTTCTTCACGCGCCGCGCCGGGCGGCATCCCGACCACCGTCGCCTTCAGCCAGTCCGCACGCTGGGAGAGCCTCGATACTCGACCGCGAGACGGGCGTGATCCGCGACCTGGACGCACGCCTTCTCGAAGGATGGCGGCCTGGCGGTGCTCTACGGCAACATCGCCGAGGAAGGCTGCATCGTGAAGACGGCCGGCGTCGATGCCGCGATCCTGCGCTTCACCGGCCCGGCGCGCGTCTTCGAAAGCCAGGATGCCTCGGTCGACGCCATCCTCGGCGGCACGGTGAAGGCCGGCGACGTGGTGCTGGTGCGCTACGAGGGCCCGCGCGGCGGGCCGGGCATGCAGGAGATGCTGTATCCGACCAGCTACCTGAAATCGAAGGGCCTCGGGAAGGCCTGCGCCCTGGTGACGGATGGGCGCTTCTCGGGCGGCTCGTCGGGCCTGTCGATCGGGCATTGCTCGCCGGAAGCGGCCGAGGGCGGCACGATCGGCCTGGTCGAGGAGGGCGACACATCGAGATCGACATCCCGGCCCGCACCATCCGGCTGGCCGTGGCGGAGCGATGAACTGGCCCGCCGCCGCGCCGCGATGGAAGCGAAGGTGCGGCCGCCTGGCAGCCGGCCGCAGCCGCGCAAGCGGCAGGTGAGCACGGCGCTGAAGGCCTATGCGGCGCTGACCACCAGCGCCTCGCGCGGGGCGGTGCGGGATGTGAGCATGCTGCGCCGCCGCTGACGGCGCGCCACCTCCGGTCGCCGCGCAGGGCGCGACCGGAGGCGGCCCGCTACCCGGCCCGCGGGGCCGGCACCGGCAGGCCGATCCGCGCCGCGACGGCCAGTATCTCCTGCCGATGGGCGAAGGCGACGAAGACGCCCATCGCCCAGGTGAAGATCGCTTCCTTGAACAACTGCCCGCCATCGCCGTAGGGGTCGATGCCGATCGGCCCGATGGTGTGGAAGAAGATCGCGCCGCTCATCAGCCCGACCGTCAGCAGCGCACCCCAGGCGCGCGTCAGCGGCACCAGCACCAGCAGCGACGCGAGGATCTCGATGCTCGCCACGGTCAGGCGGAACGGCTTTTCATAGGCCGGGATGCCGAACCAAGTCGCCAGCGGCTGGAATATGCAGTCCACCGACCCCGGATGGCCGGTCAGCTTGTACTGCTGCGTACCAGAGGAATTCGTAGGCGATCCAGATCGCGGCGGGCCAGGCGAGCAGGCGCAGGATGCGGTCGGTGCGGGTCATGGCGGCTTCCCCCCAAGGACGGTCTGCCCAGGATTTCGCGGCTGCGCGACGAAGGTTACGGGCCGGCACCGCCGTGCCGTCATGGTGCCTCCGGCGTGGCCACCATCGACAGAACCGATGGGACCGAGGCGCAAGCGGCAGCACTACCGCTTCTGTGTCATGCGCCCGACCACGAAGCCGAAGATGAAGGTGCCGATCAGGATCGCCGCCACCTCCCCCATCAGCGCATGGACCAGCGGCAGGCCCACCAGCAGCGCCAGGGTGAAGCCGCCGATGAAGATCCATCGCCGGGTCACGGGGCCAAGCGCGGCCCAGCGGCTGACCGGCTTCTCGAACGAGGCCGCCCGGCCTTGGCGGGCCGCGCCTTGCCGCCCGCGCGCGGCTTGGCGGTCCCGCTCACGCCCGCCGGCCGGACGGTGCAGCGCGCTCAGCCGGCATCGCGGCCGATCGTCTCCATCAATTCCCGCCATTCGCGCTTGGACAGGCCCGAGCCCTCCTGCGCCACCGCCTCGCCGGCCAGCATGCGCCGCACGATGCCCATCATCTGCGCCGAGAGCGTGACGGCGCCGAGCCGGTAGTCGCGGAACGCGTCGATAGGCCATCGGCACCCAGGCCTTCACGGTGTCGAGCATGGCTTCGGCATAGACGCGGATCTCGTACTGGGCGTGCGCATCGGCGCGCAGCGAGAGGAAGTGCAGCAGGTTGTGCAGGTCGGTCTTCCAGTACCACTGCGTATAGGCGTTGAGCGTCAGGTTCATGCGCGCCAGTTCGCGCGCCAGGCCCTGCCGGCCGGGGTCGCGCGGCCGGCCGTCATCATCCTCGTTCAGCATCTCGAGGTAGTGGTCGTAGTTGCGCGTCGCATCCTCGCGCAGCAGGTCGAGCACGCGGGCGGCCTCGGCACCTTGCAGCACGTCGCCGCGACCCTGGCGGTTGACCGCCGACTGCGCCGCCAGCTGGTCCGGCGCGGGGATGTAGAATTCGCGGTCGAGGATCGAATAGCGCGCGGAATACTCGTTCACGTTGGCCGTGCGGTGGCGGATCCACTGCCGCGCGATGAAGATCGGCAGCTTCACGTGATACTTGATCTCGCACATCTCGAACGGGCGTCGAGTGGCGATGCCGCATCAGGTAGCGGATCAGGCCGCGATCCTCATTCGCCGCGCCGCGTGCCACGGCCGTAGGAGACGCGCGCCGCCTGCACGATGGCCGCGTCGTCGCCCATGTAGTCGATCGACCCGGACGAAGCCGTGGTCGAGCACCGGGATGGCCTGGAACAGCATCGCCTCCAGCGCGGCCACGGTCGGGCGGCGCGTGCGGCCTTCGGCTGCGCGCGCGGCGTCGATTTCCTGCTGCTGTTCATGTGTCAGCGCCATGCCCAACTCGCCCCTCACCGCCCGGCCGGCGGCGACCGGGGGCATCGGCGGTAGCCGCCCGGCATGGCCGGGGTCAAGCGCCGGGGCTTGCGCCCTTCCCCGCGCGGCGCAGGATGGCCGCGACACCGCACCGGAGCCGCCATGTCCCCCCTCGACGCCATTCGCCGCGACCATGCCGAACTGACCGCCATCCGGCGGGATTTCCACGCCCATCCCGAACTCGGCATGACCGAGCACCGCACCGCCGAGATCGTCGCCCGCAAGCTCGAATCCTGGGGCATCGAGGTGCATCGCGGCGTCGGCGTCACCGGCGTGGTCGGCGTGCTGCGCAACGGCACCGGCAACCGCGCCATCGGCCTGCGCGCCGACATGGACGCGCTGCCGATCGAGGAACTCAACGACGTCCCGTATCGCTCCACCACCAAGGGCGTGATGCATGCCTGCGGCCATGACGGTCACACCACCATGCTGCTGGGCGCGGCCAAATACCTGGCCGAGACGCGCAATTTCGACGGCATCGTCCACTTCATCTTCCAGCCCGGCGAGGAAGGCTGCGGCGGCGCCCTGGCGATGCTGGAGGACCGGCTGTTCGAGCGCTTCCCCTGCGATGCCATCTACGGCATGCACAACCGCCCCGGCATGCCGGTCGGCGAATACGGCATCCGCAGCGGCCCGACCGCGGCCGGCGGCGCGTTCTTCGACATCCTGGTGCGTGGCAAGGGCTCGCATGGCGCGCGGCCGGAGGTCAGCATCGACCCGGTGCTCGCCGCCTGCCACGTCACCACGGCGTTGCAGTCGATCGTCAGCCGCACGCTGTCGCCGCGCGACCCGGCCGTGGTCAGCGTGACGAAGGTGGTCGGCGGCGAGGCCTACAACGTGATCCCCGAGACGGCGACGATCTCGGGCACCGCCGCGCTTCTTCACCCGCGAGGTCGGCGAGCAGATCGAGGACGCGATGCGTCGCCTGGCCGCAGGGCGTCGCCGCCGGCTTCGGTGCCACCGCGACGCTGGACTGGCGGCTGATCTTCGCGCCCACCGTCAACGACGCCGCCCAGACCGAAGCCTATGCCGAGGCCGCCGCCGAGCTGGTCGGCGCCGGGAAGGTCGCGCGCGACAACCCGCCGGGCATGGGGTCGGAGGATTTCTCCTTCATGATGGAGAAGGTGCCGGGCGCCTACATCCATGTCGGCAACGGGCCGGGCGCGATGCCGCACAACCCGCATTACCAGTTCAATGACGAGACGATCCCCTATGGCGCCGCGCTGTATGCCCGGGTCGTGGAACGCGGGTTGAACCGCGACGGACAGGGCTGATCCGAATCCTCTCGAAATCCGCGGCGCCCTGGCCTATATGAGCCCTGTCACCTCGGTGACTATGGCGATAAACGGCGTATGGAATAAGCGTTGCGGACCCGGGGGCGGTACCCGGCGCCTCCACCATCAACCCCGCCTTATCAGCGGCAGATGGGGGCGAAATAGGCTCGACGCGCGCGGTAAAGATCCGTCTTTTGCCCGGCATGGTACCGCCGTCATCGGACCAAATCACAAGTGCCAATGATAACGGTCGCGAGACCGTGGCGCTCGCTGCCTAGAGATAGGTAAGCGCGGTTCGGGGGGCACCGGGCAACAGAAGCCCCCCACTCTCTTGGCAACAAGCGCCGACCTGCCCTAGATGGCCCGCATGAGCGACGACGCCGCACCGCCCGAAAGCCTGCTGCCCTACGATGTCTGGGCCGAGGAAGCCCTGCGCGAGGTCGCCATCCGCGCGATCGAGAGCGCGGCCGCCAACGGATTGCCCGGGGATCACCATTTCTACCTGACCTTCCGGACCGACCATCCTGGCACGACGGTGCCGGGCCACCTCAAGGCCCGCTACCCGCAGGAGATCACCATCGTCCTGCAGCACCAGTTCGAGGGCCTGCGCGTCGACCGTGACGCACAGGTGTTCGAGGTGACGCTGTTCTTCGGCGGCGTGCCCTCGCGCCTGGTGGTGCCCTTCGGCGCGCTGACCGTGTTCCATGACCCGCATGTGCGCTTCGGCCTGCGATTCCCCGTGACCGGTTCCGATGGGCCGGCCGTCGAGGATGAGCCTGCCGGCGGGGAACCCGCCCCCGATGCCCCGCCCGCGGAGCCGCAGGGGCCCGCCCAGGTCGTCAGCCTCGACGCCTTCCGCCGCAAGCCGGCCAAGGACGCCTGAGCGCGGCTATTCCAGCCGCGCGCCGGTGGCGCGGATGATCGGCGCCCAGCGTGCCTGCTCGGCCCGCACGAAATCCGCCAGTTGCGCCTGCGGGATGGGCGCCACCAGTTCGAAGCCGAGTTCCGTCAGCCGGCGTCGCACGGCGGCATCGGCCAGGGTCGCGTCCATCACCTCGACCATGCGTGCGAGGATCGGCGCCGGCACGCCCGCGACCGTCGCCACGCCCACCCAGCTTGTCATCACATAGTCGGCAAAGCCCAGTTCCTTCATCGTCGGCACATCGGGCAGGTAGGGGGAGCGTTCGGCCGAGGTCACCGCGAGCGGGCGGAAGGCGCCGCCGCGGATGCCGCCCAGCAGGGTCGAGATGTTGAAGTAGGCGAAATCGACCTCGCCGGTCTGCGCCGCCAGGATGCCCTGCGGCGCGCCCCGATAGGGAACATGCACGACATCGAGCCCCGCCTGCTGCGCCAGCATGGCCGAGGAAATGTGATGCGTGGTGCCGACGCCGCCCGAGGAATAGGTGAGCTTGCCCGGCTGCGCCCGCGCCGCCGCCACCAGCTCCGCCAGCGTGCGGTAGGGCGACGCGGTGCGCACGACGAGTGCGTTGGAGATGCCCGCGAGCAGCGCAATGAAGGCGAAGTCCTGCACGGGGTCGTAGGGGATGGACGGATAGAGCAGCGGGTTGAAGGCAACCGAGGTCTGCGAGGCGATGGTGATGGTGTAGCCATCGGCCGCCGCGCGGGCGACCTGCCCCAGCGCGACCGTGCCGTTGGCAGCCGGCCGGTTTTCCACCGGCACGGGCTGGCCGAGCCGCTGGGACCACTGCTCGGCCACCAGCCGCGCGAGGATGTCGACCGAGGAGCCGGCCGCCAGCGGCGCGACCATGCTGATCGGCCGGGTTGGCCAGGGGCCGCCTGCGCCCGCGCCGGCGGCGGGCAGGGCGAGGCCGGCGGCGAGCGCCGCCCGGCGGGTCAGCGCAGCAGGTATACGGGGCTGGTCCACAGCACGCTCCCATCCTCGAAGGTGGCACGGAGAAACAGGGCGTTGTCGCCCCGCCGCAGCGCAACGCGGCGCGAGATGCGCATCGCGGTCGGCGCCGTATCGGGCAGCAGGAAGGCTCGCATGCCGCGGCCGAGGCCGCCTGCGTCCCAGCGCTGCTCACCCGCGAGCAGGTCGCGCAGCGGCAGTTCGGCCTTCACCAGGCCGGTCTCGATGCGCAGCGTGCCGTCAAGGTCCGAGACCGTCGCCTCCATCGCCTGGAAGCCGCCTGTCGTCACGCCCTGGAAGCGCAGCGTGGTGGCATCCGCCTCGAAGCGGTGGTCGAGGTTGAAGCGGTTGATCGCGCGCACCGCCCCCCAGGTCGTGCCGCCGCCCAGGCCGATCTCGCCGACCCAGGAGGTCTCCCGCCCGCGGCCGCGATATTCGCTGCCTTCCCAGACCACGCGCAGCCGCAGGCCGCGGGGCGCATCGGGACGGATCACCTCGACCAGTTCGCGACCGTTGCGCAATTCGATCCGCTCGATCGGCGCGCCGGCCATGATCTCGGCGGTGAAGTCGGCGTGGTCGTCGGCGACGCCGGCCAGGATGTCGCCCATCATGGCCTCGGCGGTGTGCCCGTCCGGCGCGCCGCCAAGGGCGGGGTCGTCGATGTGCAGCGCCGCGGGCTGGGCGAGGCTGACCGCGACAGCCGCATGGACCCTCGCCGCATTGGTGGTGGCGTAGTGGTGGCGCCGGCGCAGCGCCTCGAACACCCCGGCGCGCGAGAGGTCTTGCGCCAGCAGGCAGGTCAGCCCGCCATAGGAGCCGAACTGCGAGGCGCCGGGATGGGACGCGCCCTGCCGCCCCTTATGCCCATCCGACCCCGCCACGATGCCGACGCGGCCGCCGACCGCCAGCGCATCGTCGAACAGCCAGTCGAAGGTGCCCCAGTCGGAATGCACCTCGACCGAACGCTCCAGCGCCTTGTCGTGCGCGTAATGCAGATTGGCGAAGCGGCCGCCGACATGCGGGATGCAGAACACCGGCGCACCCTCGGCGCGCAGCGCGGCGTGCAAGGCCCGCGCGTCGAGCGCGTCGGTGCGCTCGTCGGCCAGCGCCTCGATCAGCGCGTGGCAGGACCGGCGGATGGTGCGCCCGGCCTCGGGGAATATGACGTTGCGGTCGCCGCCGAGGGCGGTGTTGCCCGACCATTCGTAGCCCGGCAGGAAGACGAAGCGCCCGGCCTGGTCGAAGGCATCGAAGGCGCGGTTGAAGTCGGCCCAGCCCTCCGGCGTGATCTGGAAGTCGTTGCCCTGGTGGCAGATGGCGTCCACGCCCGCGAGGTCGCGCGCATAGGACGCCAGCGCGTCGATCGAACCGGTGCCGACCGTCTCGCCCGACTGCCCGTGCAGGTCGGCCCAATAGGGCGTGAGCGCACCATCCGCGACGCGCATCGGGTTCGAGGCCGTGTCGTCCCAGATGATGGTCAGCGCGTCGCAGGCGGCGGCGGTGAGGCCCTCGACGCGGTGCGCGCGGGCGCCCGCGGGCCATTCGAAGGTCTCGGGCAGGCCCGCCACCGGCGCGCTGGCGCGCAGGCGATGCGTGCCGGCGGGCAGCGCGGCAGGGTTGCCCCAGCGGTCGTCGGCGCGCAGCAGCAGGGCGAAGGGCTCACCGGGCGCGCGGCGCGTCGGCAGGATCGCCAGGCGGCGCGCGGGCGGGCCGGGCACGATGGGAAATCCGGGCTGCTCGGGCAGCAGCGCCCAGTTGCAGGTGGCGAAGACGTCGGCGAGGACGAGGTAGTGGAAGCGCGCCTCGCAATAGGTCTGCATGCGCATCCCCGGCGAGCCGCCGCGCGTGTCGCCCATGCGGATCGTGATGGTGTCCCCCGGCGAGAGGAAGCCGCGCGCGACCGTCACCGTCAGCGTGCGCGACCAGGGCCGCATCGCGAGCTTGGGGTTGTAGTCGAGCACCAGCCGCGCGCCGTTGGAGGCCTCGGCCGTCACATAGTTCGGCGCCTTGGGGTCGGTGAATTGCGGCCGGCCGTTGTCGCTGACCTGGCGGGTGCAGATCCGGAGGCTCCCGGTATCGTCCACGCCGAAGCGCCCGGCCGTGAAGACCAGGGTGTGGCTGGCGAAGCTGCCCGCTTCCACCGGCCCGTCGGGGGAGATGGCGACCCGCCCGACCTCCGCCGCCCGGTAATCCGTGAAATGGGCCGTGTGGCCCGGATGGGCGTTCGGGAGGTCGAGATGGCGCGCGCGTTGCATCGTTGCATCCTTGCAGCGGCCCTGACCCCCCGCAAGACAGGCTGACGCGGCGGCGGCACTGCGCTATGCCTCCGTCGCGTTCAAGGTGGAATTCACGCATGCCGCTCGACCATCCCGCCCGCCCCGATGGCTTCCGCTTCAGCACGATGTTCCCGCTCGGCGAGGACACCACCCCCTATCGCAGGCTCGACATCGGCGGCGTCTCGACCATCGAGGTCGAGGGCAAGCCGCGTCCTGAAGGTGAAGCCCGAGACGCTGACGGAACTCGCCTTCCGCGCCTGCCATGAGGTCTCGCACCTGCTGCGCCCGGCGCATCTCCAGCAGCTCGCCAACATCCTCAAGGACCCGGAGGCGTCGCGCGAATGACCGCTTCGTCGCGCTCGACCTGCTGAAGAACGCCAACATCGCCGCCGGCGGCGTGCTGCCGATGTGCCAGGACACCGGCACCGCCATCGTCTTCGGCAAGAAGGGCCAGCGCGTCTGGGTCGAGGGCGACGAGGAGGAGGCGCTGTCCTTCGGCGTCGCCCGCACCTACACCGAGACCAACCTGCGCTATTCGATGATGGCGCCGATCTCCATGTTCGAGGAGAGCAACACCGGCAACAACCTGCCGGTCGAATTCTCCATCATGGCGCAGCCCGGCGAGCACCACGCCGATGAGATGCACCTGATGTTCATCCTCAAGGGCGGCGGGTCGGCCAACAAGACCTTCCTGTACCAGCAGACCCGCGCGGTGCTGAACAAGCCGAAGCTGCTCGCCTTCCTCGAGGAGAAGATCAAGACGCTCGGCACCTCGGCCTGCCCGCCCTATCACCTGTCCATCGTGATCGGCGGCACCTCGGCGGAGATGAACCTCAAGACGGTGAAGCTCGGCTCGACCAAGTGGCTCGATGCGCTGCCGACCAAGGGCGACACCTCCGGCCACGCCATCCGCGACACCGAGCTTGAGGCCGAGATCCACAAGCTGACGCAGAACCTCGGCATCGGCGCGCAGTTCGGCGGCAAGTATTTCTGCCATGACGTGCGGGTGATCCGGCTGGCGCGCCATGGCGCCTCGCTGCCGATCGGCATCGGCGTGTCGTGCTCCGCCGACCGCCAGATCAAGGCGAAGATCACCCCCGAGGGCGTGTTCCTGGAGGAACTGGAGCACGAGCCGGCGCACTACCTGCCCGAGCACACCGAGGACATCCTCGGCGGCGAGGTGGTGCAAGATCGACCTCAACCGCCCGATGGACGAGATCCGCGCGGAACTGTCGAAGCACCCGGTCAAGACCCGCGTCTCGCTGACCGGCACCATCGTGGTCGCCCGCGACATCGCCCATGCCAAGCTGCAGGAACGCATCGACGCCGGCCAGGGCCTGCCGCAATACATCAAGGACCACCCGGTCTATTACGCCGGCCCGGCCAAGACGCCCGAGGGCTTCGCCACCGGCTCCTTCGGCCCGACCACGGCGGGGCGGATGGACAGCTACGTCGAAGTCTTCCAGGCCGCATGGCGGGTCGCTGGTGATGCTGGCCAAGGGCAACCGGTCGAAGCAGGTGCTCAATGCCTGCAAGAAATACGGCGGCTTCTACCTCGGTTCGGTCGGCGGCCCGGCGGCGCGGCTGGCGCAGGACTGCATCCGCAAGGTCGAGGTGCTGGAATACCCCGAGCTCGGCATGGAAGCGGTGTGGAAGATCGAGGTCGAGGACTTCCCGGCCTTCATCGTCGTCGATGACAAGGGCAACGATTTCTACGAGGGGCTGGAGTGAGCGCCACGGTCGATCGGCGCCTGCCGGCGCGCTACACCCTGCCGGTGACGGGCCTGGTCCTCAGCGGCGTCATGACGATCATCATCTCGGGAATATCCACGGTCCTGGCGCTCGGCGCGACCCGCGAGGCCCTGCTGCGCTGGCCGATCGCCTGGCTGACCTCCTGGATGATCGCCTTCCCGACCGTGCTGGTCGTGCTGCCGATCGTCCGGCGGCTGGTGGCCCGCGTCGTCGCCCCACCCTGACAGGAGGCCCCGGCCCATGCTCGCACTCCGCCCCAACTGCGAATGCTGCGGCCGGGACCTGCCGCCCGGACAGTCGCGACGCGCTGATCTGTTCCTTCGAATGCACCTGGTGCGTGGACTGTGCGCGCACGAAGCTGCCCGGCAGCCTTTGCCCGAATTGCGGCGGCAACCTGGTGCCGCGCCCGATCCGTCCGGCGGACAAACTCGCGAAGTTCCCAGCCTCGACCGACCGCATCCATCGCCCCGAGCGTTGCGGCGGCCCTGTCACTGCCTGACTGTCGTGCCAGATCGCACGCGTCGGACGGCATTGATCCTCAATGGGCTCGTGCTGACGGCATTCCTGCTCCTGGCAACCGGCAGTCTGATGCTCGGTCGAGGCCTCGTCGCCATCTGCATGTTTTTCTTCTGCGTGTTCGTCGCTGCCGTGGCCGGTTTCAATATGAGTGTTGTCCAAGAGGCGGCGCGGCTCCTCAGCGAGGAAGATCGGCTCGGGGCCGAGATCCGAAGGGAAAAGTTGCGCCGCGAACTCGCTGAGGTTCACACCGCAGCGGCGCGAAACTCCGACCCGATCGAAGGACCACCCCCATGACAGACCGTCGCCACATCTCCTCCGGCTCGAAGTTCGAGGAGGAGATCGGCTATTCCCGCGCCGTCGTCATCGGCGACGACATCTGGGTCTCCGGCACCACCGGCTACGACTACGCCACCATGACCATCGCCGCGGATGTCGTCGCGCAATGCGACCAGGCCTTCCGCAACATCGCCGCGGCGCTGGCGCAGGCGGGGGCGAGCCTCGACGACGTGGTCCGCGTGCTGTTCATCGTGCCCGACCGCGCTGATTGGGAGCCCTGCTGGCCGGTGCTGAAGAAGTACCTCGGCACCGCCCGGCCAGCCTCGACGCTGATCCATGCCGGCCTGCAGACCGATGCGATGAAGATCGAGATCGAGGTCACCGCGCGCCGCCGCGGGTGAGGCAACCCAGGGCCGGAGTTGGCGTTACCCGTCGCGGCACCACCGCCCTCGCGACGCCCCCTGCGGGGGCGGTGCCGGCAGGGACGGGCGCTCGCCCCTGAAGGAGAAACGCCATGACCACCCGCCGAGGCCTGTTTGCCATCCTTCCCGCCCTCGCCGCGGCCGGGCTTGCCCCGCCCGGGCCGGCACAGGCGCAGAGCATCACCCTGCAGATCGGCCCGCCGCCGCCGCCGGTGCAGGCGCGACCCATGCCGCCGCCACGGCGCGGCCATGTCTGGGCGGAGGGGCATTATCGGTGGGACGGCCGCCGCTACGTCTGGCAGGAGGGCCATTGGGTCCGCGGCCGGCGCGGCCGCCACTACGCCCAGCCGCGCTGGGACCGGGACGGCGACCGCTGGCGATACCGGCCCGGGCGGTGGGACCGGGACTGACCGCGGGTGACAGGGCGCGCCATGGCCTGTACAGGGCGCGGGCCGCCCTTGCTCCAGGACACGACATGCGCTTCGCCGTCGATCGCCTTGACCACCTGGTCGTCACCTGCCGCGACGTGACCATTTCCGCATCCTGGTACCAGCGCGTGCTGGGCATGGATGTCGAGGAATTCGGCGAGCAGAACCGCACCGCGCTGAAATTCGGCGGGCAGAAGATCAATCTCCGCCCGGTCGAGGCCACCCAGCAGGAATGGTGGACCGGCGCCGGCGGCGGCGTGCCCGGCACCGCCGACCTTTGCTTCATCGTCACCGTCGATGCGGAGCAGATCATCGCCCATCTCGCGGAATGCGGCGTGACCGTGGAACTCGGCCCGGTCGCCAAGGCCGGCGCGCTCGGGCCGATCACCTCGGTCTATTGCCGCGATCCGGATGGCAGCCTGATCGAGATTTCGACCTACGGCGCGCGGGACTGAACGCCAGCGGCACCGATCGTCAGTAGTGCAGCATGCGCGGCATCGCCTTGGCCGCGACAATCCATTCCTCGACGGATTTGAGGCTTGGCACCTGGCGCACGAGCCTCTTCGCGGTGTTCAGCGTCTCCATCGCCTTGTGAAGGTTCGCCGCGTTGCGCTGCGCCAGTTCCGGCACGGTGTCCACGCCGGCGGCTTCCAGCAGGTCGGCATATTCCTCGCCGACGCCCTTCACCCGCATCAGGTCGGCGCGATTGGCAAATTTCAGCACCAGCGTATCGGAAATGCCGGTCGCCGCGGCCAGCGCGGCGCGGTCCTTCGGCGTGCCGCACCTGCCGAGCAGCGCCTCGGTGTCCTTCACCCCGGCCGCCCGCAACTTGTCGCCATGGACCTTCCCGATGCCTTCGATCTCCTCGATCCTGTAGGCCATCGCCCCCTCCCCGATCTCGATTCGATAGCGTCAGGATAGCGTTGCGCCGGGCAGGCCGGGCGCCAAATTCCACCCTGGAGAAACGGCATGGCAAAGACGCGCACGGAAACCGATTCGCTCGGCACCATCGACATCCCGGCCGACCGCTACTGGGGCCCGCAGACCGAGCGCGCCCGGGCGCTGTTCCGCATCGGGGATGCGCGGCTCGACCCCGGCGTGATCCGCGCCACGGGGTTGCAGAAATGGGCCTCGGCCGAGGCCAATCGTCGCCTCGGCGAACTGCCCGAAGCCATTGCCGAACCGATCAAGGCCGCGGCGGCGGAGGTCGAATCGGGCGCGCGGGATGCCGATTTCCCGTTGCCCGTGTGGCAGACCGGCTCCGGCACCCAGACCAACATGAACGCGAATGAGGTGATCTCGAACCGCGCCAATGAAATGCTGGGCGAGCCGCTGGGCAGCCGCAGGCCGGTCCATCCGAACGACCACGTCAATCGCGGCCAGTCCTCCAACGACAGCTTCCCCACCGTCATGCACCTGGCCGCGGTGCAGGCCGTGCGGCACCGGCTGCTGCCGGGCCTCGCCGCGCTGCATGCCGAACTGACCGCGAAGGCCGAGGCGTTTGGGGGGATCGTGAAACTCGGCCGCACCCACATGATGGATGCCGTGCCGGTCACGCTGGGCGGGGAATTCGCCACCTGGGCACGCCAGGTGCAGAACGGCATCGCCCGCGTCTGCGACACCATCCCGCGCCTGCTGCTGCTGCCGCAGGGCGGCACCGCGGCCGGGACAGGGCTGAACACCCATCCGGATTTCGCCGCGACATTCTGCGCCATCGTCGCGGAACGGACGGGGGAAGCCTTCGCCCCCAATCCCGACAAATCCGAGGGCATGGCGGCGCATGATGCCTTCGTGGAACTGCACGGCGCGCTGAACACCGTCGCCGTGTCCCTGACCAAGATGGCCAATGACATCCGCCTGCTGGGGTCGGGACCGCGGGCGGGCATCGGCGAATTGGTGATACCGGCCGATGGCCTGTCCTCCTCCATCATGCCCGGCAAGACCAACCCCACGCAGTCCGAGGCGCTGACCATGGTCGCCGCGCGCGTCATGGGCAACCAGACCACCGTCACCTTCGCCGCCGCGCAGGGGCATCTGGAACTGAATGTCTTCAAGCCCGTGATCATCCAGTCGGTGCTGGAAAGCACGACGCTGCTCGGCGATGCCGCGGCGTCCTTCGCCACGCACATGGTCGCGAAGCTGGAGCCGAACCTGGCCCGGATCGCCGACCAGATGGCGAAGTCGCTGATGCTGGTCACCGCGCTCAACCCGCGCATCGGCTACGACCGCGCCGTGCAGATCGCCAAGCTGGCGCTGGCCGAGGACCTGACGCTGAAGGATGCCGCCATCCGGCTTGGCCATGTGACGGCGGCGGATTTCGATCGGTGGGTGAGACCCGAGGACATGCTGCGGCCCGGCGGCACGCTGGAGGGTGGCGGGTGAGGCCGCATCTGGCCAAGCGATCCTTCAGCCTCGCGGGACACCGCACCTCGGTCGCGCTGGAGCCCGAGTTCTGGGCTGCGCTGGAGGGCGTCGCTCGCGCCCGCGCCGTTTCCCTGGCGGCGCTCGTGGCCGAACTGGACGCGGCGCGCGCCGCGCAGGGGGCGCCGCTGGCCAGCACGCTGCGCGTTTTCGCATTGCGCCAGGCAGGCCGGGATTGACCGACGCCGCCACCCATCGCGCCATGATTTCGGGCCCCGTCGCGTGTGCCCGGGACGCGACGGCGCGTGCCAAGGCACTTGCCCCCCCGCTCGCATGAAGCGACCGCGCGCGCCGATCAGTCCGTGGAGACGCCAATGCGCCGAGCCTTGGTCGTTGCCCGCAAGGTCGGCCCAACCACCTTCCCTAGCGGCTGCGCCCACCCTGCCCGGCCGCTTGACCCGGCCCAAGGCGGCGCAATCGAGACGCACTGATGCCGACCCGAGCGATGGACGGGGTCGCGGGAGGCCCGGGACGGGGCTCAATGACCGGGGACCGAAGGATGGCGAGGACATGGGCCGCGCAGGCCGCGTGCCACCGGGGGCATTCACCCCGGCCGTCCATCTTGCTGAGATCGGGGAAGGAGGTGGTGCTGTTGGAGAGGATTGAACTCTCGACCTCTCCCTTACCAAGGGAGTGCTCTACCACTGAGCTACAACAGCGCCGTGCCGTCAGGCGGCGCCCTCTCTAGGCGGATGGGCCTGCTCGCGCAACCCCGTTCCACAGGGTCGTGCCCGCGGCGCACCACCCCTCCGGGCCGCCGGCGGGCGGCACGAGGCCCCTGGCCGCCAGGCCGGGGACGCGTTCGGCAAACCGCGCCCGCCTTGCCTCGAGTTCAACGCCTTCCACCAGCAGCGCCCGACACGGATGCGCGCCACGACGGAGGCTCGCGACACGCAGCCCGTCCGCCACCAGCAACTCGTGGTGCCCCATCTCGAACTGCAGGTAGCGGATGGTGCCGGCCGCCCGCAGCCGCCGCACGCTGCGGCCATTCACCAGGGCCGCGGCCGGCACCAGCCACTGGTCGATGCCGATCAGGCAATGCGGCGCCACGACCGTTGGCCGGCTGGGCGAGAACCGGTCGAAGGCGGCCTCGGCGATCAGGATCGGCGCGGCATCGGGGCGACGCGCCAGATCAACAATGGTCTCGACCGTGCGCTGCACGGGGATGTATCCGGCACGCGCCAGGACGATGACGACATCGCCGGCCTCGATCTCATCGGCCGGGCGTTCGCCCTCGATGGTCACAACCCGCCCGATCGGCAGCAGGCCCGTCAGAGCCGGGTCCTCGGACCATGGCGCCACCTCGGCCCAATGCCGGGCACGGGGCGGCATCAGACGCCCGTCAATCATGCTGCACTCCTCGGCATTCGCCACGCGATGCGCGCCATGGTCGATCATTTATCCTGACATACTCGCATATGTTGTATTCCGCAGCATATTCACAACCCGATCAGCGACGAACTTGCCGGAATGGCCGCAACGCCGTCATCCTCCGCCCATGACCGAACAACGCGCGACGCCGCCCCGCCCGGCCCCGCCGCGCCAGGCGGAGGACCGGGCCGAGCGGCTCGCCGCCGCCCTGCGGGAGAACCTCAAGCGCCGCAAGGCCCAGGCGCGCGCGCGCGAACCGGCCGCTGAGCAGGCCCCCGGCCCCGCCGAGGTTGCCGACGAAAAGCCCATGGGGTAATCGGACGCCCCCGGGGCCACCGGGGGCCGCGCCGCCAGCGGCCCCGCCCCTCCACGGCGCGACCCACCGCAGTCCAGGCGACAACCCATGCCCATCATGCCCGACAGCTGGATCCGCCGCATGGCGGCCGAACACGGCATGATCGAACCCTTCGTCGAGGCCCAGCACCGCGAGGGCGTCATCTCCTACGGCCTGTCCTCCTATGGCTACGACGCGCGGGCCGCCGACGAGTTCAAGATCTTCACCAATGTCGACAACGCGCTGGTCGACCCGAAATCCTTCAACGAGGACGGCTTCGTCACGCGGCGGGGTCCGGTCTGCATCATCCCGCCCAATTCCTTCGTGCTGACCCACACGGTCGAGTATTTCCGCATCCCGCGCGACGTGCTGGTGATCTGCCTCGGCAAGTCCACCTATGCCCGCTGCGGCCTGATCGTGAACGTCACGCCGCTGGAACCCGAATGGGAAGGCCAGGTGACCATCGAGATCAGCAACACCACGCCGCTGCCGGCCAAGGTCTATGCCAATGAGGGCGTGTGCCAGTTCCTGTTCCTGCAGGGTGCCGCGCCGCCCGAGGTCAGCTACGCCGACCGGCGCGGCAAATACATGGGCCAGCGCGGCGTCGCCCTGCCGCGCCTGTAGGATGGAATTCTAGAATGGACCGCATCCGTATCCGCGGCGGCCGCGCGCTGTCCGGCACCATCCCGATCTCCGGCGCGAAGAACGCCGCCCTGCCGCTGATGGCGACCGCGCTGCTGACCGACGGGCCGCTGACGCTGACCAACGCGCCCCGACCTCGCCGATGTCGTCACCATGGCTGGCCTGCTCGCGCAGCACGGACTGTCGGTGGAACGCGACATGGCCGCGCGCACCATCACCATGTCAGGCGCCGCGACGAACCTCGAAGCGCCCTACGACCTGGTACGCAAGATGCGCGCCTCGGTGCTGGTGCTCGGCCCGCTGGTGGCCCGCTTCGGCCAGGCGCGCGTCTCGCTGCCCGGCGGCTGCGCCATCGGCACCCGGCCGGTCGACCTGCACCTCAAGGCGCTGGAGCAGATGGGCGCCGAGATCGAGCATCGACCGCCGGCTATATCGAGGCCCGCGCGCCGGGCGGCCTCAAGGGCGCGCGCATCATCTTCCCGCAGGTCTCGGTGGGTGCCACCGAGAACATGCTGATGGCCGCGACCCTGGCGAAAGGCACCTCCGAGATCGTCAACGCCGCGCGCGAGCCGGAGATCACCGACCTCGCCGCCTGCCTGATGCGATGGGCGCGCGGATCGAGGGGCTCGGCACCGACCGGCTGGTCGTCGAGGGCGTCGGTGCGCTGCGGCGCCGCCGTTCACCCCATCATCCCCGACCGCATCGAGGCCGGCACCTATGCCTGCGCCGCCGCCATCACCGGCGGGCAGCGTGCTGCTGGGCGGCGCGCGGCTCGAACACCTCGGCGCCGTGGTCCGCACCCTGCGCGATGCCGGCGTCGATGTCGCGGAGGTCGATGGCGGGCTGAAGGTCGTCGCGCCTGAACGGCCTGCGCGGCATCGACGTGATGACCGAGCCGTTCCCCGGCTTCGCCACCGACATGCAGGCGCAGTTCATGGCGCTGATGTGCGTGGCCGAGGGCGCGTCGATGATCACCGAGACGATCTTCGAGAACCGCTTCATGCACGTGCCGGAACTGACCCGCATGGGCGCGCGCATCAATTTCCACGGCGCCTCGGCCATCGTGCGCGGCGTGCCGCGGCTGTCCGGCGCTCCGGTCATGGCGACCGACCTGCGCGCCTCGGTCTCGCTGATCCTCGCCGGCCTCGCGGCGCAGGGCGAGACCATCGTCAACCGCGTCTATCACCTCGACCGCGGCTATGAGCATGTCGAGGCGAAGCTCGCCGCGGTCGGTGCCGACATCGAACGTTTGCCGGGCTGACACCGAATCGCGATGACACCCCCCCTGCCCGGCCGGCGATAGGCTCAGCCATGGACCACCCCACCCCCTCCGCGCTGACCCCGGCGACGCCCGAGGATGCCGGCCCGATCGTGCTCGCCCTGCCGAAGGGGCGCATCCTGTCCGAACTCGGCCCGCTGCTGACGCGCGCGGGCATCGTCCCGGCCGCCGACTTCGCGGATGAGAGCAGCCGCCGCCTGCGCTTCCCGACCGAGGACCCGGCACTGGACGTGATCCGCGTGCGGTCCTTCGACGTCGCGACCTTCGTCGCGCATGGCGCGGCGCAGATCGGCATCTGCGGTGCCGATGTGCTGATGGAATTCGACTATCCGGAGATCTACGCGCCGCTCGACCTCGGCATCGGCCGCTGTCGCGTCTCCATCGCCGAGCCGATCGTTACCCAGGCCGACGACCCGTCCCGCTGGTCGCGCATCACGGTCGCGACGAAATACCCCAATATCGCCCAGCGCCATTTCGCCGCGCGCGGCGTGCAGGCGGAAATCGTCCACCTCAACGGCGCGATGGAACTGGCACCGGCCATGGGCTTGTCGCGGCTGATCGTGGACCTGGTGCAGACCGGATCGACGCTGAAGGCGAACGGGCTGCGCGAGAGCGAGGTGATCGCGCATGTCACCTCCCGCCTCATCGTCAACCGCACGGCGTTGAAGACGCGGCCGGAGGCGATCGGCGCCTGGATCGCGCGGTTCCGCGCGGCGCTGGCGGGGCGGGACGCGCGGTGAGCACCGAAGGAAGGTTGGGGGAGGGGAACCTCCCCCAAACCCCCGCCCTTTTTCTGTCGATTGGCGCCGCCTGCGGCTGTCCGTCTCCAACCGTGAGAAAAAGGAGGGGGATCGGGGGAGTTCTCTCCCCCGACCTTTGCCCATGAAGCGCCTGAACACCTCCGACGACACGTTCGAACCCGCCTTCGCCGCCCTGCTCGACGAAGCGCGCGAAACCACCAATCGCGTCGATGCCGCGGTGGCCGGGATCATCGCCGCGGTGCGCGCAGGTGGCGATGCTGCGCTGGTCGACCTCACGGCGCGTTTCGACCGCTGGGCTCCGGCCGGCGCCGGCGCGCTGCGCGTGACGCCGGAGGAGATCGAGGCCGCCGACGCGTCCATCCGCCCCGACCTGCGCGAGGCGCTCAACCTCGCCGCCGAACGCATCGAGGCCTTCCACCGCGCGCAATTGCCGGGCGACCTGGAAATGCAGGACAGCGCCGGCCTGACCCTCGGGATGCGCTGGGGCGCCATCGATGCGGTGGGCATCTATGTCCCCGGTGGCAAGGCGGCCTATCCGTCCTCGGTGCTGATGAACGCGCTGCCGGCCCGTGCCGCGGGCGTGCCGCGCATCGCGATGTGCGTGCCGACGCCGGATGGCGCCCTGAACCCGCTGGTTCTGGCCGCCGCGAAACGAGCGGGCGTGACCGAGATCTTCCGCATCGGCGGCGCCCAGGCGGTGGCGGCGATGGCCTGGGGCACGGCGAGCATCGGCGCGGTGGACCGCATCGTCGGGCCCGGCAATGCCTACGTCGCCGAGGCCAAGCGCCAGGTGTTCGGGCGCGTCGGCATCGATTCCATCGCCGGGCCGTCCGAGGTCGTGGTGATCGCGGATGCCGCCAATGATCCGCGCCATGTCGCGGTGGACCTGCTGGCCCAGGCCGAACATGACGAGAGCGCGCAATCCATCCTGATCACCCCGGATGCCGCGCTGGCCGAGGCGGTGGCCGTTGCTGTCGCGGCCGAGTTGCGGCACCTGCCGCGTGCGGCGATCGCCGGCGAATCCTGGGCGCGCCACGGCGCGGTGATCGTGGTGCGGGACCTTGCCGAGGCCGCGGCGCTGACCAACCGGCTGGCGCCGGAACACCTGCAACTGATGGTGGCCGACCCCCGGGCGCTGCTCGCGCAGGTGCGCCATGCCGGTGCGGCCTTCCTCGGCCGCTTCTGCCCCGAGGCCATCGGCGACTACGTGGCCGGCCCGAACCATGTGCTGCCGACCGGGCGCACGGCCCGTTTCGCCTCGGGCCTTTCGGTGTTCGACTTCCTCAAGCGCACCACCTGGGTCGAGGCGAATGAGGCCGCCCTGGCCGCGGTCGGCCCCGCCGCGGTGGCGCTGGCGGAGGCGGAAGGGCTCACCGCGCATGCCCGCAGCGTGGCCTTGCGCCTGGGCGGCTGACACCAAACTTGACCCGGCGGGGTTCGCGGACCATTTTCCCGCCGATTTCCGGCGGCGCGACGGCGTGCCGCGTTCACCCTTGCGCGCTTGCCGCGCCGATCACGAGGCCCGATGTCGAAGGAAGATATGATTGAGTTCAGCGGCCAGGTCGTTGAACTCCTCCCGAATGCGATGTTCCGCGTCAAGCTGGACAACGAACACATGGTCCTCGCGCACACCTCCGGAAAAATGCGCAAGAACCGCATCCGCGTGCTCGCCGGCGACCGCGTGAACGTCGAGATGACGCCCTACGACCTGACCAAGGGCCGTATCACGTTCCGATTCAAGTGACCGGCCGACGCCGGGGCCACTTCAAGCAACGCTGACCATGCCCGATACGCGCCTGCCGCTGGTGCTGGCGAGCGCCAGCCCGCGGCGCCTCGACCTTCTGGCCCGCCTCGGCATCGTGCCGGCGCAGGTGATCGCCACCGACATCGACGAGACGCCACTGAAGCGCGAGATCGCCGCGCCCTCACGCGGTGCGCCTGGCGCTTGGCAAGGCCGAGGCCGCCTCGGCGCGCGCGCCGGACGCGCTGGTGCTCGCCGCCGATACGGTGGTCGGCGTGGGCCGGCGCATCCTGCCCAAGGCGGAGAACGAAGCGCAGGCGCAGGAGTGCCTGGCCATGCTGTCGGGCCGCCGGCACAAGGTGACGACGGCGGTGGTGCTCGCGCTGCCCGATGGGCGTCGGCTGCAGCGCGTGGTCGAAAGCGCCGTGACCTTCCAGCGGCTGACCGAGCAGCAGATGGACGACTACCTGGCCGGCGGGGAATGGCGCGGCAAGGCCGGCGGCTATGCCATCCAGGGCCGTGCGGAGGCGTTCATCCGCTTCCTGTCGGGCAGCCACTCCAACGTGGTCGGCCTGCCGCTGTTCGAGACGGCGCAGCTGCTGCGCGGCATCGGATGGCTGCGGCCGTAGCGGCGCGCGCGCGGGGTGGCGCGACCATCCTCGTCAGCGCATCGCCGGGTGAATTGCGCACCGCGCTGCTGCAAGGCGGCGTGCTGACCGAGGCCTGGGTCGAGCGGCCAGGCCGCCCGGATGGGGTGGGCGACCTGCATCGCGGCCGCGTCTCGGCCGTGGCCCCCGCCATGGCCGGGGCCTTCATCGCGCTCGCCGGCGGTGCCACCGGCTTCCTGCCGGAAAGCGAGGCCGGCGAGGCGCGCCGGCCGATCGCCGCCGCCGTGCATGAGGGCATGATCCTGCCGCTCCGCGTCATCCGCGCGGCGCAGGGTGGCAAGGGGCCGCGCGTTTCCGCCCGCCTCAGCACCGCCGAGGCGGCGCTTGTCGCCGCCGCCCCGCCGGCCGCACCCACCCTGGTCGCCCGCGGCCCGCTGGCGGTGGAGCGGCTTGCCGCGCGCTTCCCCCAGGCCGAGATCCTGCTGGACAGCGCCGCGCTGTTGGCGCGGCTGCGCGGCGTGCTGGGCGGCCGGGCGCGCCTGGTGCCCGCCCCGGCCTTCGACGACGCGATCGAGGCCGAATTCGACATCCTGGCCGGCAGCGAGGCCCCCTTGCCCGGTGGCGGCCGGCTGTTGATCCACCCCACCCCGGCGCTGACGGCGATCGACATGGATGCGGGCAGTGCGGCCGGTGCACGGGGCGCACATGGGCGTGGTGGCACTGAACCGGGATGCGCTGCCGGAACTTGCGCGGCAGATCCGCGCCCGCAACCTGGGCGGGGCGATCATGGTGGATTTCGCCGGCCTGTCGCCGAAGCGGCGCGAAGCGCTGGCCGAGCCGCTGCGCGAGGCGCTGGCCGCCGACGGCCACGCCAGGCTGCTCGGCTTCACCCATCTGGGCCTGGCCGAGATCGTGCGCGACCGGGTGCACCCGCCGCTCCATGAGGTGCTGGGCCGGCCGGTCTCGGCCCTGACGCGCGGGCTCGCGGCGCTGCGCCAGGCGGCGCGCGATGCGGCGGCACGGCCCGGCAAGCGATTCGCGCTGCGGGCGACGCCGGCGGTCATCGCCGCCCTGGAGGGCTTGCCCGGCGCGCTGGATGCCTTCGCGGCCGAGGCCGGCGCCGCATTGGTGCTGCACGCCGACCCGGCCGCCACCGAGCCGGCGATCGAGGAGGCCCCGCATGGCGACTGACCAGGCAGCCCGGCCCGCATCCCGCTGCCCGATCTGCGGCCGGCCGACGCAGGCCGCGTCGCGGCCCTTCTGCTCCCCGCGCTGCGCGCAGGTGGATCTCGGCCGTTGGCTGACCGGCGGCTATGCGATCCCGGCCGAGCCCGAGGTCATGCAGGACAATGACGAGGATGACGCCTGAGCCGGCTGGACAGGCGGCGCCGGCTCCGCTATTTCCCGCCGCCTCACCGGGTTCCTACGGGAACCTCATGGGCCCAGGTAGCTCAGTTGGTAGAGCATGCGACTGAAAATCGCAGTGTCGGTGGTTCGATTCCGCCCCTGGGCACCATTTCCTCCCGCGCGATGCCGCCCGCCAACCCATCGCGCCGGCGCGGTCCCGCTCCGCTCGACCGCACCATCTCCCCCCGCGCGATGCGGCCTCACGCCGCGGCACCATTCAGCCGAACAGGAAGTCGCTCGCCGAGATCTGCGCCGCGTTGGTCAGCCCGGTCAACGTCACCGCGATTTCGGCAGTTCCGTCGCCATTCACGTCGATCAGCACCGTGCTGCCCGACACGCGCGCCTCGCTGTTGTCCGCGCCGCCGGTGAATGCGGCCGCGCCGCGATAGACGAAGGTCGCCGACCACCGGTGCGCTGATGACGATCCTGTCGCCTTCCGCCGGCCCGCCATCCAGCGCGTTGAAGTCGGTGATCGGTGTCACGGCCGAGCTCGCCCACGGCGAAGACGAAACGGTCGGCCCCGGCGCCACCGGTCAGCCGGTCGGCGCTGGCGCCGCCGATCAGCACATCGTCGCCAGCACCGCCCACCAGGACATCCCTGCCGCCAAGGCCGGACAGCGTATCGGCGCCGGCCCCGCCCTCAGCGTGTCGGCGCGCGCGGTCCCCTGCAGCAGCATTCGGCCTGGACCGGCGGCCACGCGTCGGATCGTCGTCGATGATCGTGCCCAGGCCCGTGCCGTCGGCGATCGTCGCCTGCACCGGGTTGCCCAGGATGACGCTGAAGCCCTCATTCGCCTCATCGACCGTGTCGCCGAGGATGGCGATCCTGATGATCTTGGAGGTCTCGCCGGCCGCGAAGGTCACCGTGCCGGCCGCCGCGGTGAAATCCGCCGCCGAGGCCGTGCCCGACGCGGTGTGGTAGTCCACCGTCACCGTCGTCGCCGCGGCGGCCGAAAGCGTCACCTCGAAGGTGGCATAGGCGGTGCGTGCCGCCCGCGCCCGGCGCCTCGTCGGGCAGGTCGAACTCGATGGGCCGCAGATAGGCCATCTTGTTCTCGTTCACCGTGCGCCAGTCATCCTGCAGGATGCCGCCGGTGTCGCCGGAGTTCGGGTTCCACGACCAGTAGGTCCAGCTGACGCCCACGGTCGCCGCTGGCGAGATCGTTGGTGCCGTTGTTGTCGAGATCGCCCGACAGATAGGAGGTGATCGCCTCGAACCAGGCGACATCCTTGGGGTCGGTCAGCTTGGTGCCGAACTCGCCGATATAGACCGGCGCGATGCCCTCCTTGTAGATGTAGCCCCACATCTGGTCGAATTTCGCCGGCAGGTTGGCCGGGAAATCCGCCCCCTGGAACCAGGGCTGCGCATAGACCGAGTTCGGGTAGTCATGCGCCGAATAGACCAGCTTGTTGGCGACATCGAGCTCGATCGGCCGGTCGCGCACCCCCATCAGGTTGCCGCCCCACCAGTAGTTCTCGCCCCTGGTAGGTCGCGACACCCTCGACGAAGATCAGCCAGTTGGGATTGACCTGCGCCGATCGCATTGCCGGCGCGTTCGGCCGCCGCCGCCCAGTCATTCGCGCCACCGCCGCCCCATGTGCCGTTGTAGGGTTCGTTGTGCAGGTCGGCGCCGATCACCGCGGTGTTGCCGGCATAGCGCTCGGCCAGCATCTGCCAGTCGGAAATCCAGTCCGCCTCGGAATGGCTCGGCGTCGTACCACAGCCCGTTCGCCGATGTGCCGTCCCCGGCCGAACTGCGATGATGGTCGAGGATGACCCTGATGCCGATCTCCTCCGCATAGGCGACGATCCGGTCCATCACCTGCAGCGGCGTCAGCCCCTTGAGGTCGGGTTCTGGTTGAAGTCGATGCCGAGCGCCTGGCCCGTCGCGTGCAGCATGTCCGATGGAGAAGGGCAGGCGGATGGTGTTGAACCCCTCATCCACCATCTGCTGCATCATCTCCTTGTAGGAGCGCGTCCACAGACCGTTCGGGGACATGTTGTTGCCCTCGAAGCCGAACCAGTTCACGCCGGCGATCTGCACCGTGTTGCCGGCGGAATCGACGATCTGGTTGCCCGAGGTGCTGAACCAGCCCGTGATGCCGGAAGGATCGCCCTCGATCACCGAGGCATCCTTGATGGTGATGCCGGGCAGGTCGTCATTGGTGATGGTGCCGGTGCCCGTGGCCGTCGCGATGGTCGCGCCGGACGGTGCGGACAGCGTCAGCGTCACCGTCTCGTTCGCCTCGACCAGCGTGTCGCCGGTCACGGCGACGTGCACGATCTTCGAGGTCTCCCCCGCCGCGAAGGTCGAGCGAGCCGGCCGTCGCCGTGTAGTCGGACCCCGCCGTCGCCGTGCCGTTCGCCGTGGCGTAGTTGACCGTGACGGGCCGCTGCTGGCGGCCGAGAGCGTCACGGCGAAGGCGCAGGTCGGCGTCCCGCTCGCGCCCTCGGTGACCGAGGCATTGCCGACGGACAGCTTCGGCGTGGCGGCATCGTCGTTGACGATGGTGCCGATCGCCGCGCCGTCGCCGATCGTCGCGCCCGACGCCGCGGAGAGGTTGAGCTTCACCGTCTCGTTCGCCTCGACCACCGTGTCGCCGGTGACGGCGACCTGAACGACCTTGGACGTCTCGCCGGCGGCGAAGGTCAGCGTGCCGGTCTTCGCCGCGTAGTCGCGACCCGGCCATGGCGGTGCCGTTCGCGGTGGCGTATGCCACCGTGACCGGCGCTGCCGCTGGCGGCCGAGAGCGTGACGGCGAAGGCGAGGTGTGCTGCTGCCGCTGTCGCCTTCCATGACGGAGGCATCGGCGACGGAGATGGTCGGCATGTCGCGCGGCCGCCGCCGTTCAGCGCCAGGCCCGAGACGGCGTGCTGCCCGCCGATGTCGCCTGGAAGCCGAAGCTGGTCTCGCCACCGGCCGCGACCGTGGCGTTGTAGGCTCTGCGTTCCTGACGACATAGTGGTTGCCGACATGGCTGACGATCACCGCATTCCAGATGTTGGTGATGGTGAAGGTGGCGTCGAATGCCGCCGTCCAGCCATTGAGCGCGGTGCTGCCGGCCTCGACCGTCATGCGTGGCGGTGAAGCCCGCGCCCCAATCGCTCGTGACGGCGTATTCGATGCCGGCGCCGCCGGTCGCCGCGACATCGTCATTGGTGATGGTCGCCGATGGCCGCGCCATCGGCGATGGTCGCGCCGGTCGGGCTGGTCAGGTTGACCTTGAAGGCCTCATTCGCCTCGACCGCCGTATCGCCGATGATGCGCGACCTGGATGGTCTTGCTGGTCTCGCCGGCGGCGAAGGTCAGCGTGCCGGAGGTGGCGACGTAGTCCGACCCCGCGAGCGCCGTGTCGTCCGCCGTCGCATAGGCGACCGTCACCGGCCCGGTCGGCCGCCTTGGACAGCGTCACCGTCAGGTTCAGCATCGTCGTGCCCGCATCGCCCTCGGCGAGCGATCGCATCCGCGATCGACAGCGTCGGCGCCTTGTCGTCATTGGTGATGGCCACCACCGCGACGCCATCGGCGATCGCGGCGTTGGTGGGGGCGGAGAGCCGGATGCGGTAGGTCTCCTTCGCCTCGATATCGGTGTCGCCAAAGACATGGGCGTGGATGGTCTGCGTCGTCTCGCCGGGGGCGAAGGTGACGGTGCCGTTCAGCACCTCGTAGTCCACGCCGCCGGTCGCGGTGACGTCCTCGCTGGCATAGCGCACCGTGACCGGCCTCGCTGGAGGCCTTGGACAGCGTCAGCACGATCGCGCATGTGGGTGAGGCCCGCATCGCCCTCGGCCGTGGTGAAGTCGGCGATCGAGATCGTCGGCAGCGTGCCGGGCGTGGCGTCGATGTCATTGTCCGTGATGGTGCCGGTCGCGGTGCCATCGAGGATCGTCGCGCCGCTCGGCGCCGACAGCAGCACGGTGAAGCATCTCGCTCAGCTCGGTGACCGTGTCGCCCAGCACCGGGATGGCGATGGTCTTGCGTCGTCGCGCCGGCGGCGAAGGTCACGGTGCCGACGGTCGCGGCGATAGTCCTCGCCGGCCCTGGCGCTGCCGTTCAGCGTCGCGTAGCTGACGCTGACCGCGCTCGGCCGAAGCCTGCGAAAGGCTGACGGTGAAGACCATGCTCCTTGGTGCCGGCATCGCCTTCGACCACCAGGCCGTCGCCGACCGACACGCCGGGCAGGGCGGCCGGTGCCGGGGCGGCATCGAGCGCCGCCTGCCATTCGGCCCGCGCGCCGGGGTCGAGGGCGACGATGTTGCTCATCGTGAGTTCGCCAAGCCCGACGCCGGACAGCGTATAGGACTGCTTGTTGCCCTCGATGGTGATGACTGTCGAACCGGACACCTCGGCGCAGCGAGAATTCCGTTGCCTTGAACCAGCCGAAATCGAGCCTGTCGGCCGCCGGGTCGAAGTCGAGCACGGTGTTGACGTCGTAGAGCCAGGCGATGGCGAATGTCGTGCCGGTCGCGCCCGGGGGGCGCCTGCCCAGGGCCGGCGGCGGTCGGCCACGCCGTGGTGCCGGCGACCGGCACGCCCTGCGCCAGCACCTGGCTGTCCGGCACGATCGTGAAGCCGAGTTGCAGATGAACGCGATCCTCACGGACCTCGGCCGCATAGAAGACGAAATTCGCGACGGACAAGGCGGACTTGGCGACGCCCAGCAGGATCAGCGCCTGGCCGGTGCCGGCATTGGCGATGACCACGCCTTCGGCGCTGTCGGTCAGGGAGATCTGCTCGCGCGTGCCGTAGAAGCGGAAATCCACCACATCGGTCGCCGGGTTGAAGGCGACCTTGTCGATCTGGCCCAATTCATGGGACCGCGCATAGACCGTGTTCGGCGCCGCGGCGATGCCGTGTTCCCAGGCCAGCGCGCCGCTCAGGCATTGCCGCAGGTGGTCGTTGGTGACCGGCAGGAAACTGTCGATCGTCAGTTGGCCGAGCCCGACGCCCTGCACCACGATGGTCTCGCCCGACCACGGGTTCATGAAGCCCACGCCAGCCGGCGTGTCGACCACGATGAAGTTGTGGACCGAGACCTCGCCCAGATCGAGTTTGTCGCGCGCCGGATCGAAGCCGACGATGTCGGCGGCGGCCGTATCGACGGCAAAGACGCGGCCCGCGGTCGCGGTGGTGATCTCGAACACGATCGTCGTTCCCCTGCAGAAGGCGTTGGTGCACCGGATTGCCGGGTTCTTACCACCGGATTTTCTACCTGAGATTGCATGTCGGCGCGAAATCGACGAATGGGGCGGGAAACTCGGTGAGCCGGGCCGGATGGCCCAGCCTGGCTTGCTGGCCGGCAGGCGCCTCGGCTAGAGCAGGTCCGGATCAGGTGGCATCACCCGATCGGGTGAAGATTTTCGCGAAAGCAACAGCCTGGAGAGGAATCCGTGAGCCGGAGCGAACGGATGCCGCTCCTGGTCGCCTGACCTGCCGTGCCGGTTCGCGGCGCCGGAGGCGGTGGATTCGGATGGAGGCGCGATGTCGGGCCAGGCGCAGCGGAGCACCGCCGATGCCGCCTGGGTGGGGCGGCCCGGCTTCGGGCGCGTGCTGGCGTCGGGCTGGGGCCTTTTCGCCTTCGTCGATGTGATGACCCGCCTGCGCGTCTACGAGAATGCCGGCGTGGCCCTTGGCGTCTCGCTGCTGCTCGACCCGCTCATCTTCCTGCTCGCCGCGGCGCTTTATGCAATCCACGACCGGCTGCGCTTCGAAGGCCGCATCACGCTGCCGGCGCTGCCGTGGATCCTCGGGCTGAGCCTTGCCGCCGCGGCCGTGGTCGTGGCCGCCGGTTCCTTCATCCGGACCCGCTTCGATCTCGGTATCGCCACCTGGTCCTGGAGCGAGGCGGCGCTCTTATCGTTCGTCCACTATTTCCTGATCTTCACCATCTGGAGCCTCATCTGCTTCTGGATGAAGGCCGAACTGGCGCGGCAGGTGGAACACGAACGCGCCGCCCAGGCGGAGGCGAATGCCCTGCGCATCGAACTCCAGCGCCTTCGCCTGCAGCTCGACCCGCATTTCCTGTTCAATGCCCTGAACGGCATCGGCGAGGAGGTGCCGGAGCATCCGGACGTGGCAGTGGCCATGCTGCGCGACCTCTCGATCTTCCTGCGCCAGTCGCTGAACGGGATCGACGTGACGGTCGCCACCGTGGGCGACGAGGCGGATGCGCTCGCCGCCTATCTGCGCGTGCAGCGGGCCCGCTTCGGCGCGCGCCTTGCCGCGCGCCTGGAGGTCGAGCCGGCGGTCGCCACGCGGCGCATCCCCAGCTTCCTGCTGCAGCCACTCGTCGAGAACGCCATCGCCCATGGCCGGCGCGAACCAGGCCTCGACATCACCATCGACATCCGCGGCAAAGGCCGGACGCTCATCATCGTCATCGCCAATACCGGGACGCTCGCGGGCGGCGGCGGCGTGGCCGGCCGGCGCGGGATCGGCCTCGCCAATGTCCGCCGCAGGCTTGCCCTGCACTATCCGGGCCGGCACGATTTCACGCTGTCCGAGGAGGGCGCCATGGTGGTGGCCCGCCTGGCGCTGGAAGGTGACCCTTGCTCCGTGCCGTGATCGTGGATGACGAGCCGCTCGGCGTTCGCGCCATGCAGCGCCTGCTCGCGGCCCATGCCGGGGTGCAGGTGGTCGGCACGGCCGATACGCTGGGGTCGGCCGTCACGCTGATCGAAGCCAGCCGCCCGGACCTGGCCTTCCTCGATATCGACCTTGGCGCGGGCAACGGCTTCGACGTGATCGCACGGCTGTCGCCGGCGCCACGGGTCGTGTTCGTGACCGCCCATCCCCAGCATGCGGTCGAGGCCTTCGCGGTGGAGGCGGTGGACTACCTGCTGAAGCCCGTCCTGCCGGAGCGGCTGGCGGCGGCGCTCGATCGCGCCGCCAGGCTGCTGGCGGACCGGCCCGCGCCGTGGGCGGCCACGGTGGAACTGCGGATGCCGAACCGCACCGTCCTCGCCGACCCGGCCGAGATCGCCGCCCTGCGCGCCGATGGCGACTTCACCCGCGTGCACCTGGCCGGGCAGCCGGCGCTGCTCATCCTGCGAACGCTGAGCCATTTCGAGGCGCTGCTGCCGGCCCCGCCGTTCCAGCGCCTGGGGCGCTCTGTCCTCATCAATCTCGATCGCGTCCGGCACCTGCAATCGCGCGGCCGCAACCTGTCGCATGTGACGCTGGATGGCCTCGACGGCGCATTGTCGCTCGGGCGCATCGCCACGTCGCGCCTGCGGGCGGCGCTCTCAGCCCGGCTCCGCCCGCCAGGCGCCGCGCAGGGGGGCTGACGCGTCGCGCCGTCAGGATCCGCCGATCACGATGCCCGTGGCCAGCACCAGCCCACCGCCGAGCAGGATCTGGAACATGGCACGCCCGACCGGTGTCTCCATGTAGCGGTGCTGGATCCAGACGATCGCCCACAATTCGAAGAACACCACGACCAGCGCGATCACCGTCGCGGTCCAGAAATGCGGGATCAGGTAGGGCAGCGCATGGCCCAGCCCGCCCAGGGCCGTCATCACCCCTGATGCCACCCCGCGCTTCCATGGCGCCCCCCGGCCCGACAGCTTGCCGTCGTCATGCGCGGCCTCGGTGAAGCCCATCGAGATGCCCGCGCCGAGCGAGGCCGACAGGCCGACCAGGAAGGTCGTCGCGGGGTCCTGCGTCGCGAAGGCGGTGGCGAAGATCGGCGCGAGGGTCGAGACCGAGCCATCCATCAGCCCGGCCAGGCCCGGCTGGACCCAGGTCAGCAGGAATTGCCGCTTGGCAGCCGTAACCTCCTCGGCGCCCTCGTCACCACCCAGCCGGTCGGCGATCAGGTCGTCCGCCCGGATCTCGTGCCGCGCCTCGGCCACTTCGAGGTCGCCGAGCAGCTTGCGCACCTCCGCATCCGTCGTTCGGGCGGCCGCCGCGGCATAGAAGGCCTGCGCGTCGCGCTCCATCGCGCCGGCTTCCTCGCGGATGCGGTCGAGGCCGAGGTTCTCGACCAGCCAGACCGGCTTTCGCGCATAGAAATCCGCGACGTGCTCACGGCGGATCGGCAGGATCAGGTCGCCATAGCGGGCGCGATAGAGGTCGATCAGCTGGCGGCGATGGTCGCTCTCCTCCTCGGCCATGGCGTCGAACACCTCGGCCGAGGCGGGGTAGGTCTCGCGCAGCCGGCTCGCATACAGGGCATAGATCCGGCCATCTTCCTCCTCGGAGGAAATGGCCAGCGCCAGGATTTCCTGGGCCGAGAGGCTGTCGAAGCGGCGGCGGGACCCACCGAAACCAGGCAGCAGTGATCGCATCGGGTCAATCCAGTCATGCAGCGCCGCGCGCGCCGGCAGGACGCGCGCGGCAATGGCCAGGGTCGGCAAGGCTTTAGCCCATCACGCCGGCGGAGGCACGAACCTCTGGCGCTGCAGCATGGGAAGCATGCGTGACAGGGTGCCGTCGCGCCGCGCGACGTGGTGCCACAGCGCGGCGGCGACATGCAGCCCGATCGCCACCAGCAGCAGGTTGCCGAACACCTCATGCACCTCGCCCCACAGCCGGTCGCCCGGCACCGCGAAGGGGGCCGGCAGCGGGATGCCGCCAAACACCGAGACCGGCCGCCCACGCGCCCAGCGATCGAGCAGCCCGCTCAGCGGCAGTCCGATGGTCAGCAGGATCAGCGCGGCATGCATCCCGCCCGCCGCCCGCCGTTGCCAGGCCGGGCCCGGCGCCGGCGGCAGGGGCGCCACGAGGCGCCAGGCGACGCGCAGCGCGGTGAGGCCCAGCACCAGCACGCCCAGGCTGTAATGCAGTTGCACCGCTTCCTCGCGGCCGCCGCCGCGGGGGAACTCCTCCATCGTGGTGCCGACCACCCAGGCCGACAGCACCAGCAAGGCCGCGCCCCAATGGATGGCGCGGGTCATCGCGCCATGGGGTTGGATCTCGAGATCCGTCGCCATCCTCGGGGCCCCGCTCAGCGGTCGCGGCGGGTGACGGCGCCCGTCGCGGCGTCGACGCGCAACTCGACGCGGCGGCCTTCGCCATCGAGCGCCTTGACCTCCCAGGCATTGCGCTCCCATTCGACGCTGCGTACCGGTCCATACCCGGCCGCACGGGCGGCGGCGGCGGCACCGGCGGCATCGACAGCGGCGCGCGAGAGGGTCTCGGCCGATGCGCGGCGGCTGTCATCGGAAGATGCCAAAGCCGGCGCCATCGGCAGGGCGGCGGCGATGGCCAGCGCCAGGGCGCCAGCGGGAAGCATGCGGGTCATCGGGTTTCACCTCGGTCTCTGCATTGCGGCCCATCCGCAATGCGGCGCATCCTCGGTGCCCGCTGCTGAACCCAGGCTGAGCGGCCCGTTCAGCCCCGGTTCAGCTTGCGCCTGCGAGCCTGTCCCGATGCGCGGAGCCCTGTTGCTGCTGTCCCTTGTGATGCTTGCCGCTGCGCCGGCCCAGGCGGATGACCGGCGCGACCACGAACGCGCGCGCGCCGCCCTGGCCGCCGGGGAGATCCGCCCGCTGGCCGACCTGCTGGCCGAGGTCGAGCGCCGCTACATCGGCCGCGTCATCGAGACCGAGCTTGAACGCGAGAATGGCCGCTGGGTCTATGAGTTCAAGGTCCTGCCGCCCTCCGGTCGGGTCTTCGAACTCAAGCTCGATGCCGCAACCGGCACCCTGCTGCGCGCCCGCGGGCCGGTCCAGGAACGCAACTGATGCGCATCCTCGTCGTCGAGGACCATGCGGCGCTGGCGCGGCAGGTGATGGAGGCGCTGAGCGAAGCCGGCTTCGTCGCCGACCACGCCGCCGATGGCGAGGAGGGCCAGTTTCTCGGCGAGACGGAACCCTATGATGCCGCGGTGCTCGATCTCGGCCTGCCGCGGCTCGACGGGCTGTCGGTGCTCAAGCGGTGGCGCGCCGCCGGGCGCGACCTGCCGGTGTTGATCCTGACGGCGCGCGACGGATGGTCGGACAAGGTCGCGGGGCTGAATGCCGGCGCCGATGACTACCTCGCCAAGCCCTTCGTGATGGCGGAACTCATCGCCCGGCTGCAGGCGCTGGTGCGCCGCGCCCATGGCCGCAGCCAGCCGCAGATCAGCCTCGGCCGGCTGGTGGTCGATACCGCGACGCAGCGGGTGCTGGTCGATGGCGCGGCAACCCGGCTGACCGGGCTGGAATACCGGCTGCTCGCCTATCTCGCGCTGCATGCCGGCCAGGTGGTGTCCAAGACGGAACTCACCGAGCATCTCTACGCGCAGGATTTCGACCGCGACAGCAACACGCTCGAAGTCATGGTCGGCCGGCTGCGCCGAAAGCTGGGCGAGGGCTTCATCGAGACGCTGCGCGGCCAAGGCTACCGGCTGGCCGCGGCATGAGGGCGCCACGCTCGCTCGCGCTGCGCCTCGCCCTGGCGGCGGGGCTGTGGGTGGCGGCCGGGCTCGGCGCCGCCGCCTGGTTCGTCACCGGGGTGGTGGTGCGGCAGGTCGAGGCCGCCTTCGATGCGCGACTGGCCGGGCTGCTCGATGCCGCGGTGGCGGCGGTGACGACCGATGCGCAAGGCCGCATCGTGGTCGGCCGCGCCCCCGCCGGCGCCGATTTCGACCGCGCCCTCAGCGGCGCCTACTGGCAGGTGACGGGCCCGGATGGCGCGGCAGCCACCTCACGCTCGCTGTGGGATCAGACACTGCCTGGCGCACAGGCGGGGCATGATGGCATCGCGTGGCGCGACATCACCGGACCCCGCGGCGAACCCCTGCGCCTGGCCGAGCGCGACCTGCTGCTGCCCGATGCCGCGGGCGAGGCCCATGTGGCCGTCGCCCTCTCCCATGCCGAAACGCGGGAGGAAATCGCCAGGCTGCGCGCCGTCCTGCTCGCGGCTTTCGTGCTGCTCGGCATCGGGCTCGTCGGCGGCGTCGTGACGACCGTCGTGGTCGGCCTGGCGCCGCTTCGCCGCGTGAAGCGCGCCCTGGCCGAGGTGCGGCAGGGGCAACGGGACAGGCTGGACCTCGACGCGCCGGGCGAGATCGCGCCGCTGGTCGATGAGGTGAATGCGCTGATCGCCACCAACCGGGCGACGGTCGAACGGGCGCGGACGCATGTGGGCAATCTTGCGCATGCGCTGAAGACGCCGCTGGCCGTGCTGCGCAATGCGCTCGAACCGACACATCCCGACCTGCCATCGGCGCGCGCCGAGGCGGCGGCCCTGCATCGGCTGGTGCAGCACCACCTGGCGCGGGCGCGGACGGCCGCGCGCGCCGCCTCGGTCGCCGCCGTGGCCGTATCGCCCCTCGCGGTCGCCCAGGAGATAGCGCCCGCCTTGCGTCGCCTCTTCGCCGATCGGGACCTGCTGATCGAAGTGACCGGCGCATCGACCGCGCGGGTGCGCGTCGATGCGCAGGACCTGACCGAGATGCTCGGCAACCTGATGGAGAATGCCTGCAAATGGGCACGGGCGCGGGTTGGCCTGTCGGTCGCCACTGCGCCCGGCATCGTTGTCATCACCGTGACCGACGACGGCCCGGGCCTGCCGGAGGCGGAATGCCGGGCTGCCGTCGCGCGTGGCGTGCGGTTCGACGAGGGCACCGCCGGCACCGGCCTGGGCCTCGCCATCGTCGCGGACCTGGCGGCGCTGCATGGTGGTGCGCTCGAACTCCGGCGCTCGGAGCCTGGCGGCCTGCACGCGACCCTGTCGCTGCCGGGCGCCGCGCTGCAGCCGGCCGGCTGAACCCTGCGTGATGCCCGGCGCGTGCGCTGCTACACGCCGCTGACCGGCGGCTGCGGCCCGCTCGGCGTCGCACGGAAGGCCATCGGCGTCGATTGCTGGCCGTTCACCGTGATCAGGCAATCGAACTGGCGATCGGCGTGGCCGATCTCACGCGACTGGCACGCCGCGGTGACCGGCATGGCGCCGGCACGGCCCTGCAGCGTCGTCGCGCCATAGGTCACCAGCGTGCCTTGCACCGCAGGCTGGCCATTCACGCGGATCGTCAGGTCGTGGCGCGGCTCGGTATGGGTGCCCACCGGGGTGCGGGTCGTCGTCATCTCACCCGACAGCACCAGCTGCTGGCCGGTGGCCGGGACCACCAGGGCCTGGTCCGGCGCGCGTGAGATGCCCGGCGCCGTCATCGCGCAGCCCGCCGCCGCCATCAGGGACAGGCAGGCCAGAAAACGCCGTCGCATGGTCATTCTCCGTCTTTTCATCACACGGAACCAACGTCCTGGCCGGAATGAAGTTGCGCCGCCCAGGCCGGGCGCCGCGGCCGCAGCCGCCCGCGCGCGGCTCGCCGAACGCCGAATCCGCTTCCGGCGCCCCCCGCCCTGCCCTAGCGTCTGGACGGGAGACAGGAGGTGGGGGGCTCGTGGCCTATGCGCTGCAACAGCTGATCAACGGGATCAGCCTCGGGATGATCTATGGGCTGATCGCGGTCGGCTACACGATGGTCTACGGCATCATCGGCATGATCAACTTCGCCCATGGCGACATCTTCATGGTCGGCGCCTTCGTCGCGCTGATCTCGGTGGTCATGCTGATCTCGGGCGGCATCATGGACGGGCCGGCGGCGATCCTGATCGTGCTGCTGGTGTCGATGTGCGTCACCGCCCTGTATGGCTGGACGGTCGAGCGCATCGCCTATCGGCCGCTGCGCGGTTCCTTCCGCCTGGCGCCGCTGATCTCGGCGATCGGCATGTCGATCGTGCTGCAGAACTACGTGCAGGTGGCGCAGGGCGCGCGGGTCAAGCCGATCGACGCGGTGCTGCCCGGCGGCGTGACGCTGCTCGATTCCGAGGCCTTCGTCGTGCAGTTCTCCTACATGCAGATGCTGATCATCGCGATGACGCTGGGCGTGCTCGCGATCTTCACCTGGCTGGTCACGCGCACGCCGCTCGGCCGCGCCATGCGCGCCTGCGAGCAGGACCGCAAGATGGCCGTCCTGCTCGGCATCGACACCGACCGCACCATCAGCCTGACCTTCGTGATCGGCGCCGCCCTCGCGGCGGTGGCGGGCACGATGTTCCTGCTGCGCTATGGCGTGATCGACTTCTACATCGGCTTCCTCGCCGGCGTGAAAGCCTTCACCGCCGCGGTGCTGGGCGGCATCGGGTCGCTGCCCGGCGCGGTGCTGGGCGGGCTGCTGATCGGGCTGATCGAGACCTTCTGGTCGGCCTATTTCTCCGTCGAATACAAGGATGTCGCGGCCTTCTCGATCCTCGTGCTGGTGCTGATCTTCATGCCGACCGGCCTGCTCGGCCGGGCGGAGGTCGAGAAGGTATGACGCTCGCGGGCGTTGAAGGACGCGGCGCTGACGGCACTCGTCGCACTCGGCCTGTTCGTCCCGATGGTCGGGCTGCGCACCGATGTCGGGCCGACCGGCGCACTGGTGCTGCGCCAGCGCTGGGGGGATGTCGCCATCCTCGTCGGCCTCGCCTTCGCGGGGCGGCTGGCGCATTGCTCGGCTGGCGCGCCTGGCGCGGGCGAACCGAAGCCGGCCTCCGCCGCGCGCACCGAGACCTTGCGCAAGGCGGGGCATGTTCGTCGCCCCCGTGCTGCTGGGCGTCGCCGTGATGCTGCCCTTCATCCCCGGCACCGGGCGCTATGAACTCGACCTCGGCATCCTGGTGCTGACCTATGTGATGCTCGGCTGGGGGCTGAACATCGTGGTCGGGCTCGCCGGGCTGCTCGACCTCGGCTACGTCGCCTTCTATGCCGTCGGCGCCTATTCCTACGCGCTGCTGGCCACCACCTTCGGCCTGTCCTTCTGGATCTGCCTGCCGCTGGCCGGGCTGCTCGCGGCCTTCTGGGGCGTGCTGCTGGGCTTCCCGGTGCTGCGCCTGCGCGGGGACTACCTCGCCATCGTCACGCTCGCCTTCGGCGAGATCATCCGCGTCGTGCTGCTCAACTGGGTCAGCCTGACCAACGGGCCGAACGGCATCTCCGGCATCCCGCGCCCGACCTTCTTCGGCCTGTCCTTCAGCATGGGCGGCGGGCCTGGATCGTTCTCCGATTTCTTCGGCATCGAGCCCTCGCCGGTGCATCGCGTGATCTTCCTGTACTACGTCATCCTCGGCCTCGCGCTGCTGACCAACTGGGTCAGCATCCGCCTGCGCCGCCAGCCGCTCGGCCGCGCCTGGGAAGCGCTGCGGGAGGATGAGATCGCCTGCCGCGCGCTCGGCATCAACGTCACCACGACGAAGCTGACGGCCTTCGCGCTGGGGGCGATGTTCGCCGGCTTCGCCGGGTCGTTCTTCGCCACGCGGCAGGGCTTCATCAGCCCGGAATCCTTCACCTTCATCGAGAGCGCCATCATCCTCGCCATCGTCGTCCTCGGCGGCATGGGCAGCCAGATCGGCATCGCCATCGCCGCGCTGGTGATGATCGGCGGCTTCGAGGTGTTCCGCGACCTCGATGAGTGGCGGATGCTGGTGTTCGGCGGCGCCATGGTGCTGATCATGGTGGCGCGCCCGCGCGGGCTGGTGGGGCACCGCACGCCCTCCGTCGTGCTGCGGGAGAAGCGCGCCATCGGCGCCGAACACGTCGCCGAGGGGCATGGCTGAGCCATGACGGCACCGATCCTCGAGACCGAGGCCCTGACCATGCGCTTCGGCGGCCTGGTCGCCGTCGATGGCGTGACCTTCACCGCGCGGCGCGGCGAGATCACCGCCATCATCGGGCCGAACGGCGCGGGCAAGACCACGCTGTTCAACTGCATCACCGGCTTCTATCGCCCGACGGCAGGCGCGCTTCGACTGTTCCGCGACGACCGCGCCGGTCGAACTGCACCACCTGGCCGGCCACCGCATCGCCCGCGCCGGCGTGGCGCGCACCTTCCAGAACATCCGCCTGTTCCCCGGCATGACGGCGCTCGAGAACCTGCTCGTCGCGCAGCACAACACGCTGATGGCCTCGACCGGCTTCGGCATCGGCGCGCTGCTCGGCGCGCCCCGCTACCGGCGGGCGCAGAAGGCCGCCATCGCCAAGGCCGTGCAGTGGCTGGAACAGACCGCCCTGATCGACCGCGCCGACGACCCGGCCGGCGCCCTGCCCTATGGCCAGCAGCGCCGGCTCGAGATCGCGCGCGCCATGTGCACCGACCCGTTGCTGCTGTGCCTCGACGAACCGGCCGCCGGGCTGAACCCGCGTGAATCCGAGGAACTCTCCGGCCTGCTGCGCGGCATCCGCGACGGTGGCTGTTCGATCCTGCTGATCGAGCACGACATGGGCGTGGTGATGGGCATCTCCGACCGCATCGTCGTGCTCGACCATGGCCGCAAGATCGCCGACGGCACGCCGGCCGAGGTGCGCGCCGACCCCCGCGTCATCGCCGCCTATCTCGGCGAGGGGGACGAGGACGAATGAGCACGCCGATGCTCGAAGTCGAGACCGTCTCCACCGGCTATGGCGCCGTGCAGGCGCTGCGCGAGGTCTCGATCGAGGTCGCCCAGGGCGAGATCGTCACCCTGGTCGGCGCCAATGGCGCGGGCAAATCCACCCTGCTGATGACGATCTGCGGCGACCCGCGCGCGCGGTCCGGCCGCATCCTGTTCGAAGGGCGCGACATCACCCAGTTGCCGACGCACCAGATCATGCGCCTGGGCCTCGCGCAGGTGCCGGAGGGCCGGCGCGTCTTCCCGCGCATGTCGGTGATGGAGAACCTGCTGATGGGCGCGCAGGTCGCCGGGCACGATCCCGCGCCGCTGCTCGAGCAGGTCTTCGCACTGTTCCCCCGCCTGAAGGAACGCGAGGCGCAGCGCGGCGGCACATTGTCGGGCGGCGAGCAGCAGATGCTCGCCATCGGCCGCGCGCTGATGTCGAAGCCGCGGCTGCTGCTGCTCGACGAGCCGTCGCTCGGCCTCGCGCCGCTGATCGTGCGGCAGATCTTCGCCGCCATCCGCGACCTGAACGAGAAGGAAGGGCTGACCGTCCTGCTGGTGGAACAGAACGCCAACCAGGCGCTGCGCCTGGCGCACCGGGGCTATGTGCTGGTCAATGGCCGGATCACCCTGGCCGGGCCGGGGCGGGACCTGCTGGCCATGCCCGAGGTGCGCGACGCCTATCTCGGCGGGGGGCATTGAGGCAGCGGAGAGGGGCCTGGCCTCTCCCCACCGATGGCCCGGGGCCTTTGGAAACCGTCACCTGGCGTCGCGCATCATCGGTTCCGCATGCCGCGCGCAGTCGTTCCCGGGCGGACAGGGTGCCTGCTTCGTGCCGGGCACCGGGCATCGGCATCCCGAAGGAACCCGGCGTTCGGCCGCGTGGCGTGCAGGGGCGGAACCCCGCCATTCCTGTGCTATAGCCCGCCCATGTTGCGACTGACGGACCTGAAACTGCCCCTCGACCACGCCAGCGACGCCATCGAAGCGGCGGTGCGTGACCGCCTCGGCCTGTCGGCGAATGAGTTGCGTGCCGTGCATGTCGCCCGCCGCGCCTGGGATGCACGCAAGCGCTCGGACATCTTCCTGGTCTATTCCGTCGATATCGAGGTGGCCGACGAGGCCGCCCTGCTGCGTCGCGCGTCCGGCGACAGGACGTTGGCGCGCACCCTCGCCCCGACGCCTGACACCAGCTATCGCCAGGTCGCCCGCGCGCCGGAAGCGGGCTGGAAGCGGCCCGTCGTCATCGGCACCGGCCCCTGCGGCATCTTCGCCGCGCTGATCCTCGCCGAGATGGGCTTCCGCCCGATCATCCTCGACCGCGGCAAGGTGGTGCGGCAGCGCACCAAGGACACCTGGGGGCTGTGGCGGCGCCGCGTGCTGGTGCCCGAGAGCAACGTCCAGTTCGGCGAGGGCGGCGCCGGCACCTTCTCCGACGGCAAGCTCTATTCCGGCATCAAGGCGCCGGAGGCGATGTCGCGCAAGGTGCTGACGGAATTCGTGCAGGCCGGCGCACCGGAGGAGATCCTGTTCGTCGCCAAGCCGCATATCGGCACCTTCCGCCTGGTGACGATGGTGGAAAGCATGCGCGCCAAGATCGAGGCGCTGGGCGGCGAATACCGCTTCGGCACCAAGGTGGTGGACGTGCTGGTCGAGACCGGCCGCGACGGCGCGCGCCGGACGCGCGGCGTCGTCACCGAAGCGGGCGAGACCATCGAGACCGACCACGTCGTGCTCGCCATCGGCCATTCGGCGCGCGACACCTTCCAGATGCTGTTCGACCGCGGCGTGCACATCGAGGCCAAGCCATTCTCCATCGGCGTTCGCATCGAACATCCGCAGTCGATCATCGACCGTGCGCGTTTCGGTGCGTTTCGCCGGCAACAGGATCCTCGGTGCGGCCGACTACAAGCTGGTGCATCACGCCGGCAACGGCCGCAGCGTCTATTCCTTCTGCATGTGCCCGGGCGGCACGGTGGTCGCGGCCGCCTCCGAACCCGGCCGCGTGGTGACCAACGGCATGAGCCAGTATTCCCGCGCCGAACGGAACGCCAATGCCGGCATCGTCGTCGGCATCACGCCCGAGGTGGACTACCCCGGCCATCCGCTCGCCGGCATCGCGCTGCAGCGGCATTGGGAGGAACAGGCCTTCATCGCCGGCGGCGGCGACTACGGCGCGCCGGCCCAGCGCGTGGGCGATTTCCTGGCCGGCCGTCCGTCCACCGAACTCGGCGACCGTCGTGCCATCCTATAAGCCGGGCGTGAGGCCGACCGACCTCGCCCTCTGCCTGCCCGACTACGCGGTCGCCGCGATGCGCGAGGCGCTGCCCGCCTTCGGCCGCCAGATCCACGGCTTCGACATGGCGGATGCGGTGATGACCGGGGTGGAGACGCGCACCTCCTCGCCCATCCGCATCCGGCGCGATGCCTCCTTCCGCTCCGTCAACACCATCGGCCTCTACCCCGCCGGCGAGGGCGCGGGCTACGCCGGCGGCATCTTCTCGGCGGGCGTCGACGGCATCCGCGTCGCGGAAGCCGTCGGGCGCGACATGGCCGGCGTCCGCGCGGCCGCGGCGTGACCGATTTCGATGTCGTCGTGCTCGGCGCGGGTGCCGCCGGGCTGTTCGCGGCGATGCGCGCCGGGCAGCGCGGGCGGCGCGTGCTGCTGCTCGACCACGCGGATGAAGCCGGCAAGAAGATCCTGATCTCCGGCGGCGGGCGCTGCAACTTCACCAATACGGGCTGCGTGCCGGACCGCTTCATCTCGGCCAACCGGCATTTCGCGCGATCGGCGCTGGCGCGCTACACGCAGCACGACTTCATCGCGCTGGTGGGCAAGCACCGCATCGCCTTTCACGAAAAGACGCTCGGCCAGTTGTTCTGCGACGGCTCGGCGCGGCAGATCGTGCAGATGCTGCTGGCGGAATGCGAGGCGGCCGGCGTCGATCTGCGCCTGCGCCATCGCGTCACCGACATCACGCGGGCCGACCGCTTCACCATCAGCACCGACCATGGCGCCTTCACCGCGGCGTCGCTGGTGCTCGCAACCGGCGGGCTGTCGATCCCGAAGATGGGCGCGACCGGCTTCGCGCATGACGTGGCGCGCCGGTTCGGCCTGCCGCTGGTGGCGCCGCGACCCGGCCTGGTGCCGCTGACCTTCGCCGGCGCCGCGCTCGACCTGATGCGCCCGCTGGCCGGCGTGGCGTTGCCGGTCATCGCGCAGCGCCGGTCGTGCCGCTTTCCCCGAGGCGATGCTGTTCACCCATCGCGGCCTGTCCGGCCCGGCGGTGCTGCAGGCATCGTCCTACTGGCAGCCCGGCGAGGCGGTGACGTTCGACCTGCTGCCCGGCCAGGATGCCGACGGCGCTTGCTGCTGGCGGCCAAGCGCGCGCGGCCCAAGGCGGAACCGCGCACCATCCTGTCCGACATGCTGCCGCAGCGCCTGGCGCAGGCGATGGCCGCGGCACACCTGCCGCCGCGCATCATGGGCGAACTTGGCGATGCGCCGCTCAAGGCGCTGGGTGCGCTGCTCAAGGCCTGGCGGCTCGAACCCGCCGGCACCGAGGGCTACGCCAAGGCCGAGGTCACGCTCGGCGGCATCGACACCGCCGCGCTGTCGTCCAGGACCATGGCGGCCAAGGACGTCCCCGGCCTGTTCGTGATCGGCGAGGCGGTGGACGTCACCGGCTGGCTCGGCGGCTACAATTTCCAATGGGCCTGGTCGAGCGGCTGGGCGGCGGGCGAGGCGGCCTAGAACAGATCCCGATCAGGTGGAATCACCTGATCGGGGGAAGATGCTCGCGAAAATATACGTATAGAGTCGTTGCCGTGAGCCAATGCGAACGGAGACGGCTCTAGAAACCGCCACCTTCACGCTCCATCCTCCGTGGATGCGCCCGCTGATGCTGCTCGCCGGATTGACGCTCGCCGCCTGCGCCACCCAGGCGGGCTTCGATGCCCGCATGCAAGGGCTGGTCGGCCTGTCGGTAGGCGACCTGGTGCAGCAGGTCGGCGTGCCGGATGGCGACTTCACCACGCCGGATGGCCGGCGTTTCCTGCAATATGAACGGCTTGGCACCTCCGCACCGACGCCCGCGCCGGTGATCGGCTTCGGCGTGGGCGGCTTCGGCTGGCGCGGCGGCTATGGCGGCGGGCTGGGTCTCGGCACGGGCTATGCGGCCTATGCACCGCCACCACCGTGCCGCGTGACCTTCGAGATCCGCTCGGATCGCGTGGCGTCGTTCAGTCGTGCGGGCGGCGGGTGCGTGGCGACCCCGCCGGACGGCTGACCCCTACCGCCGCACCACCGCCAGCGGGAACGACCGGAGATCACGCTGCGCCGCGCGGAACACCGCGTTCTGCTGATGCCCCTTCTCCCGCGCCAGTTGCGGCACGCGCCGCATCACCCATTCACCCAAGTGCCAGCGCCGTCACCCGCCCTTCCGCATCCACCGCCGCGCGCCCGCGCAGCCCCTCCATCAGGGCATAGGCAAACACGCCGTTGCGGTCGTCGTAGGAATCCAGCGCCTCCTGCACCGAGGACGACGCCGCCAGCAGGAAGCGCCCGGTGTCGTTGCCGATCGCCGCCAGCTGGTCGATGTCGATCTGCCCGGCATAGCAGGTGTCGATCAGGATGAAGGCGTCGCGCGCCCGGATGCGGGCGAGTGCGGCGACCAGCGTGGTGTCGTCCAGCGCCTGCTGCCGCAGCACCGGGAAGCTGCTGGTGTCGCGCACATCGGATGGCAGGAACAGGAAGTGGTTGCCCGGCTGCGAGACGATGCCGTGCCCGGCCAGGTACAGGATGAAGGTATCGGCCGGCCCGGTATCGCGCGCGACGGCCGCCAGCGCCTCCAGCACGCCGCGCCGGTCGGCGCGCGCACTCGGCAGGAAGCGCAGATCGACATCGCGGAACAGGCCCTGCCCGCTGGCGCGCAGCGCCTCGCCCACCGAGCGCGCATCCGGTTCGGCGAAGCGCAGGTTGAGGTCGGGCTTGGCATATTCGTTCACGCCGATCGCCAGCACGACCAGCCGGCCCGCCCCGGCCGGCTGCTCCGGCTCGCCGGGCCGGCGCAGCATCAGGGCCGGGCCTTCGGCGAACAGCGTGCCGTCGCTGGCGTAAAGCCGCGTCGCGATGCGGTTGCTGCCGGGGTCGAGCGGCACCTCGACGCTCGCATCCCCGGCCGAGGGTTCGGCGCGCGCCGCGATGCGGTCATTCACCAGCACGTCGAGCGGCCCGAAGCCGAGGCCCGCGGTCGGTCGCGGTGAAGCCCATGCGCAGCGCCGTCGATCCCTCCGGCAGTGCCCGCGCATCCCAGGCGATCGCCTGGCATTCTCGCGCCCACCACGGCGCACAGCGATGCCGGCGCCAGCGTCGGCAAGCGGCCCGATCCGGTTGCGCACCTCGCCCAGTTGCGCGAGCCGTTCCTGCGCCGCGGCGAAGTCGCCCGCGATGCGCGCCCGCACCGCCCGCGGCGCATACAGCGCGCGATAGGCCTGCTGGAAGGACGCCCATTCCGGCGTCTGGTTGCGCCCGCCATTCAGGTGCACGCCAACCAGTTCCTGGCCGCCATTCGCGGCGTGGTCGAACAGGCCTTCCGGCGACCACAGCACCCAGCGCAGCGTCTCGGCATGGACGAACAGCGCGGCCTGTTCGCGCAGCGCCCCGGCCTCGAAGCGATACCAGCGGATGGTGCCGTCGCCGAGCGCGGCGACGCCCATGTCGCCGGCCACCGTCAGGCCCCAGACCGCGCCGGGCGTGGCGATCGAATCGATCAGCCGGCCCTGCGCGTCGAACAGCCGCAGATGCGTGTCGGTGCCGAGCAGGAAGCCGTCCTCGCGCACCAGGATGGCCAGGCAGCGGGCGAATTCGCCCTCGCCCAGCCGCAGCGGCACGTTGTTCAGCCGCGGTCGGTTGGAATTGCGCCAGTCGAGCACGCGGATGCGCGGCGTCTCGGTCCGCGCGGTGGCGAAGCCGGCCTCGCCGCCCCAGGCGCTGAGGTTCGCCGGTCAGCGGGTCGAAGACGATCGGCGTACCGCCGGCGCGCAGCGAGAACAGCACCTGCGTCCCGTCGGCCGACAAGGCGAGGGTGACGCCGGTGTTGCGGAAATCCCCGCCCGGCGGCCGCGGCGCGGCGGCCAGGGTGCCATCCGGCGCGATGCGCCCCCAGCCCGGATCGGCCGCGGCATAGACCAGCCCGCCCTGCGGCAGCGGCACCATCTGCGCGATGGCGTCGCGCGCGGCCGGAATGTCGGTCGCCGCGCCGAAGCCGAAATCGGCCCAGCGGCGGATCATGAATTCGCGCTGCGTATCGGGCGGCGAGACCAGCGCCGGATCGAGCATGCGCGGCCGGCGCCGGCTGCTGCTGCCGCACCACCAGGCCACGCCCGCCGCCCGGTGGACGGCGGTGCCCGGGACGCGCCGGCTTGCCGGTGCTGGCCGTGCCGGCGCTGGCGGCCGGTGCGCGCGTCGGCGCCGCGCCCGCGGCCCGGCGGCCGGTTGTGCCGCGCATAGCCGCTGGCATAGAGCTGCAACCCGCCGCGCTCGTCATGCGCCCAGGCGACGGCCGGCAGCCCTTCCCCGGCGAGCCCGGCGACATCGGGCGCGAAGACCGTGCGCAGGTCGGCGGTGGACAGCACCTCGACCCGCAGCCGGTCCTCGAAGCCGAGCACCAGCAGCGAGCCCTCCGGCGAGAAGGCGATGCCATAGGGCCGCGCGCCCTGGACCGGCGTGCGCTGCGCGATGCGCCGCCCATCCGGCGCGTAGAGCCGCACCGACCCGTCGGCGGAACTGGCGGCGAGCCGGCCGGCGCCATCGAAGGCGACCATGCGGGTCGGGCCGGTGAAGGCGGTGTCCTCGAATTGCAGCCGGCCGTTGCGCGCGTCCCAGACCTTGATGCCGGCGCGCCCGCCCAGCGCCGCCGCGAGCCGCGTGCCATCGGCCGAGAAGGCCAGATGCTGGATCGGCGCCGCCAGGCCCGGCAGCCGCGCCAGCAGCCGCCCGCTCGCGGTATCGAAGATGTAGAGCGCGAAGCTGCCGTCCCAGGACTGCGCGGTGAAGCCGGCGGCGGCGACCCGCGCGCCGTCGGGCGTCAGCGCCACGGCGTAGAGTTCGCCCTCCGCCTCGGTCCCCATCGGGCGGGCGGATGACCATGCGCTGGGTGCCCTCGGGCAGGTTCCACAGCCGCAGCGTCTTGTCGTCGGAGACGGTCGCCAGCATGCCGCCGGCGGCATCGATCGGCGAGCCGCCCGACCGGGGCGATATGGGCCCCGGCCTCGATGCGCAGGAAGGGCTGCTGCGGCGGCTCGTTCGGCGCCTGGGCCAGCGCCGGCCGAACAGCCGAGTGTCGCCGCGAGCCAAGGCCCAGCAGCAGGCGACGACCAGCATGGCCTAGAGCGGACCGCGTTCGGATGGGCATCCGACGCGCGACAGGTCGCGGCGCAGGCGGCGTGACGCGCGCGAGCGCGCCTGCTCAGCTGCTGGCCAGTTCGAAGCCCTGGCCCTGCGCCAGCCGGTCGGCATTCGCGACGCTCTCGGAGAAATTGTCGCGCCGCGCGATGTTGGACGCCGCCAGCTGGCGGAATTCGCCATCCGCGCCGCGCCCGCCGACACTCGCCTCCGGCGTGCCGAGGCCGCGCACGCCGACCGCGCTCGCCGGCACATAGCCGACCACGCCCGAGGAGGTTTCGACGCGCGCGAAATTGCCCTGCGGCCGGGCTGACGGTGACCGACTCACTGCGGTTCGAGCTGGCCGACCTCGGCCGCGCCGGCATCGGGGCGGATGCGGATCGGGGCGGAGACGCGCGCCGTGGTCGGCTGCGGCGTCACCGCGCGGCGCGCCTGCACCGTGCCCTTCACGCCCGGGGAGATCGTCTCGATGGCGCTGTCGAACTCGGCGCCGCGGGTGCCGATCTTCTGGTTGATCGGTCTGGGCCAGGGCGACGTCGCGGCGCATCAGGTCGCGCTGGTAGGACATCAGCGCCAGGCCCTGGTCGCGGCCCATGCGGCCGGAACGCACATCGGCGCGGATGCGGTTCGCGGCGTTCACGCGGCAATCCACGAGTTGGTCGAAGGCGACCTGCGTCGCCGCAAGCTGCCGGTTCTCGTTCGGCAAGGTCGCCGCCCACCGCCTGCACCAGGGCGCCCTGGTTCTGCGACTGGCGCTGCCGGGCCTGGATGTAGCCGGCGGTGCCGCCGATCACGCCACCGGCCAGCGCGCCGATCGCGGCGCCGGCCAGGATGTCGCTGCCGCGCCGCCCGGTCATCGCGGCCAGGAGGCCGCCGGCGATCGCCCCGGTGCCGGCGCCGACCGCGGCACCGCGCAGGATGTCCTCGGCGTAGAAATCGCCGGTGGAATCGAGTTGCACCACATAGGCGCGGCAGGCGTCCCGCCCGTCATCCGCCCCGATACGGCCAGCCTGCGTCGATACGCAGCCCGCAAGCATGACGGCAGCGGTGATGCTGGCCACCGGACGGCGAAGGGAGGAACGCATCAAAAATACTCCCGGAGAAGGTCGGTGAGACAGCGTAACAGGACGTTCCACCTTCTGCCAGTGCGACGCATCGCATCGCGTGCGCGGGATCACGCGACGCGGCGCCGGATGCCGCCGCAAACCGCAATTCCCTCACGGTCGGGAAGTGATCTAACCTGCCGCCATCCAGGGCCGCGCGGGCCATCGGGGCGCGGGTGCGGCCGGCTTCAACGAAGGGACAACGAATGGTCACGACACGCAGGCTGGTGCTCGGCGCAGGCCTCGGCACCCTGGCCGTCGGGCGGGAAGCCTTCGCGCAGGCGGCATCGGGCCCGATCCGCATCGCCACCGCCGGCCCGATGACCGGGCAGAACGCATCCTTCGGCACGCAGATGCGCGAAGGCGCCACCCAGGCGGTCACCGACCTCAACGCGGCGGGCGGCGTGCTCGGCCGGCAACTCGCGCTCGAGGTCGGCGACGATGCCTGCGACCCGCGCCAGGCGGTCTCCGTCGCCAACCAGTTCGCCGGGCGGCGGCGTGCAGTTCGTCGCCGGGCATTTCTGCTCCGGCTCCTCGATCCCGGCGCGCGATGTCTATGCCGAGGAAGGCGTGCTGCAGATGTCGCCGGCCTCGACCAATCCGCGCTTCACCGACGAAGGCAAGTGGAACACCTTCCGCGTCTGCGGCCGCGACGACCAGCAGGGCATGGTGGCCGGCGCCTATATCCTGGCGAATTTCCGCAACAGGAAGGTCGCGATCCTTCACGACAACTCCGCCTACGGCAAAGGCCTGGCGGATGAGACGAAGAAGGCGATGAACGCCGGCGGCATGCAGGAGACGATGTACGCCGCCTATACGCCCGGTGAGCGCGACTACAGCGCCATCGTCAGCCGCATGAAGGCGGCGGGCATCGATGTCATCTACCTCGGCGGCTATCACACCGAAGGCGGGCTGATCATCCGCCAGGCCAAGGAACAGGGGATGAATGTCACCCTGATCGGCGGCGACGCGCTGGTGACAAACGAGTTCTGGCAGATCAGCGGTGCCGCCGGCGAGGGCACGCTGATGACCTTCAGCTCCGACCCCCGCAAGCGCCCGACCGCCGCCGAGGTGGTCGCCCGCTTCCGCGCCCGCAACGTCGATCCGCGAGGGCTACGTCCTCTACACCTATGCCGCGATCCAGATCTTCGCGGAGGCGGCGAAGAAGACGAACACCACCGACCCGCGGCGCCTCGCCGCGGCGCTGAAGGCGCGATGGGCCGTGGCAGACGGTGCTCGGGCCGATCACCTTCGACGCCAAGGGCGACGTGACGGTGCCGGACTACGTTTTCTATGTCTGGCGCAACGGCGCCTACGCCGAGATTTCGTGACGCGGGCGCGTCGAAACGCTTGCCTGCCGCGTTGGCGAAGGCGCAGACTTCGTGCAGTCGTCAACAACCGAAAGGAGGTGATCCGGTGTCGCATCGCATTATTCGGGCTGTCGCGCCCGTGGCCCGGATCACCGCGGGGGTCTGAACCGTCGATGGCCGGCCGGCCGCAAGGCCCGGCGGTCTTCATCGCACGGCTTGGATGACACCTCGCGGGTCACCAGGGTTTCGCGGGCCGCACACCGGCCACGCGATGGGAAGGCTCCGGCGGGACACCGCCGGGGCCTTCTGCGTTTCATGCCCTCCCGCATGGCGACCAAACCCCCTACGCTTTCCCGGCAGGGAAACGAGGCAACGCGACCGCACATGACGATACGCAACGTGCTCTACATCATGTGCGACCAGTTGCGCTGGGATCACCTCGGCTGCGCCGGCCATCCCTTCCTGCGCACGCCCAACATCGATGCGCTGGCCGCGCGCGGCGTGCGCTTCGCGCAGGCCTATGTGCAGTCGGGCATCTGCGGGCCCTCGCGCATGAGCGCCTATACCGGCCGCTATGTCTCCTCCCACGGCGCCACCCACAACCGGGTGCCCTTGTCGGTCGGCGAGGTCACGCTGGGCTGGCATCTGCGCGAGAGCGGGCGGACGCTGGCGCTGGCCGGCAAGACGCACATGCTGCCCGATGCGCGCGGCATGAAGCGCCTGCTGCTCGACGGCCAGGATGAACTGGCGGTGCTGCTGCGCGAAGGCTGGTTCACGCTGGTCGATCGCCATGACGGCCATCATGCCGAGACGCACAGCGCCTATGCCGATTGGCTGCGCGCGCAGGGCTATGACAGCCGCGACCCCTGGACCGACTACGTCATCGCCGTGACGGATGAGGATGGCGCCACGCGGAACGGCTGGAAGATGCGCAACGCCCGCTTCCCCGCGCGGGTGCGCGACGAGCACAGCGAGACCGCCTACACCACCGACCGCGCCATCGACTTCATGGAACGGCAGGGCGAGGCACCCTGGGTGCTGCACCTGTCCTATGTGAAGCCCCACTGGCCCTACATCGCGCCGGCGCCCTGGCACGCGATGTTCACGCCCGACCAATGCCTGCCGGTGGCACGCGACAATGCCGAACGCGGCGACGACATCCACCCCGTGCTGCGCGAGTTCCAGAACGAGGAAGTCGCGCAATCCTTCCAGAACGACGACTGCATCGCGACGGTCCGCCCGGCCTATCAGGGGCTGATCGCGCAACTCGACCATCACCTGGGACGCGTGTGGCAGGCGCTCGACCGGCTCGGGCGGTGGGACGACACGCTGGTCGTCTTCACCTCCGACCACGGCGATTATCTCGGCGACCACTGGCTCGGCGAGAAGGAACTGTTCCACGACTGCATCCAGCGCGTGCCCTTCCTGCTCTATGACCCCTCGGCGGCGGCGGATGCCACGCGCGGCAGCGTCGATGATCGCTTCGTCGAGGCGATCGACGTGGTGCCGACCATCCTCGACGCGCTCGGCCTCGATGCGGCGGAGCATGTGGTGGAAGGCCGCTCGCTGCTGCCGCTCACGCGCGGCGCGGACCCCGACTGGCGCGATGCGGTGTTCAGCGAGTTGGACTGGACCTTCCGCGCCGCACGGCGGCGCCTCGGGCTGAAGACCGGACAGCATCACGCCTGGATGGTGCGCACGGATCGCTGGAAATACGTCCATTGGACGGATGGGCTGCGGCCGATGCTGTTCGACCTGGTGGCAGACCCGGATGAATTCCACGATCGCGGCGCCGACCCGGCGCTGGAAGGCGTGCGCGAGGCGATGCGCGAAAGGCTGCTGGCCTGGTTCACCGGCCTGCGGCGCCGGACCACGCTGACCTGGGCCGAGGCCGAACTTCGCACCGACCGCCACAAGGCGGCCGGCGTATTCTATGGCGAGTGGTAGCGCGCGGGCGGTTCGGCGGCGGCCGCATATGGCCGCAGGCACCGGCCCAGGCCGTCACGAACATGGCCCGGGTGGTGTCCCGCCCGGGCGCGCCGGCCATGCCTCAGCGGGCGATCCAGCAATCCGGCCCGTCCGCCGTCTCCTCCGGCAGGTCGGCCGCCATGTCGCGCAGAACGGCCGAAACCCACGCCTCGGAGGTCGTGCCGAGCGCCGCGGCGCGGCGGGCGATCTCCGCGGCCAGGTTGTCCGGCAGTTCCACCTTCACTTCAGTCATCCAACGTGCTCCTCGGTTGCACCTGTGGAGAACAGGATAGGGTGCAAACCGTTTCCGGTGCCTTTGCGACCTGCGCATGGGTGCGATGCGCCGAGCCTTTTTGATCCTCCGGCCGCGGCGCGTCCTGGCATCCTGGCTTCGCGCCAGGCGCTGGCCAACCGCCCATGATGCCTGCCCCGGCGCGGCCGGGCGGCCGCCGCCGCAGGCGGTTCCGGTGTGCCGCGCGGGCTGCTGCCTGGCTCAGCCGGCGCCAATGGCGTGATAGTCGCGGCTGAACCAGATCAGCCCCCGGGAGGCCGCGCCCTGCCGCACCGCTTCCACCTCGGCGAACAGGACGCTGTGGGTGCCGCGCTCGACCACCTCGACGATCCGGCAATCGAAGGACACGGCAGCGCCATCGAGCGCCGGCGAGCCGGTCTCAAGCAGCCCCCAGCTGGCGTGCGAGAACCGCTCGGTCATGTCCGCCTCCGCCGAACGGCCGGCGAAGCGGGCGGACAACTCCTGCTGCCCGGGTGCCAGGCTGTTCACGCAGAGCACCCCGTTGTCCTTGAACAGCCGGTTCTGCGGGCTGCCGCGATTGAGGCACACCAGCAGCGTCGGCGGGTCGTCCGTCACCGAGCAGACGGCGCTCACCGTGAGCCCGCCGAGACCTGCCGGCCCATCGGTGGTGACGATGTTCACCGCCGCCCCGAGACGCGCCATGGCATCGCGGAATTCCTGACGCGTCACGGACATGCGGACAGTCCCCTGTCGGCCGGCACCCCGGCCCATGAATGATGAAAACTTCTCACCGAGACGTGCGCGCGCACCCGCCGGAGCGCAACCCTCCGGTCCCGCGATCGTTGTGCGAAATACGCGCCATGTGGCGCGCCGGCGGGCGATGCTGCCCGCATCGGCGGCCGCGCCTGCTCAGCGCTTCACCACGCCGCCGCCACCGAGATCCCCGCCGCCACCCAGGTTGCCGCCGCCACCGAGGTTGCCGCCGGCGCCAAGATTGCCGCCGCCGGGTGACCGATGGCCCTGGTAGGCGCGCGTGACGCCCTCGACCAACTGGGCGCTGTCATTGGTCTGGTCCGTCACCCAGGCGAACACCGCGGCGACGCGCTGGGCCCCGATGCAGCGCACCGTCAGCGCCTCATCGCCCCGCCAGCCGAACACGCTCTGGCGGTCCTGCGAGACGCTCACCTGGAAGCCGGCGGCGGCCACGGCACGCTGGCCTATGGCGATGCACTCCTCCTGGTTGTTCGAACGCAGTTCGACCCAGGCGGTGGACACCGAGGCCGCGGCAGCGGGCAGGGCCGCCAGACCAATCAGGGTGGCGTAAGCAAGACGCTTGGTGCGGGACACGGTTATCCTCCTGCCGGCGCGCGGTGATGAACCCTGATCCTACCGTTGCGGCGCGGCCAGGCGATAGAGCAGGTGTCGGCGCATCGGATGGTTCTCGGCCAGCCGTGGATGGTCGAAGCACCCCTCGGCGGTCATGCCGAGCCGTTCCATCAGCCGCCACGATGGCGCGTTGCCGGGCGTGGTGAACGCGACGACGGCGTCCAGCCCGAGCGTGCCGAAACCGAACGCCAGCGCGACGCGCGCGGCCTCCTCGGCGAAGCCCGCGCGCCGGTGCGCGGGCGCGATGCGCCAGCCGATCTCCACGGCCGGGGTGAAGCGCGCCTGCCATGGTATCGTCATCAGCCCGACCACGCCGATGAAGGGCGCGCCGCCGCGTTCCTCGACCACCCAGAAGCCCCAGCCATGGGCATCGATATGCGCCTGCATGCGGGCGGCCCAGGCATCGCTTTCGGCGCGCGTCATCACGGACGGAAAGTGCCGCATGCTGTCCGCATCGCCATTGATGGCGAACAACGCGTCGAGATCCTCGGCGCGCCAGGTGCGAAGGGTCAGGCGCGGGCCTTGCAGAGCAACCACATTCATCACGCCGGCGAGCCTACAGCGGATGTGCATGAGGTCGATCACCCGGCCGGCAGCGGGCCGGTGTACCTCAGCCATCAAGGAGTGGTATTTATGCTAAGAGCCAACGTCACCATACTGTGCGTCATTATCTTTGTGCTTGCAGCTCCGCTGGCGGTGAATGGATTCCAACAAAACAAGGGCAGGTCGCCGAGAGACACGGCCGAAGCGAGTGGCGTCACGGCAGACACGTGTTCGGCAGGAGCCGCTGCCGAGGCGAACTCAATCTCGATTGCACTTTGAAGCAATTTCTCTTCAGAGAGATCGGCCTTTCCTCGGAGCAGGCGAGCAAAATGCGGACGGTGACCACCAGGTCAATGCAACAAATAAAGAAATGCCGCTCGGCTACGAAGAGAATCAATGAAGAAAAGGTCAACATGTTTCTCTGTGGGAGAGTGGACAAGGACCGCCTTGAGATGCTGGACCGAGAGGACCCGACACTCATACGCAGCTTGTTTCGGAGCGCCTCAAAATGCAGCGGGAACGCGTAATTTTGTTGAACGAAGACCAGGTCAAGCTCCTCGGGGGCTTTCTCGCAACAAAGAGCGCCCAGGCGGTGACTCGCAAAGCGAGCAGATGAACGGGGGGAGCAGGTCAGGAGAATCGACCGGACCGAAGCAACCCCTTGAACCTTGACGTAACTCCGGCTTGAGCACGTTTCGACCTCATGCAGTAACCGCTGCTTCTCCGATATTGCCGAAACCAAATGAATACGGCAACTTCATGCGTCTCGTTTCCGATAAGCACGGCAGCTTACCGGGGAATTGTATTTGATTCAAATAAGACCGCCACACGTTTCCAACAAGTTGACAGACCTCCCAAGACGGAATAGCCCCAAGGGATGCTCATGAGCTCAAAGTCGAAGGGTGTCGAAAGCATTCTCATGTCCTCACGGGAGGCAATTATCGAAGAGTGGCTCCAAAGGCTCCACACCGAGGTGAGTCCCCGATATTCGGCCCGGCCGCAAAAGAGCTCGTCGGGACGATTACTGCCGCGTTCGACGCAAACGTGTTTGCATTGGCTACCGACGATTACTCGAAGCTCGATGCAGCCATAGCCAAGATAGGGAAATTACGCGGAAAGGCCGGCTTCGGTCTCTCGGAGGTGCAAAAAGCCTTCGAGCTTTTTCGGTCCATTGTGTTCCCCTTTCTGGAGCAACGCATGGAACCCGAGGAGGTGTTCCCCGTTCTGGAGCGTATCAACGCCGGCCTCGCTTACACCATCCACAAGTTCAGCGACCGTTTTCAAGATCTCCACGAGAGAGGAATCGAGCGACACGCACGGGAACTGGAGATAACCGGACGCGAGAGAACGAAGCAGTTAGCGGAATCCGAGCGCAAATACCGCCGGCTGGTCGAGGAGATTCGCGACGGATATTTTGTCCATCAGGACGAGAGGATCGTTTTTGCCAATCAGGCGTTTCTGTGAAATGCACGGGTACACGCTTTCGGAAGTCATCGGTCGTCATTTCAGTGAGTTCGTGGCACCCGAGTCTTTGGAAGACGTAGTGAGTCTCTACCATGACCGCATGGCAAAAGAACGTGACGAGGACCAGGACGCCTACTTCCGGCTCAACAAAGCAGGCAACCGGTTTCCCACTGAAAACAAGGTTATCCTCACCCAGTATGAGGGCAAGGTCGCCATCATAGGTATCTGTCGAGACATCACAGAAAGAACCGAGATTGAAAAGCGTGTTCGGGGCAACTGCTCGACGTTTTGCCCATATCGGCCAACTCACTACCTCCATTGCCCATGAGATCAGAAACCCGCTTTCTGCAGCGAGCATGAGCATTCAAGATCTGCTCAAGAGTGTATCCGTCTCCGGTAACGACAAGCGGCGAATCGAAATCCTCGGTAAGGAAATTACCAGGCTTGACAGAATCGTGACGGAAATGCTGGACTTCGCCAAGCCCATGAAATACGATTTTGAACCGGTCTCCATACAATCGGTCATTCATTCCTGCCTTGATGTGCTCGAGACAAAAATCAGCGAAAAGAACATTACCATCGGCATCAAGCCGGCCGAAACCGCTCCCACTCTCTTTCTGGACAGAGAGAAGATGGTTCAGGCGCTTATCAATGTTTCTTCCTCAACTCCATCGAAGCCGTTAGTCCGAGCGGCGAAGTGATCGTCAGCGCAGAGGAAGTGGGCGGGTTCCTGCGGATGGAGATCCTTGACAACGGCCGAGGCATAGCGGAAGAAGATATGCAGTATATATTCGATCCTTTTTTCAGCAGGAAAAAGAAAGGAACCGGTCTCGGCCTGGCAAACGCGAAAAAGATGGCATATTGAAGCCCATGGAGGCAGGATCGACCTCCGACCAACCCTTCAAGGTGGAACATCCGTCGTAATCTCCATACCCCTTGCAAGGCAATCGGGCGGCGAATCCTAAGTGTGGACGGTCCACATGCGACCCCGGGAGAGGCACGACACGAAAACCTGCATTAAGCCCTGGCTGAACGGACACCCTGAAGAGCCAGATTCCGTCGGCCCGGATTGAGGCCAGATGAGCGTTTTGAAGACCAGAATTCTTGTTGTTGACGACGAGCCCTCCGCTGTGGAGATCCTTGAGATGCATCTCACGGAGAAGCATTTTGACGTGCGATCCGCTGTCGATGCGAAGGGTTTGTCCGAAATGCTCGGTTCCTTCAGACCGGAAATAGTCATCCTGGACATCAGGTTGCCCGATGCGGACGGTCTCGATCTTCTCAAGACGCTTCGAGCGACCGGTGACGGTCCTCAGGTCATTATGGTGACTGCTTTTCATGACATGGCCACGACGATCAAGGCAATCAAACGGGGTGCTTTTAGGTACATGACCAAACCGATAGACCTGGACGATTTGGACGCGGCCATCGGAAGAGCCATCGAGCTGTCCCGCACCCGCGAACGTGCCGAGGGCCTTGCAATCAACGGCCTTCATGAAGTCGAGTCGATGGAGTTGATCGGCAAGACCAAGACGATGAAGGAAATTTTCAAGACCATCGGGATACTCTCGAACAACCGGGTCACCGTCCTGATCGAAGGTGAAACAGGTACGGGCAAAGAGCTCGTGGCTCGGGCAATACACTATCACGGTCCGTTCCGGGAGGAGCCTTTCATGGCCATCAATTGCTCGGCCATTGTCGAAAACCTTTTGGAGAGCGAGCTCTTCGGTCATGAGCGAGGGGCCTTTACCGGTGCGACGGCACTCAAGAAGGGCAAGTTCGAGATAGCAGGCCGCGGCTCCATACTACTCGATGAAATCTGCGAGATGCCTTTCGGATTGCAGGCAAAGTTGCTGCGTTTCCTTCAGGACAGGGAATTCACCCGCGGTACAGGAGGAGAAAAGACGATCTCCTCGGACGCCAGGGTGATTGCCTCCACGAACAGGCAGACCATGGCAATGGTGAAGGCCGGCGGTTTTCGGGAAGACCTTTACTATCGACTCAGCGTGGCCAACATAACAATTCCGCCCTTGAGGGAACGGTTGGCCGACATTCCGCTCCTTGTGGAGCATCTCTTAAGGAAGATCAACCGTAACCTGGACACCCGTGTGGATCGAGTGGAAGCTCGGACGCTCAGCAGCCTGGCGGAATATGATTGGCCGGGGAATGTCAGGCAGCTTGAAAATCTCCTCACCTGCGCGGTCATGCATACTCGGGGAACTTCGCTCCGTGACGAGGCCATCGCCCGGTTGCTCGATGAAGAGAGATCCAAAACCGGAGGGCACGGCGAAATCCC
>CAVSZN010000044.1:0-132146 GCA_963732425.1 uncultured Alphaproteobacteria bacterium
CATGCCTCTATTCCCAATTCCTCTTCGTGATCTTCGTGTCCTTTGCGGTTAAACCTATCCCCTCTTAATCACCCGGTCAATAGTGACCTATTGCATCCTGCAGGGCTACAACGGTATACAGAACATTAGTTCTATATATACCTGAGCCATCCTGCACCTGGGATGGCCCGGGTCACGACCAGAAAGGAAACCGGAATGCATGTTGATGGATCGAGGCCAGTCTTCACTGCCAGGCAAATGAGATCTGCTGGTTACCAGATTCACGCTAACGATTTATCCCCCTCCATTTGGTGGGGGTTGGGGGAGGTCTTTTCATGAGAGCCCAGGGATAGGCCGCTTGCAGCACTTCACCCCATACTTCGACACCCTCGCTCCCGAGGTCGGCCAGGTTCCCACCCTGGTATTTGGCGTCATCTGGCGTTTCTGCCAGATGACCGATAACGTCTGCAAAGCCACACTCCAGACCCTTGCCGATCGCCTGGCAGTCAATCGAATGACCATCATCCGGGCGATCCAGGTCCTGACCACTGCCGATCTGATCAAGGACCTCACCCCCGATCTCCGCAACCGCCCGCATGTCTATCGTTTGACGCCCAAGGCTCAGAGGCTGGTGAGCGCTTACGCCGTATCGGAAAGTGATACCCAACCGGCGGTGAGTGTTACTGAGAGTGATAGTACAGGCAATATCGAAACCCCTGGTGTAACCGAAAGTGATCGTGAGTGTAACGCAGAGTTACAGCCGGCTGTAACTGAAAGTGACTTGAATCAGACTCTTTTATTAAACAAATTAAGAGACAAGAGTACAGATAATAACAGTGAGGAATTTTATCGATCGAAAGTTAATTACATCAACAGCCAGCAGCTCGCCTTTTTAAATATCCGACCGATCATGTATTGTGATTTTCATTCCTTCGATGGGAAAGTGTTCAAGATTTCCCACCCGGATCCTTATTTCGTGGCCAGGTTGAATGCCACTTTTCGCGAGATCTATTACAAGCTCCTGAGGCTATGGATTGATATTCCCGATTTCAAGGTGGGGTTTGTAACTCGTGAAATTAGTGTACTGTGATGTCCTTGCAGCTGATGACTCATTTCTTCCTGCGCGCACCTGCTCGAACAGATCGGAGATGTATTTCAGGAGGATCAATCCCAACACCACGGACTTATAGTCCACCGCGTCGAGGTGGCCGCGCAGTTTATCGGCGGCTTCCCACAATTCATTTTCTATGCCAAGTGTTGCACCGTTGTTTTTGCTTTTCGTTGTTTTTTCTCCCACGGTGACCTTCCCAGATAATATTGTAATTAATATAGGTGTTTTTAATTAAAAATCAAAATTATCTGGATCAGGACCAAACCGTTTACCTTGATCTAATGCATCCAACACTTTCATATCAGTCTGAGAAATCTCAAAGTCGAAAATTTGAGCGTTCTCAGAAATACGGTGGGCATGAGTTGATTTTGGAATCGTAACCACATCATGTTGCAAATCCCAACGCAGAGCAATCTGTGCTGGAGTCTTTTGATATTTTGCAGCCAGTTTTAAAACTGTAGGTTCCGTGGCAATATGTCCTTGCATTAGCGGGCTCCAGGCTTCCACCTGAATCTCATGGTTTTGACAAAATTTTAATAATTCGGGTTTGACAAGATATGGATGGAATTCAACTTGATTCACACTTGGAACAATCTGATGGTCGCTCAAAATATCTTCGAGATGATGCACCATAAAATTACTAACTCCGATCGCTTTTGCTCGACCACTTTGATAGATTTTCTCCATCTCTTTCCATGTTTCTTTATAAAAACCCTTCACAGGCCAATGGACTAGATACAAATCCACATATTCAGTTGCTAAGAGATCCAAGCTTTTTTCAAAAGCAGCAAGAGTTCGCTGAGCACGCTGGTCTACGTTCCATACTTTAGTAGTTAAAAATATTTCCTCACGTGGGAGACCACTTTCTTTAATAGCTTTACCAACACTGCTTTCATTCCCATATATCGTTGCTGTATCAATACTGCGATAGCCAATTTCTAAAGCATACTTGATCGCTCTATCCACTTCCTGATCATCTTTAATCTGAAAAACCCCAAATCCTAACCAGGGCATTTTTAACCCATTGTTTAACACAGCGCGATCTCTTATATTATTAATCATCGTTCCATTCTCCTTTGAAGAATAATCGCCCTACACCATGATATTTGATGCTTCATTATGATTATTATCACACAAATCAATTCATGAATTATTCAATCTATATTAGCGAAGTTGAGTACAGCGTAGCTTGCTACGCCGGTTCCATGCTTAGAGGTGGCTGATGCACTTGCTTTTGCGTAATACTCCGTCAGCTTGCTGCGGAGATAGCAAAAGCAAAGCCACAAGTTTAAAAAAACTGTAATTATTATATACCTATAAAATAAATGCTGTAGTTCGATAAGAAGCCCATATAATCAATAGGGAGGTACATGTGACTGTGAGAATACGACGTGATGCTCATGTAAATTCCATATAGGCTACTCAGGCCTATATGGCCACCGCTCACGGTCCATTCCTTAACGAAGCGAGCGCTTAAGAATCCCTAGAAAGAGCATTCCCCGATAAGACGTCCAGAGGAGGGCAGGCGAAGGCCTAGGGCGGGATGGAGATATCTGCTTGCGAGGATGAAATAAAACCGACCTGAATTATCAGGTCGGTATATGGGGCGAGTGGGAATTGAACCCACAAGGTGTCTCCACCGGAGGATTTTAAGTCCTCTGCGTCTGCCAATTCCGCCACCGCCCCACGTCTCCCAATTTTATCCGATAGGCCCCACCAGTCAAGACTGTGTTCGTCAATTTCTCTTATCTTGTTATGTTGTCGTATCACCTCCTTCCCATCCCGTGCTATAATTCCTCCCAGGCGAATTCACCGGACCCTGATCAACCGGATGATCGTCTCTCACTTCCGACTCACACTGCGATGAAATATCCGAACAAGAGCACCCCGGGCAAGACAACCCTCCCGCAGCCGGCCATGAGTGGGGACCAACTAAATGGCGAAGCAGGGGTTGATAAAGTCATATTCCGCTACCTCCTGCAGCCCATCGGCCATTTCCAGTTCATCAGTTCCAGCATCGCCCTGCTGACCGGGCACACCCAGAGTGAGTTTTACAAAACCCCCAGCCTCTGGATCCAATGCCTCCACCCGGATGACCAGGCCGATCAGGACCGCATCCTGCTCGGGCAGACGACTGGTGTGAAAAACCATGTGCGCATCCATAAACCCGGCCAGGGTTACATTCCGCTCGAACAAACCGTCACCATCTGCTGTGATGACGATGGCCGGGCTTTGACGATCGAGGCGGTCTGCCAGATCAAGGATGAGGAACAGGTCCGACATATGGAGGGCGATCTCGCGAATCCCGCCATCCTGCAGAGCCTGAATATGTCTCCGACGCCGTTGGCCATCAACAGCATCGAGACCTGCCAGGTCCTGTTCGCCAGCCAGTCCTTCGTGGACTACCTGCAGTACCCCCTGGAGAACTTAAAAAGCATGTCGCTCAGCGATGTGCCTATCTGGGTTGACCCGAGCGACCGGGAGGCCTTTGAAAAGCTGCTCGATTCCCGCCACAAATCCGGGCCGGTCCTGGTGCGGCTGCGTGCGGCAGATGGCTCGATCCGGCAGGCCTGGATCTCGATCCAGATCGTGCTTTTCCAGGGGCAGGCATGCTTCATGTCCCAGTTTGCCGATGTCACCAATTCAGAAGTTGAGAAGAACAGGCTGCAGATCGAATATGCGACCTTGTCTCGCATGATCGATAATTCGCCACTTTCGATCAATGTCAGCGATATCACCGGTAAAACGATCCTCTGGAATCGTCGCTCAGAACAGATCTTTGGTTGGACGAAGGAAGAGATCCTGGGTCAAACCATGCCCTTCATCCGTGATTACGGCGATGAAGCTTACAAAAGTTTCTGGGAGAACATCCGGGATCGGGATACCTGGTCCGGCACGGATGTCCGTTTGAAGTGCAAGGACGGCTCGGAAATTTACATGTGCATGTATAACTCACCGGTCCTTAACCAGGAGGGCAGCATGACGGGTGTGTTGGGTATCCTGACCGAAAAGAACGAAGTCGGCCAGGCGCGCCTGATGCAGAAAGCCCTGTTCAATATCGCCAGCGCGACCAATGACACCACCAACCTGGATAACCTGTACCGCTCGATCCACCTGGCGCTGGCCGCCCTCATGCCCGCAGAGAATATCTTCATTGCCCTGTATGATGAAAAGCGGGGCATCATCTCTTATCCTTATTACCATGATCAATACGACCTGCCGCCTGAACCTTCGCGCGCCGAGCGGGGACTGACCGCGATGGTCATTCGCACCGGGGAATCCCAGCTGGTCAACCCCGCCAGGTTTGACGAATTGGTTGCCAGCGGCGCGGTTGAGTCTGTCGGAACACCCTCCATCGACTGGCTGGGGGTCCCTCTGAAAGCCAAGAACCGGACCTTCGGCATGATCGCCGTCCAGAGTTACACCGAGGGTGTGCGCTTCACCGAAGAACATAAGGATCTGTTGGAATTCGTCTCGGATCAGATCGCGATGGCGGTCGAGCGGGTGCGCAACGAGGAAACCATCCGCATCAACGAAAAGCGCTACCGGGATATCCTGGAAGATCAAACGGATCTGATCCTGCGTTTCCAAACCGATGGGACGCTTACCTTTGCCAACCAGGCTTTTTGTGATTATTTTAAGTTGAACCGCGAGGATGCCGTCGGGTGTTCGGTGCTGGAGGTCTTCCCGCGCCAGCGCATCAACCGCCTCACGAAGAACGCACTGCAGCCCGATGGAAAACATACCAGTGAGTCCTTCGAGAACGAACACGTCATGCCGGATGCCAGACCGCGCTGGGTGCAATGGAAGACACGCGCCATCTTCTCGGAAAATGGCCACCTGGAGGAGATCCAGGCGGTTGGGCGCGACATCACCGAGCAACATATGCGCCACCAGGAAATGGAATTGATCACCAGTATCACCAGTGCCACGCGTTTCACGCATTCGACCCACGAGATGCTGGCGGAGATCCTGGATGAGATCAATGAAACGATCTCGATGGACGCTCTGGGTTTCTCGCTTTATAACGTCAGCGATGAGTGCATGACCATGGATTTTGTACGCGGGATCTGGAAGGGTTATCATCATGCGGCTTTACCGGTCCAGCCGGCGGTCATCTGGGAGATATTCAGAACCCGCAGCCTGTACCAGAACAACCACTTGAATCAAAAATCATCGCAACCGCCGAACGAGCTGACCAAAAACCTGACAAGCATCGCCGGGATCCCTCTGGTGGCGGAGGACACACCCATCGGCATGTTGTGGATGGGGAAGAAATCGGTCATTTCGGATGAGGAGATCCGCCTGATCAAATCTGTGGGTGACATCACCGCCAATGGCATCCACCGTATCAATCTATTTGAAAAGACCCAGGAGCGGCTGCGCCGGCTGACCACCCTCAAGACCATCGACCTGGCCATCACCTCGACCGTCGATCTCAAGGTCATCCTGGATATTCTGATCGACCAGATCGTCAACCAGCTGGGCGTGGATGCGGCCTCGATCTGGCTGTTCGACCCGAGTACTCAGTTGCTGGAATACCGCGCCGGCCGGGGTTTCAGCAGCGCCGACTTTAAGAACTACCGCCTGCGCCTGGGCGAGAGCCATGCCGGGCATGTGGCCCTGGAACGCAAGCGCGAGATCGTCCATAACCTGGATGAAGTTTCTGATTCGATGACCGAGTTCTACCGCAAGCTGGGCGAACAATTCACCTCCTTTATCGCCGTCCCCCTGATCGCCAAAGGCCAGGTGAAGGGTGTGTTGGAGATCTTCACCAAGCGACGCCTGGACCCGGATGCGGAATGGCTGGAGTTCCTGGATTCGCTGGGTGGCCAGGCGGCCATCGCACTTGATAATGCCACCATGTTCGACCGGCTGCAGCGTTCCAACATCGAGCTGGGGCTGGCTTATGATGCCACCATCGACGGCTGGGCGCGTGCGCTCGAAATGCGCGACCAGGAGACCATCGGTCACACCCGCCGGGTGGCTGACCTGACCATCGGGCTGGTGAAGCTGCTGGATGACAGTGGGCTGGATCTCGAGCAGATTCGGCGCGGGGTGATGCTGCACGACATCGGCAAGATGGGCATCCCCGACCGCATCCTCTTAAAGAAGGCGCACCTGACGCCCGATGAGTGGAAGATCATGCGCATGCACCCGAGCTATGCCTATGACATGCTGCATTCGGTGCCGAATTTAAGAAAGCTGGTCGACATCCCCTACAGCCATCATGAGCGCTGGGATGGCAATGGTTACCCGCGGGGATTGAAAGGTGAGCAGATCCCGCTGTCAGCCCGGCTGTTTACCGTCGTGGATGTCTGGGATGCCATCCGCTCGGACCGGCCTTACCGGCCGGCCTGGCCGGAGAAAAAGGCCATCGATTACATGAAGGAAGAGATCGGCAAGAAATTCGACCCGCGCCTGGTCCAGCTGTTCCTGGACAATCTCTCAGTTCTGATTAAACCCGATATCGGTTACCCGCAGATCTGACCCAGGCGGGATTTACAGTTTGGGCAGTTCGATCGTCTGCTGGTTCTGGTACTTCCCCTTCTTATCCGCATAGGAGATCGTGCATTCCTCATCCGCCTCGAAGAACAACACCTGGGCGATGCCCTCATTGGCGTAGATCTTGGCCGGCAGCGGGGTGGTGTTCGAGATCTCGAGCGTCACATAGCCCTGCCACTCCGGTTCGAAGGGAGTCACGTTGACAATGATGCCGCAGCGCGCATAGGTGCTCTTGCCCAGGCAGATGGTACGCCCCAGATGAGCGCGCCGAGGAACACCGCCACCAGCACCATGAAGGGCGAGATGGCCAGCCGGGCGCCGGCGAGCCGCGGCTCGATGTAGCTGCCCGACATGAACTGGATCACCTGCAGGCAGGCGAAGACGCCGATCGCCGCCTGCCATGACCCGAATTGCAGGATGGCGAAGACGGTCGGGAACAGCGTCGCGAGGAAGGAGCCGATGAAGGGGATGTAGTTCAGAACGAAGGCGATCACGCCCCATTCCGCCGCCAGTTGCAGCCCCATGGCATGGGCGAAGGCGAAGACCGCGAGGCCGGTCAGCGCGCTCATCACCGTGCGCACGGCCATGTAGGTGCGCAGCTTCGACGAGGTCTCGGCCAGGGCGTCGAGCATCGCGGCGGCCGTGCTGCCCATGGCCGCCATGCCGCGCGCCACGCCGCCGGTTTCGAGCAGGCCGAGGATCATGAACACCAGCGTCACCGCGACGAAGGTCAGCAGCCCCTGCAACTGGCTCAGCACTTCCTGCGCCAGGCGCACCAGGGAGCGCATGTTGAAATGCTCGGCGATGATGGGATCGACCTCGATCCCCTGCGCCGACGCCCATTCCAGCTTGCGCACATAGAGTTCCTGCAGCATGGCGCCATTGGCGACGACCCAGGCGCCGACGCGGCCGAAGCCCCAGGCGGCGAGGAACGCCATCACGCCCACCACCGCCAGCGTAACCAGCAGCGTCACGATCATCGCAGCGGCGCCGCCCAGTCGCGGTTCCAGGCCGCGCTGCAGCGGCCAGGCGAGCGCGATCACGAACAGCGCGAAGGCAACGGGTGCGAGCACCGGCTGCGCCAGCGACAACGCCGCTGCGATCAGGATGGCCGTGCAGATTCCGGCCATGGTGCGAAGGGCGCTGTCGGATGTCATTCCGCCATGGTCTTCGTATTGGGGGTTGCCCGCCACCCTCCATCGGGGCGATGCAGGGCGCAAGGCCTGCACGGAGTTGTCATGATCGGTTTCCTGTCGCGCTGCCTGCGGCGTGCCGTGGTGGCGGTGTTCCTGCTGCTGCTGCTTATCGTGGGGCTGCGGGTGTGGGATGTGCAGAGCGGCCCGCCGCTTGGCCCGTGGCATGATTTCGTCCCGCCCGAACTTCCGGTCGCCGCCCTCGACCACAGTGACTGGGCAGGCTGGATGGCGGCCGAGAATGCCGCCTTCGCCGCAACCCGCGCGGCCGTGACCGATCGGCTGGATGACGCCGACCGCATCCCCGTCAATCGCTGGTTCGGCGGCAGCCCGGTGAATCCGGCCAATTTCGCGCGTGACTGGAACCGCTCCTTCGTGCTGGAGCCGCCAGGCCCGCCGGCCGGCGTCGCGGTGTTCCTGCATGGGCTGACCGATGCGCCCTACAGCCTGCGCCACCTGGCCGAGGCCTATCGCGCCCAGGGCTTCCTCGCCATCGCCATCCGCCTGCCGGGCCACGGCATGGTGCCCGGCGGGCTGACCGCGGCGGTCTGGGAGGACTGGATGGCGGCGACGCGCCTGGCGGTGCGCGCGGCGCGGGCGCGGGTGCCGGGCGCGCCGCTGCATCTGGTCGGCTATTCCAATGGCGGGGCCCTGGCGCTGAAGCATGCGCTGGATGCGATCGAGGACCCGCGCCTGCCGCAGGCGGAGCGCGTCGTGCTGCTCTCACCCATGGTCGGCGTCACCGCCTTCGCCCGCTTCGCCGGGCTGGCCGGGCTGCCGGCCTTCCTGCCGCGCTTCGCCAAGACCGCCTGGCTCGACATCCTGCCGGAGTTCAATCCGTTCAAGTTCAACTCCTTCCCCGTCAACGCGGCGCGCCAGACGCATCGGCTGACGGCGGCCCTGAATGCGCAGCTCGACAGGCTGGCGCAGGCCGGGGGGCTTTCGGCGCTGCCGCCGGTGCTGACCTTCCAGTCGGTGGTGGATGCGACGGTCTCGACCCCGGCGGTGCTGACGCGCCTGTATGACCTCGTGCCCGACAATGGCAGCGAGGTGGTGCTGTTCGACCTCAATCGCAGCGTGAAGTTCGGGCCGCTTTTCGCCATCGGCGCCGACCGCGCCCTGGAACGCATCCTGCCCGCCGCGACGCGGCGCTATGCGGTGACGGTGGTGGGCAATGACGGCGACAGTCTCGCGGCGGTGGCGCGCCGCATCCCCGCCGGCAGCCAGGTCGAGGATGCGCGCCCGCTCGGCATCGCCTGGCCGCGTGAGGTCTATTCGCTCTCGCATGTCGCATTGCCGTTTCCGGCAACGGACGGGCTGTATGGCGGGGCGCCGGACCCGGCGGATGCGATGGGCGTCGCGCTGGGCGCCATCGCCGTGCGGGGCGAACGTGGCGTGCTGGTGATGGACGCCAACCACTTCTCCCGCATCACCTGGAATCCGTTCTTTCCCTACCTGCTGGAACGGGTGCGGGACGGGATGGCGCGGCGCTGACGCCGGCGATGCCGCGCGCGCAGGGCTGCGCCGCGGCCGCCAGCCCCTATGGCGTCGCCGAGATCGGCACCAGCACGACGGTCGGCGCGGCGGCGGCCTCCGGCGCGCGCACGCGGATCGCGACCGATGACGCCACGCCCTCCGCATCCAGAACGGTTATGCGGTAGAAGCCGGCGCCGGGCGGTGTCCAGGCAACCTCCCGCCGCGCGGGTTCATGCGGCAGCGGCGCGCCATCCACCAGGAAGGCGAGCGGCCGCCGCCCGCCCGCCGCGCGCAGCGTGACCGGACCGGCACCCTCGGCGAGCGAGGCGCCGGGCGGCGGGAACAGCAGCCGCAGCCGATCGGCCGGTGCCTGACGGCGCGGCGCATCGGCCATCACGCGCAGGCCCTCGCGCGGCGCCTCCGGCAGCAGGGCGAAGACGCGCGCGAGCACCGGCAGCGCCGCATGCCGCCCCGTCGCACCCGGCGATCGCGGTGCCATCCGGCCGCCCGACCCAGACGCCGGCGACATGCCGCCCGTCGAAGCCCATCGCCCAGGCATCACGCCCGCCCCAGGAGGTGCCGGTCTTCCACGCCACCCCGGCCGGGCCGCCATCGGGGAAGCGCTGCACCAGGATGGCGGCGACGGCATCCGCCGCGCGGCGTTCGACGGCCTGCTGCGCCTCGGGCTGCGCGCCGGGCGTCAGGCGCAGCGGCAATGACCGCCCGCCATCGGCAATGGTCGCATACAGCGCCGTCATCTCCCGCAGCGTCGTCCCCGCGCCGCCCAGCGCGAGCGGCAGCGAGGCATCCGCCCCGCGCGGCAGCCGCGGCGCCGCGCCGGCGAGCTTCAGCGCCGAGGCGAAGCGCAGCGCCCCCACCTGGTCGAGCAGCGCCACGGCCGGCAGGTTCAGCGACATCCGCAGCGCATCCGCCGCCGTCACGCGGCCGGCGAAATCGCGCGAGAAATTCTCCGGCGCATAGGCGCCGAAATGGCGCGGCAGGTCGGCGATGATGGTCGATGGCGTGGCGATGCCGCGCTCGAAGGCCATGGCATAGAGGAACGGCTTCAGCGCCGAACCGGGCGAGCGCACCGCCCGCGTCAGGTCGAGCGCCCCGGCGCGCGATTCGGCACCCCATTCGCCACCGATCAGCGCGCGCACCTCCCGCGTCGCGATGTCCGCGACGACGATGGCCAGCGCCGCGCGGTCGGGCAGGGTTTCCAGCACGTCGGCGGCCAGGCGTTCCGTCGCGCGCTGCAGGCCGGCATCGAGCGTCAGCGTGACGGGGCAGGTCGCGCCGCGCGCCATCTCCCGCGACAGATGCGGGGCAAGGCGCGGCATCGGCTGGCGGCGGTCCGGCATGGCGGCGGCCAGCGCCAGGTCCCGATCCGCCGCCGACAGCCCCGCCGCCGGCCCGCCGCGCCGCGCCAGCACCGCATCGCGCGCCGCGCGCGCCGCCGCCGGGTGGCGGTCCGGGCGCAGCGCCGCCGGGCGGCGGGCGAGGGCGATCAGCAATGCCGATTCCGCGGCGTCCAGCCGCGTCGCCGGGCGGCCGAACCAGGCGAGGCTGCCCGCCCGGATGCCCTCGATATTGCCGCCCTGCGGCGCGAGGGTCAGCCAGATGCCGAGGATCTCATCCTTGCTGAACCGCGCTTCCAGTTGCAGCGCGCGGAAGATCTCGATCGCCTTGGAGCGCAGGTTGCGCGGCCGCGGTTCCAGCAGCCGCGCCGCCTGCATGGTCAGCGTCGAGCCGCCGGAGACGACGCGCCCGGCGCGCAGCCACTGGAACGCCGCCCGCGCCAGCGAGATGGGATCGACGCCCGGATGGCTGGCGGAAGCGGCGATCCTCGGCGGCGATCAGCAGGTCGGTCAGGGTGCTCCGGCACATCCGCCGTGGTGGTGCGCAGCCGCCAGGTGCCGCCGGGCGACCGGCAGCACCGACAGCGTGCGGCCCTCGCGGTCCAGCACCTCGGCGCCGGTGGCGTTCAGGCGCGACAGGTCGGGCGGGAAGGCGCGGTCGAGCGCGAAGGGCGTGGCGATGATCGCGGCGAGCGACGGCCGCGATGCGCGGCGCGGCGGCGGGTCAGGCGCATGGCGGCCGCGATGGGGCCGGAAAGGGGCGTTGCCCCTCTCCGGACCTCACGCCACCAGAGGCCTGAGGGTCTCTGGACACCGATGACCTGGCGCCGGGCCGGCGGCGGTGCAAGGTCCGCGCATCGGCGGCGCGGCACCGAGAGGGGCCTTGCCCCTCTCGCACCTCCGCCACCAAAGGCCCGGGGCCTTTGGAACCGATCCCTGGCACGGCGCGCTGCGGGCGGGCTCGTCGCCCGAACGCATGGCCGGGCGCGGCGGAAGCAGCCCGCGCCGCACCGCCCGGCGCCAAAGGTCGGCATTCCAAATGACACTGTCATTTGGCGGGGTGGCTTGGAGGGGCGGCGCCCCTCCAATCGCCACGCCCTCGCTCACGGCAGCACCGTGATCCTCGCCGCGTTCTGCCGCGCGAAGATCCCCGGCCGGTACATGTCCTGCGCCTCCGCGCCCGGCAGTTCGAACACCCCCGGCGTCACCGCGCGCAGCCGCACCGCGACGCGCGCGAAGGGCTGGCTCTGCGTGAGGGTCACCGCCGCCGCGTAGCGGTCGTCGAGCGCCGGCTGGCTGTCCACCTCGGTCAGCGTGCCGAGCCATGGCATGCCGGCGATGTCGCCGGACGGCAGGCGGGAGGCGATCTCCCAGCCCGCCGGCAGGCCCTGGGTCATCATCGCCTCGTGCCGGTCGTTGGTCTCGGCGCGCAGCTCCATCAGCAGGATGAAGGAGGTGTTCTGCGCCAGCGTGTCGAGGTTCAGCGGCTCCCCGTTCAGCGCGAAGAAGCGGCGCGTGACGCGGAGGCCCTCGCGCGCGGCGGGCAGCGCCTCGCGCGGGATGCCGGTGATCGACACCGCCTGCCAGACCGGCGCGGTGCCGAGGTTGCGCGCGGTGCCCGGGGCGGTCAGCGCCGTCACCACCACCGGGCGCGGCGGCAGGGCGGACCCGTTCACCGCGACGGTCGCCGCGCGCATGCCCTGGCCGAGCACCTGCGCGGCGAGCACCGCCCAGGCCTGTTCCTGCGTGCTGCTGCGGGTCGGGGTGAAGTCGGCGCCCGGCAGCACCGACATGGCCTGGGTCAGCCGGTCGGCCAGCAGCCCGCTTTCGCGCAGCAGCAGCGTGGTCGCCAGCGCGTCGCGCGCCGCCGATGCCGTAGTCGAAGGACCAGAAGCGCCGGCCGGTGGTGGCCAGCGCCGCGGTGAAGGCCTGCTGCGCGCGGACCGTGTCGCCGCCGCGCGCGAAGGTGGCGGCGAGTTGCGCGCGGCGAGATCTGCGTCGGCATGTCGTTCAGCGATTCCATCAGCCGCCGCGCCGCGCCCAGGCGCGGCTGCCCGGCCAGCGCCATGCGCGTAGCAGCCGATAGGCCTGCGCCGCGCGATCGGTCGGGCTGTCGCCGCCGGCATCCTCGATGGCGTCGTCGAGGAAGCGCAGCGCCTCGCGCAGCGCGCCCTCGGGCACCGTGGCGCCGGCGGTGCGGGCGCGCAGCAGCGCCTCGACCGCATAGGGCGTCAGCCATTGCTGCGCCTCGCCATTCGCGCTCCACATGGCGAAGGAACCGTCGAAGCGCTGCCGGTCGAGAATGGCATCCACCGCGCGCTGCAGGCGGATGGCGCGGTCGGTGTCGGCTTCGCCGGCGATGCCGGTGGACAGCGCCGAGCGCGCGCGACGCCGATTGCTCGAGGCAGGCGAGCGGGAAGTCCTCCACCGCGCGCAGCATCGCCGCCGACGTCGTAGCGCACCACCGCGCCGAAGGACGCGCTGGCCCGCCAGGCACCGTTGACGAAGCGGTCGACCGGCACCGCGAGCGGCAGTTCGACGCCGGGCGGCAATTCGACGCCGGCGACCTCCGTCACGCGCGGGCGGGAGGATCGGATGGTGATGCGGCTCTCGCGCTCCACGCGGAAGCCGTTCGGGCCGGTGACGGCGAGGCGCACGACGCCCTCGCCGCCCTCGGTCGCGCGCAGCGTGGTGAAGGGCTGCGCGCGCGCGCCGGTGGCGAGGTTCGCCGCGAGGCGCGTCGGCCCGACGATGGCAGGCCCGCCGGTCGTGGTCAGTTCGGCGGCGATCTCGCCCGGCCGGCAATTCGATGTTGTGCAGCAGCACCGACAGCCGCGCCTCGTCACCCGGGGCGAGGAAGCGCGGCAGCAGCGCTTCGGCCACCACCTGGTCGCGCACGGTCAGCGCATGGGCGCCGGCACCGACGCGCGTGCCTTCCCAGGCCACCGCCATCAGCCGCAGTTCGCCGGCGAAATCCGGGATGTCGAGCGGCACCATCGCGACGCCATCCGGCCCCGCGCGCACCACGCCCGAGAACAGCGAGACGAGACGCTGCGGCGGCTGGATGGCGTCCGCCCCGTCGCCTTCGTCGCCACCCTGGCGCAGCAGGGCGAGTTCGCCTTCGGCCGGCGCGATCATGCCGGCCGTAATCGTCGCGGATATCGACGCCGAGGCGGCGCCGGCCGAGGAAATGCGCCACCGGATCGGGGTTGGCGAAGTTGGTCAGGCGCAGGATGCCCTCATCCACCGCGGCGAGGGTCAGCAGCACCGGCCCGTTCGGCGTTGGTGACGCGCACCGGGATCTCGACGCGCTGGCGCGGGCGCACCAGCGGCGGCGTGTCGATGGCGACGCCCAGCGTGCGCGGCGCCGGGTCGAGCCCGACCCAGGCGAGGCCGAGCCCGCGGCCGGGCTGGCCGGAGCGCGTCTCGCCGGGGCGGAACACGGTGACGGCGACATAGGCGCCGGGGCCCCAGGCGGCATCGACCGGGACCTCGATCTCGGTGCCGCCCTCGGGCACGTCGATCTCGCGCAGCGACACCAGCCGGTCGGTCAGCACGGCGATCGGAGGCATGGCCGGCGAAGGGCGGGGTGATGCGGATGCGCGCGGTGTCACCCGGCGCGTAGGATTGCCGGTCGGCGGCGACGTCGACGCGGTCGGGGATCTCGGCGCTCTCGACGCCGGCCCAGCCGGAGCGGAAGCGGATCGAGGTGATGCCGAGGCCGTTCGCGTCCGACACTTCCAGCCGATAGCGCCCGAAGGCGAGCGAGCGGGCGAAGCGCAGCTGGCTGCCCGGCGGTGACGCGCAGTTCCTGCGCATCGACGGGTTCGTCGCGCCACACGGTCTCCCACCGCGCGATCGAGCCGCGCACGACGATCCGCCAGTTCGGCCGTTCGCGCACCAGGCGCAGCGCGCAGCGTGGCCGGCAACCGCGCGGCCCTCGGGCGAGACGGCGGCGATGTCGAAGGCGGCTTCGGCGCCGGCATCGATGGCGTCGTTCTCGAAGGCCGGCTTCACCGCGACGAAAGTGCCCCGCGCGCGGATCGGCACGGTGAAGCGCGTGCGCGTCTCCCGCCCGCCCGGCTCGCTCATCGACACGCGAGACCTCGCCCTTCACCGGGCGCGTGGTGTCGGGCGCCTGCGGCAGGTCGAGCGTCAGCGTGGTGCGGCCCTGCGTCGTCGGTCTCCGGGATTTCGAAGGTCAGCAGGTCGGGGGCGAATTGTTCCTGGGCGAGGCCGAAGCGCCAGCCGCGCCAGTCGGGGAAGGGCTCCGGGTCGGTCAGCAGGCGCATCTCGGCCTGGCCGGTCAGGCCCGCGCCGGGCGCGCCATAGAGGAAGCGCGCGGTGACCGGCACCGGCAGGCTGCTGGCCGGGCACCAGCGGGCCGGGGACGGGGCCGGCCTCGACCGCCAGGCGTTCGGGCAGGAAGGCCTCGACGCGGAAGGTGGTGCGGCCGACCGGCGGCGCGTCGGGGTCGGTCAGCGCCTCCAGCGACCAGACGCCGAAGGTGGCGCCGGCGGACAGCCGCATCGGCCAGTAGATGGCGCCGCCATCCTGGCGCGGCGGCACGTATTCGGCGGCGACCTGGCCGTTCGGGCGGCGCAGGCGCAGCCGCACCGGCAGGTCGAGCGGGCGGCCCGCCGGGTCGCGGATCAGGGCGGCGACGTTCACCGTCTCGCCGGGGCGGAAGATGCCGCGGTCGAGCCACAGGAAGGCATCGACCGGGCCGGGCTGCGGCAGGCCGGTGGCGCCGCGGTCGGACAGGTCGAAGGAGGCGGCTTCGAGCGACAGGGCGGCGAGGTCGTCCGCCGTCTCGGCATGCACCGCGACCGGGGCGAGCGGCCCGGTGCCGCGCATCAGCGCGGCGGGGAAGCGCGCGAGGCCGTCGTCGCCGGTGCGCGCCTCGGCCAGGATCTCGTTGTTGCGCGCCATCAGCATCAGGCGCAGCCCGGCGGTGACGGCGGCCGATTGCAGGGATGCGCGCCTGCACCGCGAGGCCATCCGCGCCGCGCCAGGCGGTCAGCCCGATATCGGAGACGAAGAAGGGCAGGGCGGCCGTCTCGCCGCTGCCGCGCCGCGCATCGGCGTTGCGCAGCACCACCAGGTAGGCGCCGGGGCCGGCGCTGCGCAGCACGTCGGGCAGCGGCAGGATGGAGCGCAGGGTGCGGTTGGCCTGCACGCCGCGCAGTTCGGCGCGGCCTTCCCACAGGATGCGGCCCATGTCGTCGCTGATCGTGTCGGCGGACCAGGATTCCAGCGCCTCGCCCGGCGTCCAGTCGCGGCGCAGCGGCACCAGGTTGCGTTCGGCCACGCGCACCAGGCGCATCGTCATGGCGTTGACGTTGACGGTGGCGACGCCGATGCGCGGGTCCTGGCCGCGCGGCAGGATGAAGGCGCGGGTGTCGAAGGCGATGCGCGGGTCGCGGTTCGGCATGGCGATGCCGACCGTGGTGTCCTGGCGCAGGTTCTGGCGGTCCTCGCCGGGCAGGCCGGCGCGCAGGATCAGCCGCGTGGTGGCGCCCCAGGGCAGGCCGGCGACGCAGAGCAGGTCGCCTTCGCGTTCCACCGCCAGGGACGGGATCGGCGGGTCGGCGCGGATCCAGTCGCCGGGGTTCCAGTCGGTGCGCCGCGCCGGCGGGTTGGTGAAGGTGAGGCAGGCGCGCGCCGGTTCGGCCTCGGCTTCCGGGCGTGACGCGGCGGACCAGCATGCCGGCGGCGCGGCGCGCGGCTTCCAGGCGCTGGCGGTATTCCGGGTTGTCGGTGCGTTCGAGGATGGTCTCCAGCGCCTCGATCTGCTGCACCGGGCGGTTCATGCGGCGCGAGCGACATCGGCGATCACCAGCAGGGGCGCGATCTCCGGCTCGCCATAGGGGGCGAGCTGGAAGGCGCGCCAGGCGGCCTGCAGGGCGCGCTGGTTCTCGGGCGGGGTGCGGTTGAACTGCGCCTGGGCGAGCGACAGCCAGTGGTCGCCATTGGGCTGGCCCATGGCGATGCGTTCTTCCCAGGCGGTCGCGGCGGCGGCGAAGTCGCGCTTCGCCTCGGCCTGCTGGGCGCGCTGTTCGGCGGCGCGCGCGCTGCTGCGGCGAGCCGCCGGCGGGGAAGCGGCGCCGCATCTCCTGCGAAGTAGCTGCCGGTGTCGCGGGTCAGCCCCGGCAGGTCGAAGGATTGCGCCGCGGCGAGGCCCGGCAGGGACAGCATGACGATCAGCAGCAGGCGGATAAGGCGCATGGTGTGGCGTTTCCGGGTCAGTTCGCGCGGCGCGGCAGCATGGCACGACGCGCGGCCGCGATGCATCGGACGAGACGATGACGCGTGCGCGAGATGTGCGAAGCGTTTCACTCCGGATCGCTTCGGTGCTTAACCTCGCCGGCAACGCCGCCGTGCAAGGCCGGCGACACGGGAGGAAGCATGACCATCACCACGCCGATCCGGCGGCGGTCGCTGCTGGCCGCATCCGCCATGCTCGCCGCCCCGCGCGCCCTGCACGCCCAGGGCGCCTGGCCGAACCGGCCGATCACCATGGTGGTGCCCTATCCGCCGGGCGGGACGACCGACCTGTCGGTCCGGCCGATCGCCGAACCGCTCGGCCGGCTGCTCGGCCAGCCGATCGTCATCGAGAACCGGGCCGGCGCCGGCGGCACGATCGGCGCGCAATACGTCGCGCAGGCGCGCGACGGGCACACCTTCCTCGGCTTCCCGGTCGCGGTGATGACCATCGCGCAGCATGTGATGCACCTGTCCTTCGACCCGGCGACGGCGCTGGTGCCGGTGGCGATGACCTCGGTCGCCTACAACGTGATCGCGGCGCATCCCTCGGTGCCGTTCCGCGACGTCGCCGGGCTGATCGCCCATGCCAAGGCCAATCCCGGCGCGCTGCGCTTCGGCTCGGCGGGCAATGGGACGATCACCCAGTTGTCGGGCGAGTTGTTCGCCGAGGCGACCGGCATCCGGATCGAACACATCCCGTATCGCGGCTCGGCGCCCTCGCTGACGGACCTGCTGGCAGGCCGGGTGCAATTGCTGTTCGACCCGGTGGCGATCCCGGCGGTGCGCGACGGGCGAATTCTCGGCCTCGCGACGCTCGCCGAGCAGCGCAACCCCGACCTGCCGGATGTGAAGACGCTGGCCGAACTCGGCCATCCGAACGCGCTGGCGGTGCCGTGGTATGGCGTCGCGGCACCGGCCGGCACGCCGAACGAGGTGGTCGACCGGCTGGCCACCGCGATCGGCGGCGCGCTGGCCATGCCGGTCGCCACGACCGGCATGGCGCCGATGGGCATGGCGCCGGTCTTCGAGCGCGGCGAGGTGTTCGCCACGCGGGTCGCGCGCGAACGCGAGTGCTATGGCGCGCTGGTGCGGCGGCTGGGCGTCCAGCCGGCCTGACGCATCAGGCGGCGGCTTCCGCGCGCAGCCATTCGGCGAAGGTCGCGGCGGCCGCCATCAGGTCGGGCACGTCCATCGCCTCGCGCGGGTTGTGGCTGCCATTCGCGTTGCGGATCAGCAGCAGGCCGGTCGGGATGCCGGCGGCGGCGAAGTTCGCCGCGTCGTGCGAGGCCGGCGACCCGAGCGGCATGGTGGCGATGCCCATGCGCGCCGCGGCGGCAGCCAGCGACGCCTGCAGCGTCGCGTCGCACGGCCCGACCGGCGCGGCATTGCGCGCGCCGAGGTCGATCGTCACGCCGCGCCGCGCCGCCACCGCCGCGACGATGGCGTGCAGGCGCCGCTCCAGCGCGGCGAGATGCGCCGCGTCATAGGCGCGCAGGTCGAGCGACAGGGTGAAGTCGCCGGCGACGACGGTGATCTCGTGCTTCGTCGTGTCGGTGTGGAAGCGGCCGATGGTGAAGGCCATGGCGCCGGCCGGCTTCCTCCTCCGCGGCCCATAGCGCGTCGAGCGCGGTGAACAGGTCGGCGCCGGCCAGCGCCGCGTCGTGGCGGAAGCGGCGCGGCAGGCCGACATGGGCGTCCTCGCCGATGATGCGGATGGCGGCGTGGCGGATATTGCCGGGGATGCCGGTGCAGATGGCGAGCGGGACGCCGGCCTCGACCAGGCTCGGCGCCTGTTCGATATGGGCTTCGAGGAAGCAGCGGATCGGGCCATCCGGCAGCAGGCGGCGGCCGGGCGCGATGGCGCCGGGGTCGCCGCCGCAACGCGCGATGTGCTCGGCGAGCGTCAGGCCGGTATCGGCGCGTCGGCGGTCGAGCGCCTCGGGCGGCAGGATGCCGAGCGCGGCGCGGCTGCCGATCAGGCCGAGGCCGAACCACACCGCTTCCTCGCAGCGAAAGGCGGCGATGGTGATGTCGGCGCGCGGGCTGAAGCCGGTCTCGCGCAGGGCCGCGGCGGCGGCCAGCGCGGCCAGCACCCCGGCCGCGCCGTCGAAATTGCCGCCATGGCGCACGCTGTCGAGATGCGAGCCGAGCATCACGCGCGGCGCGGCGCGGTCCTCGCCCGGCCAGGTGAGATACAGGTTCGTCGCCGCGTCGCGCGTGACCTCGAAGCCGAGGCGCTCGGCTTCGGCGATCGCCAGCGCCTGCGCGGCATTCTCGCGCTCGTCGAAGGCATGGCGCGTGATGCCCGGCGGATCGGCGCCGATCGCCGCCAACCGGTCAAGCAGCGTCGCGACGCGCGGCTGCCCGGCGGCGATGGCGGCGGGCAGGCTCACGCGCCGATCTCGGCCAGCACCTCGGCCGTGTGCTGCCCGAGCGTGGGTGCGAGTGCGTGCCAGTGGCCGAGGCCCGGCAGCGCCGGCAGCGGCACCTCGCCAAGTTGCGGCTGCTTCACCCGCGTGGCGGCGCCGGAGGCGAGGACATGCTCGTTCGCCAGCCAGTCGAGCGGCGTGTTCACCCGGTCCGCCAGCAGCCGCGCGCCCTGCAGGCGCTGCACCCATTCCGATGAGGGGCGCTTGGCGAAGGCCGCGCGCACGATGGCATAGAGCGCCTCGCGATGTTCCCAGCGCAGCGGGAAGGTCTCGAAGCGCGGGTCGGTCTTGGCGTCCGGGATCTCCAGCGCATCGCAGATGGTCAGCCATTCGCTCTGCCGCACCAGCGTCACCATCACCCAGGCGCCGTCGGAACATTGATAGGCGCCGGCCGGCGCATTGGGCGGCGCGGCGGGCTTGCCCTGCACGCCCCATTCGCCGATCTGGTGCGTCAGCAGGTTCGAGGTCGCGGCCATCAGCGACATGTCGATGACGCGCCGGCGCGGCGCGCTGTCCTGCAGCCGCGCGGCGAGGGCCACCTGCACGGCCGAGAAGGCGTAGATGCCCGTCGCCATGTCCGAGACGAAGGCGCCGACCTTGTGCGGCACGCCATCCGCGCCGTCATTCAACGCCACCAGGCCGGAGAAGGCCTGCGCGACGGAATCGGTGCAGGGGCGTTCGGCATAGGGGCCGGACTGGCCGAAGCCGGAGATCGACAGGCATACCGCGTCGGCCTTCGCATTCTCGGGCCCGAGGCCGATGCGCGCGGCCACGCCCGGCCGGAACGCCTCGATCAGCACGTCGGCCTGCGCCGCGAGTTTCGCCGTCGCCGCGCGCCCTTCCTCCGATTTCAGGTCGAGCACGACGGAACGCTTGCCGCGGTTGAAGCACACCGTCATCACCGAGACGCCGTCCTGCGCCGTGCCCAGGCCGCGGGACCAGTCCCCTTCGGCCGGTTCGAGCTTGATGACATCCGCACCGCAGGCCGCGAGCATCATGCCGCAATACGGGCCCGCGATGCCCTGGCCGGCATCCAGCACGCGGAGGCCCCTGTAGGGCTTCATCGCCTCATCCATCGCATTTCCTCCGTGACGGTCCGCGCCTATCCTGACGCGAAGCGACAGTATGGGAAGGGGACGGGATGAGGTTCGGCAGACGCGCGGCCTTGGGGATGACACTCGCGCCGCTGGCCATGCCGGCGCGCGCGCAGGATTGGCCGACGCGCCCGGTGCGCTTCATCGTGCCCTATCCGCCGGGCGGGCCGACCGACATCATGGGGCGCATCGTCGCCCAGGCGGTGCAGGGGCCGCTCGGCCAGCCGGTGGTGGTGGAGAACCGCGCCGGGGCCAATGGCATCATCGGCACCGAGCAGGTGGCGCGCGCCGCGCCGGATGGCGCGACCTTCCTGGTCAATGCATCGGCCCATGCCATCGTGCCGCACCTGACGCCGCGCATGCCGTTCGACGCCATTGCCGATTTCGTGCCGGTGACCAACATCGCCGCGGTGCCGCTGATGCTGGTGGTGAATCCGGCGCTGCCGGTGCGCTCGGTGGCCGAGTTGATCGCTTATGCCAAGGCCAATCCCGGGCGGCTGGCCTATGCGTCCTCCTCGCAGGGCGGGGCGCCGCATCTGGCCGGCTGAGTTGTTCAAGCTGATGGCCGGGGTGGACATGACCCATGTGCCTTATCGCGGCAGCGGGCCGGCGGTGCAGGACCTGATGGCGGGCACCGTGCAGGTGATGTTCGATTCGATGCCGAGCAGCGCAGGGGCTGTCCGGCAGGGCCAGCTCCGCGGCCTGGCGGTCACGACGCCCGCGCGGGTGGCCGCCTTCCCCGACCTGCCGACCGTCGCCGAGGCGGGGGTGGCGGGTTATGAGATCTCCACCTGGTACGGCATCTGGGCGCCGCGTGGCACGCCGGAGGCGATCGTGACGCGGCTGCAGCAGGCCGTCGCGGCGGCCGAGGCGACACCGGAGATGCGCGCGCGGCTCGATGCGCTGGGCGCCCAGCCGGTGGCCGATACGCCGGCCGCGTTTGCGCGCTTCGTCCAGGCGGAATACGACCGCTGGGGCCGCCTGGTGCGTGATGCCAACATCCGATTGGACTGAGTGATGCGCGCTGTCGTCTGCGAGTCCTGGCGCCCCTTCGACGCGCTGGAGGTGAAGGATGTGCCGCCGCCGCCGATGCGCCCGCGCGGCGTGCGCATCCGGATCGAGGCGAGCGGCGTGTCCTTCGCCACGCAACTGGTCGTCGAGGGCAAGTACCAGCGCCGCCCGCCGCTGCCCTTCATCCCCGGCACCGAGGTGGTCGGCACGGTGATGGAGGCCGCGCCCGATGCGCGAGGCGCCGCCGGTCGGCACGCGCGTCTTCGCGGTGCTCGACTGGGGCGGCTATGCCGAGGAGGTGGTCGCCGACGACATCCATGTCGTCGCCATCCCCGACGGACTGCCGGCCGAGGCCGCGGTGGGCTTCCCGATCTCCTATCCCGACCGCCGGGGCGGGGCTGCTGTGGCGGGCGCATCTGTCGGCCGGCGACTGGGTGCTGGTGCATGGTGCGGCCGGCGGCGTCGGGCTCGCGGGCGTCGAGATCGCCAAGGCGATGGGCTGCCGGGTGATCGCCCGCGCCGGCGCGGCCAAGCACGCGCTGCTGCGGGCGCGCGGCGCCGATGTCGTGCTGGACAGCGCCGCCCCGTTCCGCGACGCGGTGCGCGGCGCGACAGGCGGGCAGGGGGTTGCCTGCGTGCTCGACACCATCGGCGGGCCGGCCTTCGACGAATCGCTGCGCTGCCTGGGCGATGGCGGGACACTGGTGGTGATCGGCTTCGCCGGCGGCGGCATCCCGACCGTCGCCGCCAACATCCTGCTGCTGAAGAACATCGCCGTGGCCGGGGTGAACTGGGGCACCTATGTCGGCTGGTCGCCCGGCGACAATCGGCGCGCATCACGCGCCGCGCGCGCGGGCGCTGTGGGCGCAGCTGATGGCATGGTGGCAGGCAGGGGCGCTCAAGCCGGAAGTTCACGCGGGCTTTCCGCTGGAGCAGTTCCGCGAGGCGATGGCCGAGGTCAGTGGCCGGCGCAGCGCCGGGCGCGTGGTGCTGCGGCCGTGACGCCGGGGGCGGTCGACGATCGGCGGCGCTTCGCCCCAACGGGCCATCGCTCCGGCGATCCGGGGCACTGATGACAGCCGTCCGCGACCATCGGGCCGTCGCGCTCATCGTCGCCTCGGCGCTGTTCATGCAGAACCTCGACAGCGCGGTGCTCGCCACCGCGCTGCCGTCCATGGCGCGCGACCTGAACGAGGACCCGGCGCGGCTCGGTGCCGCCATCACCTCCTACCTGGTGGCGCTGACGGTCTTCATCCCGTTCTCCTCCTGGATCGCGGATCGCTTCGGGGCGAAGCGCGTCTTCATGATGGCGATCCTGATCTTCGTCTTCGCCTCGGTGCTGTGCGGCCGGTCGCAGGGGCTGGGCGAGCTGATCGCCTGCCGCATCCTGCAGGGCTTCGGCGGGGCGATGATGGTGCCGGTCGGGCGGCTGCTGCTGCTGCGGGAGATCCCGAAGAAGGACATGCTCTCGGCGATGGCCTGGCTGACCATGCCGGCGCTGCTGGGGCCGGTGACCGGCCCGCCGGTGGGCGGCATCCTGACCGACCTGTTCTCCTGGCGGGCGGTGTTCTGGATCAACGTGCCGATCGGGCTGATCGGCTTCGCGCTGGTGGCGTGGAAGATCCCGCCCGTGGCGCCGACGAAGCCCGGCCCGCCGGACCTGGTCGGGCTGGGGCTGACCGGCGCGGCGCTGGCGCTGGTGATGTTCGGGATCGAGACGGTGGGCCGCCACGTCGTGCCGGAGGTCGTGTCCTGGGCCGGGCTGGCGCTGGGGCTGGTGGCGGGTGGTTTCGCGATCCGCCATTGCCGGCGGGTCCCGCGCCCGGCGCTCGACCTGTCGCTGTTCTCCATCGCGACCTTCCGCGACCCGGCGGTGGCGGGCAGCATCTTCCGCAGCGGCGCGGGCGCGGTGCCTTTCCTGATCCCGGTGATGCTGCAGATCGGCTTCGGGATGAGCGCGTCGCAGAGCGGGCTCGTCTCCTTCGCCACCGCGCTCGGCGCCTTCGCGATGAAGCCGCTGGTGCGGCCGCTGCTGCAAGCGCACCGGCTTCCGTGGCGCGCTGATGGCCAATGGCGTGGTGGCGGCGGCGGGCATCGCGGCGCTGGCGCTGGTCGGGCCGACCTGGCCGTCGATCGCGATCTTCGCGCTGCTGGCGGCCGGCGGGCTGGCGCGCAGCCTGCAATTCACCGCGCTGAACACGCTCGCCTTCGCCGATGTGCCGACCGAGCGGATGTCGGCGGCGACGGCGCTGTACGGCACCTTGCAGCAGTTGACGCCGGCGCTTGGGCGTGGTGCTGGCGACGACCACGCTGGAGGTGTCGTCCGTCGATGGCGGGGCGGACGGCGCTGCTGCCGGTGCGATTTCTCGATGCGGCTTCGTGGTGGCGGCGGTGGTGGTGCTGCTGTCGGTGCCGCTGCATGCGCGGCTGGCGCCGGATGCGGGGGAGGAAGTGTCCGGACACCGGCGCTGACGTGACCGCCAGCGCACCGGCAATGGGCGCGACAGGCCGGGCGGCCGAAGCGCTGGCGGGCGCAGCGCCAGGGCAGACGGCAGCGCTCGGGCCTTCCACCGCCCCGATGCAGGGCGCTTGGCCGCGCGGCAATGGCGCGACCGTGGCCGATCGCCGCCAGGCCTTGGCGCGTCAAGCCAAGCCGGGCCGGTGAGCCGCGCCGGCGCCGGGGCTCACCGACCGGTTCCAGCGGTCGCCGCTGAACGACCGCTGGGATCAGAACAACTCCATCAGCTTCGTGTGGTCGTCGAGTTCGCCCGGCGCGCCCTCGAAGATGAACTGGCCCGACCGCATCACCAGCACGCGGTCGGAGACGGCGAAGGCCTCGCGGACATTCTGCTCGACCAGCAGGATCGCCATGCCGCGCGATTCCCGCAGCGCGGCGATCGGGCGGATCAGGTCCTGGAACAGCTTCGGCGCCAGGCCGATCGATGGTTCGTCCAGCAGCAGCGCCTTCGGCCGCGTCAGCAGCGCGCGGCCGATCGAGACCATCTGCTGCTGCCCGCCCGACAGCGTGCCGGCGCGGCGCGTGCGGAATTCCTTGATGCGCGGCAGCACCTCGAGCACCTCCTCGATGCGCTCGCGCTGGCCCGATTTCGGCACGCCCGCCGACCACAGGGCGAGGCCGAAGATCTCCTCGACCGTCAGGTCCGGGAAGACGCCGCGACCTTCGGGCACCAGCGCGACGCCGGCCGCGCCGAGTGCCGCGGGCGCGTGCTGCGACGGGGCCTGCCCGAACACGCGTCATCGACGCCGGCCGAGGGGCGATGCAGGCCGAACAGCACGCGCAGCAGCGTCGACTTGCCGGCGCCGTTGTGGCCGATCAGGCACAGGATCTCGCCGGTCCGCAGCGTGAGGGAGACATCCTGCAGCACCTCACGCCCGCCATAGCCGGCGGACAGGCCCCGCGCCTCGATGGCGATCGTGCTCACGCGGCCTCCTGCGGCCGGTCGCCGAAATAGATCGCGGCGAGCGCCGGGTCCTTGAGGATGGTGTCGCGGGTCGCCCTCGGCCAGCACCTTGCCCTGGTCGAGGAAGGCGATGCGGTTGGACAGTTCCACCACCACGTCGAGATTGTGCTCGATCAGGCAGATCGCCACGCCGCGCGCCTGCGCATCCTTCAGCAGCGTGCCGAAGCGGATGCGGGAGGCGAGGTCGAGCCCCGAGGCCGGTTCGTCGAGCAGCCAGATATCCGCCTCGGCGGCGAGGATGCGCGCCATGGAGAGGAACTTGCGCTCGGCATAGGCGAGGTCGACCGCGCGGGCATCGGCGAGGTCCGTCAGGCCGGTGGCCTCCAGCGCCGCCTCGGCGCGGGCTTCGCGCTGCTGCTGCGCGCGCCGCCCGCCAGGCTGCCAGAACCAGGAGGAGACCTCGGTCGCGGCCAGCACGTTCTCGCGCACCGTCATGTGGGTGAACAGCCGCAGGTCCTGGTACGATCGCGCGACACCGAGCCGCGCCACCTGCCACGGCTTCAGCCCCATGATCGGCTTGCCGCGGATCTCGGCCGTGCCGGAATCGGCGCGCAGGTTGCCGGTGATGAGGTTGAAGGTCGTCGTCTTGCCGGCACCGTTCGGCCCGACCAGGGCGGTGACCTGGCCGGCGGGCAGCGACAGCGACACGCCGGCGACCGCCTGCACGCCGCCGAAGGCGCGGGCGAGGTTCTCGCTGCGCAGCACAACCTCGGTCATGCGTTGGACTTTCCCTTGGTCAGGTCGCCCACCAGCCCGGCCGGGCGGAAGATCATCAGCAGCGTCATCGCCGAGCCGTAGATGATCTGCTGCACGGCGCCGACCTCGGTGGGCGGGATGAACGGGATGAAGGAGATGACGGCCGGCAGCGACAGCAGCAGCACCGCGCCGACCAGCGGCCCCCACAGCGTGCCCGGCACCGCCGATGATGACCATCGCCATGATCTGGATGGACTGGTCGAGGGTGAAGGATTCGACGTTGATGAAGGACAGGTGCAGCGCATAGAGCGCGCCGGCGATGCCGGCCCCGGCGCAGGCGAAGGCGACGGCGAGCGTCTTCGCCGCATTGACGTTCTTGCCCAGCGCCTCGGCCGCGCGTGTCGGCGTCGCGGATCGATTGCAGGGTGCGCCCGAAGGCGCCGCGCTGCAGCCGCGCCGTCGCCCACAGGATCAGCGCGAGCGCCGCCAGCGCGAGCGGCAGCACCGGCACCACCACGCCGAACAGTTCGGGGCGGGGAATGCCGACCAGGCCGCCGATGCCGCCGGTCAGCGGCTTCAGTTCGGCGAACAGCGTGGCGGCGACCATCTGCAGCCCGAGCGAGGCGGCGACGAAGTATTCGCCGCGCACGCGCAGCGCCGGCAGCGCCAGGCACAGCGACAGCCCGCCCGCGATCACCGCCGCGACGAGGCAGGCGAGGAAGGGGTTGGGCACCAGCAGCAGCGCGACCTGCGCGCCGCCATAGGCGCCGAGCCCGAAGAACACCGCATGCGCGACCGAGAAGATGCCCGCATAGCCGACGATGAAGTTCAGCGTCGAGGCGAGGATGCCGGAGATCGCCGCGAGCGTCGCGAGGTTGATGAGGAAGGCGGTCATCGCGTCTGCACCACGCCGAAGATGCCGGCCGGACGGAAGATGATGAAGCCGAACAGCACGAGGAAGGACACCGCCTCCGCCCATTGCGTATCGACCACGGTCAGGGCGAGGCTCTCGGCGATGCCGAGCATCATGCCGGCCAGCGCCGCGCCGCGCAGCGAGCCGATGCCGCCGACGATGGTCGCGGCGATCGAGATCAGCATGACCTGGTGGCCGATCGCCTCGTTCAGCCCGGTGGTCATGACGGTGACGATCGCCGCCGGGCGCGGCAAGCGCCGAGCCGATCGCGAAGGCGAGCACCGAGAGCCCGTTGGAGGACAGCCCGTAGGTGCGGATCAGGTCCGGGTTCTGCGCCAGCGCGCGCAGCGCCACGCCGGCCGGGTGGCGCGTGAGGAACAGCGTCAGCGCGACGAACAGCACCGCCGCCGTGGCGAGCGCGATCCACAGCATCGGCGCGACGAAGATCTCGGGCAGGATCTCGGCGGAGAAGGACAGCGGCGTGTCGACCGTGGCGAAGCCGCGCCCGGCGATCATGCCGATGATGTTCTGCACCACGATGCCGACGCCGAAGGCGGCGACGAAGACCGTGAAGAAGGACCCCTCATGCCGCTGGATCGGGCGATAGACCAGGCGCTCCATGGCGATGCCGAACAGCATCGCGGCGGCGATCGCCGCGACGATGCCCGCCCAGCCGGGCCAGTCCGGCCCGCCAGGCGAACAGGAAGACATAGCCGGCGATGGTGAAGGCGGTGCCGTGCGCGACGTGGAAGATCTTCGTCGCGCCGAAGATCAGCGCGAAGCCGGCCGCGGTCAGGGCGTAGATCGCCCCGGTCTGCAGCCCGTTGAGCAGCAGTTGCAGAAACAGCATGAGACCGTCCGTTCAGCCGACGGGGACGAATTGCTGGCCGCGGATCTCGTTGACCTGCATCTGGGTCAGCATGTTGCCATGCTCGTCGAACTCGCCTTCGCCGCCGACCAGGTCGAATTTGCGCGTCGCCAGCATCGCCGCGCGCAGCGAATCGCCGTTCACCGTGCCGCCGGCCTGTTCCACCTGCTTCGCCAGCAGGCCGAACAGGTAGGCCGCGTTGTAGTAGTTGGCGTGATAGACGACCGGCGCCTGGCCGAAGCGCGCCTGGAAGTCCGTCGCGAAGCGCGCGCGTCAGCGCGTCGCCGCCGGTCAGGTCCAGCTTCTGCGAGGTGAACAGCGCGCCTTCGGCTTCGGGCATGGTGCGCAGGCTGTCGATGCCGAAGCCGGAATAGGAACAGATGGTCTGCGTCACGCCGTTGTCGCGCAGGCGCCTTCACGATCTGCGCGTTCTGCGCGCCGAAGGAGGCGACGTAGACCGCATCCGGCCGCGCCTGGCGCACGCGCGCGACGACCGGGCCGAATTGCTGCGCGGCGCGCGGCACCGAGAAGCTGCCGACCAGCGTCGCCGCCATGGCGCGGCAGGTGTCTCGCGCAACTGGCCCAGGATGGCGTCGCCCAGCGGATCGTCGACATAGATCAGCGCGACGCGCTTGGCGTTCCGCTGCCGCACCAGGAACGGCACCATCACCTGCACTTCGAGATGCGCGAGCGCGATGACGTTCCAGAAATACGGCGACAGGCCCGACGAGGTCCGGGCCGACCGCGCCGCCATTGACCATGATGGTCTTGGCGCGGTCGCCGATCGGCGCGATCGCCTTCGATGTCGCGGTCCAGGACGACCAGCACCCAGGAGGCACGGTCGATGTTGATCAGCTTGTTCATGCCGACCACGGAAGGCTGCGGCAGCGCCTGGCTGTCCTCGGACTGCAGGCGCACCGGCCGGCGCAGCATGTTGTCGGCGGCGATGTGCGACAGCGCGACCTGCGCGCCGCGCGTGAAGGCCTCGCCGAATTCGGCGTTGGGGCCGCTCATCGGGAACAGCGAGCCCATGACATAGGGCTCGCCCTGCTGGGCGAAGGCGGGGCGGATGAAGGGCAGGGCAAGGCCGGCAGCCAAGGCGCTGCGGCGGCCGATCACGGGACCGGACATGGACGATACTCCCTCAGGGTAGGTCGGCGCCTTCACGGGCGCCGATCGCTTTGTAATGCGAAGCGTCCGCCCGCGGCGGGCGCGCTGTCAACCGTGCGGCAGGCGGAAACCGGGTTCATCCCATTGCATCGCCACCAGTTTTCCGCTGGTCGAAAGCGTGATGTAGGCGGTGCGCATGTCGGCGCCGCCGAAGCAGATGTTCGTCGGCATGCGTTCGGGCATCTTCACCACGCGCAGGATCTCGCCGGAGGGCGAGACGGTGGTGATCTCGCCGGCCACGAGGGTTGCCACGATGATGTTGCCCGATGCCGCGATCGCCAGGCTGTCGAGCCGGCGATAGCCCGGGAACTGGCAGAGCACGCGCCCGCCATTGGATGACGGCCAGGGCTCCTTCTTCAGCACGCCCGGCGCTTCGACATCCCAGGCCCAGAGCCGGCCGGTCTCGGTCTCCGCGACATAGACCGTCTTGCCGTCCGGGCTGATGCCGATGCCGTTGGCGCCACCGAAGACGGGGAAGGCGGCCTCGACGCACCTTCGAGCCGTCGGCCGCGCCCCAATAGGCGCCGCCATGGTCGCGGTCGCGCGCGCGCACCTTGCCCAGGTCGGAGAACCAGAAGCCGCCATGGGCGTCGAACATCAGGTCGTTGGGGCCGCGCAGCGGGCGGCCATCGACGGCGCGGTACAGCGTCTCGACCGCGCCCGTGGCGGGGTCGATGGTCTCGATCCGGCCGCCGGAATAGTCGGCGCGCCTGGAAGCCGGGGCGCAGCAGGCCGGGCTCCTCATGCCAGGAGAAGCCGCCATTGTTGCAGACATAGAGCAGCCCGTTCGGCCCCAGCGCCAGGCCGTTCGGCGCGCCGGTGACCGTCGCGATGGTGGTCTTGGTGCCGTTCTGCGGCCACGCGGGTGATGCGCCGCGCCTCGATCTCGACCAGCGCCACCGAGCCATCCGGCATGCAGACCGGGCCTTCGGGGAAGCGCAGCCCCTCGGTGACGATGCGCAGGTCCGGCGATGTCGACGGTGACGGTCATGGCGGTTTCTTCCCCTGGGTGTTGGTCGCGATGATGGCGCGGACCGGCGCGCGCCTGCGAAGGCTTGACGCCATGTGCGCCGCAACAGAGGCTTCGCGGCCATGACCGCCCCAGATCCCGTCACGCTCTCCGTCCTCGACAACCGCTTCCGCGCCATCGTCGAGGAAATGGGGGAGGCGATGCTGCGCACCGCCTATTCCCAGATCCTGAATTCCTCGCGCGATTTCTCCATCGCGCTGTGCGATGCCGGCGCGCGGCTGCTGGCGCAGGCGGACCACATCCCGATCCATGTCGGCGCCATGCCCTTCGCCGTGCAGGCGGTGGTCGATGCCTTCGGCGACGCCATCGCGCGAGGGCGACATCTACCTGCTGAACGACCCCTATCACGGCGGGTCGCATCTGCCGGACCTGACCATCATCGTGCCGGTCTTCGCCGAGGGGCGCTGCGTGTTCTATTCGGTGGTGCGCGCGCATCACACCGATATCGGCGGCGGCACGCATGGCGCCTACAACCCCGCCGCCACCGAGATCTTCCAGGAAGGGCTGCGGCTGCCGCCGATCCTGCTCGGGCAGGGGCGCATCGCGCGGCCCGACCTGGTGCGCATGATCGTCACCAACACCCGCCTGCCGCGCGAGGTGCGCGGCGACCTGATGGCGATGATCGGCGCGGCGCATCTGGGCGAGAAGCGGCTGCTGGGCGTGCTCGACAAGCACGGCGCGGCCGAGACCGAGGCCGCGGTCGCCGCCATCCTGGCGCTGTCGGAGGCGCATGCGCGCCGCATCATCGCCACCTGGAAGGATGGCACCTGGAAGGGCGAGGCCTTCCTCGACGATGACGGCTTCGGCCACAACGACATCGCCATCCGCGCGACGGTGACGAAGCAGGGCGACGCGATCACCGTGGACCTGTCGGAGTCGGCGCCGCAGGTGCCCTCCTTCCTCAATTCCTCCTGGCCCAACACGGCGAGCGCGGTGCGCATGGCGATCGCCTTCCTGCTCGACCCCGAGGTCGCGAAGAACGACGGCTGCTTCCGCCCGATCGAGATCATCGCCAAGGAAGGCACCATCGTGCTGCCGCGCGAGGGCGCGCCGGTGACGATGTGCACCTCCCACTGCTCGAACGAGATCGTCGAGGCGGTGGTCAAGGCGCTGGCCAATGCCTGCCCGGACCGCGCCATGGGCGGCTGGGGCCGGCGCTTCCGCGTGGCGATCAAGGGCAGCGATGCGCGGCGGCCCGGGCCGGTCCTTCGTGTGGCACCTGTTCCATGCGCGGCCTGGCGGCGGCGGGTCGTCGGGCGGCGATGGCTGGTCCACCGCGGGCGAATGGCATTCGGCCGGCGGGCTGAAGTTCGGCTCCGTCGAGATGGCCGAGGCGCGCTTCCCGCTGTTCTTCGCCAAGCACGAATTCCGCCCCGGCAGCGCGGGCGATGGCACCTATCGCGGCGGCCTCGGCGGCGAGTTGGTGATGCGGCTGGAGACCGACGGCCCGTCGGTGGCGAACACCGCCGGCGATGGCGTGCGCTATGGCGCGGCGGGGATGCTCGGCGGGCACGACGGCGCGCCGCACCACTACACGCTGGACCGCGCGGATGGGACGTCGCGCGACCTGAAGACCAAGGAGGTCGGCATTCCGCTCGCGCCGGGCGACATGCTGCATGTGCGCGCCGGCGGTGGCGGCGGCTGGGGGCCGCCGGAGAAGCGCGACCCGGCAGCGCGGGCGCGCGATGCCGAGGAGGGGTTGCTGTGAGGGCGGCGAAGAAGGTCGGGGGGAGCGAACTCCCCCCGAACCCCCCTCCTTCTTTCTGGCCAATTGGCGCCCGCGCCCTCTGACGGTCGAGTCTCCAACAGACAAAAAAAGGAGGGGGCTCGGGGGAGTTCTCTCCCCCGACCTGCTTCCTTCAGGACGTGTCGCATGACCTACCGTATCGGCGTCGATGTCGGCGGCACCTTCACCGACGTGGTCTGCGTGGCGGCCGATGGCGTCACGACCCTCGCCAAGGCGTCCTCCACGCCGGCCGACCAGAGCGAGGGCGTGGTGAATGGCCTGGCCGTGCTGGCGGAACGGCTCGGGCCTGACGCTGCCCGACCTGCTGGCGCGCACCGAGCGCATCGTCCATGGCACGACGGTCGCGACCAACGCCCTGCTGGAACGCAAGGGTGCGAAGGTCGCGATGCTGACCACCGAGGGCCATCGCGACGTCATCGAGATGCGCGAGGGGCTGAAGCCCGAACGCTACAATCTGCGCCTGCCGGCGGCGCCCGCGCTGGTGCCGCGCCGGCTGCGCCTGCCGGTGGCCGAACGCATCCGCCCCGATGGGCGGGTGGAGGCGGCGCTGGACCGCGCCTCGCTCGATGCCGCCATCGCCACGCTGAAGGCCGAGCAGGTCGAGGCGGTGGCGATCTGCTTCCTGCATTCCTGGCGCGACGACAGCGCATGAACGCGCGGCGGCCGAGGCGGTGCGCGCGGCGCTGCCGGGCGTCTTCGTCACGACCTCGGCCGAGGTGCTGCCGCAGATCAAGGAATTCGAGCGCTTCTCGACGGCCTGCGTGAATGCCTATGTCGGGCCGATCGTGTCGCGGTATCTCGCGCGGCTGCGCGGGCGGCTGGCCGAGGCCGGCTATGCGCGGCCCGGTCTTCGTCATCCTGTCCCATGGCGGCGTCGCGCCGGTCGAGGAAGCCGCGCGGCTCGCCGCCGGCACCGCGCTGTCGGGCCCGGCGGGCGGCGTCGCGGCGGGCGTCGCGCTGGCCGAACGCGGGCTGGGCGACGACCTCATCACCTTCGATGTCGGCGGCACCTCGACCGACATCGCGCTGGTGCAGGAGGGCGAGGCCGCGCTTGGCCGCGGCCGCACCGTGGCGGGCGAACGCATCGCGCTGGAGAGCCTCGATATCGTCACGCTCGGCGCCGGCGGCGGGTCGATCGGCCATGTCGGCGCCAGCGGCACGCTGCAGGTCGGGCCGCGCAGCGCCGGTGCGGTGCCGGGGCCGGTCGCCTATGGCCAGGGCGGCACCGAACCCGCGGTGACCGACGCCAACCTGGTGCTCGGCTACCTCGATGCGGCGAACTTCCTCGGCGGCGCGCGCAAGCTCGATCGCGACGGCGCGCTGGCGGCCTTCGAGCGGCTGGGCGCGACGCTCGGCATCGATGCCATGGCGACGGCCGAGGGCGTGCATCGCCTGGCCAATGTGCGCATGGCCGATGGCATCCGCGTCGCCACCGTGCGGCGCGGCGTCGACCCGCGCGACTTCACGCTGCTCGCCTTCGGTGGCGCGGCGGGGCTGCATGCCTCGCGCGGTGGCGCGCGAACTCGGCATGCGGCGCGTCGCCGTGCCGGTCTTCGCCGCCGGGCTGTCGGCCTGGGGCATGCTGCACACCGACTTGCGCTACGAGATGGCGCGCAGCGAGATCGACACCGGCGGCGTGCCGGACGACGCCACGCTGCGCAGCATCTGGGCCGGGCTGGAAGCAGGAAGGCCGCGCCCGCGTCGCCTCCTGGTTCGGCGGCGAGGTCGAGACGAAGCGCGCCGCCGACATGCGCTATGGCGAGCAGGTCTTCGAGATCGCCGTGCCGCTCGAGGATGTGGACTGGGACGCGCCGGGCCTGACCGGCCGCGTGACCGACGCCTTCCACGCGCGGCATGAGGGCCTGTTCACCTACGCGCTGCGCGAGGAGGAGGTGGTGCTGGTCAATGCCCGCCTCGCGGTGATCGGGCGGCTGCCGCCGATGTCGGCGCCGGAGGCCGCCGCCGGCGGCGCGCCGGCCGCGCGCCTTCGCGACGCGCCGGGCGCGGCTGGGCGGTGCCGAGCAGGACCTGCCGGTCTTCGACTTCGGGGCGCTCGCCGCCGGGCAGCAGGTGGCCGGGCCGGCGATCATCGAAAGCGACACCACCACCGTGCTGCTGCTGCCCGGCGACGTCGCGCGGATGGATGGCCGCGGCTGGCTGGTGGTGTCCCTGCCGGAGGATGCGTGACGCCTGGCCGCTTCAGGCCGCCTCGGACAGCGCCGCGAGCTCCGCCGTGAGGTTGACGCGCGCCGGCGCTTCGTAGATCGCCGACAGGCGCGTGCGGAACAACGCCTCGCTCGCCGCGAAGCGCGCCAGCACCCGCCGGCGGCCGGCCCGCCAGGCCGGTTCGGCGACCGCGGCGTATTCCCGCCGCAGCAGCGCGGTGTTGCGGGCGAAGACCTCCGGCGTCTCGGCCAGCGGCGTCAGGTCGAGGTCGAGCAGCCGCAGCACCCGGCAATCATGGCCGGCATAGGCGAGGTGGTCGGCGGTGGCGAGGATCGCCTCCTGCACCCAGCCTGTCGCGCCGCGCACCAGCGCGGCGGCCAGGGCGGCGGAGCGCGCCTCATTGTCGTGCGCCAGCGGATCATAGACCGCGTCGTGGAACAGGATGGCGAGCGCCATGTCGCGATCGCCCGGGTCGCCGCCATGCATCAGGTGGCGCAGCCACAGCAGCCCGACATGCGCCGCGTCGTGATAGGCGCGGTGCGGTTCGTCGTAGCGGCGGCGCAGCTCGGCGCCGGCGGCGGCCGAAAGGTCGGCAGCGGGCGAGCAGGGCGCCGAAGCCGGCGCGGCCCTGCTCGCGATCGACGGCCAGGGCGAAGGCGGCCTCGAGGGGTTCGGTGTCGATGGTCATGGCGTCAGCTCGCCCGCTGGAATTCGGTGCGGCCGCCGGTGTCCTCGAGCATCAGCCGGTCGCCGTCGCGCAGGATGTAGCGATAGGTCTCGCCGGGCAGCATGCGGATGTCGGTGCAGCCGAACAGGCCGCAGGCGCGGCGCGGCGCCCAATCCTCGACCGTCAGGCGCAGCCAGGGGCCGGCGCCGTTCAGCGTCCAGCGGCCGGAGACGGTCATCGCCGTCCCGTCCGGGGCGCGGTCGCGGCGCGCGAAGGCGCCATCGGGGGACAGGGTGATCTCGACGGACTGGCCGTCCTGCGTCGCGCGCCAGGTGCCGGCGAGGGGGTTGGCCGAGGCACCGACCAGCGGCGCGGCGGCGAGCAGCAGCGTCAGCGCGATGCGACCTGATCGGAGCCATGGCGTCCTCCAGCCTCGAAAGGCCTTACGGCCGGAAGCTAGGATCGGATGCAGCGCGGGGCGCTGAAGTGGTTCAGGGCCGGGAGCGCAGCCCACGCGGCCTGGGGTGGCCGGAGAGGGTGCCGCGCCCCTCCGGACGCCATGCGCACGCCAGCGGCACGCGCGTTGGCCTCGTGCCGAGAGCCGCGCGTGCGGCCCGCCGCGAGTCCGGCAGAAGGCCAGGCAACCGGCGGGTTGCTCACAGCGGGCGAGGTGGATCGACCAAGCCGAATGCCCGAGTGTCGAAGCATTCGACCGTGCGCATCACTTCCGGGCGGCGGCGAGTTCCGCTTCCAGTTCCTTGACGCGCGCCTGCAGCGTGGTGCGCATCGACGCCGAGGCATGCGGCTTGAGGCCCGCCAGCGTGTCCTTCAGTTCGCGAAGCAGCTTCTCCTTCTCCGCGGGGCTGCGCTGGATGGGGCGTGTGTCGGAAAACTGGCCTTCCCGGCTGCGCATGGTGGCTTCTCCTGCGTGTGACGATGGCGCGGCGCGCCCGGTGCGGGCCGCGGGAAACACCAAGGCCGCCTGTATCGAGGCGGCCTTGGCGCTCGGCCCCGCGAGAATGATCCGCGAGGCCCGGATGAACGGGGTGCGCCGCCCCATGACCGGGGGGCACGCCCCCGTCCATGGCGACGGATGGCGATTCAGATGTCGAGCATCAGCCGGCGCGGATCCTCGATGCTTTCCTTGACCCGCACGAGGAAGGAGACCGCTTCCTTGCCGTCGACGATGCGGTGGTCATAGGACAGCGCGATGTACATCATCGGGCGGATCTCGACCTTGCCGCCGATCGCCATCGGGCGGTCCTGGATCTTGTGCATGCCCAGGATGCCCGACTGCGGCGGGTTCAGGATCGGCGTGGACATCAGCGAGCCGTAGATGCCGCCATTGGTGATGGTGAAGGACCCGCCGGCGAGCTCGTCCAGCTTCAGCGAGCCGTCGCGCGCCTTCTTGCCGAAGCCGGCGATGGTCTTCTCGATCTCGGCGAAGGACATCTGGTCGGCATGGCGCACCACCGGCACGACCAGGCCGGACGGCCCGCCGACGGCGATGCCCATGTGGACGAAGTTCTTGTAGACGAACTCGTCGCCGTCGATCTCGGCGTTGACCGCGGGGAATTCCTTCAGCGCGGCGACGCAGGCCTTCACGAAGAAGGACATGAAGCCGAGCTTCACGCCGTGCTTCTTCTCGAAGGCGTCCTTGTATTCGGCGCGCAGCGCCATCGCCGCGCCCATGTCCACCTCGTTGAAGGTGGTCAGCATGGCGGCGGTGTTCTGCGCCTCCTTCAGGCGCCGCGCGATGGTCGCGCGCAGGCGCGTCATCTTCACGCGTTCCTCGCCTTCTTCCAGCGCGCGCGGCCGCCTTCGGCGCGGCGGCGGCGGCGGCGGCCGGTGCCGGGACGGGCCAGGTAGTCGAGCACGTCGCCCTTGGTGATGCGCCCGTCCTTGCCGGTGCCCGCGCCGACCGCCTCGGCGGTGGCGCCGGTCTCGGCCATCATCTTGGCGGCGGCGGGCAGCGGCGCATGGCGTGCCGGGCACGGCGACCGGGCCGGTCACGGCGCGCGGCGTCTCGACATGCGGCTTCGGCGGGGCGGCGGCGCGGCGGCGGGCTTCGGCGCGGCGGCGGCACCGCCGGCGGCGATGGAGCCGAGCACGGCGCCGGGCTCGACCTCCGCGCCCTCGGCGACGGCGATCGCCTCCAGCACGCCGGCGGATGGCGCGTTGACCTCGACCGTCACCTTGTCGGTCTCGAGCTCCACCAGCGGCTCATCGGCTGCCACCGTCTCGCCGGCCTTCTTCAGCCAGCGGGCGACGGTTGCGGTGGAAACGCTCTCGCCGAGCGTGGGTACGAGGATGTCGGTCATGTCTGCCGTCCGTTATCTGCCCGGCGCGCCGTCACAGCCCGAGGGCCGCGCGCACCAGGGCTGCCTGCTGCTGCTGGTGGATCCTGGCGAGGCCCGTGGCCGGGCTCGCCGCGTCTTCGCGGCCCACGTAGTCGGGGCGCTTGGCCTTGATGTCGAGCGTCTTGAGCACGCCCTCGATGCGCCGGTCCATGATAGGTCCAGGCGCCCATGTTCTCGGGTTCCTCCTGGCACCATACCACATCGGCGTTGCGGTAGGGCGCCAGCGCCTTGGCCAGGCTGTTCTTGGGGAAGGGGAACATCTGCTCGACGCGCACGATGGCGACGTCGTCGACGCCCTTGTCGCGGCGTTCCTGCAGCAGGTCGTAATAGACCTTGCCGGTGCAGAGCACGACGCGCTTCACCTTCTCCTCCGGCGCGATCGCGTCGATTTCCGGGATCACGTAGCGGAAGGCGCTGCCGGGCCCGAAATCGGCCAGGCGAGCTGACCGCCAGCTTGTGGCGCAGCAGCGACTTCGGCGTCATCAGCACCAGCGGCTTGCGGTAATTCGCCTTCAGCTGGCGGCGCAGCGCGTGGAAGTAGTTGGCCGGCGTGGTGAAGTTGCAGACCCGCATGTTGCGCTCGGCGCACATCTGCAGGTAGCGCTCGAGCCGGGCGGAGGAATGTTCCGGCCCCTGGCCTTCGTAGCCATGCGGCAGCAGCATCACCAGGCCCGACATGCGCAGCCACTTCGTCTCGCCGGAGGCGATGAACTGGTCGATGATGACCTGCGCGCCGTTGGCGAAGTCGCCGAACTGGCCTTCCCACAGCACCAGCGTGTGCGGGTCGGCCAGCGTGTAGCCGTAGTCGAAGCCGAGCACGCCGAACTCCGCGAGCAGCGAGTTGAACGCCTCGAAGCGCGGCTGGCCGTCGCGGATGTTGTTCAGCGGGACGTATTCGGCCTGGGTCTGCTGGTCGATCAGATAGGCATGGCGGTGGGAGAAGGTGCCGCGCTGCACATCCTCGCCCGACAGGCGCACGCGGTGGCCTTCCAGCAGCAGCGTGCCGAAGGCGAGCGCCTCGCCGGTCGCCCAGTCGATGCCCTCGCCGGTCTCGATCGCCTGCTTCTTGGCTTCGAGCTGGCGGACGATCTTGGCGTTGGCGTTGAAGTCGTCGGGCACGCGGCAGAGCGCGCCGCCGACCTCGCGCAGCGTGTCGAGCGACACGGCGGTCTCGTGCAGCTGCTCGACTTCCTCGCCGGCGCCGGCCGACTTCAGGCCGGACCAATGGCCTTCCAGCCAATCCGCCTTGTTCGGGCGGAAGGACTGGGCGGCCTGGAAGGCGTCTTCCAGCTTGGCGTTGAAGGCGTCGTTCATCGCCTTCGAGCCCTCGGCCGGCAGCGAGCCCTCGCGCGCCAGCTTCTCCGCATACAGGGTGCGCGTCGTGCGCATCTCCTTGATGCGGTTGTACATGATGGGCTGGGTGAAGGCGGGCTCGTCGCCTTCATTGTGGCCGTGGCGGCGATAGCAGACGATGTCGAGCACGATGTCGGCGCCGAACTGCATGCGGAATTCGGCCGCCATGCGGGCGCAGAACACCACCGCCTCGGGGTCGTCGCCATTCACATGCAGGATCGGCGCCTGGATCGCCTTGGCCACGTCGGTGCAGTACAGGCCCGAATAGGCATGCGCGGCGACGGTGGTGAAGCCGATCTGGTTGTTGGTGATGATGTGGATGGTGCCGCCGGTGCGGTAGCCGATGAGCTGGGACATCGCCAGCGTCTCATAGACCACGCCCTGGCCGGCGAAGGCGGCATCGCCATGCAGCAGGATGCCCATCACCGAACGGCGGCCCTTGGTGTCGCCCGCCATGTCCTGGCGCGCGCGCACCTTGCCGGCGACCACCGGGTTCACCGCTTCGAGATGCGACGGGTTCGGCTGCAGCGACAGATGCACCATCTGCCCGGCGATCTCGATGTCGGTCGAGGTGCCGAGATGGTACTTCACGTCGCCCGAGCCCTGCACGTCGTCAGGGTTGGCGCCGACGCCCTTGAACTCGGAGAAGACCTGCACGTAGGGCTTCTTCACGACGTTCACCAGCACGTTCAGCCGGCCGCGATGGGCCATGCCGATGGCGATTTCCTTCACGCCGCCCTCGGCCGCCGTCTCGATGACGGTCTGGATCGCCGGGATGGTGGATTCGCCGCCCTCCAGGCCGAAGCGCTTGGTGCCGACGAACTTGCGCGCGCAGAAGGATTCGAAACCCTCCGCCTCGGTCAGGTCGGACAGGATGCGCGTCTTGGCGGCGACGTCGAAGCCGGCGAGCCAGGGCGCGCCCTCGATCCGGCGCTGGATCCAGGATTTCTGCTCGGGGTCCTGGATGTGCATGAACTCGACGCCGATCGAACCGCAATAGGAGGCGCGGCAGATCGCGATGATCTCGCGCAGCGTCGCGCTCTCCCGCCCCAGCACCATGTCGAGGAAGATCGGGCGGTCGAGATCGGCCTCGGTGAAGCCGTAGGTCTTGGGGTCGAGCTCGGGATGCGGCTTCGGCATGGTCAGGCCGAGCGGATCGAGCTGCGCTTCGAGATGCCCGCGCACGCGATAGGAGCGGATCAGCATCAGCGCGCGGATCGAATCGAGCACCGCGCGGCGCGTCACCTCCGGGGTCGGCGGCGGCGCCAGGCTTCGCACCCTTGGCGGGGGCTGGCGCTTCCGGGTCGGGACCGAAGGCGCCGCGGATGCGCGGCGCCCAGGAGGCGCCGGTCGCATCGGTCAGCACCGCGCGCGCTTCATCGTTCAGCGCGTCGAAAAGCTCGGCCATGGAGGGGTCGACGCTGTCGGGCTTCTCCGCCCAGCGGGCGTAGAGGTCGGCGAGATAGGCGGCGTTCGCGCCCGTCATCGCGGTTGCGAGGATGTCCACTCCGGCCATCGTTTCTCTCCGTGCCGGCAGGCAGCGCCGCCGGGGTCACGCTCTGTTGGTCTTGATACGGGTCGCTGCCGCCCCCGGGTGTCCAGGCTGCGGCAGCGGTCGTTAATATAGGCCCTGCGGCCGTTTCATGGCAGGCCCAAGGGCAGGCACGATACGCGGCGCGGGTTTTCAGCCCTTGAGCGCGCGCACCATGGTCGAGCCCAGCGCCGAGGGGCTGTCAGCAACATGGATGCCAGCGGCCGCCATGGCTTCCATCTTGGCCGCGGCGGTGTCCTTGCCGCCCGAGATCACCGCGCCGGCATGGCCCATGCGGCGCCCCGGAGGGGCGGTCGCGCCGGCGATGAAGCCGACGACAGGCTTGTTCGGCCTGCCCGGGGCGAAGTTCTCGCGCTTGAGGTATTCCGCGGCATTGATCTCGGACTGGCCGCCGATCTCGCCGATCATGACGATCGACTTGGTCTCGTCGTCCTTGAGGAACAGTTCAAGCACGTCGATGAAGTCCATGCCCTTCACCGGGTCGCCGCCGATGCCCACGCAGGTGGACTGGCCGAGGCCGGCGGCGGAGGTCTGCGCCACCGCCTCATAGGTCAGGGTGCCCGAGCGCGAGACCACGCCGACCGACCCGCGCTTGTGGATGTGGCCGGGCATGATGCCGATCTTGCAGGCATCGGGGGTGATCACGCCGGGGCAGTTCGGCCCGACCAGGATCGACTTCGACCCGGACAGCGCGCGCTTCACCTTCACCATGTCGAGCACCGGGATGCCCTCGGTGATGCAGATGATGAGCGGCAGCTCGGCATCGATGGCTTCGAGGATCGCATCCGCCGCGAAGGGGGCGGGGACGTAGATCACCGAGGCATTGGCCTGGGTCTTGGCCACGCACTCGGCCACCGTGTCGAACACCGGCAGGTTCAACTCGGGGTGCATCGTGCCGCCCTTGCCGGGCGTCGTGCCGCCGACATAGGTCGAGCCATAGGCGATGCCCTGGCTGGCATGGAAGGTGCCCTGCGCCCCGGTGAAGCCCTGGGTCATCACGCGGGTGTTCTTGTCGATGAGAACGGCCATGGCTCAGGCCCCCTTCGCCGCGCCGGAGGCGCGCGCTTCATTCACGGCCGCAACCACCTTTTGGGCGGCGTCGGCGAGGTTGTCGGCGGGAATGATGGCCAGGCCGGATTCGGCGAGGATCTTCTTGCCGAGTTCGACATTGGTTCCCTCCAGCCGCACCACCAGCGGAACCTTCAGCGACAGGCTTCTTGCTGGCGACGACGATGCCCTCGGCGATCATGTCGCACTTGGCGATGCCGCCGAAGATGTTGACCAGGATGGCCTTCACATTCGCGTCGGAGGTGATGATGCGGAACGCCTCGGTGACGCGCGCCGCATTGGCGGTGCCGCCGACATCGAGGAAGTTCGCCGGGCTGCTGCCATACAGCTTGATGATGTCCATCGTCGCCATGGCAAGCCCGGCGCCGTTGACCATGCAGCCGATCTCGCCGTCCAGCGCGACGTAGTTCAGGTCGTTCTTGACCGCGTCGAGTTCCTTCGGGTCCATCTCGCTGTCGTCGCGCAGGGCCTCGAGGTCCTTGTGGCGGTACAGCGCGCTGTCGTCGAAGGACACCTTGGCATCCAGCGCGACGATGTCGCCCGCGCCGGTGACGACCAGCGGGTTGATCTCGACGATCATGCAGTCGAGTTCGAGGAAGGCGCCGTACAGCGCGGTGACGAACTTGGTGAAGGAGCCGACCTGCTTGCCCGTCAGCCCCAGCCCGAAGGCGAGCTTGCGGGAATGGAAGCCGGAAATGCCCGAGGCCGGGTCCACCGCGACCTTGAGGATCTTCTCGGGGTGGTGCTCGGCCACCTCCTCGATCTCCATGCCGCCTTCGGTGGAGGCCATGATGGTCACGCGGGACGTGTCGCGGTCCACCAGCAGGCCGAGATACAGCTCGCGCTTGATGTCGCAGCCATCTTCCACATAGACGCGGGAGACCAGCTTGCCGGCCTCGCCGGTCTGCTTGGTGACCAGCGTCTTGCCGATCATCGCCTCGGCGGCGGCCTTCGCATCCGCGATCGACTTGACGACGCGCACGCCGCCCTTGCCGGCCGGGTCCTCGGCGAAGTGGCCGGCGCCGCGGCCGCCCGCATGGATCTGCGACTTCACCACATAGACGGGGCCCGGCAGGCTTTCGGCGGCCTTGGCGGCCTCCTCGGGCGTCCAGGCCACGTGACCGTCGAGAACGGCGACGCCATAGCGGCGGAGCAGTTCCTTTGCCTGGTATTCATGAATGTTCATGCCGGGTTCCCTTTAAGGGGCGCACAGGAAAAGGGCCCGACGTTGCCGCCGGGCCCGGGTGGGTCAGCCCACCAGCTTCTTGCAGGCGTCGAGCAGTTCCTGCACCGCGCCGCAGGACTTGTCGAAGGCGGCCTTCTCGGCGGGGGCGAGGTCGATCTCGACGATCCGCTCCACGCCGCCTTCGCCGATCACGACCGGCACGCCGACATACAGGTCCTTCACGCCATACTGGCCGGTCAGCCAGGCGGCGCAGGGCAGCACCCGCTTCTTGTCCTTCAGATACGCTTCGGCCATCGCGATGGCCGAGGCCGCCGGGGCGTAGAAGGCCGAGCCCTTCTCGAGCAGCTTGACGATCTCGCCGCCGCCATTGGCGGTGCGGGCGACGATCGCGTCGATCTTCTCCTGCGTGGTCCAGCCCATCTTGATCAGGTCCGGCACAGGGATGCCGGCGACGGTGGAATAGCGGGTCAGCGGCACCATCGTGTCGCCATGGCCGCCGAGCACGAAGGCGGTCACGTCCTCGACCGACACATTGAACTCATGCGCCAGGAACAGGCGGAAGCGGCTGGAATCGAGCACGCCGGCCATGCCCACCACCTTGTGCGGCGGCAGGCCCGACTTCTGCTGGAACACCCACACCATCGCATCGAGCGGGTTGGTGATGACGATGACGAAGGCGTTCGGGCAATGCGTCTTCACGCCCTCGGCCACCTGCGCGATGACGCCGGCGTTCTTCGACACCAGGTCGTCGCGGCTCATGCCCGGCATGCGGGGGAAGCCGGCGGTGATGATCACCACGTCCGACCCGGCGATGGCGGCGTAGTCGCCGGCACCGGCCATGGCGCTGTCGAAGCCGTCGACCGGCCCGGACTGCATGATGTCGAGCGCCTTGCCCGCGGCAACGCCGGGGAAGACGTCGAACAGGACGACGTCGCCCAGTTCCTTGAGGCCGATCAGGTGGGCCAGCGTGCCACCGATGTTGCCGGCGCCGATCAGCGCGATCTTCTTGCGGGCCATGTACCATCCTCGGGCGATTGTGGTGCGGTGCGAAAAGCGCCGCTTCCTACTCCCTGGCCTGCGATGGGGCAAGGCTTGGGCGGTTTCGCGGCCGCCGGGGCGGTGGAGCCCCTACAGGGGCAGGCAGCGAACCACGTCGGAATGCCCGCGCGCGAGGGTGGCGAGGGTGCCAGCCGGGCAGGACTGCGCCTGCGCATTGGTGGCCGGGGCGAGGCCGGACTGCCAGGTCACCTGCCGCTGCGTCGCGCCGCAGTTGCGCCCACGGCAGGATCCCGACGCCTGCTGATGGCCGGCGCGCCCCGCGGAACCGCGTGTCGAAGCCCCCCGTGCGGACCGATTCGCCGACGCCTGGCGCGCGTCGCCGCGGCCTGCTGCTGCCTGGCGCTGCGGCGCCGTGGAGCGACGGGCGGCGGTGGCGCGATTGGCCTGGCTGCTGCGGGCCTGGGGCGCGGCGGCCGGGCGGGCCGTTGTGCTGCGCGATGCCTGCGTCTGCTCGGTTCGGCTGCGGGCCTCGGCCCCGGTGATGTTGCAGAACAGGACGCCCACGGCCAGGGCAGCCAACCAGGTGAAGCGCATTGCCATCAGCCTCTCGGTTCGTTTCTGGGTGTTTCGCCGACCGTCATAGTGTCTGCGGCAGCCCGCGCCAAGCGCCGAGGTGCCGTCGCGACGATTGCCGTGCCCACTTGCGGGCCAACAGCCTGCCCGGCCCGCGGCCTGCAAACATGCCCTCGACCGTCGCGGCTAGGTCAGATGCGCCAGCGCCAGATACTCCTGGGACTGCATCTCCACGAGGCGGGACGCGGTGCGTTCGAACATCGCGGCGTTCTCGCCGCGTTCATACAGGCGGTCGGGGTAGTCCTCGGCGCTGGCCACCAGCTTCACGCGGTGCTCATACAGGGCGTCGATCAGGGTGATGAAGCGGCGCGCCTTGTCGAAATTCTCCGGCCCCAGGCGCGGGATGCCGTCAAGCACCACCGTATGGAAATGCGTGGCCACCGCCAGGTAGTCGGCCGGGCCGAGCGGGCGGCCGCAGATGTCGTTGAACTCGAAGCGGGCCACGCCGCGCGCCGCCAGCGGCACCTCCACCGCGCGGCCGAGCAGCGTCAGCCGGCACGGCGCGGCCGGCGTATCCCCGGTCAATTCCGCGAAGGCGGCATCCATGGCGCGTTCGGCGCGGCCATCGGGCGGCACATGCCAGGTCGGCATGCCGCGGATGCGTTCACGCCGATAATCGCGCGCGGCATCGAGCACCAGCACCTCGATCCGGCTCTTGATGATCTGGATGAAGGGCAGGAAGGCGTCGCGGCCCGGCTTGCCCTTGAACAGGTCGTCCGGCGTGGTGTTGGAGGTGGCGACGACGACGATGCCGCGGGCGAACAGCGCCTCGAACAGCCGGCCGAGGATCATCGCATCGGCGATGTCATGCACCTGGAATTCGTCGAAGCACAGCAGGGCGGCATCGGCGGCGATCGAATTGGCCAGCGGCGGGATCGGGTCGGTCGCGTCGCCATGCTGCTGCTTCCAGGCATGGATGCGCCGGTGCGCCTGCTGCATGAACTGGTGGAAGTGCAGCCGCTGCTTGCGCGCGACATCGGCGCTGGCGAAGAACAGGTCCATCAGCATGGATTTGCCGCGCCCGACCTCGCCGACCAGGTAAAGGCCGAGCGGCGCCTCCGAGGCGGCCTCATCCACCGCCTTGCGGCGGAAGAAGCGGCCGAGGAAGCCCCCGGTATCGGGCGGCTCCACCTTGGGGTCGTAGCCGCGGGTGCGGCGCCAAAGGTCCTGCAGCTTCTCGGCGGCGAGTTCCTGGGCCGTGTCGGCGGCAATGGCGCCGGCGGCGATGCGCGCGCGCAAAGCGGGCAGGGGGCCGTTCGGCCTGGGCGTGGGGGGGCAGCGGGCCCGTGGCGGCGGACATGGCGTCCGGTGGAGGGGTCATGGCGGCCCACGCTGTAGCCCGCGCCCGGGCAGGCGACAACCGCAGGCCGGCCATGTCCGCCGCGCCCTGGACGCGGCGCGCGCGGCGCCGGAGGCTCCCGCCCCATGGAAGACCTGCTGGCTCACCTGCCGCCGCGCGCCGCCCTTGCTCGGCATTGCCGTCGCGGCGCTGGCCGGCGGCCTGTCGCGCGGGTTCTCCGGCTTCGGGGCGGCGCTGGTCTTCGTGCCGCTCGCCTCTGCCGTGGTCGGGCCGCGCGCGGCGGTCCCGGTGCTGGCGTTGCTGGAGACCATCTCCTGCCTGGTCTTCCTGCCCGGGGCCTGGCGCCATGCTGCGCGGCGGGAGGTCGCGGTGATGGTGGCCGGGGCGATCGCCGCGGTGCCGGTCGGCAGCCTGATCCTGGCCCAGGCCGACCCGGTGGCGCTGCGCTGGGGGCTGACCCTGCTGGTCCTGCTGGCGGTCGCGGTGCTGGCCTCGGGCTGGCGCTATCGCGGCGAGGATTCGGTGCCGCTGACCTTCGGCGTCGGCGCCCTGGGCGGGGTGATGAGCGGCGCCGCCATGCTGGGCGGGGTGCCGCCGGCGGTCTGGTGGCTCGGGCGCAGCGCCACGGCGCGGGTGCTGCGCGCCTGCATGAACCTGTATTTCGCCGCCCTGACCGTGGCGATCGTCGCCGCCTTCGCCTGGCGCGGGCTGTTCGGCTGGCCGGCCGTGTGGCTCGCGCTGGCCGCCGGGCCGGCCTATGGGGCCGGGCTGTGGGGCGGGGCGGCGCTGTTCGGCCTGGCCAGCGAAACCACCTTCCGTCGCGCCGCCTATGGCCTGATCCTGGCCGCGGCGGTGCTCGGGATGCCGCTGTGGGACCCGCTCACGGGCCGATGATGCGCGCCGCGGCGACGATTTCGCGGATCCGGTCGGTCTGCGTGGCGCCGGCCTCGACCCGCGCGATCGCCGTCACCTCCGCCGCCTGCACCGCGCGCAGCCGTTCCAGGATGGCCGCCGCGCGGTCGAGCGGCACGACCACCACGCCGTCGGCATCGCCCACGATGATATCACCCGGCCGGACATGCTGCCCGCCCAGGGTGACCGGCGCGCCCACCACCGCCGGGCCGTTCGCGGCCGGGGAGGCCGGGATGATCCCGGCGGCGAACAGCGGCAGGCGGGTGGCGACGATGCCTGCCCGGTCGCGCGCCAGCCCATCCGTGACGAAGGCGACGATGCCCTTGTTCTTCATCATGCCGGCGACGATGTCGCCGACCACCGCCGTCGCCGTATAGGCGTCGTTGGCGATGACCACGACATCGCCGGGCTGCGCCTCGGCCAGCGCGCCATAGACGCCCACGACATCGGCCGGATAGGACAGCGCGGTCATCGCCGGGCCGACGAAGGCGGCATTGTCCGGGTCCATCGGCTTGATCCGGTGGTCGAGCGCCCCGCGCCCTTCCATGGCATCGACCAGGTGGGAGGTCTGGGCGCCGCGGAAAGCCTCGACCAGCGCGGCATCGGGGCGCTGGTGGCCGCGGTGGATGGTCAGCAGCGGCGGGTTGTCGAGCATGGCGGTTCCCCTTGGTTATGGGGCCGGAGCCTCGCGCGGCCGCCACGCAGCGTCCAGATGGCGGGCCGGGCCAGGTTTCGCCGGGCGGAATTCGGCCCGCCGAATTCATGCCGATCGACGTGAAATCGCGGCGGATCGGTTGCGGTGCCGCAAACCCTATGTTAAGCGCCCGGCCGCCGCCTGAGGGGTTACTCACGCGGCCATGTCGTATGCCGCAGCCCAACAAGAAACAGGACCGCGATCGCCCGTGGCCGCCGCCGAGACCATCCAGACCGCCTCCTCCGCACCCATGACCGGGGGTGTGCCCATGCGCTATGCGCTGGCGTTGCTCGGCCTTGCCGACGACAAGCGCCAGGCTGACGCGGGCGCGCTCGACCGCATCGCCGCCGACCTGGAGGCGCTGTTCGGCCTCTGGCGCGACGATGCCGGCTTCCGCGACTTCGTCGCCGATCCGCGCCTCGATGCCGCGAAGCAGCGGGCGGGTGCCTTCGCGATCCTCGACCGCGCCGGCATCGGCGTCGAGGTCCGCAACCTGATCGGCGTGATGATCACCAACCGGCGGCTGTCCCAGCTGCCGGCGGTGGCGCAGGCCTTCGGGACGCTCCTCGCGGAGCGCCGCGGCCAGCAGACGGCCGAGGTGATCACCGCCCATCCGCTGACGGACACCCAGCGCGCGGCCATCGTGGCGCGCCTGACCGATGCCGGGCATTCCGGCGTCCGGCTGTCCGAGAGCATCGACGCTTCCATTCTCGGCGGGCTGATCGTCCGGATCGGTTCCCGCCTTTACGACAACAGCATCAAGTCGAAGCTGCAGCGTCTGCAGTACGCTATGAAAGGGGCCGCCTGACCATGGATATTCGTCCCGCCGAAATCTCGGAGATTCTGAAGCAGCAGATCGCCGGGTTCGACGCCGACGCCAACGTGGCCGAGGTGGGCACCGTGCTGACCGTGGGTGACGGCGTCGCCCGCGTCTACGGGCTGCAGAACGTCATGGCCGGCGAGCTGGTGGAATTCCCCTCCGCCGGCCTGCGCGGCATGGCGCTGAACCTCGAAGCCGACAATGTCGGCGTCGTGATCTTCGGCAACGACCAGGGCATCCGCGAAGGCGACACCGTCTCGCGCACCGGCTCGATCGTGGACGTGCCGGTCGGCAAGGGCCTGCTCGGCCGCGTGGTCGATGCGCTCGGCAACCCGATCGACGGCAAGGGCCCGCTGACCGACGTGACGCGCACCCGCGTCGAGGTGAAGGCGCCCGGCATCATTCCCCGCAAGTCGGTGCATGAGCCGATGCAGACCGGCATCAAGGCGATCGACAGCCTGATCCCGATCGGCCGCGGCCAGCGCGAGCTGATCATCGGCGACCGCCAGACCGGCAAGACGGCGGTGATCATCGACACGATCATCAACCAGAAGCCGATCAACGCTTCGGGCGACGAGTCCAAGAAGCTCTACACCATCTATGTCGCGGTCGGGCAGAAGCGCTCCACTGTCGCCCAGCTGGTCAAGACGCTGGAGGAAAACGGCGCTCTCGAATATTCGATCGTCGTGGCCGCCACGGCGTCCGATCCGGCGCCGATGCAGTTCCTCGCGCCGTATTCCGGCTGCGCGATGGGCGAGTTCTTCCGCGACAACGGCATGCACGCGGTCATCTTCTACGACGACCTGTCGAAGCAGGCGGTCGCCTATCGCCAGATGTCGCTGCTGCTGCGCCGCCCGCCGGGCCGCGAGGCCTATCCGGGCGACGTGTTCTACCTGCATTCGCGCCTGCTCGAGCGCGCCGCGAAGATGAACGACGAGTTCGGCGCCGGCTCGCTGACCGCGCTGCCGGTCATCGAGACGCAGGCGGGCGACGTGTCGGCCTACATCCCGACCAACGTCATCTCGATCACCGACGGGCAGATCTTCCTCGAGACCGAACTGTTCTATAAGGGCATCCGCCCGGCGGTGAACGTCGGCCTGTCGGTCTCGCGCGTCGGTTCCGCCGCGCAGATCAAGGCGATGAAGCAGGTGGCCGGCAAGATCAAGCTGGAGCTGGCGCAGTACCGCGAGATGGCCGCCTTCGCGCAGTTCGCCTCGGACCTCGATGCGACGACGCAGGCGCTGCTGGCCCGCGGCGCGCGGCTGACCGAGCTGCTGAAGCAGCCGCAGTACAAGCCGGTGCCGGTCGAGGAGCAGGTGATCTCCCTGTTCGCCGGCACGCGCGGCTATCTCGACCGCATCACGGTCGGCCAGGTCGGCGAGTTCGAGCGCCGGCTGCTGGCCGACCTCAAGGCGCGCGAGCCGGGCATCCTCGAGGCGATCCGCAACGACCGCGAGATCAAGAAGCACACCGAGGACAAGCTGGTGGCGTTCCTCGACGCCTTCGCCAAGTCCTTCGGCTGAGCGGACGGGTCGCAGGAGAGCCATAGATGGCGAGCCTCAAGGCCCTGCGCATGCGGATCAACAGCGTGAAATCCACGCGGAAGATCACGCAGGCGATGAAGATGGTGGCGGCGGCAAAGCTGCGCCGCGCGCAGCAGCGCGCCGAAGCCGCGCGTCCCTATGCCGAGCGGATGGAGCGCATGCTCGCCTCGCTCGGCGCCGCGGTGGCGGGCCAGCCGGACGCGCCGCGTCTGCTGGTCGGCACCGGTGGCGACAACGTGCACCTGCTGGTGGTGATCAGCGGCGATCGCGGCCTGGCCGGGGCCTTCAACACCAATGTGGGCCGCTTCGCGCGCACCCGCATCCGGGAGTTGGAGAGCCAGGGCAAGACGGTGAAGGTCCTGGCCGTCGGCCGCAAGGGCGCGACCTTCCTGAAGCGGGAATTCGCCTCCCGCTTCGTCGGCGAGATCTCCTTCGCCGGCAAGAAGGTCGTCGGCTTCGAGGATGCGGCCGAGGTCGCGTCCCAGGTCACGACGATGCTGGAGGAAGGCGCCTTCGACGTCTGCTCGCTGGTCTACAACCGGTTCCGCAACGTCATCACCCAGGTGCCGACCGATCAGCAGATGATCCCGGCGGCGCTGCCCGAGGCCGAGGATGACGTCGCTGGCCGGCCCGCAGGCGCTGTATGAGTACGAGCCGGCCGAGGATGAGATCCTCGCGGCGCTGCTGCCGCAGAACCTCGCCGTGCAGATCTATCGCGCGATCCTCGAGACCAGCGCCGGCTTCTACGGAAGCCAGATGACGGCGATGGACAATGCGACGCGCAATGCCGGTGAGATGATCAACAAGCTCACCCTCAACTACAACCGTACACGCCAGGCCAACATCACCCGGGAGCTGATCGAGATCATCTCCGGTGCTGAAGCCCTTTGAGCAGGGAATCCGTGCGATGAAGAACAACGTTGGCAAGGTCACGCAGGTGCTGGGCGCCGTCGTGGACGTGCAGTTCCCGCAGGACCTGCCGAACATGCTGAACGCGCTGCACACCAAGGTCGAGGACCGCACGCTGGTCCTCGAAGTGGCGCAGCACCTGGGCGAGCGCACCGTGCGCTGCATCGCCATGGACACCACGGACGGCCTGGTCCGCGGCACCGAGGTGGTGGACACCGGCAAGGGCATCACGGTGCCGGTCGGCCCGGCGACGCTCGGGCGCATCCTGAACGTCATCGGCGAGCCGATCGACGAGCGCGGCCCGGTGAATGCCGAGAAGTACTACACCATCCATCGCGACGCGCCCGTCCTTCGACGAGCAGGCGACCTCGGCCGAGATCCTCGTCACCGGCATCAAGGTCATCGACCTGCTCGCCCCCTACATCAAGGGCGGCAAGATCGGCCTGTTCGGCGGCGCCGGCGTGGGCAAGACCGTGACCATCCAGGAACTGATCAACAACATCGCCAAGGGCCATGGCGGCGTGTCGGTCTTCGCCGGGGTGGGTGAGCGCACCCGCGAGGGCAACGACCTGTATCACGAGATGGTCGATGCCGGCGTCATCAAGCTGGGCGAGGGCACCACCGAAGGCTCCAAGGTGGCGCTGGTCTATGGCCAGATGAACGAGCCGCCGGGCGCGCGCGCCCGCGTCGCGCTGTCGGGCCTGTCCATCGCGGAATACTTCCGCGACGAGCAGGGCCAGGACGTGCTGTTCTTCATCGACAACATCTTCCGCTTCACCCAGGCGGGCGCGGAAGTCTCGGCGCTGCTGGGCCGCATCCCGTCGGCGGTGGGCTATCAGCCGACGCTCGCCACCGACATGGGCGCGCTGCAGGAACGCATCACCTCGACGAAGAAGGGTTCGATCACCTCGGTGCAGGCGATCTACGTGCCGGCCGACGACCTGACCGACCCGGCGCCGGCGACCTCCTTCGCGCACCTTGACGCGACGACCATGCTGAACCGCTCGATCGCCGAGCTCGGCATCTTCCCGGCGGTCGACCCGCTGGACTCCACCTCGCGCGCGATGGACCCGCGCATCGTCGGCGAGGAGCACTACAACACCGCCCGCGAAGTGCAGAGGATCCTGCAGACCTACAAGTCGCTGCAGGACATCATCGCCATCCTGGGCATGGATGAGCTGTCGGAGGAGGACAAGCTGGTCGTGGCGCGCGCGCGCAAGATCCAGCGCTTCCTGTCGCAGCCCTTCCATGTCGCGGAGGTCTTCACCGGCTCCCCGGGCGTGTTCGTGAAGCTGGAGGACACGATCCGGTCCTTCGCCGCCATCTGCAAGGGCGAGTTCGACCACCTGCCGGAAGCGGCCTTCTACATGGTCGGCACCATCGAAGACGCCGCGAAGAAGGCCGAAGGCCTGAAGGCCGCCGCGTAAGCGAGGCTTGCGGTTCGTCGCGTCCCTCAGACGCCGGGCGGCGGCCATATGGCCGCCTTGGCATCGCCGCAGGCACCGTTGCGCCTGAGGGAAGGTTGAATGGGCGGCGCCGGCCGATCTGCGGCCGGGTCCTCCAGGGCAGCGTCCACCTCGGGCGGGCGCGCCGGTTGCGATGTCCTAGAGCGGCTTCCGTTCGCCCCGGCTCACGGAATTGTCTCTAGGCTTTTGGTTTTGCGAGCATCTTCACCCGGCCAGGTTAATCCACCTGATCGGGATCCGCCCTAGGGGATTGCCCAGATGGCCACCTTCCAGCTCGAATTCGTCTCTCCCGAGAAGTTGCTGCTCTCGCGCCCGGTCGAGATGGCGCTGCTGCCCGCCGCCGAGGGCGAGATGGGGGTGCTGCCTGGCCATGCGCCGATGATCGTCGCCCTGCGCGGTGGCGTCATCAGCGTGCAGGAAGATGGTCAGATGACCGAGCGGCTGTTCGTCGCCGGCGGCTTCGCCGAGGTGACGCCGACCCGCGTCACCATCCTCGCCGATGAGGCGACGCCGGTGGCCCAGCTGTCGCGCGCCGATGCCGAGACAGCGCATCGCCGAATGCGAGGCGGCACTGGCCGCGGCGCAGGACGCCACCCCCGAGAGGCGCGACGCCGCGATGGCCCGGCTGCTCGCCGCCCGCGCCATGCTGGACGCCGCGCAGGCGGCCTGACCGGGCCGCGCGCCGGCGCCATGCTGGCGGTCGCGGCGCCGGCCTCGGTGCGGCGGGCACAGCGCCGCTCGACTGCCGCGTCCGGCGCCACGGTTTCGCTAAGTGGCCGCCGGCAGTGTCGCGGGGCGATTACCAGACATCGCGCAACGGTCTATGAAAGGCTGTCTTGAAACTGCCACGGCCCGGACCAGAATGCCCATGCGGGCATCCGGGTCCGCCCGCGGCCACAAGCGCGCGAGGTTGCGATGAAGCACTGGCATATCGACGAGGTGGGCTGGGACCAGTTCGACCCGTCGAAGGTCGATCCGCAGATCGTCCCGCTGGTGAAGGCCGCGGCGATGGTCGAGCGCAACGCGGCCGACTACGTCACCTACCTGACCCGCGTCTTCGTCGACGATCCCGACTTCAAGGCCGCGGTCGAGCATTGGGGCGTCGAGGAAACCCAGCATGGCGATGCGCTGGGCCGTTGGGGCGAGATCGCCGATCCGGGCTGGAATTTCCAGGCGGCCTTCGCGCGCTACCGCGCGGGCTACCAGATCCAGCTCGATGCCGATGCGTCGATCCGCGGCTCGCGCACCGGCGAGCTGATCGCGCGCTGCATGGTCGAGACCGGGCACCTCCTCCTATTACACGGCGCTTGCCGACTCGACGGATGAGCCGGCGCTGAAGCAGGTCTGCCGCTGATCGCGGCGGATGAATACCGCCACTTCAAGCTGTTCTACGACCACATGAAGCGCTACCTGGCGCGCGAGCAGCTGTCCTTCCCCAAGCGGCTGCGCGTGGCGCTCGGCCGGATCGGCGAGAGCGAGGATGACGAACTCGCCTTCGCCTTCCATTGCGGCAATGAGCCGGAGGGCATGCCCTATGACCACGACCGCTGCATCGCGGGCTATATGGGCCGCGCGATGGGCTTCTATCAGTTCCGCCACATCGAGCGCAGCATGGGCATGATCTTCAAGTCGATCGGGCTGCAGCCGCGCGGGCGCATGGCCGATATCGCGGCGAAGGGCGCCTGGCGCCTGCTGTGCTGGCGGCGGGACCGTTACCAGCAGGCGCTGCAGCGCGCGGTGAACGAGAATGCGGGGACGGCCGCCGCGGCGGCCTGATGGCGCGCGCCGGGCGGGGCGCCAGGCTCCGCCGGCGCACCTGATATCTCGCATGCTGCGGCAACCATGCCGGGCGGCATCGCTGCCGCCAGCCGCAGCAGCGGCCAGCGTGAGCGCCGATTCGCGCCGAGCGTCCAATCGGGGCCGCCGGTGGTCCGTGGAAAGCCAGGCAAGGCGGTGGCCTGTGCGGATCGGCGCGTCCGGCATGGTCGCGGGCCTGCGCTCCGCCTACGGCCGCCGCGCTGGTGGCGCAGCGTGTCTTGCCGGGATCCGCGTTGGGCGATGTCCGCCATCGTCCGGAGTGGCGGCGTGCCGGATTGCGCCCATCCTGCACGCCACGGCCGGGTCCGACCGCCGCTGACGGACCGGTAAGCTTCCTGCGATTTGCCAATGTTACGGGGCGAAACTCCCGGCCCGGCATTGCTCCCCTGGCTCCTTTCCGGGCTTCGCGCCGGGATTGAGAAAAAAATTCGGGCCTGCCTGATTTTTCACTTTTCGGCCGGTCCGGCTGGGCCTATACGCCCGCCCAGACGCAGTACGCACGTGCCTCTGGCCCCCGGCCGTCCCGGCCAAAGGGTTTACGCAACGACGTCAAGCGTTCTGGCAACCCCGTCCGGCACCGCCGGGCGGCCCATTTTGGTCGCTGGTTCGTTCGACCGTTTCGTCAACCTTGGGCCGTCGCCGTGAACAGGCGGTCCACCGGAGCCTGGAGTGTGCGGCGATGACCCCGAAGATCGCCGAGTACCTGCGCGATTCCGCGCCTGCGACGCCGTGCCTCGTCGTCGACGTGGATCGGATCGAGCAGAATTATCGCCGCCTGAAGGACGCGCTGCCGCTGGCGCGCGTCTATTACGCGGTGAAGGCCAATCCGGCGACGCCGATCCTGGCGCGCCTGACCGGGCTCGGCTCGTCCTTCGACGCCGCGTCGTGGGAGGAGATCGAGGCCTGCCTGGCCGCCGGCGCGGAACCGCGCGACATCTCCTATCGGCAACACGGTGAAGAAGGTCTCGGCCATCCGCGCGGCGCATGAGGCCGGCGTCACCATGTTCGCCTTCGACAGCGAGCCCGGAGCTGCTGAAGATCGCGCGGCACGCGCCGGGCGCGCGCGTCTATTGCCGCATCCTGGTGAAGAACGAGGGCGCCGAATGGCCGCTGTCGCGCAAGTTCGGCTGCGAGCTGGAGATGGCGCGCGACCTGATGGTGCAGGCGCGCGACCTCGGCCTCGACCCCTATGGCATCTCCTTCCATGTCGGCAGCCAGCAGACCAGCACGGCGGCCTATGAAGGCGCCATCGCCCGCGTCGCCATGCTGTTCACCGACCTCAAGGACGCCGGGGTGAAGCTGCGCATGGTCAATCTCGGCGGCGGCTACCCGGTGCGCTACCGCGCCGAGGTGCCGGCGATCGACGATTTCGGCATGGCCATCATGGGCGCGATGACCCAGCATTTCGGCAACGACCTGCCCGAGATGGTGATCGAGCCGGGCCGCTTCATGGTGGGCGATGCCGGCGTCGTCTGCAGCGAGGTCGTGCTGGTCTCCCGCAAGGCGAAGGACGACCCGGTGCGCTGGGTCTATCTCGACATCGGCCGCTTCGGCGGCCTGGCCGAGACCGAGGGCGAGGCGATCAAGTACGCCTTCCGCACGCCGCATGACGACGGCGCGGACGGGCCGGTGACGATCGCCGGGCCGACCTGCGACAGCACCGACACGCTGTATGAGAAGTCGAACTACCGCCTGCCGCTCGCGCTCGATTGCGGCGACCGGGTGGAACTGCTCTCGACCGGCGCCTATGTCACGACCTACGCCTCGCAGGCGTTCAACGGCTTCAAGCCGCTGGCGGAGCACTACATCTGACCTCAGGCGGCCAGCATCCGCCGGCCAAGCCTGCGAGCCGGGCGCTGCCGTCTCGGGCGCTTCGGCGCGGTCACGCTGAACACTCAGGATCGTGCACGCACGGTTCGAAAGGCGCGTGAAGGCTGCGAGGCGGCGGCGTGCCCCTGCGGCAGCTGCCGCGCCGGCACGACCGATCCCACGACGCAGGCGTGTCTTGCGCGATGGCGAGCACTTCGCATGGCGATTGTCCTGCGAGATCGATGTGGCCGCATGCGCCAGGCGACGTCCGCCCGATATTGCGTTCCTTTCCGGCCGCGTCGCCGGATAGGATGCGGCGATGGACAGTATAGACCGGAACATCTTGGTCGCGTTGCAGCATGACGGCGCCGCAGGCCTGGCGGAACTCGCCAAGATCGCCGGACTGTCGGTCTCCGCCACGGCGGAGCGGGTCAAGCGGCTGGAGGAACGCGGCACGATCCGCGGCTGGCGCGCCGACCTCGACCCCGGCGCGGTCGGCTGCCCGCTGCTGGCCTGGGTGTTCGTCGCGCTGCGCACCGGCGCACAGGACCAGAAGTTCCGCGAATCGATCCTGCCGCTGGAACACGTGCTGGAATGCCACGCGGTCAGCGGGCCCTGGTCCTACATGCTGAAGCTGCGCGCCGCCGGCCTGGTGGAACTGGAAGCCTTCGTCAGCCAGGAGATCCGCCGCCGCGCCGGGGTGGAGCGGACCGAGACCGTCCTCGCCCTGCTGACCGCCAAGGAGACGGCGATCCTGCCGGTGGCGCCCCCCGACGACGACGAAGAGTGACGGGTGCCAGGGGCCGCTGGTGCAGGCTCCAGCCATGAGCCGCCGGCAGCTTGAGGTCACGCCCGACCTGGTGATCCGCGCCTATGCCGTGGGGGTCTTCCCGATGGCCGAGAGCCGGGGGTCGGACCGGATGTATTGGCTCGACCCCGCGCTGCGCGGGGTGCTGCCGATCGATGCCGGCTTCCACCTGCCGCGCCGGCTGCGCCGCACCGCCCTGTCCGACCGCTTCACCGTGACCGCCGACCGCGACTTCGCCGGCGCCATCCGCGGCTGCGCCGAACCGGCGCCCGGGCGCACCGACACCTGGATCAATGCCGAGATCGAAGGCCTGTTCATCGAACTGCATCGCCGCGGCTATGCCCATTCGGTCGAGACCTGGTCGGAAGGGCGGCTGGTCGGCGGGCTGTATGGCGTGGCACTCGGCGGGGCGTTCTTCGGGGAAAGCATGTTCTCCCGCGCCACCGATGCCTCGAAGGTGGCGCTGGTGCATCTGGTCGCGCGGCTGCGGCTGTGCGGCTACGTGCTGTGCGACACGCAGTTCCTGACGACGCATCTGGCGCGCTTCGGCGCCGTCGAGATCCCGAAGGCCGAGTACAAGGCGCGGCTGGCCGCGGCGCTGGAGGTGCCGGCGCGCTGGCTTGCCGACCTGCCGGCCGAGCGCGTCGCCGAGGAGATCCGCTGCCCTGCGCGCCGCCGCGGAGGATTGACGCCGCCCGCCGCGCTGCGCGCCTGGACAACGGCCACGAAACCGGGAGGCGGTTCGCGGCCATCCTTGCCCGATCATTCCAGCGTCCTGCTCCCGAGGCCTGGCGGGCTTCGTTCTCCGCCCCCTTGGCCGCGTATTCGGATGCCCGCCAGCCCACATCGCCTGCTGGAGATCCAGCGAAGGTCGCGGGCAGGACACCCGGTCAAGATGCTCGCGAAAACAACGGGCTGGAGACTTTGCCGTGAGCCGGAGCGAACCGACTGCGAGCTACCGGATCAACCCCGTCATCGGGCTCGACGCATCCGCGCTGTAGTTCCACGGCATCCGCCCGGCCAGGAAGGCCCCGCGCCCGGCCTCGACCGCCGCCTTCATCGCGACGCGCCATCCGCACCGGGTCCTTGGCATGGGCGATGGCCGAGTTCAGCAGCACCGCGTCGCAGCCGAGCTCCATCGCCTTCGCCGCGTCCGACGCCGTGCCGATGCCGGCATCCACCAGCACCGGCACCTTGGCCTGCTGCTTGATCGAGCGGATCATGAAGGGGTTGGTCAGCCCGAGCCCCGAGCCGATCGGCGCGCCGAGCGGCATGATCGCGACGCAGCCGATGTCCTCCAGCCGCTTCGCCGCGACCGGGTCGTCGGCGCAATAGACCATCACCTCGAAGCCGTCCTTGATCAGCGCCTCGGCGGCTTCGAAGGTGCCGGCCATGTCGGGATACAGGTAGGGCGGCGGGCCGAGCACCTCGAGCTTCACCAGGTTCCACCCGCCGGCCTCGCGCGCCAGGCGCAGGGTGCGCACCGCGTCGTTCGCGGTGTGGCAGCCGGCCGTGTTGGGCAGGTAGGTGTAGTCCTTGGGCGAGACGAAATCCTGCAGCATCGGCGCGCTCGGGATCGGACAGGTTCACCCGGCGCACCGCGACGGTGACGATCTCGGCGCCCGAGGCCGCGATCGCCGCGCCGGTTTCCTCGAGCGACTTGTAGCGCCCGGTGCCGACGATCAGGCGCGAGCGGAAGCGGCGCCCGGCCACTTCCCAGGTGTCGTCGCCGGTCGTTGCGGGGGTTCCGTCCATGGCTTCAGCCTCCGCCGATGAAATGCACGATCTCGAGCCGGTCGCCGGCGGCGAGCGTCACCTCGCGGATAGGTCGAGCGGGGCACGATTTCCTCGTTGCGCTCGACCGCGACCTTGCGGGTGTCGAGGCCGATGGCGCGCGAGCAGCGCGGCGAGGCTCTCGCCGGCCGCGACGTCGCGCGCTCTCCCCGTTCACGGTGATGGCTGATGTGTCTCGGACATGCTGGACGGAATGTGGCGAAGGGCGGGGGCGGCGGCAAGAAGGGGCGCCTGCATGGCAGGCGTGCCCGACGCGCTTGCCCCCCGTGAAGCCCCCGTGCTAGCCCACCCAGCCCCTTTTGGCGGGAATCGCCCGTGACACCCCCACTGATCGTCGTTCTGAACGGCCCGAACCTGAACATGCTCGGCGTGCGAGAGCCGGAGAAGTACGGCACCGCCACGCTCGACGACGTCGAGGCGCTGTGCGCCGAGACGGCGGAGGAATTCGGCCTGGCCATCGATTTCCGCCAGACCAATTCGCGAAGGCGAGCTGGTGACCTGGGTGCAGGAATGCCGGGGCCGCGCCGCGGGGATCATCATCAACCCGGCGGGCTATACCACCACCTCGATCGCGGTCATGGACGCGCTGCTGACCGCCGAGGTGCCGGTGATCGAGGTGCACATCACGAATATCCACCGCCGGGAGGAATTCCGGCATCACAGCTTTGTCTCCAAGGCGGCGACCGGGGTGATCTGCGGGCTGGGCGTGGCGGGCTATGCGCTCGCCATGCGCGCCATGGCGGATCTGGTCGAGCAGGACGAGGAATGATGGGCAAGAACTTCATCGAATTCGACGCCGTCGCGATCCGCGAGCTGGCGCAGATCCTGCGCGATACGGACCTGACCGAGATCGAGCTGATGGACGGCGAGGCGCGGCTGCGCGTGGTGCGCCAGGCGGTGGTCGCCGCGCCGGTGGCGACGCAGGTGGCCGTGGCCGCGCCGGCCGCCGCGGCCGGCGCTGGTCGTCGCCGGTGGCCGCGATGCCGGATGCGCCGACCATCCCGGCGCGGTGGTCAGCCCGATGGTGGGCGTCGCCTACCTGGCGCCGGAACCGGGTGCGGCGCAGTTCGTCACCGTCGGCGCCAAGGTCACGCAGGGCCAGACGCTGCTGCTGATCGAGGCGATGAAGACCTTCAACCAGATCAAGGCACCGCGCGCGGGCACCGTGACGCGCATCCTGGTCGAGAGCGGCATGCCGGTCGAATACGGCGAGCCGCTGATCATCATCGAATGAGCCGCGCTGAACGAGGCGCGCCTGATGTTCGGCAAGGTCCTGATCGCCAATCGCGGCGAGATCGCGCTGCGCGTCCATCGCGCCTGCCAGGAGATGGGCATCCGCACCGTCGCCGTGCATTCCACGGCCGATGCGACGGCGATGCATGTGCGCCTGGCCGATGAGAGCGTGTGCATCGGCCCGCCGGCGGCGCGCGACAGCTACCTGAATGTCGCCGCGATCCTCTCGGCGGCGACGATCACCGGCGCGGATGCGGTGCATCCGGGCTACGGCTTCCTGTCGGAGAACGCCCGCTTCGCCGAGATGGTGGAGGCGCACGGCCTGAAGTTCATCGGCCCGTCGCCCGACCATATCCGCATGATGGGCGACAAGATCGCCGCCAAGGACGCGATGCGCCGGCTGGACGTGCCGCTGGTGCCGGGTTCGCCGGGCGCGCTCGAATCGCTCGAGGAAGCGCGCGCGATCGCCGAGCAGATCATGTACCCGGTGCTGATCAAGGCCGCCGCCGGCGGTGGCGGGCGCGGCATGAAGGTGGCGCGCGATGCCTCCGAGATCGAGGAAGCCTGGCGCGTGGCGCGCACCGAGGCGAAGTCCGCCTTCGGCGACGACAGCGTCTATCTCGAGAAGTATCTCGACCGGCCGCGCCACATCGAATTGCAGGTGCTGGCCGACACCCACGGCAATGTCGTGCATTTCGGCGAGCGCGACTGCTCGCTGCAGCGCCGCCACCAGAAGCTGGTCGAGGAAGCCGGCAGCCCGGTGCTGACGCGCGGCCGATCGCGAGGAGCTCGGCGCGCGCGTCACCGCGGGGCTGTCGAAGCTCGGCTACCGCAATGCCGGCACGCTGGAATTCCTGTGGCAGGACGGCCAGTTCGCCTTCATCGAGATGAACACGCGCCTGCAGGTCGAACACCCGGTGACCGAGATGGTCTGCGGCATCGACCTGGTGAAGGAACAGATCCGCATCGCCGCGGGCGAACCGCTCGGCTACACGCAGAAGGACATCGTCTTCGGCGGCCATGCGATCGAATGCCGCATCACCGCCGAGGACCCGGAGACCTTCGCGCCGAGCCCCGGGCCGCGTGAACACCTATCACGCGCCGGGCGGGCTCGGCGTGCGGGTCGATAGCGCGCTGTATTCCGGCTACACCGTGCCGCCGCACTACGACAGCCTGGTCGCCAAGCTGGTGGTGCATGCGCCGTCCCGCCCCGAGGCGATCGCGCGCATGCGCCGCGCGCTGAACGAGATGGTGGTGGCCGGCATCCGCACCACGCTGCCGCTGCACCAGGCGGTGATGGACGATCCGGAATTCCAGTCGGGCGACTACACCATCCACTGGCTGGAACGCTTCGTGGCGGCGCGTCAGGGATAGGGCAGGTCCCGATCGGGTGGCTGCACCGGATCGGGTGAAGATGCCTGCCAGACGAGGGTCATGGAGGCGTTGCCGTGAGCCGGCGCGGGCGGCAGCGGCGATTGGCCAGGCTGGCGCTGCCGGAACCGATCCCGCTCACTGTTGCGCATGACGGTGGAGCCGGGCCCTCCACAGGCGCGGGCGAAGTCCCGTGGCGGGCTGGATCCATGTGCCGACCGCGGGCCGCATCGCACGGATCGGCTGGGCCGCCGGCCTGCCCCGTCCGAGGGCTTCGCGCGACCGCCTGCCGCCGCCTGCCACGATCGCGACCATGGTGGTGAAGCTCGGGCTTGCCGGCCTTGCGCTGGTCGAATTGCCGCTTGGCGCCACCATGCCGCATGAACCGGGTTTGGCTCTGTCGCGGCGAAGATGCCCGGCATCATGCTGTTCACCGAGGTGCCAACGGACCTGCGGCGATGCGCATGTCTGATGCAATCTGGTGCCTGAGGGCGCTCCGGCTGAAGCATCGGCGGTGCCGCGGCGCCTCAAGGCGACCGCTGCGAGCCTAGCGGCGCCCCATGGCAGGCTGCTACAAACAAAGATCACGAAAGCTCGTTCCGGGGAGCGCAACATGAAACCGAATGTCCGGCGGCGAATGGTCGCCGCTGTCTGCCATCGCGGCCGCCGGGTCTCGTGCTTGCCGCCGGCCAGGCCGCCGCGCAGACGGCGACGATCGCGGTCGGCGCGCCGGTCACATCGCTTGATCCGCACTACCACCAGCTGTCGCCGAACAACGCCGTGTCGGACACGATTTTCGACCGGCTGGTGAATGTCGACGACCAGTCGCGCATGGTCGCCGGGCCTCGCCACCGAATGGCGCGCGGTGGAGCCCACCGTGTGGGAATTCAAGCTGCGCCCGAATGTGCGCTTCCAGAACGGCAACGCCTTCACCGCCGAGGATGTCGCCTTCACCATCGCAGCGGCTGCCGAACGTGCCCAACAGCCCGTCCTCCTATGCCGCCTATGCGCGCCCGATCACGCGCATCGAGATCGTCGATCCGCTGACCATCCGCTTCCACACGGCGGAGCCCTATCCGCTGCTGCCGCTGGACATGACGAATGTCCGCATCATCGACAAGGAAGTCAGCGAGAACGCGACGACCGAGGATTTCAACTCGCTGCGCGCCGCGATCGGCACCGGGCCCTACCGCGCGGTCGCGCACCGCAACGGCGACCGCATCGAGTTCGAGCGCTTCGACGGCTATTGGGGCGAGCGCGCGCCGTTCCAGCGCGTCAACTACCGCATGATCACCAATGACGCCGCGCGCACCGCGGCGCTGCTGGCCGGCGATGTGGACCTGATCGACCAGGTGCCGACCTCGGACCTCACCAACCTGCGGCGCAACAACAGCGTGCATCTGTCGGAGACGCTGGGGCTGCGGCTGGTCTTCCTCGGCCTCGACCACCTGCGCCAGGCGAATGAGAATTCGCCGCTGATCACCGACAATGACGGCAAGCCGCTGGGGCGCAATCCGCTGCAGCGACGTGCGGGTGCGCCGCGCGCTGTCGATGGCGATCGACCGTCGCGCCATCGTCGAGCGCGTGATGGAAGGTGCGGCGGTGCCGGCCAACCAGTTCCTGCCCGAGGGCGTGTTCGGCTATCGTCGCCGACCTGCCGGCGCCGGCCTATGACCCGAACGGCGCGAAGCGCGCTGCTGGCCGAGGCCGGCTACCCGAACGGCTTCCGCATCCAGCTGAACGGGCCGAACGACCGCTACATCAATGATTCGCGCATCATCCAGGCGGTCGGCCAGATGTGGACGCGCATCGGCGTGCGCACGGCGGTCGAGGCGCAGCCCTGGACCACCTTCGTCGGCCGCGCCGGCCGGCAGGATTTCTCCGCCTTCCTGATCGGCTGGGGGTCGAACCCGGATGGGTCGCATCCGCTGCGCAACATCCTCGCGACGGTGAACCGCGACCGCGGCTGGGGCGCGTCCAACCGCGGGCGCTATTCCAACCCGCAGGTGGATGCGCTGCTGCTGGAATCGCTGTCGGAACTCGACAATGCGAAGCGCGAGCGCGAGGTGGTCGATGCCATGCGCATCGCCATGACCGATGTCGGGCGTGATCCCGCTGCACATCCAGACCAACATCTGGGCGGTGCGGCGCGGCTTCGAGCACACGCGCGCGCCGTGATGAACTGACCCGGGCGCAGGATCTGCGTCCCGCCGCACGCTGACCCAGGGCAGGGGCGCCGCCGATGACCGTCTATCTTGTGCGGCGCCTGATCCAGGCCCTGTTCGTCGTGCTGGCGATGTCGCTGATCGTCTTCGTCGGCGTCTATGCCATCGGCGATCCGGTCGAGATCCTGATCAGCCCGGACGCCGACCAGATCGAGCGCGAGCGCGCCATCGTGGCGCTCGGGCTCGACCTGCCGCTGTGGGAGCAATACCTGGTGTTCCTGAACAACGCGCTGCAGGGCGACCTCGGCCGGTCCTTCGTGTTCAACGAACCGGCGCTGCGGCTGATCCTGCAGCGCATGCCGGCGACGCTGGAACTCGCCTTCGGGGCGACCTTCCTGGCGCTGGTCATCGGCCTGCCGCTCGGCCTGTATGCCGGGCTGCGGCCGAATGCGCCGGCCAGCAAGACCATCATGGCCGGCTCGATCCTCGGCTTCTCGCTGCCGACCTTCTGGGTCGGGCTGATGCTGATCATGGTCTTCGCCGTGCAACTCGGCTGGCTGCCCTCGACCGGGCGCGGGGACGACCTGCTCGGTGCTCGGCTTCATCGGGCTGCAACCCTGCAGCGCGGGGTGCAGTGGTCGTTCCTGACCGGCGACGGGCTGCGCGCACATGGTCATGCCGGCGGTCAACCTCGCGCTGTTCAAGATCAGCCTGGTGATCCGCCTGACCCGCGCGGGCGTGCGCGAGACGATGCTGATGGACTACGTGAAGTTCGCCCGCGCCAAGGGGCTTTCGCCCGTCGCGCGTGACCTTCGTGCATGTGTTCAAGAACATCCTGATCCCGGTCGTCACCGTGGTCGGGCTGGAACTCGGCTCGACCATCGCCTTCTCGGTGGTGACGGAAAGCGTCTTCGCCTGGCCGGGCATGGGCAAGCTGATCATCGATTCGATCAACGTGCTCGACCGGCCGGTGATCGTCGCCTACCTGATGATCATCGTGATGATGTTCATCACCATCAACCTGGTGGTGGACCTGACCTACTCGCTGCTGGATCCGCGCGTCAGGCTGGAGAACAAGGGCACATGAGCGAGGTCGCCATCGGCGGGGCCACCCCCGCAGCCCCACGTCAGGACAAGGTCGAGACGCCGTTCCGGCGCTTCGTCTCCGAGTTCTGCGAATCGCGCATCGCGCTCGGCGGGCTGGTCGTCATCACGATCATCGCGCTGGTCGCGATCTTCGCCTCCTGGATCGCGCCGCAGAACCCCTACGATCTCGCCCAGCTCGACATCATGGACGGGCGGATGGAGCCCGGCACGGTGGGCGGCGCCGGCTTCACCTACTGGCTCGGCACCGACGACCAGGGCCGCGACATGATGTCGGGCATCATGTACGGGCTGCGCATCTCGCTGATCGTCGGCGCCGGCTCGGCGCTGATCGCCTGCCTGGTCGGCGCATGACGCTCGGGCTGCTGGCGGCCTATATCGGCGGGCGGACCGATACGGTCATCATGCGCCTCGTCGACCTGCAGCTGTCCTTCCCGTCGATCCTGGTCGCGCTGATGATCCTCGCCTTCCTCGGCAAGGGCGTGATCAACGTCGTCATCGCGCTGGTCATGGTGGAATGGGCCTATTACGCGCGCACCGTGCGCGGCACCGCGCTGGTGGAACGCCGGCGCGAATACATCGAGGCCGCGCAGTGCCTCGCGCTGCCGACGCACCGCATCCTGTTCCGCCACCTGCTGCCGAACTGCCTGCCGCCGCTGATCGTCGTCGCCACCATGCAGGTGGCGCGCGCCATCGCGCTGGAGGCGACGCTGTCCTTCCTCGGCCTCGGCGTGCCGATCACCGAGCCCTCGCTCGGCCTGCTGATCGCCAACGGCTACGAGTACATGCTGTCCGGCAAATACTGGATCAGCTTCTATCCCGGCATCGCGCTGCTGATCACCATCGTCTCGATCAACCTGGTCGGCGACCAGCTGCGCGACGTGCTGAACCCGCGGCTGAAGAAGTGACGCATGGCAACGCCGACGCTCGAGGTCCGCAACCTCCGCACGCACTTCTTCACCCGCGGCGGCGTGGTGAAGGCGGTCGACGACGTCTCCTTCTCCATCCAGCGCGGCAAGGTGCTCGGCCTGGTCGGCGAATCCGGCTCCGGCAAGACGGTCACCGGCTTCTCCATCCTCGGCCTGGTCGATCCGCCGGGCCGCATCGTCGGCGGCGCAGATCCTGTTCCAGGGCCGCGACCTGGCGAAGATGAGCGAGGCGGAGATGCGCGACCTGCGCGGCAACCGCATCGCGATGATCTTCCAGGACCCGATGATGACGCTCAACCCGGTCCTGCGCATCGACACGCAGATGATCGAGACGGTGCTGGCCCACACGAAGGTCAGCCGCGAGGAAGCCCGCCAGCGCGCGCGCGACACGCTCGGCATGGTCGGCATCCCGTCCCCGGACGAGCGGCTGAACTCCTATCCGCACCAGTTCTCCGGCGGCATGCGCCAGCGCGTCGCGATCGCCATCGCGCTGCTGCACGAGCCCGACCTGATCGTCGCCGACGAACCGACCACGGCGCTCGACGTCACCATCCAGGGGCAGATCCTGGCCGAGGTGCAGAAGCTCGCCGCCGACACCGGCACCGCGCTGATCTGGATCACCCACGACCTGTCCGTCGTCGCCGGCCTCGCCGACGAGATCGCGGTGATGTATGCCGGGCCGCATCGTCGAGACAGGGCGCGGTGTCCGAGGTGCTCGACGCGCCGCTGCATCCCTACACCTTCGGCCTGATCGGCTCCGTGCCCAGTCGCGCAACAAGCGCGGCGAGCCGCTGCGCCAGATCCCCGGCATGACGCCGTCGCTGCTCAACCTGCCGCCGGGCTGCGCCTTCCGCACCCGCTGCCCGCGCGCCGCCGAGGTCTGCATGACCGAACCCGAGATCCGCGAACTGGCGCCCGGGCGCGACGCGCGCTGCTTCCGCCCGATGACCGAGCCGGCGGAGCAGGCGGCATGAGCGACGCCATGACCGCGGCCCGCAGGGCGCTGGGCGACGGCGAGCCGATGGTCGAGCTGCGCGGCATCTCCCGCCGCTTCGAGAAGAAGCTCGACTTCGCCGGCCGCATCGCCAAGCGGCTCGGCGCCAATGTGCGCGAGGAGGTGGTCCACGCGGTCGACAATGTCGACCTCACCATCCGCAAGGGCGAGGTGGTCGGCCTGGTCGGCGAATCCGGCTGCGGCAAGTCGACGCTCGGCCGCATGGTGGCCGGCATCCTGCCGCCGTCGGAGGGGCGCATCCTGCGCGACGGCATCGACCTGCTGAACCGCAATTCGGCCGATGCGCGGGAGATGAAGCTGCGCACGCAGATGATCTTCCAGGACCCCTACGCCTCGCTGAACCCGCGCATGAAGGTCGCCGACATCGTCGGCGAGGCGCCGCTGGTGCACGGCATCACCACGCGCGGCGGCTACGACGCCTATGTCGATGACCAGATGCGCCGCGCGGGCCTCGACCCCGCCTTCAAGCGCCGCTATCCGCACCAGTTCTCCGGCGGCCAGCGCCAGCGCATCGGCATCGCGCGCGCGCTCGCGGTGAAGCCGGACTTCATCGTCTGCGACGAGGCGGTGGCGGCGCTCGACGTGTCGATCCAGGCGCAGATCCTCAACCTGTTCATGGAGCTGCGCGCGGAACTCGACCTCACCTACCTGTTCATCAGCCACGACCTCGGCGTGGTCGAGCACATCTCCGACCGCGTCGTGATCATGTATCTCGGCCGCGTGGTCGAGGAGGCGCCGTCCGAGACGGTCTTCGCCAGCCCGAACCACCCCTACACCCAGTCGCTGCTGGCCTCGGTGCCGCGCATCGAAAGCCGCAAGCGCGCCTTCGCGGTGGTGAAGGGCGAAATCCCCTCGCCGCTGAACCCGCCGCCGGGCTGCCATTTCCACCCGCGCTGCCCGCATGCGATGGAACGCTGCCGGGTCGAGAAGCCGGAGCTGAAGGAAGTGGCGCCCGGCCAGCGCAGCGCCTGCCACCTCAACGACGCGGCGTGATGTCGGGCGCAGGCGGCCGCGCCGGATGTCGGCAAGGCGATCGAGGCGCTGCGGAAAGCGGATCGATGACCTCCGCGCCGGCCTTCCTGTTCCAGGCCATGGGCCCCGAACCGCGTCCACGACATCATCCTGTTCGACACGCCGGTGCGGTTCCAGTCTGCCGCAGGCGGGCTTCGGACCATATCCAGCGGCATATCCTGCTGACCTCGACCGTCTTCGAGATGCATCAGCTCGGCCTGATCCGCCCGCGGCTGCCGCCGCGGGCGGTGGTGCTCGATACCGGCGCCAAATCGGCAACCACACGCTGTTCTTCGCGAAGATCTGCCGCGCTGTCAGCGGTGATCGCCTTTGAGCCGCAGCGCAACGTCTTCGCGACGCTGCAGCGGAACCTGGCGCTGAACGACGCGACCAACGTCACCGCCGTCAATGCCTGCTCTCGGCGCGCAGCCGGGGGAGGCGACGCTCAGCCAGGCGAAGCCGGGCAATCTCGGTGCCACAACCTGTCGACCTCGAGGATGTCGGAGGCCATCACGGCGACAACCATCGACGCGCCCGGGCCTCGACCGGATCGACATCCTCAAGATCGATACCGAGGGCCACGACCTGAGTGCTGCCGCTTCCCGGCATGCTGCGGCACGGCGCATCGCTATGTCGAGGCGGAATGCGCATCGCCCGCGCAACCAGATGCACGTGCCCTTCACGCGCATCGCGGACTTCATGTCCGCGCTGGGCTATGGGCTGTTCGGCCTGTTCGCCGGCGGGCAGCACCCGAAGGGCTACGCCAACCTGCACAGCGGCAAGCGCGAGCGCGGCATCTGGTACGGCAATGCCGTCTTCGTCGCCGAGCGCTGGCCCGGGACGCTATCGCGATGTGACGCGCGGCCGGCGCGCCGCGAGCAGGAAACCGCCCACCGCCGCCGCGCCGATGCCGGCCAGCATCCACGGCACCGGCCCGTAGCCGCCGGCACCCTCCCACACCAGCGCCAGCAGCAGCGGCGCGGCCGTGCGCGGCACCATCGCGACGGCCGACAGCGCGCCGGAGACCGCGCCGAAGCCCTCCCGGCCCAGGATCTCGGCCGCGCCCGCGCTGCGCACGATGGTCAGCAGCCCGTCGCCCATCGCCCAGCACAGGACGAACAGGATGGTCAGCGCCAGGCTGTCCGGGCCGAGCGGCCAGCGCCAGCATGGCGACCGGCAGCAGCGCGGTGGCGAAGCGGCCGACCGCGCGCATGGTGACCCGCCGCCCGGCGGCGAACAGCAGCGCCCGCGCCGCCACCTGCGCCGGCCCATGGGCGGCGGCAAGCAGCAGCACCGTCGCCTCCGGCCAGCCGCGTTCGCGCAGCAGCGGGATCAGGTGCGCGCCGAGCCCGGTGCCGATGAAGGCATGGGCGGCGAAGCACAGGGCCAGGCCGAGGAAGGCCGGCTCGCTGCAGCCGCGCCCACAGCCCTGGCCCGGTCGCGCCGCGCCGCGCCGGTCACCGGCCCGCGCGCCTGGCGCAGCATGAGGACGGTCAGCGCGGCGCCGACCAGTTGCAGCGCCGCCAGCGCCTGCAGCGCGCCGCGCCAGCCCAGCAGGGCGATCAGCGCCTCGGTCAGCGGGATGAAGATGGTGGCGGTGAAGCCGGTGACGAAGGTGATGGCGGTGACGGTGCGCGTCACGTCGCGCGCCTCGGCCACCACCACGGCCATGGCGGTGCCCCACAGGCACATCGCCTGCACCACGCCGAGCAGCACCCAGACCGCGACGAAGGCGGCGGGCTGCTGCGACCAGGCTCATCGCCAGCAGCAGCAGCGCGGCGGCGAGCATGCCGCTGTTCATCATCGCCCGCGGCCCATGCCGGTCGAGCCAGCGCCCCGCCGGCACCGCCGCCAGGCCCGAGGCCAGCAGCCCGGCCGTATAGGCGCCGTTGAGCAGCACGCGCGACCAGCCGAGCTCGGCTTCCATCGGCGCGACCAGCAGGGGGAAGGGCACATAGACCGTGCCCCAGCCGATCAGCTGGCTGATCGCCATGCCCCAGAACAGGGTGCGGTCGGGGATGCCGGTGCCGGGGCGTCATGGCGAAGGCGCGCTCATCCTTCCGCCAATGGCCGGGGGCTTTGCCACGGGCCCGTGCGCGTATGGCGCGGCCGCGCCCCGGCCTGCTCCGTGGCCGCCAGCGCGTCCGTGGCACGGCGCGCAAGCCCCGCCACCGGATGGCGGCGCCGGCGCCTGAGGCCAGGCACGGCTCACACCGTGAACTGTTCCGCGATGATGCGTTCCGACAGCCCGTGGTCGGGGTCGAACAGCAGGGTCAGCACGACGTCGCGCGCCTCGCGCACCTCGACGCGGGACGACGTCGCGCACCTCGGTATAGTCGGCGACCGCCGCGACCGGGCGCTTGTCGCGTTCCAGGATCTCGAACACCACCTCGACATCGGCCGGCAGCAGCGCGCCGCGCCAGCGCCGCGGGCGGAAGGCCGAGATCGGCGTCAGCGGCAGCAGGCTGGCGCCGAGCGGCACGATCGGCCCATGGGCGGACAGGTTGTAGGCGGTGCTGCCGGCCGGCGTGCTGACCAGGATGCCGTCGCAGATCAGTTCCGGCAGCCGCTCGCGCGCCGTCGATCAGGATGCGGATCTTGGCCGCCTGGCGGCTCTCGCGCAGCAGCGAGACCTCGTTGATCGCCAGCGCCTCGACCGGCGCGCAGCCATTGGACACGGCGCGCATCCGCAGCGGGTGCAGCGCCGCGGCCTGGGCGGCGGCGATGCGCGCCGGCAGGTCGTCCTCGGCATAGTCGTTCATCAGGAAGCCGACCGAGCCGCGATTCATGCCGTAGACCGGGATGCCGCGGCCGAGGAAGCGGTGCAGCGTCTCCAGCATGAAGCCGTCGCCGCCGAGTGCGACGACGACGTCGGCCGTTTCCGGCGAGGCGGCGCCGTAGCGTGCGGCCAGGGCTTCCTGTGCCTCGCGCGCCGCCTCGTTCTGGGCGGCGAGGATGGCGAGTTTCACGATGCGCGCCCGGCGCGCCAGGCGCGGGCGGCCTCGCGGTGCTCCTCCAGCGGCATGCCGGCGCGCACCCGCGCGGTCACCGCCGGGTCGATCCGCGCGGTGGCCCAGCCGATGCCGTCGGAGCATTTCGCGACCACATGCCCCCAGGGGTCGGCGATCAGCGAATGGCCATAGACGCTGCGCGTGGCGCCGCGCTCGTCGTAATTGCCGGTGGAGGCGGCGGCGATCATCCAGCATTGCGTGTCGATGGCGCGCGCCCGCAGCAGCACTTCCCAGTGGTCCTTGCCGGTCTGCAGGGTGAAGTTGGACGGCACCATGATCGCCTCGGCCCCCATGCGCCGCAGCGCCAGGTAGAGTTCCGGAAAGCGCATATCGTAGCAGATGGTGCAGGCGAAGCGGATGCCGCCGGCCTCGAAGAAGGCGAGGTCCGATCCGCCGCCATACAGCGCGCTTTCCCGGTAGCCGGTGCCGTCCGGGGCGGTGATGTCGAACAGGTGGATCTTGCGGTAGCGGGCGATCTCCGCCCCGTCCGGGCCGAACACCAGCGTCGTGTTGAACAGCTTCTCGCCGCCATCCTCGATGATCGAGCCGCCATGGACGGTGATGCCATGGGCGCGGGCGAGGCCGCGCAGCATCTCATAGGCGGCGCCACCCTCCCTGCCAGGTGCCGGCAGGACCTCCGCCGCCGCGCGCCGGCTTTCGCGCCCGCCGCCGAGGTTGGTCCATGTCTCGGGCAGGGTGACCAGGCCGGGGCGGTCGGCCTCGACCGCAGCCTCGATCAGGCGGCGCGCCTGGTCGAGATTGGCGGCCTTGTCGCTGCCCTGGTTCATCTGGATGACGGAAATGCGCATCGGTGTTCGCCTTCAGGCCAGGGAAGCAGAATGGAAGGGCCCAGCCCCCTCATAGTCCCCTTTACCGAACAGCTGGACAAACCGGAAACGAGGTCGCGGCATTTCGCATCATCTCCGTCGGGAAAGGCGCCGGCGGCCTTGAGCATGGCCATGAGCTGCCCGACCGGTTCGATCCCGGGGGATCGTCGGGGTCGTCGCAGGGCGTGACAATGACCTTGTCGATCAAGGCCCGCGCGGCCTGCCGCACATCCTGCGCCCTTCCCGGCATCGATGCCCCGCCGCAGTGCCGCCAACCTCACAACCCGACGGGACAGAGCCTCCGTCAGGAAACCGCCTCCATCGTCTCAAAGCATTCGACGACCGACAGTCGGCATCCAGCAGCGGCTGCTCCGCGCCCAGGTCGCAGGACAGGAACGGCATGCGCCGCCAGTTGCTGCCGGGGGCGGTGCCGTAGATGGTTTCGGGCAGCATGAGCAGGCGGCAATTCGCGCCGATGGCACGGGGCATGGGCGTTCTCCGGGAGGGGGATCAGGCCAGCGGCGAGCCGGCGACGGTGAACCAGAGGGTGATGGGGATGACGGCGCCTCGGCCCTCGCCTACCCGGTCGCCGTGGCGCGCTCGGGCAGATCGATCGGCAGGCCGAGCCGATCGGCGACGCTGACGGCAACGCGCCTGCCGGTCGCTTCAGCGTTCGGAGCGTCGGAAGCCCAGACCGGCACTGAACGCTCCGGGTCGGGATGGATCAGTTCCACCCACCAGAGCGTCTCCCGCCCCAGGATGGAATATTGCTGTCCGGGTAGGATGCCGCGCACCACATTCGTGGTGGTTTGGTTCGTCAGCTTCATCGAGAAGCCCGCCCTGGTGCGCAGCGCGACCGCAGTGAAGTCCGCAACGGGCACGCGCCATGCACCACCCGCTCCCTCGACCTGAGCCTCCTCTGTGGACAGGCTGATCCGCAACCAGTCCTGCGGGTTCCGGCGCATCCGGTTGAACGCAACAGCACCGACGAAGAACAGGAGCGGCAGGAGCAGCCATGCCGACTGCGCCAGTTCGAGGAGATAGCCGAGATACTCGCCCAACGGCTCGTTCTCGGCGCGCTCGAACAGGCCCTCGTTCCACGCGGCGGTCAGCAGCCAGCCGAGGGAAAGGACGCCGAGGCCGAAGGAGATGACGGCCAAGGTCCGGAAATCGGTCTGGCGAGGGAGTTCAATCGCCGCCGGCAGGGGCCCCGAGAGCATTGGTGGCCCGAGACGCGCCATCCGCGCCGCCTGTACCTGCACCACATCCGTCGCCTGTCGGCGGGCATGGGAGGGGTGGGTCATCGCGAACTGTGGTCATCGGAGTTGCGCTGGAGATAAGCCACGCACAAATCGTAGCGGTTCTCGGGCGGCCCTGCCACGGTCAGGTGGCGAGCGGCGACATTATGGCTCTGGCCGATCGGTAGTCCATCAGATGGTCCAGCCAACGGCGAGCCGGCGACGGTGAACCCGAGGGTGACGGGGATCGCGGCGGCGCGAGCCGCAGCGGCTCCCTCGAACTCGACATCCTCGAAGGACGCGCTGCCGGATTCGAATGGTCTGTGGCACGCAGAGCGCCTACGCGGCGCACCCGCCTTCGCGCCTCGTGCGCATGACCGACATGAGCACGCCGGCATGCGTCGGAGCATCGGCGAATGGCTCTCGCAGAGTACGACGTCGATTACGAGATCGATCGAGATCAGACCGTGAGCGGCAGGATAAGTCAGGACCATCCCGGCAGCCCGCGCCGAACGCGGCCAGCGCAGGACCGCGATCTCGTTCCTCCTGATCAGGTCGAAGTCTATCTCTGCGCCGAGGCCAGGCTTGTCCGGTGCGCGAACCATGCCGGCTTCGTCGATCTCGATATCCTCGAGCATGCCGTATTTCAGGTGCCCTACCGTGGCGGCGCGCCCGCGATCCTCGACATCGTGGCCGGACGCGTCGACGTGATGTTCGGCAACATGCCGGAGTACCTCGGACAGATCCGTGGCGGCGGGCTGCGCGCCATTGCCTATGGCGCGGCTGAGGCCTCGCCTCTGATGCCCGAGCTGCCAGTCATCTCGCGCCAGGGGCTGGACCAGTTCGTCATCCACAACTGGTTCGGCATCGTCGGGCCGGGGCAGATGTCGGCGGCCCTGACCGCCCGCTGGAACGAGGAGATCAATAAGGCGATGCAGGCGCCCGACGTGCAGCGTCGCTTCGTCGAGAATGGCCTGCAGCGGCTTGGTGGGTCGCAACAGGATTTCCTGCGCCAAATCGCCGCCGACCGGGCGAAGTGGGGCGAGGTCATCCGCACTTACAACATCCGGCCTGAGTGAACCGGCGGACGGCGGGAGGCGACGCGGCCACCCGCCTGTCCAGCCATCATCTCAAGCAGAATGGCCTCGGACAAACCCGAGGCGGTTCACCTGGACGTCGTGAAGCATGCTTCAGGCGAGGCGGAAGGGGATGCGCGCTACACGCAGCGTGGGCCGCGGTCGACCAGGGGAATGACGAACCGGCTGTGACGTGCCGACGCCAAGCCGCTCACCATCTGCTGCCAATATCGTCTGCATCGGATCGCTGAGTGTCCGCATGCCGATGGTGAGTCCCTCGACGCAGCGCCACTCGATCTGGCTGGCACCGACAATTCGCGCGGTGATATCGATGCGGCCTCGGAGGATAAGTCCGACCGATGAGTTTCACGAATCAGTTCCCACCAAAGTAGCGGTCTTTGACGAGCGTGTCGCAACGGGTCCTTCCGATCCTGTTCGCGTCGATCGTCTTCACCATCCTCCCTGATCACGCCACCACCCTCACAATGCCGTAGCGTAGGTCAGGCCGGCGCTTCATCAATGCGACGTCACCTTTGCAGGAGCCGCCGGACCACCGTTGTGCTCGTCGCCCGCCGGCCATTCTGGCCGCCCGCCCGGCGAATGCCGGCCACCAACGGCAGATCAGCCATGACCTTCGCGGCTGCTGCCAGAACCAGTGCGCACAGCACCGCTTTCGACACTATCCCCATCGTCCCATCGACCAGCATCGCATGGATGACGCTGCCCACGACAATCACCATCGCAAGGATGATGTGACACAGACGCCAAACCATCAGCCTTAGTCGCAGCCGCCGGCGGAAGGCAGCGAGGAGTGCCGTCGCGAACACCGCCCACATGGCGACCACGCCCCATGCAGAAAATGGCGTCGGCGATCTGAAGAGAAGGGCGTCGACGACGTCAGGCGGGCTGGTAAGCCAGAGCCCAGCGACGTGCGCCGCCACCGCCGCCGCAACCCCGGCCCCCACCCAGGCATGCAGCCGCCGACCGAGCCGCACCCGCAGGCCCGGCAAGAATCCCCCGGCAAGCAAGGGCTGGAGGAGGAGCAGTCCCAGCGCAACCACCCCCGCGAAGCCAGCCGCGATATAGATTGGGTCGCGCCACGCGAGCAGCGGACTCGCCGCCGCGACCACGACCGGCACGATCAGGGCGGCCGCGAGGGCTGCCCAGATCAGGACCGTACGCACCGGCCTTGCGCCGATCACGCCCGTCGCAGGACGAAATCCACACTCAGCCTCGTGTCGCGGGCGCTCCGCATCACTGGTCGCAGGAACACCGTCTCGAAGCCGTTGCCATCGTGCTCTGCATCATAGGCGAGATGCCCGTGCGCCTGGCCGAAGGCGGGCACGATCTGCGGCATCTCCATCCGGAACACGCCATTCGCGTCCGTCAGCGTGGCGCCATGGCTGTGCGGGTCGCGCTCATGCCCCTCCGTCGTATGCGCCCACATCTGGATGCGCACGCGCGGGAGCGGAGCGCCATCGCCGGCACGCCGAACGGTGCCGGTCAGCCAGAAGCCGCCGCCGCCGATGCGTTCCACGATCGGCGCGCCGGGCCGATAGTTGTTGGCGCCGCCTCGCATCGTCGGCGTCGGGGCGAGGCCCTGCGCTCGCAGCGGCGTGATGAGGCCGGAAGCGGCAGTCGTCAGTGCGACTCCGGCAGTTGCGGCGCTGGCGACGAGGAGGGCGCGGCGAGCCTGCGGCGGTTGGGTCATTGTGAGCTCTCCTCTCATGCGTGGCGGGCGCCTTCGCCGACCGGGACGCGCGGATGACATTGTGTGTCGCAAGTCGCTATGGCCTTGCGCGATGCAACCACTGATGTAGGGGAACGACCTACGCGATAAAGTGCATCGCGGAATTTTTGGCGGGAGCTTTTCCAAAGCGGCCCAGCCCACACCTCACCATCTGCTGTTGAAGTGCTCGTCCGCTGCAACGGCGGCACGGGTCCTGGCACGGGCCAAGACGGCGTAGCGCAGGGTCCTCTGTCGCATTAGATCTGGTCGGCGCTCGCTGTGCCGAGCCGGCCGATTCCAGGAAGCTTGATCGCCGGACGCCGGATATCGATCCCGGCCACGCCGCCGAGGATGTTGATCTCGATGCCCTCGATCCAAGCGATCGTCATGCCGGCATAGCCACCCAGCGTAAGGCGCAGGCCCGTGCCTGATGCCGTGCGACGAAGCCAATGACCATCATAGGGATAGTCCTTGCCTATGGCCGTAGGCGGCAGCGCGGCCTGTGCCTCTGGCACGGCGTCGAGCACGGCCGCAACGAAGGTGTTGGAGTTCGGGCCAGGCCAGACCCGATAATCGCCACGGTTGCGCCACGTATAGGCGTCGATGGCTGCCTGCATGCGGGGAATCATGGCTGCTGCCGCGTCGCCGTCTGCAGCGAAGACGACCTCTGGGCGCCGCCCGAACCACCGGCCGTCAGCTTCGAAGCCGTTGACCCGGATCGGATCACCCCAGGCGGTGTAGTCGTAGCGTGTATAGGCGCTGGCTCCGTACGGCTTGATCACGATCCAGCTGTGGACGGCAAAGATACCTCGCCAGCGCACCGTAGGCGCGGCGAACACGCGCACGAGTGCGGCCGGATGCTCGGCAGGGATCGGAAGGTGGCCGGCGCTCGACCGGTCAGCGCTCCACCAATCGGCGCCAATCCCATTCTGCTGATGAAGCACGGCAGAGATGCCAAGCGGAAAGAGGTAGATCAGCCCGAATAGTGCCAGCGAGAGTTTAAGGCGCTTCATGAGACGGCCTGGATCCTTTCTCTCGAACCATGGCTGGAGTTGCCGCTCATAAGGTGGTGCCTCCGCCTGAGATTGGCACCTTGGCCTGAGGCCGTCGTCGCATCTGTTCACCACCGACCAACGGTCGTTGCCCGGTGGTGAACAGATGCGACGTGCTGGCGATCAGTCGATGCTCCTGGGCGCGTAGGTCGCGAGGCAATCCTCGCCGGACATCTCTGGTCCTGCCCCCTTCTGTGGTCCGGGGGCTACGCAACTTCTCGGGGTCAGGACCAGTTCACGTCCCGGTTTCCTCGCTGTCCCATTTGGCTCCGATGCCCTGTGCTGCAGGTGACCTGACCGCGAAAAAACGGCCCGCCGGTAGCGTATCCGGCGGCAGCGAGGGGAGGTTGGGGATGCGAGCCCTCGAGGCAAGCAACGCCAGCACTCAGAACGCAACGAGTTCTTGTTCAGTACAAGTGGGTATGCCCCTCCGGACCACCCCACCAAAGGCCTGCGGCCTTTGGAAATCGTCATTGGGCGCCCGGCATGGGTGCCGCACCGGGATCCCGCGTTCGTGTGACAAGGCCGTGTCGCGGCGCGCGTTTGCCGTCCTGCGCCGGAAGGATATGCCGCAACGCCGCCGGGCCGTTGGTGCGGGGCGCCTTGCACCGCCTGGCGCGCCAGCGGCATGGCCCGCCCTGGCGACACCCCGCCCGTCACGCCCCCCTGTCCGCTCTCGGCCAGTCGAGCCGCGGTTCCTCGCGGGAGGCGCGCGCCGCGGGCCTCGCCGCCGGCGGTGGCACCGGCGGGGCGGTGCGGGGTTCGGCGGCGACCTGGCGGGCGGCGCGCGCGCATCGGCGGTGCGACGTAGTCCACTTCGACCGGCGCGCGTGCCGCGGCGGCGCCAGGCCCCGTCAGGACCAGGTTGCGCAGCTCCATCCGCAGGTCGGCGAGTTCCGCCTCGATCGCCTCCAGCCGCGACTTCACGCCAAAGACGGCGAAGGGCATCGCCAGGAACGCCAGGATCGACACCGCGATCGCCACCATCAGCACCAGCGCCACCCAGGGCGGCATGCCGGGGATGGTGAGCTTCTGCACCAGGCCTTCAAGCATTTCAGCCGCCCGTCATGCTCATGTGGCGCGCGACGGCCGGGCGGTTGTGCCGGCGGTCGATCACGAAGTCATGGCCGCGAGGCTTGCGCGTGATCGCCTCGCGGATCGCCTGCGCCAGCACCGCATCGTCGGTCGAAGGCGCCCGCAGCAGGTCGCGGAATTCCGCCGCGTCATCCTGGCCGAGGCACATGAACAGCGTGCCCGTGCAGGTCAGCCGCACGCGGTTGCAGGATTCGCAGAAATTATGGGTCATCGGCGTGATGAAGCCGATCCGCCCGCCGGTTTCCTGCACCGTCATGTAGCGCGCCGGGCCCGCCGGTCACGTAGTCCGTGTCGGTCAGCGTCCAGGTCTTGCGCAGGCGCGAACGGACGAGCGGACAGCGGCAGGTACTGGTCGGTGCGGTCGCCGCCGATATCGCCGAGCGGCATGGTCTCGATCAGGCACAGGTCGAAGCCGTGCTCGCCGCACCAGGCGACCATGCGGTCGAACTCGTCCTCGTTGACGCCCTTCAGCGCCACCGCGTTGATCTTCACGGCGAGGCCCGCGGCCTTGGCGGCGAAGATGCCGTCCAGCGTCTGTTCGATCTTGCCCCAGCGGGTGACGGCGGCGAAGACGCCCGGATCGAGCGTGTCCATCGACACGTTGATGCGCCGCACCCCGGCCGCATACAGCTCGCCGGCCATCTTCGTGAGCTGGGTGCCGTTGGTGGTGACGGTCAGCTCGCGCAGGCCGCCCGGCGCCGATGCGCGCGCCCAGGCTGCGCACCAGCGTCATCACCCCCTTGCGCACCAGCGGCTCGCCGCCGGTCAGGCGGATCTTGTCGGTGCCCAGCGCGATGAAGGCGCCGCAAAGCCGGTCCAGCTCCTCGAGCGTCAGGATCTCCTTCTTCGGCAGGAAGGTCATGTCCTCCGCCATGCAATAGACGCAGCGGAGGTCACAGCGATCCGTCACCGAGACGCGCAGATAGGTCACCGCCCTGCCGAAGGGGTCGATCAGGCCGGTGGTGGAAGGATCAAGGTCCTGCATGGACGGGATTTGGGGCCGGACGCCCTGTCGCCGCAAGCCCCCGCGCGCGTTTCATCCGAACAGCGCCAGCCCGCCGGCCACCAGCAGCACGCCCATTGCGAAGGGCCGGTACAGCCGGACCGGGACCACATGGAACAGCCTGGTGCCGACCGGCACCGAGAAGGCCATGACCGGCAGCAAGACCGCCAGGCGCAGCAACGTCACCAGGTCCACCAGCCCACCCAGCACCGGAACGATCACCGAGACGATGGCGATGGTGGCGAAGAACATGATCAGATTGGCCCGATGCCGCTTCGCTTCCTCGAGCCCGGCCAGCAGATACAGGATCACCGGCGGCCCGCTCATGCCGGTCGAGCCCTTGAGCAGGCCGGCCACCGTGCCGATCGCGATGTTGAGCGGCAGCGGCCGCGTGCCGTGGTAGCGCCAGCCCGACATCAGCAGCAGGCCGAACACCAAGCACGAAGCCGCCGATGAAGCGGCGCAGCACCTCGCCATCCACGGTGAACAGGAACCAGGCGCCGAGCGGCGTCGCCAGCGCCGCGGCGCCGCCCAGCGGCAGCACGACGCGGCGGTCGGCCTCCTTCAAGGCGGAGGGCAGCAACTGCACCGAGACCAGCAGTTCCATCAGCAGCATCACCGGCACCCCGGCGCGCGGGCCCCACAGCAGGGAATAGACCGGCGCCAGGATCACCGCCGTGCCGAAGCCGGAATAACCGCGCATGACGCCGGCGATGGCGGTCGCCACGATGGCGGCGACCAGGCGCCAGTCGGCCAGGACCGACCAGGCCGTCTCGGAAAGGCTGATCAACGCCGGTCATCCTCCAGCACTTCGAGTTCGACCACGGCGACATTGATCAGGACCTTGCCGGCATGCTCGAAATTCACCGTAATGCGATCGCCCACCACGGATTGCACCTGCCCGGTGCCCCATTCGGGGCGGGCAGGGAGGTGGACCCGCATACCTGGTTCGATGGTCGCGCTCACGGCCCCGGCGCTAATGTGGCATCAATGCCAGCAGAGGATACCGTTCGCGCCCATGTCGCAAGGTATGCCCCGAGAATGACCATTCCACCCACCGCGGATCTCGACCTTGCGCGGATGGTGGGGCTGCGGCTTTGCCATGACCTTGGTGGCGTGGTCGGCACCATCGCCAATGCGCTCGACATGATGCCCGGCGTCGGCGGGGAGGCGGCGACGCTGGCCCAGGATGCCGCCGAGGAGTTGCGCCGGCGGCTCATACTGTGGCGCGCCATGCTGGGTGGCCAGGGGGAGGCGACGCTGGGCGCCACCCTGGCGCTGCTCGATGGCCAACTCGCGGGTGGGCGTGCGGTGGCCGATGCCGGCACGCTCGACCTGGCCTACCGCCTGCCGGAGGAGGTGGTGCCGGTGGTGCTTGCGGCCATGCTGCTGGGCGGGGAGGCGCTGGCACGCGGCGGGCGCGTTTGCCTGGGCGGCGACCCGGCCTTCGAACTCGCGATCTGGCCGGACGGGCCGCGCGCGGCCTGGCCGCCGACGCTGCTGCGCGCCCTGGCCGGCGAGATGCCGGCGGATGCGCTGGGGCGGGACGTGACGGTCGTCTGGCTGTGCACCGTCGCCGCCGCCGCCAAGGCGCATCTGTCCATCGCCCTGCCGCCGGGCCAGGCGACCGGACCGCTGCTGATCCGCTTCGCGGCGTAGTGCCCCGATCCCGACGCCCCGCGGGCGTCGTTCCCGGAGACCGCTTGCGGATGCGCCGTGTGGCGCATTCCCGTCTCCGGCACCCGCCCGCCCCTCTGAGACCGTTTGAGATTCCCGGCACCGGCCATCCCCCCACCCGGCCACCCAACGAGCGTATCCTTGATGGGTGGCCGGGTGGGGGAGGGCCGGCGGGCGCCCAAGGGTGCCTTCTCAAACGGTCTCCCACGGGGCTCGGGCCTGCCCATGCGGATGGGCGCCGCGGCGGTGCGTGCGCTTTACCGATTGTTTGGTCCGTTCCGCTGAAACTGTCGTCCTCGCAGCACGAGGGCAGAGATGGACGACCTCCTGGCGGATTTCCTCACCGAGACCCATGAGGGGCTGGTCGCGCTCGATTCCGCCCTTGTGCGCCTGGAACGCAAGCCGGATGACCAGCCGACCCTGTCCGAGGTGTTCCGCCTGGTCCACACCATCAAGGGGACCTGCGGCTTCCTTGGCCTGTCACGGCTGGAGGCGGTGGCCCATGCGGGCGAGAACATCCTTGGCCGCTATCGCGACGGCACGCTGGCCGTCACGCCCACCGGCATCACGCTGATCCTCTCGGCGCTCGACCGGATCAAGGCGATCGTCGCCGGCATCGAGGCGAGCGGCACCGAACCGGCCGGCGAGGATGGCCCGCTGATCGCCGCGCTGAATGCCGCTGCCGAGGGGCATGCCGTCCCGCCGCCTGTGGTCGGGGCCCCGGTGGACCCGCCGGCGGAGCCAGCCCCCGCCATCACGGCGGGCGCGCCCGCCAGCGCCCCTGCCGCCGCCCCGCCCCATGACGAGCAGGCCGGCGAGCCGGGCATGGCCGCCGGCAATGCCCCGGTCGCGCAGCAGACCATCCGCGTCTCGGTCGATGTGCTGGAGGACCTGATGACGCTGGTCAGCGAACTGGTGCTGACGCGCAACCAGCTGCTGCAACTGGCCCGCGCGCACCAGTCGGACGCCTTCGCGGTGCCGCTGCAGCGCCTGTCGCACATCACCTCCGACCTGCAGGAAGGCGTGATGAAGACGCGCATGCAGCCGATCGGCCATGCCTGGGCGAAGCTGCCGCGGCTGGTGCGCGACCTGTCGCACGAACTGGGCAAGAGGATCGAGCTCGACATGCGCGGCGCGCAGACCGAACTCGATCGCCAGGTGCTGGAACTGATCCGCGACCCGCTGACGCACATGGTGCGCAATTCCGGCGACCACGGGCTTGAAGGCCCGGCCGAGCGGCGCGCGGCCGGCAAGCCCGAGACCGGCCGCGTCATCCTCAACGCCTATCATGAAGGCGGCCACATCATCATCGAGGTCGGCGACGACGGGCGCGGCCTGCCGGTCGAGCGCATCCGCGCCAAGGCGCTGGCCAATGGCCTCGCCACCGAGGCCGAGCTCGCGCAGATGAGCGAGCGCGAGATCCTGCGCTTCATCTTCGCGCCGGGCTTCTCGACCGCGCAGCAGGTCACCTCGGTGTCCGGCCGCGGCGTCGGCATGGATGTGGTCAAGACCAACATCGAGAAGATCGGCGGCACCGTCGAACTCGCCTCGAAGGAAGGCCGCGGCACGACCTTCACCATCAAGATCCCGCTGACGCTCGCCATCGCCTCCGCGCTGATCGTCGAGGCGGGCGGCGAACGCTTCGCCCTGCCGCAGATCGGCGTGGTGGAACTGGTGCGCGTCGGCGCCGGCGCAGCGGCCGCGCAGGACGGCGCGCCGCGCATCGAGCGCATCAAGGACGCGCGCGGTGCTGCGGCTGCGCGACCGGCTGCTGCCGCTGGTCTCGCTGGCCGGGCTGCTGCGCCTGCGCACCGGCCAGCGAGGACCACGGCTTCGTCGCCGTCATGCAGGTCGGCGGCCAGGCCTTCGGCATCATCCTCGACCGCGTCTTCGACACCGAGGAGATCGTGGTGAAGCCGGTCGCGCCGATCCTGCGCCACATCACCATGTTCAGCGGCAACACCATCCTCGGCGACGGGTCCGTCATCATGATCCTCGACCCGAACGGGATCGCGCGCGCCGCCGGCGTCGGCCTCGATGCCGCCACCGAGGATGAGCGCCGCAACGCGCCGGCCGCGATCGGCATGCGGTCGAATGCGCAGACCTCGCTGCTGCTGTTCCGCGCCGGCGATGGCGGGCCGAAGGCGGTGCCGCTCGGCCTGGTCGCGCGGCTCGAGGACATTCCCGGCCGAGCGGATCGAGATGTCGGGCCTGACGCCGGTGGTGCAGTACCGCGGCGCGCTGATGCCGCTGGTGCCGCTCAGCCGGGCTGGACGGCTCCATGGGCGAGGCCCGCCAGCCCGTGCTGGTGTTCACCGAGAACGACCGCGCCATGGGCCTCGCCGTCGAGGAGATCCTCGACGTGATCGAGGAAAGGCTGGAGATCGAGCCCGGCACGGGCCGCCCGGGCTTCATCGGCAGCGCGGTGATCGCCGGCCGGGTGACCGAGGTGATCGACACCGCCTATTGGCTGGCCCAGGCCGGCGACGACTGGTTCCGCGCCGCGCCCGCCGCGCGCGGCGACGCCGCCCGGCCGCGCCTGCTGCTGGTCGAGGACAGCGCCTTCTTCCGCCATCTCGTGGTGCCGAGCCTCTCGGCCGCCGGCTATGAGGTGACGGCGGTGGACGGTGCCGTCGCCGCGCTGCGGCGTGCGCGAGGAAGGCCTGCTGTTCGATGCCATCGTCTCCGACATCGAGATGCCGGACATGGACGGCCTCGGCTTCGCCCGCGCCCTGCGCGCCGGCGGCATCTGGTCGGAGGCGCCGCTGATCGCGCTTTCGTCCCGCGCCGAGCCCGCCGATGTCGCGCGCGGCCGGGATGCCGGCTTCACCGACTACGTCGTGAAATTCGACCGCGAGGCCTTGCTGCGCTCGCTCTCCGAATGCCTGTGCGCCCCGGTTCGCGCCTGAAGGGATGACCACCATGCAGACCGCCGTCGCGATCCGGCCCGCCAGCGCGCCGCCACCGACATCCTCCGCCGGGTCCGAGGACGATGTCTTCCTGACGCTGACCGTCGCCGGCCAGGTTTGCGCCGTGCCGGTGCTGGCGGTGCGCGACGTGCTGGGCGCGCATGCCATCACGCGCATCCCGCTCGCCCCGGGGGAGGTGGCGGGCAGCCTCAACCTGCGGGGCCGCATCGTCACCGCGCTCGACCTGCGGCTGCGGCTCGGCCTGCCGCGCGCGCGAGGCCGCCGCGCCGCCGGCGATGAGCGTCGTCGTCGAGCAGGCCAACGAACTCTACGCCCTGCTGGTCGACCAGGTGGGCGAGGTCGTGCCGATGCCGGCGCAGCGGCTTCACCGCCAACCCGCCGACGCTCGATCCGATGTGGCGCGACGTGTCGCGCGGCGTGCACCGGCAGGAAGGGCACCTCGTCATCGTGCTCGATGTCGGGCGCGTGCTGGCGATCGGCTGAGGCAACGACAATGACGCAGCGGACCTGCCTGGTGGTGGATGACAGCCTTGTGGTGCGCAAGGCGGCGCGCCGCATCATCGAAGGCTTCGGCTTCACGGTGCGCGAGGCGAAGGACGGGCAGGAGGCGCTCGATGCCTGCCGTTCGGCGCTGCCCGATGGCGTGCTGCTCGACTGGAACATGCCGGTGATGGACGGCATCACGCTTCCTGCGCGCCGCGCGGGCGGAGTTCGGCCCGGACCATCCGCGCATCGTGCTCTGCACGACCGAGGCCGAGTTCGCCCGCATCGTCGAGGCGCTCAGCGCCGGGGCGCAGGAATACGTGATGAAGCCCTTCGACGCGGACATCATTCGCGACAAGTTCACCCAGGTCGGCCTGCTGGAGCAGGCGGCATGATCGCTTCGCCCGCCGCGGCGGAGGAAGTCCGGGTGATGCTGTGCGACGACAGCGCGACAGCGCGCGCCATCCTCGCGCGGGTGCTGGAATCCGAACCCGGCATCCGCGTGGTGCACCGGGCGGCCGATGGCCAGGCGGCGCTCGCCGCGCTGGCCGAGGCGCGGCCGGATGTCGTGCTGCTCGATCTTGAGATGCCGGTGATGGACGGGATGACGGCGCTGCCGCTGATCCTGAAGGCGGCGCCACGGGCGGCGGTGATCGTCGCCTCGGCGCTGACCCAGCGGGGCGCCAAGGCGGCGATCGCGGCCCTGGCCGCCGGGGCGGCCGACTACGTCCCGAAGCCGCAGGGTTCGGCAGGCGGCGCGGCCGATCCGGCGTTCCGCGCCGAACTGATCACCAAGGTCCGCGGCTGGGCACGGATGAAGCGGCGCGAGGGCGGCGCCCGGCGACCGGCACCGGCGCCGCCGAGCGCGGCCGACGCCACGCGCCGGCGCGTCGCATGCGTCCCGCACTTGTCGCGATCGGCTGTTCGACCGGCGGGCCGCAGGCGCTGGGCGCCCTGCTGAAGCGGCTGCCGCGCCTGCCGGTGCCGGTGGTGGTGGTGCAGCACATGCCGGCCGGCTTCACCGCGATGCTGGCCGAACATCTCGACCGTCTGGGCACGCTGCGCTGCGCCGAGGCGCAGGACGGCGAGGCGCTGGTGGCGGGCCGCGTCTACCTGGCGCCCGGCGACCGCCATTTGCTGGTGGAGCGGCGCCGGGCGGGCTGCGCGCGCGCATCACCACCGACCCGCCGGAGAATTTCTGCCGCCCGGCGGTGGACCCGATGCTGCGCAGCGCGGCGCAGGCCACCGGCGGCCGCGTGCTGGCGGTGATCCTGACCGGCATGGGCCATGACGGGCTGGAGGGCTGCCGCGCGGTCGTCGCCGCCGGCGGCCAGATGCTCGCGCAGGATGAGGCGAGCTCGCGTGGTCTGGGGCATGCCCGGCGCGGTGGCGCGCGCCGGGCTTGCCAGCCTGGCTCGCGCCGCCCGAAGCGCTGGCCGAACGCATCGCCGCGATCGCGGCCGAGAGGATCGTCGCATGACGCCGGACAGCTTCAATTTCCTCGCCGGCCTGGTGAAGGCGCGCTCGGGCATCGTGCTGACGGCCGACAAGGGCTACATGCTGGAGACCCGGCTGGGCGCGATGCTGCGGCGGGAAGGCATCGCCGACCTCGACGCGCTGGCGCTGCGCCTGCGCGCGCCGCGCGCCGAGGCGCTGGCCGCCGAGATGGTCGAGGCGCTGACCACCAACGAAAGCTCCTTCTTCCGCGACGGCAAGCCCTTCGAGCATCTGAAGAAGCTGCTGCCGAAGCTCGCCGCGGCGCGGCCGCCGGGCCAGGCCATCCGCATCTGGTCGGCCGCCTGTTCCTCGGGGCAGGAGGCCTATTCCATCGCCATGATCGCGGCCGAACTCGGCACGGCGCTGGCCGGGCGGCGCGTCGAGATCGTCGGCACCGACCTGTCGCAGGAGATGCTCGCAGCGCGCGCGGGAGGGCATCTTCACCCAGTTCGAGGTGCAGCGCGGCCTGCCGGTGCAGATGCTGGTGAAGCATTTCCGGCAGGAGGGCAACGCGGTGGCAGGTCGGCGCCCGAACTGCGCGCCATGGTGCGCTGGCAGGCCTTCAACCTGCTGGACGATCCGCGCGGCCTCGGCCGCTTCGACGTGGTCTTCTGCCGCAACGTGCTGATCTATTTCGACGCGCCGACCAAGTCGCGCGTGCTGGCGGCCCTGGCCGGCCAGGTGCGCGGCCGACGGCGTGGTCTATCTGGGCGGGGCCGAGACGGTGCTCGGCCTGACCGACCGCCTGGTGCCGACCCCCGGGGAACGCGGGGTGTATGAGGCCGCGCGGCCCGACGGCACGGGCGGGCTGAGACCGTTGGCTTCCCAGGACAGCACGGGGTGAGCCGGCGCATGCCGTGCGCGCGACGGCGCGCCAGGCGGCTGGCGAGGCCGCATCAGGCGTGCTCACCGCGATCGGGCCGGGACCGGACACGCGTGGCCGGCCCGCAACCCGTCGCCGTTCAGGCCGCGCGGACGTCCAGGGCAACGTGGCCGACGCCGGCGGGCTGCCAGCCGGCCGCGCGGGAGGTCGTCGGGTCGCGCAGCACATAGCCGCGGCCCCAGACGGTGCCGATCAGGTCCGACGCGCCGGCCTGGGCAAGCTTCTTGCGCAGCTTGCAGATGAAGACGTCGATGATCTTCACCTCGGGCTCGTCGATGCCGCCGTAGAGATGGTTGAGGAAGGCCTCCTTGGTCATCACCACGCCCTTGCGCAGGGCGAGCAGTTCCAGGATCGCGTATTCCTTGCCGGTCAGGTGGACGGTGCGGCCTTCGACCGTCACCTCCCGCGAGCCGAGGTTGAGGTTCAGCGGCCCGACCGACAGGGTCGGCTGGCTGAAGCCCTTGGCGCGGCGGACGATGGCCTGGATGCGGGCCACCAGTTCCTGCTGGTCGAAGGGCTTGGTGATGAAGTCGTCGGCGCCCATGCCGAAGACCTTCACCTTGGTCTGCGGGCGGCTGATGCCCGACAGGATCAGCACCGGCGTCTCGATCCGCGCGGCGCGCAGGCGGCGGACGACCTCCGATCCGTCGATGTCGGGCAGCATCAGGTCGAGGATGACGATGTCGTAGTCGTAGAGGCGGGCCAGTTCGACCGCCTCCTCGCCGGTATCGGCGCTGTCGACGATCATGGCTGTCTGACGGAGCATCATCGTGATGCCGCGAGCAGTTGTGAGATCGTCCTCAACTAACAAGACGCGCATTTTGGTGCCCTCTCACGCTACAGGCGTAGATTACCACCTATGCGTGCATCATCAAGCGGTTTTTCACCACTTGTGGGTATCTAAGAATGATTTGTAAATCCTGAAATTGCGAAATATCTGATAAATTTGAGACAAATCAGCCTCACGGATCCGCTGAGCGCCTCGATGTGCTCTACCCATGGTTGTGGCGCCTCGCGCGGCAGGAAGTGGCCCGCCCCCGCGATCACCGCCCGCCGGTAGGGGCCGCTGAAATGCCGCGCCGCATCCTCGCTGTTGGCCGGCGGATCGACGCCGTCCTCGGCGCCGTGCAGCACCACGCGTGGGCACCGTGATCGGGGGTCGGCGCCGCCAGCCGGCCTCGATCCCCTCCAGCGCCGGGTCGCCCGCGGCCGCCTTGTGGCGGTGGCGGTAGGACTGCACCACGGTCGCGACGAAATCCGGGTTGTCGAAGCTCGCGGCGGTGCGCCGCGTATTCCGCGTCGCTCAACGGATAGGTCGGCGACCACATCCGCCACAGCAGGCGGCAGAAGGCGGCGCGATTGGCCGTGAGCCCGGCCGCGCCGCGTTCCGTGTGCAGATACCATTGGTACCAGTAGCGCAGTTCCCGTTCCGGCGTGCCGGGCTCGGTCGAACGTGCGATGTCCTGGATGTTGTAGCCGGTCGCCGAGACCAGCCCGCGCACCCGTTCCGGCCACAGCGCCGCGACGATGCAGGCCGCCCGCCCGCCCCAGTCATACCCCGCCAGCAGCGCCTGGCCGATGCCGAGCGCATCCATCAACGCCAGCAGATCCGCCGCCAGCGCCGCCTGCTGGCCCGACCGCGGCGTCGCCGGGTCGCGGTACCGCGTCGGGCCATAGCCGCGCAGATACGGCACCACCACGCGGAAGCCGGCCGCGGCGAGCGGCGGCGCCACCCCGTCCCAGGTCCGCACGTCGTCGGGAAAGCCGTGCAGCAGCACGACGGGCTGCCCGTCTGCCGGCCCGTGCAGTTCGACCGCGACGTCGAGCGCGCCGGCCGGTGATCATCACATGGGGCAAGATCGTCTCTCCTCGCGGTTGCCGGCAGCGTCAACGGCACAGCGCGGAGAGCGCCCGTCCGGTGCCGCGCCGGGGAAGCATCTGGACACATTCCCGCATCGTGCCTGGCAGCATCCGCGCCAGCACCGTGGCGGTGCCCTCGTACCGGCAAACCATCAGGAAGCCGCGCGGGCTGCCCTGCGCGACGTCCCAGCGCTGCCGCATACCGGCCACCCTGCACCGCGTCCTCATCGGGCACCAGCGAGCCCGGGGCCTCGGCGCGCAGGTCGCCGGGGCCGCCATCGACGATGGTCACGCCCTCGAACGCCTTGTGGCCGGGGCGGTCCGGGCCGCGATGGGGAAAGCCGGTGGGCGAGGGGTGCGGGTCCACCATCCAGCCTGGCATGGCATCGGCGCCGAGCGGGGTGGTGATCGCGTCGGGACAGGCGATCCCGGTGGCGAAAGCCGCCGTCGGCAGCAGCATGATGATGAGGGCGACGCGGCGCATGAGGTGCGCTCCCCGTGGGTACTGCCGCCAAGGGTGGCGCGCCGATGCCCCGCCACGCAATGCACCGTCCGCCAAAACGGTGCGGCGAGCCGCCCACGCCTCAGCGCCAGCGGCGATGCATCCACAGCCATTGGCCTGGGTATTCGCGCACCCACCCCTCGATGACGCTGTTCATCGCCTGCGTCGCGGCCTCGACGTCGATCAGACCCTCCGCATCGCGCGGCAGGGCGATCTCCTCGGTCAGATCCAGGCGGAAGCGGCCATCGGGCAGGCGGATGGCACGCGCGCCGTGCACCGGGCAGTCGAAGCGCCGCGCCAACTGCGCCAGCAGGGGATTGGCGAAGGCCGGCCGGCCGAGGAAATCGATGCGCGGCCCGCGCCCGAAGCGCTGGTCCACCAGCATGCCGATATGCTTGCCGCGTTCCAGCGCGCGCGCCAGCTTGAAGGGCGCGGACATCCCCGCCGCCACCAGCATGCCCATGCTGTCCTGCCGCAGGCGCAGGATTTCCTTGGCCACCGCCGGGCTGTTCGGCGTGCGGTACAGCACCGCGCTGTCGATGCCGTGCTTGGCCGCGGCGATGGCCGGCAATTCCCAATTCGCCAGATGCGCCGAGAAGACGATCGCCGGTTTCCCGTCGTCACGCAGCCGGTTGTACAGCGCGATGGTCTCCGGCGTGGCGGTGACGCGGCCGGTCGTCGAGGTGGTCCGGGTCGAAATCCCAGATGCTGTCCATATGGACGTATTCGCAGGCAACGCGGCCGAGATTGTCCCACGCCTCGGTCAGGATCGCCGCGCGTTCCGCCTCGGTCTTGTCCGGGAAGGCGCCGGCGATGTTCTCCCGCCCGATGCGGTTCGCGCTGGTCAGCGGGCCGAGGTTGCGCGCGATGGCCGCGCCGATGCGCGGACCGAAATCCGGCCCCAGCAGGCGCAGCAGCGCGAAGGCGCCGCGGACCAGCAGCCCGAACAGACGGTCCGCGAACAGCCAGAGCCCGGTACTTAAAGCGTAACAACGATCTTCCCGAAGACGCGCCGGCTTTCCAGCCGGTCGAGCCCTTCCGTGAAGCGTTCCACCGGCAGCACCGTGTCGAGCACCGGCAGGATGCCGCGCGCCATCTTGGCGTAGCCATCGGCGATGTTGCGCATCGACGCGCCGAAGGACCCGAAGATGCGCAGCTGGCGCTGGAAGATCATCATCAGGTTGGTCTCGGCCGACACGCCGCTGGTCGAACCGCAGGTCACCAGCCGCCCACCCATGCGCAGCGACAGCAGCGACCCCGCCCAGGTCGAGGCACCGACATGCTCGAACACCACATCGACGCCGACCTTGCCGGTCGCGCGGCGCGCCACGGTCGGGAAGTTCTGCGTCGAGTAGTTCACCACGATATCGGCGCCGAGCGCCTTGGCCTTGGCACACTTCTCGTCATCGCCGGCGGTCGCGATCACCGTGCAGCCGAGATCCTTGGCGATGCGCACCGCCACCGTGCCGATCCCCGACCCGGCGGCATGCACCAGGATGGTCTCGCCCGGTTCCAGCTTCGCATTGTCGAACAGCATGTGCTCGACGGTGGAGAAGGTGATCGCCCCGCAGGCGGCGTCCTCCCAGGAAATCCCGTCCGGCACCCGCACCATCAGCCGCGCTTCCTGGTTCACCAGCTCGCAGGCGAAGCCGCCGACATGGAAGCCCTTCACGCCGCGGACGTCCTCACACAGGTTGTCCTGCCCGGCCAGGCAGCGGCGGCACTTGCCGCAGGTCAGCGCGCCATAGGGGGCGGCGCGGTCGCCGACCTTCCAGTCCGTCACGCCCTCGCCCACGGCGACCACTTCGCCCACGGCCTCGGCGCCGACGATCAGCGGCATCTCGCGCTTGGCGAAGGCCATGCCGCGGAAGCCCCAGACATCGATGTGGTTCAGCGCGACGGCGTGGATGCGCAGCGTGACCTCGCCCGGGGCGGGCGGCGGCGGGGCAGGGATATCCTCCAGGCGGAGGTCACGGTCGGCGTGGAGGCGGAGTGCGCGCATTCAACAGAAAGGTCGGGGGAGAGAACTCCCCCGAACCCCCTCCTTTTTTTGACTTTTGGAGACTGACAGCAGGGGCCGGCGCCAATTGATGAAAGACGGTGGGGGATTCGGGGGAGGTGCTCCTCCCCCGCCCTTTCTTGCTGTCACGGCGCCGCGCTCACCACCAGGCAGACATTCTGCCCGCCGAACCCGAAGGAGTTCGACAGCACATGCTTCAGCCCGGACACCTGGCGCGCCACGTTCGGCACGACGTCCAGCGTGATCGCCGGGTCGGGCTCATGGTGGTTGATGGTCGGCGGCAGCACCTGGTCGCGGATGCGTCAGCAGCGACAGCGCCGCCTCGATCGCCCCGGCGGCCGACAGCGTGTGCCCGAGCATCGACTTGTTCGAGGAGATCGGCGGCGGCGCATCGCCGAAGACCGCGCGCATGCCGAGCGTCTCCATCTTGTCGTTCTCGGGCGTGCTGGTGCCGTGGCCGTTGACATAGCCGATATCGGCCGGCTCCAGCCCGGCATCGGCGATGGCATTGCGCATGGCGCCGATGATGGCCTGGCCATCCGGGTTGGAGCGGGTGCGGTGGAAGACTGTCCGCCCGCTCCCCGCAGCCGGAGACGATGCCGAGCACCGTGGCACCGCGCGCCATCGCATGCTCCAGGCTTTCCAGCACCAGCGCGGCGGCGCCTTCGCTCATCACGAAGCCGTCGCGCGACTTCTCGAAGGGGCGGGAGGCACCCTCGGGGTCGTCGTTGCGCGCCGTGAGCGCGGACAGCAGCGAGAAGCGGATCACCGCCTCGGGCTGCACCGACCCATCGGCACCCAGCGCGATGGCCGCGTCGGCCTCACCGCGCTGGATCGCCTCGACGGCCATCTGGATGGCCGAGGCGCCGGTCGCGCAGGCCGTCGTCAGCGCGATCGGCGCGCCGCGCGTGCCGAAACGGGCGGCCAGCCGCTCCCCCACGCCACCGAACAGGAAGGTCTCGTAGATATCGGCGCGTCCGGCCGCGGCCTGCGTGATCGCCGTATAGGCGCCATTGCCATTGGCCTTGCGGGCCAGTTCGAACCGCTGCGGCCACTCCATCTCGACCGGCGGCATGCCGACCATGAGCGGACCGGGGAAGGCGCCCGGTTCGCCGAGGGCGGCCTGCGCCAGGGCTTCCTCGACCGCCGCGGCGGCCATGCGCTCGACCCGGATGGCGGAGGAGACCGGCGGCGCGCCGGCTGCTTCCTCCGGCAATTCGACGGTGCCGGCGATGGTGGTGCGCAGCTTGTCCACCGGGAAGCGGCGGATGCGGGAAATGCCGGACTTGCCGGCGACGATCGCCGCCCAGTTCGCCTCCCGCCCCCAGGCCAGCGGTGTGACCAGGCCGATGCCGGTGACGGCGACCAGCGGCCGCCCGAGATGGTCCTTCATGCCGCGCGCTCCAGAAGCGCAAGCGCTTCCCCGCGCCACTGGCCGAAGCCGGTGACGAGGATGCGCTCGACCGGGCCTTCCCCGGAATCGGCCGGGTCCATGGCGGGAAAGAAGCCGCCGCGCGACAGCGCCAGGGCGCCGAGCGCGACATTGGCCGGAAAGGTCGCCTCGATCCCGTGGCCGAGCAGCGAGCCGGTGCGGCGCACCGCGGCCGCGCCCAGGGTGGCGAGGAAGGCTTCCTCCTCGATGCGGGCTTCGGCCACGCCGGTCATGCCGGACAGCACGCCAAGGCCGTCCTTCGGCGCGCCGAGCTTCTGCCACAGCGCCTGCGCCGCCGCGGCGGAACGGCCGGCGCGCACATGCTGCGGCATCGGTTGCCACGCCCGCCAGCCTGGCCAGCGGCGTCGCGCCGCGGGCGGCCGCGTGCTCGGCCGTTTCCAGCACCAGGAAGGCGCCGAGCGCGCCGCCCACGAAGCCGCCGGAGCCCTCGCGGGCCGACACCGGCGCGAAGGGGCCGCGCCACAGCGCATTCCCCGCGCCATAGAGCAGCACCAGGTCCCAGCGCTGGGACGCATAGGCGCCGCCCACCAGGGCGATGCCGCCACGGCCTTCCGACAGCCGCGCGGCGGCGATGCGCACCGCATCGGCGGCCGCCGCTTCCTCGCCCATGAAGGTGCGGGAGGAGCCGGTGACGCCGTGGACGATCGAGATGTTGCCGGCGAGCAGGTTCGACAATTGCGCGAGGAACAGCGTCGGGCGCAGTTCGGTGCCGAGCTTGTCGTTCAGCGCGCGGCCGGCCTCGTCGGGCGGCAGGGCGCAGAAGGCGGTCGCCACCGCCTCATCGACCGCGACGTCGCGCTCGCCGCCGCCGGCGGCGACGATCAGGTGCATGTCGGAGACCAGCCCGCGCGCGCCCGCCTGGTCGATCGCCAGCCCGGCGGCATAGGTGCCCAGGCGCTGCCAGGGCTCCATCTGCCGCTGGTCGCCCTTCTTGGGGATCTGCGCATCGAGCGACAGCGGCGGCAGCGGATGAACCGCATGCGGGGCGAAGGCGGTTTCGTCGAGCACCGGGGTCGCGCCCGGCTGCGACAGCACCGACCAATGGGTGTCGGCCCCCTCGCCGAGCGAGGAGACCAGCCCGATTCCGGTGATGACGACGTCCTGGCGGGTCATGCGAGGCCAAGCTCCTGCCCGCGGCCGCGCATCGCGGCGGCGAGCTCGGGGGCGGGAAAGTCCATGATGCGCAAGGTCAGCTCCGCGTCACAGACGCGCTTGCCATTCGCCTCGATGCGCGCCTTGGTCACGGCATAGCCGGACCCGTCATGCAGGCGCTGCGCATGGACCGTGACCGGCGTGCCGGGGCCGATGAAGGTGCGGAACTTGGCTTCCTTCACCGCCATCAGGAACGGCATGCGCTCGGAACTCGCCGAGCTTGAGCAACAGCCAGCCGGAGGTCTGCGCCATGGTCTCGACCAGCAGCACGCCGGGCATCAGCGGGTAGCCCGGGAAATGCCCCTCGAACACCGGGGATGCCTCGGGGATCGTGCTCTCGACCACGATCGATTCGCCGTCGCAGGACACGACGCGGTCGATCATCTGGAAGTATTCGAGCTTCAAGGCGGGTTCCCCCCCGGCCGCTGCCGGCTCAGCCGCCCTTGGCGGCGACCAGCTCGTCGATGCGCGCGGCGAGGTTCTTCATGACGAAATACTGCTCGGCCGGGGCGGTGCCGGCGTTGACTTCCTGCGTCCAGGCCTCGACCGGGACCTTGATGCCGAAGGCCTTGTCGATGGCGAAGACGATGTCGAGGAAGTCGAGGCTGTCGATGCCGAGATCGTTGATCACATGGCTGTCGGGCAGGATCTTGTCCCGCTCGACTTCGCTGTTTTCGGCGATGATGTCGGCGATGCGGTCGAAGGACGAGGCCATGGGTGGCCCTCCGTGGGGAATCCGGGGTGGGGACAGGAATTGGGGGGCGTCTTTGGCGCGAATGGGGGCGGATGGCAAGTTTCGCGGCCCGGATGGGCACCAATCCGGCATGGCCGGCATGACCCAGGCGGGCGCCGGCGACCAGCGCGAGCCCCCTTTGCCCGGCGGCCAGGCAGCGCGCCCGGCCGCCTTTGCCCTGGCCATCCTGCTGGCCGGCATGGCCGGCGGGGTGGCCGGGGTGTCGCTGTCCGTCCTGCTGCACGCCGTCCAGCACCTGGCCTTTGGCTACAGCCTGGACACCCTGCTCGGCGGCGAGAGCTTCCTGGAAGGCGTGCGGGACGCGGCGCCGCTGCGCCGCCTGGCGGTGCTGGTGGCCTGTGGCGCTGGTGGCGGGGCTGGGCTGGTGGCTGTTGCGCCGGTTCGGGCGGCCGGTGGTGTCGGTCGACGCCGCCCTGGCCGACCCCACCTCCCCGATGCCGGCCGGGACGACAATCGGCCACGGGTTGCTGCAGATCGTGACCGTGGCCATGGGCTCCCCCCTGGGGCGCGAGGGTGCGCCCCGGCAACTCGCCGCACTGGCCGCCGGGCGCCTTGCCGGCGCCTTGCGGCTGCCGCCGGCGCAGGCGCGCATCGTCATCGCCTGTGGCGCGGGGGCCGGGCTGGCGGCGGTCTACAACGTGCCGCTCGGTGGGGCGCTGTTCACCATGGAGGTGCTGCTGGCCAGTTTCGCCCCGGCCGTGGCGGTGCCGGCGCTGGCGGCCGCGGGGGTGGCGGCGGCGGTGGCCTGGGTCGCGCTGGGCGATGTCCACCAGTACCGGCTGCCGCCCCTCGGGGTCAGCGCCTCGCTGGTGGTCTGGGCGGCGGCATGTGGCCCGGTGATCGGTGCCGGCGGCTGGCTTTTCGGCCATGCCGCAAGGCGGGCCCGCGCCGGAGCGATCCATGATGCGCGGATGATCGGGCTCTGCCTGCTCGCCTTCGCGGCGATCGGGCTGGCCGCCATGGCCTTCCCGGCGCTGCCGGGCAACGGCAAGGGGCCGATCCAGCTCGGGCTCGATGGCGAGTTGGCGATCCGCGTCGCGGCGATGCTGCTGGTGTTGAAGGTGCTCGCCACCACCGCGGTCCTGCGCGCCGGGGCCGATGGCGGGCTGCTGACGCCGGGGATGACGATCGGGGCGTTGATGGGCGTTGTTCTGGGCGGGCTGTGGGCCATGGCCTGGCCGTCCGCGGCGGGGCAGGGCGCCTATGCGCTGGTTGGCGCCATTGCCTTCCTGGCGGTGTCGCAACGGATGCCGCTGACCGCCATCGTGCTTGGCTTCGAACTGACCCGCGCCGATGCGGATTTCGCCGTGCCGGTGCTGGTCGCGGTGGCGGTGGCGACAGCCACGGCGCGGCTGTGCGACGGGATGGCGACCGGAAGGGCCGAGGGCACCCTGCGTCGGCCTGTGGCAGATTGAGGCTATCCCGATGAGTGAGCCGCCCTTGCGCATTCCTTGCGCTGAACACCCGATCACCATCCTGCCGGCCGCCGGCCGGGTCGTGGTGCGCGCCGGGGATGTCGTCATCGCCGACACGCTGGATGCGCTGACGCTGCGCGAGGCTGGCTATCCGCCGGTCCAGTATGTTCCACGCAAGGATGTCGACATGGCGCGGCTCGACCGCAGCGCGCACCGGACCCATTGCCCCTTCAAGGGCGAGGCGGCGTATTTCAACGTTCCGGTGCTGGGGGACAAGGCGGCGAACGCCGTATGGACCTACGAGCATCCGCACGATGCGCTGCGGTCGATAGAGGGCCACCTGGCCTTCTACGCGGATCGGTTCGCATTTGATGTTCAATAGGCGCCGGCGCCGCCAGCGCCGGGCGATATGCCCCCGGGGAGAGTCGAACTCCCATACCCTTGCGGGTGGGCGATTTTGAGTCGCCTGCGTCTACCATTCCGCCACAGGGGCCTGGGCTGCCCCCTGGTAGCCGGGGGCGGCCTCGGTCGTCCAGAGGCGACCGTCTATTCCGCCGCCTGGGCCGGGGCGGGGACTTCCTTGGTCACGAATTCCGCCGGCCCGGTGATCTCCAGGATCTCGACATCCTCGGAATGCTCGATCTCGCGGTGCTTCACCAGCCGCGGCTGGTAGCAGCAATCCCCGGCCTTGAAGGTCTTCTCGCCGATATCCTCGTATTCGAAGCGCACCCAGCCCTTCAGCACGAAGAACATCTGGAAGGGCAGGTCATGGGTGTGCCACTGGCCGGTGGCGTGCGCGCCCGGGATGCCGCGGATGACATTGGCGCCGAAGGCACCGTCGGTGGCCTTGGCGATGCCGAGGTCGCGGTATTCGAAGAAGGCCCGCAGCCCGCGCTCGAACTGCGCGCCCTCGGCGTGGCTCGTGGTGGTCTGGGTCATTGTTCTCTCCCTTGGCTTATTCCAGCGGCAGGGCGACGTGCGTGGTGAAGCCCGGCCGGGTCTTCAGCGCCTCGTAATACCGCGCGAGGTTCGGCAGGTCCGGCCGTTCGATCGGCAGGACGTGCCACCGATGCACCCAGCAGCCGAGCGCGATGTCGGCCAGCGTCAGCGTCATCCCCGCACAGGAAGCGCCGGCCTTCCAGCCTGGCATCGACGATCTTCCACAGCCGGCCGCAATCCTCGCGCGCCTTCTTCTCGGCCGCCCAGTCGCGCTCATGCTCCTTCAGCCGGACATGGGTGAAGAAGATGGTGACCATCGGGCCGGTGACGTGCGCCGAGCGACCAGTCCATCCAGGTCTCGACCTCGGCGCGGGCACGCGGCGCCTTCGGATAGAGCGGGCTGTCCGGCGCATGCGCGTTGCACAGGTAGCGGCAGATCGTGTTGGCTTCCCACACCGACCAGCCGTCCTCCTCCTGCAGGGTCGGCACCAGGCCCATCGGGTTCATGGCGCGGTATTCGGGCTCGCGGGTGCTGGCCGAAGGCGCCGCCGGCATCGATGCGGTCATAGGGCAGGCCGAGTTCATCGAGCGCCCACAGCACCTTCATCACATTGCTGGAACTGGCCCGGCCCCAAAGCTTCTGCATCGCTCTCTCCCTCGGTTGCACGGGAGGCTAGAGCAGATCGGGGCCGGGTGAAATCACCTGGCGCTGCACGGATGCGCGGCGGAACCATGGCCCGGTGGAAAGGCGGGCGAGGCCCGCGCATCGGTCCTGTTGCGCCGGGGCCGTTGCGGCGCAACATGGTCGCCATGGCTTCCGCCCTCCTGATCGCCGTGCTCGCAGCCGGCGCGCCGCTTTTCGCCCTCGGCAGCGAGACCTGGTGGGGGCTCGCCCCGTGCGAACTGTGCCTGTGGCAGCGCTGGCCGTATTGGGCGGCGGCGGCGCTGGCGGCGCTCGGCGTGCTGGTCCCGGCGCGGGCCCGGGCCGTGCTGGTCGGGCTCGCTGGCTTGGCGGCGTTGGCATCGGCCGGCATCGGCGCGCTGCATGTCGGGGTGGAGCAGGGCTGGTGGCCCTCGCCGCTGCCCGGCTGCGCGGCGCCGACCGCTGGGCGCCGCGCGCCAGCATCGACGACATGATGCGCGCCTGGCGCCGGCGCCCAGCAAGCCCTGCGACGCCGCCACCTTCCTTATCCCCGGCCTGCCCCTGTCCATGGCGGCGATGAACCTCATCTACGGTCTGGGCCTCGGCGCGCTGGCGCTGGCCCTGGCCCGCCGAGGAGGTCGCGCATGACGAAGGACGAAACCACCCCGCGCCGGCAGGTCGAACGGGCCATCCGCGTCGACCATGCCGGGGAATACGGAGCGAAGCGGATCTATGAGGGCCAGCTCGCCGTGCTCGGCCGCACCAGATGGCGCGACGACGCTCGAACACATGAAGGCGCAGGAACAGGTCCATCTCGACACCTTCTCCCGCCTGATCGGCGAACGGCGCGTCCGCCCCACCGCGCTGCTGCCGGTCTGGCATGTGGCCGGCTTCGCGCTTGGCGCCGCGACCGCGCTGCTCGGCCATCGGGGTGCGATGGCCTGCACCGTCGCGGTCGAGGAAGCGATCGACGAGCACTACCAGGCGCAGGAAGCGTCGCTGCCCGAGGATGAGGTCGCGCTCAAGGCGCATATCGCCACCTTCCGCGCCGAGGAACTGGAACACCGCGACATCGGCCTGGCCAACGAGGCCGAGCAGGCGCCGGCCTATCGCCTGCTGTCGGCCGCCATCAAGGCCGGCTGCAAGGTGGCGATCCGCCTCAGCGAAAGGATCTGACGCCGTCGCGCATCCATCCCTGCCGCCGCGTGTTGTATGCTCGCGGACAGGACGCGGAACGGGAGGGACGACATGCGCTGGATTTTGGCGCTCGTCTGCGCGGCGCTGTTGCACGCCCCGCCGGCACGGGCCGGGGTCAGCCTCGCCTTGTCCTGCGGCGCGGTGGGCATCGAGGCCCGGCTCTGCCGCGAGGGCGCCGAGGCCTGGGCGCGCGAGACCGGCAACCACGTCGAACTGATCTCGACCCCGGCCGGCAGCACGGAGCGGCTGGCGCTGTACCAGCAGCTGCTCGCCGCGCGGTCGGGCGACATCGACGTGCTGCAGATCGACGTGGTCTGGCCGGGCATCCTGGCGCAGCATCTGCTCGACCTGTCGGGCAGCCTCGAGGACGCCGGCCGTGCCGCGCACTTCCCGGCGATCATCGAGAACAACACGGTCGACGGCCGGCTGGTGGCGATGCCGTGGTTCACCGACGCCGGCGTGCTCTACTCCCGGCGCGACCTGCTGGAAAAATACGGCCTGCCGCTGCCCGAGACCTGGCAGGAACTGACCGACGACCGCCCGCCGCGTCCAGGACGCCGAGCGCGCCGCCGGCCGCACGCGGATGTGGGGCTTCGTCTTCCAGGGCCGCGCCTATGAAGGCCTCACCTGCAACTGCGCTGGAATGGGTCGAGCAGCCATGGCGGCGGCACCATCGTCGACGCCCGAGGGCAAGATCACCGTCGACAATCCGCGTGCCGCCGCGGCGCTGGCGCTGGCGGCCCGCTGGATCGGCAGCATCGCGCCCGAGGGCGTGCTGAACTACGCGCGAGGAGGAGGCCCGCGGCGTGTTCCAGTCGGGCAACGCCGTCTTCATGCGCAACTGGCCCTACGCCTGGCCCTGGTGACAGGGCGAGGGACAGCCCGGTGAGCGGGCAAGGTCGGCGTCGCGCCGCTGCCGCGCGGCGGCGGCGAGCGGCGGCGCCACGGCGCGACGCTCGGCGGCGAGCAACTCGCCGTGATCCCGCTACTCCCGCCATCCGAGCGGAGGCCGCGCGATCTCGTCGCGGTACCTGACCGGTCCCGCGCCGAGCAGAAGCGCGCGCGCCATCGACCGGCGCGCTCAACCCGACCCGATCCGCGACGCTCTACGACGACCCGGAGGTGCTGGCCGCCAATCCCGTTCTTCGGCGACGCTGCTCGACACCTTCGACGAATGCGGTGGCGCGCCCGTCCCGGGTCACCGCGGGCCCGCTACAACCAGGTCTCGAGCGCAGTTCTGGAACGCCGTTCACGACGGTGCTGTCGGATCGCGGGGAGGCGGCCGCCGATGCTGGAGCGCCTGCGCGCGGCCTCGCGCCGCGGACGGCGTGGCGGCCAATGGTGACGCGCGCCTGCGCGGGGCCTGTCCGCCCTGCGCGCTGGAGCGCGCGCCGCGCCGCCTGGCTGTTCCTGCTGCCGATGGTGGCGTCGGTGCTGCTGGTGGCCGGCTGGCCGCTGCGCGCACCATCTGGTTCTCGCTGACCGATGCGACGGCCGACTGACGTCGCTCCAGCCGCCTTCGTCGGCCTGGAGAACTACGGCGTCCTGCTCCGCGATCCCGACTGGTGGAACGCGGTGCGCAACACCGTGACCGGTTCGCCGTCGTCTCGGTGACGCTGGAGACGCTGCTCGGCCTGGTGATCGCGCTGGCGCTCAACGAACACATGCGCGGGCGCGGCCTGCTGCGCGCCGCGATGCTGATCCCCTGGGCGATCCCGACCGTGGTCTCGGCGCAGATGTGGGGCTGGATGCTGCACGACCAGGTTCGGCGTGGTGAACGCGGTGCTGCTCGCGCCTCGGCCTCATCGACGCGGCCGCTGGCCTGGACGGCCGACCCGGATCTCGCGCTGTGCGCCGTCGTCGCCGTCGACGTCTGGAAGACGACGCCCGTTCATGGCGCTGCTGATCCTCGCCGCGCTGCAGATTGCTGCCGGGCGAGATCTACGAGGCGGCGCGAGATCGACGGCCTCGGTCCGGTCGGCCGGTTCTTCGGCGCGTGACCCTGCCGCTGATCCGCCCGGCGCTGATGGTGGCGATCATCTTCCGCGCGCTCGATGCGCTGCGCGTCTTCGACCTGATGTACGTGCTGACCGGCAACAGCGCGGCGCACCGCATCGATGTCGGTCTATGCGCGGCAGCACCTGGTGGATTTCCAGGACGTCGGCTTCGGCTCGGCCGCCGCGACCGTGCTGTTCCTGGTGATCGCGGCGGCCACGGTGCTGCTGGTGACGGCCGGGCGGGTGCGCCTGGGCGCGGCGGGGGACGGGCGATGAGCGCGCGGCGGATGCGCGCGCCTGGCCGGCCGCGCGTTGTTCGCGCTGCTGCTGGCGGTGATCGTCGCCTACACGGTGTTTCCCTTCTACTGGGCGATCGTCTCCTCGCTGAAGATCGGGCAGCGCGCTGTTCAGCGCGGAACCGTTTCCCGCGCATCCGGCCTGGGACAACTACGCCGCCGTGTTCCGCGACCAGCCGTTCGGGCGCAACATCCTCAATTCGGTGGTTGTCGCGGCGTCGGTGGTGGCGGTCTCGCTCGCCCTGGCGGCCAGCGCGGCCTTCGCCCTCGGGCGGGTCGCGTTCCGCGGGCGCGGGGTGATGCTGGCGGCGATCCTCGCCGTCTCGATGTTCCCGCAGGTCGCGGTGCTGTCCGGGCTGTTCGAGCTGATCCGCTGGCTTGGCCTGTACAACAACCTGCTGTCGCTGGTGTTCTCCTACCTGATCTTCACGCTGCCCTTCACCGTCTGGGTGCTGACCACCTTCATGCGCGGAGATGCCGCGCGAGTTGGAGGAAGCCGCGATGATCGACGGCGCCACGCCCTTCGTGGTGCTGACGCGGGTCTTCCTGCCATTGATGGGCCCGCGCACTGGCGACCACCGGGCTGCTCGCCTTCATCGCCGCGTGGAACGAGTTCCTGTTCGCCCTCACCTTCACGCTCTGACGGATGAGATGCGCACGGTGCCGGTCGCCATCGCGCTGATCAGCGGTTCGAGCGCCTTCGAACTGCCCTGGGGGCGCATCATGGCGGCCTCGGTCATCGTCACGGTGCCGCTGCTTCTGCTCGTGCTGGTGTTCCAGCGGCGCATCGTCGCCGGCCTGATGGCGGGCGCGGTGAAAGGATAGCGGCGGAAGGCTGCTTGCCGGACCGCGATGGAACGAAATAGCCTGCGCACATCATGCCCCTGCAGACCGGCGACCCCGTCCCGTGGTTCAACCTGCCGTCCACGGACAACCCGAGCTACGCCTTCCATTCCGTGGCGGGCCGCTATGTCCTGATGGCGTTCATCGGCTCCGCCGCGCGGCCGGAGGCGCAGGCCGCGCTGGCCGCCATCGCCGGCCGGCGCGCCTTGTTCGACGATGAGAACGCCTGCTTCTTCGGCATCAGCGTCGACCCCGCCGACCGGGACCAGGGCCGCGTGCGGCCGTCGATGCCCGGCATCCGCTTCCTGTTCGACCTCGATGGTCGCGTCGGGCGCGACTATGGCGTGATCGGCAAGGCCGGCCCCGGCACGGACGCCCCCAACATCTTCATGCCGACCTTGGTGCTGCTCGACCCCATGTTGCGGGTCATCGAGACGCGGCCGATCACCGAAGCGGCGGCGATCCTCGATCGTCTCGCCGGCCTGCCGCCGGCGATGCAGCACGCCGGCACCGAGATCCCGCCGCCCGTCCTGGTGTTGCCGCGGGTATTCGACGCGGGGCTGTGCCGCGCGCTGATCGACCACTACGAGGCGCAGGGCGGCGCCCCGTCCGGCTTCATGCGGGAGGTCGGCGGCAAGACGGTCGGCGTCTTCGACCCGGCGGTGAAGCGTCGCCAGGATTGCACCATCGCCGATGAAAGCCTTCGCGCGGCGGCGCGCGACAGCATCCATCGCCGCATCATCCCCGAACTGCGGAAGGTCCATCATTTCAACGCGACGCGCATGGAGCGCTACATCGTCGCCTGCTATGATTCCGCTGAGTTGGGGCATTTCGGCGCGCATCGCGACAACACCACGGCGGGCACCGCGCATCGCCGCTTCGCCGTGACCATCAACCTGAACGCGGATGAATTCGAGGGCGGCGAACTGTGCTTCCCCGAATACGGCCAGCGATCCTGGCGCGCGCCGACCGGGGGCGCGGTCGTGTTCTCCTGCTCCCTGCTGCACCAGGCGCTGCCGGTCACGGCGGGGCGGCGCTATGCCTTCCTGCCGTTCCTGTACGATGACGCGGCGGCGCGCCTGCGCGAGGCGAACAACGCGCGGCTGGGCGAGGGGGTGGGCGCGTATCGCACCGCGCCGGCCGCCACCGGCTGAAACGCGGTGGAGGGGCCTTGCGTCCCCGCCTGCCTCAGCCTTCCAACTCGCTGTCCCAATACAGGTAGTCCCGCCACGACTGGTGCAGGTAGTTCGGCGGAAACCCCCGCCCATTGTCCTGCAATTCCCACGAGGTCGGCTGGCGCGGTTCCTGCCGCGGGATCATGCGGATCTCGCGTGGCAGGTGGCTGCCCTTGCGCAGGTTGCACGGACCGCAGGCGGTGACGACGTTGTCCCAACTGGTGCGCCCGCCGCGCGAGCGCGGGATCACGTGGTCGAAGGTCAGGTCCGGCGTCGGCCGCCCTTCGCCGCAATACTGGCATTCGAAGCGGTCGCGCAGGAACACGTTGAAGCGCGTGAAGGCCGGCCGGCGCGTCGCCGGGATGAATTCCTTGAGCGCGATGACGGATGGCAGCCGGAAGGCGAGGGAGGGCGAATGCACCTCAACCTCATATTCCGACAGCACCGAGACGCGATCGAGGAACACCGCCTTCACCGCGTCCTGCCAGGACCAGATGGAGAGCGGAAAATACGATAGCGGGCGAAAATCCGCATTCAGCACGAGGGCTGGGTAGGACTGGCCACTGGAGAATTGTCCGCCGTCAGGCAAGCGCCGCTCCTTCCAGCGGAGCGCCAACAACACCTAGGGGCCTGACCGGCGGAAAGGCCCCAGATAATGTGGCGCCGCCGCGTATCGGCAGCATGCATGACATGCGCCGCAGGGGGCCGCAAGCCTCCTGCGCACGGTTTCAAGGCGCTGTCATTTTTCGCCGAGAAGGCCCCGCAACACCTCCGCGCCGGCGGCCAGCCCGACCTCATCCAGCCCATGGCCGAGGCCGGGGCGGTACAGGGCGCGCACCGGCACGCCGGCACCCTTCAGCGCGGCTTCGGCCATGCGGGACGCGGCGACGGGCACCACCTCATCGCCCTCGCCATGCACGAGCAGGACGGCGGGTTTCGCGCCAAGCCGACCAGCCAGGCCGTCGGCGCCGATCATGCCGCCGGAATAGGCCAGCACGCAGGCGGGTTCCGCCATCGTGCCGCACAGCCCGGTCTCCAGGACCGTCATCGCGCCCTGGCTGAAACCCATCAGCGCCACGCGGCCGGGGGCAAGGCCCAGCCGCGCCGTCTCGGCCGTCACGAAGCGCCCGAGGGCCGCGGCCGCGCTCGCCACCCCGGCGGCGAGTTGGCCCGCCGAGCGGTCCCACAAGGAGAACCATTGCCGGCCGAACGGCATGCCCGCGCAGGCTTCCGGGCCATGCGGGGCGACGAACAGCGCGCCGGGCAGCACCTCCGCCCACACCGGGGCCAGGTCGATCAGGTCGTTCCCATCGGCGCCGAAGCCGTGCACCAGCACCACCAGCGCATCCGGCGCCGCCCCGTTCGCGGGGCCGAAGCGCGGCCCGTCCAGCACATCCATGCGCGATCCCCCTTGCCGATTGCCGCCCCCGCCCGCTACCGGCTGTGCCGCATGGGCGCAACCGACATTGTCACCCGCTTCGCGCCGAGCCCGACCGGGTTGCTGCATCTCGGCCACGTCCATTCGGCCGCCTTCGCCTGGCGCCAGGCGAGGGATGCGGGCGGTCGCTTCCTGCTGCGCATCGAGGATATCGACCCGACCCGCTGCCGGCCCGCATTCACCGAGGCCATCCTCGAGGATCTCGCCTGGCTGGGACTTCATTGGGATGGCCCGGTGCGGGTGCAGTCGGCGCATCTGCCGGCGTATCGCGCAACGCTCGATGCGCTCGCCACGCGCGGCCTGCTCTATCCCTGTTTCTGCACCCGCGCCGACATCGCGCGCGAGATCGCCGCATCCGCCACCGCGCCACATGGTCCGGACGGGCCGCTTTATCCCGGCACCTGCCGGCGCCTGTCGTCCGCACAGCGCGCCGTCCGCCTGGCGCGCGGCGAGCCCCATGCGCTTGCGCCTCGACATGGCGGCCGCGCTGGCGACGCTGTGCGCGCCCCTGGCCTTCGATGAAGCCGGCGAGGGCCGCCTGCGCTGCGACCCCGCCCGCTTCGGCGACGCCGTGCTGGCGCGCAAGGACGTGCCTGCCTCCTACCATCTGTGCGTCACGCATGATGACGCCTTGCAGGGCGTGACGCTGGTGACGCGCGGGGCGGACCTGAAGCCCGCCACCGACCTGCACCGCCTGTTGCAGTCGCTGATGGGGTGGCCGGTGCCGCGCTATGCCCATCACCGGCTGCTGACGGATGCCGGCGGCCGGCGCCTGGCCAAGCGCGACCGGGCGGCGACGATCCGTGACCTGCGGGCATCGGGCGCCGGAGCGGCGGAGGTGCTGCGCCTGGCCGGGGCGTAGGGGCCGCCGCGCTCGCCGTGGCGCCGGGCCTGCGGCGCGCGCGGCCCCTTCCCCGCGCTATTTCCGCACGGGCGGAAAATCTTCTAGCCTCGCGGCAGGCCCCGGGAGCGGGCCAGAGGAATCGACCCCATGCTGACACGACGCCTGATCGGCGCCACCACCCTTGGGCTGCTGGCACGGCCTGCTCTTGCGCAATGGCAACCGACCCGCCCGATCCGCGTGCTGGTCGGCTTCGCCCCGGGCGGCGGCACGGACATCACCACGCGCACCATCGGCGGGCGGATGCAGACGCTGCTCGGCCAGTCCATCGTCGTGGAGAACCGCCCCGGCGCCGGCGGCAACATCGCCAGCGAGGCCACGGTCAATGCCCCGGCTGACGGCTCGGCGCTGATGATGGGCACCATTGCCTCCCTGGTGATGAACCCGATCATGACGCGGCTGTCCTTCGACGTGCTGACCGACCTGACGACGATCGGGCGCTCCGTCGAGGTCACCAACGTCTTCGTCGTGCCGGCCGACCGACCCTGGCGCAGCCTGCCCGAGGTGATCGCCGCCGCGCGCGCGCGGCCCGACACGCTGACCTACGGCTCCTCCGGTGTTGGCGGGGCGGGGCATGTCGGCGGGGCGCTGCTCGATTCCATGGCGGACATCAAGACGGTCCACGTGCCCTATCGCGGCGGCGGGCAGCTGATCACCGACATCATCTCGGGCAAGGTGGATTTCTCCATCGCCACCGCCGCAACCGTGCTGCCGCATATCGAGTCCGGCCGGCTGCGCGCCCTCGCGGTGCCGACCGCCCGGCGCAGCCCGCTGCTGCCCAACGTGCCGACCGTCGCCGAGGCCGCCAACCTGCCCGGCTACGAGGTCGCCAACTGGTACGGCATGATGGGCCCGCGCGCCCTGCCGCGCCCGATCGTGGACCGCATCCATGGCGCGCTGGTCGAGAGCCTGCGCGACCCCGAGGTGGTCGCCAGCCTGGCCGGGCACGGGCTGGAGCCGGCGCCCAGCACGCCCGAGGAATTCACCGAGATCATCCGCGCCGAGACGGCGAAGTGGCGGCCCATCCTGGCGCGGGCGGGGGCCAACGCGAATTGACCTGCTTTTCCGTCGCCGCCATGGCATCAATGATCATTCGTCCCAAATTCGCGGCATTCGTGTGCGGGTGATTGCAGTATTTGGGACGCGCTCAGTTATCCGTAAGTAACGACCGGATGTGAGCAGGATCGGCGACCTCGGATGCCGCTTGCGGGAGCCGAGGGTTGATGTAGAACGCAGCCCTATTAATCCGGAGTTTGTCCCATGCTGCACATTGACCTGCCCAGCCGCAGCGAGATCGAGAAGCTCGTTGCCTTCCGTGGCAGCCCGGCGGTGTCGTTCTATTTGCCGACCACCCCGCTGACGCAGGACACCCAGGCCGACCGGATCGCGCTGAAGAACCTGCTGAAGTCAGCGATCGCGGAGATGGAGGCGGCTGGCGCGCCGAAGCGCAGCATCCGCCCGATCGAGGAGGCCGTCGAAGCCATCATCGCCGATGACGACTTCTGGGTGGAGCAGGCCAACAGCCTCGCGATCTTCGCGACACCGGAGACCATCCGCACCTTCCGCCTGCCGAGCAGGCTCGGTGCGTCGCTTGAGGTTTCGGATCGCTTTCACGTCATACCGCTGCTGCGCTCGGTCACCTTCCCCCATCACGCCTATGTCCTTGCGATCAGCATGGGCGCGGTGCGGCTGGTGGAGGTTTCCGCCGACCTGCCGCCGCATGACATCAAGGTGCCCGGCCTGCCGCGCGACGCCGCGCACGCCCTCGGCCGGCGCAGCCATGTCGAGCGCCAGGGCAACATGCTGAGCGGCGAGAGCACCAGCGAGCACGCCTCCATGACCCGCTATTGCCGCGCCGTGGACCAGGCGCTCCGCCCGGTGCTCTCCGGCCATGAGCGCCCGCTGATCGTGGCGGCTGCGGAACCGCTGGCCGCGATCTACCGCAGCGTCTGCAGCTATTCGCACCTTGCAGCCGAGGTGATCCCCGGCACCGCCGACCAGATCGCGGATCATGACCTCGCCGCCGCCGCGCGCGGCGTGCTGGACCGCGTCTATGCCGCGCAGATCGCCGACATCGCGGCGCTCTATGCCGCCCGTGCCAGTCAGGGCCGCGCCACGGACGACGTCCCCACCGCCGCCCGCGCGGCGACCTTCGGTGCGATCGACACGCTGCTGGTGGACATGGATGCCGACCTGCCAGGCACGGTGGCCGATGAGGATGGCGCCGTGACCTTCGCGACGAAAGCCGATGGCGTGAACTACAGCATCACCGACGAAATCACCCGCCGCGCCCTGGTGTCCGGCGCGCGGGTGGTGTCGGCCCGCGCGGCCGATATTCCGGGCGGCGGCGTGCTGGCGGCGATCCTGCGCTATCCCGTTTGAGCATGGTGACGGAGGGGCTGGAGCCGACCCGGCGCAGCCCCTTCGCAGCCTTCCCGAGGCGACGGCGCCGGGATGGTGCCGCCCGGGGCGTCACCGCCCCTTGAATACCGGCTTGCGCTTCTCGTTGAAGGACGCGATGCCCTCGCGCCGGTCGTCGGTGCCGACAAGTTGATTGTAGCATTCGATCTCGAAGCGCAGCGCCGTTCGGATGTCCATCTGCAGGCCGAAATGCATCGACCGCTTGGCCTGGCGCACCGAGAGCGGGGCATTGCGCGCGATGGTGCGCGCGGTGTCCATCACCGCCTCGTCCAGCGCCTCCCGCGTGTCGAACACGCGGTTCAGGATGCCCCAGTCGCAGGCATCCTGCGCGGTGAAGGGACGGCCGGTCAGGATGATCTCCTTGGCGCGGCGTTCGCCGACGATGCGCGGCAGGGTCTGCGTGCCGCCCGCGCCGGGCATGATGCCGATGGTGACTTCCGTCAGCGCGAAGCGCGCGGCGGCGACGCCGTAGGCGAAGTCCGAGGCCAGCACCATCTCCAGCCCGCCGGCATAGGCATGGCCGGTCACCGCGGCGACGATCGGGATCGGGCAGTCGAGCTGGGCCCAATAGGCGCGCTCGAAAATCTCGTGCTGGTGGCGCCACTGCGCATCGGTCATCCCGTTGCGTTCCTTGAGGTCGCCGCCACCGCAGAAGGCCTTCTCGCCGGCCGCGGTGAAGACCACGCAGCGCGTCTCCCCCGGCTCGGCCGTCAGGTGCATCCACACCGCATGCAGGTCGCGCCCCATCTGCGTGTTCAGCGCATTCGAGACATGCGGGCGGTTCAGCCGCACCACCAGCACATGCGGTTCGGGCGCCTCCAGTCGCAGGGTCTCGTATTGGGGCAGGTCCATGGGTGGCATCCTCCGGATTCGGTCGGGCGCAGACTGCGCCGGGCAGGCCCGCCTGTCAGCCACCCGCGGCCGCGCGGCGCGCCTCGCACCGGTCGGCGACGCGTGGCATCATTCGCGGCAACTGGAGAACACCATGCCCGAGACCAACCTGCAGATCCTGCTCCGGCGCCGCCCCGTGGGGGCGCCCGTGCCGGAGGATTTCGAGATCGTCGAGACACCCGTCCCGCAGCCCGGCGAGGGCCAGGTGCTGGTGCGCGCGCGCTTCCTGTCGCTCGACCCGTATATGCGGGGGCGCATGTCCGATGCGAAATCATACTCCAAGCCCGTCGAGATCGGCGCCGTGATGGAAGGCCAGACGGCCGGCGAGGTCGTCGCTTCGCGTGCGCCCGGCTTCGCGCCGGGTGACATCGTGCTCGGCGGCTATGGCTGGCAGCGATTTTCCGTCGTCGCGCCGGAACGGCTGTTCAAGGTGCCGGCCGACAACCCGCCGCTGTCCGCCAGCCTCGGCGTGCTTGGCATGCCTGGCCTGACCGCCTGGTGCGGCCTGGCGGATATCGGCCAGCCCAAGGCGGGCGAGACGGTCGTCGTCTCGGCGGCCTCGGGCGCGGTGGGCCAGGTGGTCGGGCAGATCGCGAAGATCCGTGGCTGCAAGGTCATCGGCATCGCCGGCGGGGCGAAGAAATGCGACTTCGTGGTCAAGGAACTCGGCTTCGACGCCTGCCTGGACCACCATGGCGACCTCGAGGCCCAACTCGATGCCGCGGCGCCCGAGGGCATCGACGTCTATTGGGAGAATGTCGGCGGCAAGGTGCAGGCGGCGGTGTTCCCGCGCCTTCGTGACTTCGGCCGCATGGTGATGTGCGGCATGATCGCCCAGTACAACGAGGCCCCCGGCGCCGACGCGGCGGGCGCGCCGCCAGGCCCCAATCTGGGCCCGGTGGTGCGCAAGCGGCTGCGCATCCAGGGCTTCATCGTCAGCGACACCGGCTGGTCCCGCTACGGCACCTTCCGCACCGAGATGGAGGGCTGGATGCGCGAGGGAAGGCTGCAGTGGCGCGAGGATGTGGTCGAGGGCTTGCGCCAGGCGCCGCAGGCCTTCATCGGGCTGTTGAAGGGGGCCAATTTCGGCAAGCTCGTCGTGCGGATCGATTGAGAAGAGGCATGCTGGCGGCGCGAGGGATGGCATGGCGGTAGTTCGCTTCGTCCGCCGCCACGGGGCACGGGGGCGTCGCTGCCGGGCCATGCCTGCGGCGCCGACACCCTGCGCCGGCGAAAGCCGGTGACGATGGACCACGCCTCGCAGCGATCGCGCGCCGGACGCCGCGGCCCTGGTGGTGGCGCCGCGGCGCAGGCCGGCTGCCGCGCGGATGTGGGTGCTGGTGGTGGCTGCGGTGGTGTTGCCGGTGGCGATCCTTTGCACCGCCGCCTGGGGCGCCTGGCATCTGACCTGGGCGGATACCGAGCGCGGCCTGATCCGTGGCGCGGAGGGCAATGCCGAATACGTCGCGCGCAACTTCCAGAGCCTCACGCGCACGGCGCACCACATCGCCCAGATCGTTGCCGGGATGGACGGCGCGGCATCGGACACGGCGCGCGCAGCGGTGCAGGACCGCATCCGCGACATGCTCCAGGAACAGCCGCTGGTGCGCGCCGTCGCGGTCCATGGCGATGCCGGCCAGCGGCTGATGCATCTGGATGCGTGGATGCGGTCCGGCCCTGAGAATGATGAGCCGGGCGGCGACATCCAGGAGGCCCTGGCGCAGGCACCGCCGGGCAGCATGGCCTTCGGCACCGTCTACCGTCACGGTGGCGAAGGCCCCCTGCTTGCGATCGGCCTGCGCAGCCTGCCGAGCGGCCTGGCGGTCATCTTCGTGCTGGATGTGACTGAAATCGGCGCCGGGCTGGCCCGCCACACCGAAGGCCGGCGGGATTCGGCCGTGCTGATCCGCACCGACGGCCAGATCCTCGCGCGCGAGCCACCGTTCCGCGAGCCGCCGCCGCCCGCCGGTGCCGGCCAGCCGCTGATGCTCGCCCTCAACGCAGGGCAGGACGGTGGCACCCTGATGGGCCGGCTGCCACAGGACGGCAGCCCGATTGCCGTCGCCTTTTGCCGGATCACCGCGGTACCGGGGCTGGTGATCGCGGTCGGCCGCCGCCGGGCCGAGATCGTCGAACACTGGCGGCAGGCGATGCTGCCGTTGCTGCTTGTCGGCCTGCCGGCGGTGATCGCCCTGATGGGCCTCGCCCTTGTGGTTCGCCGGCAGCAGGACGCGCTGGAGGCGACGCTCGGCGGGCTCGAGCAACGGGTGGCGGAGCGCACCGATTCGCTGCGCGAAGGGGAGGAGCGGCTTCGCCTGGCGGTCGAGGCGGGCCAACTCGGCACCTGGGAGACCGAGCTGAGCAACGGCATCTCGACCCGCTCGCCCCGCTCCATCGCGATCATGGGCTTCAACCCCGATGAGCCGAGCGCGCCCGTCGAGGACTGGGCCAAGCGTCTGCATCCCGCGGATCGTCGTCGCGTGCTCGACCAATGGCGGCGGTTGTCGGCGGGGCGCCTGGCCGTCTATCGGGAGGAGTACCGCTTCCTGCGCGCCGATGGCGCGTGGCGCTGGCTCGAGAGCACCGGGGCGGTGGTGCGCGCCGACCCCGGGACGGGCAAGCCCCTGCGTCTCGCCGGCACCATCCAGGACATCACCGAGCGCCACGACGCCGAGGAACGGCGCGAGTTGCTGACGCAGGAGGTGAACCACCGCGCGCGCAACACCCTCGCCATGGTGCAGGCGATCCTGCGGCTGACGCAGGCGGGCAGCCCGGCCGAATACGCCCAGCTGGTCGAGGGACGCGTTTCCGCATTGGCCCGCGCGCAGTCGTTGCTGGCGGCCGAACGCTGGTCCGGCGCGCCGCTCGGCACGCTGGTCGCCGATGAACTGGTTCCATTCGGCGGGATCGAGGCGCGGACCAGCGCCAGCCGTGGCCGCTTCAATCTTGATGGGCCGGCCTTCCGCATCCGGTCGGAAGCGGTGCAGGCATTCGGCATGCTGTTCCACGAACTGGCGACGAATGCGGCCAAGCATGGCGCGCTCTCGGTTCCCCAGGGCCATGTCACGGTCGCCTGGCTGGTCGATGAGGCCGAAGGGCAGTTGCGCATCCGCTGGACCGAATCCGGTGGACCCCATCCCGGGTTCCCGGCGCGGCGCGGCGTCGGCTCGCGCGTCATCGAGGCGACGGTGGTGGGCCAGCTTGGCGGCTCGGTTGAACGGCGCTGGCCGGATGAAGGGCTGATCTGCGACATCGTCGTGCCGCTGGGCCGGAGCCGGGCGGGGCCGGCCTGAGCGGCGGCGCCCCACGCGGCGGGCATGCGCCCGTCAGCGCCGGCGCGCCCTATTCGGCTGCGGCGGCGACCTTGGCGGCGAAGCGCGGCGCCACGTCCTCCATGAACATCCGGATCGAGCGCGCCGCCACATCGGCCGGCATCGGGCCGAGCCGGAATGAGCAGATCACGCCGCCCACGCCTGTCGCCTCGATCTCCGCCATCTTCGCCGCGACCGTGGCGGGCGAGCCGGCGATCAATGCCGCGTCGGGGTTGACGCGCGCGGGCGGCACCACCTCGCGCTTCATGATGATGCCCTGCTCGGCATAGATCTTCTCGCGCAGCAGCTTGCGGTGCTCCTGCATCGCCTCGAAGGCCGGGATGCCGATGCGGCGCGCCTCCTCATCCGTCTCGGCGACCACCACGTTGCGCCAGACCCAGGATTTATCGAGGCAGCGCGCGACATGCGCGGCATCAAAGCCGGCCTCCGTCATGGCGGCGGCATACAGCGCCAGGCGCCTGGCCGTCGTCTCGTTCGACTGCACGTTCATCAGGAACGGCACGCCGCGGCGCGCGAGGTGCAGGGCGCCGTCCTCCGACGATGCCGCGCGGATCATGGTCGGATGCGGCTTGGTGAAAGGCGTCGGGCGCAGCCGCGGCACCTTCAGCGACCAGTGCTTGCCCTCATGCGTGAAGCCGGCGGGGCTGGTCCAGGCCTGGAGCATGATGCCCTCGGCTTCCTCATACCGCTCGAGCGCTTCCTCATGCGGGATGCCGTAGCCCTGGTATTCATAGACGTTGTAGGCGGTGCCGCGGCCCAGCCCGACGATGACGCGCCCGCGCCCGAGATTGTCGAGCAGCGACATCTGCTCGGCGAGGCGCATCGGATGATGCAGCGAGACCTGCGCCACCGCGAAGCCGACCTTGATGCGCTTCGTCGCGGCGAGCACGGCGGCGGCGAAGGTCACCGGGTCGACATAGGCGCAGTTGCCGTCGAAATGATGCTCGGCCAGCCACAGCACCTCGACGCCGAGTTCGTCGCACAGCTTCGCCTCGGCGATGCAGTCGGCGATCACATCGGCATCGCGATCGGGATCGCGGCTCTCGGGGAACAGGAAATTGCTGAAGCGCAGCATCCGCAATTCTCCGCTGGTGTGGTGTCGGAGCCTAGCGGAACGGCGCGATCGCGCAACCTTCGCACTTGCACATGGGTCGGAAGCCATGCAGCCTTTTTCGACATTGCAGGAGACACCGATGATGACGACGCGTCGCATCCTCCTTGCCGGCGGGCTCGCATTGCCCAGCATCTCCGCCAAGGCGCAGGACCGCCCCATCCAGGTCTATGTCGGCTTCGCGCCAGGCGGGAACATCGATCTCGCGGCGCGCATGGCCGCACCCTTCCTTGAAAAGCACCTCGGCGGCGGCGCGCAGATCATCGTCGTGAACAAGCCGGGCGCGGGCGGCATGCTGATGCTGAACGAGGTCGCGGCCGCCGCACCCGATGGGCGGCATGTCGCGCTGGTGTCGTTCCCCGCGCTGGTGACGGCGCTGTACGACAACACGCCGCGCTATCGGGTCGACAGCTTCGCCTATGCCGGGCTGCTGACGGATGAGCCCTATACGGTCTTCGTCGGCACCGACACGCCCTATCGCAGCCTGCGCGACCTGGTCGAGGCGGCGCGCGCGAGGCCCGAGGAGATCAACATGGCCGGCGCCGGCGTGGGCGGCGCGCCGCACCTCGCGCTGATGGCGATCGAGCGCGCCGCGGGCGTGAAGTTCACCTGGGTGCCGACGCAGGGTGCGGCGCAGGCGATGCAACTCGTCCAGGGCGGCCATGTGGCGGGCTCGATCTCGACCGTCAGCCTGACCGTGCGCGCGCATCAGCAGGGCGCGCTGCGCGTCATCGCCATCATGGAACGCGAACGCTGGGACAAGGCGCCCGACCTGCCCACCGGCATCGAGCAGGGCGTCGATGTCGCGGCGGGGTCGGCACGCGGCTTCGCCCTGCCCGCGGCGACGCCCGCGCCGCTGATCGCGCGGTGGGAGGCAGCGATCGCGCGCACGGCGGCCGACCCCGAATTCCGCACCCTCGCCGAGCGCGACTTCGTCGTGGTGCGCCACATGGACCGCGCCACCATGACGCGCTTCGTCGAGGCGCAGTCCGCCATCTATGGCGGGCTCTGGCGGACGAGCCCCTGGCGGCGCTGATTGCTCGTTCGACGGCTGGGGGCACACCGGCCCGCACCCGGCCACCGATCCAGGGATGCGGTCATCGGGCGGCTGGCCGGGGCGTGCGCGGCTGCGGTGCCTGAGAATGCGCCGGGCGACGCATGCGCGAAGGATCGCCGGGCGTTGCACATGACGAACGAAGCGCGATGCGTCGCCCGGTGCTGCCCCCGGCCGGCGGCGCTTGCCTCGGGCGCCACCTTCGCCACACCATGAGCACAGAGTCGCCTGCCATGGCCCGGCGTCTAATGAAGTTGCGCCGCCCTGGATTAGCGATGGTCTGCATCGGCGGTCGGCGGACAGGGAGACCGAGACGATGACGACCACGCTGACGATCGACCTTTCCACGCAGATGCAGAGTTGGCTGACCACCGGCGGCGCGGGCAATGGCGTGTCGGCCTATGCCATCCTGTATGGCAGCACGGTCGCCGGCGGCACCGCCGATACGCCGGTCGCCTCGCAGACACTGGTCAGCGACGGCACGGTGCACGGCGGCGGGTCCGTCACGCTCGACCTGACCGACGGCACGCGGACGGCGCTGTATGGCGGCAAGGTCTATTTCATCATCCAGAGCGCCGACGGTTCCATCACGCCCATCGATCCGACCACGCTGAGCCAGTCCGCCATCAACTGGACCAACGCTGCGGCCCTCGACTATCGCTATGACAGCATCGAGGTTGCCCTGACCGGATCGGCGGGGGATGCCGCCAACCTCACCTCGATCGGCGGCTTCGGCATCGGCATGGCGCTCGAAGCCTCGACCGGCTCGCGCAGCTATGCGGTCTCGGCGTCCGATCTGTTCGGCAGCCTGGCAACCGCGCCGACCGACCCGGTGGCGGGCAAGCCGGCGGTCGCCACCTTCACCGTCGGCGGCCTGGCCGGCCATGACCGGGAGGCGATCTCCCCCGCCGTCGCCGCGGTGCCGGACAACAACTATCCCGTCTATTCCGCGAGCGACTGGGACAAGTATGTCGATGCGCTGAAGACGGCGGCGCCGCACATCGTCATCAGCGGCTACTTCAACGGGGCGGGCGACCTGCGGGCGGACGCGCCGTCCGGCACCGAGCTGATCTGGCGCAACGCCGGCTTCTTCAGCTACGCGCTCGAATGGGTTGAAAAGGATGCCAGCTTCTGGCTCTCGCCCACCGAAGGCAGCCAGATCCAGGGCGCCATCAAGCTGACCGCCGAGGCGCTCGCCAACAGCATCTACGCCACGCGGGCCACCGTCGAGCTCCATGAAGCCGTCGGCATCGGCCCGGCCTTCGAGATCTACCCGGCCAATGCGACCCAGTCGGCCACCACCGAGATGAACACCGGGGCCAACAATGCCTGGGGCCAGGTGCTGCAGCAGCTCACCCTGGGGCTGACGGCGGGCTACCTGGAATCGACCGGCACCTCCCCGAACGGCGCCGTGACGGGGGGCATCGATCTCAACAAGAACTACAATTGGATGCCGACCTTTGCCTTCGGCACCGATACGACCAGCGCGCTTCCCAGCGATGTCGCGGTGCGCTTCGATCCGTTCTCACAGCTGTTCTATCAATACTCGAACTCCTACGGCACGCAGTATGCGGATGCGCTGATGTCCGCCTATGCGCAGGGCGTCCCGCAGCTTCCCACCTATGCCGGCGCGGCGAATGTCGCGGCCATGAAGGTGACGCTGTTCGCCGACAGCGAGACGCCGCCGGCCGGGGCCTATACGCCGCCGGTGATGTACAACCACGTCCCCGGCAGCGCGGCGGGCGGCAAGTACGAGATTGCCCAGTGGCACGACGGCAATGCGTCGAACATCGCGCTCGACTTCAACCCGGGCAACAGCCTGGCGCAGTCGCTGGTGCTCAAGGACGATGTCACGCTCTCGATCCGCATCCTGACGGGCTACACCGGCGACACGCCGAAATGGCAGGAACTCGCGATCGGTGGCGCCGGCGTGACGCCCTGGCAGAACTGGACCTTCGGCCATGATGCCAACGGCAAGTACACGCTGACGGGCAACGGCGGTGCCGGGCAGACCTCGCAGAGCCTCATCCTCACCGGCCCGCCCATGCCCGACAGCGGCGTCGGCTGGTACCAGATCGTCGTGAAGTCGACCGATTTCGAGAAGACCTACAACCTCTACACCACGACATTCACGCCCTCGGGCACCGGCGCGATACCGCAGTTCTCGAACTTCGCCACCGACCCCTCGCTGTTCGGCATCGACGGCCTGGCGACGCTCATCGCCGGCGCGCCACAGCCCACCGGCGGCGGGCTGCTGACCTTCTCGGTCGCCGTCACCGGCGTGACGCCCACGCTCGACCTGTCGCTGATGCAGCCCAACACCAGTGCCGGCTTCCTGACCAACCCGCTCATCCCGACCGCGACCGCGCCGGTCGCCGGCACCATTTTCAAGGGCGCCTTTGTCCCGACCGCCGGCCAGACCACCAACGTCCATGACGGCGCCGGCAACGGCAGTCCGCTTTCCGTCACAAGCCACAGCGGAGCGCAGGTCTTCGGATGGACCGGCCTCAACGATGCCGCGGACACCAGGACCTGGACCCAGACCTTCACGAACCTGGTGCAGGGCAAGTCGATCGCGGTCATCGACATCGTGCAGCATGGCGGCGCGGGCCACATCGCGCCGATCCACGTCAAGGCCGACCTGGCCGGCGGCTGGCACACCGTGGCGGCGCATCAATTCGGCAACGGCATCTACGACGTGTCGATGACGGCCTATGCGGCGAAGGCGAATGCTCCCTTCGCGCCGGATCTCGCGACGCAACTCGCCAAGGAAAGTGCTGTCCTCACCCTCACCGTGCAACTCAACGACCTCGCCTTGCGGGCGACCGGCAGCGGTACCGGCCTCGAACTGGTGCCCGATGCCAGCGACACCGCCGGCAACTGGATCCGCTTCGCCGCCAATGCGGCCGGCCTGCCCGACGGCGTCGCCGTCGCCCTCTATGCCACCGATGCCGCCGGCAACCCCGTCGGCCCCGATGGGCTGCCGGTGGGCAGCATCGGCGCGGCCGTGCTGGGCTGGGTGGGGGCGGTCGGCAGCGACAAGGGCGCGACGCTGCTGGAGGGCGTGCAATCCATCTACCTCGCCACCGGCCTGCATCTGCATTTCGCCCTGGCCGATGACCGCGGCGGCCTGGCGGCTGCGGGTGGCGTGCGCATCGACGACCATGGCGATGGGACGGTCAGCCTCGACCTCGGTGGCATCGTCCTGGACGGCGAGATCGGCAACACCCTGTCGGCGGAGATGCAGGCCGCCGCTGTCCAGCGCACCCATGGCCTGCCGCTGATCCATCTCGACCAGGGCGAACTGGTCGAACTTTCCCTCGTCGGCAGTACCGCCAACACCAACCAGCTCGGCTTCGTGCGGCTCGACCTCGACCACGCGACCGGCGCCATCAGCCTCGGTGGCGTCGCGTATGGCGACACCGACACCTTCCGCGATGCCGTGCGCGGCGCGCTGGATGCCGGGTTCTCAGCCGCCATCGGCGGCGATTTCGCGCAAACCCTCGGCTGGGTCGTCGCCGGCGACACCGGCTACTACGCGCCCGTGCTGATCACCCAGTCGGGCGAGGTGTTCGTGCCTGGCAGCGCCAATCGGGGCGGATACGAGTACATCCGCACCTATGGTGCCAACTCCTTCGGCTTCGAGGACCTGACCTACGACCAGGCCTCCGACTTCGACTACAACGACATGGTCATGACGCTGCGGCCGATCCCCGACAGCGCCATGATGTGACGCTCAGGCGCGGAACATCCCGCCGCCATCGACATCGACCACCGTGCCATTGATGTAGTGCCCGCGCGGGGAGGCGAGGAACACCGCGAGGTCGGCGATCTCGGCGGCCTCGATCGGGCGGCCGAAGGGCAGGTTGGTCAGCGTCTCGGCCCAGCGTTCCTCGTCGCCGAACTTCAGCTTCGCGTTGGTGCGCGCCTGGGTCAGCATCCGCTCGGTCTTGGTCACCGCCGGATTGATGCCGGCGACCTTCACGCCGGAGGCCTGCGCCGCCGCGCCGATCGCCGAGGTGAAGGCGATCAGCGCCGCATTGCCCGCCCCGCCGGCGATATAGCCCGCCCGCGGGGCGCGGCCGGCCATGCCGATGATGTTGACGATGGCACCCGCGCCGCGTGCCTCCATGGCCGGCAGGTAAAGCTGGCACATGTGGATGTAGCCCATCACCTTCAGGTCCCAGGCCTGCTTCCAGCGCGCGATCGGGATGTCCTGCAGCCGGCCCGAGGGGATGGCGCCGGCGTTGTTCACCAGGATGTCGATGTCGGGGAAGGCGGCGTGCAGCCGCTCGCGCTCGGCATCGAGCGAGAGGTCGGCGGCGAAGGTCTCGACGCGCACCTGGCGCGTCGCACGCACCGCATCGGCGGCGGTGGCGAGCGTGGCGGCATCGCGCGAGGCGAGGATGACGTCGCACCCCTCCGCCGCGAAGGCCTCGGCGCAGGCCAGGCCGATGCCCTTCGATCCGCCGGTGACCAGGACGGTCTTGCCCTGAATCTGCATGTCCATGTCGTATTCCCCCCGTGTGTGTCGCGCTCACAGCATCCCGCGCCGGTGGGAAGGCGCAAGGGGGGGGGCGCCGAGGTCAGAGGGGCCTTGCCCCTGAGAACCACCCCACCAAAGGGCCGTGCCCTTTGGAATGCCATCCATTGAGCTTGTCGGCGTTTGTCGGGACGGGGCTCGGCGCCGGATCCCCGAGGTCCAGGGTGCCCGGCACCCCGTGCGACCCGATCGGCAATGCGCCGCGATGCCGCCGGGGTCACATGGGGTAAGGGTTGGAGGGGCGCAGCGCCCCTCCCGAATCGATCACGTCAAACGGGCGCGCGCAGCGGCATCGGCGCCCCGCTCCGCGCGCCTCAGATCACCAATTCGATCAGGAACGGCCCCGGCCGCGAGAAGGACTGCGCCATCAGGTCGCCCACCTGTTCCAGCGTGGTGGCGCGGGCGCCCTCCACCCCCATGCCGGAGGCGATCTTCACCCAATCCATGTCGGGATTGCCGAGGTCGAGCATGTCCATCGCCGTGCGCCCCGGATTGGCGCCGACATTCTGATATTCGCCGAGCAGGATCTGGTACTTGCGGTTGGACAGGATGACCGTCGTCACCGGCAGTTGCTCGCGCGCCTGGGTCCACAGCGCCTGCACCGTGTACATCGCCGAGCCATCGGCCTGCAGGTTGATCACCCGCCGTCCACCGCCGCCGATCGCAGCGCCCGTGGCCAGCGGCAGGCCGCAGCCGATCGCCCCGCCGGTGATGTGCAGCCAGTCATGCTTCGGCGCGGCGAAGGTCTCGGAGTAGAAGCCGCGCCCGAAGGAGACACTCTCATCGGCGATGATCGCGTCCTCCGGCATCACCGCGGCCACGGTGCGGGCCAGGCCCTCGGGCGTCGGCGCGCCGCGCGCGCTTTCGGGGCGCGGGCCGGCGACCGGCATCGCCACCGGCGGAGCGCCCAGCTCCTCGCACAGCGCGCGCAACGCCGCCTCGGCATCCTGCTCGAAGCGCGTCAGCACATGGACTTCGGCGGTCTCGGGATAATGCTTCGACGGCTTGTCCGGATAGGCGAAGAAGCCGACCGGCGCCTTGGCATTCACCAGGATCAGGTGCTCGACCCAGGACAGCGCCTTGATCGCCACATCGGCCGGATAGGGCACGCGCTCCAGCGGCAGCCGCCCCTGGCCGCGCTGCACCCGGGCGTTCGAGCCTTCGGCCAGCAACCTCGCACCGCTCGCCTGGCTGGCGCGCCACGCCAGCGCCTGCGCGCCCTCGCGCAGCGCCGTGCCGCCGAGCAGGATCAGCACGTTCTTCTTCTCGCGCAGGATGCGCGCGGCGTTGCGCACCGCCAGCGGGTCGGCGTGCTGCGCCGCCGGCACGGGCAGCGGCTTGGCCACCACGCCGCCCTCATCCCAGCAGGTGTCCGACGGCAGGATCATGGTCGCGACCTGGCCGGGCGCGGTGCGCGCCGCCTGCACCGCGGCCGCCGCATCGGCGCCGACATCGGTCGCCTTGGTCGAGGTCCGCATCCACTGCGACACCGAGCGCGCCAGGCCTTCCGTATCGGCGGTCAGCGGTGCGTCGAAGGGGCGGTGATAGGTCGCCTGGTCGCCCACGCAATTGACGATGCCCGAGCGCGCGCGCCGCGCATTGTGCAGGTTGGCGAGGCCGTTCGCGAGGCCGGGGCCGCAATGCAGCAGCGTCACCGCCGGCTTTTCCATCATGCGCCAATAGCCGTCGGCCATGCCGGTGACGACGTTCTCCTGCAGGCCGAGCACGCATTTCATGCCGGGGATGCGGTCCAGCGCGGCGACGAAATGCATCTCGCTCGTGCCCGGATTCGCGAAACAGACTTCCACGCCGCAGCCAAGAAGTGTGTGGACCAGGCTCTCTGCACCGTTCACCGCGTCTCTCCCGAAATCAATGCGGCGCGCAGCCTGCGCGGGGATGGCCGCGGGGGCAAGGTGGTGCGCCCCGCGTCCATTGCGGGGCGGGGCTGCTTGCCGCCATGATCCACCGGAACGACATCGGATCGGCCACCATGCGCGAATCTCCAGCCTCCCTCGATCGCCGCATGGCCGGTGCACCAGCATGAGGGCGGTGCGCGTGATCCCGGTCGGCTTCGTCGCCGGCGTGCTGGGCGTGCTGGTGTTCCACCAGGGCATGGTGGGGCTGCTGCATCTGCTCGGTGCGCTGCCGAACCCGCCCTTCCAACTGCGCCCGGTCGGGCCGCTCGGCGTGCCGCAACTTGTCTCGGCCTGCTTCTGGGGTGGGCTGTGGGGCATCGTCACCGCGGCGATCGTCGCCGCACGGCCGGGCTGGTCGCCGGTGCTGGTCGGTCTGGCGGTGGGGGCGGTGGCCTGCGTGCTGGTGGGCTTCACCGTGGTGGCCGGGCTGCGCGGCCAGCCATTGATGGGGGCGATGGACCCCAACCGCTGGTGGCGCAGCGTGGCGATCAACGGGACATTCGGGCTGGGGGTCGGGGTGTTCCTGCTGGTCGCGCGGCGGTTCGGGCGGATCTGACGCCGCCGCGGGCTGTCTCAGCCGGAGAACCGCGCGAAATCCCGCGCCAGCCGCTCATAGATCTCGCGCTTGAAGGCCACGGCCAGGCCCGGCAGTTCCGCCAGCCTTGCCCAACGCCAGGCGTCGAACTCCGGATGCGGGTCGAGGTCGAGCCGAATGTCGGCATCCTGCCCGGTGAAGCGCAGCGCGAACCATTTCTGCCGCTGCCCACGGAACTTCCCACCCAAGGCCTTGCCGAGCAGCTCGGGCGGCAGGTCGTAGAACAGCCACTCCGGATGCTCGGAGAGGATCTCGGCCTTCGCGGTGCCGATTTCCTCCTCCATCTCGCGGAACACCGCGATGGCGGGGTCCTCGCCCGCATCCATGCCGCCCTGGGGCAATTGCCAGCCGCCCGGTGCGCCTTCGGCATTGGGCAGGTCGGCGCGGCGCGCCACCAGCACGAGGCCGGCGGCGTTGAACAGCACGGCGCCGACATTGTCGCGATAAGGCAGGGTCTTCATGGGTCGCTCACGGGGCGGGTGGGGTTGCCGGCGCTGTCCGGCGCCACGGCTTCGGGCCGGCGGATCATGGCGGTGACGGGGGCGAGCACCAGCCCACGGGCTTCCAGCCCCGGTGCCCAGGCGGCGATGCGTTCCACCAGAACCGGCGTCACCGCCCCGGCCAGGCCGAGCGCCGCGCCACGGTCGCGCGCCAGGGTTTCCAGTTCCGCCAGGCGCCGGTCGATCTCGCCACGCGTCCCCGCGGGTTCATCGAGCAGGATGTCGGCGCTGCGGCCCCAGGCATGGCTGGGCGGTGGCGCGCCGGGCCTGGGGTCGATGTAGAGCAGGCCGCGCATCCGCAGCGCATCCTGCACCGTGGCGATCGCCTCGGGCATGGCGGCGAAGCGCTCGCCCCGCATGCCGCCGATCATGCCGATGGCGCCGACATAGCCCTGGGCGCGCGACAGCACCCAATCCAGCCGATCCATGTTCTCGGTCATGGAGCGGCCCGTCAGCAGCGCCTGGTCGCCGGGGTTGTTGAGCGGGTAGCCGGCCGGTTCCATCGGCAGGGAGATCAGCGTCTCCATGCCGCGCTCACGGGCGCGCTCGGCCGCCTGGCCGGGTCGCGCGGCATAGGGCGACAGCGCCAGGGCGACGGCGGGCGGCAGGCGGCGGATCGCTTCCTCGGTCTGGGTGGCGTTCAGCCCGATATCGGCGACGACGATGCCGATTCGCGGGCGCGTGTCGCGGCGGTCGAAATCCCGGCCATAGGCGCGGATCGAGGTCCGCCCATTGGCCCCGGCGCGCGGCAACATGCCGTGGCGACCGGCCTCCAGCAGCGCCGCGTCCGGCGCGGCGATCGGGCGCGCAGCCATGCGTGGCGCGGCCGCGGCCATCAGCGGTGGCGGCTCCGGCGCGCTGGGCGGCGCCGCCGCGGCTTCCGGAGCAGGGTGGGAGGCCGGCGGCGCGGCTTCGGCGGCTGCGGGGGCACCATGCGGCGCCGGGTCGGTGCCGGGGCTTGGCTGCACCGGCGCTGCGGCGGACTGAGCCGGCACCGTGCCCGTCACCGTGGGCGATGGCGCTGCCTGTTGCGCTTCGGCAGGCGCCCCGGGGCTTCCGGCGTCGCGACCCGGTGCCGGGGCTTGCGCCGTCATCCCGGCGGGCGGGCCGAGATGCTCCAGCCAGTACCCACCGCCCAATGCCGTGCCGAGCACGGCCAGCCAGAACAGCCCCAGGGCCCGCCAGCCGGGCACGCGCATCGGCCGGCGGATCCCGGGCAGGATCAGCGTGCGGCGCGGCGCTGCGGGGCCGGCGCCGCGGCCATGGCGCGCAACAGGGTGGTGGCCTGCTGCAGCTGATGGTCGGTCTCGGGCTTGGTCGGGTCGAAGGCGGCGGCGCCCTCGGGCGGCATGCGCTGCACCTGTTCGGCAAGGCCGGCCGGCAGGTTCAGCGGCGGCAACGGCGCCGGCGCCTGGGACTGCGTGCTGTTGTCGTTGCGCAGCGCGCGGCGCAGGTCGGCCTCGCGGTCGCGCCGGGCGGCGGCGGTCTGCTGCGCATCCTCACGCGTGGCGAGCACCTCGATGTCCGGCTCGATCCCGGTCCCCTGGATGGAGCGCCCGGACGGCGTGTAGTAGCGCGCCGTGGTCAGCCGCATGGCGCCATTGCCGGGAATTGGCATGACGGTCTGCACGCTGCCCTTGCCGAAGGACTTCACGCCCAGGATGACGGCGCGGCGATGGTCCTGCAGCGCGCCGGCGACGATCTCGCTGGCGCTGGCCGAGCCGGCATTGATCAGCACCACCACCGGCAGCCCCTGGGCGATGTCGCCGGCATGGGCATTCCAGCGCTGCGCATCCTCGGCCCGGCGGGCGCGGGTGCTGACGATCTCGCCCTGGTCGAGGAAGTCGTCGGAGACCTGCACCGCCTGGTCGAGCAGCCCGCCCGGGTTGTTGCGCAGGTCGAGCACGATGCCGCGCAGGTTGTTGCCCGCCTGCTGGCGCAGCTGCGTCATGGCGTTGCGCAGCCCGGCCTCGGTGCGTTCGTTGAAGGAGGTCAGGCGGATATAGCCGATGTCGTTGCCTTCGAGGCGGAAGCGCACGACCTGCGGGCGGATCACGGCGCGGGTGATCGACAGTTCGATCGGCCGGTCGGCGCCCTCGCGGCGGATGGTGATGCGGATCGCGGTGCCGCGTTCCCCGCGCATCTGTTCGACCGCGTCCTGCAGCGACATGCCCTGCACGGAATTGCCGTTCAGATGCGTGATCAGGTCGCCCGGCTTGACCCCGGCGCGCGCCGCCGGCGTGTCGTCGATCGGGCTGATGACCTTGATGTAGCCGCCTTCCTGCGTGACCTCGATGCCGAGGCCGCCGAACTCGCCGCGCGTCTGCACCTGCATGTCGCGATACATGCGCGCATTCATGTAGGAGGAATGCGGATCGAGCCCGGTCAGCATGCCCTGGATCGCGTTCTCGATGGCGTCGCGGTCGTTGACCGGCTCGACATATTCGGCGCGGACGCGCTCGAACACGTCGCCGAACAGGTTCAGCAGGCGGTATGTCTCCGCCCGCCCGCCGGGATCCTGGGCCCAGGCCGCGACCATCGGGCCGACGACAACGCCGGCTGCGAAGGCTGCGCCCACCGCCGCGAAGGTCACGCTGCTGCGCCGCATCCGAAATCCTTCCTTCCGCATCGCGGGGCCCACGGGCGCCCGGCGAGAATGACTAACCTGTAGACCAACGCGACCCCCGGGTGCAGCCCGAAACCGCGCTGAAACATAGCCGTTACCGTGCTTACCATCCGGCAACCCTGGCGCTTACCGTTCGGCAAGCCTGCTCGCGGCGGCGTGTGGAGCGGCTCAGCCCGCCCTTTCCCGCGTGCCGGCCAGCCATGGCCGGGGGTCCACCGCCTGCCCGTCGTGGCGCAACTCCAGATAGAGCCGCCCGCGTCCGTCGTCGCCTTCACCCACCACGCCGACCGGTTCCCCGGCCAGCAGCCTGGCCCCGTTGGCCGCGTCCAGCCGCCCGAGCCCCGCCAGGACGACATGGTGCCCCTCCGCGCAGTCCACAATCAGCAGCAGGCCATAACTTCGGAAAGGACCGCTGAACACCACACGCCCGGCGCAGGGGCTGACCACCCGCGCCCCGGCCGGGGCCATGATGGTCTGGCCGCGCGCGGCGCCGGCTTCCGTCTGCTCCCCGAAACCGCGCTGGACGCGGCCGGCGACGGGCGCCACGCGCGTCGCGCCGGCGGCCAGCGCGGCGGTTTCCGGCGGTCGCGGCGGGCTTGGCGGCGGTTCCGGCGGCGGTCGGCCCGCGCGGCGCGCGGCGCGCTCGGCCCGCGCCTGCGCGGCCGCCTCGGCGCGTTCCCGCGCGGCGGTGGCAGCGGCCTCGCGCGCCCGCTCGCGCTCGATCCGGGTGAGCATCTCGGCGAGGTCGGTGGCTCGCGCCAGGGCTTCCTGGGCACGCCGGCCGGCCTCGCGCTCGGCCTGGCGGGCTTCGGCCTCCCGCATCCTGGCGCCGGCGATCTCGGCATCGAGCGCGCGGGCGGCGGAGCGTGCCTCCTCCTGCGCGGCGGCGACCAGGGCCGATTCGGCCGCGGCGATCCGGGCGCGGCGCGACGCTTCCTCATCGGCAGCCCGCAGGGCGTCGAGTTCCCGGCGGATCTGCCGCGCGATGCCCTGCAGCACCAGCACGCCGCGCAGCGCCTCATCGGGCGGCAGCGGCACGGCGAGCAGCGTCTCCGCCGGCCACAGCGACAATCGCCGCATCGCCGGCATCATGGGGGCCAGGGCCGCGGCGCGGCGGCCAACCTCCTCGCGCGCCGCCGCGGCGGCGAGCACGGCCCGGCGCTCCCGGTCCTGGGCGATGTCGAGGACGGCTTCGGCCTGCTGCACCCGCTCGGCCATGGCGACACGCTGGCGCGCGAGGCCGCGCTCGACCTCGGCGGCCTCGCGGGCCAGGCGGGCGGCCTCGCCGGCGGCGGCGCGCTCCGCCTCGGCGGTGCGACGGGCATCCTGGACGGCTTCGCGGGAGGGTTGGGCAGCCGCAGGGGCCGCGAGGAACAGGGCGAGCAGGGCAAGTTGGAGGGGCCTTGCCCCTGCAAGCCACCCCACCAAAGGCCCGGGGCCTTTGGAAACCGCCACCTGGTGCCGGGCGGTGGGGGCCGGATTCAACGGGGCGGGGCGGGCGTGCGCGGGGCCGTCGCGTCGAGCCTGCCAGGGGGGGCTGGGCCCTTGGTGGGCAGGCCCGGACGGACAAGGCTCCTCGGGTTCCGCGCCCCGCGGTGCCCTAGCCAGCGGCCACCGCCGCATCTGGCATCCGCAGCAGCGACCGCCCGGTCATCGCCGCGGGCTGCGGCACGCCCAGCAGCGCCAGCAGCGTCGGCGCGATGTCGGCCAGCCGGCCGTCGGCAAGCCGCGACGCCCGCCGGGGCGCCCAGCAGCATCGCCGGCACCGGATTGGTGGTGTGGGCGGTGTGCGGCCCGCCGGTTGCCGGGTCGCGCATCATCTCGGCATTGCCGTGGTCGGCGGTGACGAACAGCGCGCCGCCGGCCGCACGGATGGCGTCCGCGATGCGGCCAAGCCCGGTGTCCACCGCCTCGACCGCCTTGATCGCGGCGGCGAGGCTGCCGGTATGGCCGACCATGTCGGCGTTGGCGAAGTTCAGCACGATCAGGTCGTAGGTGCCCGAGCCGATCGCCGCCACCGCCTTGTCGGTCAGTTCGGGTGCCGACATCTCGGGCTGCAGGTCATAGGTCGCGACCTTGGGGGAGGCGACCATGATGCGCTCCTCGCCGGGGTAGGGCGTCTCCTCGCCGCCGTTCAGGAAGTAGGTGACGTGCGGGTATTTCTCGGTCTCGGCCATGCGCAGCTGCCGCAGGCCGGCGGCGGAGACCACGGCGCCGAGGATGTCGGCCATCGATTGCGCGGCGAACAGCGTCGCCAGGTGCGCGTTCAGCGCCGCGCTGTATTCGGTCATGCCGGCGGCGGCGGCGAAGCGGACCACGCGCGTGCGGGCAAAGCCGTCGAAGGCCGGATCGACCAGCGCGGCGAGGATCTCGCGCACCCGGTCGGCGCGGAAATTGAAGCACAGCAGCGCGTCGCCGTCCTTCATGCCCGGCGTAGTCGCCGATCACCGTGGCGGGAATGAACTCGTCCGTCTTGCCGGCTGCGTGGCCGGCGGCGATCGCCGCCTGGGCGGTCGCGGCGCGGGCGCCCTCGGCCGAGACCATGGCGTCATAGGCGGTGACCACGCGTTCCCAGCGATTGTCGCGGTCCATCGCGAAATAGCGGCCGATCACGGTGGCGATGGACACGCCGGGCAGGGGCGCGATGTCGGCCTCGAAGGCCGCGAGGAAGTCCGGCGCGGCCTTGGGCGCCGTGTCGCGGCCGTCGGTCAGCGCGTGGATCGCCACCGGGATGCCCGCCTCGGACAGGATGCGGGCCAGCGCCACCGCATGGTCCTGATGCGAATGGACGCCGCCGGGCGACAGCAGGCCCATCAGGTGGCAGGTGCCGCCCGACGCCTTGAGGCTGGCGATCAGCCCGGTCAGCGCCGGCAGCGCGGCGATCGACCCATCGGCGATGGCGCGGCCGATGCGCGGCAGGTCCTGCATCACCACGCGGCCGGCGCCGATGTTCAGGTGGCCGACCTCGGAATTGCCCATCTGCCCGTCCGGCAGGCCGACATCCGCGCCGGAGGTGCGCAGGAAGGCGTGCGGGCATTCCGACCACAGGCGGTCGAAGGTCGGCGTGCGGGCCTGGCGCACGGCGTTGTCGGCGCTGTCCTCCCGCCAGCCCCAGCCGTCGAGGATGACCAGCATGACGGGGCGGGGGCGCGGCATGGACATGGCGACTTCCTGATGTTCGGGCTGGATTACCGTCCGCCTGCCCCGGCCCGCAAGGCCGCGAGTTCCGACCGGAGCGCGCGGATCTCGATGATCACCGCTTCCTGGTCGGCATGGGCGGCCGCGCTCGCGGCGGCACTCGCCTCGCGTGCTGCCCGCGAATCGGCGCTCTCGCGCTCGGCACGCAGCGTCTGGATGCTGTCCACGATGACACCGATGAACAGGTTGAGCACGACGAAGGTCGCCACCAGGATGAACGGGACGAAGAACATCCAGGCCAGCGGCTGGTGTTCCAGGATCGGCCGGACATTGGCTTCCGACCAGGATTCCAGCGTCATCATCTGGAACAGCGTGTACAGGCTCGACCCCAGCGTGCCGAAGCGGTCGGGCAGGATGTCGCCGAACAGCTTCGCCATTTCCCCGGAGCCGTGTGACGACTTGCCGCAATAAAGACACGTGCGCGGCGTATAAGCACGGAACGGTTGTGCGGTGGCCGTCGGTTGTGTACGCGCACAGAATGGGAAAGAACATGCACCCGTCACCATGGCATTCGGAGTGAAGGCGAGATTCGGTGTGGCGTCGATGGGGAATGGCTGGTGTGCGAATGCGCGCTCCAGGATGCGATGCAGTTGTGCTTCGAGCTGTGTGGCGGGCAGTTGGTTCATGGGCGGCGGCTCGTCGGCCATTGTCGAAGTCGGCGGAGGTCGGAAGACGAGTGGAATGGTGGTCGGGTGCGCGGAGTGGCAGCAGCAGCAGTGGCGCTCGGTGCAGAGGGGGCGTCCGTGGTGGTCGTGGGTGCATCTGACGCGGCTCCGCCAAATGATCCCCACTCGTCGTCCTCATCGGTTGCGGTGGGCTCAGATCGAGGAGGTGACAAGGACAGGAACGGTAGGCTCGGCAGCGGCACTGGTCGGAGCAGCGGAGAAGCGGAAAAGTCGTCCCACTCGTCATCGACCGAGTCGGACGCATCTGCGTTCAGCGTGCCTGGAGCGGTGTCATTCATGCCGTTCGCAGCATCGGTCGGCACGGACGGCGCAGGCGCCGAATCGAAAGCGGCAAAATCGTCGTCGTCGTCGACAGCAGCGCCTTCGGTGGTGGACGCAACGTCGGTGGCAGGCGTCGCTGTATCACTGGTCGCCACAAGGTTGGAGTCGGGCGCGCTCGCGGTGGTGATGCTGGAGCCATTCCAGTCGTCCCATTCGTCCTGCTCCTCGGCATTGTCATCACCAGCAAATGCATCGGTACTGGTACCACCATTCAATTCTGTGTCGCGCATCTTCTGCTCCTGTGCGTTCTCGTCGTCATGCTGCGCGGTGGCATGCTCGGTCGTCGCACTCTCCACTGTGGGCGACGAGAACGATGCAAACTCGTCGTCATCGTCGTCGTCGAAGGCGGATGCATCGATTGTGGCCACATGAGCAGCAGACAGGGCAGGCTCATCCACGGCATTCGTGGCAGCGGCAGGCGCTGACGAGAAGCCGGCGAAATCATCATCGAACGAATCGTGTTCATCGTCGTCGTTCACATCGACGTCCACGTCGTGTGCTGCCAGTGGCTCGATCGCTGCGTCGGTGGCGGGTGCATCGGCCGATGGCTCGTCGGTGGCTGGTGACGGTGACGGTGCCGGTGCCGCTGCGAATGCATCAAACGCATCGCCGTCATCCTCTGGCGGTGCATCGTCCACGATGGCTGCGAACGGATCCGACGGTGACGTCAACGGTGCAGCGGGGTCAGGGGTGGCAGTGGCAGGAGTGGCAGTGGCGTCCGATGCGGTGGGGGTCACAGTGGCGGTGTGGGTGAATGCGGTGAACTCATCCACGTCATCCTGTTCGTCGTCGTGCGCATCGGCCGTGAACGTTGCCAATGGGTCGACAGGCGTGGTGGCAGGCACATCGACGGCATCCAGCGACGCCAGTGGGTCGACGGCGGCGGTAGCAGCGGGTGCGGGCGCGTCGGTGAATGGTGCATCGGCGGCGGCACGGGACGGTGAGTCAGGCTCACGGGCACTGGTCGATGTGAACGCAGCGAACTCGTCGTCGTCGTCGTCGTCAGCGTCAGCGTCAGCGTCAGCGTTAGCATCTAGCTGCACATCGGCCGACGCATCGTCAGTCGCATCGAGCGCCGCCAATGGGTCATACTGCGCTGATGACGTGTCAGTGTCGTGGGCGGGAGTGGCGGCAGCAGCATCGAGCACACTGGTCGCACTGGCAGTGGTGGCGGCAGTCATGGTATCGTCAGCCGGCACGGAGGGTGGTGCATCGGCTGGGGCAGTAGTGGCCGCCGGTGACGATGACACCGCTGACTCAAACCCGTCAAATTCGTCCTCCTCGTCGTCAACGTCAACGTCCACGTCGTGTGCTGCCAGTGGCTCGATCGCTGCGTCGGTGGCGGGTGCATCGGCCGATGGCTCGTCGGTGGCTGGTGACGGTGACGGTGCCGGTGCCGCTGCGAATGCATCAAACGCATCGCCGTCATCCTCTGGCGGTGCATCGTCCACGATGGCTGCGAACGGATCCGACGGTGACGTCAACGGTGCAGCGGGGTCAGGGGTGGCAGTGGCAGGAGTGGCAGTGGCGTCCGATGCGGTGGGGGTCACAGTGGCGGTGTGGGTGAATGCGGTGAACTCATCCACGTCATCCTGTTCGTCGTCGTGCGCATCGGCCGTGAACGTTGCCAATGGGTCGACAGGCGTGGTGGCAGGCACATCGACGGCATCCAGCGACGCCAGTGGGTCGACGGCGGCGGTAGCAGCGGGTGCGGGCGCGTCGGTGAATGGTGCATCGGCGGCGGCACGGGACGGTGAGTCAGGCTCACGGGCACTGGTCGATGTGAACGCAGCGAACTCGTCGTCGTCGTCGTCGTCAGCGTCAGCGTCAGCGTCAGCGTTAGCATCTAGCTGCACATCGGCCGACGCATCGTCAGTCGCATCGAGCGCCGCCAATGGGTCATACTGCGCTGATGACGTGTCAGTGTCGTGGGCGGGAGTGGCGGCAGCAGCATCGAGCACACTGGTCGCACTGGCAGTGGTGGCGGCAGTCATGGTATCGTCAGCCGGCACGGAGGGTGGTGCATCGGCTGGAGCAGTAGTGGCCGCCGGTGACGATGACACCGCTGACTCAAACCCGTCAAATTCGTCCTCCTCGTCGTCAACGTCAACGTCCACGTCGTGTGCTGCCAGTGGCTCGATCGCTGCGTCGGTGGCGGGTGCATCGGCCGATGGCTCGTCCGGTGGCTGGTGACGGTGACGGTGCCGGTGCCGCTGCGAATGCATTAAACGCATCGCCGTCATCCTCTGGCGGTGCATCGTCCACGATGGCTGCGAACGGATTCCGACGGTGACGTCAACGGTGCAGCGGGGTCAGGGGTGGCAGTGGCAGGAGTGGCAGTGGCGTCCGATGCGGTGGGGGTCACGGTGGCGGTGTGGGTGAATGCGGTAAACTCATCCACGTCATCCTGTTCGTCGTCGTGCGCATCGGCCGTGAACGTTGCCAATGGGTCGACAGGCGTGGTGGCAGGCACATCGACGGCATCCAGCGACGCCAGTGGGTCGACGGCGGCGGTAGCAGCGGGTGCGGGCGCGTCGGTGAATGGTGCATCGGCGGCGGCACGGGACGGTGAGTCAGGCTCACGGGCACTGGTCGATGTGAACGCAGCGAACTCGTCGTCGTCGTCGTCGTCAGCGTCAGCGTCAGCGTCAGCGTTAGCATCTAGCTGCACATCGGCCGACGCATCGTCGAGTCGCATCGAGCGCCGCCAATGGGTCATACTGCGCTGATGACGTGTCAGTGTCGTGGGCGGGAGTGGCGGCAGCAGCATCGAGCACACTGGTCGCACTGGCAGTGGTGGCGGCAGTCATGGTATCGTCAGCCGGCACGGAGGGTGGTGCATCGGCTGGAGCAGTAGTGGCCGCCGGTGACGATGACACCGCTGACTCAAACCCGTCAAATTCGTCCTCCTCGTCGTCAACGTCAACGTCCACGTCGTGTGCTGCCAGTGGCTCGATCGCTGCGTCGGTGGCGGGTGCATCGGCCGATGGCTCGTCGGTGGCTGGTGACGGTGACGGTGCCGGTGCCGCTGCGAATGCATCAAACGCATCGCCGTCATCCTCTGGCGGTGCATCGTCCACGATGGCTGCGAACGGATCCGACGGTGACGTCAACGGTGCAGCGGGGTCAGGGGTGGCAGTGGCAGGAGTGGCAGTGGCGTCCGATGCGGTGGGGGTCACAGTGGCGGTGTGGGTGAATGCGGTGAACTCATCCACGTCATCCTGTTCGTCGTCGTGCGCATCGGCCGTGAACGTTGCCAATGGGTCGACAGGCGTGGTGGCAGGCACATCGACGGCATCCAGCGACGCCAGTGGGTCGACGGCGGCGGTAGCAGCGGGTGCGGGCGCGTCGGTGAATGGTGCATCGGCGGCGGCACGGGACGGTGAGTCAGGCTCACGGGCACTGGTGATGTGAACGCAGCGAACTCGTCGTCGTCGTCGTCGTCAGCGTCAGCGTCAGCGTCAGCGTTAGCATCTAGCTGCACATCGGCCGACGCATCGTCAGTCGCATCGAGCGCCGCCAATGGGTCATACTGCGCTGATGACGTGTCAGTGTCGTGGGCGGGAGTGGCGGCAGCAGCATCGAGCACACTGGTCGCACTGGCAGTGGTGGCGGCAGTCATGGTATCGTCAGCCGGCACGGAGGGTGGTGCATCGGCTGGAGCAGTAGTGGCCGCCGGTGACGATGACACCGCTGACTCAAACCCGTCAAATTCGTCCTCCTCGTCGTCAACGTCAACGTCCACGTCGTGTGCTGCCAGTGGCTCGATCGCTGCGTCGGTGGCGGGTGCATCGGCCGATGGCTCGTCGGTGGCTGGTGACGGTGACGGTGCCGGTGCCGCTGCGAATGCATCAAACGCATCGCCGTCATCCTCTGGCGGTGCATCGCTCCACGATGGCTGCGAACGGATCCGACGGTGACGTCGACGGTGCAGCGGGGTCAGGGGTGGCAGTGGCAGGAGTGGCAGTGGCGTCCGATGCGGTGGGGGTCACGGTGGGCGGTGTGGGTGAATGCGGTGAACTCATCCACGTCATCCTGTTCGTCGTCGTGCGCATCGGCCGTGAACGTTGCCAATGGGTCGACAGGCGTGGTGGCAGGCACATCGACGGCATCCAGCGACGCCAGTGGGTCGACGGCGGCGGTAGCAGCGGGTGCGGGCGCGTCGGTGAATGGTGCATCGGCGGCGGCACGGGACGGTGAGTCAGGCTCACGGGCACTGGTCGATGTGAACGCAGCGAACTCGTCGTCGTCGTCGTCGTCAGCGTCAGCGTCAGCGTCAGCGTTAGCATCTAGCTGCACATCGGCCGACGCATCGTCAGTCGCATCGAGCGCCGCCAATGGGTCATACTGCGCTGATGACGTGTCAGTGTCGTGGGCGGGAGTGGCGGCAGCAGCATCGAGCACACTGGTCGCACTGGCAGTGGTGGCGGCAGTCATGGTATCGTCAGCCGGCACGGAGGGTGGTGCATCGGCTGGAGCAGTAGTGGCCGCCGGTGACGATGACACCGCTGACTCAAACCCGTCAAATCGTCCTCCTCGTCGTCAACGTCAACGTCCACGTCGTGTGCTGCCAGTGGCTCGATCGCTGCGTCGGTGGCGGGTGCATCGGCCGATGGCTCGTCGGTGGCTGGTGACGGTGACGGTGCCGGTGCCGCTGCGAATGCATCAAACGCATCGCCGTCATCCTCTGGCGGTGCATCGTCCACGATGGCTGCGAACGGATCCGACGGTGACGTCAACGGTGCAGCGGGGTCAGGGGTGGCAGTGGCAGGAGTGGCAGTGGCGTCCGATGCGGTGGGGGTCACAGTGGCGGTGTGGGTGAATGCGGTAAACTCATCGACGTCATCCTGTTCGTCGTCGTGCGCATCGGCCGTGAACGTTGCCAATGGGTCGACAGGCGTGGTGGCAGGCACATCGACGGCATCCAGCGACGCCAGTGGGTCGACGGCGGCGGTAGCAGCGGGTGCGGGCGCGTCGGTGAATGGTGCATCGGCGGCGGCACGGGACGGTGAGTCAGGCTCACGGGCACTGGTCGATGTGAACGCAGCGAACTCGTCGTCGTCGTCGTCGTCAGCGTCAGCGTCAGCGTCAGCGTTAGCATCTAGCTGCACATCGGCCGACGCATCGTCAGTCGCATCGAGCGCCGCCAATGGGTCATACTGCGCTGATGACGTGTCAGTGTCGTGGGCGGGAGTGGCGGCAGCAGCATCGAGCACACTGGTCGCACTGGCAGTGGATGCGGCAGTCATGGTATCGTCAGCCGGCACGGAGGGTGGTGCATCGGCTGGAGCAGTAGTGGCCGCCGGTGACGATGACACCGCTGACTCAAACCCGTCAAATTCGTCCTCCTCGTCGTCAACGTCAACGTCCACGTCGTGTGCTGTCAGTGGCTCGATCGCTGCGTCGGTGGCGGGTGCATCGGCCGATGGCTCGTCGGTGGCTGGTGACGGTGACGGTGCCGGTGCCGCTGCGAATGCATCAAACGCATCGCCGTCATCCTCTGGCGGTGCATCGTCCACGATGGCTGCGAACGGATCCGACGGTGACGTCAACGGTGCAGCGGGGTCAGGGGTGGCAGTGGCAGGAGTGGCAGGGTGGCGTCCGATGCGGTGGGGGTCACAGTGGCGGTGTGGGTGAATGCGGTGAACTCATCCACGTCATCCTGTTCGTCGTCGTGCGCATCGGCCGGAACCGTTGCCAATGGGTCGACAGGCGTGGTGGCAGGCACATCGACGGCGTCCAGCGGAACGCCGAGTGGGTCGACGGCGGCGGTCATCAGCGGGTGCGGGCGCGTCGGTGAATGGTGCGTCGGCGGCGGCATTGGACGGTGAGTCAGGCTCACGGGCACTGG
>CAVSZN010000045.1:0-153349 GCA_963732425.1 uncultured Alphaproteobacteria bacterium
GGACCTGGCGCTGCACCTGGCGCCGCGCGGGACGGCGATCCTGGCGGGGTCGCTCGGCACCCAGGTGCGGATGGTGCCGGCGGCGCATCGGCGGCAGGGGCTGGTGATGGAACGGCGCATCGATGTCGGGCCGTGGACGACGCTGGTGCTCAGGCGCCGAGGCTGATCGCGCGGCGCCGGATGGCGTCGTTGCTCTCCAGGGCCTTGGCATTCGCCTCGATAGGCGCGCGCTGCGCTGGATCAGCGCCGGCCATGGCGCTTTCCAGGTCGCCGCTGGCCTGGGCTGCGGTCGGCCCCTGGTCGCCGGTGGCGCGGGAGAGGGGTCCGCCTGCCGTGGCGCCGTTTCCGGCACCGGGTTGGCGATGACGGCGGCGGGCGCGGTGGAGCTGCTCCGTCGCGCGCTGCATGCCCTGGATGGGGGCGCCGCTGAACCGATCGGCATGCGTCCTCGAGATCGCGGGACGGAGGTTAGAGCGGCGGTTACGGCGGGCCTCGATCCGGCGGAATCATCCGGCCGGTTGAGCAGGCTCGGGAAGACAACGGGCTGGGGAAGGTTCCGCGAGCCGAAGCGCGCCGGAGGTCGCTCCAACGCCGCCGGGCAGCTAGTCACCGCACCCAGGGCGCAACCAATTGCCTGCAGGCCGTACACGCCGAGCGCGGCCAGCGTGAAGAAGTGCAGGCCGAAGATGGCGAGCGAGCCGCCCACTGAAGGGTTGCTTGCTCGCGCGTCTTGTGGCGAAACACGCTGCGCGCGAGCAGCGCTCCTGGCGACCCACCGACCAGGGCCAGGGTGAGCAGGGTCTGCTCCGGGATGCGCCATCCGCCCAGGCGGGCCATGCGCTTGTCGTGATGGAAGGCGATCACCGCCAGGCTGTTGGACACAGAGCAGCCAGGCGCCGTAGGCAACCCAGATCAGCGTTTCAGTTCGGCACCTGGGGTCAGTACCCGGAAATACCATCGGCGACCGGCGGAGCTAGCCGCCGGCCCGTGAACCCGCAGCCCGGTGGGCGGTCGGCGCGGCCCGCCGAAGGTCAGCAGGGGCGGGCAGCCGGTCACTCCGCCGCCTTGACGGTCGCCGCCGCATGTTGCCGCAGCTTCGGCATCACCTCCTGCGCCAGCCGCCTCATCGTCTCCGCTTCCCACGCCGCGTTCACGCCCGACCAGTCGAGGCCCGGCCATCAGCAGATGCCCGAACGGACCGACCTCCTCGCGCAGCGCCACCAGCCGGTCGAGCACCGTCGCCGGGCTGCCGGCGATGACGCAGGCCTCGATCATGTCCTCGGGCGTCGCGGTCGCCGGGTCCATGTCCTCGCGCGGCGTCATGGTGGCGCCGAGGCCGGCGCGCTTCGCGAGTGCTGCCGAGGTAGTCGTAATAGTACCGTGTGGCGCTTTCGGGCGCCGTCGGCGCGGGCCCGGGCCTCGGCATCGCTGGCGGCGATGACGAAGTTGCGCGCGACGCGCCAGTTCCGACCCGTCGACCGGGCGTCCGGCCTTTTCCATCCCGTCCGCCATGCCGCGCCAATGCCCGGCGATCACGCGGTGCGCGACGAAATTGGCGCTGATCACGCCCCTACCGCGCGCGGCCGCGACAGTCACGCCCTGGCTGTCCGCGCTGCGCGCCGAGACATGGATGGATGGCCCGCCCTTCTGGAACGGCTTGGGCATGAAGCCGACGCCGTAGTCGGGCGAGACGGTGCGCGCCAGCCTGATCGGCCAGGTCGCGCCGGGGATGTCATAGGGCGGGTCCTGCGCCCAGATCGCCTGGATGGTGGCGACGGCCTCGATCATCCGCTTGCCGCGCTCGGCCGGCGGCGAGGTCGCCGAACATCTCGGAATCCGAGGGCAGGCCGCCAGACCCGATGCCGAACATCAGCCGCCCGCCCGACATGTGGTCGAACTGCGCGATCTCGGCGGCGACGATGGCCGGGTGGTGGTTGGGCAGGTTGACCACGCCGGTGCCGAAGGTCAGCCGCGTGCGGTGGATCAGCCCGGCCATGAACATCAGCGGGGAGGCGATGGGTTCGGAACTGGCGGAGAAATGCTCGCCGACCCACAATTCGTTGAAACCGAGCCGGTCGGCGAGGAGGGATTTCTCGGTGTCCTCGGCCAGGGTCTCGTGCAGCGGCCGGTGCGGCGGGTGCAGCGGCATCATGAACAGGCCGAGTTGCATCGGCCGGTTTCCTTCCCTGGACCCGGTCCGATGCTAGGGGTGTTGGCTTCGTTGGGAATGCGCGGCGCGTCGCCGCCCGGCATGCCCGCGCCGGTCACTTCGGCGACTGGAAGATGAAGGACGCGCCCCAGGGGCCGAGGCTTGAACATGGTGGACGCCGTTGGCAGCATGCCGGCATTGGCCTCCACCCAGGCTGCGGCTACGAGTTTCACGGTGCCGCCGGTGATCGGGAAACGCTCGCCGGCATCCGCCGCACGCGGCAGATGCGGCTGTCGGTGGTGTAGGGGCCGCTGCCCCAGACCATGCCGGCCATCGCGGCATCGGCGCTGCAGGTGCAGGACAGTGGCGCGGAGCGGTTCTGGAAGTCGGCCGGGCGGATTTCGCCCGGACCACGGTGGCGGCGGAGGTCCCGGCGGCGGCCACGGTGAAGGACCCGGCCCAGGGCCCGTAATCCTCGGTGGCGATGCGTCCGCCGTGCTGCCCTGGTAGGCCTGCTGGCCGGGCGCGGGCGTGACGGTCACGCTGCCGCCGGTCACCGGGATGGCCCCGGCGTGGATCGCCGCGCGGCGGCCCGGCTGTCGTTGGTATAGGTGCCGCTGCCCCAGACGGTGCCGGACAGGGCGGCCTGGCCGAGCAGGCGCAGGTCAGGGCGGTTCGCCGGGCGCGGGAAGTCGGCCGGGCAGCCACCGCGCGCGCCGGCGCCGGGACGGGAAGGAGCATCGACCGGGCGAAATAGGGGAGCTTGGTCGCCTTCGCCATGCATCGCCAGCGATGCCAGCGCCGCAGGGGAAGTGCCGCCGCGCCGCCGGGTCATCATGCCGGCGCCAAGCCGCGGCGCCCGCGTCGCCCAGTTGCTGACGATCGCCAGCAGCACCGACCGCCAGCATCACCGGCCAGAAGGCGGCGTAGGACCCGGTCATATCCACCACGATCGCGCCCGCCCCGGCGCCGAGGAACCCGCCGACCTGATGCGACAGGAAGCACACGCCATACAGCGCGCCGAGATCGGCCACGCCGAAGCGCCGCGCGATCGCCGTCGAGGTCGAGCGGACGGTGCCAAGCCAGATGAAGCCCATCGCCGCGGCGAAGATCATGGTGCCCCATTCGGTCGGCACCGTGGCGGCGAAGATCGCGACGAGAATGGTGCGCAGCAGATAGATGCCGCCAAGCGCGACCTCCGGCCGGATGACGTTGCCGAGCCGCCCGCACAGCCAGGAACCGGGGATGTTGAACAGCCCGATCAGCATCAGCGCGGTCACGCCAAGCCCGGTCGGCAGGCCGCACAGCGCCAGATGCGCCGGCAGATGCACGGTCAGGAAGGCCAGCTGGAAGCCGCAGGCGAAGAAGCCGAGCGTCAGCAGCGCGAAGTCGCGATCGGCCAGCGCCCGGCGCGCGAGCGCCGGCAGGCCGGCGATGCCCACCGGCATGGCGTTGCCGACGCGGATCGGCGCCTTCCATTCCAGTCGCGGGCAGATCACCAGCGCGAGCAGCATGGTCGAGGCGAGCAGGGTGAAGGCGAAGGAGGTGCCGCCGGACTCGATGCCCCATTGCGCGAAAGGGCACCATCGCCGCCTGGCCGACCGATCCGCCGGCCGAGGCGAGACCCAGCGCATCGCCGCGCCGGTGTTCCGGCACCGCCCGCGCGACGGCCCGAGCACGGTGCCCGCACCGGCCGCGGCGGTGCCGAGGCCGGTGAGGATGCCGATGCCGATGATCAGCGTCGCCGCGGAGGGATGATCGCCGGCATCAGCAGCCCGACGGCGTAGATGGCCGCGCCGTCAGCGCCACGCGCCCGGTGCCGATGCGGTCCGCCAGTGCGCCGGCGAAGGGTTGGCCGATGCCCCAGATCAGGTTGTGGATGGCGACCGACGCGCCGAGCACCGTGGCGCGCGATGCCGTGCTCGACTGCCGAGCGGCAGCAGGAACAGGCCGAAGGTCTGGCGCGCGCCGAGCGACAGCGAGACCGAGGCGGCGGCGGAGAAGGACGATGATCCAGGCGGCGGCGGGCATGATGCCATGCTCAGCCGCCGTGCCGCGTTGCCGCAACCGATGCTGCGGCATGGCTGCCACGCGGCGGCCGCGCCGTCGAAGGAGCGCTGGCCGGCGCGGAAGGGGTGGGGCCGCGGCGAGAGGGGCGATGCCGCGGCCCCGCCGCGCGTCAGGCAGCCCGGGGAGGGCTGCCGGCCGGCGTCATTCGCCGGGCGCGGATTGAAGTTCGGCTCGAAGACGCGGCCGATGTCGAAGCGGTTCATGCCGATGTCGCGCAGTTCGCGGTCCGACAGGCCGCGCAGCGCGTTGTAGGTGGCGATGCGCGCGCGGCAGGGAGGCCACGAGGCGGATCGTGCGCGCGCAGGCCGCCCAGGATCCAGGCGGCAACGGCTTCGTCACGCGCGGCGACGGCGGCCAGGCGGATCGCCTCGGCATCGGTCTCGCGGCGGGAGGCGGCGGTGGTGTCGGGCATCAGCAGAGCGGCCTCGGCCTTGGTGAAACGGTCGTCCATGATAAGTGTCCTTGGTCTGGGCGGCGCCCCGTCATCGGGACGCCAACCTTCGCGAGCGCAATCTAGGTGCGCACGGGCCACAGGTGATGCGCCAAGGTCACGTATGAGCCATGCCGCAAACGCGTAGCTTCCTGTGGATACATGCAACAACGCGGTAACGAGGATCACAGCCCTGTCACCGACCGAACGCCTCGCCGCGCTTCGCGCCCGCCTCGCCGAGGCCGGGGTGCAGGGCTTCATCATCCCTCGCTCGGACGAGCATCTGGGCGAATACGTCCCGCCCTCGGGCGAGCGCCTGGCCTGGCTGACCGGCTTCACCGGCTCGGCCGGCATGGCGATCGTGCTGCCGGACCGCGCGGCCGTGTTCACCGATGGGCGCTACACCCTGCAGGTCGCGCGACCAGACCGACCCGCGCTCTGGGAATGCCGGCACATCACGGAAGAGCCGGCGAGCGCCTGGCTGAAGGCGCATGCCCAGGACCTCGCCATCGGCTACGACCCCTGGCTGCATATCGGTGCCGGCGATCGAGCGGCTCGGCCGCGCCCGGGCGTGCATCTGGTGCCGCTGGCCGCCAATCCGCTCGATGCCGCCTGGACCGACCGGCCCGCCGCCGCCGATGGCGCCGGCGGTGCCGCATCCGCTGGCCTATGCCGGCCAATCCTCCGCCGACAAGCGGGCCGAGGCGGCCGCCGCGCTGCGCGAGGCGGGCGAGGCGGCGGCGGTGCTCGCCGATCCGCATTCGGCGGCCTGGCTGCTGAACATCCGTGGCGGCGACCTCGGCGCATACGCCGCTCGCGCTGGGCGTCGCGCTGCTGCATGCCGATGCGCGGGTCGAGTTGTTCATGGCGCCGAGAAGGTCGGCGCGGAGACGCGCATGCATCTCGGCAACCAGGTGGTGGTGCGGCCGCGCGAGGAATTGCCCTGCGCGCTGGATGCGCCTGCGCGGCCAGCGCGTGCGCATCGACGCCGAGGCCACGCCGCCTGGTTCACCCATTGGCTGCGCGAGGCGGGCGCCGAACTCAGGCCGGCGAGGACCCCTGCCGCCTGCCGCGCGCCTGCAAGAATCCGGTGGAGCGCGACGGCGCGCGCGCCGCGCATCGGCGCGACGCCGCGGCGATGGCGCGCTTCCTGTGCTGGTTCGCCAGCGAAGCGCCGAAGGGCGGGCTGACCGAGATGGCGTCGGCCGGCGCAGCTGCTGGCGCTTCCGCCGGCGAGGTCGCGCTTTTCCGCGCGGAATACCTTTCCCGCCATCTCCGGCGCCGGCGAACACGGCGCCGATCGTGCACTACCGGGTGACGCCGAAGTCACCGATCGCGGCATCGGCGCCGGATGAGGTCTATCTGATCGATTCCGGCGGGCAGTTCCTCGATGGCACGACGGATATCACGCGCACGCTGTGGACCGGCCGGGGCGGCGCCGGCGGTGATCAAGGATCGGGTGACACGCGCGTCATGCAGGGCCATATCGCGCTGGCGACCGGCGCGCTTCCCGGCAGGCGTGGCGGGGCCGCATCTGGATGCGCTGCGCGGCGCCGCTGTGGGAGGCCGGATTCGACTACGACCATGGCACCGGACACGGGGTCGGGTCTTCCTGTCGGTCGCATGAGGGCCCGGTCGACCTTCAGTCGTGCGGCGAAGGTGGTGCCGTCGCGCCAGGGATGATCCTGTCGGATGAGCCCGGCTTCTATGCGGCGGGCGGGCGGGTAGACGGCATCCGGTTGGAGAACCTGCTGTTGGTGGGTGCCCGCCGAATTGTGCAGCGGGTGAACCGGCCGTTCCTGGCCTTCGAGACGCTCGACGCTCGCGCCGTTCGATCGTGCGCTGATCGACCCGCGCTGCTGACGGTCGCCGAGCGGGACTGGTTGAATGCGTACGACGCCCGCGGTATGGCGGGAGGTCGCACCGCAGTGGACGCGGGTCACGGCGACCTGGCTGCGCGCCGCCTGCGCTCCCCCTGTGAAGGCGGCCGCCAGGGACAGAAAAAGGAGGGGGGCCCGGTCCCATCGACGTTGCGTTCAACGCCGATGGGGGCCCGGATCGGGGGAGTTCTCTCCCCCGAGGCCTTTGCTGCCTCAATCGCGGCGCCGCCATCGGCGCCCTGGCTTTGCGCTCGGCGCGCTGTCGCGTCCTGGCCGACGGATGGGTTGGGCGCGGTCGCGCCGTTGCGCTCCTGCCCGATGCGGGGCATCGGCCGCTGGTGTGGCGCGATGATGTTGCCGGCCAGCGTGTCCTTGCTCGTCTATGGCCTGCTCGGCGATGTCGCGCGGCTTCGATCCCTTCGGGCTGAATACATGCAGCCCTGGGCGGCGCATCGCTTCGGGAGGCAGGTGCCGTTGCTCGGTGGTAGAAGTTGCGCATGCGAAATCGGTGTCCGCCAATGCCGCGCGACTGCGGGCGGGATCCTCGCGACCTGCGCCGGCGCTGGTGATTGCCCACAGCAGGGTGGGTTGGAGGCCTTGGCGGCCTTGCTGGATCCGGCGGCGCAGGGCGCTGCGCTGGGGCCTGGGCGATGCAGTCGTCCTTCTATGGCAGTCCGGTCGCCGATGTGGTGGTCGCGCCCCAGGCCCCGCTGGAGGCTGCCGCCGGGGGGCGGCCGCGGCTGCTGAGGGATCGGAACGGAGGAAGGCGGCGGGACCGGTCACCTCGGCGCGCGCAGTTGGATGGCGGCGGCGGAGGCTCGATCAGCGGCTGGTCGCCGCCCTGCCGGTTGCCTGCCTGGCGATGGAGCTGGAGGAGGCAGGCGCGCGGGCGCGAGCGCCTGCACCTGGGCGCCGTGCAGCGGCTGGGATCGGAGAAGCGTGGCTAGGCCCGAATGACGGGCTGGTGCCGGTGGATTCCGCACTAGTCCCGGGCGCGCATGTCGTGCTGCCGGGCAGGCCGGCATCGCGAGCGTCAGCCGCGGGCCGGGGGCGCGATCCGGTGGCGATGATGCGGGCAGGGCTGGAGGCGTTGTTCGCGGCCTGATGGGGGCGGGCGCTACCGCGGCGCGCCCGCCAGTTGGGCCTGCAGGCCGAGGAACAGTGTCCCGGCCGCGCCATCCAGCCAGCGCCCGGCGGAGGATGCGCGCAACCGGTCGGCGATGCGCGCGGCACCGGCGATCGGCGCCGCGGCGAAGACGGGGACGGAGATCAGCGGCAGCAGCGGACCCAGGATCAACATCTGCACCCAGGGCGCGCTGCGTGCCGGGTACGCGAACAGCGGCACGAAGGCGAGGAAGAACAACCCGACCTTGGGGTTCAGCAGGTTGGTCAGGAAGCCCTGCCGCCAGGCGGCGAACAGCGACGTAGATGATCGCGCGCATCCCAGCAGACCACCATGCCCGCTGAGTGCGGCGCGGATGGCGTGGAAGCCGAGCCACAGCAGAATTCCAGCGCGCCGATCACCCGCAGCGCGGTGAACAGCACCGGATTGGCGGCGACCAACGCCGCCACGCCGGCCGCGGCGGCGAGGATGTGCGCCCGAGGCGCGGTAAAACACAACTGTCGCCCAGCCGCGCCGCTGCCCCGCCCGACAGGCGTCGCGGGCCAGAGCACGAAGGCCATGTCCGGCCCCGGCGTCAGCACGAGCAGCAGGCAGGCCAGGAGGGTGACCAGGAGAGCAGGCTGGGATCGACGGGCATGGGCGGATGGAGATTCGCCACCCATGCCCCATTCGTCCAACGCATTGGCCTGATGGGATGGTCAGGATCGGTGATCAATGGCCCGGAGCGGCGCGGCGCCGGCCTCTCCTGCGTCATGGGGCGGGCGCAGTTCGCGCGCCGCGCGATGCCTCCGCTACGCCCCGTGGATGGCCAGCGTCACATCCACATTGCCGCGCGTGGCGTGGGAGTAGGGGCAGATCTTCTCATGCGCTTTTCCTTCGCCAGGGCTTCGAGCGTCGCCTGGGGAATGGAGGGGTCCTCGACCTTCAGCGTGACAGCGAGGCCGAAGCCGCCACCCTCGCGGCCGATCGACACGGCGGCGGTGATAGACACACAGCAGGTAGCGCCTTGTGCTGGCGACCGATGAAGTCGAGCGCGCCACCGAAGCAGGCGGCGTAGCCGGCGGCGAACGGACGTTGTTCGGGCGTCGCGGTTGTTCGGCTTGCCGGGCCGCGCTCGGGCACCGACAGGTACACAGGAAACGATGCCGTCATCGGAGGCAGTGTGGCCGTTCCAGGCGCCGGTGGCGGTGGCGATGGCGGTGAACTCGCGATTTCCATGCGGGGCGGTCTCCGTTGTGCGGGCACCGCGAGGGTGCAGGCCGGGACAGGCGACAGCGGCCCGGCAGCCGCCCGCCGGCATCGACTCATCGGCATTGCTCCGCAATGTCGATCGGTGTGCACCAGGAAGAGCTAACGGGCTCCCGGACCGCGATTACGTCGCGCTGATTGCCGAGCTACATGCCGGACATGGCGCGGTAGTCCGCTGAACGGTCAGGATGCGCAGGCCGAGTTCGGCGGCCTTGGTCGCCTTCGATCCGGCATCGGCGCCGACCACGACGAAATCGGTCTTCTTCGATACCGACTTCGTGACCTTCGCCGCCCCAGGCGCTCGGCCTGCGCCTCGGCCTCGTCGCGCGACATGGTCTCAAGCGTGCCGGGTGAAGACCAGCGTCCTGCCGGCGAAGGGGCGCGGCCGACCTGGATCTCGATGTCGCGCAGCACCGTGGTCGCCTGTCGCAGGGAATTTCCCACGCCACAGCCCAACGTGGCGCGCGACCGACGAAGCCCAGGCGCCGCTGCCAGTCGATCCGATCAAGCTTGTAGACGACACCGTCGATGTCGTAGGGCAGCGCCGCGCGCTGCTCACCAATGCCGGCCTGGAAGGCGGCGGCCTCCTGCTCGGTATCGAGGCAGCCGGACGGCAACTGGCGCAAATCCCCAATGCTCGAGGCGTTGGAGGAACGCGTGATGGCTCTCGGACGGCGGCTCGCTGGTCGCGCCCATGGCATAGGCGAACAGCTTGAGTGGACGGGACGGGTGATTCGCGCATCGAGCTGCCGCACCGACCCCGCCGCCGCATTGCGCGGATTGGCCGGGACGATGACGCGTCGCCCAAGCTTCTCGCCGCGCGCGCGGCGCTGCCTCGCGGTCGGCGGCGGCCTTCTCCTGCGGTGCGCGAAACGCCTCGAAGTCCTCCTTGTCCATGAAGACCTCGCCGCGGATCTCGATGCGGGCGGGGAAGGGCGCGTGCAGGCGGCGGGGCAGGCGTGGGGAGGGTGAGCAGGTTCGCCGTGACGTCCTCGCCCTCGGTGCCGTCGCCGCGCGTGGCACCCTTGATGAAGGCGCCGTTCTCATACAGCAGGTTGATCGACAGGCCGTCGATCTTGGGTTCCGCCACGAAGCGCAGGGGTTCCTCGGGCGCCAGGCCGAGGAAGCGCCGGATCGAGGCGCAGAACTCGGCGAACTCGCCCTCCGAGGAAGACGTTGTTCAGCGACAGCATCGGCTCGCCATGGCGCGACTTGGCGAAGCCCTCGGTGGTGGCGGCACCGACGCGGCGCGATGGGCTGTCTTTCGCGGATCAGGGCCGGGAAGCGCGCCTCGATGCCACGGTTGCGCAGCACCAGCGCGTCGTAGTCGGCATCGGTGATCTCCGGCGCGTCCCCTGCCGTGATAGAGCGCGTCGTGATGGGCGATCTCGGCGGCGAGGGCGGCGAGTTCGGCCGCGGCTTCCTCTTCCGTCAGCGTGTCGATGGCGCGGCTGCGCAGCGTGGTCATGTCTCGGCCTCGGCAACGAGGGTGTCGATCGCGGCGCCTGGCGGGATGCCCCGCGCGGCGCCGCCGAAGATGTAGAACGCCGCGACGGTCGCGTCGCCCCGGGTGTGGCGCATGGCCATTGTCAGCGCGGCGGCTCGGCGGCGAGGTTGAGGAAGTCCTGCTTCACCACCGCGAAGGCGATGACGGTCTCGCCATGGCCGCCGAGACGGCGATAGAAGGCGTGGGCGGCGGCGTTCCCCGGCTTCGCGGTCAGCCAGAGATGCCGCGCCCCCCGCGCAAGCCCCTGCCGTGCGAGAGCGGCAAGCAGCGCGCGGGCGACGCCCTGGCGCCGATGATCCGGCGCGACATACAGGTCGCCCACATACAGCCCATGCTCGGCGTGCCCCGTCTCATAGGTCGGATGCGCCGTGACATAGCCGATGAGCGCGCCACCCGGGCCTTCGGCCACCATGACGATGGCCCCCTCCATTCCCGATCAGGTCGTGCCGCAGGTCGGTCGCCGTCACCGGGTCTCCCTGCTCCCGGTTCATCGCCCCGATCAGCCGCCCGACGCGCAGGCATCGCCGCCCGCCGCCTTGCGCGCCCTCACGGCGCCGCGCTCCGGCAAGGGCGGAGTTCCAGAAAAGGGAGGGGGATCGGCACATACCCACTTATACCGAACGCGCCTCGATCCGCCATAAGCGCAGACGTGCCTGCCAGGGGCCCGTTCGCAGGTTCAAATCGGGGACACGCAGACATCTTGAATTGCTGCTCGTCGGTTGATGCGGGGTGGAGTTGCCCCCTGGAGTTGCCCCCATCAAATCGGACAGGTGGCTTGGGTTGCTGCACGGTCAACGTTCTGCAGGATATCCATGGCGAGCTTATGCAGGCAACTCGCGTCGCGGAGGTGCGTAGCGACGGGCTCTTCAGGAACTCTGCGACAGCGGATATCACCGCGTAAAGTATATGTAGAAGTCTCAATTTGATCTGACGGATGCTATTCTGCGGTGGGGTTCAGAGGCCGGGGCGCGGAGCCAAAGGCGAAGCGTAGCGCCCGGCCGGTTTCACCGGAGAGACTGCGATGACGATGACCGAGCGCAAGGTGATCAAGGCGAAGGTTGGCCTGCTGGAGCTGGCCAAGCAGCTCGGCAGCGTGAGCCAGGCCTGCAAGATGATGGGCTATTCGCCGCGACAGCTTCTACCGCTTCAAGGAGCTGTACGAGAAGGGCGGCGACCTGGCGCTGCAGGAGATGACGCGCCGCAAGCCGATCCTGAAGAACCGCGTCGACCCGGAGATCGAGGAGGCCGTCGTCGAGATGGCCATCGAGCAGCCGGCCTGGGGCCAGGTGCGCGGTGGCCAACGAGCTGAAGAAGCGCGGCACGACGGTCTCGCCCTTCGGCGTCCGCTGCGTGTGGCTGCGCCACGATCTGGAGACCATGAAGAAGCGGCTGAAGGCGCTCGAGGCCAAGGTCGCGCAGGAGGCGTCGTGCTCACCGAGGCGCAGGTCGCCGCGCTGGAGAAGGCCAAGCTCGACAAGGAGGCGCACGGCGAGTTCGAGAGCGAGTGCCCGGGCTATTGCGTGGCCCAGGACACCTTCTACGTCGGCACGCTGAAGGGCGTGGGGCGCGTCTACCAGCAGACCGTCATCGACACCTACTCGAAGGTGGCTTCGCCAAGCTCTACGACCGCAAGACGCCGATCACCGCCGCCGACCTGCTGAACGACCGCGTGGTGCCGTTCTTCGACGAGCACGAGATCGCGGTCAGCCGGGTGCTGACCGATCGCGGCACCGAGTACTGCGGCAACCCGGAGCGCCACGAGTACGAGCTCTATCTCGCCGTCGAGAACATCGACCACACGCGCACCAAGGCCAGGAGCCCGCAGACCAACGGCATCTGCGAGCGCTTCCACAAGACGCTGCTCGACGAGTTCTACCGCGTGGCGTTCCGCAAGAAGCTCTATCGCACGGATCGACGAGCTGCAGGCCGATCTCGATGCCTGGCTCGTCGAGTACAACGAGGAGCGCACCCATCAGGGGCGATGGTGCTACGGCAAGACGCCGATGCAGACCTTCCTCGACAGCGCCGATCTGGCGCGCAAAACGAAACCCGTCGAAGGCCGCTTAGCCGCGACAGCCGACAGTTTCGATCCGGCGGACACCCACCACGCCAGATCGGACAAATGTCAGATCAAGTCGCTACTTCTACAGCTCAATAAAGCCATGTCCAACACTCCCGCTGCCCCCGCCCAAAAGGCCAAGGCTAGCGTCCGAACATGGGTCAATTCTCAGCAGCAACTTCACCCCAAACCGGGTCAGTTCTCAGTGGCAATCAACGTCCCAAGTCTTCATACGCTTGCTCATCGTCTTCCGCCTCCACGCGTGGCTGTGCCGAGCATGATATCGGCTGCTCGAAGGACCAAGCGATTTCAGCAGCAATTCGCTCCGTTCCGCGGTACTCACGTCTCAGCGGAAGTCTCAATTCGGCGCCATCTTTGGCTGGCGTGGTCCCGGCTCCGGCCGTCTCACTTCATCAGCCCGTCACAGCGTCTTTTCCGCCCATGCGGCATCCTCCTGGCCATCGATCGTGCCCAGCGTGGCGAGCAGATCCGACCGATCGATCAGCCGGGATGCGATGAGATGCACGATCGGCACGTCGGCGTGCTCGTCCTTGCGCTCGAGCCGCCCCTCGGCAACCAGCAGGCGCGAGGTGACCACCGACACGCGGTCGCGCTTCGAGACAGCTCCGACCGATCGACCAGCCGCCAAAATGAGTTCAATGACTGGCACCTCTGTATGCCTGTCCTCGCGTGGGCTGTGCCTCAGGTCGTTCGAATGCCATCAGTCTCAAGAAGAGCAGGTCCTCATGAGCCATCCTGCGTTGCGCATCAAACCCACGCTCGTCGAGAGAATCTGGGGCCGTCGGGACCGCGGTCTCTGGGTTGACGCCGCCCCTATGGCCGGCGGCACGGCCATAGGTGAAGCATGGCTGAGTGACATCAATTGCGAGATCGAGACAGGCGGGACCCTCGGCGACCACCTCGCACGCTGCCATGCCGACCGCACCGGACCCCCTTTGCTTGCCAAGCTTCTCTTCACGTCGGCGCCGCTGTCGGTGCAGGTGCATCCGACGGACACGGCTGCACGGGCGTCGGGCAGATTCGCGTCCGGCAAGGACGAGGCCTGGCACATCCTGGAGGCAACACCCGACGCCAAGGTTTGGATCGGCTTCCAGGAACCGGTCACCGCCAGCGTGCTTCGCGCGGCCTCGGCGGATGGCACGGTGCTCTCGCTGATGCACCGGCATGCGGCTCGCGTCGGCGAGACCTTCCTGATCCCCGCCGGTACCGTGCACGCGATTGGCGCCGGTCTGGTGCTGCTCGAGGTGCAAGATCCAATCGATGTCACGTACCGGCTCTACGATTATGGCCGGGCACGCCCGCTACAGGTCGAGGACGCCCTGTCGGTCGCCGATCTCGGCAGGTCTCGAGTTGTCATTGGCGCCGCGACGAAGGCGGTACGGCAGACGCTGACGGTTGGGCCGCGCTTCGTGTTGGAGCGGCTTGCCGTGGCAGGCGGTGTCACGCTCGCGCCGAATGGCAGTCGCGAGCATATCCTGGTGGCGCTGGCGGACGACGCCACGCTGGACGGTCGCGCCCTGGTGCAAGGCACGGCCGCGTTCGTGCCTGCCTCAGGCGACACGGCATGGATCACCGGTACGGCCATCGCCCTGTTGCATCCCGGCCCCGGCCCCAGCCCGTGCCTCCCGATGGGCTGAGCCTGCTCAGCCCATCGCGTCGAGCAGCGCCGCCACGGGTATCACGGCGAAGCGCGTGGCGGTATCCGACGCCGCGTACGGCAGGATGAGCTGCCCGGCATGCACCATCGAGCCGCAGGAATAGACGACGTTCGGGACATAGCCGTTTCGCTCGTCTCCGATCGCCGTCAGCATGGGCTTGCGCAGCCGCGCGATCATTCGGCTCGGATCATTCAGGTCCAGCAGCGCCGCGCCGATGCAGTAGCGACGCATGGCGCCCACGCCATGCGTGATGACCAGCCAGCCTTCCGGCAGTTCGATCGGGCTGCCGCAATTGCCGATCTGCACGAACTCCCAGGGCTCCGCCGCGGCGAGGATCTCCGTTGCGTCGTTCCAGACATGCAGGTCGTCGGAGCGGACCACCTGCAGCGTCTCGCCATCCGAGCGCGCCAGCATCGCGTAGCGTCCGCCGATGCGGCGCGGGAACAGCGCCATGCCCTTATTGTTGACCGCATCCCCGCGCAGTGGAACGAAGGAAAAGCGCCGAAAGTCGTCGGTCCGCAGCATCTCGGGCGCGATCTCACGCCCTGAATAGGCGGTATAGGTGGCGAAGTAGGCAACGCGGCCGTCATCGTCCACGAAGCGAACCAGGCGCGCATCCTCGATGCCGTTGCGCTGCTGCTGGGTGATCGGGAAGATCACGCGCTCGGCCAGCTCCGTGCCGGGGGAGAATGTGACATCGTAGTCATCCGCCAGCCGCGCCGCGGTGCTGCGCCTTGGCGTCGTGGCGAAGCGGCCCGGTGCATCAAGTCGGATCGCACCCGCCCCGGTGACGACGCCGGAGCGGAAGCAGATCGAGCTGATATGGCCCTCGCCGGTGGCGCGGAGACTCATCACGAAGCGCAGCTCACCTGCCTCAAGCCCCGTCTGGTCTGGATGCGGGACGATCGACGGGTTGAACAGCGCGGTGGACTGGAAGCTGTACTCATTGCTGAAGAAGGCTCCGATCAGCAATCGCCGCGCCTCGATCGGGTCGTCCTCAAGGCCCAGCAGGTCGCGGATCTGCGCGTAGCGCTCGGCGAAGGTGGTCGCGAGGTCGGCATGGCGGGCGCCGAAGTCGCGCAGGGTCGTCGCGAACTCTGCTTCGACCGCCGCTCACGTCCATCGCCAGGATCCGGTCGATCAGGCGCGTCGCGCGCAGCAGGTCCGACCGGTGCAGGTCCCGCGGATCAAGGGCGGAGAGAAACGGACGCAGGATGACCCGGGCGGGGTCGGGTTCGATCAGGATCGGCAGCCTCACGAGGCCAGGATGGCCGTCGGTCACTCGGCGACCTGCACGAAGCCGGCAGCAAGGCTGGGTGCCGCCGCAACCAGGGCCGCGCGAAGCTCGGTCGCAGCCATCAGGAAGGCGAGCGTCAATTCCGCACCCTGGTTTCCGTTCACACGGTCACACAATAATCCGTCGCAGCAGCCGCCGGTACTTGCGTCGTACAGCGGCTGCCCAAGGTCGTTGTCGCCGAGAAACCAGGCGAAGGCGCGCTGGGCCTCGGTGAGCCAGGCGCCGTCGCCGGTCACGCGCCAGGCTTCGAGGCATGCGCCGATGGTGGCGGCAGCCTCAAGCGGCTGCTGGTCATATACCGCGCGTTCGCCACCTCGGCGCCAGAAGCCTTCGGAGCCGATCGGGCGGAAATGCCCGGCCTCGGCGGTCTGGGTCTGGCAGAGCCATTCGAGCGCCTCGATGCCGAGCGTGACCCATTCCGTCCGTCCGGCCTGATGGCCGGCGGCGATCAGCGCCTGCGGCAGGCGGGCGTTGTCGTAGGAAACGATCTCCTCGAACCAGGTCCAGCCTGGGCGTCGATTGCCGCGCAGGTGATCGTAGAGTCGTTCCGCAAGGGTCGTCCGCAAGCCGCGCCAGGCGCAGATCCTCCGGCCGTGCCGCGAGGCCTTCGAGAATGCCCAGCAGGGCAAAGGCCCAGGCGCGCTGGGAGGTCAGCGCGAGCACCGGCGGCGCGGCCCGTTCGAGCAGGCCATAGGCCCAGGCACGATGCGACGCGTCGGCGGCCTTCGCCGCGACGGTGCCGATCGCCCAGACCGCGCGGCCGTGGCTGTCGTCGGAACCGGCGGCTTCCAGCCAGCGACGATCATAGGCCATGAAGTTGCGGAACCGCCCGGTCTCGGCATCCCAGGCGTGCTGCACGAAGGCTGCGGTGATGCCGAACAGGTCGTCCGCAGGCGGCGGCGCCGTGCGGCCGGCGGTCAACTGCGTGGCGAGAATCAACCCGCGGGCATTGTCGTCGACACAATAGCCATGCGCGCGGTCGACGATCGCCAAGGTCGCGTGCTGCGCGAGGCCGGTCGGGTCCAGCAGTTGCGCGAGATGCGCAAGGCTCACCGGCGGGACAGCGCCGCCCTGCGGCGCAAAGCCCCGGCGCAGCGGTGCCACGACGCCTGACACCGCCTGCCTTGCGCCACGGTCGCGAGCTGTCGCGGCTTGCCACGACGCGACGCTTCCAGTCGCACCTGGTCAAACACTTCGCGGTACCGCTCGCCGATGCGCGACCACCGCATGTCGTGTCCGAGCGCATAGGCCGTCTCACGCATCGCTTGCAGCCGGTCAGGGTCGGCAAGCAACCCCACAACCGCGGCGGCAATGGCCGGCGGATCGGCGAAGGGCACCAGCACGCCGCGGCCATCGGCCAGCAGTTCCGCGGCATGCCAGTAGGGTGTCGAGACCACTGCCTTGCCCATGCCGAAGCTGTAGGCGAGCGTGCCCGAGACGCTCTGCGCCTCATTCAGATAGGGCGTGAGGTAGATGTCCGCCGCTGCGATGGCGCGAGTCAGCGTCGGCAAATCGACGAAGCGGTCGAGGAAGCGCACATGGTCGCTGACGCCAAGCTCCGTCGCGAGCGCTTTGAGGGAGTCGCGATGCGCCTCGCCTGCGCGCCGCAGAATGTTCGGATGGGTGGCGCCGACGACGAGGTAGAGCGCATCCGGCCGGTGCGCGACGATCGCGGGCATGGCGCGGATGGCCTGTTCGATGCCCTTGCCTGGCGACAGCAGCCCAAAGGTGAGCAACACGGTCCGCCCAACGGCATCGAATTCGACCTTGTGCCCAGCAGGCGGATTGTCGGCCGGGATCTCAGGAATGCCGTGCGGGATCACCGTGATGCGGTCGGCCCGGACATCGTGGACGCTAGTCAGGATCCGCTGCGATCGTTCGGTCATGACCACAAGACGATTGGCGCGGCGGATGACGCCCTCCATGACGCGGAACTGGCCGCGCGTGGGGCGGTCCAGCACGGTGTGCAAGGTCGCGACCACGGGCATCGTCGCGCCTTCGAGGAGGGTCAGGACGCGCTCCCCGTCGCGATCGCCGAAGATGCCGTATTCGTGCTGGACGCAGAGGACGTCGGCGTTCACCTCGCCAAGGAACTCCGCCGCGCGGACGAAGGCGCGCGTGTCGTTTTCAGGGATCTGAAACCAGACCTCCGGCGGATAGGCGTGGCTGGCGGCCGCCTCCGACATCGCCATGACGAAGCATTCGGCGCTGGGCACCGCGCCGGCAACGGCGGTCCGTAGGTCGCCGGTGAAGGTGGCGAGGCCACACATGCGGGGAGGATGGTTGCCGAGGAAGGCGATGCGATGGAGCGGCGGGGCGGAGGTACTCATTGTGGCGGCTCCTGCTGACGATCCGCCTGGCGGATGGTGTTGAATCCAAGACGCGAAAAACCTGCTGCTTTCGCGCAGTCACCCCCGCCTACCTCCATCCCTCACGATGGGCCGAGCATCGGAAGAGCGGCGTCTGCTGACGTTCACGAAAAAAAAGGTGCGCAAGCGCATCCAACGGTCGGCAACTTGTGTCGTTGCATGGCGTCATGCGTCGTCGCGCACCAGGCACTTCATCCGCGGAAACACCCCACCAGCGTCAAATGTGCCGGCAGTACCTCGGGGTACCGTGCTGCGCCAGGATCATCGGGCAATGCGCAAATCTTGCTCGTTCGACTCACGTGCCGTGAAGCAGCAGCCTTCAGTGGGATCTCAGCCTGCTTACGACAGCGGCTGAACAATCTTCAGGTTGGATGAACCCAGAGGCTTTGGTCGCGTTGGCTCATGTCACGCCGCAGACGGCCGTAACCATCTGCCCTCGATGCGACGCTGTCGCTTCGCAGGGGCATGGGCACCGCAATCGAAGATTGATCGTGAGCGAGAGGGCAGGCCAGGTCGGACGCTTTCTCCGTCACAGACGTGGTGCACCAGCGCGTGCTCTACAACCCTGTGCGCAACGGTACGCGGAAATGAGCACTGACGTTGGCTCCAGCCATGTGGATGGCGGGCTGCAAAGCTCGAAGCGTGCTCCAGCTCTGATGCATGGTCCCGACGCCGGCTTGCCGGTGACGAGATTGGCTGGGCAGGAACGGCGTCGGATCGACGAACGCTCCCGCGCTCGTGGCGCGGAGGGTGCCGAATGAATGATGGACATTCGCGAGCGGGAAGGCCCAGTTGATTGGCACTCTGCTCGATGAGAGTGCCAAGCGGCTGCCAACGCAGCGCCGGTGCTCACCGCAGCGGGGCAATCCACAAGAAGCTCAAGGAGAGGACCGCATGAACTTCCGTCCCCTGCACGACCGCGTTCTCGTTCGCCGCGTCGACGCGGAAGAAAAGACCGCGCGGCGGCATCATCATCCCCGACACCGCCAAGGAAAAGCCGCAGGAAGGCGAAGTCGTCTCCGTCGGCGCTGGCACCATCAACGAGAAGGGCGAGGTCCGTCCGCTCGACGTGAAGGCCGGCGACCGCATCCTGTTCGGCAAGTGGTCCGGCACCGAGGTGAAGCTCGATGGCGAGGAGCTCCTGATCATGAAGGAGTCCGACATCATGGGCATTCTCGAAGGCGCGGCCGCCGCGAAGAAGGCCGCCTGAGGCGCCGCTTCGCACGACCACCGACAACCGATTTGCAAAGGTAGAACACAATGGCTGCTAAGGACGTGAAGTTCGGCGCTTCGGCGCGCGAGCGTATGATCCGCGGCGTCGACATCCTGGCCGACGCCGTGAAGGTGACGCTGGGCCCGAAGGGCCGCAACGTGCGTGCTCGACAAGAGCTTCGGCGCGCCGCGCATCACCAAGGACGGCGTGACCGTCGCCAAGGAAATCGAGCTCGCCGACAAGTTCGAGAACATGGGCGCGCAGATGGTGCGCGAAGTGGCCTCGAAGACCAACGACATCGCCGGCGACGGCACCACCACCGCGACCGTGCTGGCCCAGGCCATCGTTCGCGAGGGTGCCAAGGCCGTGGCCGCCGGGCATGAACCCGATGGACCTCAAGCGCGGCATCGACAAGGCCGTCGCCGTGGTCGTCGACGGACCTCGAGAAGAACAGCCAAGAAGATCACGACCTCGGCCGAGGTCGCGCAGGTCGGCTCGATCTCCGCCAATGGCGAGACCGAGATCGGCGAGATGATCGCCAAGGCGATGGAGAAGGTCGGCAACGAGGGTGTCATCACGGTCGAGGAAGCCAAGGCGATCCAGACCGAGCTCGACGTCGTCGAGGGCATGCAGTTCGACCGCGGCTACGTCTCCCCGTATTTCATCACGAATGCGGAGAAGATGATCGCCGAGATGGAAAACCCCTACATCCTGATCTTCGAGAAGAAGCTGTCGCGGCCTGCAGCCGATGCTGCCGCTGCTCGAAGCCGTGGTGCAGTCGGGCCGTCCGCTGCTGATCGTCGCCGAGGACGTCGAGGGCGAGGCGCTGGCGACCCTGGTGGTGAACAAGCTGCGCGGCGGCCTGAAGGTCGCCGCCGTGAAGGCGCCGGGCTTCGGTGATCGCCGCAAGGCGATGCTCGAAGACATCGCGATCCTGACCGGCGGCCAGGTGATCAGCGAGGACCTCGGCATCAAGCTCGAGAACGTCACGCTCGACGATGCTCGGCCACGCCAAGATCGTGCGGATCGAGAAGGAGAACACCACGATCGTCGACGGCGCCGGCAAGAAGGACGACATCACACGGCCGCTGCGAGCAGATCAAGGCGCAGATCGAGGAGACCACCTCGGACTACGACCGCGAGAAGCTGCAGGAGCGCCTGGCGAAGCTGGCCGGTGGCGTTGCCGTCATCCGCGTCGGCGGCTCGACCGAGGTCGAGGTGAAGGAGCGCAAGGATCGCGTCGACGACGCGCTGCATGCGACCCGCGCCGCGGTCGAGGAAGGCATCGTCCCGGGCGGCGGCGTGGCGCTGCTGCGCGCCTCGGTGAAGCTCGCCGGCCTGAAGGCCGACAACGCCGACCAGCAGGTCGGCATCGAGATCGTGCGCCGCGCGATCCAGGCGCCGCTCGCGCCAGATCGCCGAGAACGCCGGCAAGGACGGCGCCGTGGTCGCCGGTGAGGTGCTGCGCACCGACACCTACGAATACGGCTACGACGCGCAGATCGGACGAGTACAAGGACCTGGTGGCAGCCGGCATCATCGACCCGACCAAGGTCGTGCGCACGGCGCTGCAGGATGCGGCTTCGGTCGCCGTCGCTGCTGATCACCACCGAGGCGATGGTGGCCGAGCGTCCCGACGAAGTCGGTCGGCCGGCGGCCCGCGGCTGGCGGCGACATGGGCGGCATGGGCGGCATGGACTTCTGAACTTTCCACGGTCTTCGCTGCAGTCTAGGGGAGGGGCGGGTCGCAAGGCCCGCTCCTTTTGCTAGTGCGACCGTTCGAATCCGGTCGCACTTCCTCCGCCAGTTCCCATACGAGCCGTACTCTCCGCCTGACCGAGCGGCGCGCTGAGTGGCAGGTTTCCTGGGGTTTTCGGGGCAGACCTGTTGACTGGATCGGCGCGGAGCAGGCCGAAAATCGCTCTCCGTGTCCGGCGTCAGCACCCTTGAGACAGATCGGCGATGTTGAGGAACGGAGGATTTCTGGCTCATCGTAACCCCCAGGAGAGTGAAGATGAGCCAGAAATCCGCCGCCCCCGCCGCCAAGCCGCCCGCCGAAAAGGTGGTGCGCGACATCCGCCGCGCCACGCGCAAGCACCACTCCGCCGAGGACAAGATCCGCGTCGTCCTCGAAGGCTTGCGCGGCGAGGAGAGCATCGCCGCCCTGTGCCGCCGCGAGGCCATCGCCGAGAGCCTGTACTACGCCTGGTCGAAGGAGTTCCTCGAGGCCGGCAAGCGCCGCCTGGCCGGCGACACGGCGCGTGCCGCCACCACCGACGAGGTCAAGGAACTCCGCCAGGAAGCCCGCGCGCTGAAGGAGGTCGTCGCCGAACAGGCGCTCGAGTTGCGTCTGCTGAAAAAAAGCATGATCGCGGCTGGGGACGACCGCACATGAGATATCCCGCCACCGAAAAGCTCGAGATCATCCGCCTCGTCGAGCAGTCTCACTTGCCCGCGCGGCGCACGCTGCGTCAGTTGGGCATCCCGCCGGCCACCTTCTATCGCTGGGTCGACCGCTACCAGCGTGGTGGCCCAGAAGCCCTGGCCGATCGCCCCTCGCGGCCAGATCGCGTCTGGAACCGCATCGCCGATGCAAAGCGCGGGCAGATCGTCGACCTCGCCCTGGCCGAGCCTGAACTCTCGCCGCGCGAACTTGCCGTGCGCTTCACCGACCAGCAGCGCTACTTCGTCTCCGAAGCCTCGGTCTATCGCCTGCTCAAGGCGCATGACCTGATCGCCAGCCCCGCCTACATCGTGGTCAAGGCGGCCGAGGAATTCCACACCAAGACCACCGCGCCCAACCAGCTCTGGCAGACCGACTTCACCTACCTCAAGGTCATCGGCTGGGGCTGGTTCTATCTCTCCACCGTGCTCGACGATTTCTCCCGCTACGTCATCGCCTGGAAGCTGTGCACCACCATGGCGGCCAGCGATGTCACCGAGACGTTGGACCTGGCGCTGGCCGCCTCAGGCTGCACCCAGGCCCGTGTGCGGCACCGCCCGCGCCTGCTCTCCGACAACGGGCCCTGCTACATCGCCGGCGAGTTGGCGCAGTGGCTCGACAAGCAGGCCATCGACCATGTCCGCGGTGCGCCCAGCCACCCCCAGACACAGGGCAAGATCGAGCGCTGGCACCAGACGTTGAAGAACCGCATCTTGCTGGAAAACTACTACCTGCCCGGCGACCTCGAGGCGCAGATCGAGGCCTTCGTCGAGCACTACAACCATCGGCGCTGCCACGAGAGCCTGCGCAACCTCACCCCGGCTGACGTCTACTTCGGCCGTGGCCAGACCATCCTGCTCGACCGCGAACGCATCAAGCGCCACACCATCCAGCAGCGCCGCTTGATCCACCAGCAACTCGCCGCCTAACCTCGCAACCCGATGGGCCAGAGCCTCCGTTAACCAGCTACCTCCGCTGTCTCAAAGCATTCGACGACGGACAATCGCTCTCCGGAGGCGCATTCTCCGGACCTCCTGACTTGGCCGATTTAGTACGGAACTCAAAAACCTAGGTAAAAGGCCGGTTTCAGCGAGGTTGGCGCTTGCCCCGGTTCGAACCCCACTTGCCCGAATTCCGCACTTCAAGAGCGAACCAGAAGTACGTCGGCAGGGCGTTGGTTTCGGTACCCGCCGCCTTCGGCGGATCGTCTGGCAGCGACAAAAGACGAACTCGCTCAAAGCACATTTCAGAGGACGGAATCACCAGCCCTTCAAATGTTCGGTGGGCCCAAATCGCGTTCAGCGCCAATCCGGCTTATACGCGACCTCCATCACGGCCTTCGAAGCGTCTGATCGCGTGCGATACTGGCCGATCGGGGTCCCCCGCTTTGCATCCAGCGTCGTCACTTCCAGCACCTCAAATTTCGGTGCCAGAGGGGACGTCGATTTTTTCAACTCCCGAAGGCGAAACAGCCGATTATTCTTCCGACTATGCAGATCGGTATCTCCGGCGATCTGTGTCCAGGGACAGTCCGCTCCCGATCGGAGTTGTAGTTCCGCGTTGCGCTTGTCCGCAGCGATCTGCTCGCGCCGGTCGATCTCGCGCTTTCGCCGAAGGCGTTCTTCGGCACCCCAGGTCCATTCCTCAAGCCAGCCGAGGATGGCGATAAACTCGGTCCCCGTCGGCGGCATTCTCGGCATCGTCATGGGCGCGACCATCCCGGAGCGGCTGCGCAGCCTCACCCTGCTCGCCGCGCCGGTCACCATCCCGAAGGCGACGCAGCAGGCCTTCGCCTGCGGGCATGCCTCATGGCAGGACGCGCTGCGCATCCTCGGCAGCAAGGGCTGGTCCGACGCCGTGAATGTCGCGACACGCTTCCCTCCGGAGGCCGACCCCGCGCTGGTGCGGTGGTACGCGGAGGAGATGGGCAAGTCCGAGGTGGAGGTTCTGATCGCGCTCTCACGCGTCGCCGCGAAGGTGGATGTCTCCTCCTACCTGCCGCAGGTGCGGGTGCCCACGCTGGGGCTCTACCCGACCGCGGGCGTGGTGACGGGGCATGAGGAAGCGCAGATCCGCGCCGGCATCCCCGGCATCCGCGTGATCAACCTGCCGACGCGCTTCCACGCCATCCAGGTGCTGATGCCGGCGGCCTGCGCGAAGGCGCTGCTGCACTTCTGCGGGCAGATGGACGGCGTGGCGAACCACGAATGACGGGCGCGCGGCGCCGCAGGCCGCGCGCCGCCCCGGTCACTGCTGCCGCAGGCCGAGCCGTTGGATCACGTCGCTCCAGCGCGCGAGGTCGTCCTGCATGATGGTCGCGAGCGCATCGGGGCCCGCGTCGCGAGTTTCGAGCGATTGCGCCGCAAAACGCTGCCGCACCGCCGGCAGGGCAAGGACGCGGCGCAGATCCGCATCGATCTTCGCGACGACCGGCGCCGGCACGCCCGCCGGCCCGAGCACCGCATACCAGGTGCCGGATTCGAAGCCGGGATAGCCGGATTCCGCGAGCGTCGGCGTCTCCGGCAGGGAGGGCGAGCGGGTGGCGCCGGTGGTGGCAAGCGCGCGCAGCCGTCCCGCCTGCGCCGCCGGCACGGCGAGCACCGGGTTGTTGAACATCGCCTGCACCTGGCCGCCGAGCAGCGCCGTCTGGGCCGGCGCTGCACCCTGGTAGGGCACATGCGTGATGGTGACGCCCGCGCGCGTGGCGAAGATCTCGGCCGTCAGGTGGGTCGGCGTGCCGACGCCGGCGGAGACGACCGTCACCTCGCCAGGCTTCGCGCGGAGCAGCGCCTCGAACTCCTGCAGCGTGTTCGCCGGCACCGAGGGGTGCACCACCAGAACCAGGCCGTAATAGGCAACCTGGGTGATCGGCGTGAAGTCGCGGATCGGGTCGAAGGCGAGGCGCGTGTACAACGCGGCCCCCTGCACATGCGAGGATGCGGCGAGCAGCAGCGTGTAGCCGTCCGGCGCCGAGCGCGCGACGACATCGGCGCCGATATTGCCGCCGGCGCCGCCGCGGTTGTCGATGATCACGGGCTGGCCCCAGACCTCGCTGAGCCGCTCGCCCAGCAGGCGCCCGATCGCATCGGCGGGCCCACCAGGCGGGAAGGGCACCACCAGCCTGACCGGGCGTGCCGGCCATGACTGCGCGGAAGCGGGCATGGCGGCGAGCGCAGCGCCGCCCACGGCGAGGCCGAGGGCGCTCCGGCGGCCGATTTTCGCACCAGGTTGCAGGTGTGTCCCGATGGGTCGCTTCATGACGTCTCGCCCTCCTCCGGAGCCGCATCGTGTCGCGTGCGGCTGCTCGGTGACGAACGCTAGACCCGCTGCGCGGCAGCGCCAAACCGGTCAGTTGACACAGACACGGCGATGCGGGGGAGTGACGCGGGGAACAATCATCGGGGGAAACGCGGATGGAACTCGGGCTGCGCGGCAAGACCGCCGTGGTGACCGGCGGATCGCTCGGCATCGGGCGCGCGATCGCCCTGGAACTGGCGCAGGAAGGCGTGGCGGTTGCCATCGTCGCGCGCGACGCGGCGCGGCTGGAGGCAGCCGCGGCGGACATCGCGCGCGCCACGAATGCGCGCTGCATCCCCGTGCCGGCCGACCTCGCCGATGCGGAGCAGCTCGAGCGCGCCATGGTGGCCGCGCAGGCGGCCCTCGGGCAGGTCGACATCCTGGTGAACAATGCGGGGGCCACGCCGATGGGCCGCATCGGCGACACGCCGGATGCGGTCTGGGCGAAGTCGATCAATCTCAAGCTGATGGGCTACATGCGCTGCGCGCGCGTCCTGACGCCGCCGATGCGCGCGCGGAAATGGGGGCGCGTGATCAACATCATCGGCCGGTCGGGCCACCAGCCGCGCCCCGCCTACATCACCGGCAGCACGGTGAATGCGTCGCTGCTCTCCTTCACGCATGCGCTGGCGGCGGAATGCGCACCCGACAACGTGCTGGTCACCGGCGTGAACCCGGGCCCGATCGCGACGCCACGCTGGGATGCGGTGGTCGCGCAGGGCGCCGCCGGCGCCGGGCGCAGCGCGGCGGAGGAGAACGCCGCCGCCATCGCAACCGTCGGACTCGGCCGGCTCGGCACGGCGGAGGAATGCTCGGGTCTCGTGGCCTTCCTGTGTTCCGACCGCGCCGGCTTCATCACCGGCACGAACATCGACATCGACGGTGGCGGCACCCGCTGCATCTGACGGGCAGGGCCGCCGATCCAGGCCGCGCCCGGCATCCGCATCGCGCAGCGGGTGCCGCCCTGATGGCAACGCCAGGGCCCTTCCATTCGGCAAGGGATCCGGACACCATCGATGACGCCGTCAGAAAGGGCTGCCAGGCACTGGCTTCTCTCCACCAGGCTCCGGCGGCGACCAGGAGAGAACCGCCGATGACACTCACCGTCCATCAGATGCCTGGCGTTGCCTCGACAAGGACCAGGCGATGAACGCGCCCACCATCCGCGACTGCCCCGGCCCTGATCCGGATCCGCGCAGGCCGCCGATGGCGATCCCGCCCGGCGCCTGCGACACCCACGCGCATGTCTTCGACGCCGCGCGCTACCCCTACCAGGCCGAGCGCGCCTACACGCCGCCCGACAATGGCGTGGCGCGGCTGCTGGCGCTGCACGACGTGCTTGGCCTCACCCGCGGCGTGGTTGTGCAGGCTTCCGTCCATGGCACCGACAACCGCGCCGTGCTTGACGCCGCTGCCGCACATCCCGATCGGCTACGTGCCGTCGTCTCGGTGGCCGAGGGCGTCACGGAAGCCGAGGTCGCGGCCATGCACGCAGCCGGCGCGCGCGGCATCCGGGTCAACCTGGTCGATCGTGGCGGCATGCCGTTCCGCTCGCTCGATGCGGTGCGCGAAGTCGGTGAGATCATCCGTCCCTTCGGCTGGCATGTCGAATTGCTGGTGCATGTCGAACAGCGCGCGGCGGAGCTGCGGGCGCTGGCCGGGGCGCTCGCTGTGCCCGTGGTGGTGGGCCATGCCGGCTACACCAAGGTTGCGCGTGGTGGCGCGGCCCATGCCGGCTTCCGGGACTTCCTGGCCATGCTGCGCGATGGGCTGTTCTGGGTGAAGCTGACCGGCCTGTATCGCATCTCGGCCGAGACGCGCTTCCCCTATGCCGATGCGCACGGGATGGTGCGGGACGTGCTGGCCGCGGCGCCGTCCCGCTGCGTCTGGGGCAGCGACTGGCCGCATGTCCACCATTACGACCCGATGCCGAATGACGGCGACATGCTCGGGCTGCTGGCCGACTGGGCGCCGGACCAGGCACTGCGCGACGCGGTGCTGGTGACGAACCCGGCGCGGCTCTACGGGTTCCCGGCGGACTGACCAGCCGTCCCGCTGCAAACCGCCCCGGCGAGGATGGAACTGGCGCATGGCCGCAGACGGCTTGCGACCACCGGCCCGGTGGCATGAGCCCCTGGACCTGCCGCATCGTCGGTCGAGCAGGTCGCTCCGGCGGGCAACGACGGACGCCTCGGTGATATCGTTGAAGCATCCATGTGAGCGAGGGGCCTTCCCGGGCGACAGGACGACACCGGTGCATGAGCGCGAGGATCGCGCGCGGAATTCTCGACAGTCTCGACGCGCGCGGGCGCCAGCACCGAACGGCGCTTGACGCATCACACCCCGCGACCGCAGCCTCCTGTGCAATACGGGAGGAAACGCGACATGAAACCACCTGGCGCCGGCATTGCACGCCGGCCGCTTCTCGCCCTGCCTTGCCTGCTCGCCACCCCGGCGCTCGCACAGGCCTGGCCGAGCCACCCGGTGCGCCTGGTGGTGCCCTTCGGCCCCGGCGGGCCGACCGATGTGGTCGCGCGCATCCTCGCCAACGGGCTGTCGCCCGCGCTGGGCCAGCCGGTGGTGATCGAGAACCGCGGCGGTGCCGGCGGCAATATCGGCGTCTCGATGGCCGCACGCGCCGCGCCCGACGGCTACACGCTGCTGGTCACCTCGACCGGCTTCGTCGTGAATGCCAGCCTGTTCCGCAACCCCGGCTACGACCCGATCCGCGACTTCTCGCCGATCACCGAACTCGGTGCCTCGCCCGATGTCTTCCTTGCCGGAGCACGGTCGTCGATCCGGACGATGGACGACCTCATCACCCGCGCCCGTGCCACGCCCGATGGCATGCACTTCACCAATCCCGGCACCGGGTCGACGCCGCACCTGGCCGGCGAACGCCTCGCGATCGAACGCGACATCACCTTCGTGCAGGTGACGCACAGCAGCGCGGCGCTCGCCGTGCAAGCGCTGCTGGGCGGCACCACCGAGATCGGCGCCACCGCGCTGGCCTCCTCCCACGCGCAGATCAAGGCGGGTGCGCTGCGGGCATTGGCGCTGACCGGCCCGGAACGCTGGTTCGACCTGCCCGATGTCCCGACGATGCAGGAAGTGGGCTTTCCGGGCTTCGTCAGCGAGACCTTCCTCAGCTTCCACGCACCGGCCGGCACGCCTGCGCCGATCGTGACGCGCCTGGCGCAGGAGGCGACCAAGGTGATGGGCGATGCAGAAACACGCTCACGCATGCGCAACGCCGGCTTCATCGTGCGCCCCGACGGACCCGAGGCGCTTGCCAATCGCGTCGCGCGGGAAGTGCCGGCCTGGCGCGAGCTGATCGCCCGCGCGCGGATCGCGCCGCAATAGGCCCGGCCCGTCAGGCCGGCGCGGTTTCCGCGGGCGGGTAGTTCAGCTCGACCGCGACGCCGTCGGGGTCGTGCAGGAACAGCTGCGTCTGGCGGTCGCGCGGGATGACGCGTTCCTCGAACTCGATGCCGCTTTTTTGCAGCCGAGCGCGCATCTCGGCCAGCCCGGTGCAGGAGAAGGCGATGTGGTCGAGCAGGCCGGTGGCGCCGGCGACGCGTTCCGGCCAGCCCGCCTCGCGCTGCGGGCGCGGGCCGATCAGGTGGACGGTCGGCGCCCCGCCGCAATACAGCCAATGGCCCTCGAAGCCGAGCGGCGGCCGGTAGCCTTCCTCCAGTCCCAGCAACTCCACGTAGAAAGCCCTCGTCCTGGCGAGGTCCACCGGGCGGATGGTGTAGTGGTTGAGGCCTTCCAACGGCATGGCGCGCTCCTGGCGGTCAGAGAAAACGAGGATTCGGCGACAGCCCCATCAGGTGCTGGCCGACGGTCTCGAAGTGGTTGCGTCGTGCCTGCACCTGCTGCGTGACGGCGTGCAGGTCGCGGAAGCGGCGTTCGAAGGGCTGGCTTTCGAATATCGCGGTGGCACCGGCTTCGGCCCAGGCGAAATCCGCCACCTCCTTCGCCTGATGGATGGCGAAGGTGGCGGCAAGCCGGATCGCGACCTTCTGGTCGGTCGTCATCGCTTCGCCGGCGGCGCAATGGTCCCAGGTCTCGCGCAACGCGGTGTGCAACTGCGCGCGGGCGGCACGCCACTTGCCCTCGGCCCAGGCGAGGCCGCTCTGCAGCACCGGGCTGTCGCGCAGCATCCGTGACGTGGTCATCGGCGTCTTCTCATTCGCCAACGCCACGAAGGCGTCGAGCATGCCCCGCGCGAGGCCGAGCGCGACGGCGGCGAAGCCCGAGGCATAGAGATGCGTCGTGGTGAAGCGGTACAGCGTGCCGGTGCCGTGCGGGTGGCGTTCCTCGTCGCGGTCGCGACGCACCGTGAAGGCCTCCGGCACGAACAGGTCGCGCACCGAATAGGTGTCGCTGCCGGTGCCGCGCAATCCCATCACCTGCCAGCGATCGACCATGGTGATGGCATCGCGCGGGAACAGCATGGTGCGCTCATAGGGGGCGCCGTCCGGCATGGTCCGCATTGTCCCGTCGCGCTCACGCACCCGGCAATGGCCGCCGAACCATGTGGCGTGGCGGCCGCCGCTGGCAAACGGCCAGGTGCCGGTGACGCGATAGCCGCCATCGACCACCTCGGCGACCTGGTCGGGGCCGACGGCACCCCAGGCCAGCGCCGCATCGCGCGACCCCCAGATGCTGCGCGCGACGCCCGGCGCGACATAGGCCGCGGCCATGGAGCAGCCGGAGGCCTGGCCGATGCACCAGGCGGTCGAACCATCCGCGGCGGCGATCACCTCCATCATCCGTGCGTAGGTTTCCGGGCTGACCTCGTCGCCACCGAGGCTGCGCGGCAACAGGGTGCGGAACAGGCGCGCGCCGTGCAGCGCCTCGAGCAGTTCGGGCGGCAATTCCCGGGCGGCCTCGATGCGCGGGGAGGCAGCGGCGATCTGCGCCGCGACGGCGCGGGCGCGGGAAACCGGGTCGCCGGCCTGGGCAGTCGATGCCGCGCGGTCGATGGCTGCGCTCATTCTGACCGACGTCCCCCATTCGCCCGGGCTGTCCAGGCATTTGCGGAAAATGAACCACAGGCCGGCGATCCGCACAACGCGGCATGGTGCGGGCAGGCCGGCGAAGGGCCTGCCCTTCGCCATGCACCCTCCGCCACTGCCCGGTACCGCAGGGGCCTCACGCGGCGACCGGGCTCACCTCCACGGCCGCCAGCCGAACAGGCCCGCGCATCGGCCAGCGCCGCACACGCCGCGCGCAGATGCCGGAATGTGCATGGTCGTCCAACCGGTCCCCGCCCGGATCGGCCGCCTATCGTCGATGCCGCCGTTGGCATCGGCTTGGTGCCGGCTTCAGGTTACGCGGCGAGACACGCATCAGGTGCCGAGCAGCCTCGGCACCTCCCGTCGCAGATGCATGATGAAGTGCGTCATGATGGCCGAAGGGGGTGCCGAGCGGGCGCGGATCAGCAGCGTCTTCATCTCGATCCGCGGCCGCAGGGGCCGCGCCACCAGGCCCGGCAACGGCAGGGTGTTGAGCAGGAATGGCTCGACCAGCGCGATCCCGGCACCGTGATAGGCCAGCGCCATGCCTGTCATGGACATGCTGACCTGCACGCTGATGCGCGGCACCACGCCGGCATCGGAAAACGCCCGGTCCACATACCCGCGCAACGGCGCGCGCGAGAGGAAGGTGATGATCGGCATGCCGTCGAGCTGGCCGATGGCGATCTCCTCCTGCGCCGCAAGCGGATGATCGTCGCGCATCACGCAGGCGACGCCCGATGAGACCAGGACCTCGGTCTCGACCTCCGGATGGAGCACGGGCTCAAGGCCGATGGCGAGTTCCACCTCGCGGCTCACCACGCGGTCGATGAGTTCGGGCGATGTCAGCGCCTGAAGGACGATCCGCAGGCGCGGCCGCTCGATGAGGAAGGAGGCGACCGCCGCGGCCAGGTAGCCATTGGCGATGGGATAGGCGCCGGCGAGCGACAGCGTGCCGATGCTGCCGCCTTTCAGGTCGCGCATCTGGCGGCCGACGGAATCGAGCCGGGCGAAGATGGCCTCGATGTCCGGCAGGATCGCCTCGGCCTCCGGCGTCGGATGCAGCCGCCCGCCCACGCGGCGGAACAGCGGCATGCGCAGCTGCGTCTCGCAATGCTTCAGCACGGTGCTCACCGAAGGCTGCGTCACGCCGAGCAGCCGCGCCGCGCCCGTCACGGTGCCGGCACGCATCACGGCGTGGAATACCTCCAACTGACGCAGGTTCATGGCCCGCCCTCCCTTGGCGCGAAGCATAAACGGCATCAATGGGTTCTGGCAGGCATTCCATTGGACCCGGCGGGTCGCGGCTGGAATGCTCCCCCGCAGGACGCCATGCGGCGCCCCGACGGGATGGAAACGCATCGAGCAGCGGCACCACGCCGGCAGCCCCCCGAGGGGCGCCGGCCTGAGATGCCCGTTCCTTGCCGCGCCTTCGGCCCGCCGCGCATCCGCTTCGCGCCGCGGGCTCCGCGACGCCGCACAGGAGACCGCCATGGCCGCCCCGCCTTCCGCCCGACGCGACCGCATCAACCCGCATTTCCCCAAGCTCGTGGAAATGACGAACGAGTATGTCTACGGCGATGTCTGGGAACGGCCGCAACTGTCGAAGCGCGACCGCTCCCTGGTGACCATCGCCGCGCTCGTCGCGCTTGGCTGGCAGGACCAGCTCAACAGCCATATCGGCCGGGGCCTCGGCAATGGCCTGACGCGGGAGGAGGTCAGCGAGATCATCACGCACCTCTCGCTGTATTCGGGCTGGCCCTCCGCCATGACCGCGGCGCATGTCGCGGTGGACGTGTTCGACGCGCAGGACAAGGCGAAGGCCTGACGCCATGAAGGTGGGATTCATCGGCCTCGGCACGATGGGGGCCTTCATGGCCGCCAACATCCAGAAGGCGGGCCATGCGCTCGTCATCCACGACATCCGCCGTGAGGCGGGCGCGAACCGCCTGGCCGCCGGCGCGGTCTGGGCCGACAGCCCGCGCGCCGTGGCCGAGCAATGCGAGGTGATCTTCACCTCGCTGCCCGGCCCGAAGGAGGTCGAGCCGGTCGTCTTCGGCCCGGACGGCATCCTCGCCGGCGTGCAGAAGGGCGCGGCCTATTTCGACCTGTCCACCAATTCCCAGGCGCTGGTGCGGCGCTTCGCCGAAGCGCTGGCCGCGAAGGGCGCCTTCGGCTTCGACGCGCCGGTCAGTGGCGGGCCGAAGGGGGCGGAGAGCGGCAGGCTCGCCATCTGGGTCGGCGGTGACCGGGCGGTCTTCGACAAATACAAGCCGGTGCTCGACGCCCTGGGCGACCAGGCGGCCTATATCGGCCCGACCGGGACGGCGACCGTCGCGAAGCTGGTGCACAACATGGCCGGCTACGCGATCCAGACGGCGATGGCCGAGGTGTTCTCCATGGGCGTCAAGGCGGGGATGGACCCGCTCGACCTGTGGACGGCGATCCGGCAGGGCTCGCTGGGGCGGCGGCGCACCTTCGACCGCGTGACCGACCAGTTCCTCATCGACAAATACGACCCGCCGGCCTTCTCGCTGAAGCTCGCGCACAAGGATGTCTCGCTCGCCGTGCAGATGGGGCGCGACCTCGGCGTGCCGATGCGCTTCTGCAACCTGACCCTTGAGGAGATGAACGAGGCGATGAACCGCGGCTGGGAGAATCTCGACAGCCGCGTGCCGATGAAGCTGCAGCTCGAACGCGCGGGCGTGACGATCAAGTGCGACCCGGCCGCGGTGCAGGCGGTGCTCGACGCGGACAAGGCGAAGTAGCCGCCATGCCGTCGCTGTTGCAGCAACCGGGGATGATCGGTCCCCTGCGCATGAAGAACCGCCTCGTCATGGCGCCGATGGGGACGAATTTCAGCACCAGCGACGGCCTGTCGACCGAGCGCGACCGCGCCTATTACGAGGAACGCGCCCGGGGTGGCGTCGCCGCCATCGTCACCGAGGCGATGGCGGTGAGTGCCGGCGGGCGCGCCCACAACAACTCGCTGTGGATCTACCATGACCGCTTCATCCCCGGCCTGGCGCGGCTGGTGGAGGCGATCAAGCGGCATGACTGCCTGACCATCGGGCAACTCAACCATCGCGGCGGGCTGCTGCGGCGGATGGTGCTGAACATGGAGCCGGTGGGCCCCTCGCCCTGGCACAACCCGAACACCGGGGATGCGGTGCGGCCGCTCGACAGGGGCGAGATCACCGCCATCCAGAAGGACTTCGTCACCGCGGCGCGGCGCCTGTGGCAGGCGGGATATGACGCGGTGGAGTTGCATGCCGCGAATGGCTACCTGTTCCAGCAATTCCTGACCGCGCGCATCAACAAGCGCACCGACGACTACGGCGGCAGCCTGGAGAACCGCGCGCGGCTGCTGCTCGAGACGGTGCACCGCCTGCGTGATGCGCTGCCCGATTTCCCGCTCTGGGTGCGTATCTCCTGCACCGAGTATTGCGCGGATGGCTACCCGATCGAGGAGATGGTCGCGCTGGCGCGCATGCTGGAAGCGGCGGGGGTGACGGCGCTCGACCTGTCCGGCGGCACCAATGAGAGCCCGGCCCTGTCGCGCTTCTGCATCCAGCCGCCATCCATGCCGCGCCGTGCGCTGGAGCCCCATGCGCGGCCGATCACCGAGGCGGTGAGCATCCCCACCATCATCGCCGGGCGCATCCTGACGCCGGAGGATGCCGAGGGCGTGCTGGCGAGCGGTGCGGCCGACTATGTCTCGCTCGGCCGGGCGCTGACCGCCGATGCCCATTGGCCGCGCAAGGCCTTTGGCGAATCACCGGTGCCGATCCGGCTGTGCATCTCCTGCAATGTCTGTTTCGAGCGGCTGACGCTGGAACGCGACGTCGCCTGCGTGACCAACCCCATGCTGGGGACCGAGTTTGAGGCCCCGGAACTGGCCGAACCGCCATTGGCGCCGGCGGCGCAGCGCCAGCGCATCCTCGTGCTCGGCGCCGGGGCCGGCGGGATGGAGGTCGCGCGCCTCGCGGCCGCGCGCGGGCATGAGGTGGAGGTCTGGGAGAAGGCCGCGCGGCCGGGCGGGCAGATCCACCTCGCCGTCGCGGCGCCGGACAAGGAGGAAGTGCGCCCGCTCTGGACCTGGCGATGGGAACAGGCCATGGCGCTCGGCGTGCGCGTGCGCTGCGGCGTCGATGCCACGGCGGCCATGATCCGTGGCTACGCGCCGGATCATGTCGTGGTGGCCACCGGCGCGCGACCGCGTCGCTTCGCGCTGCCGGGCGCGGCGCCGCTGCAGGCATGGGATGTCATCGCCGATCCGTCGCTGGTGCCGCAAGGCGCCGGCGTCGCCGTGATCGGCGGCGGCATCGTCGGGCTGGAAGTGGCCGAGATGCTGGCGCTGCGCGGCTGCCGCATCACGGTGCTCGAGGCACTGGCGGCGATCGCCCCGGCCATGGCGCGCAACAACCGCACCGACATCATGATCCGCCTCCGCGCCGCGGGTGTGGCCTTCCACACCGGCGCGCGGGCCGAGCCGGCTGGCCGATGGCGTGCTGCACTTCACCGAGGGGAACGCGTCGCACAGCGTCGAGGGCATCACGCATGTGATCGCCGCGGTCGGCGCGCTGCCGAACCGCGACGTGCTGCCGATCGTCGAGGCCAGCGGGCTGCCCCACACGCTGGTCGGCGATGCGGACCAGCCCGGCGACTACCTCTCCGTGCTGCGCGACGCCTGGATGGTCGGGCTGGCGCTCGGCATGCGTCCAGCCTCCGCGTCGTCGCGGGAGGATGCGGCATGACCGGAGCCACCTACCGGATCTATGCCCTGCGCTACGCGACACGCGACGCGCGCCGCCACGAGCACTTCATCGGCGGCGACCCGCATGATGCGCCGATGCCGATGGATTATTTCGTCTGGGTCGCGGTGAACGCGGACCGTGCCGTCGTCATCGACACCGGCTTCACGGCGGAAGTGGCGGCGAGGCGCAAGCGCGACTATCTCCGCTGCCCGGTCGACAGCCTGGCGATGATCGGCGTCGATCCGGATGCGGTGGAGGACGTGGTCATCTCCCACCTGCACTACGACCATGTCGGCAGCTTCCACAAATTCGCCAAGGCACGCTTCCACCTGCAGGAGCAGGAGATGCACTACGCCTGCGGCCACTACATGAAGCACAGGAAGCTGCGCCATTCCTTCGAGGTGGAGGATGTCGTCGGCATCGTGCGCATGACCCATGCGGACCGGACCGTCTTCCATATGGGCGATGGCGATGTCGCGCCGGGCATCACCGTGCATGCCGTCGGCGGCCATTCCATGGGGCTGCAATGCGTGCGGGTGAACACCGCGCGCGGCCAGGTCGTGCTCGCCTCCGACGTCACGCATTTCTATGAGAACATGGACAGCGGCCGTCCATTCACCACAGCCTTCCATGTCGGCGACATGCTCGACGGCTTCGACCGGCTGCGCGCCCTGGCGCCCAGCCCGCGGCATATCGTGCCTGGCCACGACCCGGAGGTGATGCGCCGCTATCCCGCGGTACCAGGGCTGGAAGGCATCGCCGTGGAACTGCACCGGGATCCATCCGCCTGACCCCATCGCTCAACCGACAAGGCGCATGCCCAAGGCGCCGCACACCAGGGAGAACACGACCATGACCACATTGACCCGCCGCATCCTGCTCGGCGCCACGCTGGCCCTGCCGGGCATCGCCCGCGCGGAGGATTTCCCCAGCCGGCCGCTGCGCCTTGTCGTGCCGTTTCCGCCGGGCGGCGCCGCCGACATCACGGCGCGGCTGGTGGCCGAGCGCATGGCCGCGCTGCTCGGTCAACCCGTGGTGATCGACAACCGTCCCGGTGCGGGCGGCAACATCGCCGGCGAGGTCGTCGCGCGCAGCGCCCCCGACGGCTACACGCTCTTCCTCGGCGGCGCGACCATCCTGTGCGCCAACAAGTACCTCTATCGCAACGGCATGCCCTTCAACGGGCTGACGGATTTCTCGCACATTTCCCGCGTTTCCGTCGGCACCACGCTGATGGTCGCGCGGGCGGACAAGCCGTGGCAGAATTTCCAGGACTTCGTCGCCGACGCGAAGCGGCGGCCGGGGCAGATCACGGCGGGCTCCTCCGGCCTCGGCACGATCAGCCACCTCAGCCTGTCGAAGCTGATGCGCTCGGCGGGCATCGAGATCACCCACGTCCCCTATCGCGGCCTGTCGCCGAGCCTCAATGACCTGCTCGGCGGGCAGGTCGACATCCTGTTCGACGGCATCCCCGCGCTGATACCCCATGTGCGGGAAGGGCGCCTGCGCGCCTTCGCGGTCGGCAGCCAGCAACGTGTCTCCTACGTGCCCGGATTGGAGCAGACGCCGTCCATGGCGGAACTGTTGCCCGGTTCCGGCATGGACATGGAATTCTGGTACTGCATCTCGGGTGCGGCAGGCATGCCGGCGCCGGTCGCCACGGCGCTGCATCGTGCGACGGTGGGCGCGGTCCGTCGGGCCGATTATCGCGAGCGACTGACGCCGCTCGGCTTCACGCCGGTCTGGGACGAGAGCCCGGAGGCCCTCGTCAATTTCATCCGCAGCCAGGACGCCCTGTGGCGCGACCTGGTGGAGCTTTCGGGCGCGCGGCTCGACTGACGCCAACGCGGCGCTGCGCCGTTCGACGTGCTTTCGGGCGGCCGTCCATGCGACGCCGCTCCCTGGCCGCGCGTGTCGCGCCGCCGTGACGGGCGCCGCGGGGCCCGGATGGCGCGAGAGGCACGACCGGGCGGCGATGTGCTGGCTGTCGCGCCCCGCCACCGGGCAACGGTCGCCGGATCGGTGCAGTGGCGCGGCGCCACGTCCTCCGCGATGATCCGACCATGCCGGATCGCGTCGTCCAGGTCGTGAGCGATGCTCACGCCCGCCCGAAGGAAGCGGTGCTCGATGCGCTCGGCGTCGCGCTCGAGGCCGGCCTGGCGGCGCCGGAGGTTCGGCGCCGGCGCCAGGCGCATGGCGCGAACCGCCTGCGACAGCACAGGCGCCGGAGCGCCTGGGCCATCCTCGCCGGCCAGTTCCGCAGCATCATCGTCTACCTGCTGGCCGGCGCCGCGGTGCTCTCGCTGTCCTTCGGGGAATGGACGGACAGCGGCGCCATCCTGGCGGTCCTGGCCATCAACACCGCGATCGGATTCGCCACCGAGTTTCGCGCCGTGCGCTCGATGGAGGCGTTGCGGCGCTTGTCCAAGGTTGCCGCGAAAGTGCGGCGGGACGGCCAGACCCGCGACATCCCGGCGGAGGAGATCGTGCCGGGCGACATCGTGCTGCTGGCCAGCGGCGACATCGTTCCGGCCGACCTCCGCCTTGCCGACATCGCCAACCTGCAGTGCGACGAATCGGCGCTCACGGGCGAGTCGGCCCCCGTCAGCAAGAGCACGGAGCCCTGCGACAGGCAGGTTCCGCTGGCCGAGCGCAGTTGCATGGCCTTCAAGGGCACCGCGGTGACACGAGGCTCGGCGGTCGGTGTTGCCGTCGCCACGGGCATGCAGACCGAACTCGGGACCATCGCCGCGCTTGCCGACGATGCCGAGCCCGAGGTCTCGCCGCTGCAGAAGCGGCTCGATCATCTGGGCCGGCAACTGGTTTGGGGCACGCTGGCGCTGACGGCGGTCATCGCGGCGATGGGTGTACTCGCCGGCCACGACCTGCTCGCAATGATCAAGACCGCCGTTGCCCTGGCCGTCGCGGCGGTGCCCGAAGGCATTCCCATCGTCGCGACCGTCGCGCTGGCGCGTGGCATGTGGCGGATGGCGCGCCGCAATGCGCTCATCGAGAACCTCGCGGCGGTCGAGACGCTCGGCGCGACGACCGTGATCCTGACCGACAAGACGGGAACGCTGACGGAGAACCGGATGACGGTGGTGCGCATCCGCCTTGCCGAGGCGGACATCCGCATCGAGCCGGGTGATGGGCGCAACGCCGCGCGGTTCATGGCGGGGGGGCATCCGGTGGAACTCTCCCGGCAGGATGCCCTTCGCGATGCGCTGCGCGTCGCCGTGCTCTGCAACAATGCGTCCATCACGGCCGAGACGGTGGCGGACGGCCAGCGCGGCGGCGACGGTGATCCCATGGAGGTCGCCCTGCTTGTCGCCGCGCGGGCCGCCGGGCTCGACGATCGGCAACTCCGGCAATCGCCGCATCGCGCCCGGGAGGAGGCCTTCAGCGCCGAGACGAAGATGATGGCGACCTTCCAGGAGCAGGGCGATGGCTACCTGGTCGCCGTGAAGGGCGCACCCGAGGCCGTTGTCGCCTGCTGCACCCGGGTGCGAAGCGCGGAGGGTGCACGCCGCCTCGACGGGGCAGGCCGGGAGGCGTGGCTCGACGCCAACGCGGAGCTGACGGCGCAAGGCCTCCGCGTGCTCGGCCTCGCCATGGGGCATGTCGGCTCGACGGCGGCGGCGCCCTATGAGGACCTCACCCTCATCGGCCTCGTGGGCCTGCTGGACCCGCCACGTCCCGACGTCGGCGCCGCCATCGCCGCCTGCCACGATGCCGGCCTGCGCGTGGTGATGCTGACCGGCGACCAGGCCGGGACGGCCAGGACCATCGCGGCCGAGGTGGGCGTGGCCGGCCGTGATGCGGAGGCGATGGAAGCCACCGAGTTGGGGGACTTCGCCACGATGGCCGAGGAGGAGCGCCGACGGCTGCTGCGGGTGCCGATCTTTGCGCGCGTCAGCCCGCGGACGAAGCTCGACCTGGTCTCGCTCTACCAGGAGGCCGGCGAGGTCGTCGCCATGACCGGCGACGGGGTGAACGATGCGCCGGCCCTCAAGAAGGCCGACATCGGCATCGCGATGGGCAAGCGGGGGACCGACGTGGCCCGCGAGGCCGCCGACATGGTCCTCCGCGACGACGCCTTCCCCTCGATCGTCGCCGCCATCCACCAGGGACGCGTCATCTTCGACAACATACGGAAGTTCGTCGTCTACCTGATGTCCTGCAACCTCAGCGAGATCATGGTCATCGGCGTGGCGACGGCGAGTGGGCTTCCGCTTCCGCTCCTGCCGCTGCAGATCCTCTACCTGAACCTGGTCACGGACGTCTTCCCCGCCTTTGCGCTCGGCATCGGGGAAGGCGATCCGCGGGCGATGCGCAAGCCGCCCAGGGACCCCGGGGAACCGGTGCTGAGCGCGGCGGCCTGGATCTCGATCGGTGTCCATGGCGGGCTGATCGCCGCGGCGACGCTCGGCGCCTTCGTCGCGGCGCAGTCATGGCTCGCCTTGTCGCCCGACGCGGCCCTCACGGTTTCGTTCCTGACGCTGGCGCTTGCGCAGCTCTGGCACGTCTTCAACATGCGGGCGCCGGGCAGCGGAGCCCTTCGGAACGACGTGACCCGCAATCCCTTCGTCTGGGCTGCCCTCGCGCTCTGCCTCATGCTCCTCGCCGCCGCGATCTTCGTGCCCGCGCTGTCCGGGCTGCTGGGCATCACGCCCCCCGGAGCCGATGCGTGGATGCTGATCCTGGGTGCGAGCCTCGCCCCGCTGCTGCTCGGCCAGGTGCTCAAGGCGGTGATGCCGCACATCGGAGGGGACGCGCGCCGATAGCGTCGTTGCCGTTCGCGCTGGCTCACCGCCGCGCGGGCCTGGTGCCTGTCCGGAACCAGGCGTTCCATCGCGCGCGGGCAGGCCCGTGGCGATGGCGCGCCTGGCGCCGCCGGCGTGGAGCCGCGGCTTCAGATCGCGCGGTTGGCGCGGGCGAGCACCGCTTCGAACAGCACCTGGCACCCGGCCTCGGCTTCGCCGGGCTCGATGCTCTCCGCCTCGTTGTGCGACAGGCCATCCTTGCAGGGCGTGAAGATCATCGCCGTCGGCACCGAGCGCGCGACATAGACCGCATCATGCCCGGCGCCGGAGATGATCTCCCGCGCCGACAGCCCCAGCCGCTGCGTCGCCTGGCGCACCAGGTCCACGCAGGACGGATCGAAGGGCTGCGCCGGGATGTGGAACAACTCGGTCAGGTCCAGCCGGCAGCCGGTCTCGGCCACCAGGCGCTGCGCCTCGGCCGGGAACGTCGCCGCGAGCGTCCTGATCTCGGCATCGTCCGGGTGGCGGAATTCGACGGAGAAGCGCACCTCGCCCGGCACCACGTTGCGCGACGGCTGGGCGATCTGCAGGAAGCCGACCGTGCCGCGGCCATCCTCGCCGCGCGCGCGCATCAACTGGTCGACCAGCGTCACCACGCGGGCGGCGGCGACCAGCGCGTCGCGGCGGGCGGAGGGCGGCGTCGTGCCGGCATGGCTGTCCTGGCCGATGATCACCGCGTCGTACCAGACCTGCGCCTGCGCGCCGGTGACGATGCCGATCTGCCTGCCTTCGCGTTCGAGGATCGGCCCCTGCTCGATATGCAGTTCGAAATAGGCATCGGCCGGGAAGGGCCTGGCCGCGTGCTCCCCCTTGTAGCCGATCTGGTCGAGCGCCTCGGAGACCGACACGCCGTCCACATCCTTCAGGCCATAGGCCTTGTCCTGCGTGTAGATGCCGGCCCAGACGCCCGAGCCCATCAGCGAATGGCCGAAGCGGGAGCCTTCCTCATCGGTCCAGTTCACCAGTTCGACCGGCGCCTCGGTGGTGACGTTGAGGTCGTTGAGCGAGCGCATGACCTCCAGCCCCGCGATGACGCCGAGCGCGCCGTCGAACTTGCCGCCCGTGGGCTGGCTGTCGAGATGGCTGCCCATCAGCACCGGCAGTCGCTGCGGGTCGCGGCCCTCGCGCCGGGCGAACATGTTGCCGATGGCATCCACCCGCACCGTCAGGCCGAGCGCCTCGCACCAGCCGCGGAACCGGTCGCGCCCGGCCTTGTCGACGTCGGAGAGCGTCAGGCGCTTGACGCCGCCCTTGGGCGTGGCGCCGATCTCGGCCATCGTCATCAGGCTGTCCCACAGCCGCTTGCCGTCGATGCGCTGATTGGTGCCGCTCATGGATCGTGCTGCCCGTCCTGGTTCGCAAAGTGAGGGGACTAAGCCCTGATACGACCAGTGTCCACCGGCCGCCGCGCGCCGGGCCGCGTCCGGCTGAATCAGGCGCGAATACAATAACCATGCGGGTGAATTCAATTCAGGGTCGGGCAAGTCATAATAGAAAGTACATCACGATACTTGCCGGCTGGCTCAGTCCTCAGGCAGTCCGCGGCGGCATTGCCGGTGCCTCGATGTTGCCATGGTTCGGCGGGACTGTTGCCAGCCGCCGGGTTTTGTTGCATGGCAACAGGACAAGGCTCAGGTCGTCTGTCATTCGTGTCACTTTCTCCCCACTGGAGACTCTCTTGCGCCGCCGGGCGCATCCCCCCAACGGCTCGCGCAGCCAGGACCACCAAGGAGATTCCCTCATGGGGTTCCCAAGCCACCCTCCTCATTCCCGTGAAGGCTGTGCCGCGCGCCCCCGCGCCGCGATGGCGCCGCGGGTCGGCGGGAATGCTCGGATGCCGGCGGCCGCGCTTCGCGCAGCGGCCACCTGTGCCGCCATCAGCCTCTCGGCGATGACCATGGGCTGTGCCCAATCCGCCGAGACCATGGCGCAGGCCGCACCCGTCGCGCAGGCCCCGGGCACGAGCCGGCCGATCGGTGAGCCGCAGGTCGGCAACGCCTCATATTACGCGCGCCACTTCACGGGCCGGCGCACCGCCAGCGGCACCCGCTTCGACCCGGCCTCCGACACCATTGCCCATCGCACGCTGCCCTTCGGCACCGTGGTGCGGGTGACCAACCTGCAGAATGGCCTGACCACCACCGGCACGGTGCAGGATCGCGGCCCCTGGACCCGCGGGCGCATCGCCGATCTCAGCCCGCGGATCGCGCGCCATCTCGACATGATCCGCAGCGGCATCGCGCAGGTCGAGATCGTCCCGGTCGAACTCGCCGAAGCCCCGGACTGACCCGGCCGGCCGCATCAGGCGGCGATCGAAGCCACCGGCCCGACGCCCCGGGCCTTGCGGGCTGGTCCCGCCAGGCGATGCCCCGACGTCCGTTGCGGCAATTCCCGCGCGATCCTCGCGCCCTGGTTCCGAACGTCCCGCGGACGTCGTCCTCAGCGCGCCAGCGCCTGCATGCAGGGGCCCGCTTGCCCGCCACCTTCGCCGGACACCCAGCGAAGATGGCCGGCAGGACGCTACCGGACCAGCGGGCAGCCACCCTCCGCCAGCGGCCGGAACGCGTCCTGGCCCGGGATGGTCTGGGCGACGTCCAGCAGGTCCCATTCCCCGCGCGCCTGCGCCGGCGCCTTGGCCCGCATCAGGTACATGTCCCGGATGACGCGCCCATCGGCGCGCAGGGAGCCGTTCGTCGTCATGAAGTCGTTGATCGGCATCTCCCGCATCTTCGCCATGACCGGCGCGGCGGCGTCCGTTCCCGCCGCCTGCACCGCCTTCAGGTAATGCGTGACCGCCCCCCACATGCTGGCCTGGAACATGGTGGGCGGACGCCCATGGATGCGCGCGAAGCGTTCGGAGAAGGCGCGGGTGCGGTCGTTCTGGTCCCAATAATAGGCCTCGGTGAAGACCATGCCCTGCGCGGTATCGAGCCCGATCGCCTTCACATTCGTCAGCAGGCACAGCAATGCCGCGGGCTGCAGGCCGCGGCGCATCAGGCCGAACTCACCCATCTGCTTCACGATGTTGATGAAGTCGGTGCCGGCGGCGGCGATGCCGACGACATTGGCGCCGGATTGCGCCGCGCGGATCAGGTGGGATGAATAATCCGTCTCGCCGAGCGGGGCGCGGGCGCCGCCGACGACCTCGCCGCCCAGGGTCCGGATCACCGCCGCCGCATTGGCTTCCAGCGAATGGCCGAAGGCGTAGTCGGAGGTGATGAAGAACCACTTCCGCCCGCCGCCCTGCATCACCGCGCCGACCGTGCCACGCGCCAGCGCGTAGTTGTCGTAGGTCCAGTGCACGCCATAGGGCGAACAATCCTTGCCGGTCAGGTCGGTGGTGCCGGCGGCGATGACGATGTCGATCTTCTGCTTCTCGCGCGCCAGGTTCTGCACCGCCAGCGCCACGGCGGAATTGCCCAGGCCGAAGATGGCGTCCACCTTTTCCTGGTCGTACCAGCGCCGCGCGATGGACAGGCCGACATCGGCGCGGTTCTGCAGGTCGCCGAACACGAGCTCGATCGGCATGCCGTTGACCCGGCTCCCGAAATCCTCGACCGCCATGCGGGCGGAGACGACATCGCCCATGCCCTGCTGGTCGGCAAAGACGCCGGACATGTCGTCGAGCACGCCCAGCTTCACCACACCGTCCGAGATGCCGGCCTGCGCGCGCCCGGCGCCCGGGTGCACGGCGAGGACCGGCAGCGCGGCGGCGCCGGCCAGAAGATGCCTGCGGTTCATGGATGTTCCTCCCTTCAGTCTGATTCTTCGGGTGCATCATTGCATGTGTGCCGCCCGCGACCAGGGGGTGCGCTTCGGGCATCCGGCCACCGCTCGCCCATCGCGGCCGGTCCGGCCGCGATGGGCGAGCGGTGGCCGGCATCGAGGCGGCGGCGGACGCCCTGCCAGGCCACGCGGCGCGACGCGGCGGGCGGGCGAGTGGGCGCCGCAAGGCCGCGTTATGACGTGGCGAAGCCCGCGGCCCGGAACCGGGCCTGGCCGTCGGCTCCGGTCAGGAAGGCGAGGAATTCAAGGGCGCCGGCCCGGTCCGCCGCCCGCGTCGCCACGGCGCCCACATAGGCCGTGACCAGCTGTGCCGAATCCGGCAATGGGCCGACCAGGACGGCGCCGGGCACGGCGATGATCTCGCTGATCTGCGACATCGCCAGCGCCGCGCGCCCATCGGCGACCGCCTGCACCGCCGCGCCGCCACCGGGGAAGACAAGGGTGCGCGGGCGCATCGTCTCGGCCAGGCCGAGGCGTTCGATCAGCCGCGCCGCATGGGTGCCGGCCGTGGCGCCGGTCGCCGGGTCGGAATGGGCGATGACGGGGGCGGCGAGGATCGCCGCGCGCAACGCCGCCTCGGTCCCGATGTCGGGCCTGGGTGCGCCGTCGCGCACGGCGACGCCGATCAGCATGCGGCCGACTTCGCGCACCGTCGTGCCGTCGAGCAGCCCTTCCGACGCCAGCCTCGCGGTCTGGCTGGCGCTGTTGAGCATGAGATCCACCGCCTCCCCGTCCCGCAGGCGGCGCGCGGCGACGCCGGCATTGGCGTTGTCGAAGGCGATGGCCCGCCCGCCGCGCGGCGGTGAAATCCCGCGCCAGGTCGCGCACCGAGGCGGCGACCGCCCCCGTGCCGAGAACGTGCAGCGGGGCACGCCCCTGCGCATGGGCGATGGCGGGGCAGGCAAGGGCGGCGAGCAGCAATCGGCGTTGCATGGGTGTCCTCCGGTTTTGCCGGAGCATGCACCAGTCACCGCGTCCCTGGGGATGGGAACCTCCTGCGGCCACCGGTGGCGCATCAGCCGGCCGGACGGCCCGGGCACCGGCCCGCGACCATGCACCCGCCCAGCGGCTTTCGCCACCCGGGTATGGAGGCTCGGTGCCAGTTCCGGCCGTGCGCAGGGCGTCCGGGGCACCGCTCGCAGCGGCGGTCCCCGCACAGCGCCGCTCAGCCCTCGTTGGGCCAGATGCCGGGCGTCGCGAGTTCCACCAGATGCCCGTCGGGGTCGCGGAAATAAAGGCTTGTGCCGCCGCGTGGCCATCGCGTGCGGCCTTCCTCCGCGATGCCGCGGGCGGCAAGCCACGCCGCCCAGGCGGCGAGGTCCGCCGCGGCGATCGACAGGGCGAAGTGGATGCGTCCGGCGCCGTCATGCGGCGGGATGACGCCACCGGGCAGCGTCATCGGCTCGGCCGAGGCACCACGCAGGAAGACCAGCAGCACCGAGCGCCCGACCGCATAGGCGGCCAGCCGGGCATCGGTGAAGATCGGCGCAAGGCCCAGCACGCCTTCATAGAAGGCCCGCGAACGGTCCAGCGCGGCGACGTAGATCGCGGTTTCCAGCACGCCGGCGATCGGGGGTGCGGCCATGGCGCCATCTTGCTCCCGCGGCGCGGCTGGGGGAACCTTCCGCGCAACATTGTCGCGAAAGAACCCCGCCATGGCACACGCCCTGGGCGCGCCCGCCGCCCCCGCCATCCTGCGCAACACGGAACTCGACGCCGATGCGGTGCGCCAGGCGCGGGTGGAACTCGCCGCCTGCTTCCGCATGGCCGCGCGCCTCGGCATGCATGAAGGCATCTGCAACCACTTCTCCTTCGTGGTGCCGGGCCGGGACGACCTGTTCCTGGTGAACCCCTATGGCTGGGCGTTCAGCGAGATCACGGCATCGCGGCTGCTGGTGTGCGACTTCGCCGGCAACGTCGTCGCCGGCGACGGCGTGCCGGAGGCGACCGCCTTCTTCATCCATGCGCGGGTGCACAGGAACGTGGCGCGCGCGAAGGCCGCCTTCCACACCCATATGCCCAACGCGACCGCGCTCGCCATGCTGGAAGGCCCGCCGCTGGTCTGGGCCGGGCAGACGGCGCTGAAGTTCTACGGCCGCACGATGGTCGATGAGGAGTATGGCGGCCTCGCCCTCGATGAGCAGGAAGGCGACCGCATCGCGGCGAGCATCGGCGATTCCGGACATCGTCTTCATGAAGAACCACGGCGTCATGGTGGTCGGCGGTTCCATCGCCGAGGCGTGGGACGATCTCTACTACCTTGAGCGCGCGGCCGAGGTGCAGCGCATGGCGATGGCCACCGGCCGCACCCTGAAGGCGGTGCCGGAAGCGATGGCGGCGCGCACCTACGCCCAGATGCGCGAGGGCGACCGCGAAAGCGCGCGGCTGCATCTGGAGAGCATCAAGCGCATCCTCACCCGCGAGGAACCGGATTTCATGCATTGACCCGGCGCCGCGCCGCGGCCCGGTGCCGCCGCTGATGGCGGCGGGCGCCGCGGCTCGGCCCGATCCGGTCGGCCTCGGCCTGCTGATGGTCACAACGATCGGCTGGGGCCTGAACTGGCCAGCCATGAAGGTGCTGCTGGCCGAATGGCCGGTGCTGACGACGCGCTCCACCGCGGGCGCGCTGGGCCTGACGCTGCTGGTGGCCGTCGCGCTGCTGCGGCGGGAGAGCCTCTCGGTGCCGCCCGCCCTCTGGCCGCGCCTGGTGCTGACGGCGCTGCTGAACGTCACCGCCTGGATGGGCCTCGCCTCATTCTCGCTGCTGTGGCTCTCGGCGGCGGAGGCGACCATCGTCTGCTACACCATGCCGGTCTGGGCGACGCTGATGGCCTGGGCGATCCTGGGCGAGAAGCCCCGCCCCGCCCGCCTCGCCGGGCTGGTGCTGGCGTTGTCGGGGCTGGTGGTGCTGGTGCTCGGCCACGGCGTCGCGGTGGGGCTGGAAAAGGCTCCGGGCGTCGCCTTCGGGCTCGGCTCGGCCATCCTGTTCTCGGTGGGCACGGTGGTGACCAAGCGCTGGCCGCTCGGCCTGCCGCCGACCAGCGGGACGGTGTGGCAGGTCGGCATCGGCATCCTGCCCCTGGCGCTGCTGGCGCTGGTCTTCGACCGGCCCGAGATCGGCCGGCTGTCGGGGCTGGACTGGGCGCTGCTGGCCTATGGCGGGGTCTTCGCGCTGGGGCTTTGCTACCTGTCGTGGTTCGCGGCGCTGCGCCGGCTGCCGGCCTCGCTCGCCTCGCTCGGGACGCTGCTCACGCCGATGGTGGGGGTCGGCAGCGCGGCGCTGTTCCTGGGCGACCCCTTCGGCCTGGCGCGAGGCGATGGCGCTTGCGCTGACGCTGTCCGGCGTCGGGCTGGCGGTGCGGGGGTAGCGCACCGCCGCTGCTGCCGCCGGCAGGGTGGTGGCCGCGGGTCGGGCCCGAGGGCGACGGGCGTCGTTCCGGTGCAGGCCGGGCCGCGGGCGCCGGACCGAAGACGTCGGCGGCCCGGACCGTCGGACGGCCATGATGCCGGGATGCATGCGCCAACCATCGGCGCCCGGGCGCGCCGCGCCGGTCAGACCGCGATGTTGTCGAGCAGCCGCACCGGACCGAGCCGCGCCGCGGCGATCAGGCGCATCGGCCCATCGCTCGCGCCGCTCCGTCAGCGGGCGCAGCGTCTCGGCTTCGACCAGCGCCAGGTAGTCCGGCGCGAAGCCATGGTCGCGCAGCGTCTCCAGCCCTTCACCGAGCGTCGGCAGCACCGCCGCCCCGGCGGTGATCGTCGTGGCGGCCTTCGTCATCACGCGCAGCAGTACCGGTGCCGTCGCGCGGTCCGTCGGGCGAGAGGAAGCGGTTGCGCGAGGACATCGCCAGCCCATCCGCCTCGCGCACCGTCGCGACCGGCAGGATGCGGATGGGGATGTCGAGATCGGTCGCCATGCGGGTGACGACCTGCAATTGCTGCCAGTCCTTCTCGCCGAAGACGGCGACCTGCGCCTCGCATTGCAGGAACAGCTTGCAGCAGACGGTCGCCACGCCGCGGAAATGGCCCGGGCGGGCATCGCCTTCCCAGCCGGCGGTGGGGCCGGCGACATCGATCACCGTCGCGCTGCCGGGCGGATACATCGCCTCGACGGGCGGCATCCACACCAGGTCGCAGCCGGCGCCGCGAAGCTTGGCGAGGTCGCCCTCCTCGTCGCGCGGATAGCGCGACAGGTCTTCATTCGCGTTGAACTGCAGCGGATTGACGAAGATGGAGGTGACGACCGCATCGGCCGCCTGGCGGCCGGCGGCGACCAGGGCGAGGTGCCCGTCATGCAGCGCGCCCATGGTCGGCACCAGGGCAAGGCGCTTGCCGGCCGCGCGCAGGGTGGCGGTGGCGGCGCGAAGGGATGGCAGGTCGCGGCAGATCAACATTCCGGAATGCTAGTCCGGTTTGCGATCCGCCGGAATCTCAGCCGCCACGCATGGAGGCCTGCATCGCGCGCGGCGAGGCGCCGGGCGTCGGATCGAGGATGTCGTCCTCCCAGATGTGCAGGATGCCCAGTGGCGGGGTCGAACGCGCGCGCAACTTGGCATAGGCGGCGGCCTCGATGCGCGGGCGGGCTTCGGCGAAGCGCGCCATCAGATCCAAGGTGCGGAACGGCCCGCCACCGCTGATGCTGAGCAGGGCGAGGCGCGAGATGGCACAGCGCACCAGCGCGCCGTCATCCATGTTCAGCTCGAAGATGAGCCGCTGCCCGTCCCAGCGCGGCGGCGAGGCGGCTTCGATGTCGGTCATGATCGCGGACCGGCGTCGGTTGCCAATGCGGCCGCGAGTTCCGCCGGCGTGATCGGCAACGCCTGCACCAACCGCCCGGAGGCGAGGCCATGGCGCGCGATCGTCATGCTGGTCCGCCGCCAGGCGGGGAAGGAGATGCCGGCCAGCATTTCCTCCTCCATGTCGACCCGGTAGCGGCCCGCGGGCAGCGGCCCGGAACGGGAGGAGACGAGAAACGGATGATGGAATTCCACCACCTCGGTCGTCATGCGTGAATCCATCATACGTCACCGCGCCAGCAGGTCCGCGCAGGCGCGGGCCACATCCGGGTCGACGTTGGTGCCGCCGGCCGGGTTGGTGGCGAAGCGGCGCGACAGGTTGTTGCGGGCCGACCAGTCCAGTTCCTTGGCAGCGGGCGTTTCCACCCGCGCCCGGTCGGCGCAATAGATCGCCTGCTGTTCGACGACACCGTTGCGCGCGAGCGTTTGCGCCGTGCTGGTGCGCATCTGGAAGCCCACCATGCCGGAGATGATCGGCCCGGCGACGAGCCCGACACCGAGCGCGAGCAACAGCGGCTTGGCCTTGGTCCAGCGCGTGCCGCAATCGGCGGAGAAACGGGCAAAGGCGCTCGGGGTGCCAGCCGACATGATTGATGCTCCTGACGGACATGTCGTGCAGGTAAAACTGCATATCCGGCGGAGACAGGAAAAATATTCCCGATCAGTTCCACTGGCATGACCGCAACATTCAGATGGCTATTTTTTTCAGCAATACAATAATTTAGCAGAAGTTATTTCGGCGAATTTCGGCTCGGATGGCGCGGCTGTCCGGCTGGCGGGCTTGCCCGTGCCGGCCGGAGGGATTAGGCGGCAGCATGTCCCTCGACCGCATGACCATCCGCCTGCAAGCCGGCCGCGACCGCCGCGTCAAGGCCGGCCACCCCTGGGCCTTCTCCAACGAGATCGTCATGACGCCCGCCGCCAAGGCGCTGCCGCCGGGCAGCGTCGTGCGGCTGGAAGGCGATGACGGGGTGAAGCACGGCGCCTTCCACTTCAACCCGCATTCGCTGATCGCCGCGCGGCGGCTGTCGGCCGACCCCGATGCCGCCTGCGACGCCGGCTGGTTCCGCGCCCGCCTCGCCGAGGCGCTCGCCCTGCGCGAGCGCCTGTTCGACGCGCCGCATTACCGCCTGGTGCATGCCGAGGCCGATGGCCTGCCCGGCCTGGTGGTGGACCGCTATGGCGACGTGGTCGCGCTGCAGGCCAATACCGCCGGGATGGAAGCGGCGACGCCGCTGATCGTCGCCGCGCTGACCGAGCTGATCGCGCCGCGCGGCATCGTCGCCCGCAACGACAGCGCCGTGCGCGCGCTCGAAGGCCTGGCGGAGGAGACGGCGCTGCTGCACGGCGATGCCGCCGGCGCGATGGTCGAGGAGAACGGCCGGCGCTTCCCCGTCGACCTGCTCGGCGGGCAGAAGACCGGCTGGTTCTTCGACCAGCGCGAACATCGCGCGCGCGTGTCGCGCCTCGCCGAGGGCGCGACGGTGCTCGATGCCTTCTGCCACACCGGCGGCTTCGGCATCGGCTGCGCGGTGGCGGGGGCGGAGCAGGTCACGCTGCTCGACCGCAGCGAGCATGCGCTGGCGACGGCGGTGGAGGCGGCGGCGATGAACGGCGTCGCCGACCGCGTGACCACGCAGCGCGGCGAGGCGATGGACGCGCTGGAACGCATGGTCGGCGACGGGCAGCGCTTCGGCGTGGTGATCACCGACCCGCCCGCCTTCGCCAAGACGCGCAAGGACCAGCCGGCGGCGCTGCGCGCCTATGGCAAGCTGGCGCGGCTGGCGGCGGCGCTGACCGAGCGCGGCGGCTTCCTGTTCATCGCCTCCTGCTCCCATCATGTCGGCCTCGGCGAATTCGCCGATGCGGTCGCCTGGGGCACGCATCGGGCCCGCCGGGAAGCGCGCATCCTGCACATGGGCGGCGCCGGGCCGGACCATCCGCTGCACCCGATGCTGCCGGAAAGCCAGTACCTCAAGGGCATGCTGCTGCACGTGCCGTGACCCTGCCGAACATCCGCTTCGCTGCATCCCGCGCCCGCTGCCGGTCGGGCCGCGCCTGGCCCGCGGCTGGCGCATCACCGCCTATGAGGCGGCGGGGGCGGTGGCGCGGCTCGGGCCGGCGGTCGGCGGCGGTGGATGCGCTGCTGGTCGGCTGCAGGGGCACGGCAGGGCGGCCTTCATCGGCGCCTGGAACCCGCTCAGCCGGGCCATGCCGCGCCGCTGGAACGACCATGCGCTGGCGCGGCTGCGCGGGCGAGCGCGGCGCGCCATGGCCGGCATTTCCGTCGAGGGCACCGGCCATGCCGCCCGGCCGCCCTGGGCCGAGGATCACCTGCTGATGTTCGGCGATGCGCGGCCGCATCGTCGGTGCTGGCGCGCCGGTTCCGCCAGCATGCCATCCTGCGCGTCCGGCTGCGCGCGGCGTCCCGGCTGCTGGTGATGCGGTGAAGGGCGCGCTGGGCTTCCTCGCGGCGGTCTTCACGCTGCGCGCGGCACTCGGCGTGCTGTTCCAGGCGCCTGGCGCGGCCGGGCCGGTGCTGGTGCCGGCATTCGGCATGGACTGGACGCAGTTCGGCACGCTGGTCGGGCTGTTCTGGCTGCCGGGCCTTGTCATCGCCGTCCCGCTCGGCCTCGCTGGCGCCGCGGCTGGGCGACCGGATGGTGGTGCTGTTCGGCATGGCGCTGCTGGTGACCGGTGGGCTGGTCTCGGCCGCGGCCGGCAGCGCTGTGGCGTTGCTGTATGCCGGCCGGCTGCTGATGGGCGCCGGCACCGTGCTGGTGATCGTGCTGCTGACCAAGATGATGCAGGACCGCTTCAAGGGCGCGGACCTGTTCCCGGCCATGTCGATCTACGTGCTCGGCTGGCCGGTCGGCATCGCCGCGGCGCAGGCGGTGCTGCCGGGGCTGGCGGTGTCCTTCGGCTGGCAGGTGCCTTTCCTGGCGGGCGCGGCGGCGATGATGCTGGCCTTCGTCGCCGTGGCGGTGGCCTCGCGGCCCGGATCGCGCGCACCGGCGCCGGTGCGCCGGATCGGGCCGGCTGACGGGGCGGGAGATCCGCCTGATGTGCCTCGCCGGCGCCTGCTGGGCGATGGTCAACGGCACCTACATGATGCTGGTCACCTTCGCGCCGCCGCTGCTGGTGGCGCGCGGCCTGTCGGTGGCGGAGGCCGGCTTCGCGACGTCCCTGATGTCCTGGGTGAACCTGGTCGCCGTGCCGGCGGGGGCGATGCTGGCGCGGCGGCCGGCGCTGGTGCTGCCGATGGTGGTCGGCTGCATCACCGCCTCGGCGGCGCTGGCGGCGGCGCTGCCCTTCGCCGGGCTGGGCTGGGCGGCGCGATCCTCGCGGCGCATGGGCTGCTCTATGCGCTGCCGATCACGGTGTTCTCGGCGCTGCCGGCGCTGGCCGTGCCGCCGGAACGCCGCGCGCAGGGGCTCGGCGTGTATTTCGTGTGGTTCTACGGCGGCTGCACCGGCTTCCCGCCGCTGGCCGGCTGGCTCGCGGACCGGACCGGCGGGGCGACGGTGCCGGTGATCTTCGCGGCCGTGCTGCTGCTGGCTGCGATGGCGATGTTCCTGGCGTTCCGCCGGATGGTGGCGCGGGGGTAGGGGGGCGGTCAGTTCACCCCGAGCGCCCCGCCCATCACCTCGCCGATGCCCTCGCGGATCACGAGGTCCGCAATGTCGTCGAGCGGCGTCTCCTGCCGGTTCACGATCACCAGCCGCGCGCCGCGGCGCTTGGCGATCTCGGGGAAGCCCGCCGCCGGATACACCACCAGCGAGGAGCCGAGCACGATGAACAGGTCGGCCGCGAGCGGTTTCCTCCTGCGCGCGGCGCATCGGTTCCTCCGGCATGGCCTGGCCGAAGGAGATGGTCGCCGTCTTCACCAGCCCGCCGCAGGCGGCGCAGGCCGGCACGTCGCCGTCGCGGTCGAAGGCCGCGCGCAGCGCGCCGATCTCGTAGCGCGTCGCGCAGTCGAGGCAATGCGCGTAGGTCGAATTGCCGTGCAGTTCGATCACCTGCGCGTCCGGGATGCCGGAGGCCTGGTGCAGCCCGTCGATGTTCTGCGTGATGACGGCCTGCGTCTTGCCCTGCCGCACCAGCATCGCGACCGCGCGATGGCCGCGGTTGGGCTGCGCCGCGCGCATCATGTCGTCGCTGTCGAAGCGGCGGCGCCAGGTCTCGCGCCGCGCCTCGGGGGAGGCGACGAAATCCTGGAACAGGATCGGCTGCATCTTCGTCCAGACGCCGTTGGTGCCGCGGAAATCGGGAATGCCGGATTCCGTGCTGATGCCCGCGCCGGTGAAGACGACGACGCGCCGCGCCTCCTCGATCATGCGGCGCAGCGTCGGCGGCGTCGCTCACGGCAGCCGCGCCAGGATGAACAGGCGGCGGAACGGCAGCAGCACCACGCCATCGGCCTGCGGCGGATAGGCCGCGCGCATCGCCGCGCGATAGGCGTCGAGGAAGCCGTCGCGTTCCGCGCCCTGCAGCGCGTCGAGATAGGGGCGCAGCGAGGTGCCCATCGCCCATTGCACCACGGGGTCCTCGCCGCGCAGCACATGGACGTATTCGGTCACCCACAGGTCGAGCGACGGCGACGCGCGGGCGCAGCAGGTCGTAATAGCCGCCGGGCGACAGGATCGGCGGCGCGCTGGCGATGCGCGCCAGCGTGCCGGCCCAGGGGCCTTCGCGCGCGATGCGGTCCTGTTCGGCGCGCAGCGGCGCGGCGTGCATCGAGGGCATCTGCACCGCCAGCACGCCGCCTGGCGCAATGGCGGACAGCAGGCGGGGGAACAGCGTGTCATGCCCGCCGAGCCATTGCAGCGCGGCGTTGCTGAACAGCACGTCCACCGGCTCGGCCGGCGCCCAGGTGGCGATGTCGGCCTGCGCGGTCGCGAAGCCCGACCCGGCGGCCTTGGCGAGCATCGCGGCGGAGCCATCGACGCCGGTCACCGTCGCATCGGGGAAGCGCGCGGCGAGCAGCGGCAGCGCATTGCCGGCACCGCAGCCGAGATCGACGACACGCCTCGGTGCCGGATGCGGGATGCGGCCGATCAGGTCGAGCGCCGGGCGCAGGCGCTCATCCTCGAAGCGCAGATACTGCGTGGCATCCCAACTGCTGGCGCTCACAGGAACCTCGCCCGGATATCGACGCTGCTCTCGCGCCCCAGCTTGTCGAAGTGCTCGCGCAACCAGGCATCCGCCGCATCCCGCCCATATTGGCGCAGCATGCACAGGAATTCCCAGTCGCCGTTGAACTTGGTGGACAGCTTGAAGCCGCGCAGGCGTTCCTCATCCTCGATCAGGTGGATGAACAGGCGGCGGTAGCGCGGCTGTTCCAGCCGGCCGGTGTCGAGCAGCCGCTGCACGAAATCGATGGCGCGCATCTCGGCCATCAGCGATCCGTTGAAGGTGATCTCGTTCAGCCGGTTGACGATGTCCGAGGCGGAGGTCGGGTGTTCCTCGCGCACCTGCGGGTTCAACTGGATCAGGATGATGTCCGGCGGCCCGCCCTGGTCATACAGCGGCCACAGCGCCGGATTGCCGAGATAGCCGCCATCCCAGTAGGGCTCGCCATCGACATCCACCGCCTTGAACACCTGCGGCAGGCAGGCGGAGGCGAGCAGCGCATCGACCGTCAGTTCGCGTCGCGTGAAGACGCGCGGCTTGCCGGTGCGCACCGAGGTCGCCGAGACGAACAGGCGCGGCGCCTTGGCTTCCATCCGCAGCCGGTCGAAGTCGATGCTGTCCGACAGCGCGTCGCGCAGCGGGTTGAACTCATAGGGGAAGGGGTTGATCTGATAGGGCGACAGCACGCGCGAGAGCGTGTCGAAGGTGCGATAGGCGACCGACCAGGTGAGGTCGTGCCCCCAGACCAGTTTCTCGAACGGGGTCGACTGGATCGGGCTCATCGCCAGGCGCCGCGCCATGGTGCGCCAGAAGCGGTCGAGTGCCGCGATCGCCGCCTCGGGGCCGCCTTCCAGCAGCCCCTGCACCAGCATCGCACCGTTGATGGCGCCGGCCGAGGTGCCGGACAGGCCATCGAACTCCAGCCGGTCGTCCTCCAGCAGCCGTTCCAGCGCGCCCCAGGTGAAGGCACCATGGGTGCCGCCGCCCTGCAGCGCGAGGCTGATGCGTCGCTTCGCCGGCGGTTTGGCGACCGCCGGCGCGGCGGGCGTGGTCGCTTCGCTCACGAAGCCGTCCAGCCGCCATCCGCCGAGAAGGCGATGCCGTTGATGCCCCCCGAGCCCGGCCCGCACAGGAACACCGCCATGTGGGCGATGTCGTCCACCTCGACCCAGCGCTTCGACGGCTGCTTCTCCAGCAGGTAGTCGCGCAGCGCGACCTCCTCGCTCACACCGTGTTCCTTGGCCAGCGGGCCGACCTGCGCTTCGGCGAGCGGCGTGCGCACGAAGCCCGGGCAGATCGCGTTGGAGGTGATCGGCGTCGTCGCGACTTCGAGCGCGACCACCTTGGTCAGCCCGACCACGCCGTGCTTCGCGGTGACATAGGCCGCCTTGTGCGGCGAGGCGCGCAGCCCGTGCGCGGAGGCGATGTTGATGATGCGCCCCCAGTTGCGCGACCGCATGCCCGGCAGAGCCGCCTTGATGGCATGGAAGTTGGACGACATGTTGATGGCGATGATCGCGTCCCACTTCGCCTCGGGGAATTCCTCGATCGGCGCGACGTACTGGATGCCGGCATTGTTCACGAGGATGTCGAGCGTGCCGAGCGTCTTCTCGGCATCGGCGACCATGGCGCGGATCTCATCGGGCTTCGAGATGTCGGCACCGGAATAGGGCGCATCCCCACCGCCCATCGCCGCGCCGACGGAGGCGCGTGCGGCGGCGATCTCCTCCGGCTTGCCGAACCCGTTGAGCATCACCCTGGCGCCGGCCTGGGCCATCAGCATGGCGATGCCGTGACCGATGCCGGAGGTCGAGCCGGTGATCAGGGCCGTGCGGCCTTCGAGGGTGCGGTCCATGCTGCTTGCTTCCAAATGCTCGGCGCCCCGCCATGCGCGGGCGCCATGGGGCGCGCATGGTGGCGAAGGGATGGCGCCGGGGGAAGCCCCGCGCGGCCCGGCGCCGATACCGCCAGGCATCGTGACCCCATGCATCGACGCCACGCATGGCCGATGGCAGCTTCGGCCCGCAGTCGCCCGCCGGTCGCGGTGTCCCTGGCGCGCTGGCGCTCAGGGCTTGACGACATCGTGAACGCGGCAGGCCGCAGCGCGCCGGAGCCGTGGCATCGCATGCCAAGCCGGCGTGCCGGCCGTTGCCGTGGCCATCACGGCAGCACGCCGGGCAGGCAGCACCGCCGGGGTGTCCTTCCCGCGCGGCAGCCTCGCCCGCCGATGCCTCGTCAGGGCAGGTGCTTGAGCAGCCCCACCAGCCGCTTCACCGGCGCCGACAGCAGCTTCGGCGTGTAGAATTCCGAGGCGGCGCGCTTGGCCGCCTCCTGCGCGGTCGGATAGGGCAGCACCGCACCCGCCAGCGCCGAGAGCGGCAGCCGCCGCCCGATCATCAGCACGAACATCCCGGCCATGTCGCCCACCCCGTGCCCGACGAGGGAGGCACCAAGCAGCCGCCCCTTGCCGTCCGCCACCAGCTTCACCAGCCCCTCGGCGCGGCCCTCGGCGATCAGCCGGTCATTCTCGGCGAGCGGCCAGCGCAGGATGGTGAGGTCCTTGCGGCCCGCAGCGCGCAGTTCGGCCTCGGTCGGGCCGATCTGGGCGATGCCCGGGTCGGTGTAGGTGACGCGCGGCAGGGCGTCATAGGACAGCCGCGCCGGCAGGCGGAACAGCATGGACCGCGCGATGATGCCGGCATGCTGGGAACAGACATGGGTGAAGGCGCGCGGCCCGAGGCCCTTGGGGTCGGCGATGTCCCCCGCCGCCCAGACGCGGCGGTTCGAGACCGAGCGCAGGGACAGGTCGGTCGCCACCCCCCGCGGCGTCGAATCGATGCCGGCCGCCAGCAGGTCGAGCCCCGCCAGGCGCGGCGCGCGGCCGACCGCGAGCAGCAGATGCGTCCCGGTCAGCCTGCGTGCCATCCTCCAGCAGCAGCGCCACGCCGTCCGCATCCGGTTCGGCGGCGAGCACGCGGCTGCCTTCGCGCAGGGTGACGCCATCGGCCGCCAGCGCGTCGCGCAGCGGCGGCAGGCATTCGGGGTCATCCCGCCCGGCGATCGCGGCGGCCTCCACCACGGTGACGCGGCAGCCGAGGCGGGCATGGGCCTGCGCCATCTCCAGCCCGATCGGACCACCGCCGAGGATCAGCAGGTGGCCCGGTGGTTCCGCCAGGGTGAACAGCGTCTCATTGGTCAGGAACGGCACCTCGGCCAGGCCCGGGGATGGGCGGGATGATGGCCGAGGACCCGGCGGCGATGACGGCGCGGCGGAAATGGAAGCGCCGCTCCGCCGGCCTCGATGACGTCGCGCCCGGCGAAGCGGGCCGAGGCGGGCACCACCGTCACCCCCATGGCGCTGTAGCGTTCGACCGAATCATTGGGCGCGATGGCGGCGATGGCGCCGTCGACATGGGCGCGCACGCCGGGCCAGTCGATCTCGGGCGCGGGCAGGCGGATGCCGAAGCGGTGGGCGCGGCGTGCCTCGGATGCCGCATGGCCGGCGGCGAGCAGCGCCTTCGACGGCACGCAGCCGGCGTTGAGGCAGTCGCCGCCCATCGTCCCGCGTTCGAACAGCGCGACCTTCAGCCCGAGGCCCGCCGAGATCGCCGCAACCGAGAGCCCCGCGGCCCCGGCGCCGATCACCGCCACATCGACATCAGGCATCGCGCTTCCTTTTCCGCCACCAGGCCCCGAGCAGGGACAACGCCGCCAGGCCGAGCAATGGCAGCAGGATTTCCGGCGCCAGGATGACGCCGAGGTCGGGCCGGCCCCCGGCGGCCAGCACATCCCCCAGCCCCGCGCCGATGCCGACGAAGACCGCCGTGCCGGGGATGATGCCGATCGCGGTTGCCGCGGCATAGGCGCCGAAGGGCATGCCGACCAGGGCCGGCGCCAGGTTGAGCAGCCAGAACGGCACCACCGGGATCAGCCGCAGGGTCAGCAGATAGAAGAAGCCGTCCTTTTCCAGCCCCGGCCGCAGCCGGTCGACCAGCCCCGCCGCGCGCCCGGCCACCAGCGGCGCCAGCGCGCTGCGCGCCACCAGGAACAGCAGGCAGGCGCCGATGGTGGCGCCCAGCACGGTCAGCGCCGTGCCGATCCAGACGCCGAACAGCAGCCCGCCGGCCAGCGTCAGCACCACCGCCCCGGGCAGCGACAGCGTGACGGCGATGATGTAGGTCAGCACATAGGCCGTGGCGGCCGCGGCCGGATGCGCCGCCACCATGGCGGCCAGGCTCGCCCGGTGGTCGGCCAGCGCCTCGAATGACAGCAGCCGGGTCGCGCCGGAGGCCCAGGCGACCAGCAGCAGCGCCGCCAGCAGCAGGACAGGCCATAGGCGGGCCCAGGCGCGGGGCTTGTGGCGGGCGGGTCTTGTCATCAATAACGCCTTCGGCCGCCATGGTGGAACGGTTACATACAGGAATTGCGGCCCTGCGCGGTTGACGGGCGGTGATCCTGCTCCCTATACCTCCGCCCCTCGCCGGGGCGCCTCTTGAAAGGGGACCGCCGGCGCGTCTTGCTGGCGCCCTGTTCCCGCGCGCCGGTACCGAGGTTCAGGAGACCTGTCGTGAAGCGTACCTACCAGCCCTCGAAGATCGTCCGGAAGCGCCGGCACGGATTCCGCGCCCGCCTCTCGACCGTGGGTGGCCGCCGGATCCTCACCAATCGTCGCGCCAAGGGCCGCAAGCGCCTTTCGGCCTGACCGTCCGCGCCGCGGAGCATCCCATGTCGGGCAGCGCCGACCCGGCCACGCCCGAGACGGGTGCTCCCGCCGGAAGGCTCAAGAAGCGCCGTGAGTTCCTGCGCGCTGCCGCGCGCGGCAAGCGTGCCGCGCGGCCGGGCCTGGTGCTGCAGGCCCTCGCGACCGAGCCAGGCTCCCTTCGCCTCGGCTTCACCGTGACCAAGAAGGTCGGCAATGCCGTGGTGCGCAACCGCGCCCGTCGCCGGTTGAAGGAAGCGGCCCGCCTGTCGCTGCCCGGCCTTGGCCTGTCCGGCTGGGACCTGGTGCTGATCGGGCGCGATGCGACCGGCAAGCGACCCTTCGGCCAGTTGATCGGCGACCTGCGCGGGGCGCTGAAGCAGGCGGGCGTGCTGCCATGACGGCCGCGGCCATGGCGCTGAAGGGCTGCGTCCACGCCTATCGCTACACGCTGCGCGGCGTGATCGGCAGCCATTGCCGCTTCCATCCGTCCTGCAGCGACTACGCGCTTGAAGCCATCACCACCCATGGCGCCGCCCGCGGTGCCCTGATGAGTGCGACGCGCATCCTGCGCTGCAATCCCTGGAACCCGGGGGGCTACGACCCGGTGCCCCTTCCGCCGAAAGGCTGAGATTTTCCCCGATGGACCAGAAGCGCCTTTTTGCCGCGATCGCGCTCTCGATCGGCATCCTGCTGATCTTCGACGTGTGGAACCGCACCAACCGGCCGCCGCCGCCGCTGCCGTCGCGTGCCCGCGGCGCAGACGACGCCGGCGGTCCCGGCGCCGAGCGCCGCCGTACCGACGCCCGGCGTGGCGGCGCCGCTGCAAAGCGAGGCCACCGCCAGCACGACGCGCGCGCCCGCCGCGCGCGTCGCCATCGAGAATCCCCGCGTCGCCGGCAGCATCAACCTGCGCGGCGCGCGCATCGACGACCTGGTGCTGACCACCTATCACGAGACGCTCGGCCCGAATTCGCCGCGGGTCCGCCTGTTCGACCAGCGCGGCAGCGCCAACCCCTATTTCGCGCAATGGGGCTGGACCGCCGCCAGCCCCGGCGTCCGCGTTCCCGACAGCGAAACCGACTGGACCGCGACGGGCGGGCCGCTGGCGCCCAACAGCCCGGTCACGCTGTCGTGGGACAACGGCCAGGGCCAGGTCTTCGAGATCGCCCTGTCGCTCGACGACCAGTACATGATCACGGCCGACCAGCGCGTGCGCAACAGCGGCGCCGAGCCGGTTTCCGTCCTGCCCTGGGCGCGCATCCGCCGCGAGCACACGCCCGCCCTCCGCCGGCTACTACATCCTGCATGAGGGCTTCACCGGCGTGCTCGGCGACCGCCTGCACGAGATGACCTACGCCAACGCCAAGACCGAGGCCGCGCGCCGGTCCGGCGTGGCGCTCGACCAGGAGACGGCGGGCGGCTGGGCCGGCTTCACCGACAAGTACTGGCTCGCCGCCGTCATGCCGGCCGCGCCCGACCAGACGCTGCGCGCATCCTACCGCTTCGCCAACGATGGCGGCGGCGATGCCGGCGACCGCTGGCAGGTCGACATGGCGACGCCGCAGCCCATCACCATCGCCCCGGGCGCCACCGGCCAGATGGCGACGCGCGTCTTCGCCGGCGCGAAGGAGGTCCACCTCCTCGACGGCTACATGGAACGGCTGCGCATCACCGACTTCGACAAGGCGATCGACTTCGGCTGGTTCTACTTCCTGGTGAAGCCGTTCTTCCTGGCGCTCGACTGGCTGTTCCGCCTGACCGGCAATTTCGGCGTCGCCATCCTGGTGTTCACCGTGCTGATCAAGGCGGCCTTCTTCCCGCTGGCCAACAAGGCCTATCACTCGATGGCGCGGATGAAGGCGCTCGCGCCGAAGATGGCCGAGTTGAAGGAGCGCCACAAGGACGACCCGCAGAAGGTCCAGCAGGAGATGATGGCGCTGTACCGGTCGGAGAAGATCAATCCGGCATCGGGCTGCCTGCCGATCCTGATCCAGATCCCGGTGTTCTTCGCGCTGTACAAGGCGCTGTTCGTCACCATCGAAATGCGCCACCAGCCCTTCTTCGGCTGGATCCACGACCTGTCCGCGCCGGACCCGACCAACCTGTTCAACCTGTTCGGCCTGCTGCCCTTCGACCCGGCGCAGTTCAGCCACTTCCTGCACATGCCGGCCTGGGCGCTGATCATGGGCGTGACCATGTTCGTCCAGCAGAAGCTGAATCCGGCGCCGCCCGACCCGATCCAGGCCAAGATCTTCCAGTGGATGCCGATCATCTTCACCTTCATGCTCGCGAGCATGCCGGCCGGGCTGATCATCTACTGGGCGTGGAACAACACCCTGTCGGTGGCGCAGCAATACTACATCATGCGGCATGACCGGGCGGCGGCTAAGGCTGCGAAGGGCTCGGGCACGCCGGGCAAGGCAAAATAGGGCAAGGCCGGGGGAGGGAACTCCCCCGGACCCCCCTCCTTACTTCTTGCTGTCACCAAGGGGCGCCAACGCGGCAGCTACGGCCCATCAAGCGAAAGACGAGCGATGACCGGGCTTGCAGATGCGCGCAACGACGAGGAACGGGCCGAACTGATCGAGGCGGGGCGGCTGCTCTTCGCGCGGCCGTGCAACTTCTTCTATGCGGCGCAGAAGTCGGATCAGTTGCCGGAACCCGGCCTGCCGGAGGTCGCCTTCTGCGGGCGCTCGAACGTCGGCAAGTCCACGCTGGTCAATGCGCTGGTGGGGCAGAAGGCGCTGGCGCGCGTCTCGCAGACGCCGGGTCGGACGCGCCAGCTCAACTTCTTCAACCTGGCCGAGCGCATCGTGCTGGTGGACCTGCCGGGCTATGGCTACGCCAAGGCGTCCAAGGACATGCAGCGCGACTGGCAGGGGGTGATGTTCGACTACCTGCGCGGGCGGCCGAACCTGATGCGCGTGATCCTGCTGCTGGATGCGCGGATCGAGACGAAGTCGGCCGACCTCGCCGCGATGGAACTGCTGAACGTCGCCGCCGTCGCCTTCCAGATCGTGCTGACCAAGGCGGATGATGTCGGGCCGGTGAAACTCGCCGCGCGCATCAAGGAAGCCGAGGAACTGGCGCGCAGCCACACCGCGGCGCATCCGCTGGTGCTGGTGACCAGCAGCGAGACGGGGCAGGGGATCGCCGAACTGCGGGCGGAGATCGCATCGTTGGCCGTGCCGGCCTGACCGCAGCGCGCGGCGTCAGGGGCTGGCGAGGTTCTCCCGCAGCGTCGCGCCGGCATAGTCCTTCCGGAACAGCCCCCGACGCTGCAATTCCGGCACCACCAGCCGGCAGAATTCCTCGAACATGCGCGGATGCACCGTCGGGGTGATGATGAAGCCGTCGCAGGCGCCGGAGGTGAAATAGTCCTCCAGCGTGTCCGCCACCGTCTGCGGCGTGCCGACCAGCAGCCCGCGCGGCCGCTTGGTCGCCTCGGTCGAAGGTGAGGCTTTCCTGCTGCATCACCTGCATCACCCGGTCGATCGACCCGCTGATGCCCTGGTTGCCCAGCGCGGCGGCGAAGCTCGCCGGATCCTGGTGCTTCGACAGGTCGGCGCCCATCAGGGAGGAGTTCAGCATCTGCTGCGCCTCGGGATCGATCAGCGATTGCAGGTATTCGTACTTCTCCTGCGCGATGGCCTCCGTCTCGCCGATCACGGTCATGAAACTCGGCAGGATCTTGCAATCCTCGGGTGCGCGGCCGTGGCTTGCCATGCGCGCCTTCACATCCGTGGTGAAGGCGAGCGCGTCCGCCTTGCTGTGCGGCGTGCAGAAAATCAACTCGGCCCAGCGCGCGGCGAAGTCGCGGCCCCGGTCGGACGATCCCGCCTGCATGAAGACGGGGCGCACCTGCGGCGAGCGCGGCATGGCGAGCGGCCCGCGCGTCTTCACCCACTGGCCCTCGAAATTCGTGTAGCGGACCTTGGACGGGTCGATGAAGACGCCGCCCTGCCGGTCCAGCACGAAGGCGTCCTCGTCCCAGGATTCCCACAGCGCGTTGCAGGCCGCTAGCACCTCATCGGCGCGGTCGTAGCGTTCGTCCTTGCCCGGGATGCCGTCCATCCCGAAGTTCTTCGCCTCGAGGTTGGTCGCCGAGGTCACGATGTTCCACGCCATGCGCCCCGCGGTCAGCAGGTCGAGCGAGGCGAGCGTCCGCGCGATCCAGTAGGGATGCAGGAAGGTGGTGGACAGCGTGGCACCGAGGCCGAGATGCTTCGTCACCCGCGCCATCACCGGCAGCACCACCAGCGGGTCGAGATAGGAGATCTGCCCGCCGAGCCGCAGATACGCGTCGAAATTGCCGCCATGGATGTCGGGCAGGCCGAAGGTGTCGGCATAGAAGCAGGCGTCGAAGCGCGCTTCCTCCAGCACGCGGGCGATGTGCTCGTAGCGTTCCGGCCGAAGGATGTCGTCGAGCGCCGCCTCCGGGTGCCGCCAGGCGCCGGGATGGTTCGCGGTCGGCCCGGTCTTGAGATAGGCGACCAGATGCATCCGCCGTTCGCGTCATGCGGCGCGGGTCCGGCTGGGCTGCGATGCGGTGGGACGGGCCATGGGACCTCCGGTCTCCGTTGGGCCGTGCCGGCGTTCGGCGCGTTGGCGCGACTATGCGGGCGGTGCCGGCGGGCGGCAAGCGGCCCGCGCGCGCCGCTTGCCGGGATGCGCCGCGCCGCGCTCAGCCCGGCGGCGTCGTGCCCGCGGTGAAGGTCAGGGAGGCGGCGCGCTCATTCGCCACCATCACGATGCAGGTCACCTGCAGCGTCGCCGCGCGACCATCTGCGGGCGTGCAGATCGCGGCGACGCCGGACCCCTCGGCCGTGCCGGCGAATTCGACGGCGCGCTCGCGCGGCATTCCGCCCTGCATCGCCACCCGGCCGTTCACCGTAATGAACACGTCATGCTCGGGCCGCGTGCCCAGCCCGGAACGGACCCGGCGCGTTTCGAGATGTCCCGCCGATCAGCCACAATTCCTTGGTTGCGCTGGGCCGCCAGAATTGCGGGGCCGGCCTCGACCCGACCGGGCGCGGTGCGCGGGCCACAGGCGCCCAGCACGACCAGCAGGGCCAGGACGAAAGCGCGTGCCATGCGGGCCTCTCATGGTGTTCCTACCGCTGGCTTAGCCTGCAGCGTTGCCTCGCGCATAGGTTGCATCGCCCTGCGCCATCCCGGCTTGACCGCCCCGCCGTGCGCCGCCAGAAACCGACACCCCTGCGATGGGGCGAGGAACGCCGATGACTGAGACCGCCGATACGCTCGACGCCATGCACATCCTGGCCGGCGCGCTGCCCTTCCTGAAGCGCTACGACGACGCGACCGTGGTCGTGAAGTATGGCGGCCACGCCATGGGGCAGGAAGACACGGCGCTGCGCTTCGGCCGCGACATCGCCCTGCTCGAGCAGGTCGGCGTGAACCCGGTGGTCGTCCACGGCGGCGGGCCGCAGATCAACGCCATGCTCAAGCGGCTGAACGTGAAGTCCACCTTCGTGCAGGGCCTGCGCGTGACGGATGAGGAAATGCTCGACGTGGTCGAGATGGTCCTCGCCGGCCCGGTCAACAAGCAGGTGGCCGAGGCGATCACCCGCGCCGGCGTCATGGCGGTGGGCATCTCGGGCAAGGATGGCGGGCTGATCCGCGCGCGCCAGCTGCAACGCACCTACCGCGACCCCGAGAGCAACATCGAGAAGGTGCTCGACCTCGGCTTCGTCGGCGAGCCCGAAAGCGTCGATCCCAAGGTGCTGCGCCTGATGATCGGCGCCGACATCGTGCCGGTGGTCGCGCCGGTCGGCGTCGGTGCCGATGGCCAGACCTACAACATCAATGCCGACACCGCCGCCGGGCGCCATCGCCGGCGCGCTGAACGCCGAGCGGCTGCTGATGCTGACCGATGTGGCCGGCGTGCTCGACGCCGAGAAGCGGCTGATCCCGGAAATGAGCGTCGCCGAGGTGAAGGCCGGCATCGCCGCGGGCTGGATCGCCGGCGGCATGATCCCGAAGGTCGAGACCTGCATCTATGCGATCGAGCGTGGCGTGAAGGGCGCGGTCATCCTCGATGGGCGCGTGCCGCACGCCATTCTGGCGGAACTGTTCACCGATGCCGGGCCGGGCACCCTGATCCGGCCCTGACAGCGGACGGGCGGCGTGCGCGCCGCCGGCAGGCTTGGCTTCGGTCCGCTTCGGCGGGCCGTGCCATCCGCGAACCGAGGCACCCCCGGGCACCGTGGCCCGGTCCGCTGCTTTCACCCGATCGGGGCGGGCCATGACGGCCTGTTCCCGGCGACCCGCGGACGTCGCGCGCGGGCCGCTCGCGCCTGTTCCCTGTCGCCTGCCTGTCCGTCTCGCGCACCACAACGCCGGCGAAGGTGGCGGGCAGGGCGCTGGAGCAGATCCCGATCCGGTGGAATCATCGATCGGGTGAAGATGCTCGTAAAGGCAAAATGCCAGAGCGGAGACCGTGAGCCGGGGCGAACGGAATCCGCGCTAACGCGCTGCGGCGCGCGACAGCGCGTCGATCCGCCAGCGCAATTCGCCATCGCCGACCAGGGACGGCGCGACCGTGACCGACGGCCGCTTCGGGCGGCGCGGGGGCGAGCAGCGCGATCACCGTCTCGGCCGCCGCGTCGCTCAGCCCGGCCTTGCGGCACAGCCCGGCCAGGGATTTGCTGCAGCGCGTCGTGACCGCGTGGTCCACCGTGCCCCGCGGCACCGCCGCGAGCCCGGCCAGCGCCGACGGTGACGAAAGGCGCCTCGCCGCCGCGCGACGGCCCGCACCATGGTCGCTTCATCCAGCGCCCCGGCACGCAGCAGGATGGCTGCGCGCGATGCCGCATCCTCAGCGCGTCTCGCCGGGCCGCGGCGTGCCGGCCAGCCGCGTGGCGACCGCCTGGCGGATCGCGCGCGGCGACCTCGGGCGGCAGGTCGCTGCCGCTCCGCCAGGGAGGCGAGCAGGTCCTCGGCGACGAAGCGCGCCAGCGCGAGCGCCGCGCGTGGCGGCAGGTCGGGCCGGCGCACCAGCGGTTCCTGCCAGGCGGTGCGTTCGGCGGCCTGCACCACCAGGGCGTCCAGCGTGCTTTCGCGGATCGCCGCGGTGCCGGTTGCCGAGCAGCGCGGTGATCGTCAGCGTGTCGCCGGTCGCGACCAGCGCATCGGCGACGGCCTCGCTGATGCAGGGCCGGCGCGCGATCGCGGTCAGCGTCGCGGCCACCGGCGGCGCGGCGACCAGGCCGAGCAGGTCCTCCTCGGTCAGCAAGCGGGCACAGCCGGATCACCGGTTCGGCGACGCGCAGGCTGGTGTCGTGGGCAAGCGCGAGCATCATGGCCCGCGGCGCCTGCGGCAGGTCCTTCACCGCCTCGGCGATGGTGGCGCGGATCTCCTCGGCGACATCCTCGGCGAGGCGCGCCAGCGCGTCCCAGGCAACCTGCGCGACGCGGTCCTGCTGCGCCGCCGGCAGGCCGGGCGCGAGGTCCGCGAGGCGTGTCGCCGAGCGCCTGCCGCACCATCTGGTCGTCATCGGCGGCCAGCGGCGCGAAGGTCTGGTGCGGGCTGGACGGGTTGGCCGCGACGGCGGCGCGCGTGGCCGGCGCGCTGTCGGCCATGAGGTAGTACAGCGCCTCGGGCGGGGCGGCCGGATTGGCGGCGAGCGCGCGCGCGCGGCGGCGGCCGGCCCTTCCGCCAGGATGCGCGCGATCTCGGTGATGGCTCGGTCATGCAGCTGGCTCCGCCAGGCGCCAGCCGCCGCGACCGCCGCGCTTGGCGTCATACAGCGCGGCATCGGCGCGGGCGAGCAGGCCGGTGCGCATCGTCCCCGCCGCCTGGCGCGCGGCAGGCGAGGCCGATGCTGAAGCGCGGTGCCGGCCCGTCGGCCGGCAGGGCGGCGGCGGCGGCGATCAGCGCCTCGGCGCAGGCGATCGCCGCCGGGGTCGCGCATCGGGCAGCCACAAGCGTGAATTCATCCCCGCCGAACCGCGCGGCGGCGCCGGTGCTGCCCGCGGCCTGCCGCAGCAGCCGCGCGGTGCTGCGCAGGGCGGCGTCGCCGGCTTCATGCCCATGCTGGTCGTTGAGCGGCTTGAGGTTGTCGAGGTCGGCGAACAGCAGCGCGCCACCGGGGCCGGCCGTGCCATCGCCGATGGCACCTTGCCAGCGTGTCGAGGAAGGCGCGGCGATTGGCGAGGCCGGTCAGCGGGTCGGTGCCGGCCTGCCGTTCCAGTTCCGCCTGCAACCGGCTGAAGCCGAGCACGGCACCGAGCGTGGCCGCCATGCCGCGCAGCACCGCGAGGTCCTCGGCGTCCCAGTCGCGCGCGCCGGCCGCGCGCCAGGCGGCCAGGGCCGAGACGGCCGGCGGGCGGCCATGATGGTGGAACAGCGCGGCCGGCCAGCGGTCATCGAGATGCGCCGAGCCAGTCCCGCGCCGCGGCCGAGCGCCTCGCCGGCGCAGTCGCGCAAGGCCGGGCGGCACCGTGGATGGTGGCGCCGATGATCTCGGCGCCGGTCTCGGCCCGGCACGACCATGGCCGTCCCGGCGCAGCCCAGCGCGTCGCGCAGTTCGGCCAGGCCATTGGCCAGCGCCTCATGCGCGGTGCCGGCGTGGCGCACCGTCTCCCCCAGGGCGTCGAGCAGCGCGGCGCGGCGCAGCCCGGCGGCGGCGGCGGTGGCGGCGGCTTCCTGGTCGGTCACGTCATGGGCGGCGCCGCGCAGCCCGGCGAACTGGCCCCGCGCATCGCCGATCGGCGCCAGCGACGAGGGCAATGCAGCGCGGCCGCCCGCCCGCGCCGGCCATCCAGACCCGGTGATGGCGCACGCGCCTGGCGCAGGGCGAAGGGGTCGGTCGCGGTGCCCAGCAGCAGGGAGGCCGCCCGCCGGCCCAGCAGGCCGGCCGCCGCGATGGCCCAGGACGTGTTCGGGCCAGAGGAAGCTGAAACGGCCGGCATTGTCGGTCTCGAAGACGAAATCGGCGGCGAGGCCGGCGAGGTCCTGCCAGCGCTGGCGCGATTCCAGCAGGGCGCCATGCAGCGCCGCCGCCGCCGCGGCCGCGGGCGGGATGGTCGCCGATCGTTCCTCGGGGCGCAGCGCCGTGGTCATCGCCGGCATGGAACCGCAGGGGCGATGAATGCCGGGTTAGCGACGAGCCGGCTGCACGCGCATCCGTCCATCCGGCCGCCGCCGGAGCGATGACCGGACGGCCGCGGCGCCGGCCCGATCGCCGCATCGCCGCCGCGGCGGCGTTGACAGCCAGCCGTCGCGGCGCCAAGCACCCTTGCCCTTCCCGATCGCCCGAGGACGCCATGGACAGCACCGCCCTGCAGGCCCGCATCGAATCGCTCTGGCAGACCCGTGACCGGATCACCTCGGCCACCGGCGGCGCCGACCGCGCGGCGGTGGAGGAGGCGCTGGAGGCGCTCGACTCCGGCCAGGCCCGCGTCGCGGAGCCGGACGGCAAGGGCGGCTGGAAGGTCAACCAGTGGCTGAAGCAGGCGGTGCTGCTGTCCTTCCGCCTGGTCGATTCGGCGCCGATGGACACCGCCGCCGGCGCCTATGACAAGGTGCCGCTGAAGTTCGACGGCTGGGGCGAGAACCGCTTCAGGAAGCCGGCTTCCGCGCCGTGCCGGGCGCCGTGGTGCGCCGTTCCGCCTATCATCGCGCGCAACGTCGTGCTGATGCCCTCCTTCGTGAATGTCGGCGCGCATGTCGACGAAGGCACCATGGTCGACACCTGGGCGACCGTCGGGTCCTGCGCGCAGATCGGCAAGAACGTGCATCTGTCGGGCGGCGTGGGCATCGGCGGCGTGCTGGAGCCGCTGCAGGCCAACCCGGTGGTGATCGAGGATGACTGCTTCATCGGCGCCCGCTCCGAGGTCGCCGAGGGCGTGATCGTCGAGCGCGGCGCGGTGCTGTCGATGGGCGTGTTCCTCGGCGCCTCGACCAAGATCATCGACCGCGCGACCGGCGAGGTCTTCATCGGCCGCGTGCCGTCCTATTCCGTGGTGGTGCCGGGCTCGCTGCCGGGCAAGCCGCTGCCGGACGGCACGCCGGGGCCGTCGCTGTACTGCGCGGTGATCGTCAAGCGCGTCGATGCGCAGACCCGCGCCAAGACCGCGATCAACGAACTGCTGCGCGACTGATCGCCGCTCGTGGCCACCGACCCGATCCCGCTGGCGCAGGCGCTGATCCGCTGCCCGTCGGTCACGCCGGCCGATGACGGCGCGCTGGATGTGGTGCAGCGCGCGCTGGAACCGCTCGGCTTCGCCTGCACGCGGCTGGTCTTCGGCCCGGACGACTACCGGGTGGACAATCTGTTCGCCCGGCGCGGCACCGGCGGGCCCGCATCTCTGCTATGCCGGGCATACCGATGTGGTGCCGCCCGGCGATGTCGCCGCCTGGACCGATGACCCCTTCTCGCGGCGAGGTGCGCGACGGGATGCTGTTCGGCCGCGGCGCCTGCGACATGAAGGGCGGCATCGCCGCCTTCATCGCCGGGCTGACCGACTACCTGGCCGCGCATCCCGACCATCCCGGCTCGATCTCCCTGCTGATCACCGGGGATGAGGAGGACCGTTCGGTCGATGGCACCGCGAAGGTGCTGGAATGGATGCAGGCGAACGGCCAGGTCCCCGACATGGCGCTGGTGGGCGAACCGACCAGCCGGCCGCGAGCTGGGCGACACCATCAAGATCGGCCGGCGCGGCAGCCTGACCGCGCGCATCACGGTGCAGGGCAAGCAGGGGCACAGCGCCTATCCCGCGCTCGCCGACAACCCGATCCATCGGCTGGTGGCCGCGCTGGGGCCGCTGCTGGCCGCGCCGCTCGACAACGGCTCGGAGTTCTTCCCGCCGACCACGCTGCAGGTGACCGGCTTCGATGTCGGCAATCGCGCCTCGAACGTCATCCCGGCGGTGGCGCGGGCGATGCTCAACATCCGCTTCAACGACCACCACACCAGCGCGTCGCTTGACCGAGCGCCTGCACGCCGCGCTGCGCGCCGCCGGCTGCGCCTATGAGATGCAGGCCGAGTGTTCCGGCGAATCCTTCCTCACCCGGCCCGGCCCCTTCGTCGATGCGCTGTCGCGCGCCATCGCGCGCAGCACGGGCGTCACGCCCGCGCTCGACACCGGCGGCGGCACATCCGATGCGCGGTTCATCGCGCGGTATTGCCCGGTGGCGGAATTCGGCGCGGTCGGCGCGACGCTGCACCAGGTGAACGAGCACGCCTCGGTCGATGAGTTGCGCCGGCTTGCCGCCGCCTACCATGCGATCATCGCGGAGATCCTCGGCTGAGCGGCGCGGCCCCCCCGCCGCCCGGCCCGGCGGTGCGCGGCATCGCCGGCGCGCTGATGCTCGCGCGCGGCAAGGTCGATGGCATCGACGCCTTCGAGCCGACGATGGAGGATGCCCGCGTCTCCTTCCTGGCGGCGCTGATCTGCCTGCCGGTGTTCCTGCTGCTGCGCTTCGGCATCGGGCCGGCTTCCGTGTCGCCCGACCCGATGCGGGCGCTGGCGGCCGACGTGATCGCCTTCGTCTGTTCCTGGGCGGGCTTCGCGCTGGCGTCCCTGCCGATGGCCGAGGCGATGGGACGGCGGGCGCTGTGGCCCCGCTTCATCGCCGCCTGGAACTGGGTGAACCTGGTCCAGTACCTGGTGCTGGCGGTGCTTTCCCTGCCCGAACTGCTCGGCCTGCCGGGCATGGTCGCGGATACGCTGGCGCTGCTCGGCCTCGGCTATGCGATGTGGCTGCAGTGGTTCGCGACGCGCCTCGGGCTGGGCTTGTCGGGGCCGCGCGCGGCGGCCTTCGTGGCGCTCGACCTCGCCATCTCGCTGTTCCTGTCAGGGCTGGCGGCGCGCTTCGCGCTGGGCTGACCGGCGCCCGCACCGGCCCACGGAACCCTCGCGACGCCATGATCGCCGCGCGCAGCCACAGCCGGTCCGGCCGGGCTTCGCGATCGGGGTCGGCGCTATCGCCAGTCGATCGCGGCGTCATACCGCACGCCGGTCAGCACCAGGCCCTCCGGCGGCGCGGTCTGGCCGGCGCGGGCGCGGTCGCGTCCATCCAGCACCGCGCGGGGCCAGGAGACCGGGCGCCGGCCCAGCCCGACCTCGGCCAGCGTGCCGACCATGTTGCGCACCTGGTGATGCAGGAAGGCGCGCGCCTCGGCGGTGATCACCACCTCATCGCCCAGCCGCGCGACATCGAGCCGGTCGAGCGTGCGCAGCGGGGACTTCGCCTGGCAGGCCGCGGCGCGATAGGCGGAGAAAGTCGTGCCTGCCGAGCAGCCCCTGCGCCGCCTCATGCATCGCCGCCGCATCGAGCCGCCGCTGCACATGCCACACGCGGCCGAGGTCGAGCGCCGGCCGCGCCCGGCGGTTCAGGATGCGGAAGCGATAGGCCCGGCCGGTCGCCGAGAAGCGCGCCGACCACGCCTCGGGCATCGCCGCCGCGCCGAGCACCGCGATGGGGTGCGGCTTGGTGTGGAAGTTCAGCGCCTCCCGCACCCGCTCGGGCGGCAGGTCGGCGGCGAGCGTCACCTGCGCGACCTGGCGCTTCGGCATGAACGCCGGCATCGGTGCGCCCGGCGGCGGTGACGATCGGCACCTCGCCGCCATTCAGATGCGCCGCCGCTTCCTCCAGCGCCTGCTGGACCGACAGCCCGTCGGCCTGGCGCTGCCAGCCGACGAAGGGCGTGCCGTCATATTCCAGCAGCAGCGCGAAGGAGGGCATCAGCCGAGCACGCCGCCGCGCGGCAGGGCGAAGCCGCGCAGGAAGGCCTCGGCCTCCATCGCCGCGCGGCCGGGGCGTTGCAGGCGCAGCAGGCGCAGGGCGCCGCCCCCGCAGGCGACCAGCGCCGCATCGTCCAGCAGCGTGCCGGGCGCGCCGGCGCCAGCCTCGACGCGGGCGGCGAGCACGCGGATCTGTTCGCCGCCATGGGTGAAGAAGGTGCCGGGCCAGGGGTTCAGCGCACGCACGCGGCGTTCCAGCGCCGCGGCGTCGAGCGACCAGTCGAGCCGGCCATCCTCCTTGGTCAGTTTCGCGGCGTAGGTGACGCCGTCCTCCGGCTGCGGGATGGCGGGCGGGTCTTCGTCAAGCGCGCGCAGGACCAGCCGGGCGCCGATCTCCGACAACGCATCGTGCAGCGCCTGCACGGTGGTCGCGGGGCCGATCGGCATCGCCTCCTTCAGCAGCATGGGGCCGGTGTCGAGGCCTTCCTCCATGCGCATGATGGTCACGCCGCTCTCGGTGTCGCCCGCGAGGATCGCCGCATGGATCGGCGCCGCCCCGCGCCAGCGCGGCAGCAGCGAGGCATGGATGTTGAGGCAGCCGCGCCGCGGCGCGTCGAGCATCGCCTTCGGCAGGATCAGCCCATAGGCGGCGACCACCGCGACATCGAGGCCGAGCGCCGCGAAGGCGTCATGCTGCGCGGTGTCGCGCTTCAGCCGCGTGGGGGTGCGGACCTCCAGGCCCAGGTCGAGCGCGGCGCGATGGACCGGGCAGGGGGTTTCCTTCTGGCCGCGGCCGGCCGGGCGCGGCGGCTGGCAGTAGACGGCGGCGATCTCGTGTCCCGCGGCGTGCAGCGCGCGCAGCGCCGGGACGGAGAAGTCCGGGCTGCCCATGAAGACGATGCGCATGCGTCACGCGCCGGAGAGGGGCGCCGCCCCTCTCCGGACCACACCCCGCCAAAGGCCCGAGGGCCCTTGGAACCCAGCACTTGGGGTGCGCCACATGGGCAGGGTGCTCCATAAAGGTGACGGTTTCCAAAGGCCCTCAGGCCTTTGGTGGGTGGGGTTCGGGGAGGACAAAGCCCTCCCTGAGACATCCTCAGTCCCGCTGCTGCGCCTTGAGTTCCTTGGCCAGCTTGCGCAGCAACATGTTCCGCTTCAGCGCGCTCAGGTAATCCACGAACAGCACGCCGTTCAAATGGTCGATCTCATGCTGCAGGCAGGCGGAGAGCAGGCCCTCGCCCTCGATCTCCCGCTTCGCGCCGGTCAGGTCGAGGTAGCGCACCTTCACCCGCGCCGGGCGTGTCACGTCGCCATACTGGCCGGGCAGCGACAGGCAGCCTTCCTCGCGCACGGCGAGTTCGTCGCTCTCGGCCACGACCTCGGGGTTCACCAGCACCAGCGGGTCGCGCGCCTCATCCTTCTGCAGGTCGATCACCACCAGGCGCAGCATCTCGCCGACCTGCGGCGCGGCCAGGCCGATGCCGGGCGCGGCATACATCGTCGCCAGCATCTGTGCCGACAGCGCGCGCACGGCATCGCTGTCGGCGGTGCCGACAGGCTTCGCCTTGGCGCGCAGGCGGGGGTCAGGGACAAGCAGGATCGGCAGGGTGCTGGCGTCTGTCATGGCGGGTGCTGTGGCAGGGGCAGCGGATGTAGACCGCCCCACCCCCCCTTGCAACCGGCCGCCCGCCCGCCAAAATCAACAGGTGGCGGGGTGCTTCGGGCCCCGCCGACCGCTTCGCTCTCGGATGAGGAGGCCTGAATACGTGTCTCGACCGCCGCTTTTCGGCTCGCCCCTGTTTCTCGGCTTCGACCATCTCGAACAGATGCTCGACCGCGTGGGCAAGAATGCCGATGGCTACCCGCCCTACAACATCGAGCAGATCGGCACGGACCGGCTGCGCATCACCCTCGCGGTGGCCGGCTTCGCCATGGACGACCTGCAGATCACGCAGGAGGACAACCAGCTGGTGATCCGCGGCCGCCAGCAGGATGACAGCGAGGGCCGCATCTTCCTGCATCGCGGCATCGCCGCACGGCAGTTCCAGCGCGCCTTCGTGCTCGCCGAGGGCATGGATGTGGAAGGCGCCTGGCTCGACAACGGGCTGCTGCATCTTGAATTGAAGCGGCCGCAACCGGAAACGCGGGTGAAGACCATCCGCATCGGCGCCCGCGCCAATGGCCCCACCGCCATCATGCAGGGCCGCCTCGACCAGGGCTGACGACAACCGCCCTGCCATCCCGACCGGGCCCATCCGGGCCGGTTCCAGCGCCGCGCGGGCCCGAGGGGACGTGGCGGCAGGAGGAGACAGTGATGACCGACGAACACGACGACATCGAGGATTTCGACGACACCGCGGAACACGCCGAGACGGCGGCGGACCTGCGGAAGCTCTCGCCGCTCGACTGGGCGCGCTATGGCGCGCAGCACATCGCCTATGCCCGCCCGGTGGTGGTGAACGGCCAGCAGGCGGTGGCGATCCATGCGGCGGATGGCACGCCGATCGGCGCGGCGCCGACGCTGGCGCTGGCCACGGCGGCGATCGTGCAACATGGAATGGGCGCGGCCCTGGTCCACTGACCCCTCGCGGGCGACAATGCGCCCATGGCGGCGCGCATCATCTTCGAGAATGACGAGATCCGGGTCGTGCACCGGCCCGGCTCCAGCGACTTCACCCTGGTGACCTTCGCCGCCCTGGGCCATCGCCCGAAGGGTGAATGGATCTGGGCCGCACCGCCGGTCAACAAGCTCGGCATCGAGGCGGTCGGCATCGTCGCCAAGCGCGAGAACTGGTATCCGGCCGCCGACATGCAGGCTGCGGCGCCGGCGATCCGCGCCCTGCTGCGGCCGCGCACGATAGGCTACGGCTTCAGCATGGGCGGCTATGCCGTGCTGAAATACGGCCGGTTGCTGGGCCTGACGCATGGGCTGGCGGTCTCGCCGCAGGTCAGCATCGATCCGGCCGAGGTGCCCGCGGACCCGCGCTTCCACCGCCATCATGACCCGCGCCTGCACGCCGGCATGGCGGTGGGGCCGCAGGACGTGCCCGCCGCCTGCTTCGCCGTCGGCGACACGAAATGGGTGATCGATGCGGAGCATCTGCGCCGCGCGGGCGAACTGCCCGGCGTGCACGTCATCGCGCTGCCCTTCCTGAAGCATTCGGCGATCGACCGCTTCACGTCGACGCGCGAGATCGGCGCCGTGCTCGACCTGGTGCTGGCGGGCGAACCGGCGATCTTGCGGGCGCATCTGCGCCGCACCCGGCCGCTTTCGCCCGAGTTGCACCTGTGGCTGGCGCGCAGCGCGGCGGCACGCGGCCATCTGAAGCCGGCGGAGCGGCTCTGGGCGCGGGCCGAGGCGCTGGGCATGTCGGTGGACCAGATCCTCACCGTGCGCGGCCTGGCGATGCGCGAAAGGCTGATGCAGTTGTTCGCGCAGCGGCGGCCCCAGGAAGCCAGGGCCTTCATCGACACCGCGATCGAGGGCCAGGGCGGCGTCGCCGTGGGGTTGGTCGCCCTGGGCGACTACCTGCATCGTCGCGGCATGATCGCGAAGGCCGTTGAATGCTTCCGCCTTGCCCTCCACACCGCGCCATACTTCGCCGACGCGCATCTGGGCCTGTTGCAGGCGCTGCGCGACCTTGGCCGTCCCGAGGCGCTGGCGCGCTCGCGCGAGGTGGCGTTGAAGCGCCTGGCCAGCCGGCCGGATGATCTCGCCGCGGTGCTGGCGCTCGACCTCGATCCGCCGGGACAGGGCGGGGGCCGGTAGCAAGCGCTGGCTGGCAATGGGCGGCGTGGCGCAACGTCCTGCGCCGTGTCGTCATGCCGGCACGCAAGGCGGTGCCTCGTCCGCAGGCCGCTGGCCGTGCGGCAAAGGCCAGGCAGCGCGGGATATCTCACATGAGATACGGGGCGTGTTTCATGCCGCAGTCCGTGACGCCTGTCGCTGGCATGAACATGCCCGGGCACATCGCGGGCTAACAGCCGCCAAGCACGGCTTCCGCATGACGGGCCTTTGCCAAGGCAGTGTCGATGCCAGCGGCCGGGATCGTCGGCCGCTGGCATCATCGGCGTGGCTCAGCCTGTGCCCGGGTCGATCCAGCCGACATGGCCGTCGCCGCGCCGATAGACGACGTTCAGCGCGCGCGTGGCCTTGTTGCGGAACATCAGCACCGGGACATGCGCGAGGTCCATGCGCATCACCGCCTCGCCCACCGTCATCAGGCTGATGGTGGCGGGGTGCTCGGCGATGATGGCGCCATGGTCGGCGCCATTGGTGGCGACGGGCTCCTCGCCCTCCTCCTCCATGCCTTGCAGCACGCGCTCAAGCCCGGTGGCCGCCTCGGCGTCGCGCTCGGGCGCGGCGGAGCGGGAGTGTTCGTTCATGCGCCGGCGATAGCGGCGCAGCCGCTTGGCCAGGTGCTCGGCCGCTTCCTCGAAGGCGCGATGGGCGTCGGGGCCTTCGCCCTCGGCGCGCATCGTCAGCCCCCGCCCGGCCTTGAGATTGATGTCGCAAGCGAAATGCGCGCGTGAGCGGTGGAAGGTGACGTTGGCTTCCAGCGCGTGGTCGAAATATTTGCGCGTGATGGCATCGAGGCCGTCGCGCACATGGACCTTCAGCGCCTCGCCGGTTTCGACCTGCTTGCCTGCGACCGTGACATGCATGGGGCTATGCCCTCCTTCTTCCAGTGAAGGGGAGGGGCCGCCCCGTATGGCGACCGGACGCCGGACCGCATCCTCCGCGCGGGCCGTACAGGCAGGGCCGGATCAGGCCGGGACGGCCTTCTCCCTTTTGCGCTGCACCGATGATGGGATGCGCAGCGCATCGCGGTATTTGGCCACGGTCCGGCGTGCAATGTCCACGCCTTCCGTGCGCAGCCGCTCGACGATCGCATCATCCGACAGGATGTCCGCGGCGCTTTCGGCATCCACCATTGCCTTGATGCGGTGGCGTACCGCTTCGGCGCTGACGGCCTCCCCGCCCGCCGTTCCGGCGATCGCGGTGGTGAAGAAGTATTTGAGTTCGAAGGTGCCACGCGGTGTCGCGATCGCCTTGTTCGAGGTGACGCGGGAGACGGTGCTCTCGTGCATCCCGACCTCCTCGGCCACGTCGCGCAGGATCAGCGGGCGCAGATGCGCGACGCCGTGGCGAAAGAAGCCATCCTGCCGGCGGACGATCTCGGACGAGACCTTCAGGATGGTATTGGCCCGCTGTTCCAGCGACTTCACCAGCCAGGATGCGGTCTGGAAGCGTTCGGCGACCCAGGCCTTCTCGTCGCGCGACTTGGCACCGACCACCGCGCGGGCGTGGAAGCCGCGATTGATCAGCACGCGCGGCAGCGTCTCGGGGTTGAGCTCGATGATCCAGTCATCGGCCGGGCCGCGGCGCATCAGCACGTCGGGCACCAGCGTCATCGCCGGCGGGGCGTCGAAGCTGGCGCCGGGCTTGGGGTCGAGCCGCTTCAGCTCGGCCACCATCTCGGCGATGTCCTCGCCATCGACGCCGCAGACGCGCTGCAGCCCGCGCAGGTCGCGCCGCGCCAGCATCTCGAGGTTGTCGAGCAGTGCCGCCATCGCCGGGTCGAAGCGGTTGCGGTCCTGCAACTGGACCATCAGGCATTCGCGCAGGTCGGCGCAGAACATGCCGACCGGGTCGAAGCGCTGCATCCGCCGCCGCACCGCCGTCACCGTCGCCTCCTCGCAGCCAAGCGCCGCGGCGATGGTGGCGTCCGGCAGTGCGAGGCGCCCGGCGGCATCGACCAGCGCCAGCAGGTTCGCCGCGATCATGCGCTCCTGCGGGGTGCCGAAGGTCAGCCGCACCTGCTCGCCGATATGCTCGCGCAGGTTCTTCTCCGGCGCGGCCATCGCGTCGATGCCCGACAGGTCGTCGTCGAAGTCCGAACGCCCGCCGCGGCCGACGGGCGGCGTGCCGCTGTCATAGACATTGTCCCACTCGGTATCGAGCGGTGCCGCGCTTTCGGTGGGCAGCACGTCGGACGATCGCGGCGGTGGCGGTGTCCGCCGCCACGGCCGGGGCCGGCAGCGGGTCGGTGCTGCGCCCGGCATCGGGGCCGGGCGTGGCACGCTCGTCGCGTTCGAGCAGCGGGTTCCGCTCGAGCTCCTCCTCGACGAAGGTGGTGACCTCGACGTTGGAGGATTGCAGCAGCTTGATCGCCTGGCGCAGCTGCGGCGTCATCACCAGCTGCTGCGAATGGCGCAGGTCGAGGCGCGGGCCGATCGCCATCAGTGGTCAACGCGCGCGCGAGGCTGCGCGTTCCCGCCATGGGGGCGGATGTGGTGCGGCGGCTGCAGGCATGGCGGTCAAGCTACAGGCTGAACCTTTCGCCGAGGTAGACGCGGCGAACGCCCTCATGCGCGACGATGTCGCGCGGGTTGCCTTCCATCAGCACCTGGCCGTCATGCAGGATGTAGGCGCGGTCGATGATCTCGAGCGTCTCGCGCACATTGTGGTCGGTGATCAGCACGCCGATGCCGCGGTCCTTGAGGTGCTTCACCAGGTCGCGGATCTCGCCGACCGCGATCGGGTCGATGCCGGCCAGCGGCTCGTCGAGCAGGATGTAGGATGGGTGCGTCGCCAGCGCGCGGGCGATCTCGCAGCGCCGCCGCTCACCGCCCGACAGCGCCAGCGCCGGCGCGCGGCGCAGGTGGGAGATGCCGAATTCCGCCAGCAGCGCGTCGAGCATCTGCTCGCGCCGGTCGCGCAGCGGCTCGACCACTTCCAGCGCGGCGCGGATGTTGTCCTCGACATTCAGGCCGCGGAAGATCGAGGCCTCCTGCGGCAGGTAGCCGAGGCCGAGGCGCGCGCGGCGATACATCGGCAGGGTGGTGACGTCGTGCCCGTCCATCATCACCTGCCCCTCATCGGGGTGCACCAGGCCGGTGATCATGTAGAAGGTCGTGGTCTTGCCCGCGCCGTTCGGGCCCAGCAGGCCGACCGCCTCGCCGCGCTTCACCGAGATCGAGACGTTGCGCACGACCGGGCGCTTCTTGTAGCGCTTGCCCAGGCCGCGGGCGACCAGCCCGCCGGTCGCGGCGGCGCCTTCGACGACACGCAGGGCAGTCGCTCATCGTGCCGCCTCCGGCCGGGGCGGAGGGTTGCGGCCCGGGCAGCGGGCTGTGCCCTGCTGCGGCACCACGAGGCCCTGCACGCGCGCGCCGGGTGCCGAGACGCAGGCGCGCAACGCCGGTCTTCATGTTCACGATGGCTTCCTGACCGGTCAGCTGTGTTGTCGCCCGCGCGTGATGCGCACGGCGCCGAGCAGCCGCGCCATGCCGGAATTGGGATTGTAGACGCCGCGGTCGCCGCGCACGACTTCCTCGGCGGTGCGGATATCGACATTGCCATAGGCCTCGACGCGCTCGATCGATGACGCCTCGGTGCCGGGCGGCTGGCCGGGCAGGGCGGCGGCCGGCTGGGCGCGCGGCGGCGTGCCGCGGCCGGCGTGGCGCCCGGCGCGGCGCCTTCGAGCGAAATAGGCGACCAGCGTGTCGGCGCGCGACGCGGCGGCCGTCGCTGGTGACCACCACGGCATTGCCGCGCGCCACCGCCATGCGGCGCTGCGCCCAGTATTCGATGCTGTCGCGCGCGGTCAGCGTGTTGTCGGGCGAGATCAGCCGCAGGTTGCCGCCGGTCATCACCATGACGGCCTGGTCCATGTCATAGACGGCGCGGTCGCCCTCGGCGCGGTCGGTCGCCGAGGTGACGACGACGTTGCCCTCCGCCTCCAGGCGCCAGATCTCGCCGCCGCCGGTGGAGCCTTCGGCCGGCGCGGCGCGGCGCGGCCGCGGCGGCCTCCCCGCCGCGCGGGCGGTAGCGGGCGATCAGCCGGTCGGCCTCGACGGTGACGCCGCCGCGCGTCGCGCGCGCCTCGCCGCGCGCGATCACCACCTGGTCCTGCTGTCGCCATTCGATGCCGTCGACGGCGGTGACCTCGATCGGGCCGCCCTGGCTGAGGTCGAGGCCCTGCGCCATGGCTGCCGAGGACAGCAGCGCCGTGGCCAGGCCGAGGATGGTCCGTCGCATGATGATCCTCATTGCCCACCCTCCAGCACGGCGCGCGACGCGTCCGGTGAACACCACGACCTGGCCACGTTCGGTCAGGCGGAAGCCCTCGCTGACCAGCGTGCCGAACGGCCCCTGCGCGGCCACCGGCTTGTCGCCCGAGGCTGAGCCTTCCTGCAACAGCACCTCCGCCGCCTCGCGTGACCAGCAGGTTGCCGCCATCCTGGTACAGCGTGACATCGCCCGACAGGTCGAGCCGGTGGCGCCCCTTGTCGAAGCGGCCCTGCTCGGGATTCCAGCAGCACCCAGCTGCCATCGGTCAGCAGCACGTCGGCGCGCGGGCGGTCGAGATCGACGATGTCGGCGTTCTCGGTCTGGGTGGCGACCGTGGCGGTCACCGTGAATGGCCGGCTCTGCTCATCGAGGCCCTGGTAGCGTGGCTGCGACCAGGCGCACCGCGTCGGGCTGCGCCTGGATGACGCGGCGGAAGGAGACGCGGGCGCGGTCCTCCATGCGGTCGAGCTCCGGCCAGATGGCGATGGCCAGCAGCAGCCCGACGCCGGCGCAGCGGCAGGAACCACTTGGCGACGCGCACCGCGAGGCGCCGGCGCGCGATCTGGCCGGCCGAGGGCGCCCAGCGGCTGCGCGAGGGCGGCAGCATGTGGCGCGAGGCGACCGACGCGGCGCGTTCCGTCGGCCAGCGCGCGCAGCGGGACGGCCGGCGCGCGGGCGCGGATCGTCCCGTCCGCTCATGCGACACCGGCGCGCAGCAGGTCGTGGATGTGCAGGATGCCGACCGGGCGCGCCGCCGTCGTCCACCACGAACAGGGTGGTGATGGCGCGCGTGTTCATGGCGTGCAGCGCCTCGGCGGCCAGGGTGTCCGGGCCGCACGGTGCGCGGGGCGCGGGTCATCACCTCGCCGGCGGTGCGGTCCAGCAGGCGCGGCGCCGGCATTCGAGGCTGCGGCGCAGGTCGCCATCGGTGATGATGCCGAGCAGCCTGCCGTCGGCGCCCTGCACGCCGAGGCAGCCGAAGCGCCGGGCGGTCATGGCGACGATGGCCGCATCCATGCGCGTCTCGGGCGGTGCGAGCGGCAGTTCATCGCCGCCATGCATCAGGTCGCGCACCCGCGACAGCCGCGCGCCGAGCTTGCCGCCGGGGTGGAAGACGCGGAAGTCGGCGGCGGTGAAGCCGCGCCGCGTCAGCAGCGCCACCGCGAGCGCGTCGCCCAGGGCGAGTCTGCATGGTGGTGGAGGTGGTCGGCGCGAGGCCCATCGGGCAGGCCTCCGGCGCCTCGGGCAGCACCAGCGCGACGTCGGCGGCGCGGGCGAGGGTGCTGCCGGCCCGGCCGGTGATGCCGACCAGCGGCAGGCCGAAGCGCTTGGCATGGCCGACCAGGTCGGCGAGTTCCGGCGTCTCGCCGGAATTGGACAGCGCCAGCACGGCGTCGCCGGCGACGATCATGCCGAGGTCGCCATGCGATGCCTCGGCCGGGTGGACGAACAGCGCGGGCGTGCCGGTGGAGGCGAGGGTCGCCGCGATCTTGCGGGCGACATGGCCGGACTTGCCCATGCCGGAGACGACGACGCGGCCCGTGGCGCCGGCGAGCAGCGAGACGGCGTGGGCGAAGCGGTCGTCCAGGCTGTCGGCCAGGGCGGTCAGGGCTTCGGATTCGAGCGCCAGGACGCGGCGCGCGGTGTCGAGATCGGGATGGGGAATGGGGGCGTTCACGACGCCTGTATGGTGCCGCGGGGCCAAGGGTCAATAAAAGTCGCTGCGGGCTATCAAGAACCGTGCCAAGGCTGTCGGGGCGGTAAATCGGGGGTCATCGGCTTGCGGCGTGACCGGGCGGCACCGTGGCTGCGGCGCTCGGCACGCGGCGCCGCCGGGCCACGGCGCGACGGCGCGGCCAGCCGGTGCACCAGGGGCGTGGCGTGAGCCGAGGCGCCTGGCTGCGGGCGCGCCCCGCCCGTGACCCGCACCCCATGCGGCATCCGCAAGCGCACGGAGCGGCCGATGCGACACCGCCCGCCGCTGAGGCGAAAAATCAGTGGCTGAGGATGTCGGGGTCTTCGTAGCCCAGCAGGTCGAGCTTGCCGCGGGCCGGCAGGAAGCGGAAGCAGGCCTCGGCGAGGTCCAGCCGGCCTTCGCGCTTCAGCAGCCCTTCCAGCTTCGCCCAGAGCGCATGCAGGTGCAGCACGTCGGAGGCGGCATAGGCGAGCTGCTCGGGCGACAGCTCCGGCGCGCCCCAGTCGGAGGTCTGCTGCTGCTTCGACAGGTCGACGCCGAGCAGTTCCTTGCACAGGTCCTTGAGGCCGTGCCGGTCGGTGAAGGTGCGCACCAGCTTGGCGGCGACCTTGGTGCAGACCACCGGCGCGACGGTGACGCCGAGATAGCGGTACAGCGCCGCGACGTCGAAGCGGGCGAAGTGGAACAGCTTGGTCACCGCCGGGTCGGCCAGCAGCTTCTTGAGGTTCGGCGCGGCATAGCCCTGCCCGCCGAGGCTCGCCGGGATCAGCTGCACCAGATGCGCGGAGCCGTCGCCGGAGGAGAGCTGCACCAGGCACAGCCGGTCGCGATGCGGGTTGAGGCCCATCGTCTCGGTGTCGATGGCGACGACGCGGCCGAGATCGAGCCCGTCCGGCAGGTCGTTGCGATGCAGGCGGATGGTCACGCCGGCATGGGTGAAAAGGGTGCTGCCCATCGTATGCGCCTGGCCTCCGTCAGCCTCTGTGCGGATGGGCGGCACAGCCGCGACCCGCCACGATACGCTGACTTGGCGCGGCGGCTGCCCGCGGGAGCAGATGGTGCCCAGGAAAGGACTCGAACCTTCACGACCTTGCGGTCACTGGCACCTGAAGCCAGCGCGTCTACCAATTCCGCCACCTGGGCAAGGGGGCCGGCGCCTTTCGGCGAGGGGCGGGGAATTACCCGTGGCGGTGCGGGCCGTCAAGCGGCCCCGGCGCGCTTTTCAACGGCGCGCCGCCAGCCGGGCTGTGGCACGCGCTATCGCGCGCCGATTTCGGCCAGCCGGCGTTCCTCATCGACGATGTAGTCGCGCACCACCGGCACGTCGTCGCGGCGGTCGGACAGCAGCAACTGGAAGACGAAGTTCGAGCCGTGCAGGAAGCCGAGCTCGACCGAGGCCAGGTAGAAATCCCACATGCGGCAGAAGCGGTCGCCCATCATGGCCACGGCCTCGTCGCGCCGGGCGTCATAGGCTTCGCGCCAGTGCTTGATGGTCCAGTAGTAGTGCAGGCGCAGGCTCTCGCAATCGTCGCACCAGGTGCCGGTGCGCTCCAGCGAGGCGAACACCTCCGACAGCGCCGGCACATAGCCGCCGGGGAAGATGTATTTGCGGATGAAGGGCGCGGTGGTGCCCGGCGGCGACATCCGCCCGATGCAATGCACCAGCGCGAAGCCGCCCGGCTTGGTCAGTGCCTTGATCTTGCGGAAATAGGTGTCGAATTCGTCGATGCCGATCGCCTCCATCATGGCGATCGAGACGACGCGGTCGTAGGTGCCTTCCAGCTCGCGGTAATCCTGCTCGCGGAACTCGACGCGGTCGGTCACGCCCTCGTCGATGGCGCGCTGCTTCGCCACCGCGCATTGCTCGGGCGACAGCGTGACGGAGGTGACCGTCACGCCGTAGTTGCGCGCGAGGAAGGTGCCGAGTGCGCCCCAGCCCGAGCCGATCTCGGCGACCGTCATGCCGGGTTCCAGCCGCAGCTTGGCGGCGATGTGGCGCAGCTTGGCGATCTGCGCGTCGTACAGCAGGTCTCCGGCGTCGGGTAATAGGCGCAGGAATAGGTCATCGTCTCATCCAGCCACAGCCGGTAGAAGGCGGGCGGGATGTCGTAGTGGTGGCGGATGTTCTTCGCCGCGAGGCCGAGCGGGTTGCGCTGCTGCCAGCGCCGCACCGACCGCCAGGCGCGGCGCAGCACCTGCTGCACCGGATGCGCGGCGAGGCCCGAGCGGTTGATCGAGAACAGGTAGAGCAGGTCGAAGACCGGCGCGCCGCCCTCCATCACCAGCCGGCCGTCCATGTAGGCCTCGGCGGTCTTGAGCTCCGGATTGAGGAAGATCTCCCGCTCCACCGCCTTGTCGGTCAGGCGGATGGTCACCTCCGGCCCGTCCTCGCCCGAGCCGAAGCGGTGGGCGGCGCCGGTATGGTCCAGCACGATGAGCCGTCCGCGCCGGACGAAGCGGCGAAGGAGATGGGAGAGCAGCATCATCGGCGGCGGTTCCTGTGGCGCGGAAGGATTGTGCTTATCGCGCACCGTCGCGCAATTCCCACCTGATCGTGTGGCGGGCGCGGCATCGGCGCGGCGGCTTGGTCGGCAGGCGGCCGGACCATATGGGTAGGCGCAGATGGAAATGGGGTGCGGAATGATGCAGCAGGTGGCGACGGTGTTCGGCGGCGCGGGCTTCATCGGCCGCCATGTCGTCCAGCGACTCGCCAGGCAGGGCTTCATCGTCCGCATCGCCGGGCGGGACACGGTCGCGGCCGGCAAACTGCGGACCCAGGGCGATGTCGGGCAGGTGGTGCCCGTCGCCGCCTCGGTGACGGATGAGGCCTCGGTGGCGCGCGCGGTGGCCGGCGCGAGCGTGGTGGTGAACCTGGTCGGCATCCTGTTCGAGCGGAAGCCCGGCGACTTCCAGCGCATCCAGGCCGAGGGCGCCGGCCGCGTCGCGCGGCTGGCCGCGGCGGCCGGCGTGCGGCAGGCTGGTGCATCTGTCGGCGATCGGCGCGGATGCCGGGCAGCGAGAGCCTGCTATGCGCGCAGCAAGGCCGAGGGCGAGCAGGCGGTCCTCGCCGCCTTCCCGGCCGCGACCATCCTGCGGCCCTCGGTGGTGTTCGGCGCCGGAGGACCAGTTCTTCAACCGCTTCGCCGGGCTGGCGGCGGTGCTGCCCTTCATGCCGGTGGTGGAGGGCGAGACGCGGTTCCAGCCGGTCTATGTCGGCGATGTCGCCGATGCGGTGATGGCGGCGATCACGCGCGACGACGCGGCGGGGCGGATCTACGAACTCGGCGGCCCGCGGGTGATGACGATGCGGGAGGTGCTGGACTTCGTGCTGGAGCACACGCATCGCCGCCGGCTGATGGTGCCGCTGCCGCGGGCGCTGGTGGCGTTCCAGGCCGGCATCGGCGAATGGCTGCCGACGCCGCCGCTGACGCGCGACCAGCTGGTCCTGCTCGCGCGCGACAACGTGGTGGCGGCGGATGCGGCGGGGCTGGCAGGCGCTCGGCATTGCGCCCAAGGCGGTGGAGGCGGTGGTGCCGGCCTATCTGGCGCGCTACCGGCGCGGGCGGGGCGCGGAAAACGGCGCTGGGCGATGATATGGTCCGAATTCGGACCTAATATAGCGATGCGAGGAGGCTGCACTTGGGCGGCTGCCGGCGAATTCGTCGGCAAATTAGGACATTAAAACTGACCCTATCGGCGCAAAAAGGACTCGCGCTGGGCTTTTGCATGCCGTATGTGACCCGCAGCCAGGATCGCGAGGGCGGATCATGCGCTTGACGCATGCCCGCCCGCCGCCCTGTGCGGGTGACTATTTTCACGCAAGATCTGTGCCGCCGCGGGGGTTCCTATGGCCGAGAAGATGCTCCAGTTCGTCCGCCTGCAGCAGCGCCAGCCCGACAAGCGCGACGCCGGCCAGCGCCGCGCCGATTGGGCCGAGGTCTACCAGCCCTTCGCCCAGGAAGCCGCGGCGACGCAGGCGTCGCGCTGCTCGCAATGCGGCGTGCCGTTCTGCCAGGTGCATTGCCCGCTGCAACAACAACATCCCGGACTGGCTGAAGCTGACCGCCGAGGGCCGGCTCGAGGAAGCCTACGAGATCGCCGCGGCGACCAACACCTTCCCCGAGATCTGCGGCCGCGTCTGCCCGCAGGACCGGCTGTGCGAAGGCAATTGCGTCATCGAGAAGGGCTTCGACATCGGTCACCATCGGCGCGGTCGAGAAGTACATCACCGACACCGCCTGGGAGAAAGGCTGGGTCAAGCCGCCCAAGCCGCGTGCGCGAGCGCGCCGCAGTCGGTCGGCATCATCGGTGCCGGCCCGGCCGGGCATGGCGGCGGCCGAGCGGCTGCGCACGCATGGGCTACCAGGTCACGATCTATGACCGCTATGACCGCGCCGGCGGGCTGATGATCTACGGCATCCCGAACTTCAAGCTGGAGAAGGACATCGTCCAGCGCCGCGCAGCAGCAATACGAGGCGGGCGGCATCGTCTTCAGCCTGAACGTCGCGGTCGGCCGCGACATCACGCTCGGCGGAGCTGCGCGCGAAGCACGACGCGGTGCTGATCGCGACCGGCGTCTACAAGGCGCGCGACATCGACAATCCGGGCGGCGACCTGCCGGGCGTCGTCGCCGCGCTCGACTACCTGATCGCCATCAACCGCAAGGGCCTGGGCGACGACGTGCCGGCACTTCGACATCCGGCGCGCTCGAATGCCGCCGGCAAGCATGTCGTCGTCGTCGGCGGCGGCGACACCGCGATGGATTGCGTGCGCACCGCGGTGCGCCAGGGCGCGGCCTCGGTCACCTGCCTGTATCGCCGCGACAAGGCGAACATGCCGGGCTCGATGCGCGAGGTGAAGAACGCCGAGGAAGAGGGCGTGCGCTTCGAATGGCTCGCCGCGCCCCGAGGCCTTCTTCGGCGAGGGCAAGGTCGCAGGCGTGCGCGCCCAGCGCATGCATCTCGGCCTGCCCGACGCGACCGGCCGCCAGCAGGTCGAGCCGATCGCCGGCGCGCATTTCAACCTGCAGGCCGAGCTGGTGATCAAGGCGCTCGGCTTCGATCCCGGAGGACCTGCCCGGCGCCTTCGGCGAGCCGGCGCTGTCGGTCACGCGCTGGGGCACGCTGAAGGTCGACTACCGCACCATGATGACGCCGCTGCCCGGCGTGTTCGCCGCCGGCGACATCGTGCGCGGCGCCTCCCTGGTGGTCTGGGGCGATCCGCGACGGGCGCGATGCCGCCGACCAGATCCACGCCTTCATCCAGGCGCGGGGCGAGAGCCCGGCCATCGCGGCGGAGTGACGACCATGACGCAGCACGAGATCCGGTTCCGACTTCGTCGCCGCCTACGCCGCCGGCCGCGCCGCGCTGGAGGGCGCGGCGCATCTCGACCTGACCGAGCATGACGCCTGCGGCGTCGGCCTGGTCGCCGCGCTCGACGGCAAGCCGCGGCGCGAGGTGGTGCAGGCCGGCATCGACGCGCTGAAGGCGGTCTGGCACCGCGGCGCCGTCGATGCCGACGGCAAGACCGGCGACGGTGCCGGCATCCATGTCGAGATCCCGCAGGACTTCTTCGCCGAAGTCGTCGAGCGCGGCGGCGACCGGCTGCGCCCGGGCCGCATCGCCGTCGGCATGGTGTTCCTGCCCAAGACCGACCTCGGCGCGCAGGAACGCTGCCGCCAGATCGTCGAGACCGAGATCCTCAACGCCGGCTACAGCATCTATGGCTGGCGCCAGGTGCCGATCAACGTCGCCTGCATCGGCGAGAAGGCCAATGCGACGCGGCCCGAGATCGAGCAGATCCTGATCTGCGACCCCGAGCAGCGCGACGTCGCCGACCGTTCGAGCGCGACCTGTACGTCATCCGCCGGCGCATCGAGAAGCAGGCGATCGCGGCGCAGATCCCCGAGCTCTACCTCTGCTCGCTGTCGTGCCGCTCGATCATCTACAAGGGCATGTTCCTCGCCGAGAGCCTGACGGAGTTCTACCCGGACCTGCTCGACGAGCGCTTCGTCTCGCGCTTCGCGATCTATCACCAGCGCTACTCGCACCAACACCTTCCCGACCTGGCGCCTGGCGCAGCCCTTCCGCATGCTCGCCCACAATGGCGAGATCAACACGCTGCACGGCAACGTCAACTGGATGAAGAGCCACGAGACGCGGCTCGCGCATCCGCTGCTCGACGCCTTCATGGACGACCTGAAGCCGATCGTGCAGGCCGGCGGCTCCGACACCGCGACGCTCGACAACGTGTTCGAGCTGCTGGTGCGCGGCGGGCGCGACGCGCCGATGGCCAAGGCGCATGCTGATCCCCGAGAGCATCGGCAACAACGCGACGATGCCGGCAGGCCACCGCGACCTGTTCATGCTACTGCAACGCGGTGATGGAGCCCTGGGACGGCCCGGCGGCGATCGCCGCCACCGACGGGCGCTGGGTGATCGGCGGGCTCGACCGCAACGGCCTGCGCCCGATGCGCTACACCGTCACCGCGCGACGGGCTGCTGATCGTCGGCTCCGAGACCGGCATGGTGAAGCTGGCCGAGGACCGCGATCGTCGCAGAAGGGCCGCGTCGGCCCCGGCCAGATGCATCGGCGTCGACCTCGACGAGGCGCGCTTCTACGAGGACGCGGCGCTGAAGGACATGCTCGCCGCCCGCAAGCCCTTCGGCAAGTGGACCGAGCGCACCACCCGCATCGACGAGCATCGTGCAAGCCGAGCCCGACGAGCGCGCGCGATTTCGACCGCGAGGAACTGCGCCGCCGCCAGCTCGCCATGGGCTACACGCTGGAGGAGCTGGAAGTGATCCTGCACCCGATGGTCGAGGACGGCAAGGAGGCCATCGGCTCGATGGGCGACGACACGCCGATCGCGGTGCTGTCCGACGCAGTATCGCGGCCTGCACCACTACTTCCGCCAGAACTTCAGCCAGGTCACCAACCCGCCGATCGACAGCCTGCGCGAGACGCGGGTGATGACGCTGCAAGCACGCGGCTCGGCAATCTCGGCAACATCCTCGACGAGGATCCGACCCAGTGCGACATGCTGCAGCTGGAAAGCCCGGTGCTGTCGAACGCGCGAGTTCGACGCGATGCGCGCCTACATGGGCAGCACGGTCTGCGACGGTCGACTGCACCTGGCCGGTGCCGGACGGCGAGGCCGGGCTGCGCCGCGCGCTCGAGCGCATCCGCCGCGAGGCCGAGGAGGGCGTGCGCGCCGGCTGCGCCCACGTCATCCTGACCGACGAGGCCAGTCGGCGCCGAGCGCGCGGCCGATCCCGATGATCCTCGCCGTCGGCGCGCGTGCACACGCATCTGGTCCGCACGGGCCTGCGCACCTTCACCTCGCTGAACGTCCGCGCGGCCGAATGCCTGGACGTGCACTACTTCGCCGTGCTGATCGGCGTCGGCGCCACCACGGTGAACGCCTATCTGGCGCAGGAGAGCATCGCCGACCGCCATCGCCGCGGGCTGTTCGGCAATGCTCGGCGCTCGAGGACTGCCGTCGCCAGCGCTACAAGAAGGCGGTGGACAAGGGCCTGCTGAAGGTCATGTCCAAGATGGGCATCGGCGTGCTGTCGCTCCTATCGCGGCGGCATGAATTTCGAGGCGATCGGCCTGTCGCGCGCGCTGGTGGCGGAGTTCTTCCCCGGCACGCCCTCGCGCATCTCGGGCATCGGCCTGTCGGGCATCGCGCGGCGCGTGCTCGCGCTGCACGACAAGGCCTGGCACGATCGGCGCCGTCACCCTGCCGGTCGGCGGGCTTCTACAAGCTGCGCCGCCGCGGCGAGACGCATGCCTTCGACGGCAGCCTGATCCACACGCTGCAGAAGGCGGTCGAGACCGACAGCTACCAGACCTACAAGCGCTACACCGAAGCCGTGCGGCGCCTGCCGCCGGTCGCGCTGCGCGACCTGCTCGACTTCCGCCTGGAAGGCCGCACGCCGGTGCCGCTCGACGAAGTCGAGAGCATCACCGAGATCCGCAAGCGGCTGATCGCGCCCGGCATCTCGCTCGGCGCGCTGTCGCCCGGAGGCGCATGAGACGCTGTCGATCGCGATGAACCGCATCGGCGCGCGCTCCGACAGCGGCGAGGGCGGCGAGGACCCGGCGCGCGCCAAGCCGCGCCCGAACGGCGACAACGCCAATTCGGCGATCAAGCAGATCGCCTCGGGCCGCTTCGGCGTCACCGCCGAATACCTGAACAACTGCCGCGAGATCGAGATCAAGGTCGCCCAGGGCGCCAAGCCCGGCGAGGGCGGCCAGCTGCCCGGCTTCAAGGTGACCGGGCTGATCGCCAAGCTGCGCCATTCGACGCCCGGGCGTGACGCTGATCTCGCCCGCCGCCGCATCACGACATCTACTCGATCGAGGATCTGGCGCAGCTCATCTACGACCTGAAGCAGATCAACCCGGATGCGCCGCGTCTGCGTGAAGCTGGTCTCGCGCTCGGGCATCGGCACCATCGCGGCCGGCGTGGCCAAGGCGAAGGCCGACGCGATCCTGGTCTCCGGCCATTCGGCGGCACCGGCGCCTCGCCGCAGATCCTCGCATCAAGTATGCCGGCCTGCCCTGGGAGATGGGGCTGTCCGAGACGCACCAGGTGCTGCAGCTCAACCGGCTGCGCCACCGCGTGAAGCTGCGCACCGATGGCGGCCTCAAGACCGGCCGCGACGTGGTGATCGCCGCCATGCTCGGCGCCGAGGAATTCGGCATCGGCACCGCATCGCTGGTGGCGATGGGCTGCATCATGGTGCGCCAGTGCCATTCCAACACCTGCCCGGTCGGCGTCTGCGCGCAGGACGAGGCGCTGCGCGAGAAGTTCACCGGCACGCCGGAGAAGGTCATCAACCTGTTCTCCTTCGTCGCGGAGGAGGTGCGCGAGATCCTGGCCTCGCTCGGCTTCCGCACGCTGACCGACGTGATCGGCCGCACCGACCTGCTGCAGCAGGTCAGCCGCGGCGTCGGAGGATCTCGACGACCTCGACCTCAACCCGCTGCTGGTGCAGGCCGATGCCGGCCCGCATGCGCGCCTACTGCACGCTCGAAGGCCGCAACGAGGTGCCCGAGACGCTGGACGCGCGAGATGATCCGCGACGCCGATGCGCTGTTCCGCGCACGGCGAGAAGATGCAGCTGCAGTACAACATCCGGAACACGCATCGCGCCATCGGCACCAAGGTGTCGTCGCGCATCACGCGCCAGTTCGGCATGTCCGGGCTGCAGCCGGGCCATCTGACCGTCCGCCTGCGCGGCTCGGCCGGCCAGTCGCTCGGCGCCTTCGCGCGTGCGGGGGCTGAAGCTCGAGGTGTTCGGCGACGCCAACGACTATGTCGGCAAGGGCCTGTCGGGCGGCATCGATCGTGGTGCGCCCCGCGCCGTCCTCGACGCTGGTGTGGAACGACAACACCATCATCGGCAACACCTGCCTCTATGGTGCGACGGCCGGCGAGCTGTTCGCCGCCGGCCAGGCGGGCGAGCGCTTCGCGGTGCGCAACTCCGGCGCCACCGCGGTGGTCGAGGGCTGCGGCGCCAATGGCTGCGAATACATGACGGGCGGCACCGTCGCGATCCTCGGCGCGGTCGGCGACAATTTCGGCGCCGGCTTCACCGGCGGCATGGCCTTCGTCTATGACGCCGACGATACCTTCGGCGTGCGCGTCAACCCCGAGACGCTGGTCTGGCGCGCCTCGCGCATCCGCATTGGGAAGGCGTGCTGTGCGACCTGATCGCCCGGCATGTGGCGGAGACCGGCAGCCGCTTCGCCGCCCGCCTGCTGAACGAATGGGCGGTGGAACGCGGCCATTTCTGGCACGTCGTGCCGCGCGAATACCTGAAGTACCTGCCGGTCCCGATGGCCGAGACCGCGGCCGTCGCCGCCGAGTGAGCCGGCGCACGGCCCGGTGAATTGCTTCACCGGGCCGTGCCGCGGCATCTTCCGTTTCAATGACGGCGCGGTAATCTTGTCCCGAGCCGATGCGCATGCTGCGCGTCGCAGGAAGGGAGTAGCGCCATGCGCCGTATTGACCCTGGCCCTGGTGGCCGCCCTGGCCCTGGTGGCCGCGCCCGCCACGGCGCAGCAGGTCCGCAACCTCGCCGCCGTCAATGGCTGGGTCGCCTATATCGCGCAGAGCAACAACGGCCAGCTCTGCGGCATGGGCACCGAGGCCAATTCGCGCGGCCGCTTCTTCTGGATCAAGCTCGAGCGGCTGAGCGGCGATCTGCACGGCTTCGTCCAGGTCGGCGACCGCAGCTGGAATGTGCGCGATGGCGCCACCGGGCGGATCGTGATCGGCATCGACCGGCAGCGTGCCGAATTGAACTACACCGGCACCAACCGCGCCCGACATGATCGAGGCGTCCTACCGCGGCGCCTTCGACAATTTCATCAATTTCGTGCGCGCCTTCGCGCTCGGCAACCGGATGCAGGTCACCTTCCCGGGCGAGAATGTCGAACCCTGGGGCGCCGATCTGCGCGGCACGCGCGCGGTGACGGACGCCTTCCTCGCCTGCGCGCGGCGGATCTGACCGCCGTCCGGCACGCGCGGACCGGCGCTTCGGAGCCGGCGCCGCGCTGATCCGGTTCCGGGCGGAATCGGCACGCGGCAGGCCCCGGGCCTTTGCGCCGCGGCGGCCCGGGTGGCATAAGCGCCTCATCGTGAGGCTGCTGTTCCACCTTCCCCTCTCCCCCTTCTCCCGCAAGGTGCGCCTGGCACTGGCCGAGAAGCGCATCCCGTTCGACATGCGCGTCGAACGCGTGTGGGACAGGCGCGACGATTACCTGGCCGATGAACCCCGCCTGCACCGTGCCGGTGCTGCAGGAGGACAACGGCCTGACGATCGCGGATTCCACCGCGATCTGCGAATACCTGGACGAAGCCTACCCCGACATGCCGCTGCTCGGCCGCACCCTGGCCGAACGGGTCGAGGTGCGTCGCCTGGTGGCCTGGTTCGACGGCAAGTTCCACGCCGAGGTCGGCATGAACCTGCTGTACGAGAAGCAGATGAAGCGGCTGATGGGGCGCGGCAACCCGGATGCCACGGCGATCCGCGCCGGCTATGCCAATCTGCGCCCGCATCTGGAATATGTCGGCTGGCTGGCCGAGACGCGCCCCTGGCTCGCCGGCACCTCGCTGACGCTCGCCGACATCGCGGCGGCCGCGCATCTCTCCGCGCTCGACTTCATCGGCGACATCGACTGGACGCTGAACGAGGCCGCCAAGGATTGGTATGCGCGGATGAAGTCCCGCCCGTCATTCCGGCCGCTGCTGACCGACCGCGTCAGCGGCGTGACGCCGCCCACGCATTACGCGGATCTGGATTTCTGAGGGATCGAGGCCGGCGGCAGGTCAGTCGCTGTCGCCCGGGCGGCGAGCGCGGGCTCATCCGGGCAGCCTGCCTGCGCGGCCATGCGATGGCGCACCTGTCGCGGATGGCGTGTCGATTCGCCATCCGGCGCGATCGCCTCCAAGAAGGCTGCGGTCATTGGTGGCGCAGCGCGAGGCGCCGGTCGGCGGCCTACCGCCGGGCCGGCCCGGCCTCGATCAGCGCCATGTTCTGCGCGGCGAGGTCCGCCGCCGACCCGTCGGGCGCCAGCTCGACCACCCGTTCCCAATCGGCCCGCGCACCGGCCGCATCGCCCTGCGCCTGGCGGATGATGCCACGCTCCAGCAGCGCCTCGACATTGTCGCCTTCGAGCCGCAACGCCTGCGCCACGCTCTCCGCGGCCGGCGGCAGCCGGTCCAGCCGCCGCAGGGCGGAGGCATGGACGATCCAGGCCTCGGTCAAGGTCGGCTCGGCGACGACGACCCGTTCGACATCGGCCAGCGCGTCGGCCGGGCGGTCGAGCGCCAGTGACGCCATCGCCCGCTCGGTCAGCAATTCGGGGTCGGCCGGCGTCAGCGCCAGCGCCAGCGTCAGCGCGGCATGGGCGCGCATCGGGCGGCCGCGTGGCGATCCAGGCCTCGCCGGCCTGGCCGAACACCGCCGCGCGCGCGGCAATGCCGGCCTGGCTGCGGGTGGCGATGCGTTCCAGCGCCTCGGCCGCGCGCTCGGCCTCGCCCAGCGACAGCATGGCCAGCGCGGCGCAATGGGCCGCACCTTCGCCGCCGCCCTGCATGGCCCAGGTATCGGCGAGGCGTGCGCGCACCCTCCGGGTCTTCGTCGAGCATCTGCAGGCAGCGTTCGTATTCCGGCGCATCCACCAGGCGCGGCGGTTCGGGCGGCGTGGGCAGGATCTCGTCCTGCGCCGGCCCGGACAACCACCACCACGCGCCGCCGCCCGCCGCGAGGATCACCATCGCGGCCCCGGCCAGCAGGAGGCGGAAGGGCGTCATGCCGGGCAATCTAGTGTTCGCGACCCGGTCCGTGCCAGATCCGCTGTGAGGGGGGCGGCCATGCTTCTGGTGCTGGGTCTGGGCTATTCGGGGCGGGCGGTGGCGCGGCAGGCGCAGGCGGCCGGCCGGGCGGTCGCGCGGCACGGCGCGCGACCCCGCCTCCCTGGCCGACTGATGCGCGGGCCCTGGCCATCCCCTTCGCCGCCGCCGGCGGAGGCGATTCGCGCCGCGACCCACCTGCTGGTCACCGCCCCGCCGGGCGAGGCCGGCGACCCCGTCCTCGCCACCCACGGCGCGGCGCTGGCGGCGGCGCTGGCCGCCGGCACGCTGCGCTGGGTCGGCTATGTCTCCACCACCGGCGTCTATGGCGACCGCGGCGGCGCCGAGGTGGATGAGGCGACCGCCCCCGCGCCCGGCCAGCCGCGCAGCCGCCGCCGCCTCGCCGCCGAACAGGCCTGGCGCGACGCCACCGCCGGCCGCGCCGCGCTCGACCTGATGCGCGCCGGCGGCATCTACGGGCCCGGTCGTTCCGTCTTCGATGACCTGCGCGCCGGCACGGCGCGGCGCGTGGTCAAGCCGGGCCATGCCTTCTCCCGCATCCATCGCGACGACATCGCGCTGGCCGCGCTCGCCGCGATGGCGCAGGACCGCGCGCCGGCGCCGCGCGTGCTGCACCTGGTGGATGACGAGCCGGCCGAAAGCGCCGACGGTGACCGAATACGCCGCGCGTCTGCTCGGCATCGCCCGCGCCGCCCGCCATCCCCTTCGAGGACGCGCGCGCGCCACCATGTCCCCCATGGCGCTGTCCTTCTGGTCGGAGAACCGCCGCGTCGCCAATGCCGCGACCAAGGCGGCGCTCGGCATCGCCTGGCGCTATCCGACCTACCGCGAGGGCCTAGCCGCCATTCTCGGCGCAGGAGCGGCGCGAGGGTCTCACCCAGTAGCGCCAGGTCCTGCGGCCGCGACAGCCGGTGGTCGCCGTCCTTGACCAGGTGGATGCGCACATCCTCGCCGGTCAACGCCTCGGCGATGCGCAGCGCGTGCCGCCAGGGCACGTCCGGGTCGCGCTGGCCCTGCAGGATGCGCACCGGCACGTCGATCGGCAGCGGGGCGCGCAGCAGCAGGTGGCGCCGTCCATCCTCGATCAGCGCGCGGGTGATGGGGTAGGGCGCGCCATACTCGCTCGGCCGGTGCCACACGCCGTCGCGCTCGATGGCCGCGCGCTGCTCCGGCGTGAATGTCGGCCCACATCAGGTCCTCGGTGAAGTCGGGCGCCGGCGCGATGCCGACCAGCGCCCGGGGCGGCGTGCCGCCGGGCCAGCAGCAGCGCGATCCAGCCGCCCATGGAGGAACCGACCAGCACCTGCGGCCCCTCGCGCCTGCGCGGCGAGCACGCAGGCGGCATCCTCGGCCCAGCGGCCGATGGTGCCGTCCACGAAGCGGCCGCCCGAGGCGCCATGGCCGGAATAGTCGAAGCGCAGGAACGGCGTGCCGCGCGCCTCGCACCAGCCGGCGAGGAATTCCGCCTTGCTGCCGGTCATGTCGGAATTGAAGCCGCCGAGGAACACCACGCCGGTGCCCCGGCCGGCGATGCGGCGCCAGGCGAGGCGGATGCCGTCGCCACGGTCGAGCGTGCCGGTCTGCTCCTTCATCGGAGCGTGCAGCCCGTCGCGCGCCACCTGCGCGTCCGCCTCACGGCCGCGGCAGCCCGCGTCGCGTCAGCGATTCGAACAGCGCCCCGGTTCCGAACGCCCAGGGCGGGCATTCATCGGTCCGGTCCACCTCGTTCACCAGCGCGCCCAGCCTTGGCGAGGCCACCCGCACCACGTCGCCTTCCTTGTGCGTGAACCCCATGCCCGCCGCGCCGCGATCCTTCGAGGGCGAGAAGGGCGTGCCGAGATACAGCACCGCGCCATCCGGATACTGGTGATGCGCGCCGATCATCTGGCCGACGATGTCCACCGGGTCGCGGCTGATCGAGCCCACCGCGCCGCGTTCCTCCAGCGCGAAGCCGTCCCGCCCGCTGATCGTCAGGGTGACCTCGGCCTGGCGCACATCCTCGAGCGTGAAACCCTCATCGAACAGCCGGATCATCGGGCCGAGCGCGGCGGAGGCATTGTTGTCCTTCGCCCGGCCGAGCAGCAGCGCGCTGCGCCCTTCCACGTCGCGCAGGTTCACGTCGTTGCCGAGCGTCGCGCCCTGGATGGCGCCGCGGCTGTTCACCACCATCACCGCCTCGGGCTCCGGGTTCGACCATTGCGAATTGGGATGGACGCCGACCTTGGAACCCGGTGCCGACCGCGGCCATCGGCGCGCATTTGGTGAAGATCTCGGCATCCGGCCCGATGCCGACCTCAAGGTACTGGCTCCACCAGCCCTTCTCGACCAGCGCGGCCTTGACGCGCATCGCCTCGGCGCTGCCGGGCACCAGGGCGGCGAGGTCGTCGCCGATGATCTCGCGCACCTCGACCCGCACGGCGGCGGCGAGGGAGGCGTCGCCGCGGCAGCGTTCCTCGATCACGCGTTCCAGCATGGACCGCACATAGGTCACGCCGGCGGCCTTCACGGCCTGCAGGTCGATCGGCGCCAGCAGCCAGGGCCTGGCCGGGTCGCGCGCGTCATGCGCCGAATTGGCCAGCAGCGCATCGAGGTCGAGCGCCATCGGCACGCCGCGGGTGCGGATGCAGGCGGCCGGGTTCTCCGCATTCCATCCAGCGCGCCATGGTGCCGACCCACGGCGTCATGTCGAAGGCCGCGCCGCCGATCAGGCCGACGATGCAGGGTCCGTCCGGCGTCATGATGCGCCCGGCGAAGGCGCCGCGCGCAAGATCCGCCGGCAGGCAGGTCCGGTCCAACCGCATCAGCGTTCATCTCCCGTCCTTGTCCGGGACAGGCTGGCGGCGCGAACGCGATCTGCCAAGTGGGGGCGTCAGCAGGCCGGTACGGGCATCCTGCTCGGCGGGGCCGCGCTGCGGGCCGCGGGGCGCGTGTTGCCGGCCAGGCCGCGTGCCTCCCGCCAGGCGTCATGCCCGGCGGTGATGGCCCGCGCCAGCGCGGCGGGGTCGCGCCGTGCCGCGGCGGCGATGGTTTCCGCATCCGGCGCGCCACTGGGCTCGACGCCGAGTTCCTTCTGCAGGTCCATCAGCGCCTGCAGCGTCCCCGCTTCGACCGCATAGGCGAACAGCGCGAGGTCGGGCCCGTGCGGCAGCCGGCCGGCCCCGAGCGGTGCCCAGACCATCGCCCGCAGGATCCCCGCCGCGGCGTCGCGGCCCAGCGCGCGCAGCGCCGCGGCATCGGCCGGACCGCCGATCCAGACCGAGAGCAGCCCAAGCCCGATGCCATGCGCGGCCGGGCCGTCGAGCAGCGCATCGCGCGACCTGAAGCCGCCATGCAGCGTCATCACGGTCGCGGCGCAGGCGGCGAAGCGGTCATCGGTGTCGGTCATGGCGCCAGACTGGCGCCGCAACCATGAACAAGGCGTTTACCGCACCGCCGCCCGGCGCCCGCCGCCTGGATGTCGCGGCCGGGGGCCTCGCCCCTGCCGGTGCGCGGGAACGCGGTCATCGCCGGCGGCGGCGCGCACCCCGGCGGCTGCGGCGCCACGCCGCCAGGCATGGAGGGGGCGGCCTTCGCGGGGCGGCGGGTGCCGAAGGCGAGCCGAAGCCTCCGGTCGCCCTGCCTTGGTCACAGGGGCGGCCGGTGCGCCCAGTCGATAGCCGCGCCGCCCGCGCTCGAAGCCGTAGTCGAACAGCGCCCGCATGTAGGCCTGGTCGAAGGGGGAGGGCAGTTCCTCGGTGAAGTCGCGGCCGATGAAGGCGAGGTTGTAGCCGATGCCGTCGCGCTGCGTGTTGCTCCACATGCGCAGCACGTCGTTGTAGCCGCTGGTCGCGATCATGGTGGCGATGGCGCGGCCGGCGATGCCGAGCGTGCGGCGCTCCACCGCCGCCCAGTCCGGATCGAGCCGCGCATTGCGGATGATGTAGGCCTCGGCCTCGGGCGTCGCGGCGCCACGGCGCGCGCGCTCCCGCCGCCGCTCACCGAGAGCCGCGGGATAGAGGAAGGCCTGCGCGAAGGCGCCGCCATCCACGTGCATTTCCTGCCGTGCTTGCCCATCGACCGTGACGTCGATCATCACCGGCGGGAAAGGCGCCCGGGATGGAGGCCGAGGCCAGCAGCACGCGGCGGATGAGTTCCGCCGCGCGCGGGATGGCCGCTCGCGGCGATGGCGCCGATGTTCCAGATGACCGGAACCTGCGCGTCGAGGTTCGTCGTGCCGATCAGCAGCAGCCGGCCCTGCGCCGTGGGCGCGCGCGATCTCCGCGAGCAGCGCCGTCGTCGATGAAGCGCGCGATGGTGCGGAAGAGCGGGGAGGTGTCGACCAGCCCGTCGTCGAACAGCGCTGCGTGCAGCAGGTTGCGGCTCTCGAGGATGTCGGCCGGCGTGAGTTCCGTGTAGACCGCGCGCAGCGTGGCGTCGTGGGACGGGCCGAGGAAGGCGAAGGGTGCACTCAGCGCCCCGGTGCTGACGCCGGTCACCAGGTTGAAGTCCGGGCGGTTGCCGTGCTCGGTCCAGCCGCACAGCAGCCCGGCGCCGAAGGCACCGTTCTCCCCGCCGCCCGAGATCGACAGCAGGTCGATCGGCGGCAGCGGCGCGCCGGGCCGCAGGCGCCAGGTGCCGCCGCCTCCGTTCCCCCGCGGCCAGGAACTCCGCGTCCATCGCGTCCGATGCCGCTGCGGGAGAGGATCAGGAAGCGTTCATTCGGGATGCCCAGCGCCGTCGCGTCCGTGGTGCGGTCGCGCGGCACGGCGGGGCCACGATCCAGGCCGGCGCAGCCCGCCGGAACGACGGCGGCGGCGAGGGCAAGAAGTGAACGGCGTGGTGTGGCGGCGCTGGCCATGCGGGACGCGATCCTGATCCTGTTGTGCATGATCGCCAACAGGATAGCGCGGAGCGGCGGTGGGCGACATGCGCGTGGATGGACGGGCCGGCCGCCATCGGCCAGTCTCGGGCCAACCGGGATATCCGGAGGAAACATGATGACCACTCGCCGCGCCGCACTCGGCTCGCTCGCCGCCGCCGGCGCCCTGGCCCTGCCGCGCATCGCCCAGGCCGCCTGGCCCGCCGACCGGCCCATCGAGGTCATCGTGCCCTACCCGCCCGGCGGTGGCGTCGACACCATGGCGCGCATGGTGCTGCCGGTGGTGCAGGCTCGCCTGCCGGGCGCGCGCTTCGTCGTGGTCAACCGCCCCGGCGCGGGTGGGCAACTCGGCTGGGAAGCGGTGTTCAACGCGGCGCCGGACGGCTTCACCCTGGCGGCGACCTCGGTGCCGGCGCTGGTGACCTATCCGATGGAGCGCACGGTGCGCTACCGGCCGCTCGACTTCACCTTCATCGCCAATGTCGTCGACGATCCGGGCGGGTTGTTCGTCGCGGCGAATTCGCCGCTGCGCACCCTGGCGGACCTGGTCGCGGCGGCGAAGGCGCGCCCCGGGGAGATCAGCTACGGCAGCACGGGCATCGGCTCGGACGACCATCTGCTGGTGCTCGGGCTCGAGGACAAGCTCAGCCTGCCGCCGATGACGCATGTGCCGTTCAACGGCATGGCGCCGCTGTCCACCGCGCTGGTCGGCGGCCATCTGCAGGTCGGCGCCTTCAACATGAGCGAGAGCCTGGCGCTGCTGCAGGCCGGGCGCATCCATGCGCTGGGCCAGGCGGCGGCGACGCGCTGGTCCGGCACGCCGAATGTGCCGACCTTCAAGGAACAGGGCATCGACCTGATCAGCGGGGCCACGCGCGGCATCGTCGGCCCGCCCAACATGCCGGCCGAGATCCGCGAGAAGCTGGAAGGCGCCTTCCGCGCCGCGCTGGCCGACGCCGATTTCGTGCGCGAGGCCGACCGGCTCGGCCTGCCGCTCGCCCCGCGCATCGGCGCCGACTACCGCAGCGATGTCGCGGCCCTCGAGACCGGCCTGCGCGGGCTGTGGCAGCGCCGGCCCTGGAAGGAATCATGACCGAAGCGGATACCGTCCACGTCGAGGCACAGGCCCTCGGCGATTTCCTGCGCGCCATCGTGGGCGCGACCGGCAGCACGATGCAGGAGGCGGAGGAAGTCGCCGCCCACCTGCTCGAAGCCAACCTGCAGGGCCATGACAGCCACGGCATCATGCTGCTGCCGCGCTATGTGCAGCATGTGCGCGAGGGCAAGCTGCACCCGAACGTGACGCCGGACGGTGGTGCGGCAGGACCCGTCCCTGGCGCTGTTCGACGGCAGTATGGGCTATGGCCAGCATGTCGGCCGCCAGGCGATGGACTGGGCGATCGGGGCCGCGCGCCAGCACGGCCATGCGGTGATGGGGCTGCGCAACGTCCATCACATCGGCCGCGTCGGCACCTATGGCGAACAGGCGGCCGCCGCGGGGATGATCTCGGTCCACTTCGTCAATGGCGTGTCGGGGCCGCCCTCGGTCGCACCCTTCGGCGGGTCGGATGGCCGGCTGTCGACCAACCCGGTCTGCGTCACCATCCCGCCGGCCACGCCCGGCGCGCAGCCGCTGGTGCTGGACTTCGCCACATCGGCGATCGCGCTCGGCAAATGCCGGGTGGCGTTCAATGCCGGGCGGCCGGTGCCCGAAGGCGCGCTGGTGGATGCGCACGGCCAGCCCACCACCGATCCGGGCGTGCTGTATCGCGACAACCCGCGCGGGGCGTTGCTCTCCTTCGGCGCGCATAAGGGCTACGGGCTGGCGCTGGTGTGCGAGATCCTGGCCGGCGCGCTGCTCGGCGGCGCCACCGCCTGGCGGCCGGAGATGCGCGACCGCGGCATCGTCAATTCCTGGCTCGCCTTCGTGCTGGACCCGGCGCGCTTCGGGGATGTCTCGGCGTTCCGGGCGGAACTCGCCGCGGTGATCGCCGATGTGAAGGCCTCGCCCGCCGCCGACCCGGACAACCCGGTGCTGGTGGCCGGGGAGAAGGAACGCATCACCAAGGCGAAGCGGCTGGCCGGCGGCATCCCGGTCGATGCGACGACCTGGGGCAACCTGGTGGAGGCCGCGCGGAGCCTCGGCATCAACGCGGTTCCCGCCACGGCTTGACCCGGCGCAAGGCGCGCCGGGCCGCGCGGTGGGAGGATGCAAGGCTACCGTGAAGGAGCCACCTTGCATGTCCGCTTCCGAAGCCGCCCTGCCACGCCGCAATGCCGCTCTCTGGGTGGCGGGGACGGTGCTTGCGCTGGCGGCGTGGTTCGCCCTGTACCGGGTGCTGGCACCGGCGGCGGATTGGATGGTCTCGCTGCTGCCGGTCGAGCGGCATTCGCATCTCGGCGAATCGCTCGCCTTCTTCCTGTTCGACGTGCCGAAGGTGCTGATGCTGCTGACGCTCGTCGTCTTCGCCATGGGCGTGGTGCGGTCGTTCTTCTCGCCCGAGCGCACGCGCGCCCTGCTGGCGGGCCGGCGCGAAGGGGTCGGCAATGTCGCCGCCGCCGCGCTCGGCATCGTGACGCCCTTCTGCTCCTGCTCGGCCGTGCCGCTGTTCATCGGCTTCGTCTCGGCCGGCGTGCCGCTCGGCGTCACCTTCTCCTTCCTGATCGCGGCGCCGATGATCAACGAGGTGGCGCTCGGCCTGCTGTTCGCGCTGCTCGGCTGGAAGGTCGCGCTGACCTATCTCGTCTTCGGCCTGACCATCGCCATCGGCGCGGGCTGGGTGATCGGCCGGTTCAGGCTGAGGGCTGGCTGGAACCCTGGGTGCTGGAGATCCGTGCCGGCGCCGCTCGACCTGCCGGATCGCGGCTGTCACGTGGAGCGATCGCATCCGGGCCGGCCTGGACGCGGTGCGCGAGATCGTCGGCCGCGTCTGGATCTGGATCATCGCCGGCATCGCCGCCGGCGCGCTGATCCACGGCTATGTCCCGGAGGAGGCTGCTGGCGGCGATCATGGGCAGCGACGCCTGGTGGTCGGTGCCGGCCGCCGTGCTGGTCGGCATCCCGATGTATTCGAATGCCGCCGGCATCATCCCGGTGGTCGAGGCGCTGCTCGGCAAGGGCGCCGCGCTCGGCACCGTGCTCGCCTTCATGATGTCGGTGATCGCGCTGTCGCTGCCGGAGATGATCATCCTGCGCAAGGTGCTGTCGGTGAAGCTGATCGCCGTGTTCGTCGGCGTGGTGGCGACCGGCATCCTCGCCGTCGGCTTCCTGTTCAACCTGCTGTTCGCCTGAAGGAGATCGATCGATGAAGGACGTCAAGGTGCTCGGCCCGGGCTGCAAGCGCTGCGATGCGGCCGATGCAGATGGTGAAGGATGCCGCCGCGCAAGGCCGGCATCGAGGTCAAGGTCGAGAAGGTGACCGACTACGCCGACGATCGCCGGCTACGGCATCGCCTCGACGCCCGGCCTCGTGGTGGATGGCAAGGTCGTGCATGCCGGCGGCCTGCCGAGCCCGGAGGACGTCGCGCGCTGGATCGGCGACTGACACCAAGCGCAGGACGTTCTGACCTGCGGCCCGCCGGCAGTCCTGCGAAGCCAAGGCGGCCGGAGGGCCATCGCCGCGTCGGGGGGCATCAGGAGGATCCCGGTCAGGCTGGATCGGCGGCGACCGGCGCGGCTTGGCGCGCGCTGAAGCAGGCCCCGACCGGATCGAATGGTCCGGTCCGGTGTAGATGCTTGCGCGGGCAAGGGCCTGGAGCCGCCACCGCGGGCCACGGCGGAGGCAAGCGACCCCGAAGGACGAGGGTTCCCCCGGATGCGCGCGGCTTGGCGCGGTTCGGCTTCCGTTCGGCGCGACGGACCGTCGCCGCCGATGGCGCGTCGGCAATCCGCAGGCCGGTCATCCCGCCGGCGCGGCCTCCGCTCGAAGGCCGCCTCTTGTTCAGCCGCAGCAGCGGCCGCCGGCGGCCGCCGTGACCGCCGGCGCAGGGCCGCAGCAGGATGCCGTGGCCGCCGCCGCGGGTTGCGGGGCGCAGCAGGGGCCGTGCCGCGGCCAGCACCGGCTGCGGCGCACAGCAAGCCGTCGCCGGCGCGGCGGCCGGCGCGCAGCAGGACGTGGCCTCGCTCACGCGATCGGTGGCACAGACGCCCGTTTCCGGCAGGTCGAGCCGCACCTCCCGCGCCGCCGTCCAATCGCCCGCCAGCGCGGCGGCGATGCTGCGCACCTGTTCATGCCCGGTCGCCAGCAGGAAGGTCGGCGCGCGACCGTAGGACTTCATGCCGGCGATCCAGAAATCCTGCTCCGGGTGGCGCAGCTCGGCCTCGCCATGCGGGCGCACGGTGCCGCAGGAATGCAGGTTGGGGTCGATCAGCGGGGCCAGCGCCGGCGTCGCCTCCACCGCCGGGTCGAGGCCGAGCCTCACTTCGCGCAGGAAGCCGAAATCGGGCCGGAACCCGGTCGTGACCACCAGGCGATCGGCCTGGACGCTCGTCGCGCCGCCCATCCTGCCGGCCGATGACGGCCAGGCGGCCATCGACCTCGGCGATGCGGTCGATCAGGAAGGGGGCGAGGGCGGTCACCGCGCCGCTTCCACCAGCGCCTGCGCCCGCGCGCCAAGCGCGCCGCGCTGCGCCAGCCCATCGCGCGCGCCACCGCCGAAATTCACCCCGCCGAGCGGCCGGCGGAACGCCCAGATCGACGCGCGTGCCCGGCACCTGCCCGGCCAGATCCACAAGATCGAGCACCACATTCATCGCCGAATGCCCGGCGCCGACCACCAGCGTGGTGCGCCCGGCATGGGCGGCGCGATCGGCGCCAAGCACATCGGGGATGCCCGCGGCGATGCGGCCGGCCAGCGCCGTCTCGCCCGGGGCCGGCATGCCATGTGCGCCGGCCGGGTTCGGGCTGCCCCAGGTGCCGGAACAATCGATCACGGCGCGTGCGGCGATCGGCTCGACCGCGCCATCGGCGCCGGCGACATGCAGCATGAAGGGCGCTTCGGCGCGGCGGTCGTCGAGCAGCCGGCCATGGTCCTGCCGCGCCACGCCGACCACCCTGGCATCGAGGCGCAGATGGGCGCGCCAGCGCCTCGGCCAGCGGGTCGAGATACCGCGCGGCGAGTTCCGCGCCGGTGGGGTAGGCCTCGGGGTCGGGCGCGGCCCAGCCGCGTGCTTCCAGCAATGCGCGCGCCGCGGGGTCGATGTTGAAGCGCCAGGGCGAGAACATCCGCACATGGCCCCATTGGCGCACGGCATGGGCCGCGCATGGGCCCGCCTCCAGCACCAGCGGCGTCAGCCCGCGGGCGAGCAGTTCGGCCGCTGCGGCAAGGCCGACGGGGCCACCGCCGATGATGGCGACAGGCAGGGTGGCGGTCATGGACAGCATCCTTTCGCGGCGAAGGCGCGCCCGGTGTCCTGCAGGGCGGCGGTCGCCTCCATCCAGGCCTCCAACGCGACCAGGAAGGCGGCGCGCCCGGCCTCGGTCAGCGCATGGACGCGGCGCTGGCGGCCCTGCACCATCTCCTCATGCACGGTGACGAAGCCGCCGGCCTCGAACTCCCGCAGCACCGGATAGATGGTGCCCTCGGTGGGGGAACAGCAGCCGCCGGTCACGCGCGCGACCGCGCGGGCGACGTCGTAGCCATGCATCGGTCCGTCATGCAGCACGCGCAGGATGAAGAACTTGGACAGGCCCATCTTGATGGTGCCGGCCCAGTAGTCGCGGCTGGCGTAGTCGATGCGCGGGGCGGCAGGGGCGAGGGCGGCGGTCATGCCGGCATTTGATGCATCGACCCTCAATATGTCAAGGGTCGATGCATCGATGTCCGGCGCTACTCGACGCGGGCGCCGGAGGCACGGATCAGCGGCGCGAAGGCGGCCTCATTCGACGCGCGGAAATCGGCGAGGCCCTCCGGCGTCGTCCACCAGGGCGTCGCGCCGTTCTCGCGGAAGCGCTGCGCCAGGTCCGGGCTTTCCAGCGCCTGCTTCGACAGGGCGTTCATCCGCTCCACGATCGGCCGCGGCACCCCGGCCGGGGCGAGCACCCCGCCCCAGGAGGTGATCTCGAAGCCCGGCAGGAATTCCGACATGGTCGGGATCTCGGGCGCCATCGGGCTGCGCTGCGCGCCCGTCACGGCCAGGGCGCGGACCTGCCCGGCGCGCGCCTCGGCCAGCCCCTGCGGGATGTTGTCGAAGATCATGTGCACGCGGCCGCCGATCAGGTCGACATGCGCCGGCGCGCCGCCGCGATAGGGAACGTGCAGGATGTCGAGCCCGGCCAGGTGCTTGAACATCTCCCCCGACAGATGGACCGTCGTGCCCGAGCCGGAGGAGGCGTAGGTGTATTTCCCCGGATTGGCGCGCAGCAGCGCGATGAGTTCCGGCACGCTGCGCGCCGGCACGTCGTTGTTCACGACCAGCAGGTTCGGCAACTGCCACAGGCCCGAGACGAAGGTGAAGTCGCGGCGCACGTCGAAGGGCAGCCGCGCATAGAGCGTCGGCGCGATCGACAGCGAGGAGACCGAGGCGAGCCCGATGGTGGTGCCATCGGCCGGCGCGCGCGCGATCGCCTCGGTGCCGACATTGCCGGCGCTGCCGGAGCGGTTCTCGACCACGAAGGACTGGCCGGTGATCTCGCTCATCTTCAGGCACCAGATGCGCGAGAGGATGTCGGTGCCGCCGCCGGGCGGGAAGATGCCGATGAAGCGCACCGGCCCGTTGGGCCACAGGGATTGACCGAGGGCCGGCGCAGCCAGGGCAAGCCCCGTCGTCGCCAGCAGCGCGCGGCGTGATGCTGATGTCATTGAACGTCTCCATGGCGGCTCTCGGGCCGCGTGGCCGGCATGGGACGATGCAGCGCCGGAGGACGTCAAGTGGCGCCCCTGGTCATGCCAATGGCCGAATGGCCCGACCATTGGCAGGCGCGTCTGCGGACCACCGAGGCCGGGCGCAGCCCACCGGAATGCGCGGCTCACTCCACGACAGCGCCCGAGGCGCGGATCAGCGGCGCGAAGCGCGCCTCGTTCTCGCGCCGGAAATCGGCCAGCGTCCTCGGGCCCGACCCACCAGGCGGTCGCGCCGGCGGCTTCGTATCGGCTGCGAACCGCGCCACTCTCAAGCGCCCGGCGGCCGAGCTCGGCCATGCGGGCGACCATGCCAGCCGGAAGGCCGGCGGGAGCGATCACGCTGCCCCAGGAATTGATCTCGAAGCCCGGCAGGAACTCGCCCATCGTCGGCACCTCCGGGGCCTGCGGGCTGCGCGTGGCGCCGGTCACGCCAAGCGGGCGCAGCTTGCCTTCACGCGACAGGCGCAGCGCCTCGGGGATATTGCCGAAGATCATGTCGAGCCGCCCGCCCAGCAGGTCGGCATAGGCCGGCGCACCGCCGCGATAGGGCACATGCAGGATGTCCACCCCCGCGAGTTGCTTGAACATCTCGCCCGCGATGTGCAGCGTGGTGCCGGCGCCGGAACTGCCGAAGGAATAGCGCCCGGGCTCCGCGCGGCAGAGCGCCACCAGTTCCGGCACCGTCTGCGCCGGCAGGTCCGGCCGGACGACGAGCAGGTTGGGCAACTGCCACAGGCCGCAGACATAGGTGAAGTCCCGCATGACGTCGAAGGCGAGCCGGCGATAGAGCGTCGGTGCGATCGACAGCGAGGAGACCGAGCCGAGGCCGATCGTCGTGCCATCCGGTGTCGAGCGCGCGATCACCTCCGTGCCGATGTTGCCGCCCGACCCGGACCGGTTCTCGACGACGAAGGACTGGCCGGTGATCTCGCTCATGCGGTTGCACCAGATGCGCGACAGCTGGTCGGTCGATGCCCCAGGCGGGAAGATCGCGACGTAGCGGACCGGACCGCCGGGCCAGGCTGTCTCGGCCAGGGCGGGCGCGGTGAGGGTGGTCGCGCCGAGCACGAGCATGGCACGCCGGCTCGTCGCCATGCGGCGGTGGTCCTGGTTCATCCGTTTCCTCCCAACCGCCCGGTCGGCCGGGCTTGGGCGCATGGCAGACGAGCCGGGCCGGCCGCGTCAAGGACGACGTTGGGGTGTCGGCCGGGCGGCTCAGTCGGCGCGTGCGGCCGCGCGCACCGGAGGCGCGTCGCCGCCGGCCCCGCGGCGGAAGCATCCCTCGGCGTGGTCGTCGACGATGCCGACCGCCTGCAGCCAGGCCTGCACGATGGTCGGCCCGACGAATTTGAAGCCGCGGCGCTTGAGGTCCTTCGAGACGCGCCCGGCGAGTTCGAAGGAGGCGTCGCGCGTCCTGCCGTCGCCACGCAGCACCTGGCCATCGGTGAAGGACCAGCAGTAGCCGGCGAAGTCCTCGCCGCGCGCCTGCATGTCGAGAAATATCTGCGCGCCGCGGATGGTCGCCTCGATCTTGGCGCGCGAGCGGATGATGCCGGGATCGGCGAGCAGTCGGGCGATGTCGGCCTCGGTGAAGCGGGCGACCTGGTGCGGGTCGAAGCCGGCGAAGCCGTGGCGGAAGGCGTCGCGCTTGCGCAGCACGGTGATCCAGGCAAGGCCGGCCTGGAAGCCTTCCAGCATGAGGCATTCCCACAGCGCGCGCGGGTCGCGTTCCGGGATGCCCCATTCGGTGTCGTGATAGGCCTGCTCCAGGGGGTTCTTCTCGGCCCAGGGGCAGCGCACGTGGTCCGTCATGTCGCAGGCTCCGGTGAGCGGCACCGCATCGTGGGCCGGTGGTGGGGCGGGACCAAGGTGCCAGGTGGCGGCGTGGCTCGCCGCGCGAGGCGGGCATGTCATGGTGGCGGACGAAACCGCGCGGCGATCCGCGCGATGCGCGCGAACAGCAGGCGCGGTCGGGCAGCGTGCGCGAAGGTGAATTCGCCCGCATGGGCCGGCCTTGAGCGGCGTGCCGATGGGACAACGGCATTGTCGCCCAGGATGAGGCTGGTGGCCTCGTCGATGGCGGTGCAGGACAGCGCCGGATGGCGACCCCGGATCACGTCGCGAATGGCGAGACTGGTCACCTGCGGGGCCTCGCCCCGGGCGCGGGCCTGCGCGGTGGCCCTGCGCAATTGATGCAGTGTCGCCGTGTCCAACCAGCAGGGCGGGGGCGCGACGATCGGGAACATGCGCGCGACTGTGGCCGGGCTTCAGGAACAAATCAAGAACTTCAATTCCAGGGGCGGCCGGGTTGCCGGCGTCACCAAGCGTCGCTGCCATGCAGGAGCGATGTCGCAACGCGTGGCAAATCGTGGGGCAGGGGTCGCGCGTCACGCGGGTCGCGGGGTTCGTCTCGTCGGCATGGAGGCCACATGCTTGCCGCCACGGGCCGCTTCCTGTTGTGGGAGCGGCTGCGGAGATCCCGCGCGCGCGCCCAAAAAGAAAGGCCCGGTCCCCAAGGGGTGCCGGGCCTAAGTCAACAGGGAGGCTTCACGTCTGGGAGACGAGGGATCCAAAGACCCCTTCCGACCTAGTCGCCGGATGACGAAAACCTAATGCGAAATGCGGCATGCGTGATTCTCGATATGCACCACCCCGATATACCATCCGCGCATGGCTTGCGCTCACCCTTGTGTGAGGCGCGCATCACTCCTCATGCATTTCGGGCTTTTCGCCACACCGTCACCGGTTCTCGGCAGGGTCGCGGTCGCGACGGCGGCCCTCAGCCCCCGGTGTTGACCAGTTCCGACATCAGGAAGTCGCGGAACACCGCCACGCGCTTCGAATGGCGCATCTCCTCCGGGTAGACGAAGAAGGCCTCGATGCGCGGTGCCTTCACATCGGGCAGCACCTGCACCAGGTCCTCGACCTGCTCGATGTAGTCCGGCAGCGCCGCCAGGCCGAGGCCGCTGCGCACCGCCCCCAGCATGCCGGGCAGGGAGTTGATCTCGATCGCCGCGCGGCGCGGCGTGCCGGCGCGGCGCCCCGCCTCGGACAGCCAGTTGATGTTGTCGATCGGCGGCCGGTAGTCGCCATAGACGATCAGCCGATGCGCATCGAGTTCCTCGACGCGCTGCGGGATGCCCGTCGTTTTCAGATAGGCCGCCGATCCGCAGACCTTCCAGCCGAAGGTCGCGATATGCCGCTGGATCAGGTCAGGCTGCCGCGGCGGATGCATGCGGATCGCGACATCGGCTTCCCGCATGGCGAGGTCGAGGTCGGAATCGTCGAGCAGCAGCGTCACGCTGATCTCCGGGTGAAGGTCGAGCAGCCGGCGCAATCGGGGCGCCAGCCAGGAGCTGCCGAAGCCCGTCGTCGTCGTCACCTTCAGCCGGCCAGCGGGGCGTTCGCGGCTTTCGGTCAGCAGCGCCTCGGTCATCGCCAGCTTGGCGAAGACCTCCCGCACGGTGCGGTTCAGCGTCTCGCCCTGCTCGGTCAGGATCAGCCCGCGCGCATGGCGGTGGAACAGCGGCACCGTCAGCGCTTCCTCGAGCGCCTGGATCTGCCGCGAGACGGCGGATTGGCTGAGGTTCAGCGTCTCCCCCGCATGCGTGAAGGAGCCCGCCTCGGCGACCGCGTGGAAGACACGCAGCTTGTCCCAGTCGATCGGCATCAGGCGCTGCTTGCTCGGTCTCGGCGTCTGCCGCGGCGAGGAACTTCTCCGCCTCCAGCGCCGCCATGCAGCCGGTGCCCGCGGCGGTGACCGCCTGGCGATAGATCTTGTCCTGCACATCGCCCGCGGCGAAGACGCCGGGGATCGAGGTCCGCGTCGTGCCTGGCTTCGTCACGATGTAGCCCTCCGCATCCATCTCGACCTGGCCCTGGAACAGGGCTGTCGCCGGCGCATGGCCGATGGCGACGAAAACGCCATCAACCGCCAGTTCGCGCCGCTCGCCGGTGCGCGCATCGCGCAGCGCCAGCGCGCGCGCCACCGGCACGCGGCCCGACGCATCGGCCAGCACGGCCTCCGTCACCGTATCCCACATCACCGTCACGTTGGGTTTCGCGAACAGCCGCTGCTGCAGGATTTTCTCGCTGCGCAGCGAATGTCGCGGCGATGGATCAGCGTGACGTGGCGCGCCAGGTTGGACAGGTACAGCGCCTCCTCGGTCGCGGAATTGCCGCCGCCGATCACCGCGACATCCTTGCCGCGATAGAAGAAGCCATCGCAGGTCGCGCAGGCGGAGACACCGAAGCCGCCGAGTTCCTTCTCCCCCGGTATGCCGAGCCAGCGTGCCTGGGCGCCGGTGGCGATCACCACCGCCTCGGCCTCGAAGGTCGTCGCCCGAATCGCCGGTGGCGCGGAACGGGCGGGCCGAAAGGTCGATCGCGGTGATGATGTCGAACATCACCGCGCGCCGACATGCTCGGCCTGCTTCTGCATCTGGTCCATCAGCCAGGGGCCCTGGATGGCCTCGGCGAAGCCCGGGTAGTTCTCGACATCCGTGGTGATGGTGAGCTGCCCGCCAGGCTGCAGCCCGGCGACGACCAGCGGTTCGAGCCCGGCCCGCGCGGCATAGATCGCGGCCGTATACCCGGCCGGGCCGGCGCCGATGATCAGGAGGCGGGTGCGATGAATCTCGGCCACGGCAGGCAATCCATACCTTGTTGCAATGCTCTGGATATCGGGCACTCCCGGCGCCCTCACAACCCAATGCCTTGAAGGAGCGGGCTCTTGCAATGATATTGCGCCCGAGGCCGCGCCTGAGCAACGAAGCAAACGAGTTGGCACGATGAACCGCGAACATGACCCCGACCTCGATTCGGTCGACCGGCACATCCTTGCCGAACTCCAGGTGGATGGCCGGATGACCAATGTCGAACTGGCCCGGCGGGTGAACCTGTCCGCGCCGCCCTGCCTGCGCCGCGTGCGCCGGCTGGAGGAGGCCGGCATCATCCGCGGCTACCATGCGGATGTGGACCCGGTGTCGCTGGGCTGGGAGATCACGTTCTTCGCCCTGGTCGGCCTCGAATCGCAGAAATTGACCGTGCTCGACGCTTTCGAGTCGCTGACGACCGCATGGCCCGAGGTGCGGGAATGCCACATGATCCGTGGCGGCAGCGATTTCCTGCTGCGCCTGGTGGCGCGCGACACCGCGCATGAGAACGAGTTGACGACGCGCCTGACCAACGCGCCCGCCGTGCTGCGGGTGCAGACGCTGCAGACGATCAGGACCGCGAAGGATGCCGCCGGGGTGCCGATCGAGTAGCGGCGGCGCCGGGACAGGCTTCGCCCCAACCCGGCATCCACGCGACGGACCGGTGCGATCGTCCCGGGCGCCCGGCCTGGTGGCGTGCGGCCGGGGGCGCAGCCGGCCGCCGGTCTACCCGCGCCGCACCACGTAGTCGGCGGCTTCCATCGCCGCGATGATGGCATCGCCCTGCGCCGAGTCGCGCACTTCCACCATCAGGTGCAGTTCCGTGCTCTGCACGGTCGGCGCGCCGAACAACTGCTGGTGCTTCACCTCGATGACGTTGCCGCCGAGTGCCGAGATGCGGGTGGCGATGTCGGCCAGGACGCCGGGGCGGTCCGGGATGTCGAAGTGCAGGCGCATGATCCGCCCGTCGCGCAGCAACTGGCGCAGCAGCACGTTGGACAGGGCGCGCGCATCGATGTTGCCGCCGCATACCGTGGTGCCGACGAGCTTGCCGGCGAAGCGTTCCGGATAGGTCAGGATGGCGGCGAGGGCGGCTGCACCGGCCCCTTCGGCCACCACCTTGGCCCCTTCGGCCAGCAGCGCCACGGCCTGCTCCACCGCGCGTTCGGGCACCAGCAGGACCTCGACGCCAAGCCGGCGCAGGATGTTGAGCGGCGTCTCGCCCACGTCGCGCACGGCGATGCCCTCGGCGATGGTGGGCCCGCCGACCGAGACGGGCTGCCCGGCCAGGCGCTGCGCCATCGCCGGGTAGCCTTCCACCTCGACGCCATACACCTTCATCCCGGGGCGCAGCTCGGCCACCGCGCTGGCGACGCCGGCACACAGGCCGCCGCCGCCGATCGGGATGACCAGCACCTCGATCTCCGGCGCATCCTCGAGCATTTCCAGCGCCATGGTGCCCTGGCCGGCGATCACCGCGGCATCGTCGTAGGGGTGGATGAAGACCAGGCCCTCGCGCAGCGCGAGGTCATGCGCATGGGCGGCGGCCTCGGCGAGGGTCTCGCCATGCAGCACGACGCGCGCCCCCCAGGATTCGGTGCGCACCACCTTCGTCGCCGGGGTGAATTTCGGCATCACGATGGTGGCGGCGACACCGGCGAGCTGCGCGTGGCGCGCGACCGCCTGGGCATGGTTGCCGGCCGACATGGCGATGACGCCGGCCGCACGCTCGCCTGCGGTCAGCAGCGCCAGCCGGTTCGCGGCACCGCGTTCCTTGAAGGCGCCGGTGGCCTGCAGGTTGTCGAGCTTGAGGAGGACGCGCGTGCCGGCCGCGCGGCTCACGGCCGGGCTTTCGATGGTTGGCGTGCGCAGGATGGCGCCGCGAATTCGCTCCGCCGCGGCACGGATGTCGGCGAGCGTGACGCTCGTCGCGACAGGGGCCTCGGCGGTGCGGAGCGCGTTCACGGCGGACATGGAGGTTCCTCGACGGGATGGGCCAGAAAGACGAAGGGCGCGCCGGATGATCCCGATGCGCCCTGGCCGCGCGGCTCACGCCTGATCCGCGGGGCGGCATCGCCGCAGCGGTGGATCAGTCGCTCAAACCGAGGCCACGCCATGGACCGCTGGGGCGCTGCATGGCGTGGGGCCGGCGGTCAGGCGAAACGCACGGCGGTAATCTCGACCGAGCGGGCGCCGCCCGGGGCCGGCACCTCGACCGAATCGCCGACCTTGCTTGCCCATCAGCGCCTTGGCGAGCGGCGAGGTGACGGAGATCGACCCGTTCTTCATGTCGGCCTCATACTGGCCGACGATGCGGTAGGTCTTCGCGTCGTCGCTTTCCTCATCGACGATCGTGACATGGGCGCCGAACAGCACCTTGTCGCCCGACAGCCGCGCGACGTCGATCACCTCGACCGAGGGGATGATCGATTCGAGCTCGCCGATGCGGCCCTCGATGAAGGACTGGCGTTCGCGCGCGGCGTGGTATTCGGCGTTCTCGGACAGGTCGCCATGCGCGCGCGCTTCCGCGATGGCGCGGATGATGGCCGGGCGCTCCTCGCTCTTGAGGACCTTCAGTTCCTCCTCAAGACGCAGCAGGCCCTCGGCGGTCATCGGGAACTTCTGCACGGCGAACCCTTCCCAAAGATAGCGCCCCCAGCCCGGCCCTCGGTCCGGTTCAGCCAGGCCTGGCGGTCGGTGGGGGAGAGACGCCACGGGGGCCCGGAAGGCCCCCATGTGGTCAGAACGACGAAGTAAAATACGCTTGCAGGGGTGCCACATCAAGGGTTCCGGCCTTCAGCGCCGCAATCGCGTGCACCGCGGCCCGCGCGCCGGCCGCGGTGGTGTAGTGCGGGATGCCATGCGTCAGGGCGCGAGCGGCGGATGTCGAAGCTGTCCGCCACCGACTGCCCGCCGCCGGTGGTGTTGATCACCAGCTGGATGTCGCCGGACTTCATGGCGTCCACGCAATGCGGCCGGCCTTCCAGCACCTTGTTGATGACCTGCACCTCAAGCCCGGCCTCGCGGATGCGCGCCGCGGTGCCGCGGGTGGCCAGGATGCGAGAAGCCCATGTCGGCCAGCCGCCGCGCCATGGTCACGGCCGCCGCCTTGTCGCTCTCCTTCACCGAGATGAAGGCGGTGCCCTGCTTCGGGCAGCTTCACCCCGGCGCCGAGCTGGGCCTTGAGGAAGGCGCGCTCGAAGGAATGGTCGAGGCCCATCACCTCGCCGGTCGACTTCATCTCCGGCCCGAGGATGACGTCCACATTGGGGAAGCGGTTGAACGGGAAGACCGCTTCCTTGACCGCGACATGGCGGGAGACGGCGTCGTCATCGAGGTTGAAGGCCGACAGATGCTCGCCGGCCATGACCCGCGCGCCGATCTTGGCGACCGCGACGCCGGTCGCCTTGGCCACGAAGGGCACGGTGCGCGAGGCGCGGGGGTTCACCTCCAGCACGAAGATCTCGCCGTCCTTGACCGCGTACTGCACGTTCATCAGCCCCTGCACCTTGAGCGCACGGGCCATGGCTTCGGTCTCGGCCTTGAGTTCCGTCACGATCGCGGGCGGCAGCGAATAGGGCGGCAGCGAGCAGGCGCTGTCGCCGGAATGGATGCCGGCTTCCTCGATGTGCTCCATCACGCCGGCGACATAGACCTGGCCGACGGCGTCGCAGATGCAGTCGACATCGACCTCGATGGCATCGGCCAGGTACTGGTCGATCAGGATGGGGTTCTCGCCGGAGACCTTCACGGCCTCCGCGCCGAAGCGGCGCAGCTGCTCGTCGTTGTGCGCGATCTCCATCGCCCGGCCGCCGAGCACGTAGGACGGGCGCACCACCACCGGATAGCCGATGCGGTTGGCTTCGCGCGACCGCCTCGTCGAGCGTGCGGGCCGTGCCGTTCTGCGGCTGCTTCAGGCCGAGGCCCTTGCAGCAATTGCTGGAAGCGCTCGCGGTCCTCGGCGATGTCGATGGCCTCGGCGGAGGTGCCCAGGATCGGGATGCCCGCCTTGTGCAGCGCCTGGCGACAGCTTCAGCGGCGTCTGCCCGCCATACTGCACGATGCAGCCGAGCACCTCGCCGGATTCCTGTTCCTTGCGGATCAGGGCGATCACGTCCTCGGCGGTCAGCGGCTCGAAATACAGCCGGTCGGAGGTGTCGTAGTCGGTGGAGACCGTCTCGGGGTTGCAGTTGACCATGATGGTCTCGTAGCCGGCATCGCGCAGCGCGTAGCAGGCGTGGACGCAGCAATAGTCGAACTCGATGCCCTGGCCGATGCGGTTCGGCCCGCCGCCGAGGATGATGACCTTCTTGCGCGCGGTCGGCCGGCTTTCGCAGGCCGGCGCGCCGAAGCCGCCCTCATAGGTCGAGTACATGTAGGGCGTGTCGGAGGCGAATTCCGCCGCGCAGGTGTCGATGCGCTTGTAGACCGGCTGCACGCCGAGCCTGCCGCGCAGGGCCGCGACCTCCGTCTCCTTCACGCCGGCGAGCTGGCGCCAGCCGCATGTCGGAGAAGCCGAGCGCCTTCAGGTTGCGCATGCGCCGGCGTCGGTCTGCGGCAGGCCCTTGGCGCGGACCTCGTTCTCGGCGTGCGACGATCTTCTCGACCTCGCGCAGGAACCACGGGTCGAACTTGCAGGCCTCGTGGATTTCCTCGAGCGAGACGCCGGCGCGCATCGCCTGCGCGGCCATCAGGATGCGGTCGGGGCGCGGCGTCGCCAGCGCGGCGTGGAAGGCCTGGGCCGAGCCATCGCCCGGCACCGGCAGGTCATCGAGGCCGGCGAAGCCCGGTCTCCAGCCCGCGCAGGCCCTTCTGCAGGGCCTCGGCGAAGGAGCGCCCGATCGCCATGGTCTCGCCGACCGACTTCATCGAGGTCGTCAGGGTTGCCGGCGTGCCGGGGAACTTCTCGAAGGTGAAGCGCGGGATCTTGACCACGACATAGTCGATCGTCGGCTCGAAGCTGGCCGGCGTGACCATGGTGATGTCGTTCTGCAATTCATCGAGCGTGTAGCCGACGGCGAGCTTCGCGGCGATCTTGGCGATCGGGAAGCCGGTCGCCTTCGACGCCAGCGCGGAGGAGCGCGACACGCGCGGGTTCATCTCGATGACGACCATGCGGCCATCGGCGGGGTTGATGCCGAACTGCACGTTCGACCCGCCGGTATCGACGCCGATCTCGCGCAGGCACGCGATCGAGGCATCGCGCATGCGCTGGTATTCCTTGTCGGTCAGCGTCAGCGCCGGCGCGATGGTGACGCTGTCGCCGGTATGCACGCCCATCGCGTCGAGGTTCTCGATGGAGCAGATGATGATGCAGTTGTCCGCGCGTGTCGCGGACCACCTCCATCTCGATATTCCTTCCAGCCCAGCACGCTTTCCTCGACCAGCACCTCGGTGGTCATCGAGGCGGCGAGGCCGGAGGCGACGATCTGGTCGAACTCCTCGCGGTTGTAGGCGATGCCGCCGCCGGTGCCGCCCAGCGTGAAGGACGGGCGGATGACGCAGGGCAGGCCGACGATCTTCAGCGCGTCCCAGGCTTCCGGCATGGTGTGCGCGATCTCGGAGCGCGGGCTCTCGATGCCGATCTTGGTCATCGCGTTGCGGAACTTCTGGCGGTCCTCGGCCTTGTCGATCACCTCGGCCTTCGCGCCGATCAGCTCGCAGCCGTATTTCGCCAGCACGCCGGCCTCGGCCAGCTTCAGCGACGTGTTCAGCGCGGTCTGCCCGCCCATGGTCGGCAGCAGCGCGTCGGGGCGCTCCTTGGCGATGATCTTCTCGACGATCTCGACCGTGATCGGCTCGATGTAGGTGGCGTCCGCCAGGCCCGGATCGGTCATGATCGTGGCCGGGTTGGAATTCACCAGGATGACGCGGTAGCCCTCCGCGCGCAGCGCCTTGCAGGCCTGGGCGCCGGAATAGTCGAACTCGCAGGCCTGGCCGATGACGATCGGGCCGGCGCCGATGATGAGGATGGACTTGATGTCGGTGCGCTTGGGCATGGGTCAGGCCTCGCGGGAGCGGGATGTGGCAGGCGTGCCGCCCAGGAAGCGGCCGGCGCAGATCATGGCCGGCGCGGCCAATCAGGAGAACCAGCGGCAGCGGATCATCGGCCGTGCTGCGCCACATCTGCGGCGCGGCGACGGACAGCAGCACATGCGACCGCCGCGGCCGAGGCCATGCCGGTGACCGCGACGCGGGCCGCGCAGGACGCGACGCCGCGCGTCAGCCGCCACGCCAGCGTCGAGGCGGCGCCGCACAGCGCCAGCACCATGCCGCCGCCCAGCACGATGACGAGCCGGATGAGGGAGCGGATCGGTCGCCACTCGTCCATCAGCGCCGCGCCGGGAACAGCAGCAGGATCAGGAAGGCGACGAGGCCGGCGATGGCGCCGCCGATCAGCGCGCCGGCCACCGCCTCATCGGCGAAGCCCGAGCGTTCGAAATTCACCGCCCAGGTGCCGGCCACGGCGATGGCGATGCCATAGGCCGCCGCAGCAGGCCACGAAGGGCCGCTAGCACGCGTGGGCCGGCCAGGCCGCGCGTCAGCCGCCAGAACAGCACGCAGCGCGGGCAGCGAGGCCGATCAGCGCCGCCGTCGCGCCATGGGCCAGCGCATCGAGGCCGTAGAACATCACCGCCGCCCATCCGCCGCGAGCCGCACCGCGATCAGCGCCAGCGCGGCGCCGAGGATCCAGCGCTGCGCCACCATCCAGCCCGGCCGCGACGCCGAGGAAGCGCGCCACGCCCGCCGCGCCGAGCACCAGCGCGCCGTCGAAGACGATGGCGACGGCGATCTGCACCGCGCCGAGCACGACGCCCTGCGTGAAGACGTCGCCGCGCGCCGGGTCGATGAAGGGCGGCAGCACCGCCACGTAGAACAGCGCGACCTTCGGGTTCAGCGCCGCGGTGGCGAAGCCGACCGAGAACAGCCGCGCGGCCGGTTCGCGCGGCATCGCGCGCGGCGCGAAGATCGGCTGCCCGCCCGGCCGCACGCATTGCCAGGCGAGGAAGGCGAGATAGGCCGCGCCGCCGAGCCGCAGCACGTCCCAGGCATAGGGCACGGCGAACAGCGCCGCGGTCAGCCCGGCGGCGGCACACAGCATGATGACCAGCGAGCCGAACTGGCAGCCGACCAGCGACACCATGCCCGCCCCGGTCCCCTGCGCCAGCGCGCGCGAGACGAGGTAGAGCATGTTCGGCCCCGGCGTCGCCGCCAGGCCGAAGGAGAGCGCGGCGAAGACCAGCAGCGTCTCGGCGAGCCGGCATCAGCCGTGCACCGAGAACCCGCCATCCACCGGGATCGCCACCCCGGTGATGAAGGCCGCCACGTCGGAGGCGAGGAACGCCGCGACGCCCTCGAAATCGCCCGGCGTGCCCCAGCGCTTGATCGGCGTGCGCGCGCAGCACGTCCTCGTTCAGGTTCGCCATGTCCTGCCGCGCCTTGCGCGTCAGGTCGGTGTCGATCCAGCCGGGCAGGATGACGTTGACGGTGATGCCGTCCTGCGCCCAGGCCACGGCCAGCGACTTCGTCATCTGCACCACGCCGCCCTTCGACGCGCCATAGGCGGCATGGAAGGGCAGCCCGAAGATCGACAGCATCGAGCCGTTGTTGATCACCCGCCCGACGCCGCCCTTCTTCAGCCACGGATGCGCCGCCTGCGCGGCGATCATGCCCGAGGTCAGGTTGGTGGCCAGCACGGTGTGCCAATCCTCCATCCGGTATACCTCCGGACGGTTGCGGATATTGGTGCCGGCATTGTTCACCAGGATGTCGAGCCGGCCGAGCCGTTCGGCGCGTCGTCGCGACCATGGCGCGGATCGAGGCCTCGTCGGTGACGTCCACCTCGACCGCATCGGCGGTGGCGCCCAGCGCCTGCAATTCGGCGACCGCGGCGGCGTTCTTCGCCGGCATTGCGCCCGGCCACCATCACCGAGGCGCCGGCCTTGGCCAGCCCCCGCGCGAAGCCGAGCCCGATGCCGCCATTGCCGCCGGTGACGAGCGCCACGCGCCCCTTCAGATCGAACATGCCGTCCTCCCTTTGTCCATGCAGCCGACTCGACCCGTCGCGCCCCGGGGCGTTCCGGTCATCGGATGCGATCCGGCCGATCCGGTTCGGGCCGCCGCACCCTGCGGCGGGCGGTCACCGGAAGCGTCCCTTGCCGATGCCGCCAGGTTCAGGCGCGGCCGGCCTTGGACGCCTCCATCATCTCGACGAAACGATGGAACAGGTAGTGGCTGTCGGTCGGCCCGGGGTTCGCCTCCGGGTGGTACTGCACGGAGAAGGCCGGCCGGTCGGTCGCCGCGATGCCTTCATTGGTGCCGTCGAACAGCGAGACATGCGTGACCTTCGCGCTGGCCGGCAGCGTCTTCGGGTCCACCGCGAAGCCGTGGTTCTGGCTGGTGATCTCGACCTTGCCGGTGGTCAGGTCCTTCACCGGCTGGTTCGCGCCGCGATGGCCGCGCGGCAGCTTGTAGGTCTTGGCCCCCAGCGACAGCGCCAGCAACTGGTGGCCGAGGCAGATGCCGAACACCGGCACCTGCGTCGCCATCACGCCCTGGATCGCCGGCACGGCATATTCGCCGGTCGCCGCCGGGTCGCCCGGGCCGTTCGACAGGAACACGCCGTCGGGCTTGTGGCGCGAGGATTTCCTCGGCCGTCGCCGTCGCCGGCACCACCACCACGTCGCAGCCGGCCGAGGCCAGGCAGCGCAGGATGTTGCGCTTCGCGCCGTAATCCACCGCGACGACCTTGTGCGTCGGCGCCACCTGCTTGCCGAAGCCGTCCGGCCAGGCCCATTCCGTCTCGTTCCAGGCGAAGGTCTGGCGGCAGGTGACCTCCTTGGCCAGGTCCATCCCCTCCAGCCCCGGCCAGGCCGGCGGCCTGGGCGCGCAGGGCGGGGATGTCGAAGCGCCCATCGGCGCGGTGGCAGATCACGCCATTCGGCGCCCCGCCGTCGCGGATGCGCAGCGTCAGCGCGCGGGTGTCGATGCCCGGCAACGCCCGGCATGCCGTGCGACACCAGCCAGCCATTCAGGTGCTTCGTGGAGCGGTAATTCGCCGGCTCGGTCACGTCCTGCTTGACGATCAGCCCGCGCGCGGCCGGCGTCAGCGCTTTCGAGATCCTCGATGTTGGTGCCGACATTGCCGATATGGGGAAAGGTGAAGGTGATGATCTGCCCGGCATAGGACGGGTCGGTCAGGGTTTCCTGATAGCCGGTCATGCCCGTGTTGAAGCAGACCTCGCCGACCGCGTGCGGCCTCGGCCCCGAAGCCGCGGCCCCAGAAGATGGTCCCGTCGGCCAGCACCAGGCAGCCCGTGGCGCCATCGGGGGGGGTATCGGCAGAGGCCATGGTCGGCTCCGTCTTCTGGGTTTCGCCGGGCGTGCCCGGCAGGTCGGACAGGGAAAGGCCGGTCGCGGACAGCACCGCCGGCCAATGCTTGGCCGGGATGGCCCGGGCCTGGCGCCATTTGCGGATCGCCTCGGTGCCGACGCCGCAATGCGACGCCGCCGCCTCGGGACCTCCGAGCAGGGCGATGATGTCTTCCACGGTGCGCATGGGCAGGGTTATGCCGGGAAATGTTTTCCCAGCGCAAGCCGATTCAGGCGGATGGGAAATTTCCTCCCATGCGGCCGAGGCGCGTATAGGACGGCCGATCAGACCAAGGACCCCGACCATGTCACTGCGCGACCGTTTCACCGACGAACTCAAGGCCGCGATGCTGGCCGCGATGCCGCCCGCGTCTCCACCCTGCGCATGGTCACGGCGAAGCTGAAGGACACCGACATCGCCGCCCGCCCGGGCCCGCCGGTGGATGAGGCCGGCATCATCGCCATGCTGCGCGGCATGGCGAAGTCCCGCGCGCGAGAGCGTGGCGCTCTACCGCCAGGGCGGGCGTGAGGAACTGGCGGTGAAGGAGGAAGCCGAGATCGCCGTGATCGAGAGCTTCCTGCCCCGCAGACTCGACGATGCCGCGATGGCGGCCGCGATCGACGCCGCGGTGGCCGAGACCGGCGCCACCAGCATCAAGGAGATGGGCAAGGTCATGGCGGCGCTGAAGGCGAAGCACGCCGCGGTGCTCGACATGGCCAAGGCCGGGCCGATGGTGAAGGCCCGCCTCGGCGGCTGATGCGGGAGGGGGAGGCGCGCCTCCCCCGGCCAGCCTCAGTTCGGCATCTCGAGGTCTTCCGACAGCACGACGATCTGCACGGCGTAGGAAACCTCGCCATCCTCCGCATCGCGGTGGATCGTGCCGATGAATTCGTCGCCGACACGCAGTTCGACGCTCGCGCCCTTGCGCTCGGGTGCCATCACGGCAATGCGGTTGTTGCCGAAAAGGCGACGCAGATGCGCCTGCACGGCGGCGCGTTCAGCCGGGGTCATGTCCGGGTCCCTGTCCTTGGAAGGCGCGCTGGATAGCCCCGCCGGCCAGCGGGTGCAAATCCGCGCCCCTGCCGGCCTGTCAGAGCACCTCCGGCCAGGACGGCACGCTGCCGAGTGGCGCATCGAGCGCGTAGGGCGCCTCCTGCGGGCGGTCCCAGGCGCCGAAGACGGCGGTCGCGTCGATCTTCAGCTGCGCCATGGTCACCTGCTCGCCGAACACGGTGATGATGCCGACCACATCCTCGTCGCGCGCGCCGGCGGCACCCTGTTCGCTGCGCAGGATGATCCGGCTTTCCTTGCTGCCATCCCCATTGGTGTCGAGGAAGGCCAGCCCGGCGACGCGCACGCCAAGCCCGGCGATCGAGATGCGGTCGCCGTCGCTGTAATGGTAGTCGGTGATGATGTCCGAGCCGATCCCGTCCATCCAATGGGCGTGGACCGAGCCGTTCTCCGTCGCCACCGCCGCCCAGTCGACCGTCCCATCGGGCTTCAGATGCGCCGCCGCGACGGCCTGCGTGGTGTTCAGCGTCAGCTCGAAGCGGAACAGGTCCGCCCCCGTCCCACCCGACAGCGTATCGGCCGAGGCACCCGTGAAGACCGGCAGGATGCGCGCGCCGCCCTGCGCCGGCAGCGGCTCCCCGGCATCGGAGCGGCTGAGCAGCACGTCGTCGCCCGAGGAGGCCGACAGCCGGTCCGCCCCGAAGCCGCCATGCAGGATGTCGTTGCCGGCCCCGGCCGTCAGCGTGTCGTTGCCCGACCCGCCATCCAGCCGGTCGTTGTCGTCATGGCCGTCGAGCAGGTCGTTGCCGGCGCCGCCGGTGAGCGTGTCGCGCCCGACATTGCCCCACAGCGTGTCCTCGCCATCGCCGCCCGCCAGGCTGTCATTGCCGGAGGAGCCGTCGATCAGGTCGTTGCCGGCCTCCCCCGCCGCGGTGTCGTTGCCGGCATCGGTCCAGATCGTGTCGTTGCCCTCGCCGCCCAGGGCGCTGTCGTCGCCGGTGCCGAGGCTGATCAGGTCGTCGCCGGCCTCGCCCGCCGCGGTGTCGTTGCCGGCATCGCCCCAGATGCTGTCATTGCCATCGCCGCCCAGCGCGCTGTCATGGCCGTCGCCGCCGCTGAGCAGGTCGTTGCCGGTGTCGCCGCGGAGCATGTCGTCGCCCGCCTCGCCCATCAGCCGGTCGTCGCCCGCCCCGCCCACCAGCAGGTCGCGCGCGTCGCCGCCGCGCAGCGTATCGAGGCCGGCGCCGCCATAGAGCCAGTCCGTCTCCTCCTCGCCCGCCAGGTCGTCATTGCCGTCGCCGCCGAGGATGATGTCGCGGCCGAGGCCACCGCGGATCAGGTCGTTGCCGGCATCGCCGTTCAGGCTGTCGTCGCCGGCCTGGCCGTAGAGCTGGTCGTCGCCGGCGCCGCCGAACGCGCTGTCGTTGCCGTTGCCGCCCCACAGCCGGTCATTGCCGTCCTCCCCGTAGAGCAGGTCGGGGTCGTCGCCGCCGGTCAGCTTGTCGTTGCCGATGCCGCCCCACAGCCGGTCGACGCCCGAACCGCCGTCCAGTTCATCGTCGCCGGCACCGCCGATCAGCAGGTCGTTGCCGAGTTGCCCCCACAGGCGGTCATTGCCGGCATCGCCGAACAGCCAATCCACGTCGATGCCGCCCACCAGCGCGTCGTTGCCGTTGCCGCCGCGGATGGTGTCGAGCCCGTCATTGCCTTCGAGCCAGTCGTCGCCATCCTCGCCGAGCACGCTGTCATCGCCGGTGCCGGCGTCGGTCCAGTCATTGCCGGTGCCGAGCGCCAGCGTGTCGTTGCCGCCGAGCGCCTCGACCCGGTCATCGCCGCCGGCCATGTTGAAGCGTTCGGCCTCCTCGGTGCCCCGTTCGAAGGTGCCGCGGTCGCTGCCCTCGATGTTGCGGGTGCCGAGCAGCAGGAAGTTCAGCCAGGTCGCGACGTCGCCGATATCGGCATTGGCATTGCCGTCCTCGTTGAGGAAGCGGCCGTCCGCGATCTCGAAGCCGATGTGGTAGATGCCGTCGGCGATGGTGTTGGCGAGGTTCTCGCCCAGGTAGGTCGCGCGGGCGCCATTGCCCTGGATCATGTGGTAGCCGGTCTCGACGCCGCCCTCGTCATTGCCGTGCAATTCGATGAACCGCGCCAGCCGCGTCGCGTCGGAGCGCACCCAGGCGGAGGCGGCGGCGACCTCGGCGGCCGTTATGCGCCCATCGGCCGTCGCTCCCACGGCGGCCAGGGCGTCGACAACCAGGTGGTTCAGCGCGTCCGCCGTGGTCAGGCCGGCGACGATGTTGCGCGCCGAGGTCCATTGCGACAGGCCGCGATCGACCATCAGCGCATCGACGATATCGTCGAGCCCGGTTCCGGTGGTCGACGGATCGGCGATGAAATAGGTCAGCCAGTCGGCGACGTCGGCGACCGAGGCATTGGCGTTGCCGTCCTCGTTCACGAAGCGGCCGTCGGTGATCTGGAAACCGATGTGGTAGATGCTGTCGGCGATCGAATCCGCCAGGTTGCGGCCGAACAGCGCCTCGCGCGCGCCGTCGTTCTGGATCAGGTGATAGCCGGTCTCGACGCCGTCCTCGTCGTTGCCGTGGCGGGCCAGGAACAGGTCGTAGCGCGCCGGCATGGCGCGGAACCAGGCGTTCAGCCGGACCACCTCGGCGGCGGTGATGACATGGTCGGCGCCGATGCCGGTGACGGCGATGCCCTGCGCGATCATGGCGTTGAGGCCATTGGCGGCCGACAGGCCGCCGGCGATCTCCGACGTCACGACATTGGCCCGCAGGCCACGGTCGGTGGCGAGGATGTCGACGATGCGGTCGAAGGCGGTCCCTGCGCCGCTGGCCGCCTGGGCGGCGACGCTGTCCAGCACCAGGAACTTTTGGTTGAAATCGTACATCGATCCGCACTCCCTGCGCGCCAGTCCGGCCCGCAAGGCACAACCATTGCGGGCAGAACCATCCCGCTGGGCGCAACCCTGGCGATGGTCTGTGGGAAGCAATGACAATTTTCAGGATTGCCGCAATATTAAATCGGCGTTTGCGATCAAAGGTTAATGCCATGTCACGCGGCAGGGCCGGGTGCGCGTCGGCCTGCCGCATCCGACGGCCGGGTGTCCTTGCCCTGCCGGCGGCGTGCCCGGGCATCGTCGCCACCTGTCACGGGGTCGGATATCGGCGCAGGCGGCCCTCATCGCGGGACAGTCGGCGGGTCGCGCCATTGGGCCGGGCGTCGACGCCATGGGGCGGGCTTCGGGCCTGCATCCCCGCGCTTGGCGGCGAAGCCCCTCCGGACGCCGCCCGGTTCTGTGCTACAGGCGCCTGACCGATGGCCCTCAGCCCCGCTTTCCTCGACGAGCTGCGTGCCCGCACGCCCCTGCCCGGCCTGATCGGCCGCAAGACGCGGCTGCTGAAATCCGGCCGGAACTGGAAGGGCTGTTGCCCGTTCCATGGCGAGAAGACGCCCTCCTTCTACGTCTATGACGACCATTTCCACTGCTTCGGCTGTGGTGCGCATGGCGATGCCATCACCTTCCTGATGCGGGCCGAGGGCGCCGCCTTCCCCGAGGCCGTCGAGCGCCTGGCCGCCGAGGCGGGCATGGAAGTGCCCAAGCCCTCGGCGCAGGAGGCCGCGCGCGACCGCCGGTCGCGCGACCTGCACGCGGTCATGGCCGCCGCGGCGGCGGCCTATCACCGCCGGCTGTTCCTGCCCGAGGGGCGCCCGGCGCTCGACTACCTGCTGCGCCGCGGCCTGCGGGAGACGACGATCCGCGACTTCCTGCTCGGCTGGGCGCCAGGCGGGCGCGGCGCCATCGTGGCGGACCTGCGTGGGGAGGACATCACCGAGGACCAGTTGATCGAGGCCGGCCTGCTGCGGCCCGGCGAGGCCGGCGAGCCGTCGCGGGACTTCTTCTATTCCCGCGTGATGTTCCCGATCCGCGACCGGCGCGGGCGTGTCATCGCCTTCGGCGGCCGCATCCTCGGCGATGGCCAGCCGAAATACGTGAACAGCCCCGAGACGCCGCTGTTCCGCAAGCGGATGGGCCTCTACGGGCTGGACCTGGCGCGCGAAGGCGCCTTCCGCGGCGCCAGCGTGGTCGCCGTCGAGGGCTACATGGACGTGATCGCCCTGCACCAGGCGGGCTTCACCGGCGCCGTCGCGCCCCTCGGCACGGCGCTGACGGCCGAGCAGCTGGAGGAGCTGTGGCGCATCTCCCCCGAGCCGGTGCTGTGCTTCGACGGTGACGCCGCCGGCGCGCGGGCGGCGGCGCGGGCGGCGGAGATCGCCCTGCCGCTGATCACCACCGAGCGGACGCTGCGCCTCGCCACCCTGCCGGCCGGGGAGGACCCCGATACCCTGACCGCCAAGCGCGGGCCGGCCGCCTTCCAGGGCGTGCTCGACGCCGCCCGGCCGATGTCCGATGCCTTGTATGGCCTGATCACCGAGGGGCGCCCGGCCACCACGCCCGAACAGCGCGCCGCGCTGCGCAACCGGCTGGCGAACGTCGCCGGGACGATCGCCGACAAATCGCTGGCGGCGGAATATCGCCGGGTGTTGCTCGATCGCTTCTTCGCGGCTTCCCGCACCAGGCCGGGGGGCGGCCGCCGCCGCCGCGCCGCCCGGCCCGTCCGGTCATCGAGCCCGGCCCGGTGCGGGCCGAACGCGCCCGCATGATGTTCGCCATCATCCTGCGCCACCCCTGGCTGCTGCCCCAGGTGGAGGAGGCGATCGGCCTGCTCGACCTGCCCGAAGGGCCCGCCACGCAGTTGCGGGACGCGATTCTCGCATGGCCTGTGGCCTCGGAGCCGCTTGACTCCGAAGGTGTGATCGCCCACCTCGGCCAATACGGTGTGGAAGATGCGGTCGCCTGGGCATTGATGCCGACGGGCCTGCCACTCGCAGCGGGGTCCGAGGCCCTGCCGGGGGAGGTCGAGGAAGGCTTCTGGCATTTCTTCCTGCGCCTGCGAGGCGAGGCTGAATTGATCGAGGACCAGCAGGAAGCCCGGCATGCGTTGGCCGAGACGAATGATCCCTCGGCGCAGCGCAGGCTCATCCTGGTGACGGAAGCACTCGATGCCATCCGCCGCGGGGAGGGAGCCTCTGGGGCGTCGGGCGACGCCGCATAGTATAGAGACCTTTTTTTCGGGCATCCGGTCACCCCGGATGCCCGAAACCGTTGGACGGAGCGACAAAGCGCATGGCGAGCAAGGCGGCGACCGGGGCTGAGACGACCGAGACGCGGGATGAGCAGGTCGAGGGACTGTTGCTCGACACCCAGTCCGCGGCCGTGAAGAAGCTGATCGCCCGGGGCAAGGAGCGCGGCTACGTCACCTATGACGAGATCAACGCCGCGCTGCCGCAGGACCAGGTTTCCTCCGAGACCATCGAGGACACCATGGCCATGCTGAGCGAGGCCGGGGTCAACGTCGTCGAGAACGAGGAGACCGAGGACGGCGAGACCGCCGTCGCCAAGCCCGCCGAAAAGAAGGAGGGCGAGGAGGAGGAGGAATCCGGCGGCAACGTCGATGAGGAAACCCTCGGCCGCACCGACGACCCCGTGCGCATGTACCTGCGCGAGATGGGCTCGGTCGAACTGCTCTCGCGCGAGGGCGAGATCGCCATCGCCAAGCGCATCGAGGCCGGCCGCGACATGATGATCGGCGGGCCTGTGCGAGAGCCCGCTGACCTTCCAGGCCATCCTGCGCTGGCATGAGGCGGTGCGGGCAACGCCGCCGCGGATGCTGCTGCGCGACGTGATCGACCTCGAGGCCACGCAATCCGCCGGCAACCCCGACGGCGCGCCGGCCGAGGCGGCCGAGGAGGAATTCGAGGAAGGCGACGAGGGCGAGGGCATGGGCCTGTCGCTCTCCGCGCTCGAGGAGAAGCTGAAGCCCGAGGTGCTGGCGAATTTCGAGCAGATCGAAAGCCTCTACGGCAAGCTGCAGAAGCTCTCGAACAAGCGCATGGACGCCTACCATGCGGGTGAGGAACTCGCCGGCCGTGGCGAGAAGAACTACGAGAAGCAGCGCCGGGAACTGATTGCGCTGGTGGAGAAGGTGCATCTCCACAACAACCGCATCGAGGAACTGGTCGACCAGCTCAAGGGCCTCAACCGCAAGCTGACCGTGCTCGAAGGCCAGGTGCTGCGCCAGGCCGAGGCGCACAAGGTCAAGCGCGAGGACTTCCTGCAGCACTGGCGCGGCTCGGAGCTCGACCCGGCCTGGCTGGAGCGCGTCGGCGCGCTGCCGTCGCAAGTACTGGAAGGCCTTCGTCGCCAAGTCGAGCGACGAGGTCGAGCTGATCCGCGCCCGCATCGCCGAGGTCGCCAACCTGACCGGCATGCCGGTCGCCGAATACAAGCGCGTCTATGCCACCGTCTCGCGCGGCGAGCGCGACATGACGCAGGCCAAGAAGGAGATGATCGAGGCCAACCTGCGCCTCGTGATCTCCATCGCCAAGAAATACACCAATCGCGGCCTGCAGTTCCTCGACCTGATCCAGGAAGGCAATATCGGCCTGATGAAGGCGGTCGATAAGTTCGAATACCGCCGCGGCTACAAGTTCAGCACCTACGCGACCTGGTGGATCCGCCAGGCGATCACGCGCTCGCATCGCCGACCAGGCGCGGACCATCCGCATCCCGGTCCACATGATCGAGACGATCAACAAGCTGGTGCGCACCAGTCGCGCCAGATGCTGCACGAGATCGGCCGCGAGCCGCAGCCCGAGGAACTCGCCGAGAAGCTCGGCATGCCGCTCGAGAAGGTGCGCAAGGTGCTCAAGATCGCCAAGGAGCCGATCTCGCTGGAGACGCCGATCGGCGACGAGGAAGACAGCCATCTCGGCGACTTCATCGAGGACAAGGCGGCGGTCATCCCGCTCGATGCCGCCATCCAGTCCAACCTGCGCGAGGCGACCACCCGCGTGCTGGCCAGCCTGACCCCGCGCGAGGAACGCGTGCTGCGCATGCGCTTCGGCATCGGCATGAACACCGACCACACGCTGGAAGAAGTCGGCCAGCAGTTCAACGTGACGCGCGAGCGCATCCGGCAGATCGAGGCCAAGGCGCTGCGCAAGCTGAAGCACCCCAGCCGGTCGCGGAAGCTGCGGTCGTTCCTCGACAACTGATCCCGGCTGTCCGAGGCCGGCGGCATTCCACCGGCCTGAATCGGCTTGATGCGGGCATGTCCTTGATGTGGTGAGGCGTGTTCGGTGCCGCTCCGCCGGACCACTCGGCGGGCGTATCGGCTGAGGGTGGCGCGTGCGTCGAACGATGGCGGCATCCCGCGGCCGGATTGGCATCGTCGATGTCCGGGCGTGCTGCCCGGCAGCCAGCCGGCTGATGCGCCTTGCCTGACCGGCCTGGCCGGTGGCGGGCTGCCGGATTGCGACCATGGCGCGACCGAACTGTATTCCTGTATGCAGTGCCGATCACCTCGGACCGAAGGCGGAACAACCATGACCGCCACCAGGACATCCCAAGCGAATGGACGCCTGTGGGGCGCACGGGCCCGGGACTGGGCGGAGGTGCAGGAAGGGCAATGCGCCGCGGCCTATCACGCCGTGCTGGCCCATGCCGGCGTCGGCCCGGGCACGCGTCACCTGGATGTCGGCTGCGGCGCGGGCATGGCCGCCGCGCTGTCAGCCTCGCGCGGCGCGGAGGTCTCCGGGGTGGACGCCGCCGCGGCGCTGCTGGAGATCGCACGGGAACGCACGCCCGCGGGGGACTTCCGCCAGGGCGATATCGAGGCGCTGCCCTTCGATGACGACGCCTTCGACCTCGTCACCGGATTCAACGCCTTCCAATTCGCGGGGGACGCCGCGCAGGCGCTGCGCGAGGCAGGGCGCGTCACACGGCCCGGCGGGATGATCGTCATCATGACCTGGGGCGATCCCGCGGGGATGGAGGCGGCGGCCCTCGTTGGCGCGATGAAGCCGCTGCTGCCGGCGCCGCCGCCCGGTGCCCCCGGCCCGTTCGCGCTGTCCGATGAGGCGGCGCTCCGCGCCTTCGCCGTTGCGGGTGGGCTGACGCCGGGCGCGGTCTTCGATGTGGACACGCACTGGTTCTATCCCGACGAGGCGACAGGGCTGCGCGGCCAAGCCTCGGCCGGCGTTGCGACAAAGGCCATGGAGCATTCGGGGGAGGAGGCCTTCATCGCGGCCATACGCGCTGCTATGTCCCCGTTCCGCCAGCCTGACGGCAGCTTTCGCATCGCCGCGCGCTTTCGGTGCCTTGTCGCGACACCCTGAAGGACGTGCGAAGGGATGTCACGGGAGCAGCCGGCGTTCGAATGCGCAGAGCCGGACCGTTCTGATCTGGTCGTGCAAGCGCGCCAGGACCGGGCGGATCCGCATGGGTTGACCCGGGCCGCGCCGTCCCGCGAGACTCGCGCGGCGGGAGGATGAGGGTGGTCATGGCGGCAATGCAGGCAGGCGGTATCCAGGAGGTGATGGTCGACGTCACCTTCCTGCGCATGGAATCCCGCCCCACCGACCCGGCGCCGCCCTTGCCGCCCGATGTCAGGGTCGAGCAGGCGCGCCACTGTTCGGTGCCCTTCTACCGCTACCTGTACGACACGGTGGGCGAACCCTGGCTGTGGTGGATGCGGCGCACCGCCTCTGATGCGGACCTCGCCGCGTTGCTGTCGCTGCCGGCGGTGTCGATCCATGTGCTGATGAAGGATGGCGAGCCGGCGGGGTTCTACGAACTCGATCGCCGCCACCCCTATGTGGTGAACCTCGCCTATTTCGGGCTGATGCCCTGGGCGATCGGCAGCGGGCTCGGCCGCGCCTTCCTGCGCCATGCGGTGGACAAGGCCTGGGAGGCCGGCAAACCAGCGATCACCGTGAACACCTGCACGGCGGACCATCCGCGCGCGCTGCCCGCCTATGTCAGCGCCGGTTTCCAGCGGCTGCGCACGGTGCGTGAGGTCTGGCCGGTGCCGACCCGGCTCGGCCTCAGGATCCCGCCGCACCTGGCGGGTTGAGGGCTTCGAGCACGATGCCCTCGGTCAGGATCTGCGGCAGGATGCGCGGCGCCGTCGCCCCCGCCGGGTAGAACAGATACAGCGGCACCCCGTCCCGGCCATGCGCGCGCAGCACGGCGGTGATCGCCGGGTCGCCGCGCGTCCAGTCGCCGACCAGGGTGGTGATGCCGCGCTGCTCGAAGGCGCGGCGCACGCCCTCGCTCGACAGCGCCAGCCGTTCATTGACCTTGCAGGTGATGCACCAGGCCGCCGTGAGGTTGACGAAGACCGGCCGGCCATCCGCCAGCAGCGCGGCGAGGCGCGCCTCGGACCAGGCTTCCCCTGTCGTTTCGCCCGTCTGCGCCGGGGCGGGGGCCGCATGCAGCACCGGCAGCAGCGCCAGGGCGCCGACCAGCGCCAGGCCGCCCGCCAGCCGCCCCAGCCGACCGCCCGATGCCTGTGCCAGGCCGATCGCCCAGGCGGCGAAGCCGATCAGCACGCCGCCCACCAGCACCAGCAGCACGGCCGGCGGCCCGGCCTGTTCCGCCAGCACCCAGACCAGCCAGGCGGCCGCGCCATACATCGGAAAGGCGAGGCCCTGCTTGAGCCGGTCCATCCAGGCGCCCGGCTTCGGCAACGCCCGCGCCAGCCCCGGCGCGAGGCCGAGCAGCGCATAGGGCAGGGCCAGCCCAAGGCCCATCGCGCCGAAGACGGCCAGCGCCTCGACCGCGCCCAGGCCCAGCGCCGCGCCGATCGCCGCGGCCATGAAGGGCGCCGTGCAGGGGGTCGCCACCAGCACCGCCAGCGCGCCGGTGAAGAATGAGCCGGCATGGCCGCCCTTGCCCGCCAGGGCGCCGCCGGCCGAAACCGGCCCGCCGACGGCATAGACGCCCGACAGGTTCAAGCCCGACCGCCAGCATCAGCCAGGCCATCGCGCCGACGAAGACCGGCGAGGTGAACTGGAACCCCCACCCCGCCACGCCGCCCGCCGCGCGCAGCCCAATCATCAGCCCGCCCAGCGCGAGGAAGGACAGCACCACGCCCGCCGTATAGGACGCCGCATGCGCCCGCACCGCCCCGCGCGCCGCCCCGGACAGCCGCGCCAGGGCGACCGCCTTCATCGCCAGGATCGGGAAGACGCAGGGCATCAGGTTCAGGATCAGCCCGCCCAGCGCGGCGAACAGCAGCGCCTGCCACAGCGGCAGGCCGCCCGCCGCCGGCACCGGCCCCGGTGCGGCCGAGACGCGGTAGGCGCCGCGCACGCCCCCGGCATCGGTGATGGCGATGACGCCCTCGATGCTGGTGGGCAGGGCATCCGCCCGAGCGCGCGTCAGGCCGAGCCGCAGCGTGCCGTCGCGCACCGTCATCGGCTGCGGCGCGGCATTGTCGAGGAGGTTGACCTCCAGCGGGAAGAAGAAGGCGTCCCGCACCGCGCCGGCGGTGATCGCCGCGCCGGCGAGTTCCACGGCGCCATGCAGCCCCTCGAAACCGGCGCGCGTGGTGAAGGGACCGGCGCGGGGTTCGGCCGCTTCGGCGGCGGTGATGATCGGGCCGGTCACCGGGTCCGGACGCGGCGTGGCCTCGACCGGGATGTCGAGGCGGAACGTGCCCGCCTCGGGGATGCAGACCTGCTCGCAGACCAGCCAGGTGGCGTCGGCGGTCAGCGAGAAGGTCTCGCCCGGCGCCAGCCCGGCCGGCGGCGTGACCGGGATGATGAAGACGGCCTCGCCTTCATAGCCGAAATTCACCAGCGGGCCGAACGGGATCCGCTGCGGCGCGGGGAAGCGCATCGCGCCGGCGCTCGCGCCGTCCGGCAGCGCCAGCGTCACCTCCGGCGGCTGGCCGGCGTCGCCGGGATTGATCCAGTAGGTATGCCAGCCCGGGGCCAGGCGCTGGCGCAGCGCGACCCGGAAGGGCTGGCCGGGCGCGACGGCCGCCTGGTCCGCCACCAGCGTCACGGTGGCGCGTGGCGAGGTGACCGGCGCGCTCTCGACGGCGCGCGCCGCGGGGGCAAGGGCCATCATGGCGGCGAGGAAGGCGATCAGGCGCGACATCGGGTTCATGAAGGCCCTGGCGCGCCGCTGCGCAAGGCCCCATGGCGGTGAATCATGCGGCAGCGTGCCCACCGCCGGGAAACGCGCGCGCCTGGAAGGGATTTGCGCGGCGACAGCGTCGATGCCGCCGGCACGCCGCGACAGGCGCGCGTCGAGAGGGCGGGTCGGGCATGGCCCCGGCGCCGACGCGCGAGGCGCGGGCGGCGCGGCCCATGTCTCCGCGCCGGGCCGCCGGGTGCCGCGGCATCAGCGCCGGGGCCGAGCCTCCTGCGCGCCCCGCATGGTGTGGCCCACTTCATACCCGCCACGGCCGCGCCCTGCGATTGTCCTTTCGTTGGCGAACGAAACTTCCCGCGATCCCGCGGGACGGCGGCGCCAGGATGGGAGAGCATCATGTCCGGCACCACGACGCGCCCCGCGGGGATCGGTGGCATCGACCTCGGCGGCATCGACCCGGCCTGGGCGATCTTCGAGGCAACGGGCGGAGGCTACGGCAATCCGCAGGGCGGCGCCTCGGAAGACGCCCTGGTCGGGCCCTCGCGTACCGGCGACTGGATCACGCAGGACGGCCGCGCGCCGCAGCCGGGCGACCCGCTCGACGGCGCCGACCCCGGCAAGCTGGTCGATCCGCACCGCGACATCATGCTCACCACCGACCCGGTGATGCCCGCCAACCCGCTGCTCGGCCTGATGAAGGAGGACAGCGCCTTCCACTTCGCCAATGGTGGGCCCGAGGGGCAGTCGAACCCGCTCGTCGTCGCCGGAGTGGCGGGGGCGGTGATCGTCGGCGGCGTGATCGCCTATGCCGCCTCGAATGACTTCAAGGCGGCGGTTGACGGTGCCGGCGCGGCGGCGCGGGATTTCTTCGACGGCCTGTTCACCGGCGGCGGGGATGCCGCGCCGGAGGGCAAGAGCAAGAACCTCAACGGCTTCGACAGGAAGTCGAACGACGCCATGAACAGCGCGAAGCAGAACCACGAGCCGCAATACCTTCAGAACCCCGATGCCGACCCCGCCGCACCGCAGGACGACGCGAAGGTGCTTGGCCGGATCTGGACCGATCTGCTGGGCGGCAACGACATCGGAACGCTTGCCGCCGACCCGAAGGCCTTCGTCGGCGGGGTGGGCAAGCTCGTCGACGGCTTCATGCACAGCCATGCCGATTCGCTCGGCGCGCTGATCTCCGGGCTCGATGGGCTCGGGATCGAGGTGCGGGACGGCATCTCCGGGCAGGAACTCGACGACCTCGCCGGGGCGCTCGGCCTTGGCGGGCTGCTCGGCGCGATGCCCTTCGGCCCCGTCCAGGACATGCAGGCGACCCTGCTGCCGGCGGACGCGGTGCTGGCGCTGTTCGTCACGCCGGAGCAGACGGCTGTGTGGTTCGGGCAGCCCGACTGGTGGTGAGCCGCCACAGGGCCTGAACGCAGAAGGGGCGCCCCGCGGCGCCCCTTCCGTGTTTCGCGCGGGATGCCCCGGCTCAGGAATGCGCCAGCATCGCCAGCAGCAGCAGGGCGACGATGGTGGTGATCTTGATCATCGGGTTCACCGCCGGGCCGGCGGTGTCCGTGTACGGGGGTCGCTCACCGTGTCGCCGGTGACCGCCGCCTTGTGGGCGTCCGGTCCCTTGCCGCCGTGGTGGCCGTCCTCGATGTACTTCCTGGCGTTGTCCCAGGCGCCGCCGCCGGTGGTCTGGCGGATCTCCTTGGGCAGGCCGGCGAGAAGGGCAAACAAGGCGGAGCATGGGGTGCATGAAGGACCGGGGGCGCCGCCGCGCAAGTCCCCAAGGTGGCGAAAACCGCCCCGCTGCCGCTTCACTCGAGGGTGGTGCTCTCCCAGGTCGCGTGGGTAATGGCGGGGTTGCGACCGAGGTCGGCCATCAAGGCGTCCATTTCCGCCGCCACGACGGAGGTGCTGACGAGCAGGGCGATGATGGTGACGGTGCCGTCGCGATGTTCGGCGATCTCGATATCGGCGACCGGGTATCGGGCCGCCTGCAATTGCCGGATCAGATGACGGCGCACGATGGGCAGGCTGGCCGCGTCGGTCATCACCTGCACCTCGTTGCGCGTCTCGGTGGCGGCCTCGCTGATCGGGTTGCGCTCGATCCAGGTCACGACGGGATGCAGCAGCGTGTTGCTGGCCAGGACGAAGACCGTGATGAGAACGGCTTCCGCCAACAGGTCGGTCCCCGCGGCCGCACCGACCGCGGCCGAGCACCACAGCGTTGCCGCCGTGTTGAGGCCGCGGATGTTCAGCCCTTCCTTCATGATCACGCCGGCGCCGAGGAAGCCGATGCCGGTGACGATATTGGCGATCACGCGCACCGAATCGGCGTCACCGGACAGGCGCTGGCCGATATCGACGAAGGCGGCGGCGCCGATCGCCACCAGCGTGTTGGTCCGCAGCCCGGCGCTGCGCTGTCGGAACTGGCGTTCGATGCCGATCAACGTGCCCAGGACGAAGGCCGCGAGCAGGCTGAAGGCGCTGTCGAGGATCGGCAGCGGCTGGATGGTCTGAAGGAAGTGCACGCGGTGGGACCCGTTTTCGAGGACTGAAAGGATCCATCGTATCAGCGGCGCGGCATCCTGCGATGGATGTCAGCGAATTGTCATCGTGCGGCGATGGGACGGCCAGGGTTCCCGGCGTTCGTCACGACGCCGGCGGGATGCACCGGACATGAAAAGGGACGTGCGGGCGTGGAGCCTGGCGGTCATGGTCCGCGGGCCGGATTGGATCCCGGGCGGGCGGCGCCAGCGGTGCAGTCTCGAAGGGCAGTCCGGGGCGGGTTCCGCGCGCGTCGCGAACGGAACCCGCCCCTTCCGGCGTCAGCTATGCGCCAGCATCGCCAGCAGCAGCAGGGCGACGATGTTGGTGATCTTGATCATCGGGTTCACCGCCGGGCCGGCGGTGTCCTTGTACGGGTCGCCCACCGTGTCGCCGGTGACCGCCGCCTTGTGGGCGTCCGATCCCTTGCCGCCGTGGTGGCCGTCCTCGATGTACTTCTTGGCGTTGTCCCAGGCGCCGCCGCCGGTGGTCATGGAGACCGCGACGAAGAAGCCGTTGACGATGACGCCGAGCAGCATCGCGCCGAGGGCCGCGAAGGCCTGCGCCTTGCCCGCCACCGCCTGGATGCCGAAGTAGATCACCAGTGGCGAAAGCACCGGCAGCAGCGAGGGGATGATCATCTCCTTGATCGCCGCCTTGGTCAGCATGTCCACCGCGCGGCCGTAGTCCGGCTTCTCGGTGCCCTGCATGATCCCGGGCTTTTCCTTGAACTGGCGGCGCACTTCCTCGACCACGCTCATCGCCGCGCGGCCCACCGCGGTCATCGCCATGCCGCCGAACAGATATGGCAGCATGCCGCCGAACAGCAGCCCGACCACGACGTAGGGATTGGCCAGCGAGAAGTCGATCGCCGTCACGCCCGCGAAGTACGGGTAGGTCGCCGCATTGGTGATGAAGTAGTTGAGGTCCTGCGTATAGGCCGCGAACAGCACCACCGCGCCGAGCGCGGCCGAACCGATCGCATAGCCCTTGGTCACCGCCTTGGTGGTGTTGCCCACCGCGTCGAGCGCGTCGGTGGTCTGGCGGATCTCCTTGGGCAGGCCGGCCATCTCGGCAATGCCGCCGGCATTGTCCGTCACCGGCCCGAAGGCATCGAGCGCCACCACCATGCCGGCCAGGGCGAGCATGGTCGTGACCGCGATGGCGATGCCATAGAGCCCGGCCAGGGCGTAGGACACCAGGATGCCGAAGATGATCACCAGCGCCGGCAGGGCGGTGGATTCCATCGACACGGCAAGGCCGCGGATCACGTTGGTGCCGTGGCCGGTCACCGAGGATTCCGCGATCGACTTCACCGGGCGGAAGTTGGTGCCGGTGTAGTATTCGGTGATCCAGATGATCAGCCCGGTCACCACCAGGCCCACCACGCCGCACAGGAACAGCGAGAAGGCGCCGAAGGACGCGCCGGCCGCCGTCGCCGTGCCGAAGCCGAAGATCATGTAGGACAGCGGCAGCAGCGCCACCAGCGACAGCGCGCCGGTGACGGCGAAGCCGCGATACATCGCCCCCATGATGTTGTTGCTCGCGGGCAGCTTCACGAAATAGGTGCCGACGATCGAGGTGACGACGCAGACCGCGCCGATCGCGAGCGGATAGATCATGCCCGCGCGCAGGAAGTCGGTTCCCGCGAAGGCGATCGCCGCGAGCACCATGGTGGCGACCATCGTCACCGCATAGGTCTCGAACAGGTCGGCCGCCATGCCGGCGCAGTCGCCGACATTGTCGCCCACATTGTCGGCGATGGTGGCCGGGTTGCGGGGGTCGTCCTCGGGGATGCCGGCCTCGACCTTGCCGACCATGTCGCCGCCGACATCGGCACCCTTGGTGAAGATGCCGCCGCCCAGCCGCGCGAAGATCGAGATCAGCGAGGCGCCGAAGCCGAGCGCCACCAGCGCGTCGATCACCAGCCGGGCATTCGGCGCATTGCCGCCGATCACCACCAGCAGGAAGAAGTAGACGGCGACGCCGAGCAGCGCGAGGCCGGCCACCAGCATGCCGGTGATCGCACCCGACTTGAACGCGACATCGAGCCCGGCCGCCAGCGAGCTGATCGAGGCCTGCGCCGTGCGCAGATTGGCGCGCACCGAGACGTTCATGCCGATGAAGCCGGCCGCGCCCGACAGCACCGCGCCGAGCAGGAAGCCGATCGCGACGGTGAGGCCGAGCCGCCAGGCGACCAGCACGAACAGCACCGCGCCCGACGATGGCGATGGTGGTGTATTGCCGCTTCAGATAGGCGGTGGCGCCTTCCTGGATCGCGAGGGCGATCTCCTGCATGCGCTCATTGCCCGGATCCCGGGAGAGCACGTCCTTGGCGGTGTACACGCCATAGGCGATCGGACAACGCCCCCAGCGCGATCACGATGATCAGCCAAACGGTCAACAAATTATGGACTCCCCCATCGAGATTACTCGGCCTGCGGCCGCCCGGCCCGTCTTTCGCAGGCCGGATGGAAGGCTAGAGGGGGAAGGGGAGGCGGTGCAACGGCGCGCGATGCCGATTCCGGGCCAATACGCGGCGGAAAATGGCAAAACAGGCCGGATCGACCGGACATGCCGACCAGGCGACGGGCCTGAGAGAGCGTGTGAGGCATCCGGCGCCGGCCCGCACCCCGCCCCGGCCTATCAGCGACAGGATCCGGGGCGCGCTGCCGGAGGCCAGCGTGCGCTCCAAGGCGCAGTCCCGAACGGTGCCGGAGGAGAGGGGTGCCTCGCCCGCGCTCGGGCCCCGCGGCAGGCGCCCCTGGCCGTCGCGGGCCAAGGGCGGAGCCTCGTCAGGCCGCGGTGATGCCCGCCCGGCCCTGTCGCCTCCCCGCCGGTCGGGCGGAGGCCGGTGCGAAGGGCCTCAAAGTCCCGACGTCAGCCGCAGGTCACGCCTTCGCCCGCTCGATCGCCTCGACGATCAGCTGGCGGGCTTCCTCGGCGTCGCCCCAGCCCAGCATCTTCACCCACTTGCCGGGCTCGAGGTCCTTGTAGTGCTCGAAGAAGTGCTGGATCTGCTCCAGCGTGATCTGCGGCAGGTCGGTGTGGTTCTGCACATGCTCGTAGCGCTGCGTGAGCTTCGCCGACGGGCACGGCGATGATCTTCTCGTCGCCGCCGCCGTCGTCCTCCATCACGCAGCACGCCGACCGGCCGGACAGTTGATCACCGCGCCGGGGATGATCGGGCGGGTATTGCCACCAGCACGTCGATCGGGTCGCCGTCGTCGGACAGCGTGTGCGGCACGAAGCCGTAATTCCCCGGATAGCGCATCGGCGTGTAGAGGAAGCGGTCGACGAACAGCGTGCCGGCCTCCTTGTCCATCTCGTACTTGATGGGCTCGCCGCCGACCGGCACCTCGATGATGACGTTGACGTCGTCGGGCGGGTTCTTGCCGATCGCGATGGCGTCGATGCGCATGGAATGGATCTCCGGATGGTGTCGGGGCGGCTGGTAGCAGAGTGGCGCGGCGCGGCCAATCGCAGTGCAGCATGACTTGCGCGGCGGGCCGGCGGCGGCGAGGCTCGCACCATGCCGACCATTCCGCCGCCCGCACCGCCTTTGCCGCCGAAGCCCTCGCCCGCGCGCCGGAGGTGGTGGCCCTGACCCGCCGGCTGATGGCCGTCCCGTCGCCCAACCCGCCAGGCGATGTGCGCGCCTGCGCCGAGGAAGCCGCCGCCCTGCTGCGGGAGGTCGCGCCCGAGGCCGACGGTCACGCTGCACGCGACCTCGCCTGAGGTGACCAACCTCGTGGCCCGCATCGCCGGCGCCGGGCCGGGCCGGCTGCTCGCCTTCAACGGCCATCTCGACACCTATCCGGTGAACGAGGCGCTGCCCTGGACGGTGGACCCGCTGCGCGGGGAGGTGCGCGACGGCCGGCTGTATGGCCGCGGCGCGGCCGACATGAAGGGCGGCATGGCGGCCTCGATCCTCGCCTTCGCGCTGCTGGCGCGTCATCGCGCCGCCTGGCGGGGCGAGGCGGTGCTGACCCTGGCCGGGGATGAGGAAAGCATGGGCCCGCTCGGGCACCAAGTGGCTGCTCGACCATGTGCCGGGCCTGGCGGGCGCCGACGCGGTGATCATCGGCGATGCCGGCAGCCCGCGCGTGCTGCGGTTCGGCGAGAAGGGCTTCCTGTGGATCGAGGTCGAGGCGGCGGGCACCGCGGCGCATGGCGCGCATGTGCATCTGGGCGAGAATGCGATCGACCGGCTGCGCGCCGCGCTCGATGCCGTGTCGCGGCTGCGCGGACCTGCCGGTGGCCGCGCCGCCCGCGGTGACCGCCGCGATCGCCGCCGCGCAGCCGATCAGCGAACCGCTGGCCGGGGCCGGGCGAGGCGCGGGTGCTCGGCAGCGTCACGGTGAATATCGGGCGCATCGAGGGCGGCACGGCGCCGAACCTGGTGCCGGCCTCGGCGCGCGCGGCCTGCGACATCCGCCTGCCGGTCGGGCTGACCTGCGCCGAGGCCGAAGCCGCGCTGGCCGCCGGGCTGGACGCGCCTGCCCGGCATCACCTGGCGCGTGCTGCGCCGCTTCGAGCCGAACCACACCGACCCCGCCGCCGACATCGTCCGCCTGACCCATGCGCGCGGCCGAGGAGGTGCTCGGCGGCACGGTCGCGGTGAACATGCGTGTCGGCGGGTCGGATGCGCGCTGGTTCCGCATGGCGGGCCTGCCGACCGTGGTCTATGGCCCGACGCCGCACAACATGGGCGGGGCCGATGAATGGGCCGATATCGCCGAACTGGAGGCGGTCGCCCGCGTGCACGCCCTCGCGGCGTTTGATTTCCTGGCCGGGTGAAGGCAATCAGGCGGCGCATGGGCCTGTAGCTCAATGGTCAGAGCGGACCGCTCATAACGGTTTGGTTGCAGGTTCGAGTCCTGCCGGGCCCATGCCCCCCGGACCAGGCGCGGCCCCTGGCGCACGCGGCCGCGGGCCGGGGCGTTGCGCAGGCATCCGTCGCGGCCGGGCCAAGGCCCGTCGCGTCAGGCCGGCGCCGGCACCGGCTCCCGCCGGTTCCGCACAGCCAGGATCAGCACCGCCGCCACCAGGCAGGCCGCGCCGGCCAGGTAGAAGGCCGGCAGGTAGGTGGCGAGGGCGTCGCGGCTCATGCCCGCGCCGAAGGCCGCGATCGCAGCCGCCCACCTGGTGCCCCACGAACACCCAGCCGAACACCATGGCCGCCTTCTCGCGCCCGAAGGTCTGGCCGCTGAGCTTGACGGTCGGCGGCACCGTGGCGACCCAGTCGAGCCCGTAGAACACCGCGAAGATCGACAGGCCATAGAGGCTGAAGGTGCTGGACGGCAGCCACAGCAGCGACAGCCCGCGCAGCCCGTAATACCAGAACAGCAGCTTGCGGTTGTCGTAGCGGTCCGACAGCCAGCCCGAGGCGACGGTGCCGACGAAATTGAAGATGCCCATCATGGCCAGCACCGACGCCGCCTGCACCTCCGCCATGCCGAAATCGGCGCAGAGCGGGATGAAATGCGTCTGGATCAGCCCGTTGGTCGACAGGCCGCAGATCAGGAAGGTCGCGAACAGGATCCAGAACACGCGCGTCCCGGCGGCTTCGGCCAGGACCGCGAAGGCGTTGCGCACGGGATTGCCGGATGGCGGCTCCGGCGTGGCGACGGTGGTCTCGCCATAGGCCGCCAGGCCCAGCTCCGAGGGGTGGTCACGTCCGAACAGGACCATCAGCGCGGCCGCGACCGCGCAGGCGACGAGCGCGGGCAACATCGCGACACGCCAGTCGAACGCCTGCGCCAGCCAGGCGCCGAGCGGCAGCAGGGCGAGTTGCCCCGCCGCACTGGCGCGCCGTCAGCAGCCCGATCACCAGGCCGCGGCGGTTGACGAACCAGCGGTTGGCGACCGTGGCGCCGAGCACCAGCGCCGTCATGCCGGTGCCGATGCCGCTGATGAGGCCCCAATGGATCCACAATTCCAGCACGCTGGTCATGCGCAGCGAGAGCAGGCCCCCGAGGATCACCAGCCCGAGCGCCCACCCCCACCATCCAGCGCAACCCGTAGCGTTGCAGCAAGGCCGCGGCGAAGGGCGCCATCAGCCCGAACAGCAGCAGGCGCAGCGCCAGCGCACCCGAGATGGAGGCGGTGTCCCAGCCATATTCCCGCTGCAGCGGCAGCAGCAGCGCCCCCTGCACGCCGAGCGCCCCGGCCGAGCCGACGGCAACGAGGAAGGTGATGGCGACCATCACCCATCCGTAATGGATGCCGCGACGTGCCAGGACGGCGGCAAGGGGTTCGGAATACATGGCGTTGATCCTGTCCGTGCTCAGGGCGCGGCGGTGAGGTCGGTGGCGATCAGCCCGGCGAGCAGGTCGCGCAGGGCATCGGCCCGCGCCGCGCCGAAGCGGGTCTCGAAGTCCTGCTGCGCGGCGGCCCAGAGCGGCCGCGCCAGGCCCAGCCGCGCCTCGCCCCGCTGCGGTGAGCGATACCAGCCTGCCGCGGCGGTCATCCGGGTCGATCGCCACCGTGACCAGGCCTTCGCGTTCGAGTGGCTGGAGGTTGCGGCCCATCGTCGTGCGGTCCATCGCCATCAGCGCGGCGAAGGCGCCGGGCGCGACCGGCCCGCGCCGCGCCAGGGTCGCCAGCAACGCGTATTGCCCGATGTTCAGCCCGGCCGGTGCCAGGCGCTGGTCGTAATGCTGCGTCAGGTGCCGCGTCGCCTTGCGCAGGCCGGCGCAACTGCAGCGATCGGGGCGCGGGCGGTGCGGCGGGCGGCATGGCGCGATAATAGGCGCATATGCACGTAAATCAACCCGCTGATGCACCGCAACCTTGGCGCGACCGGCCGCTGGACGTAGAACCCCGTCCAACCCCCTCCGTCACAGGTTCCCTGCGCCATGGCCGCCTACCAGTACGTCTACGTGATGAAAGACCTCACCAAGTCCTATCCGGGCGGGCGAGAGATCTTCAAGGGCATCACCCTGTCCTTCCTGCCGGGGGTGAAGATCGGCGTGCTCGGCCCGAACGGCGCCGGCAAGTCCACGCTGATGCGCATCATGGCGGGGCAGGACAAGGAATTCGGCGGCGAGGCCTGGGCGGCCGAGGGCGCGCGCATCGGCTACCTGTCGCAGGAGCCGGAACTCGACGCCAACCTGACCGTTGGCGAGAATGTCCGCCTCGCCTTCGCCGACGTGAACGGCTGGCTCGCCCGCTTCAACGAGATCTCCGAGAAATTCGCCGAGGAGATGTCGGAGGACGAGATGAACACCCTGCTCGCCGAGCAGGCCGACCTGCAGGAGAAGATCGACGCCGCCGATGGCTGGGAGATCGACCGCCAGGTCGAGATCGCGCTCGACGCGCTGCGCTGCCCGCCGCCCGATGCGGCGGTGACCAACCTGTCGGGCGGCGAGCGCCGCCGCGTCGCGCTCTGCCGGCTGCTGCTCGAGAAGCCGGACATGCTGCTGCTCGACGAACCGACCAACCACCTCGATGCGGAATCGGTGGCGTGGCTGGAGCGGACGCTGAAGGACTACACGGGCACGGTGCTGATCGTGACCCATGACCGCTACTTCCTCGACAACGTCACCGGCTGGATCCTCGAAGTCGATCGCGGCCGCGGCATCCCCTATGAGGGCAACTACTCGACCTACCTCGAACAGAAGCGCAAGCGCCTGTCGCAGGAGGAACGCGAGGAGAGCGCGCGGCAGCGCCAGCTGGCCGAGGAGCGCGACTGGATCGGCCGTTCGCCCTCGGCCCGCCAGGCCAAGTCCAAGGCGCGCATCGCGGCCTATGAGGACCTGCTGCGCGCCAGCCAGGACAAGTCCCCGGACCCGACCGAGATCGCCATCCCACCGGCCCCGCGCCTGGGCAACACCGTCATCGTCGCCGATGGCGTGACGAAGGGCTATGGCGACCGGCTGCTGATCGACAACCTGTCGTTCAAGCTGCCGCCCGGCGGCATCGTCGGCGTCATCGGCCCGAACGGCGCGGGCAAGACCACGCTGTTCAGGATGATCATGGAGCGCGAGACGCCCGATGCCGGCAGCCTGACCGTCGGCGACAGCGTGCAGCTCGGCTATGTCGACCAGAGCCGCGACAGCCTCGATGACAAGAAATCGGTCTGGCAGGAGATCTCCGGCGGCGACGACATGATCACCATCGGCAAGCGGACCGTGCCGTCGCGCGCCTATGTCGCGGCCTTCAACTTCAAGGGCGGCGACCAGCAGAAGCGCGTCGGCTCGCTGTCGGGCGGCGAGCGCAACCGCGTCCACCTCGCGAAGATGCTGAAGAAGGAGCACAACGTGCTCCTGCTCGACGAACCGACCAACGACCTCGACGTCGAAACGCTGCGCGCGCTGGAGAACGCGCTGATGGAATTCGCCGGCTGCGCCGTCATCATCTCGCACGATCGCTTCTTCCTCGACCGGCTCGCGACCCACATCCTCGCCTTCGAAGGGGACAGCCACGTCGAGTGGTTCGAGGGTAACTTCGAAGCCTACGAAGAGGACAAGCGACGTCGACTCGGCGAGCACGCGACCGACCCGCATCGGATCAAGTACAAGCCGCTGGCCAGGTGAAGCAGGCGGGGGCGGCCGGGGGGCCGCAGCGGGCGACCGGGCGGGTCATCCGCTGGCGTCCGGCTCTCGCCGCTTCCTTGCATGTCCTGCCAGCCATCAGCGCCGCGCCGGCGCCGATGGGATGCCCCAACGGCGGAGGCCGCTGATGAGTGCAGCCATGGAGGCGTTGCGGTCGAACCGGATCGTCAACACCGAACGGTTGATGTTGATCCCGCCGGGCAAGGAAAACCTGCCGGACCTCATGCGCCTGAAGGCGGATGAACGGGTGTTCGGCATCATGCTGCACGGCGTCCGCACGCCCGACCGCACGCGCGAGGAACTGGAAGACGACAGGGATTTCTGGGAGGTCCGCGGCTACGGCACCTGGTGCGTGTTCGAGCGCACCACCGGCGACTTCCTGGGCATCTGCGGCTTCATGGAGCGTCCCGATGGGCGCGGCGTCGCGCTGCGCTACGCGCTGTGGCCGGAATGCCGCGGCAAGGGCTATGCGCGCGAAGCCGCCCGCGCCGCCCTCGCCTTCGGCCATGCGCGGGGGCTCAAGCGCATCATCGCCGTGGCGCGGTTCGACAACCACGCCTCGCGCGCCGTCATGCAGGATATCGGCATGACGCCGAGCGGCGATTTCCGCCACAAGGGCGAGGCGATGCTGGTGTTCGAAAGCCTGGCCTGATGCCTGGGGCGGGCGGCCCCGGCATCCGACCAGGCTGTTCCCGCCCGATCGGGACCCGGCTCAGTCCAGGCTCTGCGGCCATCCGATGAACAGTCCGACATCCCCCGGCACGCCGCCCGGGAAGTCGATGACGCGGGCGGCGAAGGTGAAGCCGCCCGGGGCCATGTCGCGTTCCCACCATTGGTAGATCTTGTGGTAGACGCCCGGCAGCGTGTCCTGCCAGCCTTCGAGGTGGTTGTTGATGCGCCGGCCGCCATCCTCGCACAGCAACGAGGGGAACTTCACCAGCATGAGCTCGCGTTCACCGGCCTCGAAGGCGCGGCGGATGCGCTTGATGGCGCGTTCGCGATCCTCGTCGGTGATCTGGTAGGTCCGCACCCGCTCGGAGAACGCGGCGAGTTCCGCCTTGTGCTGCGCGGCGGCCTCATCGGCCTCGGCCTGGCGGCGCGCGGCCGCGGCGGCCTTGTCGCGGAACAGGTCCTTCAGGTCCAAGCATCGCCATCGGCGATACTCCGTCAGGCCGAACACCCATCATCGGCGAGGGCCGTCGTGCACATGCCGCACTGACGTGCCCCGGGCGCCTTGATGCCGATGCAGATTGCCGCCGGACCTCGGGCCTCCGGCTGCCGTCAGCCGCGGCCTTCGCGGGCCGCGAGCTGCGCGATCTGGTTGCGCATCGCCTCGAGCAGGGATGCGACGCGCCCGCCATTGCGCTGGATCACCGCCGAATATTCGCTGCGCGTGGTCAGCCGCAGCGAGGTGCCCTCGGCGATCACGTCCACCACGCGCGGCTGGCCGTCGATCTCGCTGACCCGCCAGTCGAGCGAGAAGGCGGCGGTGTTCGGCCGCTCGACGATGGTGCTGACCAGCACGTCCTCCTCGGTGCGCTGCTGGCTGCGGCCGAGCGTGAAGCGCACGCCGCGATACTCGCCGAAGCGGGCCGACAGGTTGCGCACGATGATGTCGTCGAACAGGCGGTTGTATTCGGCGAGTTCCGCCGGGCTCGCCTGGCGGACATAGCGGCCGAGGATGAAGCGGCCCGTCCCTTCGATGTCGATGGTCCGGCGCAGCGTTGCCGCCACGCGGTCGCGCCGCGTCGACAGGTCGAGCCGCGGGTCGTTGATCGCCGCGACCAGTTCGTTGCCGGCAGCCTGCACGAAGGCGGTGGCGCGCGCGGCGTCGATCTCGGCGCGTCCGGGGCGCGGAAATGCGAGCAGGCCGGCGGCGATCAGGGGGCTGGAAATCAGGATCCGTCGTTTCATGGCGCTCATATGGGGTCGTTCCGCTGAATGCCGAGTCATCGCTCACCCGGCGCTGGTCGCGCTGCGGGCTCGGTCACACCCTGGCCGAAGCCGGTGACGCCCGACGGACCGACAACGCGCCCGCCATCGCCTTCGTTGCGGATTTCATAGCCGCGCCGCTGCCGATAGGCCGACCGCAGGGTGGTGTAGGGGTCGAGCGAGGTCGCGCGGACCTGGTCGATCGGCTCCAGCAGCGCCTCGCGCGTGTCGACCACGGTCAGGCCCAGCTGGGTCCAGCCGCCGACGTCCACCAGGACGCCCTGGCCGAACCAGCTCAGCGGGTTGATGGCGAAATCCACCCCCTGGCCGACCAGGTCGCGCGGGCTGGACGGCCCGAACAGCGGCACGAAGATGTAGTGCCCCTCGCCGACGCCCCAGACCGCCAGGGTCTGGCCGAAATCCTCGGAATGGCCCTGCACGCCCCATTCGCGGGAGACATCGATGATGCCGGCGACGCCGATCGTCGAATTCACCATGAAGCGGCCGAGGGTCTCCCGCGCCCGGGTGATGTTGCCCTGCAGCAGGTCGTTGGCGAGGATCACCGGCGCGCGGAGGTTGCCCAGGACGTTGCGGACGGCGACCCGGAATCCCTGCGGTATCACGTCGCGATAGGCTTCGGCGACCGGTTGCAGCACGTTGCGGTCGACCGCCTCATGCGCCGCGAACAGCGCGCGGTTGGTCGGCTCGAACCGGTCGTTGTTCTGGCGGAATTCCGCCTGGCCATCGGGGTCGTCGTCCCCGGGCGGGGTGGCGCAGCCGCTGGCAAGCAGGACGACAGCCGCGAGCATCGTGGCGCGCACCAGGGCGGATCGGGTCAGGAGCATAGGGGCGGAATACAATGTCTCGCGGGCCCTTGGAACCGGTGTTGGTGCCGTTCGAAATGGCGTGCCCGTCGCCGAATTCCACCCTGCGCGCCGAGGGGTTGCCCCGGCGCCGGCGCACGCCATCCTACTACCGGTTCGTCTCCGCGCGCTGAATCACTTCTTGGCGGCGTGTGACGAAGTCTTGCCAGCCCTGCCGGGACGCGCCAGAGGAACCGCCCGCCGCGCCCCGGCGCCAGCGAATGAGGAACGTGCGTGATGAATGAGGCCTTGAGCGGAACCCTGGCCCGCTGGCTCACCGGCCCGCGCGTGGCCGGCCTGCCCGCGCCGGCCGCCATGCCCGCGCCCCGCCTGTCCTTCGAATTCTTCCCGCCGAAGACGGAAAAGCTCGAGGAACAGCTCTGGGCCTGCATCCGGCGGCTCGAGCCGCTGGCGCCGCGATTCGTCTCGGTCACCTATGGCGCCGGCGGCACCACCCAGGAACGCACCCATGCGACGGTGGCGCGGCTGGTCTCGCGACACCGCCCTGACGCCGGCCGCCCACCTGACCTGCGTCGGTGCCACGCGCGAGGAGGTGGACGAGGTTGCGCGCCGCTACTGGGCGGCCGGCGTGCGGCACATCGTCGCGCTGCGCGGCGACCCCCCGGCCGGGGCCGAACGCTACGAACCCCACCCGGGCGGCTATGCCCAGGCGGAGGACCTGGTCCGCGGCCTGAAGAGGATCGGCGATTTCGAGATCAGCGTCGGTGCCTATCCCGAGGTGCACCCGGCCGCCGTCTCGGCCGATGCCGACCTCGACTTCCTCAAGCGCAAGATCGACGCCGGGGCGACGCGGGCGATCACCCAGTATTTCTTCGATGCCGAGGTCTATCTGCGTTTCCTCGACCGCTGCCTGGCGGCGGGCATCACCGTGCCGATCGTGCCGGGCATCATGCCGGTGACGAACTTCGCCTCCGTCCAGCGTTTCTCGGCCATGTGCGGCGCCTCCGTCCCGGCCTGGATGGGCCAGTTGTTCGAAGGGCCTGGACGAGGATGCGGAGACGCGGCGCATGGTCGCCGCCGTGGTCGCCGCCGAACAGGTGCGGCTGCTGCAGGCGAATGGGGTGGACGAGTTCCACTTCTACACGCTGAACCGGCCGGACCTGACCTATGCCATCGCGCATATCCTGGGGGCGCGGCCGAAGGCGGGCTGATACCGGCGGCACGCCTGGGCGACCCGTGCCGAGGCCGCGCTGCGGCCCGGCCAAAGCCAGGCGAACCGGCGGTTTGCGCCCGGCGCCCGCGGGTATCCGGCGGCACCGGGACGGCCGCGCCGCCTACCGCCCGGCGAGCCGCGCGACGCCTTCCTCCCACAGCCGGCCGAAGACGATGTCCATCTCGGGCGGGTTGAAGGGCGCGGCGCCGGCGAAGGTATAGGCCGTCAACTCGCTGAGCAGCGGTCCGGCATCGGTCAGCAGCACGTCCACCCGCAGGTGGACATGGCCCTTCGCGACGGTCTCGGCCATCCCGACAAGGCGTGCCGCCAGGGCGGGATCCAGGACGTAGTCGCCCATCGGGCTGCTGAGCCGCATCGGCACCCGCCTGGCCTCCCGGTCGAACCAATTGTCGCGGCGGCGGTCATTGTCGCGACCGCCGGTAAAGACCCGGACATGGCTGGCGTGGCCGCCGAAGGTGAAGACCTGCGCTTCGGGCGGCGTATCCCCGTCCGGGCCGCGGAACACCGGCTGGATCAGCAGGCGACGGGGAATGCCGCGATAGCCCCATTCGAAACTGGTGTCGAAATAGTCGCGCACGAGCCAACTCCCGGCGAGATCCGTGAGGTAGGTCGGCACCACCTCCTCGGCGCTGCGCACGACATGGATCAGGCCGGAGGCGTGGCTCGGCTTCATCACGAAAGGCAGCGGCAAGGCTTCCCAGGGGACCAGGGCCGCATTGTCCCAGACGCCGAGCAGCGGCGGCAGCACGGCCTCCCCCAAGGCATCGCGGATCAGCGGCCGGATCGCCAGCTTGTCGGACAGGACCTTCAGCCGCGGGTCGCGGTCGTACAGGATCCGGTTGATGATATGGGCATTGAAGCCCGATGGCGGATCGAGCCGGGGCGGGTGGCCGTGAAACCGGGTGTGGCGGCGGATCATCTCGTCCTTCAGCACGCGCGGGCCGACAATCGGCACGTCCAGCAGCCGGCGGCGCACCGGCAGGCGTGGCGCCGCCGGCGGTGGCCGGGTGATCCGCGCCGCGCCTTCCTCCCACAGCCGGCCAAATTCCAGGTCCGCCTCGGGCGGGTCCCATTTGTCGGCTCCGGCGCCGGTATAGGGGGTCAGTTCCGCGAATAACGGGCCGTCCGCCGTCACCAGGAAGTCCACCCGGAGATGGACATGGCCGGCCGCAAGGACCCCGGCCATCGTCGCGAGCCGATCCGCCAGCGCGCGTTCCAGCCGGTAGTCACCCATCGGGTAGTTCTGGGTGATCGTCAGCGGCGTGCCCTTGGCATCGAACCAGTTGTTCCGCCGCCCGGGCTCGTTCTTCGGGCCGGAGCAGATGCGGATGTGGGTCACCCTGCCGCCGAAGGTGAACACCTGCGCTTCCAGTGGCGGGCCGCCATCCGGGCCCCGCAGCAAGGGTTCGATGAGCAGGCGGCGCGGTATGCCGCGATAGCCCCATTCCGGGCTCGACTCGTAATAGTCATGCGCGAGCCAGGCGCGCGCCATCGCCGTCAGGGTGGCCGCCTGCACCTCCTCCGGCCGCCGGACCGCGTGGGTGAGGCCCGATCCGTGGCTCGGCTTCATCATGAAGGGCAGCTTCAGGCTGTCCCACGGCACCTCGCCCGGATCCTCCCAGGCGCCGAGGAGCGGGACGAGCACCGCCTCCCCCAACGCCGCACGGACGACCTCCCGAACGGCAAGCTTGTCGTTGATCACCTTCAGCCGCGGGTCGCGGTCGTGCAGGATTCGGGCGACCATATGGGCGTTGAAGCCTCGCGGCGGGTCGAGTTCCGGCGGCCGGCCATGGTGGTGGACATGGCGGCGGATGAGTTCGCGACGCAGCAGCCGCGGCCCGATCACCGGCAGGTCCATCAGCCGTATCATCCAGGGGGCGAGCCTGGCCGGGGGCGGCGGGGCAGGGACGCGCCCGCGGGCGCGGGCCACCACCCGGCGCAGCGGCAGGGCGCGGTGCCAGGCCCAGCGCAGCGGGCGCAACAGGCTGCGATGCCAGGCGGCGACCTGCCGCAGTTCGGCCATGCCGGCTTCCAGCCGATCCAACCGTGCGGCGAGGTCCGCGTGCAGCGACGTGGCGAGCGCCGCCTGTTGCGCGCTGGCGGCCGCCGTCATCCGCGCGGTGGCTTCGATGATGCGCGCGGCATTCTCGTCGGCCGCGATGCGTGCCGCCGCCAGGTCCTGCGCCAGCGTGGCGAGCCTTGGCCCGGGGTCGATCTCGGCGACCGAGGCGAGCAGGGCCCGCATCGGCCCGAGCATCTCCGGCCGGTCGCGCAGGCCGGCGCGCAGCATGGCGTTGTGCAGCAGCACGACCTGCTCGGCACGCGCGGCCTGCTGGTCCACGACGGTGTTGCCATAGGGCCCGTCGGTATCGCGGACGCGGTGGTGGTAGTTCGCCAGCGGCACGTCGATATGGCCGATATCGCCGATCATCAGCAGCCGCAGCAGGAATTCCCAGTCGCCGAGGAAGCGCAGGCGGGTCTCGAACCCGCCGATGCTGGCGATGGCGGCGCGGCGGAACACCAGGCTGATCGGCGGCAATTGCGCATCGACCAGGGCGCGGCGGAAATCGACGGTGGCGCGACCATGCGGCCAGGGGCAGCGCCACCGCTCATGCACCTGGCCGTCGCGGATCTCCTCCTCGATCAGCGTGCAGCCGGTGGTGACGCCGACAAGGCCGACGTGGGCCGGGTCGTCGAGAAAGGCGGTGACGGTGGCGAGGAAGCCCGGCTCCCAACTGTCGTCATCATCATGGATGGCGATGATGTCCTCGCCCGCGCGTTCGAGCGCCGCCTGGCCGGCCGGCCAGATGCCATGCGCCCCGCCGCCGCGGTGGATCATGGTCAGGCGGCCAGCCAGCGCCGGGGCATGCGCGGTGGTCAGCGCCTCGATCGCGGCGGCGTCCCCGCCGTCATTCACCAGATACAGGTGCCAGTCGCGATGGGTCTGCGCGCAGATGCTGGCCAGCGCGCGCGACAGCAGCAGTGGCCGGTGCCGGGTGCGCAGCAGGATGGCGACGCTGTGGGCGGATGCCTCCGCCCTTGCGATCAGGGGCAGTGGATAGAGTTCGGGCGTCGGCGCGGGCAGCGGTGGTGGACTGGCGGCATGGTCGGGCATTCGCCTAATTCGGTCCGGTTGCCTTGTCCTGTAAAGCAGCCGGCCGGGAGCGCCTGCGCGGCACCACCGCCACCCCGGTCGGCTTCATTCAGCAGGGTGAGTGAATATTCATGTTGAAACAAGGGCCTGGAGCGGCTTCCGGATGCCCGGGGGATCGGGCTGCGCTCTATCCGCGCAGCCTGGCGTAGAGCCCGCGCAGCAGGAACGGGCTGAGGAACAGCGGGAACTGGCACAGCGCGAAGAACAGCATGATCCGTTCATCCGTCGCCGCCGGCAGCACCGCCAGGAACAGCGCCATGTTGCGGTTGCCGGCCAGCAGCCCGCCCGCCAGGGCCAGCCGCCGCCCGGCCGGCAGGAACACCAGCGCCGTCACGGCGTTCATGCCGAAATTCCCGGCAAAGGCCAGCGCCAGCCCGCCCAGCACCCAGGACGGTTCGGCCAGCAGCCGCGCCAGCATGCCGTCCATCACGCCGAAGCCGTACAGCACCACCAGCCACACCACCGCCCCATCGACCGCCGGGCCGGCGCGCTTCAGCGCGGCCTCCGCCACCAGCCGGCGGATCAGGATCGAGATCAGCAGCGGCAGCCCCACCACCAGCGCGAGCCGCGCCATCAGGCCGGTCAGCGAGATCGCGAGGTCGATCCCCATCAGCCCCAGCGCCAGCGGCGGCGCGGTGAAGGGGATCAGCAGCGTCGTCACCACCGCGACAACCAGGCTGATTTCCCCATCGAGGCCGACCAGCCTGGCAAAGGCCGGCGAGGAGGTGGCAGCGCACCCCATCGCGCTGATCACCAGGGCGGCGCCGAGCGGCCCATGCAGCCCCGCGGCATGCGCCAGGCCATAGGTCAGCACCGGCATCGCCAGCAGCAGCCAGCAGGTCAGCGCCGCCACCAGCACCGGGCGGCGCAGATAGGCCAGCACCTGCGCCAGGTCGACCCGCAGCAGCACCAGCGTCATCAGCCCGGCGACGGTGATCGAGACGAAATCGCGGAACAGCGCCGCCAGCGGCGCGATCAGCAGCCCCGCGAAGATGCCGGTCGCGAGCAGCGCGCCGCCCTGGCGGGCGGACCATTCCAGGAAACGGAGCGGAGACAGGGCCTGACGATCCCGCGCGACGGTTGGAGGAGTTCGCGCAAGGTTCTATATCCCATGGCGTGCACACACCATCCTCGCTACCCACCCTGATCGCGGGGCTGGTCCTGCTCCTCGCCGGGCCGGCCATCGCCGGCTGCACCGACCCGCCCGCCCCCGAGGTGGTGTGGCGACGCTGCCTGCTGGACCAGAGCGAACTCGCCGGCGCGGACCTGACGCGCGCCGTGCTGCGCGATGCCTCCTTCCAGCGCAGCACCCTGACCGGGGCGAAGCTGATCGAGGCGGACGCCATCGAGGCACGCTTCGTCTCGGCCGACCTGTCCGGCGCGGATCTCTCGCGCGCCACCCTGCGCAGCGCCGACCTCACCCGGGCCAACCTGCAGGGCGCCGTGCTGGTCGGCGCGGATATGCGCCAGGCCACCCTGTTCCGCGCCGACCTGACCGACGCCAACCTGACCGGGGCGAACCTGACCGGGGCGAACCTGTCCGGCGCGATACTGGGCGGGGCACGCTGGACGGACGGGCGACGGATCTGCGCCGCGGGGTCGGTGGGGAATTGCCAGTGAGGCCGGTGGCAGGGCCGGGGGAGGGAATTCCCCCGACCCCCTCCTTTTTCCACCTGTCACCAGGCCACGCCGCGACGGGCAGCGCCCATCATGAGCGGGGACGATTATCTCGCGCGGCTGAACCCGGAGCAGCGGGCGGCCGTCGAGGCCGTCGATGGGCCGCTGCTGGTGCTGGCCGGCGCGGGCACCGGCAAGACGCGGGTGCTGACCACGCGCTTCGCCCACATCCTGCTGCAGGGCAAGGCCTATCCGTCGCAGGTGCTCGCCGTCACCTTCACCAACAAGGCGGCGCGGGAGATGCGCGAGCGCGTCTCCGCCCTGCTCGGCCAGCCGGCCGAGGGGCTGTGGCTCGGCACCTTCCACGCGCTCGCGGCGCGGATGCTGCGCCGGCATGCCGAACAGGTCGGGCTGAACGCGAACTTCACCATCCTCGACACCGACGACCAGGCCCGGCTGCTCAAGCAGGTGATGGAAGCCGCGCGCATCGACACCAAGCGCTGGCCGCCGAACGGGCTGATGGCGGCGATCCAGCGCTGGAAGGACAAGGGGCTGGAGCCCGACCGCGGTCACCCCGGCCGAGGACACCGACTACGCCGGCGGCCGCGCGCACCGAACTCTACGTCGCCTACCAGGACCGGCTGAAGGCGCTGAACGCCTGCGACTTCGGCGACCTGCTGATGCATGTGGTGACGCTGCTGCGCAACCACCCGGACATCCTCGCCGACTACCACCGCCGCTTCCGCTACATCCTGGTCGACGAATACCAGGACACCAACCTGGTGCAGTATTACTGGCTGCGGCTGCTGGCGCAGGGGCACCGCAACATCTGCTGCGTCGGCGACGACGACCAGTCGATCTATTCCTGGCGCGGCGCCGAGATCGAGAACATCCTGCGCTTCGAGAAGGACTTTCCCGGCGCGCAGATCGTCCGGCTGGAATCCAACTACCGGTCCACCAAGCCGATCCTCGCCACCGCCGCCGGCGCTGATCGCGCACAACACCGGCCGCCTCGGCAAGACGCTGCGCGCCGGCCGCAACGATGCGGAAGGCGAGAAGGTCCGCGTCGTCTCGGTCTGGGACAGCGAGGAAGAAGCCCGCATGATCGGCGAGCGCATCGAGGCCGCCAGGCGCGAGGGCCAGTCGCTCGGCGAGATCGCCATCCTGGTGCGCGCCGGCTTCCAGAACCGATCGCTTGAGGAACGGCTGATCGCGATCGGCCTGCCCTATCGCATCATCGGCGGCGCGCGCTTCTACGAACGCGCCGAGATCCGCGACGCCATGGCGTATTTCCGCGTCGTGGCGCAGCCGGCCGACGACCTCGCCTTCGAGCGCATCGTCAACCTGCCCAAGCGCGGGCTGGGCGATACGGCGATGCAGGCGATGCACGCCATCGCCGCGCGATGAATCGATCCCGCTCTGCCTCGCCGCGTCGCGCGCGCTGGAGACCGGCGCGATCAAGCAGGCCAAGGCGCGCGCCGCGCTGCGCGGAATTGCTGCAAGGCTTCGAACGCTGGCGCGCGATGCTGGACGTCGAGGGCCATATCGTCATGGCGCAGACGCTGCTCGACGAAAGCGGCTACGCGCCGATGTGGCAGCAGGACAAATCGCCCGAGGCGCCGGGGCGGCTGGAGAACCTGAAGGAACTCGTCAGCGCCATGGCCGACTACGAAAGCCTGGCGGCGTTCCTCGAACACGTCGCGCTGGTCATGGACAATGACGAGGCGGCCGAAGGCGAGCGCGTCTCCCTGATGACGCTGCACGGCGCCAAGGGGCTGGAATTCGACATGGTGTTCCTGCCGGGCTGGGAGGAAGGCGTGTTCCCCTCCCGCCGCAGCATCGACGAGGGCGGCGACAAGGCGCTCGAGGAAGAACGGCGCCTCGCCTATGTCGGCATCACCCGGGCGCGGCGCGTCGCGGTGATCAGCCACGCCGCGAACCGCAGCATCTTCGGCAACTGGCAATCCCAGATCCCGTCGCGCTTCCTCGATGAACTGCCGGCGGGCGAGATCATCCGCGAAGGCACGTCGCAGCGCAGCGCCCGCCCGCCGGCCTCGGTCTTCGCCGGCGGCGGCATGTTCGCCCAGCGCCCGCGCCGCATGATCGAGGCCGGCGCGTGGGAGGTGAAGCCCCGCGCCGCGCCATCCTCGGCCTTCAAGGTCGGCGAGCGTGTCTTCCACCAGAAATTCGGCTATGGCCGCGTCATCGCGATCGACGAGAACCGGCTCGACATCGCCTTCGAGAAAGCCGGCGAGAAGCGCCTGCTCGACAGTTTCGTGGAGAAGACCTGATGCGCCCGTCAGGCCCTGATGCGCCCGGCGCGCTGTCGCGCCGCCGCGCCGAACCGCTGGAAGCCCTGGTGATCGACGGGCTGCCCGAACACGCCGTGCCGGTCTTCGAGGCCGCGCTCGAACAGGTCTGCACCACCGTCGCGCTGTTCCGCGACGAGCCGACCGACACCTGGCGCATCGAAGGCGTGCGCGAGGCCGGCGCGCATGACGATGCACCTGGACGCCGCGCTGGCGCTGGCCGCCGCCGTCGCCGGCATCGATCCGCCGCTGCTGCAGGCGGCGCCGGTCGAGGCGGAGGGCTGGCTCGCCCGCACCGTGCAGGCCTTCCCGGAAATGCCGGTCGGCCGGCGCTTCGTGATCCGCCCGACCCATGTGCCCGACCCGATGACCTATGGCCGCGTGGTGCTGAAGCTCGATGCCGGGCTGGCCTTCGGCTCGGGCGAACATGCCTCGACCCAGGGCTGCCTGCGCGCCTTCGAGGGCATCGCGCATCGCCGGCCGCGCACGGTCTGCGACCTCGGCAGCGGGTCCGGCATCCTGGCGATGGCGGCGGCGAAGATGCTGCCCTGCACGGTGCTGGCGACCGACATCGAGCCCTGGTCGGTGCGCGTCTGCGAGCAGAATGCGCGCATGAACGAGCTGGTGCCGCGGCGGATGCGCACCATCCTCGCCGATGGCTGGAAGCCGCGGCTGATGAAGGGCGTGCGCTACGACCTGATCTTCGCGAATATCCTGGCGCGGCCGCTCTGCGCCATGGCGCAG